>DATJTF010000010.1:0-101410 GCA_035503815.1 Verrucomicrobiia bacterium
AAGCGAACTTATGCCCTGACTAGCCAGGTAGTTCCAATTAGCCGAGCCGCTGCCGAGGTTGAACGACACGAAGTTTGATCCATAGGAGGCGAAAGCGACCCCGTTTTCGCCAAGCACGAAGGACGCGTTTACTGGAAGACCTGAGACTATTCTCCGCAGGATTTGATTGTGCAACCTCCTGCGCGCCAAAGAGCGGCTCTAAACGGTACCAAACCATAGAATCGTGTTCGGGACTCCAAAAACAGTTCTTTTTGGCGGACCGAAATAGGCTCAATCGGCCGCGACAGTGCAAGGAGTTACGGGCGCGGTTCCGATGGGGTTTTTGGCGGATGCGTGCGCCAGACGGTACACCGTTCCCTCGCCAACTCCTAGCTCGGCTGCGATCTTCGCCCAGGAAAGCCCCTGTGCGCGAAAGCGGGCTATTCTAGCGCGGTCCACGGCCACATGCGGACGGCCAAGCCTTTTTCCCTTTGCACGGGCGTTGCGAAGCCCGGCCCGGACGCGCTCGGCGACTCCTCAATCTCCCAAGGCGCCTCGCAAATAACCGCTCGCCGAAGTTCAAAACCCATCGTCTAACCCGTCGGCGTGCCCATCCGGAGGGACGGGGGCTCAACCTTCCGGAACGTCGCGAGCCCACGATCTGGTAGACTTGGCGGCGAGCCTGAATCCAGCCTTGATTCGGTTCGCAAGAGATGGGAAATGGCCGATAAAATTACGCTGTCTGTGAACGGCGCCGATCACATCGTCTCTTCCTCGCCTGGCACGCCACTTCTTTACGTTCTCCGCAACGAACTCGAATTGACCGGCCCGCGCCTGGGGTGTGGAATGGCGCAGTGCGGCGCATGCTCGGTCCTGCTCGATGGGGAAGAAATCCGCTCCTGCATCACGCCGGTTTCTTTCGCTGCCGGCAAACAGGTGACCACGCTCGAAGGGCTGCCCGCCGTCTGGGCCGCGAAGAAAGGCCTGCCGGCAGAGGATCGGGAAAAAACGCTGCATCCCGTCCAGCAGGCCTGGATCGAAGAGCAGGTCCCTCAATGCGGCTACTGCCAAAGCGGAATGATAATTGCGGCCGTGGACCTGCTCTCCAAAAAGCCCGACCCGACCGTCGCCGAAATTAAAGACGCCTTCACCAACAACGGCCCCTCGCCCCATCTTTGCCGCTGCGGGACCTACGCGGCCATCATCGAAGCCGTCCAGCGCGCCGCCAAGATCATGAAAGCCTGAGCCATGAACCAGCCCACGAAAAAAGCCGGCGATTCTCAGCTCGCGCGACCGATCACGCGGCGCTGCTTCGTGAAGATCGGCGGAGCTCTTTTTGTCTCCCTGGCCGTCGCGCCCGAATTCTCATTCGCCGCGGCCGCAAGCGGAGATTCTCTCGACCCGTCGCTGCTCGCCTCGTGGCTCGAAATTCGCCACGACGATACCATCCTCATGCGCACCGGACGCACCGAAACCGGGACGGGAATGACCGCCTATTACGCGCAGGCCATTGCGGAGGAGTTGCGCGTCCGCCCCGAAGCCGTCACGCTGGTTCTCGGCGATACGGACAGGACGCCCGACGGAGGCTTCTCGGCCGGTTTTTTGAACGGGATGTACAACGTCCGGAAAGTCGCCGCCTACACCCGCGAGGCAATTCTCAAATTGTCCGCGACCCGCCTCGGCGTTCCCGCCTCGCGGCTCACGATTTCCGATGGAATCATTTCCGGCGGCGGCAAGACGATCAGCTACGGCCGGCTGGTCCAGGGCCAGCATCTCGATTTGACCATCCCCGTATCCGGAAAATTGCCGAAGATCGACGCAGACGAATGGAACGGCCTCGCCGACCTCGAGGGCTTCAAGGTCACCGGCAATCCCCCGTTGACTCCCGCAAGCAAATGCAAAGTCATCGGGACTTCTTACCCCGTGCCGGGAATTCCCGGAAAAATCACCGGCAAGACAAAATGGAGCTGCGATGTCCGGTTGCCCGGAATGCTTCATGCTCGCATGGTGCGTCCCGCAACTCTTGGCTCGACGCTGGTCTCGGTCGGCAAGCTCGACCAGCAACAGTTCCCCACTGCACAAGTCGTGCGCAAGGCCAACCTCGTCGCCGTCGTTTCTCCCGACGAATGGGAAGCGACGCGCGCCGCAGTCGCTGTCGCCGCCGGAACGAAATGGACCGACTGGTCTGGGCTTCCCGGCAGTGAAAATGTCACAAAGACACTTCGCGCCCGTGACTGGGGCAAGCCGTCGGAGACCCGCCAGGACGGGCCCAGCGCCGCCGCCACGCTGGCAAACGCCGCCCGAAAAATCTCCGCAACTTACGAGCTTCCCTACGTCCGCCATGCGCCCATCGGCCCGTTCGTCGCCGTTGCGGACGTGCGCCGCGATGGCAGCGTCACCGTGTGGACGCATTCCGCCCAATCGCAAGGGCTGCGCGTTCAGATTGCCCATACGCTCGGCGTTCCCAGGGATAAAGTCGTGGTTCGCTGGCTCGACCACTCGGGGCAATACGGCCGAACCACGTTTGGAGGCGACGGCGCCGAAGCCGATGCCGCGATTCTCTCTCATTTGCTGGGCAAGCCGGTTCGCGTGCAGTGGAGTCTCGAGGAAGATCTCGCATGGTCCAGCGTTTCTCCCGCGTGGGTGATAGATGCCGCCGGCGGTCTCGACGCCAATGGCCACCTCACCTCTTTTCACTGGTCCTCCTATTCCCCGCACGAATCCGATGCCCGTCTTTTGGGCGCTGTCCTCGCCGGAATGCCCTGCACGAATTCCTTGCCGGGTGGATGGGTCGCAACCGAATGGGTCTACAACAAAATTGACAGCCGGCTGGAAGAAGCCTACGGGATGCCGAACCTTGCCGCCGAATCGGCCTATGGAGGATTGCGCGGCAACATTATGCGCACCCCCGGCCAGCGCCAGCAGAATTTTGCGATCGAATGCCTGATGAACGAAGCCGCAGCCGCCGTGCAAATGGATCCGGTTCGCTTCCGCTTGAACCACACTTCCGACCAGCGGCTCATCGAGATCATCAATGCCACGGCAAAGGCTGCCGGATGGGAATCGCGGCCGTCTCCTCATCCGCAGGCGCGCAAGATCGGGACGGAGCCCGTCACAGGCCGCGGCGTCTGCATCATGCGCCGCGAAAACGCCTATTGGGCCGGCATCGCTGAAATTTCTCTCGTTCCTGATACCGGGGCGATGCAAGTCACGAAATTTACTGTGGGGTGCGAGCCCGGCAAAATCATCAACCCAAGGCAGCTCGGACTCTGTATGAAAAGCGGCGTGGTGATGGGCCTCAGCGAAGGTCTCAAGGAGGAAATCACGTTCGACAGCCGCAAAGTCACGAGCACGGACTGGAACGGCTACCCGATTCTCACCATGGCGGAAACGCCGGAAATCGATGTCGTCCAGATCTCTCGCGACGACCACGGATTTGGCGGCGGCTCGGAAGGCGCCAACGCCGTCGTCCCCGCGGCTTTGGTTGCCGCCATCTTCGACGCCACAGGCGTTCAACCCCGGCGTCTCCCTCTGAAACCTGAGTACATCCGCTCGCTCCTGAAAGCTTAGCCTCCACGCCTAAGTTCACGCGCTTCATTTCCAACGGGCGTTGCCAACCGTCCCTGCCTGCAAATTTCTCGCTCGAATTTTCCTTCACTTCGTCACGCCGGCCCTCGCCGCCGGCGTACAATGATTCCCGCAAAGGAGGAATAATGTCGCAGGAAGGTCCGAAAATCATTCTTGGCTGTCATCGCTCCGCAATTTTTCTTGTCGCGTTGCTGGTCATCTCCTCGTGGGTGCCGGCCGGATGCGCAAAACGGTCCTTGCAACAATCGCAAAACGCGCGCCGCTACCCGCTCATCGGAACCGTCGTTTCGGTAAACAAGGATCAGAACACAGTCATCGTCGACGGCCAGGCGATCCCCGGCTTCATGGACGCGATGACCATGCCCTATCCCGTGCACGATCCCCGCATCCTCGAAGGGCTTCAGCCAGGCGACCAGATCACCGGCGATGTAATTGTCGGCACCGGCGGCGCCTATCTCCAAAATATCGCCGTCATGCAAAAATCGGCGGGCATTCCTGCCACCTCGAGCCCGGAGACGCCATTCCACGCGCCACAACCCGGTGAGGTCGTCCCTGACTTCACACTCACAATTCAAGACGGCAAGCGGATTCAATTGAATTCCTTTCGCGGCCACGTCCTGATGGTCACGTTCATCTACACCCGCTGTCCTTTTCCCACGTTCTGCCCGCTCGTCTCCCAGCACTTCGCCGATATATACGCCGCAACCAAGAAAACTCCTCGCCTGGCGAAGGGCGTTCGCCTGCTCACGATCACCTTTGATCCCGTGCACGATACCCCGCCGGTCCTCCGCCGCTACGGCGAATCCTTCCGCGGCACCACGGGCGGCACTCCCTTCGACCGCTGGACATTCGCCGCCACGACCGAGAAGGAATTGCCCGCTGTCGGCCACTTTTTCGGGCTGACCTATTCGCAGCACGGCGCCACCATCGTGCATTCGATGAGCACCACCGTGATCGGCCCTGACGGCAAGGTCGAAAAATGGTACGACAACAACAGTTGGCAGCCCGCTGACCTGGTTGCCCAAGCCACGCAACTCCTGGACAAGGACGAAGCGCCGGTCACCGCCTCGCACACTCGAGCGTCCAAACCTTCGGCCGCGACGGGGAATTAACCGGCCCTCTTCGCGTCCCCCGCGCCGCTGACGGCTTGGCTCGGCATTGATTTTCACCTGTCTTGACACTAGTCGTTGTAACGACTAATATGAAGCTATATGCCCAGGACGAACCAACCCAACCGCGGACCCCGCCGCCCCGGCTCTGCCGAGGAAACGGCCTTCTTGGAGCTCTTGCGCACCACGGACGCGCTCTCCCGCGGCCTCATCGGCGTCCTCAAGGCGCACGCTCTCTCTTCGACGCAGTACAACGTGCTGCGCATTCTGCGCGGCGCCCCGGGCGGGCTTCCCTGCGGCGAAATCGCTCAGCGCATGATTACCCGCGATCCCGACATCACGCGCCTGCTCGACCGCCTGGGAAAACGCCGGCTGATTATCCGGAGCCGCGAAACGTTTGACCGCCGCACGGTGACGGCTCGCATCACTCCCGCCGGACTCCGCCTCCTCGCCCGGCTCGACCAGCCCGTCCAGGCCGCTCATCGCCGCCAGCTCGGCCATCTCGGCCCCAAACGCCTGAAAACACTCATCCAGCTGCTCGAGGCTTGCCGCTCCAAGGGCTGATTGTGTAGGGCATAATATTTGTTGCAACGACTATCCGTGTAACGGCATCTAATCCCGGCAAAGGAGAAACACCATGAGCACAACGGCTGTACCGCAAGCGAGCGCCACCACTTGGAAAATTGACCCGGCCCACACCGTCGCCGAATTCAAGGTAAAGCACATGATGATCACTCATGTGAAAGGCCAGTTTACGGAAGTTTCGGGTACTCTGAATCTTGACGAGCCCGATGTCACAAAATCGAGAATCGAGGCCTCCATCAACGCGGCCTCTATCAATACGCGGGAGCCCCAGCGGGATGGACACCTGAAGAGCGCCGACTTTTTCGACGTCGACAAATTCCCGACGCTCACATTCAAATCCACGGGCGTGACCCGCAAGGGCGAAGGCGAATTGGCCGTCGCCGGCGATCTCGCGATTCATGGCGTCACTCGGCCCGTCGTTTTCCACGTCGAAGGTCCCACGGCGCCCGCCAAAGATCCCTGGGGCAATATGCGAATCGGATTGTCTGCAACCACGAAAATCAATCGCAAGGATTTCGGATTGACCTGGAACGCCTCTCTTGAAACGGGCGGATTTCTGGTCGGCGAGGAAGTGACGATCACGCTTGACGCCGAATTCGTGAAGGCTTAAATCTCAACTTGCGGGCTCGTGGCGCAATCATTCGCGCGGCCCGCGCCTATAGAGGTGTGCGATGTCTCTTCGCCCCGTAAAACAGATCATTCAACCGAAGCCGGTAATTGAAGGCGCGGGCGTCCGTCTCCAGCGCGCCTTCGGTTTCGGCAAGACCAAGGATTTCGATCCGTTCCTTCTTTTTGACGATTTCCGCAACGAGAATCCCGCGGATTATATCGCCGGGTTCCCTTGGCATCCACACCGCGGCATCGAGACGATCACCTACGTTCTCGCCGGCTCGGTCGAGCACGGCGATAGCCTCGGCAACAAAGGCAAAATGACCCCCGGCGACGTTCAGTGGATGACCGCCGGAAGCGGAATCCTTCACCAGGAAATGCCCAAGGGCGACGCGCAGGGCCGCATGCACGGCTTCCAGCTGTGGGCCAATTTGCCGTCCTCGCTGAAAATGACCGATCCTCGTTATCAAGACATCCCTTCCGACGCGATTCCGGAAGTCACGGATGAAGACGGCACGACCGTCCGCGTAATTTGCGGAGAATTCTGGGGCAAGCGGGGACCCGTTGACGGCGTGGCCGCCGATCCCAGCTACCTCGACTTTTTTGTTCCGCCCGGCCGTCTGAAAACTCTCAAAATCGAAACCACACGCAACGCCTTCGCCTACGTTTTTGCCGGCACAGGCACATTTCGCGGCGCTTCCGATCCCCAAGCCGTCTTGACCGAGCGAGCGGCGAAGCCGGATGCGCCGGCTGTCTACGACGCCAGCAACCATTCGCTCGTACTATTCGACCGCGGGGACGAAATTACGGTTCAGGCGGGCCCCGAGGGAATGCGCTTCCTCCTCGTTTCCGGAAAGCCGATCGAAGAGCCGGTGGCGTGGTATGGCCCGATCGTCATGAACTCGCAGGCCGAGCTGCGCCAAGCGATGGCGGAGCTGCAAGATGGAACGTTTATCAAGTATCGGTGATCGGCTCTCGCGGCACTCGTCGTGCCCTTACTCTTTCTTCGAGGCCGCGAGCTCGAGACCAGCTGCGATATGATGGATCAACCCGAGATGAATGGCCGGAATTCCCTTCCCTCCACCATGAAAGCTGTGCGTCTTCATGGCCGCGACATTGGCGAGATGCGCTATGAAGACGCGCCCCTGCCGAAACTGTTGCCGGGCGACGCTCTTGTTCGCGTATACGCGACGGGTGTCACTCCGGCAGAGCTTGAGTGGAACGAGACGTATCAAAACTCCGATGGCTCCTCTCGAATTCCCGTCATTCCCGGGCACGAAGTATCGGGAGTGGTTGAAAGCGTTGCTTCGGAAGTCGCGGATATTCGTCCGGGCGACGCGGTTTACGCCCTCACGGACTTCCGGCGAGACGGCGCCGCGGCGGAGTTCATCGCCGTCCGCTCGGCGAATCTTGCTCCGATGCCAAAGACCATCGGCTTCGTCCATGCCGCTGCAATTGCACTTTCCGGCCTTACGGCCTGGCAAGCATTCTTCACTCACGCGAATTTGCAATCCGGGCAAAAAGTGCTGATACACGGCGCGGCTGGAGGAGTCGGTGTGTTTGCGGTGCAATTGGCTCGCTGGCGGGGAGCTCGTGTGTCCGTGACGGCGCGAGGAAAAGACGCTGAATTCCTCCGCAGCCTCGGCGCGGAAACGGTGGTTGACTACGCGACCCAGCGGTTCGACCAGCTGCTCTCGAATCAGGATTTGGTCCTGGACACGATCGGCGGTGAAACACAAGAGCGTTCGTGGAAAGTTCTACGGCCGGGCGGCTTGATGATCGACCTGCGCGGGCCGCTGCCCCCGGAAAAGCTGGCGGCATTTGGAGTGCGCGGCGTCTTCTTCATCGTTGAGCCGAGCCGTCCGGACCTGACGCAACTCGCGAAACTGGTGGACGATGGAACGATAAAATCCGTCGTATCGCAAGTCTTGCCTCTATCCGACGCGCGGCGCGCCTTTGAACCTCTGTCCGCCGATCATGCCCCCGGGAAAATCGTTCTCAAGGTTCAGTAGGAAAACTGCGCCTCTGTCCTTCGCACAAAAGCCAGAGTGGCGCGAATTATCAGTCCTCTGCCTCGGGCTCGCGCCGCCCCGCGCACCTTTTGACCGATTCCGCATTGCCCGTTAGGCGATGGCGTTCGGAATCGCCTTTTTCCATTTTCCCTGCGCCTTCAAAATCAGCTCGACCACTTCACGAATGGCGCCTTCGCCTCCGCGCGCTACGGTGACGTAGTGCGCCGCCCGCTTGACTTCCACGGCCGCGTTCGCCACGGCGACCGCCAGCCCGACGCGCTCCAGCAGGGGAAGGTCGGGAAGATCGTCGCCGGCGTAAGCCACTTCAGCGTCGGTGACGCCCGCGCGGACGAGAATCGCCTTGTATGCCTCGAGTTTCTGCGCTTGTCCCTGGACCACAAATTCCATTCGGGCTTCGCGCGCGCGTCGAGTGGTGGCCGGCGAGTCGCGGCCCGTGATGAGCCCGGTGCGAATTCCCATGATGTTGGCGAGCTTGAGGCCGGCGCCGTCGTGCGCATTAAAAGTTTTCATCTCGACGACGCTGCCATCGGGAAATCCCTGCAGGCTGACCCCGCCAGTCGTCATCGTGCCGTCAACATCCATGAGTAGCACGCGGATGGGCTTGGCGCGGCGCAACACGCGCGGAGGAAATTTAATTTCTCGAATGGCCACGACGAAGCGTCCTCCCGGCTCCTAAAAAAGCTGCAGCGTCCACAAATCGTGAACGTGTACGACGCCTTCCAGCCGCCCCGAGGCGTCTACAACCAGGACGGAGGTGATCTTTTTCTCTTCCATTAAGCGCAGAGCGGCGGCGGCCAGCTCGGTGCGCCGGATCGTCACCGGATTTTTCGTCATGCATTCGGCCGCACTCAAATCCAGAACTTTTTGCCTGGCTTTCTGCATCATGCGGCGCAAGTCGCCGTCCGTGATGATGCCGAGAACTCGTCCTTCGGCATCGGCCACCGCCGCGAGCCCCAGGCGTTTCCGGCTCATCTCATAAATCACGTCGGGCATGGGCGCGGAAGGAAGCACGCGCGGAAGATCATCGCCGGCGTGCATCAGCGCTTCGACGCGCCGCAATCTCTTGCCCAGCTTTCCGCCGGGATGAAGCGCCGCGAAATCGTCTTCGTTGAAGCCGCGCCGGTCGAGCAAAGCGATCGCCAGTGCGTCGCCCATGGCCATGGCTGCGGCCGTTGATGCCGTGGGCGCGAGATTCAGCGAGCACGCCTCTTCCTTGACGGCAATGTCGAGCACGATATCGCTGGCAGTGGCCAGAGCCGACCGCGGATTGGACGTCATTCCGATCACGCGAATTCCGAGCCGCTTCAAAGCTTCGAGAAGGTCGAGCAGCTCTTCGGTTTCGCCGCTTGCAGAAATCGCCAGCAAAATGTCGTCGGAGGCGAGTACGCCGAGGTCGCCGTGCAAAGCCTCGGCGGCATGCAGAAAAAAAGATGGCGTGCCGGTGCTGGCGAACGTGGAGGAAATCTTTCTGCCCACGAGGCCGGATTTTCCGAGGCCCGTGACGACGACTCGCCCCTTGCAGGAAAAAATCGTCTCGACCGCCTGCTCGAACCGGGCATCGAGGCGCGCGCCCAGCGCGGCGATCGCTTCGGCTTCGATTCGCAGCACTCGACGGGCTGTGTCCAGCGCCGTTTTCATGGCTTCGGCCGCCGCCGGAGTTCCGGAGCGATTGGCGGATGTCACAGTGTAGTCCTCGCCGCAATCACGGCGTCACCTTGGCAGCGTCCCGTTTGAGCGGCTGCAGATGGTTCGCGTCCCATTCGCGGGCGAGTTCCGAGAGGCGCGTGACTTTTTCAAGCAGCGGGCGCAATTGATCGAGGGGAAGAGCGTTCGTTCCGTCCGAAAGCGCCTTCGCCGGATTTTCATGAACTTCGAGAAATATTCCGTCCACGCCGATGGCGGCGCCGGCGCGCGCCAACGGCTCGATGAATTCCGGCTGGCCGCCGCTCGACTTCCCTTCCCCTCCGGGCAGCTGCACGGAATGCGTAACGTCGAAAACGACCGGATAGCCGAGTTTCCGCATGATCGGAAACGAGCGCATGTCCACGACGAGATTCTGGTAGCCGAATGAGCTGCCCCGCTCCGTGAGAATGATTTTGTGATTCCCGGTGGCGGCGACTTTTTCCGCGGCATTGGCGAGATCCCACGGCGATAGAAATTGGCCCTTCTTGATGTTGACGACTCGGCCCGTCTCGCCGGCCGCCGTCAATAGATCGGTCTGGCGCGAGAGGAACGCGGGGATTTGCAGGATGTCGCAAACTTCCGCCGCCGGGGCGGCATGCGCTACTTCGTGAATGTCGGCCAGGATCGGCAGTCCGGTGCGCTCTTTGATATGGGCCAGGATTCGCAGGCCGTCTTTCAGGCCGGGGCCCCGAAAGGACTTCGCCGAAGACCGGTTCGCTTTGTCGTAGGAAGCCTTGAACACCAGTGGAAGGCGCAACTCCCCCGCGATGGCCGCCAGCCGCCCGGCAATCATCGTCGCGTGCTCTTCGGACTCGATCACGCACGGACCGGCGATCAAAAAAAGCGGCTGAGAATCTCCGGCGCGGAAATTACCTATGGCGAAGTTGCGCGATGCGCTCATCGAGTGGAATGCGTTCCTTCCCGCAAATTGCGGCGTTGCGAAACCGGTGCAATCGCTTCTTTCCCCAAACCGGCTTCAAACATCAGCCTATGCAAATACGGTCGGCTTTTCAACTTGGAAGCGTACGGGCGGTGCATAGGGGGAATGACTACGCAAAAGCATGCCAATCAAAGCCAAGGTTTGAGGCATATCTGTCTGTTCGTGGGACGCGTGCGGGCAGCGCTCCCTTGCTTACAAAAATTACGCGGCCCCGAGCTTTCGGGCAAACGTTAGGTGCATCTTCACTCACGGGAGATATTGGCTCCAGCACCTGGATGGCGGTTGACGCCTTCATCAGCTCGGACAGGTGGAAGCTGGAAATTTTTCCAACTTGAGGTTAGAGTCCTTTGGCATAAAGGACACGGCGAAGTTCCAGGACTGGACGGCCGACGAAGATGCAAATCGCGGGCAAATTGGCGGAATCGGATTTGAACGAAGCGGCGATCGGCGCTCGCAGCCAGGCGAAGAAAAGCGCCGGGATTCTTCACTCGATGCTCGCGTTCATACTTCGCGGCTGCGCCTTGGTGATAGCGCTCGCCAGCGCGGCGGCCATCGGGCTGGTAGCGGCGCTTTCCGTGGGCTGCTACGGCTTCGCCAGGATATTCGGTAGAGTCCGCCCGCTCCGTTATGGCTACGAATTTTTGTCGCGGGCGTACGACCGGTTCATCGAACGGCTGGGGCAAAAAGTTTTGCGGGATCCTCGAGACACCCCGGCGCTGCGCATCATGCTCTCGCTCACGCTTACCGCCCTGCCCGTTTTCGTCGCTCAACTTGTTATAGGAAAGCCGCGGCTTCTGTTGGTCCTCGCCTTCTATCTTTCGTTGTACGGTTTCAAGTTTCAGAGGTTCGTGCGGATGTTCAGCGCCAAGCATTTGGAGGCGCACCGGCGGCAGGGTTATTTCGCCGAGAAGTACGACAAAGTCCTCGGCCGGTACAACGAATTTTTCCTCGGATATTTGTACGGAAACGTCCCCGAGCTCGATCGCACCGTGCACGTCCGGCTCCATCACAAAGAGAACAGCGGGCCCGACGACACGACGTCCACCAGTGGTTACGACCGGACCAGCCGTCTCGACTTCCTCCGCTATCTGACGGACAACGTTGGGACCGTCCTGGGATTCACGCCCTACGCATACTTCAAAGCCAGGGGCGACGAAGAAAACCGGAAGCGAATGTTTTGGGGCATGGCCCGCTATTACGCTTATTTCGCCGCCGTCTTTCTTTACAACTGGCGAATCGGAATCGTCTACGTGCTCGGCCCGCTCCTTTGCATGAACTTCATCACGGCCATGACGGCCTGGGTGCAGCATGCGTTTTACGACCCGGAACGCCCCGAGGATTATTTCGCGAATACGGTGACCCACGTGGATGAACTGAACTTCATGAACGAGGGGTATCACCTGTGCCACCACCACCGCTCCGGGCTTCACTGGACGGAGATGCCCTCGCACCTCGAAAGAATCCGCGACAAGATGCGCGAAGCCGGATCCCTGGTCTTTCGCGACTTGGATGTGATGGAGCTTTTCCTCGAATTGACGCTGCTGCGCCGCATGGACGTTCTGGCCGAAAAACTGATCCCGTGGGAGCCCATGAGCCACGAAGAGAGGCTCGCTCTTCTCGAGAAGAGGACGCGCCCCGCGACACCACAGCCGGCTTAGGCCGCTCCGCCGCGATGGATCATCGCCGAAGATTACCCATCGCCTGGAGTTGGCGAGTTTTCTCCGATGTGACGCCGCACCCCCGCGGATTTGCGCACCGCGCCTGTATATTCCACGTGTCCATTTTTTGGAGGGAGAATTCCGCGAGGATCTAAATCAGCCGGGAAAAAGAAAAGGGGCGATTTCTCGCCCCTTCCCCTCAGTCGCGAAAGGAAACAGCTATCGAGCATTCTCCCGCGTTAACGGGACAAGCCGACCACGACAAGTCCGGCTTGAGTCGGCCCGTATTTTGCGCCAGCCTGCCTCGCTGAGGGTTGCCCAACGCTGCAACGCCGCCGCACTATCAGACCTGACCTTGCGCCTCGCCGTGATGCCGTACCAATCCGAACTTTGTCGAAGGCGTCCTATCCGCCCGTGCCCTGCATAGCTCGTCAAGCTTTCGCTTGCCGCGCTATCCAAGGCTCGGATCGTTTCGAAAGCATTCGCAAAACGGTTGTAACGCTGAGCGCTTGGGGAGTCAATCACACCGGAAGAGATTTTAGTTGTGGAAAACTGAGCGATTGTGGAAATCGCTTTTTGCCGCAATGAATTTCCGCTCCGGAATTTTCTGATGCATGCGAATTCGCGGATCGCATCGAGGACGAGAGCACGTTTTTTTCTGCAGGCGCGCCGCGCCGGCGTCTCGATAGCGTTGACGAAGCTCTGGACCGCAGCCTAACATGACGCCGAGGAGGATCGCGCCGTGATCGGCCAAATGCTCGGCCATTACCGTGTCGTCGAAAAAATTGGCGAAGGCGGAATGGGGCTCGTCTACCGCGCCTTTGACGAAGTCCTGCGGCGCGACGTCGCGCTGAAGGTCGTCAAGAAAGGCGCGGTCATTCATCCCGCAGCAAGCCAGGATTTGATGAGGGAAGCGCGCGCCTCCTCCTCGCTCGCCCATCCCAATATCTGCACCATTTATGAAGTCGCGGAAACGGATGGCGAAGTGTACATCGTCATGGAGTTGGTCGAGGGAAAGTCGCTGCACGCGTTGAGCGCCGATGCCGGACTGCCCCCGGAGCTCGTCCTTCGTTACGGCGTGCAGGTTGCCGGCGCGCTGGCGCGCGCGCACGACAAGGGCATCATTCATCGCGACTTGAAGAGCGCGAACGTCATCGCGACTCCCGAAGGACTCGTAA
Organism: Verrucomicrobiia bacterium; assembly: GCA_035503815.1. Classification (GTDB taxonomy): domain Bacteria; phylum Acidobacteriota; class Terriglobia; order Acidiferrales; family UBA7541; genus Palsa-295. Next base: position 13,363 of record DATJTF010000010.1, read on the forward strand.
AAGTTCTGGACTTTGGTTTAGCCAAGAACCTGGAAGCCGGAAAAATCGACGGCAGGACGAGGGCGCTCGAATCGGCTTCGGAGTCCTCCACCATGAGCGGCACGCTGCCTTACATGGCGCCGGAAGTTTTGCGAGGAGATGCGGCCGATTACCGCAGCGACTTGTGGGGTCTCGGAGTGGTGCTCTACGAAATCGCCTCGGGACGAATGCCATTCTCCGGGCGGACGGCGTTTGAAATCAGCTCGGCCATCTTGCGCGAGACGCCCAATCCGTTGGGTCCCCCTGTTCCGCCCGGCCTTTGGGCCGTCATCCAGCGCTGCCTGGCCAAGGAGCCGACGCAGAGGTATCAACGGGCGGGAGAAGTGCAGGCCGCTCTCGAGGCTGTTCAGTCCGCGCGAATCCCCACCGCAAGTCCGTCTCCCGAAGGCGGCGGACCCAGGACAACCGTCCTGCACGAGGTGCGGCGCATTCATGTCAAGAAGGGAGATACCGTTCTGCTGGTCGGAACGTCGAAAGGCGCCTTCCTTATGCGGTCCGGCCCCTCGGGCAAGCGGTGGGAGGTCGGCGGGCCTTATTTTCATGGATACGGCGTCTACGCCATGGCATACGACGACCGGGGCGGGAAGCATCGAATCTGGGCTTCAACGCAGAGTTTCTGGGGAACGCTGCTGCGTTCCAGCGACGATTTCGGAAAGAGCTGGACGAATCCGCAGGAATCTCCCATTCGATTTCCGGCCGACGCGGGAATTTCCCTGAAAAATATCTGGCAGATTCAGCTGGGGCGGCCGGACGAACCCAACGTCCTGTATTGCGGCGTCGAGCCGGCGGCGCTATTTCAGACGCAGGACGCCGGGGAGACGTGGTCCCTGGTGCGCGAGTTATTCGACCATCCTCACCGTCCACGCTGGGTTCCCGGCAATGGAGGGTTGAGCCTGCACACGATTCTGCTCGATCCGTCGGCGAGCGGACGAATGTATGTCGGGATTTCTTCGGGCGGCGTTTATCGCACCGACGATGGCGGATCCACGTGGATGCCGAAGAACCGGGGGATACAGACCACATTCATGCCCAACAAGTACCCGGAATTCGGACAATGCGTTCACAAGTTTGTTTTACACCCGGCGAGACCGGAGCGTCTGTTTCTGCAAAACCATTGGGGACTCTACCGGTCGGACGACCGCGGCGAAAATTGGAGCGACATCGGAAACGGGGTGCCATCCGATTTTGGCTTCGCCATGGTGATGCATCCGAGAAACGCGGACTGGGTTTACGTCGTCCCGGTTGAATCCGACGAGTTTCGTTGTTCGTGCGAGGGGCGATTGCGGGTTTACCGGACTCGCAATGCGGGAGCGTCGTGGGAACCTCTCGCGCGAGGATTGCCTCAAAAGGGCGCGTACGAAACGGTCTTGCGGGACGCAATGGCCGTGGATCCGCGCGAACCCGCCGCGATTTATATGGGCACGCGGAGCGGGCAACTCTTTGCTTCGCGCGACGAGGGTCGGACATGGCAAAAAATGCTGGAGGGCCTTCCGCCGGTGCTGTGCGTCCGGCACGCGATTGTTGAAGACGCCGCCACGAGCTCGATGGCAAGCTCGCACAAACCGCCATCCGATTCCTCTTCCCGTCACCGGCGAAAATCAGCGGCTTCGGCCAAGTCGCGGCGAAGAAAGGGCTGATTGTGCCGGTGACATTTCACATTCCGGGCGCCCTGCGGCAATTCGCAAACGGTCAAAGCCAGGTGGTTATGGAGATTCATCCGGCCAGCTTGGAAGAGGCGTTGTCCGCGTTGTGGGCGGCTTATCCGGGTATTCGCGACCGCATGGCCACCGAACAAGGCCAAATTCGCGAGCACGTGAACATCTTCATCGGGGATGAAAACATCCGGTACACCGGAGGACTTGCCAGCCGGGTAACGCAAGGAACCGAGATTTGGATCGTTCCCGCAATCAGCGGCGGCTGATGGCCGTTTCACACGGCTCGCGTCCCGACTGCTCCCATCGTAAATTGCTCTGAATCCGCCAGTCGAGGGTATCCCCCCGAACGCGTGCGCGTGCCTCCCCGAAAAACGCGCGTTGAATTAATCGTTCGCGGAAGTTTCCGCGGGGGCGGAAGCGGATGCCGGCGCGGGGGGAGCGGAGGCGGTAGCGGCAGCCGGCGCCGAAGCGCGCGATTTTGACGCAAGCTCGGCGGCGCCAAGCCGCGCGCGGCGATGGTCGTGCGAAGCCCGAATGAAAGCCGCGAAAAGAGGATGCGGCGCCAGCGGCTTGGATTTGAATTCCGGATGAAATTGGCAGCCCAGGAACCAGGGATGGTCGGGAACCTCGATGATTTCGACGTATACGCCGTCGGGAGTGCGCCCGGTGATCCGGAACCCGGCTCGAGTCAGTGTCTCCTGATACTCGCAGTTGAATTCGTAGCGATGCCGGTGGCGCTCGGAAATTTCGAGAACTCCATAGGCTTTGTGGGCGAACGAGCCCGCTTCGAGTTTGCACGGCCACGCGCCCAGCCGCATCGTGCCGCCCATTTCGTCCACGCCGAGCAGCTCGCGCAATTTGTAAATCACGCGGTGTGGCGTGTTGGCGTCGAATTCCGTGCTGTCGGCGTCGGTGATCCCCGCGGCGCGGCGAGCGTATTCGATCGTGGCGCACTGCATCCCCAGGCAAACGCCGAAAAACGGGATTTTCTTCTCGCGCGCGTACGTGATCGCATACACCATTCCCTGAATGCCGCGTTTGCCGAAGCCGCCGGGAACGAGAATGCCGTCGGCGTGGCGCAGGCGTTGCTCCGCCGTTTCGAGCGATTCGATCTCCTCGGCTTCTATCCACTCGATGACGACGCGTTGGCGATTGGCGAGCCCGCCGTGAACCAGGGCTTCCCGCAGGCTCTTGTAGGCGTCTTCGAGCGCGACGTATTTGCCGACCACGCAGATGCGAACCTCGCCCTGGGGATGCTCGAGCGTCTCCAGCATGGCGAGCCACCCGCTCAGGTCGCGCGGCGGCGCTTCAATCCGCAGCAACCGCAGAATCTGCTCGTCGAGCCCCTCGGAAGCCAGCGACATCGGCACTTCGTAAATATTGCCGACGTCCGGCGCGGAAATTACGCACTGCTCGGCGACGTTGCAGAACAGCGCGATCTTGCTCTTCAGGTCCGCGCCCAAAATGCGGTCGCTGCGGCAAAGCAAAATGTCGGGCTGGATGCCGATGCTGAGAAGTTCCTTCACGCTGTGCTGTGTCGGCTTGGTCTTCAGCTCTCCGGCCGTGGGAATAAACGGGACGAGCGTGAGATGCAAAAAGAGGACGTTTTCGGGCCCGAGCTCGAGCCGCATCTGGCGGATGGCCTCAAGAAACGGCAGCGATTCGATATCTCCCACCGTGCCGCCGATTTCGACGATCACCACGTCCACTCCGTTCGAGACCTTGCGGAACGCGGTTTTGATTTCGTCGGTGACGTGCGGGATTACCTGGACGGTCTTCCCCAGATAGTCGCCGCGGCGTTCCTTGGTGATGATGGATTCATAAATGCGGCCCGTGGTCCAGTTATTGTCGCGGCTGAGGTTGGCGGACGTGAAGCGTTCGTAGTGGCCGAGATCCAGATCGGTCTCGGCGCCGTCGTCGGTGACGAACACTTCGCCGTGCTGATACGGCGACATCGTTCCCGGATCGACGTTTAAGTAGGGGTCGCACTTCTGGAGGGCTACACGCAGACCTCGGCTTTCCAGAAGACATCCGATGGAAGCCGCCGCCACGCCCTTGCCGAGAGAAGAAACCACGCCGCCCGTGACGAAGATGTACTTCGGGCCGGTCCGCAAGGTGGTTCGTTTTCCTCCGGTGGAGTCGGCGTACCATTCATTATCGGGGGAACGGCGGCGCATGTCAAATCAGGATTTTGCATCGGGAATATTTTCCCGCGCCCCGGCCTGAACGGGAAATCGGCCGCGGCCCGTCCGGCGGTGGTAGAATCCTCGGCAACTTTCGAAGTGTCCATGCCAAACAAGCCGGCAACCTCCCCCGCCGCCGACCCATTGCGCTGGACCTACGCCGGCGCGCTCGACGACATGGTCCTGCGTTATCCATGGCCAAAAATAAAGCTGAATAAACGTTCGCTCGACGTTCTGCTCGCCTACGGTGTCGTCTATGGGACGATGTTTCTCCTGAATGACGGCTACCTGGCATTGCATCCCGCTTGCTCCGCATCTCTCAACGACAGCTTTTCGCCCCTCCGGATCCTCATCGGCCAAAAGTATCTTCGCGTGCTTTCGCGAAACGAATCGCGGTCCCTCGTAAAAACCGTGACGCTGGCTGCGGATCAGGGTATCCAGAGTTACAAGAAACTTCTGAGCGACAAAAAAAGATGGAAAGCCGTCCAATCCTCCCTCGAATCGGTGCAGGAGGACTTGACTCAAAATTCTCTCTTCATTGGCTGGCCGCCCGTGGATATCACGGTCTCCTACCGGGAACTGATTCGCTACATCGCAACGCTTTCGGAAGCGGACCGGGGCCTCCCGAATGTGCGGGGCGACGTTTTCCAAAAGGTCGTGGACCATTTTGAGACGCGCACCAAGCACAGCACGACCCGGGCTCGAAGCAAGTGGGAAGAAAGTGCGATCACCGTTACCGACTCGCGCGCTCAGCTTCAGTCGCTGATGCAGTTGGGCAACGAGGTTTATCACCACAATTTCGGTATCGCGCTCGATGCCAATCTTCCTTCCGGCCTTGCGGATGGCTCCACAATCGCGGTGCAGACCAGAGTCTCGCGGGCCTTCGACCACCTCTACAAGACTTATGCGCCGAAAGTGACCAATCCCCGCAACATCCCTCCGCCGATTCAGCTCCCCGGACGCGTCGATTATTCCAACGGAAACCTCCTGATCGGTTTGCTCGAGCCGGGCCACCCGGCCGGTAAAGCCCGGTCGCGATATCTGAAAACTCGCGCCCAATTCCTCTCGGCGAAGGCGGACGCCGAAGAAATGAAGGATGCGGCAACCGAATATCAGGCAAAGCTGAACGAGTACTTGGCGACTTTTTCCCCCAAAGGCACGGTGGCGACACATACCACGAACCTCGCGCTTTCGGCCGGGGTCATCGCCTTAGGAGTGACCGGGCTCATCGTCGCCCCCGTTCCAGCGATAGTCGTCGGAGGGGTGGCCTGCCTTGTCACGGAGTTTGGCGTGCCCGTCCTGATGGAGAAATGGAGCCTCCCCCAGAAACTGGACCGCCTCGAACTTCCCAAGCCATTCAAAGCCCGCAAGATGAAAGCCACTTTCGCGGACCGCCACGCTCTGACTTCCTACGAGGTGGATCGAAAAGGTGCGCAAGGCATCGCCAGTAAAATGCAGCCCTTTCGGTAAAGATCAGGGGCGCGCGTACCCCAGAAGGAAGCAATCTCAATTGCCATTTGAAGGAAGCTGCGTCTTCCTTAACCCAACGAACGGCTGGACCGATACCTTCTTGACGCGGGCGTCTCCCGAACGTATATAGGCACGACGGTCTTCGAACGGGGAGGCACTCGATGCGGCGAAATATTATTCTTGGCGTACTTCTAATGGCAATGGGGACGGGACTGATTCTCGCGGCGCGCGCCCTGGCGCAACCGCAAGACCGGCTGGCGGAATTTAACCTGACGAGAGGTTACCGGCACTGGTATCACGTGCGGTCCATGGTCGTGTACGACAAATCGAGCCCGATGTTCAGCGATTTTCCCGGACTCCACGACGTCTACGTGAATGAGTTGGGCTATAAGCCGCTGCGCACGGGAGGTAAATATCCTGACGGGACGGTCTTCGTCTTCGACCTGTTCGCTCTCGACGCCCAGCCTGGCTCGTATGCCCCGGGAAACCGGATGGCCCTGGCGGTCATGGCCAAGGACTCAAAAAACGATGCGGACACGGGCGGGTGGGCCTTCTATTTATTCGACCAGGGCAATCCCTCCAAACAGATGGTTACGGATGCTAAGACGCAGTGCTATTCCTGCCACCAGCAGCAACGAGGCACCGACGGCGTGTTCTCGAATTGGATTCCCTAGAAAATTAACTAAGCAAGGCGGCGGGCGGGGCTAGGAAGCGGCGCCTTCGCGGATGATTTTCTCGACTCGCTCGACATCCGAGGGGACGTCGACGCTGACCGCGTCGTACTGCGTTTCGACGGCTCGAATCCGGAAACCGTTTTCGAGCCACCGAAGTTGCTCGAGCTGCTCGATGTGCTCCAGTTCGCCGGGCGGAAGCGTGGGGAATTCGAGCAGCGTTGGGCGGCGAAAACCGTAAATGCCGATATGCTTCCAGTGGCGGGCGACGACATGGGAAGCGGAATCCCGCACCCAGGGAACCGGCGCCCGGGAGAAATAGAGGGCGTTGCCGTCGAAATCGAGGACCGCCTTCACGACGTTGGGGTCCACGATGTCGTTTTTGTGGGTGATGGCCGAGATGGGAGTGGCGATGTTTACCTGCTCGTCCTCGATCAGCGCTCCGGCAACGGCGTCGATTGTGCCGGGGTCGACAAGCGGTTCATCCCCCTGGACGTTCACGTAAATATCGGCTTCGATGTGTACGGCGACTTCGGCGACACGGTCGGTACCCGTCCGATGGTCGCCGCGCGTGAGAATAGCCTCCGCGCCAAAAGCCTTCGCGGCCTGAACGATGCGTTCGTCATCGGTGGCGATTACGATGCGCGTGGGCGTCGAGGCCTGGCGCGCTCGATCCACCACGTGTTGGATCATCGGACGTCCCGCAATTTCGGCCAGCGGCTTGCCCGGAAAACGCACGGAAGCGTGCCGCGCGGGAATCACGACGAGAACTTGGGGAGCGGCGGTCATGGACGGAGAGTCGGCCTGCGGTCGAAATCATAACACGCCGGCGAAAGTCCGGCGGGGGTATGACGGAAGCGTTTAATTTCGAACGAGGAACTTGATTTGACCCCGCCGAGTGATAGAATCCGCCCTAGAAAAGCGTGCGACAACCCGCTGCCGCCCGCTTTGGGGGACATTTTGAAAGACCGCGCGAACCAACGACGCGTCTTTCGGCTGAACCGGGGCGGATGCGCGGTTCTGGCGCTGGCCTTATGGGCGGCGATGCCCGGTCTCGTGGCGGCGCAAGAAGTGGTCGTCGGCCCTACCCCGGCTCCTCCCGCTTCCCCATCGCAAAAGAGCTCCCATCCCAGGGAACTGCAAACGGAAACGGAACTGGTGCTCGTGCCGGTCACCGTGACCGACCCCGTCGGACGTATCGTCACCGGCCTCGAGCAGGATAATTTTCGTGTCTTCGAGGACGGCGTCGAGCAGGAGATTGTCCGCTTCGAGAGTGAAGACGTCCCCGTTTCCATCGGCGTGATTTTCGATATGAGCGGCAGCATGGCGGACAAAATCGAAAAATCCCGCCTCGCCGCCGTCCAATTCTTCCGCACGTCGAACCCCCAGGACGAGTTTTTCCTCGTCAATTTCAACGACCGGGCTCAGCTCGTCAGCCAGTTCACCGAAAGCATCGACGATTTGCAGAGCCGCCTCATGTTCACCTCCGCGCACGGCATGACGGCTCTTCTCGACGGAATTTATCTCGGCCTCAGCCAGATGAAGGGAGCACACAACACAAAGAAAGCTTTGCTCATCATATCCGATGGAGGCGATAATCATAGCCGGTACACGGAAATGGACATCCGCAATTTCGTCAGAGAGTCGGACGTCCAGATTTATGCCATTGGGCTTTATGAGCCGGACGGTGGCCCCACGCAGGAGGAACGCCTGGGGCCGGAACTGCTCAATGAGCTGACGTCGATGACCGGCGGCCGCACTTTCGCGGCAGCCTCCGTTGACGACCTGGCGGACATCGCAACAAAAATCAGCATGGAGTTGCGAAATCAATATGTCATCGGATACCGGCCCGGCGATCGCAAACACGATGGCCGCTGGCGCAAAATCAAAATCAAGCTTCGGCCTCCGAAGGGGCTTCCGCCTCTCACGATTTCTGCCCGCACCGGATATTACGCGCCGGGTCATTAGGCGCTTTCCGGTCTCTCTCGCCGCTGCCACTTTGTTGGCGGTCGTTTTTGCCTGCCCCGCTTCGCCGGCCCAAACCGGTTCCCTTCCCGCCGCACCGCCTCCACCGGCCGGGTACGAAAAGCCGGGGCAACAGTCCAAGGGCCAGCAGGATCATTCGATCAAGGCCCGCGTCGATCTCGTCGTTCTCCACGTTTCGGTCGAAAATTCGGATGGCGTTTTCGTTCCCGGTCTCAAGGCCTCGAATTTCAAAGTCTTCGAGGACAAAGTCGAGCAGAACATCTCCGTGTTTTCAAACGACGACATTCCCGTGACGATGGGGCTGGTGATCGACAACAGCGGCAGCATGCGCACCAAACGCGCCCAGGTGAACGCCGCCGCCATGACCTTTGTGAGGACCAGCAACCCGCAGGACGAAGCTTTCGTCGTCAATTTCAACGACGAGTTTTATCTCGATACCGACGGCGATTTCACCAACGACCAGCAGGACCTCAGCCAGGCTCTTTCCCGCATTGACGCCCGCGGCAGCACCGCCCTCTACGACGCGGTGGTGGGTTCGCTCGACCATCTCAAAAAAGGCCACAAGGACAAGCGAGTCCTGCTCGTGATCACCGACGGCGAAGACGACGCCAGCCGCATGACCCTGCCCGAAACCATGCGCATCGCCGAAGAATCGAACGCGGCTATCTATGCCGTCGGGATTTACAGCGCTGACGACCGCAAGAATGACAAACGCGAAGTTCGCCGCGCGATGAAGGCGCTCTCCGAGCTCACCGAAGCGACCGGCGGAAAAGCTTACTTTCCCGCGAACCTCTCCGATGTCGAACCCATTTGCACCCAGATTGCCCGCGACATCCGAAACCAATATCTGCTGGGCTACTACCCCACGAACACGGCGCAGGACGGCACATACCGGACCGTGCGGGTGGAACTCATTCCGCCTCGCGGCGACGGCCGGCTCAGCGTGCGGACTCGCGCGGGCTATTACGCTCCCAAAGGAGCGGTCGCAGGCCAGTAGGACACCTGCCGCGCAGTATAGACACCTCAGCTTCTTGTAATTTCCCGCAGAAAACTCTTGCCGTGAGGAATCGTTCCGCCAAAATTCTCTGCCACTGTCTGCCCCATGTCCGCGAGTGTGGCCCGCGTCCCGAGGTCGGCGCCCCCGGCGGCTCGCGGAGTAAATGCAAGAATCGGGACATATTCGCGCGAATGGTCGGTCGTGGGATTGACCGGGTCGGGATCGCAGCCGTGGTCCGCGGTAATCATGAGCAAATCGGTGGGGCCCAGCGCCACTAGAAACGGCCCGAGCAGCTCGTCAAACTCCTCGAGCGACCGCGCGAATCCTTCCACGTCTTTGCGGTGGCCGTACAGCATGTCGAAATCGACCAGGTTGGCGAAGACCAAGCCCGTGGATTGCGACGCGAGCGATTCGTGAAGCTTGGCCATTCCGTCCGCATTGTTTTTCGTCGTCGCGTATTTTTCCACGCCGCGGCCGTCGTAAATGTCGTGAATTTTTCCCACTCCGAATACGGGTATTTCTCTTTCCGCCAGGACGTCCATCAGCATGGGACGCGGCGGCTGGACGGCATAGTCGTGGCGCCGCTCGGTCCTCCGGAAATTTCCGGGCTCGCCGGCGAAAGGACGCGCGATCACGCGCCCCACCCGGTGCGGCCCGTCGAGAAGTTTTCGGGCGATTTCGCAAATGCGATACAGCTCGGCGATGGGAATCACGTCCTCGTGGGCGGCAACCTGAAACACGCTGTCGCCCGACGTGTAGACGATCGGAAATCCTGTGCGCACGTGCTCTTCGCCGAGTTCCTTGATGATTTCCGTTCCCGAGGCGGGCTTATTCCCCAGAGTTTTTCGGCCGATTTGCCGCTCGTACTCCTCGATGACTTCTCTTGGAAATCCGTGGTGATACACGGGAAACGCCTGATCGAGCCAAATCCCCGCCATCTCCCAATGCCCCGTCGTCGTGTCTTTTCCCGGAGAAACGGTGGCTCCCTTGCCATAACTTCCCGCCGGCCGCGCCGGAGGGTCGAGATATTTGAGCGGCTTGATGTTGGCCAGCCCCAGTCGGACGAGGTTCGGCAATTTCAGCGGCCGCGACCGCGCAACATGCCCCAGCGTGTCCCGCCCTGCGTCGCCATAATCTGCGGCATCCGGCAGCTCGCCGATGCCGACACTATCCAGAACAATCCAAACGACGCGGGTGAATTTTGCGTTTGTCTCATTCACGGAAAATCCTCTCAGCACAAAATGCTTCCCCGGAATCACTCAGCGCCGATTGTTTACGAAACCAGCGAGTTTAACGATGCTGGCTGACGGACAGGATGTTCCCGTCCGGATCCTTGAACCACGCGACTTTGTCACCGTTGGGCGAAGTCCAGATTCCCAGCTCGCGGTCCGGGACAAACGGATACTTTTCGGTGGCCACGCCCCGTTCGTTCAGCCATTGGACCGTCGCCGTGATGTCTTTCACTTCCCATCCGAGAATCGTGCCGCGCAAGGGTGTGAATTCGGGAATCTTCGCGATGCGAATCATGTGGCCGCCCACACGCACCACCAGTGCGAACTCGTCGAGGCTCACGAACTCCAATCCCAGCTTGCCCTCGTAGAACGCCCGCGCGTTGACATAGTCTTTCGTCGGTACGAAACCTACCAGCTTCGCCGAATCGAGCATGAGTGCCTCCCAAAGCTTCCGCGCCTACTCATCCGCGTGATGTTCGACCCTTCAGATGTCTGCGTATTATCCACCCAAGCCACCATCCACGGCTTCACAAACGGGAAGGATGGCGCGATGGCCGGACACGCAACCCGGCCTGGCCCTCTGCGGCAGTCTCTCGAGAACGGTCACGCCCCGGATTCTCGCCAAAACCCCCCATTTGCCCGCGCTTCGCCTTCCGAGTATAATTTTCTGTTTACGCTCATGCCAAAGAAGCCGCCTGAGAGGCCGACCCCCGATTCGCGATTGCCCGCGCCGGTCCTGGCCGACGCCGATGCTATCCGTGTGCGCGGCGCGCGCGTCCACAACCTGAAGAACCTCGACGTGGACATCCCTCTGAACGCCATCACGGTCGTCACCGGTGTGTCCGGCTCGGGCAAGTCGAGCCTGGCATTCGACACGCTCTACGCCGAGGGCCAGCGCCGCTACATCGAATCGCTCTCCGCCTATGCGCGACAATTCCTCGAACGAATTGAAAAGCCCGATGTGGACGAAATCACTGGCATCGCTCCCGCGATCGCCATTCGCCAAAAAAACTCGACGCGGAATCCGCGCTCGACCGTCGCCACCTCCACCGAGATTTACGACTACCTGCGCCTCCTCTTTGCCCGCGCCGGTCGCACCTTCTGCGTGCGCTGCGGCCACGAGGTCCGCAAAGACACGCTCGATGAAATCGCCACCCGCGTTCTGGCGCTTCCGCCTGGCCGCCGCTTTTACGTCCTCTATGAGCTGAAGTTTTCTCCCGAGCCCGTGGCTGCACCTTCCCGCGCCAAAAAATCGGCCGCGCCCGCGCCCGATCTGGTTCGCCTGACTCTCGCCGGGCTGCAGAAGCGCGGTTTCAACCGCTTGTACCAGGCCGGCCGCGTCTATGAATTTTCCGCGCCCGAGGAGTTGTTGGACGCCGATTTTTCGAAGCCCATTTACGTTCTTGTGGACCGCCTCGCTCTTTCGCCGGAGATTCGCTCGCGCCTGATGGACTCGATCGAGATCTGTTACCGCGAGGGGCAGGGCGAAGCCATTTTGGAATTTGTTCCCGACGCACCAGGCGCCGCTCCCGAGCGGATGTTCTTCAACGAGCGCTTCGATTGCAAGAATTGCGGCGCCGCATATCAGGAACCCGAGCCGCGTCTCTTTTCCTTCAACAATCCTTTCGGCGCCTGCCCGCGGTGCCAGGGTTTCGGAAATACGATCGATTTCGATCTCGACCGCGTGATCCCCGATAAGGGCAAGACCCTCGCCGAGGGGGCCATCGAGCCTTGGACGAAGCCGCGGTATCGCGCCTTGCTCGTGGAAATGCGCAAATTCGCCCGAGCCAGGGGCATTCCTCTTGACACGCCCTATCGCGATCTGACGGCGGCGCAGCGCAACGCGATTCTCGAAGGCGATCCCAAGTCCGATTTTCCCGGCGTCAAAGGATTCTTCGGCTGGCTCGAACGCAAGAAATACAAATTGCACGTTCGCGTCTTCCTCAGCCGCTATCGCGGTTACGCCACTTGCCCGGATTGCCAGGGCACGCGGCTGCGCCCGGAGGCGCGCGCCGTGAAAATCGCCGGGCGGTCCATCACCGACGTTTGCCGCTTGACGGTGAAAGAGGCCCGCCCATTTTTTCAGTCGCTTGAACTCACCCCTTCCGAGACCGTGATCGCCGGAAAAATCCTCGAGGAAATCCGTTCCCGGCTTCAATTTCTCGACGAAGTTGGCCTCGACTACTTGACTCTCGACCGTCTGACTTCCACGCTTTCCGGCGGCGAAGCCCAGCGCATCCAATTGGCCACTTCCCTCGGCTCCCATCTTGTGGGCGCGCTGTACGTTCTCGATGAACCCTCGATCGGCTTGCATCCCCGCGACACGCACCGCCTCATCGAGATTCTCAAAGGCCTGCGCGACTTGGGCAATTCGCTCCTCGTCGTCGAGCACGACGCGGACACGATTCTCGCGGCCGACCACCTCCTCGACCTCGGGCCTGGCGCCGGCGAGCATGGCGGCTCGCTGCTCTTCGCCGGCAATCGCAAGGAATTGCTTGCCAGCGAGGAATCCCTGACGGGCCGCTACTTGCGCGGCGACCTGAAAATTCCCGTTCCGCCTCGCCGGCGGAAGCCGCAGGGAAAATTCCTGAAAATCCTCGGCGCCAGAAGCCACAATCTGCATGGTGTGGATTTCTCGCTCCCGCTCGGATTGCTCGCCTGCGTCACGGGTGTTTCCGGCTCCGGAAAATCCACCCTGGTTTACGACGTGCTGTACAAAGCGCTGCAAGCCAAGCGCACCGGCGGCAATTGGCGCGAATTTTGCGATCGCATCGAAGGCGATTCGAACGTCACGGCGGTCGAGATGGTGGACCAATCCCCCATCGGGCGGACACCCCGCTCCAATCCCGCCACCTACCTGAAAGCGTTTGATCCCATTCGTGAGGTCTTCGCCTCCACTCCGGAGGCCAAAAAGCGCGGCTTCACACCGGGGCATTTTTCTTTCAATATTCCCGGCGGGCGTTGCGAAGCCTGCCAAGGCGACGGCACCGTCACCGTGGAAATGCGATTTCTCGCCGATGTCGAGCTCTTGTGCGAGGAATGCCGCGGCACGCGCTACAAGAGCAGCATTCTCGACGTTCGCTATAAGGGGAAAAACGTCCACGAAGTTCTGCAGTTGACCGTTCGCGAAGCCATCTCTTTTTTCGCCGCCTATCCCAAGGTCGTTTCCCGCCTCCGCGTACTCGACGAAGTCGGCCTCGGCTATTTGCGGCTCGGCCAATCCGGCACGACGCTTTCCGGCGGCGAAGCACAACGCCTGAAGCTGGCCGCGCATCTCACCCGCCAGGAGAATGCCGGCTTCCTCTATATCTTCGATGAGCCGACCACCGGCTTGCACTTCGACGATATTCAGAAGCTGCTGACGTCATTCCGCAAGCTTCTGGACGACGGGGCATCCGTGCTTCTCATCGAACACAATCTCGACGTGATCAAATCGGCGGATTGGGTCGTGGACCTTGGGCCGGAGGGCGGCGACGAAGGCGGACGCATCATCGCCGCGGGAACACCCGAGCAGGTGGCGCGGAATTCGCAATCGCACACCGGAAAATATCTCGCCAAGGTTTTGTCGGCGCGCAATGGGATGCCTCAGTTGAATCATTCCGGCCCCGCCTCCGCGGTTTCACCGGCAAGGGCGGGCGCCTTGGCAAATCCCGCGCCGCCCGCTGCTTCTGGGGGCGACACGGGCGCGGCTGCGACTGGCGATCCCTCGCCGTCCGCTCCGGCGCCTCCGCTCGGAAAATGACGATGCGGAACGCGATTCGCTTGACCGCGACACTCCTTCTTCTTGCGGGAGCCGCTTCCCTGCCCGCCCAAGACACCACCGTCAGCAAGCGCGTCGTTCACATTGCCGACCCCCACGCCGCGGAACTTCAACAGCTGCTTTCTACCGCGCAAGCGGCCGTGGACCGCAAGGACTTCCTTTCCGCCGCCGGCGCGTATCAAAAATATCTCGAGATCAAGCCGGACGAGCCAACCGTTCATTTCGATCTCGGATATTCCTATTCGGCCCTCGGGCGCACGGCCGACGCGCAAGCTGAATTTCAAAAAGCCATCGACCTCGATCCAAATATGGCCGAGGCTTACTTGAGCTTGGGCCTTATCCTGGTTGACACCGACCCTGCCTCAGCCGTCTCCCCCTTGACGAAGCTCGCCCAGCTTCAGCCCGATCAAGCCCGGTCGCATTATTTGCTCGGCACGGCGCTCGAGCGGTCGGGAAAACCGGCGGACGCGGTTGGGGAGTATCAAGAAGCCGTGAAACTAGACCCGAAGGACGGGGACGCCCATTTTGCTCTGGGGCGCGTACTCCTCGCTTCGCACCGCGCCTCGGAAGCCGAAGCCGAGTTTCACGCCGACCAATCGCTCGGCGACACTGACCCGAGCGTTCAACTCGGTCTCGCAGAAAGCTTGGCGGCGCAAAATAAACAGGCGGAAGCCGCGGCCGCGCTCGCCACATATCTCGATGCGAAACCAAATGACACGGAGGCGCGATTCAACCGGGCCGCCCTCTTGGTGAAGCTGCAAAAATACGACGACGCGCTCGCCGAGCTCGACCGCGCCGCCAAGCCCGGCCCCGAAAGCCTGGCGTCGCTGAAATTGCGGGCGCAGATTTACTTCGCGACAAACAAATATTCGCTGGCCGTCCCCGTTTTGCAGAAGGCCGCTTCGCTCGCTCCGCAGGACCCGAATCTTCCCGTTCTCCTCGGCCACGCTTATTTCGAGTCGAAGGACTACGCGCACGCGGCCGATACTCTGCTCGCCGCCATTCAGAAATATCCCGAACACACCGACGTCCTTTCCGAGCTGATCGCCTCGGAATATCTCAATAAGAATTATCCGGCCACCCTGCAGGGCCTCGAGGTTCTGGAAAAAAATCAGCCCCTGTCGGCGGCCAATTGGTTCATCCGCGCCGCCTCTTACGATAAACTCGGTTATGCCCCCCAAGCCCTCGACGCCTACAAAAAGTTTTTGCAGATGAATACGAACGAGAATAGCGACTCGTATTTCGAGGCGGCGGCGCGGGTTCGCACGCTCTCCCGCGAAGTTCAGGAGAAGAGGAGATAAATCCTTGCGGCGATTTCTCCTTCTTTCGGAAAGCCTGGTTGTTTCGGCGCTCGCTCTCGCGTTGCTCGCGGGCTTCATCCCGCAGCGCGGCCGCTCCGAGGAATACCGGGCAAGGTTCGATCACGAATCCAATGCCGTGCGGAAGGCCAAGATCCTTCCCGATCTCGGCAACGCCGAATTCAAGGATATCGAGGCGCAGGCCGCCACGGGCGATTTCGATGTCGTCATGAAGACGCTTCAGCTCTACCGCGACCAAGTCGCCGAAGCCGAAAAAGCGCTGGATGCCACCGGCGCCAATCCGGCCAAGCACTCCGCCGGATTCATCCAGCTCGAGATTTCCGTCCGCCAGTCGCTCCGTCGCATGGACGATCTCTCTTTTGAAATTCCGCCGGAGCACAAGAAATCGTTCGCCGACATTCGCAACCAGCTCGATCAAACCGATCAGCGGCTCATCCGTCAGCTCTTCCCGCGCGCGCCTGCGCCGGGAGCGCCTCCGGCGGGACCGCATTCGTAGGAGGCTTTATGCTTGCGAAATTCGTGTTGTCCATCTTCGCCGGATTGCTGGCCGTTCCGTCAGGAGCGTTCGCGCGTCCCTGGGCCGCGCCCCAGGAGAAAAAAAACTATCTGACCGATATGGAAGCGGACAAAATTCGCGACGCAATGGATCCCGGCGACCGCATCCGCCTTTACATTTCCTTCGCCGAGGAGCGCATGAAAAATTTCCAGTACGAGCTGACGCGCACGACTCCTGAAGGCCGCCGCGGAGATATCCTCAACAGCCTTCTGAACGGCTATATCGGCTGCGTGGACGACGGCACGGATCAGATCGAAGTCGCCCGCGAACGTCAGGTGGATATCCGCTCGGCGTTGAAACTCTTCGCGGCGAAGGACAAGGAATTCCTCGCCCAGCTCCAGAAAATCAACAAGAACAGCCCGGATTACGACATGTACGTGGATACTCTGCAGGACGCGATTGAAGGAACGCAGGAAGATCTGCAAGATGTCGAGGCGGCTCTCAAAGAGCTCAATCCCGCGCCGGTCCGGAGAAAGCCCTCTTGAAGAAAGCCAGGCGCGAAGCGCGCGAATTTCCCGGCGGCGACCGAATCTTCCAGCGGATGTATACGCGGCTCGGATGTCAGGGACGCCCGCCTCAGTTTCACGTCCAGTTTCATCCCTACACGGATTTGACGCTCACCATTCGCATTCGCGACGATGTTGCGTACGTGCGGATGTCGGATGCGCTGCAGGACGCGCCCGCGACCGTTGTGGAAGCCGCGGCGGCGCTGCTGCTGGCGCGGCTGTATCGCCGAAAAGCCCCGCGAGAGCTGCTCGAACTTTATCGGCGATTTTCCTACGAGCAAGCGACGCGCGACAAACTGCGGAGCATCCGCCAGAGGCGCGCGCGCCGCACCGACCACCAGCCGGCGGGTGCGCATTTCGACCTCGACGCCATGTTCGACCGGCTGAACGCAGAATATTTTCAGGGCGCCCTCCGGAAGCCGCGCCTCGGATGGAGCCGGCGCTCTTGGCGTTCGCAACTCGGCTGTTTCGATCCCGCGCTCGACCAGATCGTCCTCAACCGGCTGCTCGACCGGCCCGGGGTTCCCGATTTCGCCGTTGCCTACGTGCTCTACCACGAGATGCTGCACGTGAAGCATCCGATGAAATTCGCGCGCTGCCGGCGGGAATCGCACACCGCGGAATTCCGGCGGGAAGAAAAGCGATTTTCGGACTACGCGCGCGCCTCGCGGTATCTCGACCGCTCGCCGGGGCGGGCAACGTCATTCTAGCCGCTACTCTTTCGCCGACAATTTGTCGATTTTTTTCCTGATTTTTTTGGCGTCCGGCGCGTCGGGGTAGACCTGCAAATATTCCTTGAAATACTTGAGCGCCGTCTCGTCGTCGCCGCGTTTTTCGTAGATTTCGGCGAGCAACAGGCGGGGCTTCGCGAAATCGGGCTTGAGGCGGATGGCGTCCTGGTACCGCGCGATCGCCGCATCCGGGTCGCCCTTCGCCTTGTAAAAATTTCCCACGTCCACATCGTGATAGGCGCCGTAGGGATCCCAGGTGGATGGATCCTTCGGATTGACGACTTTCGTCGAGCTCGTGTCCGCGGCGGGAGCGCTCTTTCCGCCCGACTTTTTGGCGTGCGAGCCCGGCGCGGAATCGTCGCCGGTATCGCCTGGTGGCTGGCTCGAGGACGAAGATGACGATGAGGAGGAGGAGTCCTGATCGCCGGCGGGCTTTTGCGATGAGGACGGCTGCTGCGCCCAAGCGGGCAGAGCGAGTGCGGCGCCGAAGATTAAAAGAGCCAGCCAGTGAAATCGCATCGGACTCACTCGTTGGATTCCGTTTGCTATGATGAAAGTTGCATGAGGGCGGGAGTGGCGGCGCCGGCCGTGCGGTTCCAATTTTAACGATTCCCCATGGATCTTCGCGAAAAAGTCGATACTTTGCCTCTCCAGCCCGGAGTCTACCTGTTTCTCGACGCGGCCGGAAAAATTCTCTATGTCGGGAAGGCCAGGTCCCTGCGCAGCCGGGTGCGTTCGTATTTTCTTGAGTCGCGGTGGCAGGACGCCAAGACGGGCTCTCTGGTGCGCGAAATCGCGGATTTGCAGTACATCGTGGTGGACAACGAAAAGGAAGCTCTGGCGCTCGAAAACGAGCTGATCAAGAAAAACAAGCCAAAATTCAATATTCTGCTGCGCGACGACAAGACCTATCCTTACATCCGTTATACGGCGTTCGAGAAATTTCCTCGGGTCTACGTCACGCGGCGGCTTGCGAAAGACGGTTCGATGTATTTCGGGCCGTATTTTCCGGCCAGCCTCGCCCACCGCCTGGTGCACCTGATCCACAAGCATTTTCTGGTGCCCTCCTGCACCGTGGACTTGACGCGAACGCATCCGCGGCCCTGCCTGCAGTATTACATTCATCGCTGCCTGGGCCCGTGCGTGCAGGGGCTCGTCGAAGATGAAAAGTACGCGGAAGCGGCGCGGGATGTGCGGCTGTTCCTCGAAGGGAGGCGCAACGATCTGACGGAGAGCCTGGAGGAGCGGATGGAACGCGCGTCGGAAGAGCAGCGGTACGAGGAAGCGGCCGGCTATCGTGACCTGTTGCGGACGCTGGCGGAAATGGAAGAGCGGCAGAAAATCGCCGCGGCCTCGGGCGACGATACCGACGTGCTGGCCTGGTATGCCGAGCCGCCGCAAGTGGCTGTGAATTTGTTTCACATTCGGGGCGGGCGAGTGGTGGATCGCCGGGACTTCTACTGGGAAGATGCGGAGGAATTCGACCCTGCCGAATTTCTGCCTTCCCTCCTGAAGCAGCTCTATCTGGGAGCTTCGTACTATCCAAAACATATCCATGTACCGCAGGATTTCGAGGACCGCGAGCTGCTGGAAGAAGTACTGAGCGAATCCGCGGGACATCGCGTGGAGATTCTGAACCCGCAGCGCGGGCAGAAGCACGCGTTTCTGGAGCTGGTGGAGAAAAACGCGAAACACTCGTTTACCCTGCGGTTCCGGGTGCTGAAGCCCTCGTCCAAAGCAATCGTGGAAGCCCTGGAATCGGCGCTGGGAATGCCGGAGCCTCCCAAGCGGATCGAATGCTTCGACATTTCGCATATTCAAGGCTCGGACACGGTGGCTTCGATGGTGGTGTGGGAAGAAGGAAAGATGAAAAAATCCGGCTATCGGAAGTTCATCATTCACGGCGAATCGATGGCGCCGGGCCCGGACAAGGATGCGGGACGATTGCGCGACGATTTCGCAAGCATGCGTGAGGCGGTGGAGCGGCGCTACCGGCGGCTGCAGGAAGAAAAGAAACCGCTGCCGAGCCTGATCCTGATTGACGGCGGGATCGGGCAACTCCATGCGGCGGCGCAGGCGCTGGACAAACTCGAGATCATCAACCAGCCGCTGGCCAGCATCGCCAAAAAGGAAGAGATTCTCTACATCTACGGCCGGGAACACGAGCCGGTGATTCTCGAAAAACATTCTCCCGTGCTGCACCTGATCCAGCAAATTCGCGACGAAACGCACCGTTTCGCGGTGACGTTCCACCGGCAGCGGCGGTCGGCGGGAAGGCTGCGGACCTCGCTGACGGAAATTCCCGGCGTGGGCGAGCGAACCGCCCAAAAACTGCTGCGAAAATTCGGGAGCGTGGCGCGGCTGCAGAAACTGAGCGTCGAGGAACTGGCGCGGGAAATGCCGGCGGCGAAGGCGCAGCGGCTGCACGACGCTCTGCACGGGGCGATTGAGCCGGAGAGGCGCCCGGAATAAGCGTTCCCGAGACGCGGGGAAATTTCCCACCTTGCGTGGCTGTACTGGGAAGGCTATGCTAATGCCAGATTCAGGAGGTGAAAGATGAGCGACAATGTAGGCTCGAAGGTCAGCTTTTTCCTCGTGGGGCTCGGAATCGGAGCGCTGGTGGGAATCTTGTTCGCGCCGAAATCGGGCGAAGAAACCCGCGAATATTTGACGAATCGCGCCGAGGAAGGCCGCGACTACGCGCAAAAGAAGGCGCGTGAGCTGCGGGAGCGCGCCGAGGACCTGATCGAGCGGAGCAAGGAAATCATGGCGCGGCAGAAGGATTCGTTGTCGGCCGCGGTGGATGCAGGCAAGGACGCATACGTGAAGGAAAAGTCCAGAGCTGCGTCGTAAGACCGCAAAAGGAAACGTATGTCGGGGTGGGCAGAGGCTTTCGTGGTGATCGCAGCGGTGGCCATCGTGGTGCAGATGGCCATCTTGCTGGCGATGTTCGTGCAGATGCAAAAGGCGATCCAGGATTTCACGCGGATCGCGAATGACTTGCAGAGCCGCGTGGACCCGATCCTGCTGCGCGTGAATCGCATCCTCGAAGATTCCGAAGATCGCATCGCCAGCGTAATGGGCGACGCCTCGGAGATCACGCGGCTGGCGCGGAGCCAGGCGCAGAAAGTCGACCGCGTGTTTACGGACACCGTCGAGCGGCTGCGCATCCAAGTGATTCGCGCGGACCAGATTCTGACCGGAGTTCTGGAAGTCGTCGAGGATGCGGGTACGCGGGTGAGGAAGACGGTCTGGGGCCCGCTGCATCAGGTTTCCGCGGTGCTCAAGGGATTCAAAGCGGGGCTCGATTTCATCCGCGGGCAGCAGGGACGCCGGCGGCCGCCCGAATCCGAAACCACGACGCAGGACGAAGAGCTGTTCATCTGAACGAATCGCCGTCCGGCGATTTCTGAAACCGAAAAAATCAGCTCGGGAAAATTTGGCGGGGGGAGGGGTGTGCCGGAAATCCGGCCGCGAGACCCCGGCGCTTTCTGCGAGGCGCGCCGGGAATCGCGGCATGATTTTCATGGCTATTTGATCCAGCCACCGCCGAGGACAAAATCACCGGAATAAAAAACGGCGGCCTGGCCGGGAGTGATAGCGCGCTGCGGCTCGCGGAATTCGACGCGGACGGTGTCCGGCGAAAGAGCGGTGACGGAAGCGAGCGAAGGTGTATGGCGATTGCGAATGCGAACCATGGCATCGACCGGAGCCGGCGGGCACGCAATCGAAACCCAATTCACGTCGCGAACTTCGCAAACCGCGCGGCGCAACTCGGCGTCTTCGCCGACCACGAGGCGATTGTTGGCTCGATCGAGCGCCACGACGTAGAGCGGGTGCCCGGCCGAGAAGCCGAGTCCTTTGCGCTGGCCGACGGTGTAGTGGTGCAGGCCGTTGTGCCGGCCCAGGAGCTCGCCGCCCGTGGTGACAATCTCGCCTGAAGAATCGGGCAGGCTGCTTCCCTGCTCGTGCAGATAACTCTCGATGAAACGCACGTAATTGCCGGTGGGAACGAAGCAGATCTCCTGGCTTTCCGGCTTCCCGGCGACGGGAACGTCGAGGCGCCGGGCAATTTCGCGGACTTCCTGCTTGGTAAGTTCGCCGAGAGGAAATTCGGCGCGGGAGAGCTGTTCCTGGGTGAGGCCGAAAAGAAAATAGGTTTGATCCTTGGAGTCGTCGCGGGCGCGCAGAAGCTCATAGCGACCGTTCGAAGAGTTGCGGCGGATGCGGGCGTAATGTCCGGTGGCGACGCGCTCGGCGCCGATCTGGCGGGAGGTGACGAGAAGCTGATCGAACTTGACGTGATTGTTGCAGAGAGTGCAGGGGATGGGAGTGCGGCCCTCGAGGTAATCGTCAACGAAAGGACGGATGACGGTCTGCTCGAACCGGCTCTCGAAATTGACGACGTAAAAAGGGATTTTCAGATGCTCGGCGACGCGGCGCGCGTCGTAGACATCGTCGAGCGAGCAGCAGCGATGCTGCGCGGGGCCGCCCGCGTTCTGGAGATCGGGAAGGCGGCGCTGATTCCAGAGCTGCATGGTGAGGCCGACGATGTTGAGTCCTCGCTCGTGGAGGAGCGCGGCGACGGTGGAGCTATCCACGCCACCGCTCATCGCCACGGCCACGGCGACGCCTGCCGCAGGAGCAGCGATGGACGCAGCGGCAGCAGCGGCGGGATTCGATTCGGATTGGGTAGTGGCGGCCATGGTTTTTCTAGCGCGCCTCGACGCGGGCGGGAAATCGAGGAGACAGCGAGCGGAGGCGCTCGACAGCCGGGGAAAGCGCGGCGATGAGATAGTCCACTTCCTCAGCAGTCGTGCAGCGGCCGAGGCTGAAGCGAACGCTGGACCGGGCTTCGTCGGGCGAAAGGCCCATGGCGAGAAGAACGTGCGAGGGCTCGACGGCGCCAGAGGAACAGGCCGCACCCGTGGAGAAGGAGATGCCTTGCAGATCGAGGGCGATGGCGAGAGCTTCCCCGCCCGCTCCGTCAAAGCAGAGGTTCGAGGTGCCGGGAACGCGCGGAGCCGACTGGCCGTTGACGCGCGCGGCCGGAATTTTTTCGAGGATCGAATTTTCCAGACGATTGCGCAGCAAAGCGATGCCGACGCAATCCTCCGCGAGATGGTCGAGAGCCAGCTCGGCGGCCCTGCCCAGGCCGACGATGCCGGGAACATTTTCGGTGCCGGGGCGAAGATCGCGTTCGTGATGGCCGCCGCGGAACTGAGGAGAGATCGAAGCGCCGGGGCGGACATAGAGAGCGCCGACGCCCTTGGGACCGTAGATTTTGTGGGCGGAGATGGAAACCAAGTGAGCGCCGAGTTGAAGAATATCGAAGGAAACTTTTCCCGCGGACTGGACAGCGTCCACGTGGAAGAGCAAGCCAAACTCTTCGGCGATGCGGCCGATCTCTTCGACGGGCTGAAGGACGCCGGTTTCGTTGTTGGCGTGCATGACGCTGATTAAAACGGTTTCGGGGCGAATGGCGCGGCGAATCTCTTCGGGATCCACGGCGCCGTTTCCGCCGACGGCAACATACGTGACCTCGACGCCGCGGGATTCGAGCGACTGGCAGGCATTGAGAACGGCCGGATGCTCGATGGCGGTGGTGATGACGTGCTTTCGCGCGGCGGTGGAAGCGTCGAGAGCGCCGAAGAGGGCGAGATTGTCGGCTTCCGTCCCGCCGCTCGTGAAAACAATATCGGAGGGGCGAGCGCCAAGAAGATCGGCAACGGAATCGCGAGCGTGGTCCACAGCGGCACGGGCGCGCTGGCCGGGAGTGTGAATCGAACTCGCGTTGCCGAAATTTTCAGAAAGATAGGGCAACATGGCGGCGAGGACGGAAGGGTCGACAGGAGTGGTAGCGTTGTAATCGAAGTAGGCGCGCATTTTATAGTCGCGGAAGCGGAAATTTTAAGGAGCGAGCCGGCGAATCAGGGCACCTCGAAGTGTTGCGATTAGAACGAGGCCCTCTCTTTTATTTTCAACGACTTACAGCCAATTCTATTTCCGGGTGTGTTGCGAATAGAATTGGGCTGGCCGCTCCGGTTATCCGTCCTGCGCTGCCTCCTCCTGCCGCAGTGCGCGGCGAATTGCGACGCGCCGTAAAGGGCGTCAATTTAGCCTAGCATGAAAGGGGAAGAGATGCGAATTTCGATGGCGTGTGGACTCGATCGTGGAGCGCGAAATGGTGCGGGCGCAGCGAGGAGAAGTCCAGGCATCATTTCCCGGCGCAGAGAGCGGCAATGGAGTAGCAAGGGGTACACAAAGAGGGATTGGTTGGATTGACAGAGGGGCGAGTGTCCGATAGCGTCGAAGGGCCGGATGAAAGCGGCGCGATGGAGCGCCGGAAGCGGCGCGATGGAGCGCCGGAACCGGCGCGGGACGGGAGTGAAACTTGGCACGGCCGATCATAACGCTGACAACGGATTTCGGGACGAACGACCACTTCGTGGGAGCCATGAAGGGGGTGATCCTGAACATCAACCCCGAAGCGTCGGTGGTGGATCTGACGCACGGGGTGATCGCGCACGATATTCTGGACGGAGCGCTGGCGATCGGAAGGACGTTTAAATATTATCCGCCGCGGACGATTCACGTAGTGGTGGTGGATCCGGGAGTGGGAACGCAGAGGCGGCCAATCCTGGTGGCGGGAGACACGCAGTACTTCGTCGCGCCGGACAACGGAGTGCTGAGCATGGTGTTCGAACAGTCGGAGACTCTGCACGCCTGGCACATCACTTCGGAGCACTATTTTTTGCATCCCGTGAGCAATACGTTTCACGGGCGGGACATTTTCGCACCGGTGGCGGGGTGGCTCTCGAAATCGTGGCAGACGGCGAGCTTCGGCGAAGAGATTACGGATTTCGTGAGGTTCAGCATCCCGAAGCCGAAGGCGCAAGGAACGTCGATCAAGGGAGTGGTGCTGCGGGTGGATCATTTTGGAAACCTAATCACGAATGTGACGCCGGCCGATGTTCCGGCGCTGGTGACTCCCGACGGAAAAGTGACGATTCGCGCGGGAAACGGAGAGATCAAGAAAGTGTGCTCGACATTCTCGGAGGGCGCGGCGGGGGAAGCGATTGGAATTGTGGGGTCGAGCGGATATTTGGAGATCGTGGTGAATAAGGGCAACGCGTCGAAGGCGCTCGGGGCCACCCGAGGCTCGGAAGTGGCGGTAGAGGTTGGCGCGGCGGGGTAAGCGAGGAAAGATCCTTCCGGGTTGCTGAACTTCTGTAAACCTTCCTGAGAAACTAGGCTGCGGGGACAAAGCGAGCGGTAAGGGTGTGGCCATTGCGCCGGACACCGGGCTGGAAAAAAGCTAAAGCTCGCGGGAAAGGCACCGCGAGCGGAATGCGCATGCGGCGCAGGGTTTTGTCGCGGCTGAAGCCGCGACCTACAAGGCGCGAGGCCGAAAAAGCGCGGCGAAGTTTGGACTGCCGAACGCGACCCGTGAAAAGGCTAAAGCTCGCCGGAAAGAGACCCCGAGCGGAATGCGCCTGCGGCGCAGGGTTTTGTCGCGGCTAAAGTCGCGACCCACAACGCGCGAGGCTGAAAAGGCGCGGCGAAGCTTGGACTCTCGAGACAAAGGGCGTAAAAGAAAAACAAAGGCAAAAGCGGGCCGAAATGCGGATTCCTGTGAGCCGTCGAAGGCGGGTCTTCGCAGCGACTGGGGGACGACAAAGAGATTGTGATTCACAGTCGAAAGCAGCGACGGAACTGGCGGTGGAATTTGGGGGCAGCGGACCTCGCTATTTTTGTTGTGCCGGGGCAGGCAAACAGATGTTCCTTCCTTTTAACAGTCGAGCGGTGATAGGTTCTCCCGAGAAAAGGCATGCGGGACGTGAACCGCGTTGGGGCGAGGAATTCGATTCACGCCCACTGCTTCCGACGGGCGTGGCGGGAAGGCGGCCGCGCTCCGAAAATCCTGCGGTAATGCGAGACATTTCGGCCAAACAAATGGAGCGAAGCGGTCCCTCGCGCTGCGGGGTAACGATTGCGATGAAGAGAGCGACAGAAGAGCCAGCCGGACGGAGAGAGCTTCATTGCAGCAAGGGAGCGAAGAGATGGCAAGCCATAATCACGTAGTGGGCGAAGGGCGGCCGGGGGATCCGAGGACCGGCGAAATGTGGGGCCGGCTAGCAGCAGTGGGAGTGATCCTGCTGGGCGTGGTGGGGACGTTTCTGTGCCTGGGCGGGTGGCTGACGCCGCACGAGCTGACTGCAAGGCGGTTCACGAACGGGTTCGAGGAAGTGAACGGAATCCATTCGGGGTTCCGGCGAAATCACGCCAAGGGAGTGGGGATCAGCGGATATTTCGACAGCAACGGCAACGGAGCGAAATATTCGAAGGCCATTGTGTTTCGGCCGGGGCGCGTGCCGGTGATCGGGAGATTTTCGCTGGGGGGCGGGGACCCGTACATGGCGGACTCGCCGGAGGCCGTGCGGGCCATGGCGCTCGAATTTAACCTGGCGGACGGCGAACAGTGGCGAACGGCGATGATCATGTTTCCGGTGTTCCCGTTCAAGGACCCCGAAGCATTCTACGAGCAGATGATGGCGACGAAACCGGACCCGGCGACGCACAAGCCGGATCCGGCAAAGATGGCGGCGTTCGTGGCGAGGCATCCGGAGTTCCTGAAGGCGATCCAGATCATCAAGAGCCACGAGCCGTCGTCGGCGTTCGACAACACGACATTTTACGGGCTGAACGCATTTTTGTTCACGAACGCGAACGGGAAAGTGACGCCGGTGCGGTGGAGCTTCGTGCCGGTGCAAGCATTCGTTCCAGAGAGCGCGGCGCCTCCTCCGGCGGACAACAAAAATTATCTTTTCGACGGAGTGATCGCGAGCATCCTGACGCACCCGCTCGAGTGGCATTTGATTTTGACGATCGGGCAGCCGGGCGACGCGACGAACGACGCGACAGTCATGTGGCCCGAAGGGCGGGAGCAGGTGGACGCGGGGACGCTGACGATCACTTCGGTGGAGGCGGAGGAGACGAGTCCCGCGCGGGTGATCAATTTTGACCCGTTGATTTTGCCGGACGGGATATCGCCTTCGGATGATCCGCTGTTGAGCGCGCGTTCGGCGATTTATTCGCAGTCGTTCACGCGGCGGACGGGCGAGACAGTGGAGCCGAGCGCGATCACGCCGGCGGAGATCAGAAAGTTAGCGGGACGATGACGACGAACGAGAAGCAGTTTCCGGGGTCTATGAGGTTTCTGCACTGGCTGATGGCGATTCTAGTGCTGACGATGCTGGGGATCGGCGCGACGATGCTGGCGTCGCTGTGGGATTATCACAGGCTGGTGTCCATTCACCGCCCGCTGGGTATCGCGATCCTGATTCTGGTGGTGATCCGGTACATCAACCGGCGAGCGCATAAGTTGCCGGCATGGCCGCCAACCGTTTCACCCCCGGAGCAGCTGGTGGCGGGAGCTTCGGAGAAATTGCTGTATACGCTGCTGTTCCTGATCCCGCTGGTGGGATGGGGAATGCTGTCGGCGGCGAGGTATCCGATCGTGATGTGGGCGTCGTTCCACCTGTTTCCGATTTTGCCGCACAACGTGGTGCTGTATTCGTTTTTGAGGAAGACGCACGCTGTGCTGGCGTATCTACTGTTTTTTGCGTTCGTGGCGCATTTGGGAGCGGTGCTGTTTCATAGCGTGGTTTTGAGAGACGGGTTGTTCAAGCGGATGGCGCCGTGGAGGGAGGGATAGGAGGCGAAGGAGGCAAAGGAGAGAAAGACGAGGAGTCGCGGGAAAGGCACCGCGAGCCAAATGCGCCTGCGGCGCAGGGTTTTGTCGCGGCTGAAGCCGCGACCTACGGGGCGCAAGGCCGAAAGGACGCGGCGAAGTTTGGACTCCCGAGCGCGACCCGTGAAAAAGGCAATGCTCGCGGAAAATACACCGCGAAAGGAATGCGGCTTCGCCGCCGGGTTAATGTCGCGGCTGAAGCCGCGACCTACAAGGCGGGGGAGCGAAGGCAGAGAGGCGTCTCTTACGGGTGGGCCAGCGGATGGCGCCGCGGAGGGAGTGGGCGTAGGGGAGGTCGAGGAGGTAAAGGAGATAAAGGAGAAGGCGGGGCGCACATTTGCACCGAGGTTCGCGGAGAAGGTCGCTAGAGCTTCGCTCGTGAAAAAAGCAAAGCGGCGCCGGGGCGCCGCACTCCAAAAAGGCAGGCGTTGATTTGAGACCCGGTGGGAGCAGGACGCTAGCATGTGGAAAGAGGTGAAACAAAGCGGCGTCATGTCCGCCTCCGGCGGCCAGGCCGCCGCACTCCAAAAAGGCGGGCGTTGATTTGTGACTCGGTGGGAGCAGGACGCTAGCATGTGGAGAGAGGTGAAGCAAAGCGGCGCCGGGGGCGCCGCGATCCAAATAGACAAAGGCGGACGGGCACGACATGTCGTGCCCCTACGAGCAGACAATAACAGGAGGGGCAAAGCGGCGTCATGTCCGCCTCCGGTGGCCAGCCCGCCGCACTTCTCCAAAGAACCGTTGCCCAGACGAAAGATTGGGCTGGGATCGTCGAGCGGAGAAAGAAACAGTGACAGAGTGGATTAGGGGCCGGTGAAGACTTCGCTGACGGAGAAGGAAGTTAGGCGGTCCGAGCTGTCGAAGTTGAAGCGAATTTGATAGTCGGTCCGGATGATGCCGAAGCCCGGATTGCCGTGGATGATGGCGATTTCCGCCGGCGAGCGATCCGGATTTTTCGTTCCTTCCTTTTCTGCGGCGTAACTGTGCGCGATTCCCTGCCGGTTGAGAAACGATTCGACCTCGGCGCGTGACATTCCCTGGTGAAGATTGGCGTTCAACAATTCGCGGACATCGCGGAGGTGTGTGTCTTGATGGCGCTGAAAGAGGAAGGCGGCAAAAATAATGATGAGGCCGATGACAAGGAGAACAGCCCGACGCGGCGAGAAGCGGGACCCGGCGGATTGGGGCGCGAAGGACATCAGCGGGAGAGAAAAGTGACCGCGATTTGGGAGCGGAGACGGGGATCGAGGTAGTCGCGGAGGGCGTCGCCGAGCATGTTGAAGGCGAGAACGGCGGCGGCGACGGCGAGAGCGGGAAAAAGGACGAGATGAGGGGCGTCGAAGAGATGGGCGCGGGCGTCGTTGAGCATCGAGCCCCAACTGGGCATGGGGGCGAGAACGCCGACGCCGAGAAAACTGAGAGTGGACTCGGCGAGGATGGCTCCGGCCATGGCGATGGTGGCCTGGACGAGGATGGGCTGAAGGATGTTGGGAAGAAGGTGGCGAAGGAGAATGCGGGCGTCGGATGCGCCAAGCGAGCGGGCGGCAAGGACGAATTCGGCTTCACGGACCTGGAGGACTTGAGCGCGGGCAAGGCGCGCGTAGCCGGCCCAGCCGGTGACGACAAGAGCGAGGATCACTTTGCCGATGCCGGGCCCCAAAAACGCGGCGAAGGCGATGGCGAGCAGAATTCCGGGGAAAGAAAGAAATGCGTTGATGAGGATGATGTTGACGAAGCGATCGAGCCAGCCTCCAAAATAGGCGGCAACGGCCCCGATGGCGAGGCCGATCAGGCCCGCGCCCAATACCACGCAAACGCTGACGAGCATCGAAACGCGGGCGCCGTAGATGACGCGAGAGAGAACGTCGCGGCCAAGTTCATCGGTGCCCATCCAGTGAGCGGCGCTGGGAGGCTCGAGACGCGCGGAAAGATTCTGCGCGGTAGGGCTGGAAGGAGCAATGAGCGGCGCGGCGACGGCGAGAAAAGCGAGAAGGACGGTGAGGGCAAATCCGACGCGGCCGGGAAGGCTGGTGCGGAGGAAGGATCGGAAATGAGCCGAGAGCGTCATTCGAATCGCACGCGCGGGTCAACGAGGACGTAGACGACGTCGGTGAGGAGGTTGACGGCGACATAGGAGACGGCGATGAAAAGGATGCAGCCCTGGAGGAGCGGATAGTCGCGCGCTTCGATGGCCTGGACGGCAAGGCGGCCGATGCCGGGCCAGGAGAAAATCGTTTCAGTGACGATAGTGCCGGCGAGAAGAGTGCCGAATTGGAGGCCGAGGATCGTGAGGATGGGGATGAGAGCGTTGCGAAAGGCATGTCGGAAAAGGACGGCGGATTCGGAGAGTCCCTTGGCGCGGGCGGTGCGGACATAGTCGCTGGAGAGCTCCTCGATGACGGAGGTGCGAACCATGCGCGTGAGGATGGCGGCGAGAGCGGCGCCCAGAGTGACGGCGGGGAGAACGAGATGCGAGAGACCACCGCGCCCGGAAACGGGCAGCCAGCCGATCAGGATCGAGAAGATGAGGATGAGCACGGGACCGAGAGCGAAATTGGGGACGGAAAGGCCGAACAGGGTGAAGACGCCGACGGCGTGGTCTGTGAAGGTGCCGCGGCGATGGGCGGCCAGAAGACCGGCGGGAATGCCGATGAAAGCGCAGACGAAAAGAGCGACGAGGGCCAGTTCGAGCGTAGCAGGATAGTGGGAGAGAACGACTTGCATGACCGGCTGCTGAAAACGGAAGGATTGGCCAAGATTGCCGTGAAGGAGACCGCCGAGAAAATGAGCATACTGAACGGCGATGGGTTGGTCGAGACCGAGAGCGTGGCGGAGCTGCGCGATGTCTTCGGCGCGGGCGCCTTCTCCGAGCATTTGCTGGACGGGGTCACCGGGAACGATGTGGGCGAGAAGAAAAACCATGGTGACGATAAGCCAGAGTGCGGGAAGAGAGAGAAGGATGCGTTGAAGGATGCGCCGCGCCATTTTTCAGGAATTTTCCACTGGATTGAATATCCGGCCGGCCGGGAGCGGGCAGGAAATGTCCGCTCGCGGGGCCCTGGATGACACCCGGTTTCTATTTTCCGGACCGGGCGCCTGAAAAAAAGAGCTTCGCTCAGCCTGATTCCTTTTCGCCACTATCTTCCCTTCCGCCGACATTTCCGGCGTCATCAACGTGTTTCGCTCCGCCCACTTTAGCGCGGTCGTCGTGAGAAGTGTCTGACTTTGCGGGAACTTTTTTCGCGCGAGATTTTCGGGGACGGGATTTCTTCTTCGGAGGGGCGTCGCCCTGAGCCGCCGAAACGGGTTGCGGGGCAGCGAATGGCGGGGCGGGGGCGGCCAAGCGGGAGGCGGGAGAAACAGGCTCGGGGAGTACCGGAAGAGGAGGGGCGATCGCCTTGACTTTGACGCGCGAGACGCGGCGGCGGTCCATTTCCATCACGGTAAAGCGGTAACCTTCGGCCTCAAAGCTTTCACCGCCGCGAGGGATAAAGCCGAGGCGGGTGAGAACAAACCCGCCAACGGTTTCGTAGGAGGGATCGTCGGGCAGAACGATGTTGTATTGGGAGGCGAGGTCGCGGACTTTCAGAGCGGCGTCGAACACCATGGAGCCGTCGGGAAGGGTGAGAGGCCGCTCGACGACGTCGAATTCATCATGAATCTCGCCGACCATTTGCTCGAGGATGTCTTCCAGGGTGGCGAGGCCGAGAATGCTGCCAAATTCATCAACGACCATGGCGAGACCGGTGCGGCGGCCGCGAAATTCGATGAGAAGCTCGCTGGCCGCCTTGGTTTCGGGAACGATAAGGACGTCGCGCAGAAGCGGGCGAAGATGAAATTCGGAAGGAGGCAAGCCTTCCTCAGCGCGGCGGAGGCGGTCGAGAAGGACCCAGAGCACGTCTTTGATATGGACGAAGCCGAGAATGTGGTCGAGTGTGCCTTCGTAAACGGGAATGCGGGAGCGCTGAGTGGTGGCGATGATGGACATGGTTTGTTCGAGGGAAGCGGTGACGGGGAGGGCGTGAACGTCGGGACGGGGGACCATGACTTCTCGGACTTCGACTTTGCTGAGCTCCATGGCGGACTCGATGAATTTAACTTCGCTGGCGGAGATGAGGCCGCGCTCGCGGGCCTGCTGGACGAGCACCTGAAGCTCCTCGATGGAGCGGACCAGAGTGTGGCTGGGAGGCGAAGTGACGCCGAGAAGGCGGACGAAGCGGGCGGCCGTGGCATCGAGAAGGTCAATGGCCCAACTGAAGGCGTGGAGAAACCAGTTGAAGGGGCGGGCGATGATGAGAGCGACGCGTTCGGCGCTGGCGAGACTGAGAGTTTTTGGGACGAGCTCGCCGAGAACGACTTCCAGAGCGGTGAGAAGCCCGAAGGCGACGACCAAAGCCACGCTGTGCGCCAGCACGGCGGCCCAGGGGCGAGGGATTTCGGCGACAAGCGGGCCGATGATATTGGAAAGAGTGATTTCGCCCACGTAGCCAAGGAGGAGGCTGACAACCGTGATGCCGACTTGAACGCCGGAGACGACGCGGTTGAGATCGGCGAGGAGGGTCTCGACGACCCGGGCGCGGGCGTCTCCCTGCTCGACAAGCTGGTGAACGCGAGAAGCGCGAACGGCAACGAGAGAAAATTCGGCGGCGGCGAAAAAAGCGTTGATGAAAACGAGGAGGAGAACTCCGAAAAGGTGGAGGGCGATCATGGCGAGGAACGCCTCGAGAGAACAATGGCGGCGCCAGTGGAGGGATGAGGCAAGGGCTACCGCTGGGACGCCTTGCCGGTGGCGACGGAAGCGTTGAAAGAGACGGAATGGCCACGCGGGATCGTGAGACTGGTCCACTGGCCGCCGGCGAGATGGCGGGCGAGGAACACGATCTGGCCGACGTGGTAGGAGTAGTGAGCGATCTGGCGGTTGATGGCTTGAAGCACGGAATGAGGCTCGGTGCGGATGAGGATGGTGCGAGAGAGATCGGAATCGGTGAGGGACTCGAGGGCGGAGAAAAGGCAGGTCCAGCCCGACTCCCAGACGGCGAGGAGATCAGCGCGAGTGGCGGGCGGGGCTTCGAATTCGGAATCGCGATTGCGGTTGGGCTTTTCGCCGTCGGAGGTGAGGAAGTCGGTCCAGCGGGAGAGCATGTTCCCGGCCAGATGCTTCACGATAATGGCGATGGAATTGGATTCGGGGTCGAGGACAGCGAAGAGTGCGTCGTCGGGAACCTGAGCGATGGCCCGGTCGCCCAATTTTTTGTAATAGCGAAAAAGAGAAAGCGAATCCTGGACGTGAGAAGTGGAGAATTTGTGCGGCATATGCGGATTGTGCATCGGGGGGGCGCAAATGCGCAAGAGGGGCGGGCGGTTGCGTGACGAAGAAAGAGTGGGCTAAACTCCGCGCGGCCCGCGGAACAAAAGCGGCGAGAGGAACGCAGGAGAATCGATGAGGCGGTCGAGAATCGCACGATTCGCGGTGGCGGCGGCGCTGCTGACGGCCGGAATGTCGATGGTGGGAGGGTGGTGGCTGGTGGAGCGGCCGCTGCCGACGCTGGATGGGAGCGTGAGAGCGCCGGGACTGAAAGAGGGAGTGATTGTGGACCGGGACGAGTGGGGAAGGCCGTGGATTCGGGCGAAATCCGAGCAGGATATGGTGCTGGCGCAAGGATACGTGATGGCGCAAGACCGGCTGTGGCAAATGGATTTGTTGCGGCGAGCGGCGGGAGGCGACCTGGCGGAGATCTTTGGCACGGTAGCGCTCGAATTCGACAAGGAAAACCGGACGCTCGGGATGCACGAAGCCGCCGAAAGGGCGGTGCAGGATTCCTCGCCGGAAATTCGCGGATTGCTGGAGAGCTACGCGCAAGGGGTGAACGACTACATCGAGCAGAGACGCGGAAGGCTGCCTGTGGAGTTCACGCTGCTGGGTTACCAGCCGAAGCCGTGGACTCCGGCGGACACGTATTTGATCAGCCTGTATATGTACAAGACGCTGACGCAAACATGGAAGGAAAAGCTGAACCGCCAATGGGTGACCGAGCGCGTGGGGCCGGAGCGGGCGAAAGAATTATTTGTGGAAGATTCGCCGCTCGATCACTACATCGTCGGCGGGCCGAACACGACGACGATGCCGATGATGCCGGTCATGCCCGGAACGTCAAAGGGCGAACCCGCCGAAAAAACCGGGGAGGCAATTCCCTTCCCCGCGGAAATGTGGGGCGAGGCGCGGGATTTTCTGGGGGCGTTCGAAGAGGGAGTGACGGAAACGACGGGGAGCAACAATTTCGTGGTGAGCGGGGCGCACACGGCGACGGGAAAACCGCTATTGGCAAACGACACGCATCTGGCGCTGACGGTTCCGGCGCTGTGGTATGTGATTCATCTGACGGCGCCGGGATGGAACGTGGAAGGATTCGCGCTGCCGGGAGCGCCGATGGTCATCATCGGGCATAACGACCGGATCGCATGGGGGTTTACGAACAGCAACGCGGACGTAGCGGACTTGTACGCCGAGACATTCGAATCACCGGGCTCGTTGAATTATCGCGCGAACGGGAGCTGGATGGCGGCGCAGGTTCGGAAGGAGATGATTCACGTTCGCGGAAAGGCGGACGTGGAGCTGGACGTGGTGGTGACGCGGCACGGACCAATCGTGCACCGCGATTCGCAGGAGGATGGCGGGCGGGCGTACGCGCTGCGGTGGACGGCCATCGAGCCCGGCGGGCTGGATTTTGGATTTCCGATGCTCGGGAAGGCGCAGAACTGGGACGAATTCATCGAGGTGACACGCCACATCGCCGGGCCGGGACAGAACACAATCTACGCGGATGTGGACGGAAACATCGGGTTCACGATTCCAGCGAAAATCCCGATTCGCGCCCATGGTGACGGAGAACTGCCGGTGCCAGGGGACACGTACGATTACGAATGGAGCGGCTACATTCCCTTTGACGAGTTGCCGCGCGTTGAGAATCCGCCGGGAGGGATCATAGCGACCGCGAACGCGCGGACGGTGGGTCCGGCGTACAAATATTATCTGACGGACCGCTGGGCGGGCCCGTACAGGACAGCGCGCCTTTACGAACTGCTGTCGGCAAAAACAGATTTGAACGTCGGGGATTGCAACAGGATTCAGAACGACATCACGAGCTTGCCGGACAGTTTTTTGTCGGACCAGTTGCGGGGAGCGGCGACGACGGCAAAGCCGAAGGATTCGCGGACAGCGAAGCTGATCGCCGGACTGAGCGAATGGGACGGGAGAGCGTCGGCGGATTCAGTGGCAACGAGCTTTCTGGAATACACGCGCCGGGCGCTGTTTGAGAGGATTCTCTGGCCGTATCTGGGGGGCAACGTATACAAGTACGAGCTGTGGGAACCGGGAAGCGTCTATAACGATGTGTGGTGGCGAGATAAGGTGTTTTTGGCGAACGTGCTGATGACGCGGCCGCCGGCGTGGCTGCCCGCAGGGTTTTCGAATTACGATGAGCTGCTGATGGCGAGCGCGGACGATGCAGTGGCGGCGCTCGCGAAACAGACGGGCGAAAGCGATCCGTCCAAGTGGAATTGGGGAAGCTTGCACAAGCTGGATATGAAACATCCGCTGGGGCGGAGCGGAATCCTGCACGAATTCTTGAGCATTGGTGCGTACCCAGAGGGCGGAACGGTGGATACGGTGCGTGCGATGGGCTACGGGCATGGTCCGGCGATGCGGTTCGTGGCCGACTTGGCGGATTTCGACGACTCACTGATGGAGATTCCCACAGGCGAATCAGGCCAAATCGGAAGCGCGTATTACCGCGACCAGTTTCCGGAGTGGTTCGCCGGGCGCGGCATTTCCGCGCCGTTCAGCGTGGTAGCAGAGACGAAGATTCGTGCCCACCGGCTGACGATGCTGCCGGGAAACACCACGGCAAGAATCGCCAACTGATTCCTCCGCCGAAAAAGGAATTTCCTGCGATATGCCCGAGTTGCCTGAAGTGGAAGCGATTGCGCGGACACTGCGACCGCTGGTGGAGGGGCGCGAGATCGAGCGCTGCCGGGTGATTCATCCGATCGCCGCGGCGGGCATTTCCGGCAAGGGGAAAAAGGCGGCGGCGAAAAGGCTGGAAGCGAAACTGCGGGGACGGCTGATCCAGGGCGTGGAACGGCGCGGGAAATATCTGGCGCTGGCGCTCGACCGCGGAAAAGCGGTGATGCACTTCAAGTTCGACGGGCAACTAATCTGGTTCGACGGAAAGGAAATTTCCGGGCACGTGGACGTGGCGCTCGAGATGGAGCATGGAGCGCTGGGGTTCGTGGACCCGCGGCATTTGGGGCGCGTCCATTGGGTTGAATCACTTGACGAAGTCCGGGGATTGCGCGCGATGGGGATGGAACCGCTTGGAGGTGAGTTTACGGCGGCGCATCTGGGCGAGAGACTCCAGGGATGCCGGCGGGCCGTGAAACTGTTTTTGCTGGACCAGTCGAAAATTGCGGGGATCGGGAATATTTATTCGAGCGAGGCGCTGTGGCGCGCGCGCCTTGCGCCGCAGAGGATGGCGAGCGGACTCGACGAAGCGGAAACGAAGAGGCTGCACAAGGGGATTGTTGGCGTTCTGGGCAGTGCGCTAAAATGCTGTCTCCATCCGGCTCCCAATTTTCGTGACGCGAATTGGTGGTTTCAAGGCCTCGAGCGCATATTGCGCGTGTACGGGCGAGAAGGCAAAACGTGCCGGCGGTGCGGGCACAGGATCGAGAGGATGGAGCAGGGCGGGCGGGGAACGTATTGGTGCCCCGGGTGTCAGGAGTGAACCGATTCCGGGCACAGCATTGACAGTGATTGAGAGAAACCCTTGGGTCTGAGGACCCGAGTCCAATCGAGGCGAGCGCAGAGCCGGAGGGTGAATGAATCCCGCAACGAACAAATCGGCGGAAGCAGCCAAACCAAAGGGAGATTTTGAGAAGAGCCTCGGTCGGCTGGAAGAAGTGGTGAAGCGCCTGGAGAGCGTGGATTTGGCGCTGGATGAGGCGATGAAGCTGTTCGAGGAAGGCGTGAAGCTTTCGCGGGAATGCCAAAAGCAATTGGAAGAGGCGGAAGGCCGCGTGGAAATTCTTCTGAAAAAGGCGGACGGAAGGGTGACGGCCGAACCGTTCGAGCCGGAAGCCGAGTGAATTTCCTGCCTCAGAAGCAGGCCGCGATCGTGCCCCGCGAACCGGCAACGAAATGAGCTCCCTCGGAACACAACCAAGCATGAAGCTTCCCGACTTCTTTGAAAAAGACATAGCGCAAGTGGATCGAGAATTGGAGCGGCGCCTGCCGGGCGAACAGACACCGCCCGCGTCGATTCACCAGGCGATGCGGTACAGCGTGTTCGCGGGAGGAAAGCGGCTGCGGCCGATCTTGTGCTACGAATCGGCGCGTATGTTCGGCGAGAACCCCGCAGGAGCGCTGGCGGTGGGATGCGCGATCGAATTTATTCACACCTATTCGCTGATTCACGACGACCTGCCGGCGCTCGACAATGACGATCTGCGGCGCGGGAAACCGACCAATCACAAACAATTTGGAGAGGCCATCGCGATCTTGGCGGGAGACGCGCTGCTGACTCTGGCGTTCCAGACGTTGGCGGATGCCGATTTGGAAGCGGGACGCCGGGTGCGCGTGATGCAGGAAGTGTCGAGGGCGGCTGGAACGGTGAGCGGAATGGTGGGCGGGCAAGTGGCGGACATCGAAGCGGAACGGAAGCCGATTGACGCGGAGGCGCTCGAATACATTCACCGGTCGAAGACTGCCGCGCTGATCCGGGGGGCGATTGTGGCGGGCGCCATTGCCGGCGGGGGGAAGGACGAGGACGTCACACGGCTGGGGCGATTCGGCGAGCAGATTGGGTGGGCGTTTCAGGTGGTGGACGACATTCTGGACGTGTCGCAATCCTCGGAAGCGCTGGGAAAAACCGCCGGAAAAGACCAGGCACAACAGAAAGCGACGTACCCGGCGCTCTACGGAGTCGCGAAGTCGCAGCAGATCGCGGCGGAGCTGGAAACGAAAGCGCTGCGAGAGCTGGACTGCTACGGCGAAAGAGCCAACCGGCTGAGAGAAATTGCAAAACTTCTGGTGGCGCGGAAAACGTAGAGGCGGCGTCTTACTTCAGCCCTTTGATGGCGACAAAACCGGGAAAAACAAGACTGGACGTCTTGCTGGTCGAACGCGGACTGGCGGGTTCGCGGGAGCGCGCACAGGCGCTCCTGCTGGCGGGTTGCGTGCGAGTGGACGGGCAGAAGATGGAGAAGGCGGGAAGCCGAGTGGCGACGGATGCTCGAGTGGAAGTGGCGGAAGGAGGGCCACTGTACGCGAGCCGAGGAGGAGAGAAACTCGAAGGGGCGTTGGAGGATTTTCACATTTCCCCGGAGGGAAGAATCTGCGTGGACGTGGGCAGCTCGACGGGGGGGTTCACGGATTGCCTGCTGCAGAAGGGAGCGAAACGGGTATACGCCGTGGATGTTACGGTGCGGCAAATGGATTGGAAGCTGCAGCGCGATTCGCGTGTGACGTTGGTTGAGAAGAACGCACGATACCTGAAGCCCGCAGATCTGCCGGAAGCGGCGAGCCTGGTGACGATGGACGTGTCGTTCATCTCCGCGGCGAAAGTGATTCCCGCGGCCGCGTCGGTGGCGGCGCCGGGGGCGGATTTACTGATTCTGGTGAAGCCGCAATTCGAGCTCGATCGCGAGGATGTGGGAAAGGGCGGGATCGTACGCGAGCCCGCGTTGCACGAGAAGGCCGTGGAGCGCGTGAACAGGGCGGCTGGAGAGGCGGGGCTCGAAGTGAAAGGGGTACGGCCGAGCCGGGTGACGGGCGCAGAGGGCAATCAGGAGTTTTTCCTGCATGCCCGGCGAAGAGGGTAGGATAGAATCCGAAAATCCATGATCCGCTCCGTTGGAATTATCTGCAAACCCATACGGAAAATCATCCGGACAGTTGTGCCTCCGCTGGTGGAATGGCTGGAGAAGCGCGGAGTGACAACGCGGATCGAAGCCAACACGTGCGAGCATTTAGACGCCAAGCGGCTATCGGTGGACCAGAAGGCTCTCGTCGAATCGATCGATTTGCTGATCGTGCTGGGAGGCGACGGGACGCTGCTCTCTGCGGCCCGGTCTCTTGAAGGACACGCGGTGCCGATTCTGGCAGTGAATTTGGGAGGCCTCGGGTTTCTAACCAGCTTTACGCTGGAGGAACTCTACCCGATGCTGGAGCTTGTCCTCGCCGGAGATTATCGCGTGACGGAACGGATGATGCTGGACGCGGAAGTGGTCCACGAGGGAGTGCGGGGAGAACGCATCTGTGCGCTGAATGACGCGGTGGCGAACAAAGGCGCGCTGTCGCGCATGTTGTCGTTCGACGTATACGTGAACCAAAGCCACGTGGGACGGTACCGGGCGGATGGATTGATCGTGGCGACGCCGACGGGCTCGACGGCCTATTCGCTGGCGGCGGGCG
The DNA here is from genome assembly GCA_035503815.1 of Verrucomicrobiia bacterium. Classification (GTDB taxonomy): domain Bacteria; phylum Acidobacteriota; class Terriglobia; order Acidiferrales; family UBA7541; genus Palsa-295. The sequence continues at coordinate 51,692 of DATJTF010000010.1, forward strand.
GCCCGGTGGTGCAGTCGGATTTGGAGGCGTTCGTAATTACGCCGATCTGCCCGCACATGCTGACCAACCGGCCGCTGGTGGTGCCGGACACGGCGACGGTGGAGGTCGATTTCGCGGCGGCGGACGAGCCGGTGTACCTGACCTTGGACGGGCAGATCGGGATGGAACTGAGTCCGCGAGACCGCGTGGTGATCACGAAGTCGAAGTCGAAGGTGAGATTCGTGCGGCCGCTGCGAAAAACGTATTACGAAGTGCTGCGAAGCAAACTGCGTTGGGGCGAGAGGTAAGCCGCCTCGAACGAATGAGCCATCGAAGAAAGGCTCATTTTCATCCCTCCTTGCTTTCCGCCTTTCCAGCTCGAAGCTCAATTCTCACACTTGAAATGTCAAACACCGGCGGCTGATCCGCGACGCGGGCCGCGACAAAGCGCGCGAGCCGCTTCGGGTCAATCCGCGGGTCCTCGCGATTCGGAATCTGCGGAGGCGGGCTTGACCTTGAGGACGACGAGCGTGCGGTCGTCGGCGGGATGAGCGCCGCCGGAAAAATCGTCCACGGCTTCGAGGATGCGGTCGGCCACGCCGTCAGCCGTCAAGGCCGCATTCTCCGCGATGATTCGGGCCACGCGATCGTCGCCGAAGAAATCTCCGGCTGCATTTTGAGTGTCGCCGATTCCGTCGGAATGAAAGACGAGGATGTCTCCGGGGTCGAGCGTGAGAGAAACCTCGTCGTAAGTGACCTCTTCGTAGATCCCCAGCGGGAAACCCGGAAGCTGGAGCTTCCGGCACTCGCCGGCGTGAAGCAAGAAGGGTTCCTCCTGGCCGGCATTGGAAAATTTCAGGCGGCGGCGCTTGAGGCTCCAGGTGGAGAAGCAGAGAGTCATGAAGCGCCCCTCGATGCGGCGCTCGCCGATCAGCGAATTGACGGAGCGCAGCATCTCGGCGGGAGGCAGCTTCTGAGTGCCCAGGCTGCGCAGCGTGCCAATGACGATCGCGCCGAAGAGGGCGGCAGCGCTTCCCTTCCCGCTGACATCGCCCATGGCCACAGCAAGATCGTGGGGGCCATAGCGAAGAAAGTCGTAAATATCTCCGCTGAGCTCACGCGAGGAGACAACGCGAGCGGCGATGTCGAGGCCAAATTCAGGGCCGGGAACACGGGGCAAAAGGGCGCCTTGCAAGCGCCGGGCGGAAGTGAGGTCGCGTTCCATGCGGGACTCGTCGCGGACCACCTGCTCGAATAGGCGGGCGTTTTCGATGGAGACGGCGAGCTGCGAAGCGAGAGTCGAAAGAACCTGGACATGTTCTGGCGTGAAATAGTTCAGCTGCGGACTCTCGAGGTCCATGACGCCGATCACGCGGTCTTTGTAAATCATGGGAATGGCGAGCTCGGAGCGCGTCTCGGGATTGATGAGGAGGTAGCGGGGGTCGCGATTGACATCGGGAACCACGACGGGGCGGCGGAGCGCGGCGGCGGCGCCAACGATGCCTTCGTGGGCCGGAACGGCGAATTTTTCCTGAGTGCGCTGGCCGAATTTTACGGTGACGCGGTGGCGAAACACGTTTTCGGCTTCGTCGAGGAGAAGAATACTGAAAATCTGATAATTGATCAGGCGCTTGGTGAGCTCGGCGGCGCGGCGGAGGACTTCCTCGACTTGCAGGGTCGAGTTGGCTTCGCGAGCGACTTCGTTGAGCAGGAGCAAAGTCTCGGCGTGATTGCGGGCCTCCTGAAACAAACGCGCGTTTTCGACGGCCGGACCGATGCGGGAGGCAATGAGGGAGAGGATGTTCTGCTGGTCGGGCGTGAAATAGTCGAGCTGGCTGCTTTCAATGTCGAGTACGCCGATCACGCGGCCGCGGACAACCAAGGGGACGGCGAGTTCGGAGCGGACGCCGTCAATAGCGTTGAGGTAGCGACTGTCCTGACTTACGTCGCCGACGCGAATCGGATGGCCGGTGGTCGCGGCGGCGCCGATGATGCCTTCGCCCATGGGAATCCGCCAGTGCTCGACGACTTCGGGGCGGTGGCCGATCGCAAAGCGGAAATAAAGCTGATTAGTCCCCGGTTCCGGGAGCAGGACGGCAAAGATTTCATAGTCGATGAGGCGCTTGATTTCCGCGGCGGCCGTCGCGAGGACCTTGTCGAGGTCGAGCGATTCGTTGATCGCCTCGCTGATATCGGCGAGGACGGCGAGGGTTTCCGCGGGCAGATCGAATTTGCCGGTCAATTTCGGTGCAGTCATGAATGCTCGTGTGCGTCCTCCGCTCCTCCGGTGCGGACATACGATTTAGTTCTTTCAGGAAGTTGCCCCGGGCCCCAACTGGCACGGCAAGAGACAGTATAACAGGTGTGCGGCGGGCAATCCGGGGGCGAAGCCTGAAGCGGATGCAAACCGCGCAAAAAACGGCTGGGAGCCGCATTAACCAAAGAAATTGAGCGTCTTGCGGCATCGGGGAGAGCCGCAGCGGCAGGCAATTTTGAACGTATTGGGAGAGAGGCGATAGTCGAAGGTCAACTCTTCCTTCTCGCGAATTCTCCGCAGGCTGAAGAGAAGGATATGGCCGCGGATGCGTCGAACCTTGAGATTGGGTTCGCAGGAGTGATTGATGAATTCGGCGCCGGAACCACCGAACGCGCCGTCGATGCGCCAATAGCGATTCAAGCGGAATATCGAGAGGCGGCGGGTGCGCGGATTGCGGCAGAGCTGGATCAGCCGGCGGCGAGCCTGCCCGAAAGTGAGGCGTTCGCCGGTGTACTCGATGACTTTCCGGTGAGCAGGGATGGAGCGAGCGGCGTATACACCCCAACCTTGAATGCGGGAGCGGAGGACCTTCAAGGCAAAGGGGGCGAATCGGGGATCGATGGCAGGAGAGACTCGGGGGCGATTTTTCATGGGAGCATGCAAAGGGCAAAACGAAAGGGGCCGCGGCGAAAAGGGCCGGACCCCTTTGCGGATCACCCGATCATTCGGCGGCGCGCGCAATTGGTGTGCAGGAGTCGCACGCCGATGCCGTTATGACTTGAAAAATTCAGCGGCCCGGGTGAGCGGCTTGGTGGCGGACAGCTTCTTTCCCTTCTTGAGATTCTTCGAGCTCTTTTTCTTGGCCATGGATTGTCTCCTTGCTTCGGATTGCCCCTCAGGGCAGTTGCCCGTTTATAGGCAAATTGCCCGCCAAAGTCCAGCGACAGCGTCTGTGCCGGAGCATCTGCATCCAAACAGGGAGGATGCTGTAATTGGCAGGCGATGAAACCACAAAGAGCGGGCCGGACCGACGTTGAATAAATCAACAGCAGGTGAAAAAATAACCACACTTTCGAAGGTAATCCGGGTGGGGGCAGGGCGAGCGGGTCAATAGTTGCCGGCAGGAGAGGGTGGCGCCGGTGCCGCAGATGCGGAGTGAGCCGCCTGACCGAGCGCCTGCTCGACGATTTTGACGCTGGCGCTGGCGCCGATACGCGTCGCACCTGCCTCGACCATCTTTTGAAGGTCGGCGAGGCTGCGAACTCCTCCCGATGCTTTTACACCCAGTTCTCCCCCGACCACGGCGCGCATGAGCCGAACGTCTTCAGCGGTGGCACCGCCCGTGCTGAAGCCCGTGGAAGTCTTCACGAAGTCGGCGCCGGCATTTTTGGCGGCGAGAGTGCCGCGAACCTTTTCCTCGGTGGTGAGGAGCGAAGTCTCCAAAATGACCTTGCAGATGGCGCCGCCGCGATGGCTGGCCTCGGCGACGCCGCGGATATCGGCTTCGACGGCATCCAGGAGCTTCGATTTAAGGGCGCCGATGTTGATCACCATGTCGATTTCCTGGGCCCCAAGCTTAATGGCTTCCTCGGCCTCGAAAAGCTTGACTTGGGGAAGAGTGGCGCCCAGGGGAAAGCCGACGACGGTACAGACGCGGACTTCGCTGCCGCGAAGAATCTCCGCCGCCTGGGCGACATTCCATGGATTGACGCAGACGGAGGCAAAACCGAACTTCAGCGCTTCCTCGCAAATCTTTTGGATATCCGCTTGTGTGGCTTCGGGCTTGAGAAGCGTGTGGTCAATCAGGCGGGCGATATCGGATTCGATGGCGCCGACATCTGCGCCGGCGGAAATGCGGGCCGCGCCTGCTTCCACAACCTTTCGGGTCTTGCGGGAGCAGCGTTCGGCACAGCGCTGGTCGCAGCCGGGACAGACGAGGTCATCGATTTCCAGGCCGCACAGACCGGCGCCCTGGCCTCCATCCAGATAGAGAAGAACTTCTTCGGTGATGGCTTGAATGACGCGTTCCAACTGCTGCTGGTCCAAGGAGGAGGCTCCGTGCGGCACCTTCACGCCGCGGGATTCGACCGCTAAGCTTTCGACGGGCCCTTTTCGAGCGGGAAATGGCGGGCTTCAATGGCCCGGATCTTGTCCACACGCTTCTGGTGGCGCCCGCCCGCAAAAGGAGTAGCAAGCCAGACGGCGAGAATCTCCCGCGCCGCTTCGGGAGCAATCAGACGAGCACCCAGGGAAAGAATGTTGGCGTCATTGTGCTCGCGGCTGTTGCGCGCCGTGGCCCTATCATAGCATAGCGCCGCGCGCGCTCCCGGGACCTTGTTGGCGGCAATCGAGGAACCGATGCCGGCGCTGTCGACGACAATGCCAAGAGCGGCTTCACCGCGGACGACGGCGTTCGCGACAGCCTCGGCGAAATCGGGATAGTCCACGGCGTCGCGGCTGAAAGTGCCGAGGTCCAGCGGGGTGTAGCCCCACTCGCGCAAGTAAACCTTCAGATGTTCTTTGAGATCGAAGCCACCATGGTCGGCGCCCAGGGCAATCGAGCGAGATGCCGGCTGGGGGGCGGAGGCGGACGCAGAAGGGGTGTCCTGGAAGCGAATCGTGATGCCGCGCGCGGCGGCATCGTCCGCAGCGAGGGGGGTGACGATCGCGCCGCGGGGGACGACCACCTCTCCGCCCGGCGGGATCGCTTCCAGGTCGCGCACGGTCAAGACAGTCTTAGGCACGGTCAATCCGGGGAGAGCGTGAGCACGCAGACATCTTTCAGATTGCGATAGCGTTCGCCATAGTCGAGGCCGTAGCCGACGACGAACTCGTTGGGAATGGTGAACCCGACGTAGTCGCCCTTGACCGGCTTCAATCGGCGAGAAGGTTTGTCGAGGAGGGCCGCGACGTGAAGGGATTTGGGCTTGCGCTGCTCGAGGACGCGGAGAAGGTAGGAGAGAGTTAAGCCGGTGTCGAGAATGTCTTCGACGAGGATGACGTTGAGATTTTCGATGCTGCTGTCGAGGTCTTTCAGAACGCGCACCTGGCCGGAGGAGTCCTTCCCTTTCCCGTAGCTGGAGACGGCGATGAAATCGATGGAGGTGTCGAGGTCGATTTCACGGACCAGGTCCGAGAGAAAAATGCAGGCGCCTTTGAGAACGCCGATCAGGTGGACGCGCTGACCCTTGTAATCGCGAGTGATCTGGAGAGCAACTTCGCGGACGCGCTTTTTGATGGCGGCCCGGCGAATCAAGATTTTGAGTTGGTCCGGGCCACGCGCGCCCATGAGGATCTTGCCTCCCGACGGAAGGGCGTTACTGTATCGCACAGGCCCGCGGATGACAAGACAAGCGGAGGATCAATCCGATGCGCGACAACTCATCAACGGAGATAGCCCCAAGTGTGCAGGCGGTCGCTATCCTCTTCCCAGCGGTCGCCGATGTCGGTGCGGTAGTACATATTGGGGATCATGACGTTTTTGATGCGGGAGTAGGCCTGGGCTTGGGCCTGCTTCATCGTCTGGCCGAGACCTACGACGACCAAAATCACGCCGGAAGTGCCGGCAACGAGCCATTGACCGTTTACCTGCTTCACATCCTCGATGTGGAATTCGTCGGCAGGAGGCTTTTTGAAGACAATGACGGAATTCTTGGAGAAGGAGTCGAAAGTCTCGTCGTCGTCGAACGGAAATGGCGGGACGACGATGCGCACGCCGATCTGGAACCCGCTGCGGACCTTGAGCTTGGGGTCGGCACCATTTGCAAGGTCCCAGAAAAACTGGCCGATAGGCGTAATCATCCCCGCCTGCTGGATGCTGATGGTCGGATAACCGAAGCGCGAGGTGAACTCGAGCGGATAGATACCGTGATTGTTGACGATGCAATTGAGGTCAATGTACCCGACGTAGCCCTCGGCGGCGAGCGACGGCTCCATCTTCAGCAAAGTCTGGTTGAAAAGCGTGTTGGGACCGCTCCAGAACATGGAAGTGCCCATTTCCCCGGTCGGCGGGCCGATATCCCCGGGGAAAAGCTTCTTGTGCTCGAAATTGATGTTGATGGGATAGACGAAACTCGTGCCATTGAAAAACGCGCCGACAGCCACTTCCACGCCGGTCACGCGACGCTGCAGCTGGAAGACCTTGATTTCATCGGAGAGGGCTTTTTTGTAGGCCTCGAGCATGCGGACGACGTCCTGGCCGTCGTCCTCCTCGCCGACAAAAAGGCGCCGCTTGACGTTCTGGGCTTCGCCGCTGGGCTTGATAACGTAGCGGCCGGGATTCTGCTGGACGTGGTCGATGGCGTCGTCGAAGGACTGGAATTCGGCGTAGGGGATAATGTTGACTCCGGCTTTCTTTAGCTCCTCCTGGCCAAAGGAGCGATCGTCTTCAAGGCGGTCGGCGTAGGGAGTCCCGCCAATCACTTTCTTGCCCGCGGCACGCAGGGCCTTGGCTTTTTCCCCCTGACCCAGGGTGTCGTCGAAAACGACGATGTCGGCCCAGTCCGCATCTTTTTCCCAGTCCTTGGACTTGGCGACAAAGCCGTCGGCAATATCACGTTCTTTCTTGTCTTGAATGTAGTAGCGGACCTCGTGACCTTCCTTGGAAACCTGCCAGGCGATGTCGCTGATCAGGCCGCTGAGAGAAGCGAAGAGAAAGTTTCGTTTTTCCATCCCGTTAATATTCTCCAAGCGCCCCGGCGAGCGAGGCCAAGAACAAGCGCGAAACAAAGAAGTTAGCAGCGAATTATTACGGAAACATGAATGCGCACGGGGTTTTCCCGTTGTGCGCCCTCTCGATAGATTGGGCCCGGCCGGCAAGCGGACTCCTAAACTTGGGGCATGTTTGACCGATGAAATGGATTAGGGCGGATTTGTGTCTGAACTAGAGCGGGAGGATATCTACCAAAAAATACTCGAAAGCCTGCAGACGGGGGTGTATCTGGTTGACCGCAATCAAAAAATTCTTTTTTGGAACGAGGGGGCGGAGAAAATCACCGGGCACCTTCGCCAAGACGTTCTTGGCCGGACAGCGAAAGAAGTGGTCCAAGCCGATGGAGAAGAAGATGCAGCGGAACCCTCTTCCTTGCCGGAGGGTTCCCTCGCCGATGTACTTCGCGGGGGAAAACCGACGCTCAGCGAGGTGATGCTCCGTCATAAAGCGGGTCACCTGGTACCAGTGCGGATGAGAGCCGTGGCCATTCGCAACGATCACGGGACGATTATCGGAGCGGCGGAAAGCTTTGAAGAAAGTGTTTCGGCGGCGGATTGGGAGCGGCGGCAGGAAAAATTGGCGGGCTACGGCGCACTGGACCCGACGACGGGCGTGTTGACGGAGACCCTTCTGCTTTCTCACTTGCGAGAGAACCTGCGAACATTCAACGAATGCCAGGTGCCGTTCAGCCTTGTATGCATTCAGCTCGACGGACTAAGCGAACTCAAAGCGAGGTACGGACCCGGCGTGATCGCCGTTGTCCTGAGGACGATGGGGCAAACCCTGGAAAACAGCCTGCGCCCCACCGATTTTCTCGGGCGAAGAGGCGAGGCCGAGTTCATGGCGGTCCTGACGGAATGCTCGCGATTCGATATCGACAAAGTGTGCGAGCGGCTGAGGAAAGGGATCCACGGAATCAAGGTGAACTGGTGGGGAGACAGAGTGCCGGTGGCGGCTTCCATGGGGGCCACGACGGTACTGCCGCAAGAGACGGTCGAAGACATATTGGCGCGCGTCAATCGATCGTTGCAGAAGAGCGCTCCGGCGGGCAGCCATTTAGCAGCGCTCACGACGGGTTGGAAGATGGCTGCGGAAGCGGAGGAGTGAGGCGAGATGTTTGCGATCATTGGAATCGTGGTGGTGATCGGAGCGATCCTGGGCGGCTATTTGATGGAGCACGGAAACGTGCGTGTGCTGCTGCAGCCGGCCGAACTGCTGATCATTCTTGGAGCGGCGATCGGGACGGTGCTGATCGCGAATCCCCTGCACATCCTGAAGAAAATCGCGGGTGGGCTTGGCGGTGTATTCGGATCATCGAAGTACACCCAGGCCCGCTACCTGGAAACGATGAAAATCATGTACGAACTCTTCGGGCGGGCGCGCCGCGAAGGAATGATGGCGCTCGAAGCGGACAGCGACGCTCCAGACAAGAGTCCGGTTTTCTCGAAATACCCCAATTTCCTGAAGGATCATCACGCGCTTCTCTTCGTGTGCGACTCGATCCGCATGGCCGCCAGCGGAGGCGTGGAACCCTTCGACGCAGACCAAATGCTGGAAATGGATATGGAAGTACACCATCACGAAAGCGCGCAGCCCGTGGCGGCGCTGGCGACCATGGCGGACTCATTGCCGGGTTTGGGCATCGTGGCGGCCGTGCTGGGCGTCGTGATCACCATGGGAGCGCTGGGCGGCCCCCCGGAAGAGATTGGACGGAAAGTAGCGGCAGCCTTGGTCGGAACATTCTTGGGAATTCTTCTTTGCTACGGATTCATCGGTCCCATCTCCTCGAATATGGCCAAAGCCTCAGACGAAGAGCATGAATATTTCCAGGTGCTGCGCGTGATGATCATCGCCTTCATGAAGGGCGCTGCGCCGAGCCTGGCCGTGGAATTCGGGCGCCGGGCCATCCCCGGCCGTTTGCGGCCCGTGTTCCAAGACACGGAGAACTACATCAAGGGCAAATCGGAGACGCCGGCGGCGGCCGCAGCCTGAGGAAACCTGAAGAGGCTCGAAATGTCGGGAAAAGCTTCGATTATCATTATCCGGAAAAAAGGGGAGCACGCCGGGCACCACGGCGGGGCCTGGAAAGTGGCGTACGCGGACTTCGTGACCGCGATGATGGCCCTGTTTATCGTGCTGTGGCTGATGAATTCAAGCAAGCAGATTCAGGACGCAGTGGGCGGGTACTTCAAGGACCCCACGGGGACAGCCAAAAAAGTGGGAAGCGATATGGTCGGCTCGGGCGAAAATTTCGTCGTTTCGAAGGACAACATGGAGAAGCTGAAGGAGCAGCTCCAAAAAGCAATTCGGCAGGTGCCCGACTTCAACAAATTGAAGAACCACATCGACATGACCGTGACGAACGAGGGGCTGCGCATCGAGCTGACCGAATCAGCGACCGGTACATTTTTCGATGAGGGAAGCGCGAAATTCAATGTGGATGGACAGGAGCTGTTGTTCGCGCTGGCCGCAGAATTGGGAAAACTGCCAAACAAAATCTATGTGGAGGGGCATACCGACGCCACACCCTACTCGAGAGGGTCGAACTACACGAATTGGGAGCTTTCAACCGACCGCGCCAACGATGCGCGGCGATTGCTGCAATCCCATGGAGTGGGCCCGGACCAGGTCGAGCAGGTTCGGGGATTTGCGGATATGAAACCTAGAGTCGCGGGGCATCCGTTCGACCCGGCAAACCGAAGGATTTCTCTGATCGTAAAATACCTGGAAAAAACGCCCGGCGGCGACAGCGAAAAAAGCGGAGCAGGAGAACCAGCGAACCCCGCCGACGCGACAAGCGGCAACACAAGCGCACCAAACAGCGAAAAATCTCCTCCGCCCGCAGCTTCGAAAGACGAAAAAAAGTAACGCAGGCGGCAGATCAGTCCGCCAGTTCAGGAAAGGCGTACCGCAGGCCGCCGATCACACCGCGGAGTTCGGCAAGCCCTTTTAACCTGCCCACAAGCGAATAGCCTGGATTGACCTTCTTGGAGACGTCGTCCGCCAGCATATGCCCGTGGTCAGGGCGCATCGGAATCTCGTGGTCGGCACGCCCTACGCGGCGCCGGCGCGACTCTTCTTCCAGGAGGGCGCGGACGGCGCCGATCATGTCCGAGCTTCCACGCAGGTGTTCAGCTTCGTAGAACGACCCGTCCGGTTCCCGCGTAACCTGGCGCAAATGGGCGAAATGAATGCGCGGCGCGAATTCGCGGATCATGGCGAGCAGATCGTTGTCCGCTCGCGCGCCAAATGAACCGATGCAAAACGTCAAGCCATTCGCGTGCACATCCACGGCGCTGAGAATCTGTCGCACGTCCTCGGCGGTAGAAATCACGCGAGGCAACCCGAAGAGCGGCCAAGGGGGGTCGTCGGGATGGATGCCCATCCGAATGCCAAGCTCTTCCGCCACTGGGACCACTTCTCGGAGAAAGGACAGCAGGTTGGAGCGAAGATCGGAGGGAGTGACGCCGTCGAATTCGGACAATTGGCGGCGGATCGTCTCGCGGTCGTAGGAGGCTTCGGCTCCGGGGAGGCCCGCGATGATTGTTTGCTCGAGATCGGCCCGCCGGGCTTCGGGCATCGAATCGAAACGGGTGCGCGCGGCGGCGATTTGGGCCGGGTGATACTCCGCCTGTGCATTTTTTCGCTGAAGGAGAAACATGTCGTAAGCGGCAAAATCCAGAGCGTCAAATCGCAAGGCGTATCCCGTGGACGGCAATCTCCATTTCAAATCCGTTCGAGTCCAGTCCACGACCGGCATGAAGTTGTAGCAGACGACTTGGACGCCCGCCTTTGCGACCGCAGCGAGCGAATCTTTCCAGGCGTTCACGAACCGGCGGCAATCGCCGGAGCGCAACTTGATGGAATTGTGGACGGGAATACTTTCGACGACGGACCAGACCAGCCCTTCGGCTTCAATTTCCGTTTTGCGTTTCAGCACTTCATCGAGCGGCCAGGCTTCGCCGCGGTAGATGTGGTGAAGGGCGGTGACAATTCCGGACGCGCCCGCCTGCTTGACTTGCGCCAGTAAGACAGGGTCCTGCGGTCCAAACCACCGCCAAGTTTCTTTCATGAGTTGTGCGCGGTCCTCACGGCATCGTTCCGCTGCGTCGCTACTTTTCTTTGGCCGGCTGCACGAAGTCCACCATTGCGGGAGAAAAAACTTCGATTGGCGCGCCTGCCTGAGTTAGGCGGCCCGTTTTCCGGTTGATCCGAAACGTGACGACATTGTTTGAGTCCTGGTTCGCGGCCAGCAGCCATTCTCCGGAGGGATCGACGGCGAAATTGCGCGGCGTCTTCCCTCCCGTCGGAACATATTCAATAGGTGCGAGAGTGCCTTTCGTCGAGTCGACGGCAAAACCGGCAATGCAGTCGTCTCCGCGGTTCGAAGCATAGAGGAATTTGCCCGAAGGATGCACCACAATTTCGGCGGCCGTGCTCGATCCCTTGAATCCCGGAGGGAGCGAAGAAATGGTCTGCACCCGGTGCATTGCGCCATCGCTGGAGTTGTAGGAATAAACCGTGATGGTGGAGCGCATCTCGCTGATCAAGTAGACGAACTTTCCATTTGCGCCAAACGCGAGATGCCGCGGGCCGGAGCCGGGCGCAACCTTCACGATGCGGGGTTGGCCGAGGGTTCCCCGTGACGCGTCGAAGGGATAGACGAACACCTGGTCGAGTCCCAAATCCGCAACGAGGGCGAAACGATTATCGGGCGACAGCAGCACGCAATGCGCGTGCGGGCCTTCCTGGCGCTCCGGATTCACGCTCGAACCATCGTGGCGGACATAGGCCGTGGATGCACCGACGTTTCCATCCGGCGACAACCGGAAAACGGCCACACTCCCTTCTGTGTAGTTGGCGACGAAAACAAACCGGCCGGTCCGATCGAGTGTGATATAGGCGGGGCCGGGGCCAAGTGAGGAGACTTGATTGAGCAAGGTCAATCTCCCGGTCGCCGAATCGATCGAAAAAGCGCTCACGCCCCCCGAAGGCTTGCCATCAAACTGATCGAGCTCGTTGACACTGTAAAGAAACCGACCGCTCGGAGACGCAGCCAGAAACGACGGCTGGGGAGTTTCAACCGCCAGGCCGAGGGAGTCGAGCGCGCCGCTCTCGGTGTCAAAGCGATAAGCATAAATGCCCTTGCTCCCGTGGTTGGTGTACGTTCCGACATAGACGAGATATTTGGCGGCGCCAGCGGCATGAACCGAAAGCGCCACGGCCAACGCCAAGAACAGCAACACCAGCCGCCTCGACAGCCTCATAGTGGCTTGAAAGGATGTCCTCATGGATTCCTCCGGATGAAATTATGAAATTCACGCCCCTTCGGGCGCTCCATTTTCGCCTCATTGCGGGTCGGGAATCGCCTCAATGCGCCCCAATAAGAAAATATATCCTGCAATACCCAACAGCAAGATGGCAGTTGCGGCGACGAATGCCGCGGCAAAAGAATGAGTGACCGTCGCGACATAACCCGTGAAAATCGGTGCGGATATCGCCCCGAGCTGCCCGCAAAAGTTGGCGATGGATCCCAGCCTTCCCACGCTTTCTTGCGGCGCGATTAGCGAGGGCACGGTCCAGGCAACGGGCGCTGCCGCCGCCAAGCCGCCGAGCGAGATGCTGACCCAAATTAGAGCTGTGGCAAGCGTGTGGGCGTGCGCCGCGCCTAGAATTCCCAATCCGAATCCCGTTCCACCAATCATCACCGTCTGGCGGACAAGGTTCGCGTTGTAGCCGCGCGCGATGAGGGCGTCCACCAGCCAACCGCCCACCGCAAGATCCGTGAACGTGGCAAAGAACCAGGGAACGCTTGTGTATAAGACGGAGTGCAACAGATCGATGTGCAACGAAATTGAGAGGATGCTCGGAAGCCAGTACAGAAGGAGATAGAAGCAGTAGTTGTAAGCGCCCCAACCCAGGCTCAGGCCGTAGACTTTCGGCTGGCGAAGAAGATAGCCGAGCGAAGCGCCTTTCCCGGTTTTGACCGTCCCTTCGGGCTGGACGCGCCCCTCGACCATGAGCTGAAACTCTTGCTTAGTGAGTCCCTTGTCTTCACTGGGGTTGAAGTAGATCCAGTAAAAAAGGAGCAGATATAAAAAACTGATGAAGCCCGTGGCGGCGAAGCTCCAGCGCCAGCCGAAACGCAGAAGCAGAAATCCAAGAAAAGGCACGCCAATGGCAGTGGAGAATTTCGCGGCGGCGTCCGTGATGGCCGTGGCGAGACTCCGTTCGCGCTCGGGGAACCAGTAGCCAATCGCCTTGACGTTGGACGGGAAAGTGGGAGATTCGCCAACGCCGAGCAACAGCCGCGCCCCGAAAAATGTTCCGATGCCCGTGGAGATTGCGGCTCCGAAGGAAGCGGCGCTCCACAAAAACGTGCCAATGATTCCGACGCGGCGCACACCGAAGCGGTCGAGCAAAACTCCTGCGGGAATTTGCATCGCCGCGTAGGTCCAATTGTAGGCGCTGGACAAAACTCCAAAAGCAAAAATTGAAATGCCGAACGATGCGTGCAGCGCGGATTGCGAGACGGAAAGATTGACGCGATCGAAAAAATTCACCAGCACGCCCAGGGAAAGCAGAAACGCGATTCTCCAACGCCTGCGAGGCGCGAAGGAGGGATTGGGGAGAACCTGTTCCAGAGCGATCTCCTGATGGCAAGAGAAGCGGGTTGACTCTCAAGCGCGCCCAGTTTCCCACGAACGCCCTCGCGCGGCAACGACGCGCTGCCGCATACGATGGGACGTGTTTACAAATGGCCTCCGGAGAAAAAGGCGATGGAGGAAGCGGCAAGAACCGCCGGCAGGAAGGCCAATTCAAACGCCGCGGGGGAGAATTTTGGCGGAAGAGCTTGTAAGCCGGATTCTGTGCCTGGCGATGCCGTGATATTGCCGGCAGCGCCGGGTGGCGATCATTCCTCTAGGTTCCGGATCGCTCCGGAACTCGAGCAGCCTACCCGAGGGTCAGAGACGCAACTCTTGCGAGCCACGTCATACGGGCCGGGCCGGCCCTCCCCTCCTATTTGGCCTTGCTCCACGCGGGGTTTTCCGTGCCCCGGATGTTGCCACCCGGGCGGTGGGCTCTTACCCCACCTTTTCACCCTTGCCCAATGCGCTCGACCGAAAGAGGCGGGCCCTTGGTATTACCGCGGGCCTGCCGCCGAGGTACAAGCCCACCGGCGGTCTGTTTTCTGTGGCACTTTCCGTAGCTGCGTTTCCGCCGCCGGCTTTCGCCTGCCGCAGGACGCAACCCCCTGGCGTTACCAGGCGCGTTGCCCTCGCGCCGCCTGCCCTCGCGGGCGTGCGGCGCTCGGAGTCCGGACTTTCCTCCCGTCTGCGGCGCTTACGCGCGGCAAACCGGCGATCACCCGGCTCTTCCGCCGTGCCCATTATAACTCGAATCGCCTGAAAGATTGGCTGGGCTATCGCGAAGAGAGCAACTTTTCGAACTCCGATTCGTCAAGAATCGCGACGCCGAGCGACTTGGCTTTGTCGAACTTGGAGCCGGGGTCGGCGCCGACGACCACGTAGTCCGTCTTCTTGCTCACCGAGGACCCAGCCTTTCCGCCGTGTGAAGCGACGAGCGCCTCGGCCTCCTCGCGCGACCGGCGCTCGAGCGTTCCGGTAAACACGAATGTCTTTCCGGCAAATTTCCTGGATTTGAGCGATGGGCGCTCGTCCTTCATGTTGACGCCGGCTGCGCGAAGGCGCTCGATGAGCTTGCGGTTGGCCGGTTCGGAGAAAAATTCCGCCACGCCCTCGGCGACCTTCGGACCGACTTCCGTCACTTCCGTGAGCTCCTCGATGGAGGCCTCTTCGATCTTGTCCATCGAACCGAAGTGCTGCGCGAGGAGCTGGCCCGTCCGCTCGCCGACGAAGCGGATGCCGAGCGCGTTGATCAGGCGGGCTAGCGAGTTCTTCTTGCTCGCCGCGATTTCATCCAGCAGATTTTGGGCGGACTTTTCCGCCATGCGCTCGAGATTCGCTACGGTCTCGAGGTCGAGTTTGTAGAGGTCGGCAAAGTCCTTGACGATTTCTTTGTCCACAAGTTGGTCCACGATTTTGTCGCCCAGGCCGTCGATATTCATGGCATGGCGTCCCGCGAAATGAAGCAGCGATTCCTTGCGCCGCGCCGGGCAGGAGACATTCACGCAGCGATAGGCGACCTCGCCCTCCGGATGGTGAATGCGCGTCCCGCATTCGGGACATTTCTTCGGCATCTCGAATTCCTCTTCGCGCTTGCCGTGCTTCACCACTTTCACGACGTGAGGGATCACTTCGCCGGCGCGTTCAATCAAAACCGTATCTCCCGCGTGGAGATTCAGGCGGCGTATTTCGTCGAGGTTGTGCAGCGTCGACCGGCTTACCGTTACTCCAGCCACCTGCACCGGTTCGAGGTAAGCCACGGGAGTCAGAACTCCGGTTCGACCGACTTGGACGCGAATCTCATTGACGACCGTGGTTTCCTGATGGGCCGGATATTTGTAGGCGATGGCCCAGCGCGGCGCGCGCGACGTGTAGCCCAGCTCGTTTTGCAGGGCGATTTCGTTCACCTTGATCACGATGCCGTCGATTTCGTAGGGCAGCTTTTCGCGTTTCGATTCCCAGCGCTGGATGTATTTTTCGGTTTCTTCGAGCGAATGGCACAGCTCCCAATCTTCGCTCGCCCTGAAATGTACCTCGGCCAGCGCTTTCAGCACCTCCGAATGGCTCTTTTTCGGAACGCGGCCCTCCGCCAGCAGGTAATAAGCAAAAAAATCGAGCCGCCGGGAAGCCGTGATCGCCGGATCGAGCATGCGGACGGCTCCCGCCGCTGCGTTACGCGGGTTCGCAAACCGTTTGCCGCCTTCCGCTTCCTGCTGCTCGTTCAGGGCTTCGAACGCTTTGCGCGTCATGATGGCTTCGCCGCGGACTTCAAAATCCTGGGGAAGACCAGCCTTTTTCAGGAGAGCGGCATCCATCGAGAGTGGAATCGAACGGATTGTCTTGACGTTCGGGGTGACGTCTTCGCCGGTGGTGCCATCACCGCGCGTGATGCCCCGGACCAGTCTGCCCTTTTCATAGAGCAACGATAGGCTGAGCCCGTCGAATTTGTGTTCGGCGATATATTCGACTTTTTCTCTTCCCGTGAGTTCGTGGACGCGCCGGTCGAAAGCCGCCAACTCCTCGAAGGAGAAGGCGTTGTCGAGGCTGATCATCGGCGTCCGGTGGCGCACGGCCTGGAACCCCTCGCGCGGCTGCCCGCCCACGCGCTGGGTGGGCGAGTCCGGAGTCACAAGCTCCGGATGTTTCTCCTCCAGGCCCCGCAGCTTGACCATAAGCTTGTCGAACGCTGCGTCGGATATCTGGGGATCGTCGGCCACAAAGTAGAGATATTCGTGGCGGCGGATTTCTTTGCGCAGGCGCTCGATTTCCCCGGCGGCGTCGCGATCTTTCGGCATGGAACCCTCGGTAAGATAAGGCGGACTGAGTAAACCGTCCGGTATTATACAATGCCCGATTACTTTGACCTCCTGGGATAGGATGCATGCCGGACGGAATACAAGACGCGTTGCTGATCTACAACCCGACAAGCGGGAGAAGGCGCCACCGGCGTTTCAACGAAATCGAGCAAGCCGCGCGCATTCTGAAGGAGGCAGGCATACGCACGGAGCTGGCGCCCACGACGTCGCCTGGGGCAGCCAAGGGAATTGCCCGCCTCGCCGTCGAGCAGAGGCGCGGCATGGTAATAGCGTGCGGCGGCGACGGGACGGTGAACGAAGTTCTCAACGGGATGGCAGGCAGCGAAGTTCCTCTGGCCCTTCTGCCGGCGGGGACCGCGAATATCCTCGCCAAAGAGCTCGGCATTCCGTGGGATATCCCGCATGCGGCGCGGCTGATTCCTGGCGGCGTCGTCCGTCGCATCGCGGTCGGTGTGGCTCTTGCACCCGAAGGGAAGGACCGCCCGGATGTTCCTCCTGAGGGGCGCTACTTCCTTTGCGTAGCGGGAGCGGGCCCCGACGGCGCAATCGTGAACGGAGTTCACGCCGAGCTGAAGAAACAGGCGGGAATCCTCGCCTACTGGGCCGAAGGACTCCGCCAGCTGTTCAAGTATGATTTTCCGTTGCTGCGAGTCTGCTCGAACGGCAAAGAGCATCGCGCCTCGATCATCGTTGTCGGGAGAACGGCAAATTATGGCGGGCCGTTCAAAATTACAACAGGCGCGAGCCTTTTCGAGAACTCCTTCGAATTTCTCACCAATTCCGCTACCAGCAGGCTCCGCTATCTAATCTGCCTGCCGGCGCTGTGGCTCGGGAAGCTGCGGCATATAGATGGAATCGAAGCCTGGAAGGGGAACGAGGTGATTTGCGAACCCGCGGGAGATACCCCCGTATACGCGCAGGTTGATGGCGAACCTGTTGGTCCTTTGCCTCTGGCGTTCCGCATCTGGCCGGATGCGCTGTCGCTGGTGATACCCGCTCCGAAAGAGAGCTAAGGCACGGGGAAAGGCGCGCGTGTGGACTTGCTCACGCAGGCATTGGCTTTGCTGGCTGCGGCGAGAGCCGGGCGGAAATGGCTGCCGCGATTCGGCGTCGCGGCCCTGGTGGCTGCCGGAATCGTTCCGAACCTCGATTCCGCAAGCTATTGGGGAGGCGCCGGAAGTTATCTAAGGTATCATCGCGGCGCTTTGCACGGAATTGCGGGCGCTTCGGTGGCAGCTTGCGCCATTGCTGGGCTCGCGTGCCTCGCGAGCAGGAAATTTTCCTCAAATCAGGTTTCCAACGAGTTGCGTTTTCCACCCGCAGTTGTCGCCGCCGCCCTGGGAATTTTTATCCACCTCACGCTCGATTTCTGCACCGCGCCGGGGGTGATGTTTCTTTGGCCGTGGAGCATGCGGTGGTGGGGCTGCGAAATCGTAAAGGCTCTCGATCCCTATTTGCTCATCCTCCTGGCGGGCGGGATTCTCCTGCCAGAGCTATTTCATCTGGTGAGCGAAGAGATCGGGGAACGCAGGCCCTCCGGCCCTCGAGGAGTTGTCGCCGCGATGGTCGCATTGGCGCTCGCGGCCGGGTATTTGGGGTTCCGCGCTGAATTGCGGACTGACGCGATCCGCATGCTCAGCTCCCGCGAATATCACCGCCGCCCGCCCACGTCCGCCGACGCGTTTCCCGATTCCGCCAATCCTTTCCTCTGGCGCGGAGTGGTTTCGACGGACGCCACAATCGAGGAAGTGACCGTCCCCGTGGAAAACGAGGACGAATTCGAGCCGGACCGAAGTATGACTCTTTACAAGCCGGTGAACTCGCCCGCGCTCCAGATCGCTGGGGAAGCGCGCGACGCGAAGCGCTTCCTCATGTATGCTCGATTCCCATTCGCGAGAGTAACGGAAAACGACGAGGGCTTCACCGTCGAGTTTCGCGACCTGCGCTTCCCGCCCTCGGACACAAGTGCCAACAACATGACCGCGTTTGTAGTGTTGAATCACGCGCTCCAGATCGAAAGTCAAGGGTTCCGGTTTCCTTCCGCAGAAAGCCGGTAATCGATTCAGCCGGGCTCCGTCCTTCCACTCCCAAACTCATTTCAGAGTTGGGATTTCGCAGAGGCTCCATGCGATCCGCACGGACGGCGCGACGGGCGTATCGCCGCGGGTTGCAATGGGCAATTTATCGCGAAGGCGGATCCGATTTTGGAAAGAGTAAGCGTCCGGCGATGTAGAGCGTGAGAAGAACGAGGACTACGGACAGGACAAAAATGATTCCGTGCGACGCGACCATCCGCAGAGCCGCGTCACCGTAACGGACAGCGAGGATTCCTTCGCCGAAGTATCGAAGTCCCCGGCCGAGCAGCAGGGCGAGAACGAATGTCCGCAGCGGAACTTGAAACACGCCCTCCGCCAGGACGAATACCTTAAACGGGCAGGGAGGAGGAAGCACACCGGGGATAAACACGGTGAGAAAAGCGTTCCTTTCGACCCATTTTCTGACACGGGCCGAACCTGTGCCCGCATGACGATGAAAATACGCTTCCCCTCCCTTACGCGCGAGCAGATAGAGCCAGATGCAGCCCGCGAGCGAGCCAATCGCCGCCATGGCCGCGTAATAGGGCATTCGCCTCGGATGAGTGATGGCCAGCTCGATCATCAATCCGTCTGTGACCAGCGGAAAGGAAAGCACCGAAGAATCGAAAAAGGCCACGAGGAAAAGACCACCGCCCCCCATCGTCGCGACCACTTTTTGCAACCATCCCGGCAACTTAAAGATATGCACGCTCGAAAATTCCTCCGGCCAAAGCTCAAGATTGTAGCAGACAAGCGCGGCGGCGGGCCGGGCGGTTCGTTATGACTTTCCCGCACACCCGCATCGAAATACCCATGGCTTATTCCCAAATTGCTGATTCCCGGCGCGTCGGCTAGAATTTCATTCGGGACAAATTCCTTCCAATGCTCTCACTCGAAAAATTGAATCCCAGACAGCGCGAGGCCGTCGAAGCAATTGACGGGCCCATCCTCGTTCTGGCGGGCGCCGGAACGGGCAAAACGCGTGTGATCACTTATCGCGTCGCCCATCTGATCGAGCTTGGAGTTCCGGCTCATGCGATCCTGGCCGTCACCTTCACGAACAAGGCCGCGGGCGAGATGAAGGATCGGATTACGGAGCTGCTCCGCTCGAGCGGCCATGACGCTTCCGATGTTTGGGTTTCGACTTTCCATTCCTTCTGCGCCCGACTGTTGCGCCGCGAAGCCGCCGCTCTGGGCCTCCCGCGCGACTTTGCCATTTACGACGATGATGACCAGACGGCGGCGGTGAAGCGCGCCCTAGCGACGCTCAGCTTCGAGACGGAGGATTACCCGCCTCGCAGCGTCCGCGCTCAAATCAGCTACGCGAAGAATCACGGCATCACTCCCGATCAAATGGAGTCCGAGGCGGCGGAAATGCGGAATGCCGCGCGGGGCGAAGTGGCCAAGATATTCCGCGCCTATGAGAAAACCCTGCGCGACGCCGCAGCCCTCGATTTCGACGACCTTCTGCTGAAGGGAGTCGCCCTGCTGCGCGACCACGCCGAAGTTCGCGCGCGATGGAACGAGCGCTTCGAACACATCCTGGTGGACGAATTTCAGGATACGAACGCCGCCCAAGAAGAATTGGTGCGGCTGCTCGCCGGGCCTCGCAAGAACGTCTGCGTGGTGGGGGACGAGGATCAGTCCATTTACGGATGGCGGGGGGCCCGGGCGGGCAATCTCAAACGCTTCACTGAGGACTTTCCCGGCGCGCGCGTGATTCGGCTCGAGCAGAACTACCGCTCCACGCAGTCGATTCTTGACGCCGCAGCCGCCGTGGTCGAAAACAACACGAATCGCCTGGGAAAACAGATCGAAGCGACTGTCGGAGAAGGCGACAAACTGCAATTCCAGGAATTTCCCGATGCGATCGCCGAGGCTCGCTTTATCGGCGAGGCTATCTCGGCCTTTGTCCGCGAGGATCCCGACGCGCGCGTCGCTGTCCTATACCGGACTGGCGCGCAATCGCGGCCTTTTGAGGAAATTTTGCGCGGACTCTCCATACGCCATCGCGTGGTTGGAGGGATGAGCTTTTACGGCCGGAGCGAGGTGAAAGCGGTGCTTGCCTATATCCGCTTGCTGCTGCATCCGGAAGACAATGTCGCGTTGCTCCGCGTTCTGAACGTTCCCCCGCGCGGCATCGGCGCCACCACCGTCGCGGCGCTCGAGGCCCGCGCGAAGGAGGGAAACCAGACGCTCTGGGACGTCATCCGGTCCGGGGAAACTACCGCGAGCAAAAGAAGCAGCGGCGCCTTGAACGGATTCCGCGAAATGATCGAAGGCATGCGGGCGAGTCTTTTGGAGAGTCCGCCCGAACACCTGATCGAAGGCGTGCTCAACCGCACCGGCTTTCTCGATTGGATTGAGCAGCAGGACAATCTCGAACACACTTCCCGCGCCGATAACCTTCGCGAGTTGGCCAACGCCATGGCGGAGGCCTCAGAACGCGGCGAAACTCTCCAGGACGTTTTGGACCATGCCGCTCTGGTGTCTGACGCGGACGATTATGATCAAAATGTTGGCGTTTCGCTGATGACGTTGCACAGCGCCAAGGGCCTGGAATTCGACGCCGTATTTTTGCCCGGCCTCGAAGAGGGTCTGTTGCCCCACAGCCGTTCGGCCGATTCACCGGCGGAAGTTGAAGAGGAGAGGCGCTTGTTTTACGTGGGGATGACTCGCGCCAAGAAGAACCTCATGTTATCCCGCGCGATTTACCGGAGGGTGTATGGCGAGGAGCGGCTCAGGGCTTCTCTGCCGTCGCGATTCCTCCGTGAAATTCCGGCTGATTTGCTTCAATCCTCTCCCGGGGCCCTCGCGGATCCCGGAGAGGCCCGCCGGTACGAGTCCGACCCCGAATTTTCCGAATATCCGGGCTATTCGAAGCGCTCCTATGGCGCCTCGCGGGGATCTCGAAGCGCATCCCGTGCAAACCCGGCCACCCGCGAACGAACGACATCGAACCCGCTGATCGGCACAAGGGTACGCCATCCAAAGTATGGAATGGGGACAATCACAGGCGTGGAAGGAGAAGGCGAAGATCGCCGCTTGACTGTCAGTTTCCAGGATTACGGTCCCAAGAAACTGATCGAGCGCTACGCGAACCTTCAGCCTGCCTGAACCTCCACTCCGGCCGGAAGAGGGTTGCGCAGACACCCGGCGCAAGGTAGAGTTCTGCGACTCCGACACGAGGACGGTGCCGATTGCCAGGGCAGCTTTTCCGGACCAAGAGCATTGATCAGCTGATTGCTGATTCCGAACGCCCCGAGAAACAGCTGAAAAAATCGCTCGGGTGGCTGAGTTTGACCTCTCTTGGCATCGGCGCGGTCATCGGCTCCGGAATCTTCACGGTTATCGGGACGGCGATTGCCGGGCAAAAGCTGGATTTCAAATCCGTCCTGAATGCCCCGCTCCTCGAATACTTGATCTACCACTCCGCTTCTTTCGGCCGCCCGGGCGCGGGCCCCGCCATTGCGCTCTCTTTCGTGCTCGTTTCCATCGTCTGCGCCTTCGCGGCGCTTTGCTACGCCGAGCTTGCAGCGATGATCCCCATCGCCGGGAGCGCCTACACTTACACGTACGCGACGATGGGCGAATTGATCGCCTGGATTATCGGCTGGGACTTGATCCTGGAATATGCAGTATCGAACATGGCCGTCAGCGTTGGATTCTCGGCGCATATTGTGGACTTTTTCGATTATTTCGGCATTCACCCCAGCTTGAGGTGGATCACGCCCGCCTATTTGCCCGGAGGGCTCACGGACCTGCAAGGCAATACGCTTTATGAGCCGGGATGGCACTTCGGGTTCAACTGGCCCGCCTTTATCATCGTCATGCTGCTTACACTCGTTCTCGTGCGCGGCATCCGGGAATCGGCGGAAACCAATAACGTGATGGTGTTGCTGAAAATTGTAGCCATTCTCGTTTTCGTGGGAGTCGCCGCGCGCCACGTCCATCCCTCCAATTGGCATCCGTATGCGCCGAACGGCTGGCCGGGAATCTTGACGGGCGGCTCCATCATTTTCTTCACCTACATCGGATTCGACTCCGTCTCGACCGCCGCCGAAGAGTGCAAAAATCCCCAGAGGGATGTGCCCATCGGGATTCTGGCGACGCTCGGCGTTTGCACCATACTCTACATCGCCGTGGTCGTGGTTCTCACTGGATTGGTCCCCTGGCAAAGCTTGATGGACGACGCCGCGCCCGTGGTAAACACCATGGCCCGCCTGCATTTCGGGAGCGTCCGCGTGGTTGTGCTGATGGGAGCGCTGCTTGGCATGATCTCTTCGCTTCTCGTTTTTCAACTCGGGCAAGCCCGCGTGTGGTTCGCCATGTCGCGCGACGGATTGTTGCCCGGCGTGTTCAGCCGCGTCCACCCGCGATTTCGCACGCCTGACTTTGCCACTTGGGTCGCTGGATTTCTGGTGGGGATTCCTGCTGGTTTGCTCGACATCGGCACCTTGGCCGATCTTTCGAACATCGGCACTCTTTTCGCCTTCGCGCTTGTGGCCGGAGGGGTCTTGATCCTGCGTTTCCGCGAACCCGACCGGGTCCGCCATTTTCGCGCTCCGGGCGGCCTTATCGCTCCGATCATGACTATTTTGGCGTGCCTGCTCTTAATGGCGGGCTTGCCCATAACAAACTGGATTCGGTTTGTGGTCTGGCTGATAATCGGGCTGGTTCTCTACCGCTTTTACGGCCACAAGAACAGCCAATTGGCCCGCGATATCGTCGTCGAGAACGACGCACGTCAGGGTAGGCAGGGTTGATGCGCAGAAGGCTCAATGCCGGTCTGGCTCTTTTTTTGCTCGTCTTGCTTCTGACGTCCAGCGCGTCGTTCGGTTGGGGCGAGAGTGCCGAGCGACTCATCACCAACAAAGCCGTGGATACTTTGCCTGACGAAATGCTCCCTTTTTTCGTCAGCAATCGCCAGTTCATCGTCCAGCACTCCACGGACGTTTCCGAGGCCGACGACAAATCGGCCGGCCCGCACAACAATGATTTCATCCAGATCGACCATTACGGCCCGTTTCCCTACACCGCTTTGCCTCGGTCCTACTCGGCGGCCGTTAAAAAATACTCGCGCAAGACCGTTGACCAATACGGGCTTCTTCCCTGGCAGATCGGCTTGTACAGCAAGCGCTTGACCGACGATTTTCAGTCGCACAACTGGGCGGGCGTCAAGATCACCTCCGCTCTTCTGGCCCATTACGTCGCCGCCGCGCACGACCCCTTCAATACCACGATTAATTTCGACGGCAGCCAATCGGACCAGCCAGGGGTCAACGAGCGGTACGATACGGGCCTCGTCGATCGTTACCAGCTCTTCTTCTTCGTGAAGCCCAACGAAGCCGCCTTTATCAGCGATCCGACCGATCATGCTTTTGAAATGATTCTCGCGGCTCATTCCTGGCTCGAACCCATCCTCCTGTCCGACCGCCTCGCCCATCAGGGCGAAAAATCAATCTCCGATGAATACTACGACCGCTTCTACGCCCAGGCCGGAGCCGTCCTTGTCCGCCAGCTTTCCGAAGCCTCCACGGATGTCGGCTCCTATTGGATGACCGCGTGGATTAACGCCGGGCGGCCGCAATTGCCTTCGCAATGAAATGAAATCGTGACGACCAGCGCTCGCAAACCGACCGTGATCGACGCTCTGCCAAAGGCCGAGCTCCACTTGCACCTCGAGGGCTCCATCCGCCCGCACACCGTCGTCGAGTTGGCCCGACGCCACGGCGTCGCGCTCACGCCGCAGGAAGTCGCCGCGCGTTACGACTATGCGGACTTTGCCGGCTTCATCGAGGCGTTCAAATGGGTCACGTCTTTCCTCCGGCATCCCGAAGACTATGCGCTGATCACGCGCGATCTGGCCGAGGAACTCGTGCGGCAAAACGTCGTTTATGCCGAGGTCACGCTTTCCGTGGGCGTGATGCTTCGGCGCATGCAGGACGTCGCCGCCAATTTCAACGCGATTCGCGAGACAGCGGAAAGCGTGCCTTTCCGCAAATTGCGCCTCGCCTGGATTTTTGACGCCGCTCGCCAGTGGGGCGCCCAGGCAGCGCTGCAGGTCGCCGAACTCGCGGGAAAATTGCAGCGCTCCGGCGTCGTCGCTTTCGGGATGGGGGGCGACGAATTGGCGGTCCCTACTGTGAATTTCCGGCCCGCTTTTGACCACGCCCGCGGCGAAGGGTTGCACCTGGTTTGCCACGCGGGAGAAGTCGGCGGCGCGGAATCGGTTCGTGAAGCGATCGAAATTCTTGGCGCCGAGCGCATCGGCCACGGAATCGCTGTTATGAACGATCCTGCCTTGGCGGAGCGGCTGCAGACGCGGCGCGTGGTTCTCGAAAATTGCATCACCAGCAACATTCGCACCGGCGCCCTCGCCAAACAGTTGAATAAACCGAGCGCCACTGCCGCCGAACATCCGCTGCGCCAATTTCTCGAAAAAGGCGTCCCCGTGACACTTTCCACCGACGATCCCAGCATGTTCCACACTGATCTGCTCACGGAATATTCGCTGGCGGCCTCCTTGGGTCTGGCGGACCGCCAGCTCGCTCAACTGGCCGAGCAGAGTTTTCTCGCTTCTTTCCTCCCCGCTGAAGAGAAACGCCGTCTTCTCGACGAATTTCGTGCCGCGGCCAAATCGGCGGGCTTGGTATAATTCTGGCGATGAAAGCCCACATTTGGGTGATGCTCAAGTCAACGGTCCTCGATCCGCAGGGACAGACGATTCAACGCGCCCTTTCCTCGCTCGGCTACGACGCAGTCCAGGACGTGCGCCAAGGAAAATTCTTCGTGATCCGCTTGGACGGCCTTTCCCGCGAAGACGCCGGCAAACAAGTCGAGCGCATCGCCAAGGACGTTCTCGCGAACCCCGTCATTGAAGAGTTCCGCTACGAAATCGTCGAATCGTGAGCTTTCAGGTGCTTCTCTAGGCGCTCTCGCCGCAGCCGTTTATTTTCCGCGCCGCAGATATGCTAACCTGAACTGGAATTCGTCTCCCCGCGCGTCTCTTGCTTGCGGGGTTTCAGGAGCGACATCCCGTGTGTGGAATTGTCGGATACATCGGCCCGAAACGCGTCGTTCCTCTCATTCTGGACGGCCTTCGCCGGCTCGAATATAGGGGTTACGATTCCGCGGGAATCGCTGTGGTGGACAAAGACGGCAAAATGGACGTCCGCCGCGCGTCGGGAAAGCTCCGCAACCTCGAGGAATCGATTCGCTCGGCGCCGATCGAGGGAGAATACGGCGTGGGACACACCCGCTGGGCCACCCACGGACGCCCCACCGAAGAAAACGCCCACCCCCACCGCGATTGTACCGGCGAAATCGTCGTCGTCCACAACGGCATCATCGAGAACTACCTCGAATTGAAAAACCAGCTCGTGAAGGAAGGCCACAAGTTCCTCACGGAGACCGATACAGAAATCATCGCGCATCTCATCGAGAAATACTCCAAAGACGCGTCGCTCGAGGAAGCTGTTCTGAAAACCGTGAAGGCAATGACGGGCGCTTATGCCATCGTCGCCATCTCCACGCGCGACCCGCACAAAATTGTCACCGCCCGCATGGGCCCGCCCATCGTCATCGGCATCGGCGACAACGAATCCTTCGTCGCCAGCGATATCCCCGCCTTGCTGCAGCACACCCGCAGCGTTTTCTTCCTGGGAGACGGGGAGCTCGCCGTCCTGACGCCCCAGGGAGTTCGATTGAGCGATTTCGAAAGCCGCTCAATCGTCCGCCGCCCTCAACAGATCACCTGGGACCCGATCATGGCCGAAAAGGGCGGCTTCAAGCATTTCATGCAGAAAGAAATTTTCGAGCAGCCCCGCGCGGTGCGCGATACCCTGCTCGGAAGAATTTCCCAAGAAACCGGGAAAGTGTTCCTCAACGAAATTGAGATCACAGAGGAGCAGTTCCGCAATTTTCAGAGCGTCAAGATCGTCGCCTGCGGCACCAGCTGGCATTCCGCCCTCGCGGGCAAATTCATGATCGAGCGCCTGGCCCACATTCCCGTCGAGGTGGATTACGGCAGTGAATTCCGCTACCGCGATCCGATCGTCGCCAAAGACACACTGGTTATCGGTATCAGCCAGTCCGGGGAAACGGCGGACACCCTCGCCGCCTTGCGGGAAGCCAAGCAGAAAGGCGCGGCGATTCTGGGCATCTGCAACGTAGTCGGCTCCATGCTCACTCGTGAATCCAACGGGACCATCTACACTCATGCCGGCCCGGAAATCGGAGTGGCATCTACAAAGGCGTTCACGGGCCAGTTGACCGCCTTGCTCCTCACGGCCCTCTATCTCGCGCAGGTCCGCGGGAAGCTGACTCCAGTAAAGGCCCGCGAACTCATGCAGGAGCTGACTCGCGTGCCGCATAAGATCGAAACGATCCTGCAGCACGACGCCGAAGTGGATGAATTGAGCCGGCAATTCTTCCGCCACACCGATTTTCTCTACCTGGGACGCGGCATTCATTATCCCATCGCTCTCGAGGGCGCTCTGAAGCTGAAGGAAATCTCCTACATTCACGCCGAGGGTTATCCGGCCGGCGAAATGAAGCACGGCCCGAACGCCTTGATTGACGAAAATCTGCCTGTCGTCATCCTGGCGACGCGGCACGAAGGAGATCCCTCCTCGATGACGCGCTACGAGAAGACGATCTCCAATCTTCAGGAAGTAAAGGCGCGGGATGGCATCGTCATCGCCATCATCACCGAAGGCGACACCTTGGCAAAGGAGTCGGCCGACCACGTTGTTGAAATTCCCAACGCTCCCGACTTGATCGCCCCGATCCTGGAAATTATTCCGCTGCAGCTTCTGGCGTATCACATCGCGGTGCGCCGCGGCTGCGACGTTGATCAGCCGCGCAATTTGGCCAAATCCGTCACCGTCGAATAATTTGAATCTCTTCCGGCAAAAGACTTAGAATTTTGTGGATGGCTCGTGTTGCAATCTGGCTCCTCGTCCTCTTGCTCGCCGCTCCCGCCGCGATTTTCTCTTCGGCCCCACCCCAGACAGAGACGGCGTCCTCGCGCCTGGCGTCGGTCCGCGTGAACGGCTCGTCGCACTTCACCTCTGAGCAGATCGCGCCCTATACGGGCCTGACGCCTGGAACGATGGTCACGCGCGCCGACTTGCAAAGCGCGGCGAACCGCCTGGCGGACCTCGGCTGCTTTTCAGGCGTGCAGTACAAATTCTCCACCGGCCCGTCGGGCGTGGACGTGCAGTACTCCGTCGCCGACGCACCGGAATTAGCGGTCGAATTCGACAACTTCATCTGGTTCAACGACGCGCAACTTGCCGCCGGCCTCACACAATCGGGATTTCTATTCGACGGCCAGGCCCCCGATCATGGCATTCTGCTCGACGATCTATCTTCAGCTCTAGAAAAGCTCCTCGACGCGCGTGGAGTCCACGCGGAAGTCTCCCATCAGATTTCGCAAGACCCGGCAAGTGGCAATCGCGTCGTACAGTTCAGCGTTGAGGGACTCGATCTTACGGTTTCTAGCCTCGATTTCACCGACCCGCTTGCCAAGTCGTCGCCTGAAATTCAACAGCTGCAAAACGAGATTGTCGGCAAGCCCTACTCCCGCATTCGCCTCGAACTCTTCGAGCAGGAGCACGTGCTGCCTCTCTACCACTCGCACGCTTACTTGCAAGCTGGCTTTGGCCCGACTTCGGCGCGATTCACCCCCGTGCCCGGCTCGCCGTCTCCGAATGCGATCGCGGCCGTCATCGCCGTCAATCCGGGGCTCGCCTACAAATGGGGGGGAGTCGTTTGGCAGGGACGCACGGCGATGCCCTCTTCCCTACTCGATGCGCTTGTGGATTTGAAGCCGGGCGACCTGGCCGATGGCGTCAAACTCCAAGGGCTCTGGTTTCGAGTTCAGGATCTCTACGGGCAACACGGTTATCTCGACGCTACCGTCTCCCCGAACCCGGAATTTGACAAAAACACAGATCGCGTCACTTTCGACGTGACCATCCACGATGGCCCGCAATATCACATGGACAAGCTCGTTCTCAGCGGATTATCAATCGAGGGCGAGCGCCGCATCCGGGCGGCCTGGCCCATTCCGGAAGGCAATATCTTCGACGCAAGCGCCTACCAAACTTTTTTGACCACAGGGATCAAGGACGCCTTCGCCGGCTTGCCGGTTCACTACGACAAGATCGGCCGCTTTCTTGACAAACATCCCGACACGGCGCAAGTCAACGTGCTCATGGATTTCGAATAACGCTGCGCTATACTCGCATGGACATGATCTTTGATTTTTCATCCCTTTCTGGGCCGGATGCCGTGCCGCCGCAGGTGGAGGATACCACCCTCGCCAAACAGGAGTCGCTTTTCGAAAACCTCCGCGGGCGCTCTTCCCTGCTGATCGCCTTTTCCGGAGGCGCCGATTCCGCCTATCTCGCTTGGGCAGCGCATCGCGCGATCGGCGAGCGCGCGCTTTCCGTCACGGCGCTCTCGGCCAGCTTTTCAAAAAACGATCGCGAGCATGCCGAGCATTTTGTCCGCTCCCATTCGATCCGCCACGAATTTATCGAGACGCGTGAATTCGCCAATCTTCTCTACATCGCCAACAATTCCGACCGTTGCTACCACTGCAAGGATGAACTCTTCACCCGGATGGAAGCGCTGGCTCGCGCCCGCGGCTTCTCCGCCATCGCTTATGGCATCAACGCCGACGACACGCGTGATTTTCGCCCCGGGCACCGCGCCGCCCAGGAACATCGCGTGATCTCTCCTCTTCTCGACGCTGGCCTCGCGAAGGCCGAAATTCGGCGTCTTTCGCGTCTCGCCGGGCTGGAGACTTGGGATCGCCCCGCCTCTCCGTGCCTTTCTTCGCGAATTCCATACGGAACACGCGTCACTCCCGAATTGCTGGCCCATGTCGAGCGCGCCGAAGACGCCGTCCGCCGGCTCGGTTTTCGCCAGTTCCGCGTCCGCGCATTCGGCGAAAATGCCAGCATCGAGCTGGCTACCGATGAATTGGCCGGCGGCCTGGCACCCGAGGTGTCGAAAGCCCTGGTCGCCGCCGTCATATCGGCGGGTTTTTTGACCGCGGCCATCGATCCTGCCGGCTACCGCCAGGGCTCCCTCAACAGCTCGCTCAAAAAAACCGGGCTCGATTGATTCGCCACGAACAGTTAGGAATTGGGACTGTTCTTCCACCCGGGTCTCTCCCAAGGAACTTCCCGTTGCGCTTTTGCGTATATTTCTGATAGGAAAGGCCACGTGAAACTCAACCCGGGATCGCTGCTGACAATGCATCGGCACTTGTTCCTCCTCTCTTCGGTTTTTTTTGCGGGCGCGGCTCTGGCCGGTTGCGGGATGAGGCAATCTGCCGAGGGGACTTTTGACAAGACCTTGACCGTTCAAGGTCCCTTGCGTCTTGAGCTTTATAACGGCAGTGGAGACTCCCGCGTCGTCGTGGGCGGCAATGGTCAGGTGGAAATTCATGGTGAGGCCGAAGTCAAGGATTGGTCGGAATCAGGCTCCCGGGATCAACTCCGCCAGCTGCAATCCGAGCCGCCGATCAAGCAGGAAGGCGGCATAATCCGTGTCGGCCGGGCCGGAACGAACTCGGGGGGATCCTCGATTGATTACACCATCACGGTCCCGGCAAATACGGAATTCAAAGGCGTCACCGCCGACGGCGGGCTTTCCGTCACCGGCCTTCAGGGTGCCGTGACCGTTCAAACCAGCTCGGGCGACGTTGCCATCACCCAAATCGGAGGGGACGTCCGTGTGACTTCGGGCAGCGGCGACCTCTCCATTTCCGATGTCGCCGGCCAGGTTCAAGCTAACTCCGGTTCGGGCGACGTCACTCTCGCCTACCCGAAGGGCGAGGTTCGCATCGAAACCGGCGATGGTAACGTTCAAATCACCCGCCCCGGGGACGCGGCGACGGTGCAAACAGGCGACGGCGACGTCGAAATCTCCGATGCCAGCCCCGACCTGAGCATCCACACTTCCTCCGGCCAGATCACCGTCTCAGGCGCCCCGCGCAGCGGCGCCTACTGGGAATTCCACGCTGTTTCGGGCGACATCACGCTCAACGTCCCATCCTCATCGAGTTTTCAGCTGTACGCCCACTCCATCTCGGGAGATATCGACACGCAAATCCCGATCATGATGGAGGGGACCACGAGTTCGCACGAGTTGCGGGCCCGCGTCGGCGACGGCGCCGCCCATGTCGAAGCAGGCACGTCTTCCGGCTCCATCGCGGTGCATTAGCGGCACCGCATTGCAGGGCCTTCGTGGCGCTTTCCCGTTCCGCGATACAATGCTCTTGTGATTCTTCGATTCGCCGCCGGCCTAGCCATTCCTATCGTTGGGTTGATGCTGTCTGCTTCGCCGGCGTTTTCGCAAGAGAAGAATCCCGCTCCGCCCGCCGGCAAGAATCTACAATCCACCGCCCAAAAAGAGACGGCCGCGAAAAACGCCGCCGCCGAAGCGGCGCTGGACAAACTCGTTAACACCGCCGGAAACGACCGTGCCGCCCTGGTCCGCAATTTGAAGGGATACCTCGAACAATATCCGGACGCGCCGCGAAGAGCCGACGTCTATCGCGCCCTCGTTGAATCCTGCCGCCAGCTCCAAGATAACGAGTGCGCACTTGAATATGCCGAGCGCCTAGTGGCCGTTGACCCGGACGACTACGAAATGATGATGCTCGCCGTGGCGATGCTCCAGGAGAAAGGCGACGATGCCAGCCTGACGCGCGCTTCCGGCTATCTCACCCGCGTCATCGACCGCATCGAAAAATCCACCCCCGATGACCGTTCCGAGCGCGACTCTGTTCAGGAATGGAAGGCCCAGCAGGACGAGACTCGCTGTGGCCTCTATTACATCCGCGGCGACATCACCAAAAGAATGGGCCGTTACGACGACGCCCGCCGGGATTTGCAAACCAGTTACGCGATCCTGCCCAATTCACTCGCGGCAAAGGAACTTGGCGAAATTGCCGAAATTCAACACGACGATAAGACCGCGATTGAGGAGTATCTGCTTGCCTTTGTGTTACCCGAAGACGGACCGGCAGGGAAAGTTCACCGCCGCGATGTGCGGCTGTCGCTCGGCAATGTCTGGCGGCAACTGCACGGAAGCGAGGCGGGGCTCGGCGACGCGATCCTGGCGGCGTACGATCGCACCGCGCCCGCCTCCTCCGCCGCGCACGCTGCCGCGAAAAACAGCCAGGCAAAAAACCTCTACGATTTTGTCCTGCGGCGCATGGACGGCGCATCCATGCCGCTCGCGGCCGAGCGGGGAAAAGTGCTCGTCCTGAGCTTCTGGGCCACTTGGTGCGGTCCCTGCCGGCTCGTCGAACCCGCCGTAGCAAAGATCGCCGACGAGTACGCCGGAAATTCCGATCCCGCTTTTCTCGCCGTCAACATTGATGACGACGAATCGCGTGTCGCGCCTTTCCTCGCGAGCGTGAAGTGGCGATTGCCTGCGGCCTTCGCCGACGGCCTCGACGATTTTCTCGGCGTGGACAGCCTGCCGACCCTGATCGTGATCGACCGCAGCGGCAACATCACCTATCGCGCCAACGGTCTCGACCCCGCCACTTTTCCGGCGTCGCTTGAGGCCGCCATTCAGGCCGCCGTCGCCAAATCGCAGGTTTCCGCGTCCACAACGCCGACCCACTGAGCGCAATCAAGCGCCATTCCCCGCGCCGCGCTTCTATTTGCCTTCCTTCCCACGCTTCCCGTCTTGCAGTGCTGCGTCTCTCGCCGCCAGGATCGTGTTGACGTGAATTCGCACCGTGTCGCCGACCGACCTGGCGTAACCTCCCGCCAGCGTGATCGCCACGGGGGCCCCCGCGCGCCGCGCATAATCAAACACGATCGAATCGCGCTTTCGCAACCCTTCGATCGAGAGCGCCAAGCCTCCCAATTGGTCTTCGCGGAAGGGATCCGCCCCGCCTACGTAAAAGACGATCTGCGGCGAGAAATCTTCAAAAGCCTTATGCAAATGTCTCTCAAGGATAGCCAGATAATCCTCGTCGCGGATCCCATCCGGCAAATCGATATCCATCGTCGAGGCCGGCTTGGGAAACGGATAATTATTCTCCTGGTGAATCGACAGTGTGAAAACGTCCGGATCGCCCCGGAAAATCACCGCCGTACCGTTGCCCTGGTGCACATCCGTGTCGATCACCATCGCCCGCGATATGGTTCCTTCCGCCTGCAACCGCCGGATGGCCACTGCCACGTCGTGTATCACGCAGAATCCTTCGCCGTGTCCCGGACACGCGTGATGAAATCCTCCCCCGATGTTCGCCGACCATCCCTCCGCCATCGCCTGTTTTCCGGCGAGTATCGACCCTCCGGCCGCCAGCCAGCACGCCTCCACCATCTCCCGCGAATACGGAATCTCCATTCGCGCAATTTCTTGCGGGGTCAATTTGCCCGTTTGAAGTTTCCGCACATATTCCGGCGTGTGCACGCGCAGAATGTCCTCGTCCGAGGCGGGCTCCGGACAAAGCACGTCTGTAGCCGACGCGTGCCCTTCCTCCAGCAGGCGGTCACGAATCAGCCGGTATTTCTGCGAGGGGAAAACATGCGCGCCCAAATTCAAATCGTACGCGTCGGCGTAAATCACCTTGAATGGCAGCATTTTAGGAGACTAGCGCGAAGGATTTGCGCAGGCAACTCCTTCACCCGTTCTTCCGGATTTTCTGCAGCCCGGGGGATTTTGTGCTAGTCTTCCTGCGATGCGCCGCGTTCACTCCGTAGTTCTGATTCTTGCGCTTCTCGCCTCGCCGCTTTCCCTGCTGGCGAGGTCGCTAAACTCCGGCGCCGGAATGTCCTGCTGTAACGGTCTTTGCTGTCTCCCGCATCACCATCACTCCAGGGGACGCTCCTTCGGCGCCACCCTGCCCCGCAACGCGATGACTTGCGGAATGGATTGCCAAAGGGGATGCGAAAGACAATCTCCCGATTACGGTTTGACGGTTCTGATGCACCCAGGAATTCCTCTTGGCGACGCTTTTTTTGCTGCACTTCAATTCCGCCGCGCCGGCATACTATCCGGCAACGTGGACGCCTTGCTCGGCTTTGCCTCTCCACCGCACCAGCCTCCTCGCGCTTAACACCGCTTACTCGTCGGGCCATCACTTCACAAACAGAGGAGGAGTGTGTTCATGCGAAAGGTGCGGTTTTATGCCGTAGTTGTGTTTCTCTTGATGTTCGCGATCGGAGCTCGCGCGACGATCTTTGGGAGCGTTCGCGGCATTATTCACGACCCGCAGCACCGGCCCATTCCCGGCGCTACCGTGGTTCTGAAATCCGCGACGTCTGATTGGTCCCAAACGCAGCAGACCAACTCGGACGGCGAATTCTTTTTTCAATCCGTTGCCATCGGCGATTACACGGTCACCGTCAGCAAGACCGGCTTTGATTCCGCCCAGCAGCCTTTGACGATCATCTCCTCGTCCTCGCCCGTCTTTCACATCATTTTGAAGATCGAAACGATGCACCAGACGGCTGTCGTCGCGGGTGAACCTGAAACAGTCGGCACAACCAATTCGGTTACTCCGACGACTCTCGTCGACCACCAGGACATCCTGCTTACCCCTGGCGCCGATCGTACCAATGCCTTGCAGATGATCACTGATTATGTGCCCGCAGCCTATGTCACTCACGACATGCTGCACATGCGCGGGGGCCACCAATTTGAATGGCTCATCGACGGCGTAACCATTCCCAACACCAACATTGCGTCCAATCTCGCGCCGCAGATCGATCCCCAAGATATTGATTACCTCGAAGTCCAGCGCGGCAGCTACGATGCAGAGTATGGTGACCGCACCTACGGCGTCTTCAACATCGTTCCCCGCACCGGCTTTGAGCGGGAGAATGAAGGCGACCTTGTTCTCAGCTTCGGCAACTGGTACCAGACCAATGACCGGATCAACTTCGGCGGCCACACCGAACGCTTCGCCTATTACGCGAGCC
This sequence comes from Verrucomicrobiia bacterium, assembly GCA_035503815.1. Classification (GTDB taxonomy): domain Bacteria; phylum Acidobacteriota; class Terriglobia; order Acidiferrales; family UBA7541; genus Palsa-295. The sequence goes on from DATJTF010000010.1 coordinate 86,145, forward strand.
TGAATGGAAACCGGAGCAACTACGGTCTGCAGCCGCCGATCGGCGACGTCGTCCATGACGCTGAAAACGGGTACGGAGGATTCGCTTCGTTTATCTACAACCCCAGCGCGGAAAATCAGATTCGCCTTGTCACTTCTCTGCGTCAGGACTACTACCAGATTCCGGTCGACCCCGACCCTAATTCCTGGGGAAACCAGGCTTACCCGAGCTATGGCCTTCGCGACAGCGACCTCGAAACCGATGGCTACGTCGCCATGACTTGGGTCCACAGCTTCAACTCAAATCTGACTCTCAGCGTCTCCCCCTTCTATCACTACAACAAAGCCAGCTATGGCGCTTCACCCAACGACGTCCCCACTATCACGAACGTGGATCAAGCCGCCAATTACGCCGGAGCGCAGGCCTCCGTTAACTACAATTTCTGGAGAAATAACCTCACCGGGGGCCTCTACGGCTTCGCCCAGCGCGAGAACAACTACTATGAAAACACTTTCGTTCCTCCCAACTGTCCGCCGACCGGCTGCACCACAGGACCTTCTTCCGCCGCCGTTCTTGGGGGTCTCACCGAAGCGTATTTAAGCGACCGCTTCAAAGTCACCTCGTGGCTCACCGTCATTGGCGGAGTGCGCTATTCGCATTTCGTGTCGCCCGCGGTGAGTGACCTGCCCGAGGTCATTGAGAACGCCACGGACCCTCGCGTCGGTATCGCTGCCCGAATTCCGAAACTCAATTGGGTCTTCCGCGCCTTTTACGGCGATTACTATCAAGCACCGCCTCTTTCGGCTATCTCCGGCCCGCTGGAAGTATTGGCCACCAGTCAAGCTCTTACCTTCGCCCCCTTGCACGGAGAGCGTGACACCGAGCATCAGTTCGGCGTCACGATCCCCATATACGGGTGGGCTCTCGACGCCGATACGTACCAGACGCAGGCAAAAAACTGGTTGGATCACAATAACATCGGGGAATCAAACCTCTTTTGGCCGATCACTTGGCAGGAGGCTCTGATTCAGGGATGGGAGCTTACGCTTCGGTCCCCGCGTGTCTGGCATCGGGGCCAGTTTCATCTCGCCTACGCGAATCAAATCGCCCAGGCGACGGGGCCGATCACGGGCGGATTGGTTTGCCCCACGCCGGTCACGATGTCTTGCCCGCTTTACATTCCCCCGGGTTACTCGCCGGTGGACCACGACCAGCGCAACACACTCAACGTCGGATACAACGGGACACTTCCCTGGCACTCATTCGCATCGGTGAACATGTATTACGGCTCGGGTTTTACGAATGGTTTGCCGTACCCGGCATCGCCATATCCAAATGACTATTTGCCGGCGCACACGACGTTCGACGCTTCCGTCGGCAAGACCTTTCATGAGAACTACACGATTGCATTAACAGCATTGAACATCGGCAATCGCCGCGTCCTCCTCGACAACAGTCTCACTTTCGGCGGATTCCATTACAATGATCCCCGTCAAATCTACGTGGAGTTCCGATGGCACTTTCACTACTGAACAGGACCCGCGCCAAATTCGCCGGGAAGTTGAATCTGCGGACAGGAGGTCTTCCAGGCTTCCTGTTTCTCCTTCTCTTGGTGTTTTGCGCGCTCGGCTTGTTCGCCTGCAATCAGGCGGCAAAGACCCATCCGCTCGTGGGAACTGTGGTCGAAATCCAGGCAGACGAAGGCTACATCGTCGTGGACGGCCGGGAAATTCCCGGCTTTATGCAGGCGATGAAGATGCCCTACCAGCTTCATGATGCCGCTGAATACTCGAAACTCGCCGTGGGCGACGAAATCACCGCGGATATCGTCGCTACGGACAACGGCTTTGAATTGGAGCACGTCGTCGTTGTGAGGCAGGGGCATCGTCCCCCGGCTGCGGCGCGCGGCGGGGGAGCTTCGGGAGGTTAACTGCTTCTTTCGAGGATAAAATCGGGGACGGCGAGCAGCGCGCGCCTGTATTCGGTGTCGCCAAGCGCGCTGAGCGAGTCTTTCGCTCGCGAAGCGTAATCGCGCGCCAATACCGTGGCTCGGTCGAGCGCGCCTGTTTCCCTGACAAGCTGCGTGATCTGCTCGGGGCGCACACTCTGAAATCCGCGCTCCTCTAGAACCTTGGCCACCAGTTTCCGGCCCTCCGCATGGCCATTGCCCGGCGCGGCGCGCTTCGATTCGGCTTCCAACGCGAAAATCAGCGGCAGCGTGACTTTGCCTTCTTTCAAGTCGCTCAACACCGGTTTGCCAAGCTGTTCGGGTGACGCCGTGAAATCGAGCAGGTCGTCCACAAGTTGAAACGCCAGTCCCGCGTTTCGTCCGTATTCCGAAAGGGCGGACTCGAGCTCTTTTTCCTGTCCGCCGAGGACCGCGCCCAGCCTCGCGCAACCGCTGAACAGGCACGCGGTCTTGCGGAAAGCGAGCTCGATCGCCTCCGTCTCGCACAGATCGATCTTCCCGAGGCAAGTCAATTGCAAAAGCTCGCCTTCCACCATGTTTTGCGTCAGATCGATGAGGATGTCGAGGATCGTGAAATTCCGCTCGCGCAGGGCCATTTCGAACGATTGCATGTAGAGCCAGTCGCCCGCCAGGACGCTCATGTGATTTCCCCAGCGAGCGTTGGCGCTTGGGCGTCCCCGCCGGGTGTGCGCCGCGTCAATCACATCGTCGTGGATCAGCGTCGCGCTGTGGATCAGCTCCACCACGGCGCCCAGCCGGATCGCGCTTTCTCCGCGGTATCCGCACGCCCCCGCCGACAGGAGCAGCAGCGCGGGGCGTAGCCGTTTCCCGCCGCCCTCTTGCAAGTAGCTTGAAATCTGGGAGACCGGCGCGAACGCCGTCTCGTTTTGCGATGTGATTTCCTGCTCGACGAGCGTCAAATCGTCGCGAACCAAATCGAAGATGCCTTTCGCTAGTTGAACGGCGTGCGCCATTCCTCGGCTCTATCCTTTCGATCCGGTTGGTTCGGCGGTCTTCTCGCGCCGCCCGCTGCCGCCGGCGGTTGCGAAAAAACGCTCGAAATTTTCTGCGGCGAGCGCCGCCATCTCTTCCTGCGGTAAGTTTCTCACATTCCCCAACTCTTTCGCTACCTCCACGACGTAAGCCGGCTCATTGCGTTTTCCGCGCCTTCCTTGCGGCGAGAGAAACGGCGAATCCGTTTCCGTCAGAATTCTGTCCGCCGGCAGCTCGCGGGCCACGTCGCGAACGTGCTGCATCTTGGGATAGGTCACGTTTCCCGCGAAAGACACTAGAAATCCCATGTCCAGACCCCGCTTCGCCTCCGCCCACGTCCCCGTAAAGCAGTGGAATATTCCTCCCAATCCCGTCGGCTTCCACTCATCCTCCATGATTGCGAGACAGTCCGGCCAGGCGTCGCGGCAATGAATCACAATGGGCAGTTTTGCCGCATGGGCGAGCTCCAGTTGCCGCCGGAACACCTGCTGCTGCACGTCGCGCGGCGAATGGTCGTAAAAATAGTCGAGCCCCATCTCTCCCCATGCGATCACGCGGGGATTCCGCGCCAGTTTTTCGAGCTGCGCGTAATGCTCTTCGGCGGCGAGTTGTGCTTCGTGCGGGTGTATCCCCACTGTCGCGTAGATCCAGTCGTGCTGCTCCGCAAACGGGATGGCGGCGTCCAGCAGGTGCGGACCCGTCCCGCTCCCGATCGCCAGGATCTTCTCTACGCCGGCCGCTCGCGCCCGTTCGAGCATCTCGCCGCGATCCTCATTGAATTGCTCGAACTCCAAATGCGCGTGTGAATCGATGATTCTCACGGTCTCTACTTGACCTTCGCGCCCGCCGCAATCTCATCCGTGAACGTGCAAATGATCGGCTTCCCGCCCTCGCCATCCGACGCCGCCAAAATCATCCCCGCCGATTCGAGTCCTCGCATCTTCCTCGGCGCGAGATTCGCCACCACAACCACTTTGCGCCCCACCAGCTCTTCCGGTGCATATGCCGGAGCAATACCCGAAAGAATCTGCCGCGTCTCGCTCCCGAGGTCCACGATCAGCTTCAGCAATTTGTCCGCTCCCGGAATGCGCTCCGCGGACTTCACGGTTCCCACGCGAAGATCGATCTTCGCAAAGTCGTCAATCGTGATGTAAGGATTTGCCGTCGCGGGTGCCGCTGCCGTGCCCGCCGCCGGGGCCGCCCCGCTTGTGCTGGCAACAGAAGCGCTCGCGGCCGCCGCTCCGGGATTCTTGATTTCGTTTTCCATGGCTTCGATTTTCTCCAGTGCTTGTTTTTTGTCCAGGCGGGGAAACACCGCTTCCGGCTTTCCTATCTTGGTTCCCGGTTTCAACCCGCCCCATTGCAATTGATCAATCCGCTGGTCGGCCAGGTTTCCTTCCTGCCCCAGTTGTTCCCAGATCCTTTGCGTCGCATCGGGAATAGCAGGATGTGCGAGGACCGTCGCAATGCGAATCGCCTCAGCGGCATCGTGGAGCAACCCACCCACCGCGAGGCGCTGTGAAACATCAGCGATCATCGCCCAAGGCTTTTGAGCCACGAGCAAGAAGTCCACCAGCGACATGATCTGCCAAATGTCCTGGGCAGCGTCGGAGAACCGATAATCGTCATAGGCTCGCTTGGAAGCAGAAGAACGAATGTAAACGTTCTGCTCCAGGGCCATTGCCTCGTTCGAGTCCCAATTCGTCCGGTCAGGAATGACTCCGTGGAAGTAGTTCCCGATCATCGTCAAGACACGCGAGGCTAAATTCCCCAGCCCGTTCGTCAAATCCGCGTTGTAGCGCGTAATCAGGGCTTCGCGGGAAAAATTTCCGTCGTGCCCGAACACTGTCTCCCGCAGCAGGTAATACCGCAGCGCATCGTTCCCCACTTTCGCGCCCGCCAGCTCGTCGAGAGCGTTCACGATCGGTTCAGGGTACGCTACGTTGCCTTTCGACTTGCTCATCTTCTCCTGCTCGAAGAGCAGCCAGCCGTGCGCCACGATTTGCCGCGGCACGGGTAGCCCCGCCGCCATCAAAAACGCCGGCCAGTAAACGGCATGGAAGCGAATAATCTCCTTGCCCATCATGTGCACGTCCGCCGGCCAATACCGTTTGAACACGGGATCCGCGTCGCCTTCTTCACCTGTTCGCCCGAATCCCACGCCCGTCATGTAGCTCGTCAACGCGTCGTACCACACATAGAAAACGTGTTCCGGGTCCCCCGGCCAGGGTATTCCCCACTTGATGGATTTGCGGCTGATGGAAATGTCCTTGAGCCCCGCGCCAACAAAGCTTTTCACTTCATTGAAGCGGAAATCAGGCACAAGAAATTGAGGACTGGCCGAGTATAGCGCTTCGAGCCTTTCCCTATAGGCGGACAGGCGGAAAAAATAGTTTTCTTCGGAGACGAGCTCCGCCAGCCGGCCGCACGTCGGACAATTCACCGGCTCCGGCGTGTCGCTGACGTAGAGATTGTCGTAAATGCAGTAGCGGCCTTCGTATTTGCCTTTGTAAATCGCGCGCTCTTTTTCCGGCAGCTTCCGGTCGCGTTCCAGCGTCCGCTTCACGAGCGCCTGGACGGCTCTGGCATGTTCGGGCGAAGTCGTCCGCACGAATTTGTCCCGGTCGTAGGTGATGCCGAGCAAATCCCACAGTTCGCGAAATATCTTTTCGTTCTTGTCGACCAGCTCCTGCGGCGATATGCCCGCCTTTTCGGCGGCCCGCTCGATATTCACGCCGTGCTCGTCCGTCCCGGTCACATACACTACGTCGTACCCGCACATCCGCTTGTAGCGGGCCATCACGTCGCAGGCAATCGTCGTATAGGCTGACCCGACGTGCGGCCGCGAGTTTGCGTAGTAGATGGGCGTCGTGAGATAGAATTTCGGCTTTTCCTGCGTCGTCACGTTCGGTTCATCCGTCCTTCTTCTCGCGCTGCTTTTGAAATTCAAATGCGGCCGCCGCCATCACCTGCTTCAGCGGTACATCCCGCTCGGCCGCGATTCTCCGGCAGTCTTCATACTCCGGCGTCGCATTCAAAATCGTCCCGTTCTCACGCGCCACCTTCATCCGCACTTCCCCGAATGCCGTCTCAACCCGCACCTGCTCGCGTTCGAGGCATCTCCGCCGCGTTTCGTGCATTCGCACGCCGATCGTCGTCGTCTCGCGAAACACCAGTTCCGCCAGCCGCGTGGCATCCTCCGGCCGCGCCAAAATCGTCAGCAGTACTCCGGGCCTCCCCTTCTTCATCTGCACGGCCGCCGAGAACACGTCGAGAGCCCCTAGTTCCAGCGCCTTTTCGATGAGATAGCCGAAAATCTGCGGGCTCATGTCATCGAGGTTGGTTTCGATTACCGTGACCGGCGCGTCCCATCCTTCGCTCCCCTCCACCCCTTGTCTTTCGCCGATCAACAACCGCAACACGTTCGGCTTTTCGGGATTGTTCGCGCTGCCTGCGCCATATCCGATCGCCCGCAGCTTCATCGCCGGCATCTGCCCGAAGGTCGTCGAGAGCGTCGTCGCAATCGCCGCACCTGTCGGCGTCACCAGCTCTTTTTGAATTCCGCTCGAATACGCAGGCGCTCCGCGAAGCAGTTCCGCCGTCGCCGGCGCCGGCACCGGCAGCATTCCATGCTGCGTTTTCACTTGCCCTCCGCCCAGGTCGAGCGGCGAGCAGGCAAATTCTGAAACCCCCAGCAAGTCGAAGCCAATCGCCGCTCCCACGATGTCCACGATCGAATCCACTGCGCCGACCTCGTGGAAGTGAACTTCTTCGACCGGAACCTGGTGCACACGGGCCTCGGCTTCTGCCAGCCGCGCAAAGATTCTCTTTGCGTTGGCCGCCGCTCGAGTCGCCAGCCCCGCCGCGTCAATCCGCTCGCAAATCTTTGCCAGCCCTCGGTGATGATGCTCTTCGCGCGTCTCGACTTTCACGTGTGTCGCGTGAATTGCGCCGCGCTCCACCTTTTCGGCCGTGATGTTCCAGTTTTCCAGGCCAAGCCGTCGCAAGCCCTCTTCCATCGCGCGCAGGTCCCCCCCCGCGTCTACCAGCGCCCCCAGCACCATGTCCCCGCTGATCCCCGAAAAGCAGTCGAAATAGGCCAATCCGATGTTCTTCATGCGTTTGCGCCCGTCCGGAACTTTTTCCGAGGAATTTTCATACTATGCGCGGCGTCAAAGTGTGTCAAATCCCGGCCGATTAAAGGTCCGCGTCCCCGCGCGTTCCCTACATCTTCTCCGGGGCCACAATCCCCAGCAACGCCAGCGCGGCCACCAACTGTTCCTTCACCAGAGAAGTTATCCGCAGCAGCACCGCGCGCCGTTCCGCATCCTTCTCCGACAAAATATGGTGTTTGTGATAGAACATGTTGAACGCCTGCGCCAGCTCGAACGCATATCGCGCCACAAACGCCGGCTCTTGCGCGCTCACCGCCGTCTCCACGCGGGCATCCAGCGACCCTGCCAACAAAATCAAGTCCCACAAATCATCCCCGGCTGGAGCGGCCAGAATCGGGCCCGGCGAAATCTCGCCCTTCGCCAGCCGCGCGAGGTTCGCCGCATCTTCCGCCGCCGCTCCTGCGTCTCCTTCCGCGCCCTTCCGCAAAATTCCATTCACGCGCACAATCGCGTATTGCACGTACGGCCCCGTTTCTCCCTCGAAGCTCAGCGCATCCTTAAAATCGAAGGCAATTACGGTCGACCGCGTGAATCGCAGCAAGAAATACCGCAGCGCCCCCACCGCAATCGCGTGAGCGATCGCCGCCCGCTCCGCTTCCGGCGCTCCCGCGTGCCTAGCGTCCACTTCCGCCCGCGCGCCCTCCTCCAGCCGGTCAATCAGGTCGTCTGCCTTCACTCCTTGCCCTTTTCTCCCGCTCACTTCCACGTACGCCCGCTTCGCTTCTTCCTCCGGTATTTCATATCCCATTTCCGCGGCGCACCGCGGCGTGAGCGCCACAACGTTGTAGGCAAAATGCCTTAGATGGTCCGCCTGCTCCGCGTGTCCCAGCGCCCGGAGCCCCGCCGCCACCACTTCCTGCGGATACGCTTGCCGCGAATCAATCACGTTGAACACTTCCTGCGCGTGCCCGAATGCAGGCGCTCCCGCATCGCTTGCTTCCATCGCCGTCACCCAGGCAACGTGGCCATCCGGATGCGTGTGAAATTTCCGGTAATGAAAATCGCGCCCCAGCAAGCCGAACTTCCACAGGTGATAGGCGATATCTTTCCCCACGTACGTCACCGTCCCGTTCGAACGCACGATGATTTTCGCTTCCGCCTCTTCCGCAGGTTCCTCTTTGACATCCTCATCCGCGGCCGCACCTGAAGCGTTGCCACCCTCCGAGTCCTTGCCGTCCGCATCGCTGCTCTCCGGCTTCGGCAACTCCATCACCCAGCACCCCGCGTTCTTCCCCTCTGTCGCCAATTGGATCGCCCCGCTTTTTTTCAGCAATTCGAATGCGGCATCCCAGAATTTCAGGTGCAGGATTTCGCTCTCTTGCGACAGCAAATCGTAATCAATTCCCAGACGGTCAAGCGTCCTCAAATGGCAATGCACAATCGCCGTCGCCACAATTGTCGCCATTAACGCCGCGTCGCCCAGATCCTCTTCAATCTCCTTCAGCGTCTGACCCCGCAAGTCCAGCCGCGATTTGTCTTCCGCCAGCCATTGAGTCACTCGCGCGTACAAATCCCAGCATCTGTAATCGAACTTCGGCCCGCGCGCCAGTTCCCGGACCTCCTCAGGCGTCTGCTTTTCCAGGTGCAGAAATCCCAGCACCACGTCCGCCACCTGTACTCCCGTGTTGTCTATGTAGTTCTGCACTTCCACGCGCCGCCCCGCATGCCGCAGCAACCGCACAAACGTGTCGCCCAGCACGGCGTTCCGCAGATGCCCGATATGCGCTGCCTTGTTCGGATTGATTGCCGTGTGCTCCACGATTGTTTTCACCGCGCTCGCCGCCGGCGGTTCTCCTCCGCTCGCCGTCTCCGCGCATGCCCCCTGAAAGAACGCTCCCCGGTCAAAATATGCGTTCAGATACCCGCCTCCCGCCACTTGCACCGACGTCACTCCCTCGATCGGCTTCAGCGACGTCGCAATCTCCTGCGCCAGCGCCCGGGGCGGCTTCTTCAACCGCTTCGCCAGCTCGAAACACACCGGCGACGCCGCTTCGCCCATCGCGAGCTTGGGAGGCCGCTCCGTCACCACCGGCACGTCCGTCTTGTACCGCTCGTGGATATGTTTCCGAAGCGCCTTTCGGAATCTGTCTTCGATCCTCTTGTACACGCGTCTCCTTGCGCTCAGCGAATCCCGCGATTATACCGAACGCCCGCCGCTTTTCCTCGCCCTAACCCCGTTCCTCCGCCGCGCGTATGCCTCCGCTCGACTTGCCGTCCGTATCACGGTCCGCCGAGTTGGCGTACCACTGTTCGCAGACCACTCGCCAATGCATTTCAAATCGCAACAGTTCCGGGAACCCGAGCGGCGGAATGCGAATCTATCAAGGGGGAAACTGCTTGGCCGGCTGTTAGCTTGTCGCGCCGCACCGCCCCTCCAGGAAGAAGGCGGATCGGCGCTCGAATGATAGCAGCCAAATCTAGATTTTTTGGGCGAAGTCCACGATTGAGCGGATCGCAATCCCCGTGGGACCTTTGGCCATCCACGGACGCCCTTCGTCAACCCAGCAAGTGGACGCGATGTCGAGGTGAATCCAAGGCGTGTCGCCGGTAAATTCCTTGATGAACCATGCACCCGTAATTGCCCCGCCGCCCTTGCCACTGCCCACATTCTTGATGTCCGCGATGTTGCTCTTGATCATTTCCTGGTAGTCGTCATCAATCGGCATAGGCCACATTTTCTCTCCCGCCGCCTTGGTGCTCTCGAGAAACTGGTCGAGATATTCGCGCGGAGTGCCGAAGGCGCCCACATGGACATTGGCCAGCGCCACTTCGATTGCGCCCGTCAGCGTGGCTGCGTCAATGATGTGCGTCACGCCCAGCTTTTTCGCGTACGTGATGGCGTCGGCCAGGATCAGCCGCCCTTCCGCATCCGTGTTGATCACCTCGATCGTCTTGCCGGACATCGAGACTTGCACGTCGCCCGGCTTCTGTGCCCGTCCTCCCGGCATATTTTCCGTCGAGGGAACCACGGCTATGACGGGGATGGGAGGCTTCAAATACGCGAGAGCGCGCATCGCGCCGAGCATTGTCGCTCCCCCGCCCATGTCGTATTTCATTTTTTCCATGTTGTTCGCGGGCTTGATGGAAATCCCTCCCGTGTCGAACGTCACGGCTTTGCCGACCAATCCGAGAACCGGGGCTCCCGGCTTGGCGTTTTCAGGGGTATAGCGGACGACAATAACGCGCGGAGGCTCGATGCTGCCTTGCGCCACGCCGATCAGCGCTCCCATTTTCAGTTCGGCAATCTTGCGCTCGTCGAGAATCTCGATTCCCAGCCCCGTTTCCTTGGACATTGCTTCCGCTTTGGCGGCGAGGATGCGCGGCGTCAGCCGGTTCGAGGGCTCGTTGATGAGGTCGCGGGCGAAATTCATCGATTCCGCGATCACTCGCGCACGGTCCACGGCCGCTTCCAGCTCGGCTCCCTGCCCGGCGTCGAAACCTGCCAGCCCCACGGACTGAATTTCTTTCCCATTCTTTTTTTCGGATTTGTACTTGTCCGATTCGAAATCGGCGACGATCAGTCCTTCGGCGGCCGCTTGCGCGGCCTGCGGTCCTCCGAAACCTTCGCGCGTCAAGAAAACGAAAGTCTTCACTCCGCGCGACTTCAAGTGCCGAAGTGCCGTTCCCGCGATTTTGCGCAGGTCGCCGGCGTTGAATTTGTCGCGCTTCCCCGCCCCCACCAGCAAGAGCCGTTGCGCTCCCAGACCTTCGGGAAAATGGATGAGGGAAAGTTCGAGCGATCGCCCCGTAATTTCGCCGCTCGATCCCAGCTGCCCCAGCTTTCCCCGCATGCTGCCGTCAATTTCACCCAGCACGTCGCCCCACTTGTTGTCTTCGTCGAATACAAACGTGACCAGAGCGTCCGTAGATACGGAAGAAAATGGCTGCGTCTCAATGCGAATTTCCATGGCTCCCTTTCATTCTCATCGCCGGCGCGAGCGGTACATCGCTTCGTCGGCTTCGCGTTTGGCTTCCCTGCGTTTGACGTCCTCGCGGCGGTCGTGGAATTTCTTTCCCTTCGCAACGGCGAGTTCACATTTGGCGATTCCGTCCCGGAAATAAATCTTCAGCGGAACGATAGTCATGCCTTTTTGCTGCGTCTGGACCAGCAGCTTTTCGATTTCGCGCCGGTTCAGGAGAAGCTTTCTTTTCCGCAGAGGGTCGTGGTTCCGAAACCCTCCAGGCTGGTATTCGGGGATGTGCGAGTTCAAAAGCCAAGCCTCGCCGACCTTGACCTCGGCGTAGGCCTCGCGAAGCGTCCCCTTCCCCTCCCGCAAGCTCTTGACCTCCGTCCCCACCAGCACCATTCCCGCTTCGAGCTTATCGAGGAGATGATAGTTATAGGAGGCCGCGCGGTTTTGCGCGACGATTTTTATCCCTTCACGGTCTGATTTCTTTTTCGGCGTCGGCACGTCAAACTCCATGATAGCCGCCACGGGAGTGGCCCGCAAGTGACAGAAAGAGGCGGGGTTCCGCATTGAACCACACGTATTTTAATTTTCGAGTGAAACTCCCGTAACCCGGGTTTTATTACGTGGCTACGGCAACGGACCGGGTTCCTTGCCGCATCCCAGTCCGAATGCTACACTTTCGAGGTTACGCCAGCCTCCCGCGGAGGGTCTGTTTGCGCCGCAAGTTTTGGATTCCATGCTTGGCCATTGCCGCAATTCTTTTGGCGGGCTGCCCCAAGGCAAATCAAGAGTATGACGCTGGCCGCAAAGCGGAAGCGATCAATGACTACGACACCGCGCTGATCCATTACGAGCGCGCTCTCCGCACCGATCCCACCAACGTCGAGTTCAAACTCCGAGCCACCCGGATGCATTTCGAGGCGGGCCAGTACCACGTCGAACAAGGGCAAAAGGCGCTGAAGGCGGGAGACTTGCAGCTGGCCCTGGCCGAATTTGAAAAGGGGCAGGCGCTGGACCCCTCAAACGTCACCGCCGAGCAGGAAATCAGCCAGACCATGCAGGCCATTGCCGCGCAACAAGCCTCGCAAGCCGGCAACCGCCCGAACCTGAATCCGCCGGAAGATGAAGACCTGCTCTCGGCTCCTCCCGAGCTCAAGCCGCTTTCGCGCGAACCCATCAACTTGAAAATGACCAACGACGCGCGTGTGGTTTTCGAAACGGTAGGCAAACTAGCCGGGCTCAGCGTCCTGTTCGATCCAGACTTCACATCCCGCAGAATTACCGTTGAGCTGCCGAACGTCACGCTTGAGCAGGCCCTGGACGCTATCTGTCTGGAGAGCAAGTCGTTCTGGAAGCCGCTGACGGAAAACGTGATTTTTGTGGCTCCGGACACGCCGCAGAAGCGCAAGGATTTGGAAGACGAGGAAGTCCGCACATTTTATCTTTCCAATACGGACACGCCGCAGGATCTGACGGAGGTAGTGACCGGGCTCCGCCAACTTCTCGATTTACATCGCGTCACACAAGTGAACTCGCAGAATGCGATTGTCGTGCGGGAAACGCCTGACAAGCTGGCGCTCGCCGCGAAAATCATCCGCGACATCGACAAACCCCGCCCGGAAGTGCTGATTCACGTGGAAGTGCTCACGGCGAACCGCGACCGTCTGCGCGATCTGGGAATCCTGCCCGGGCAAAGTGTGGGGTTAACTTTCACGCCGCGATGCTCCGTTCAACCCTACAACAGCACCAGCTCGACGAACACGAACTGCTCGAGTTCGAGCAGCAGTTCTTCGACTTCTTCGACTTCGACCGCGCAAATTACGCTGAATAATTTGAAGCACTTGGCCTCGGCGGATTACAGCCTCACGCTCCCCGGGGCAACGGCCAGCGCCATTCTGACCGACAACGCGACGCGGATCATTCAGGATCCGGAAGTTCGCGTGACGGACGGTGAAAAGGCGACGCTGAAAATCGGGGATCGCGTTCCGGTAGCGACGGGAAGCTTTCAGGCGGGTGTCGGAGTGGGAGTCGGCAGCGGAGCCGGTGTGGTGAATCCGCTGGTCAACACTCAATTCCAGTACATTGACGTCGGCGTGAATATCGACGTGACGCCTCACGTTCATCCCAACGGCGACGTCAGCATGAAACTTAGCGTCGAAGTTTCGCAGATCTCCGGCACCAGCAGCATCGGCGGAATCAACCAGCCAATCATCAGCCAGCGCAAAGTGGAGCACGACGTGCGGCTGAAAGAGGGGGAAGTTAGCATATTGGGCGGATTGATCGAGCGCGATCAGATCAAGAACATCAATGGGATTCCCGGAATCGGCGAGATTCCCATGTTCCGCTACCTCTTCTCAAACAATAGCAACGAGGTCGAGGATAACGAAGTTTTGATCGTCTTGACGCCGCACGTGATCCGCATGCCCACGATTACGGCTGACGATCTGCGGCCTTTGGCTGCCGGCACGGACTCGAACGTACGTGTGTACCATGACGATGAGGAGCCTCAGTCGCAGGGAGCGCAGAATCCGTCGCAACCATACTCTCCTGTCGCGCCGCAGACCGCCCCGCAGGGCGCGGCTGCCGCTCCGTCCCCCGCTGCCCCAGGCGTTGCACCTCTGCCTGCAGCCGCGACGCCGCCTCCCGCAGGCCAGCCGTCAACTCGGCCGGCGTCGCAATCGCAACCGGCTGCACCCTCCACCACAACTCAACTCCAATTTCAGCCGGACAACACCACGATCAAGCCCGGCGACACCGTTACGCTGGGCCTCGTCGTCAACAATGTGAGCGACCTATATTCCATTCCGCTGATGATTCAATACAATCCCGCGGTCCTGCAGGTGGAGGACGTTCGCAATGGTGGTTTCCTGTCGGGCGGAACGCAGGAGATTGCCATCGTCCAGCGTATCGACCAACAGCGGGGACAGCTGATCGTTTCCGCGACGCGCCAACCGAACACTCCTGGTGTGAGCGGGAGCGGGACATTGCTGGGAATTACTGTCCGGGCACTGGCTTCGGGAAGTTCTCCTCTGCAAGTCGTGATGGTCAATGCCCACAATTCGCAACAGCAGTCGATCCCCATGGTCGCAGGAGTGGCAACTGTTCAGGTGAAGTGAGTCATGTTACGCAGGCCCATCCAAAGGTTCCTCCGATCGGCGAAAACCTCCCGGTTGCGTCCACAAAAATGCGATGTGAATCAACCCCCGGCGGGAATGACTCTCCTGGAACTTCTGGTGGCCTGCTCGATCCTGATGCTTTTGGCCACCATGGCCCTGCCAATGGCCCGCATGGTCATCCGGGAGCACAAGGAAAGCGAACTCCGCTACGACCTTCGTGAAATGCGCGACGCGATTGACAGGTACAAGGACGCCGCGGACAAGAACCTCATCCAAACGCAGGCGGGCTCGGAGAATTATCCGGCCGATCTGGATACGCTGGTTAGGGGCGTGCCCATGACCCAAGCCAAGGACCGCAAGCTGCGTTTTCTTCGCGCGATTCCCGTGGACCCCATGACCGGTAACAAAGATTGGGGCCTGCGCTCTGTTCAAGATGATCCAGACGCGACGGAATGGGGAGGGCAGGACGTCTTCGACGTATACTCGAAATCGACGGGAACGGCGCTGGACGGGACGAAATACTCCGATTGGTAGAGCGGAAGAGGCTTAATGGTATCGCCATGATTCAAGGACGCGAAAAAACGGAACAACAAGCGGGCTTCACGCTGATCGAATTGATGATCGTGATGGCCATCATCGTGATTCTCGCCTCGATCGCCGCGGGACGATATACATCGGCTCTGACCGCTTCGCGAGAGGCTGTTCTGGCCCAGGATCTGGAAACGATGCGTGACGCGATCGACCACTACACGGCCGACAAAGATGCCGCGCCGAGCTCGCTCGACGATTTGAAAGACGCCGGATATCTGCGCGTAATTCCCGTGGACCCTATGACCGGCCAGCAGGACTGGGTGACGGTGAGCGGCGATACGATTGTGGACCCGGATCAATCGACGATCGGAATCGTGGACGTGCACTCGGCCTCCGATAAGGTTTCGCCGTTCAAGGGAACGCCTTACAGTTCGTGGTAAATCAGCAGGCCAGCGCATCCATTCTTTTATCTGGCCGGGATTTGACCCCGCACAGTTCGTTCGCTAGAATAGGTTCGCGGGGTGGAGCAGCCTGGTAGCTCGTCGGGCTCATAACCCGGAGGTCGTTGGTTCAAATCCAACCCCCGCAACCA
>DATJTF010000011.1:0-43415 GCA_035503815.1 Verrucomicrobiia bacterium
CCGCTCATCCACAGCCACAAATACCGAAAACCTCTTGTGTGCGTCGCATCCGATGAACTGCTGCATTCTTGCACCTCCTGTGGCGCGACAACAACGTATCGCGACCACGAAGCGCTAGCAGCGCTTTCATCAGATCACCCCAGAATGGGTGCTGCACAGCAACCTGCGGTTCCCGCAGGGTAACCAAACAAAACACGCGGGATGCGCGCTTTCGGGCGCTCGGGAGCGCCGGAAGTTCCTACATGCGAACTTGTTGATTTTGAAAGCTTCCTGCTACGCTGCGCGGTTCGATCCTGGAGCAGGGAGGTTCGCATGGTGAAGTCAGTTTTCCGCAGAAAATCCGTCGGCACGAAGGTGAGTGAAGAAGAATACGCGCGGCTGGAAGCCCTGGCCTGAGGCCGCACTCTCGGCGAATGGGTGCGCGAGGTGTTGCTGCGCGAAGCGGACGGAAGGCGCACCGAGGAAATCGTGCTGGCGGAAGTCCTGGCGCTGCGTACGATCCTGCTCAATGCGTTTTACAAGCTGGCCCAGGGCGAGAAGCTGACCGAGGAAGGGATGCAGGCCATCATTGACCGCGCGGACGCGGCTAAGCTCCAGAAGGCTGCCGAGCGGCTGGCAGGAAAACCCCGCAGCTAATAAAAAACAGCCGTCCATCGGGTCATCTCGGAATCGGCTTCATGTACTCGCGAAGGATGTGGAAGTCTCCACTCTGCCAATCGCTGAGGTCAGCTCCAACGGCGAACATGTCGCAGGCGTAGCGGAGAGAGAAGCTCGTCTTGTCCTCGAAGCGGACGGTGAAGTACAGCGTTCCGTCATCGATGGTGTGGGTGATGAAGTCCACAACCTTGCCGTGGACCTCGGGATACTTCCTGCGCAGCCGTTCCTCCCGCTGCTTGCTGCGCCTCTCAATCTCTCCGCGTTCCTCGGGGGTGATGCGTGTCATGAGCGTCCTCCTGCGCGGCGCTTGGCGTTCGGGCGCTTCTTGGCACGTCGCTTCTTTCGTTCCTGCTCCGCCTCCCAACGCTCTTCTTCGGCGGCGACGGCGGAGTGAGGGAGGATGCCGACGCGCGGCGGCAGTCCTTGCTTCTTGCGTTCCCCTTCGCGCTCCTCGACGCTCACTCTTGAGGTGGGGGTTGCCTTCACCACCCTCGTCCTCGTGGATCGCTCCACATTCGAAGAATGTTGTAGGTGGATATCGCGTACCGCAGGAAGTATATAGCCGTTTGCCCAGCGGGCAATCCCGCGTTGCCGTTTGCTCTTTAACCGTCCGCCTCTACATCTTTGCAATCCAAGAATCGTAAATCGCCTTTTGCGACGGCGTCATCTTGTCCATCGGCTTCAGGGTGTAGGTGTAGTAAGGGCTGGAAATAGCCTTCATGGAAATCTCCTGCACGCGGCCAAGACGCTCGACGAGAAAAGTGATGGTGTCGCCCGGCTTATGCGCGGAGAGGATGCGCGCGGCTTCGTCGGAATCCGCCGTCCGCCCATCCACGGCGAGAATCACGTCGTTTTTTTCGAGATCGGCCGCTTCCGCGGGGCTCCCCGGAATCACGTTCTTGACCACGGCCTTGCCATCGTCGCCCTTGTCGGTGGCCGCTCCAATCCAGGGTTTTGCGGGATCGAGCTTCTTCTCGACGGAAATCCCCGCGTATGCGAAATACTCGGCGTAGGGAATCGGATCTTTTCCGCTGATGTATTTCCGGAAGAGATCGCTGACGTCCTTTCCGGCGACCTCGTTGGCGGCGCGGACGGGATCCTCGGGCTCGAATCCGGGGTTGGGAAGCGCGTACCGCAAATAGAGAAGGCGCATCCAGTCGTCGAGAGTCTTCTGATTGTTGGTGGCCTGGCGGATGGCGAAGTCGAGGACGTGGCCCATGATCTGCCCGCCGTCGTAATAGGAGTAATCGGTGTTCTGGAGGTTGTTGTCCTGTTTGACCGTGCCGTTGTACCACGTGTCCCAGCTCGTGTCCTCGATGCTGCGCTCGGTCCGCCCGGGTTCCTGTTCGAATTTGGTGATCAGCTTTCCAATCGTGTCCAGGTATTGCTGCGGCGTGATCAGCCCGGCCCGCACAACCGCGAGTTCTCCGTAATAGCTCGTCAAACCCTCGGAGATCCAGAGCGACGGTGTGTGGACCATTCGGGTGTAGTCGAACGGGCCCAGAGGACGCGGGCGCAGCCGCTTCACGTTCCAGGCGTGAAAAAATTCGTGCGCCGCGACGAACAGCTTCAAATCGTACTGGTTTGCAAAGCCGCCGGCCGGGTCCTGGCTGTCCCAATCCGTCCGGAAATCAATCTGCGTCGAATCCAGATGCTCGAGGCCCCCGCCCGCCTTGGGCCAAATGTGAAACAGAAAGTAATACTCCGGAAAGGGGGCGGCCTGATTTTCTTTTCCCGCAACCGTCTGGAACAGAGGGACGATCGTCGCCACGATTTTCTGCAAATCGTTGGTGAATTGCGTGAAATCCTTCTGCCCCATGACGTCGTGGACGATCACGTGGTATTTCGTGCCCAGGACTTCGAAATCCTTTTCCTGGAAATCGGAAATCTCGAGCGGGCAATCGGCAAACGTGTCGTAGTTCGCCGCGTCGAAAGTGGCGGCCGAAGTGTGCTCCATGCCCGTGGCCACGCGCCATCCTTGCGGAACGGAAATCGAAAGGGTCACCGGCCGGTCTTTTCCGTCCACCTGGTACATCCAGACTGAAGGGCCGCCGATGAAAGCGTGGAGTTCGTTGTACTGCGCGATGTTGTTCTGCAGGGTGTTGGCGTAGATCTGATACTCCACCACCACCGATTTCGCTCCCGCCAGATCGATGCGCCAGGTCTGGCTGTCCGTTTTCTTCCAGGCGAGCTCCTTGCCGTCCGGCGTTCGCGCGCGAAACCGCTGCACGTTGGCGGAATAGTTCTCGAGGTAATACGAGCCCGGGGCCCAATCCGGAATCGCGAAGTCCACGGCCGGGCCGGCGAGCGAGTCGTCCTGTATGGTCACATCGAGCAGGTGAGTCGAGGGGCGCTCGAATTTCAGATCGTAGTGAACCGGACCCGCGGCGCGGGCGGCGGTTGCCGCGAGCAGCATCACCGCGCACGCCAGGGCCGTTCGAATGGTTTGCCGGGACATGGCACGCTCCTTGATGGAAAGTCAGAATTTCAGCGGGAATCCCGATGCACGAATTCGCCGGCTTCCCGCTCCTTGCGACGCTCGCGGGCGCCCGCCAGCAACATCAGCAATGCCGCGACCACCTGAGCCGTGATTCCTCCGGACGTGTCGAGCAGCACGTCGCGAAACGCCGCGGTCCGGCCGGGGACGAACGATTGATGAAACTCGTCCAGCGCCGCGTATCCAAACACGAGAAAAATCGTCAAGAGCGCCCAGTGAACTTTCGTCACTTTCATTTCACCGCGCAGGCCGCGCAAAATGAGCCAGCTGAGAATAAAATATTCCGTGAAGTGAGCGCATTTGCGGATTGCAAAATGAATGACGGAGAGCGTGCCGGGCGAGAAACCCGGAAAAATCCAGTGCAGGACGGGGATGATGACGCTGCCGGTGTTTTGCGCCGTGAACAGGCTGGTGGAAAAGCCGGAAATGACCACGGCCCAGGCCAGCGCCGGCCCCCACCGTTTTAGCCACGGCATTTCCGCGCTTCCCCCGCGCCCCGGGGACGCCCGCATCCGGCGATTGTTTTCGGATCTCGCGGCATTATTCCAGCCGGTAATTCGGCGCTTCGCGCGTGATAATCACGTCGTGGACGTGGCTTTCTCTCAGCCCGGCTTGCGAGATGCGCACGAACTGGCTCTTTTCCTGAAGCTCGGTGAGATTCATCGAGCCGGTGTATCCCATCCCGCTTCGGAGCCCGCCGACAAGCTGATCCACCAGCGCCGCGAGCGGCCCTTTATACGGCACCTGGCCTTCGATGCCTTCTGGCACCGTCTTGCCGCGCTCGGAGCCCTCCTGCGCGTAGCGGTCCGCCGATCCAGCCTCCATCGCGCCGAGTGAGCCCATGCCGCGGTAGGATTTGAAAGTTCTTCCCTGGTAGAGAATCGTCTCGCCGGGCGATTCCTCCGTTCCTGCAAATAATCCGCCGATCATCACAGACGCCGCTCCGGCGGCGATCGCTTTGGTGATGTCGCCGGAAAATTTGATCCCGCCATCCGCGATCACCGGCACTCCCGAGCCCTTCGCCGCTCCCGCGCACTCCAAAATCGCGGTGATTTGCGGCACGCCGATTCCGGTGACGATGCGCGTCGTGCAAATCGATCCCGGCCCGATTCCCACCTTGAGCCCGTCCACACCCAGCGCGATCAAATCGCGCGTGCCTTCCGCCGTGGCGACATTTCCGGCCACGAGTTGCACGTCCGGCAGCTTCCGCTTCACGTCGCGGATCGCCTCCATCACGCGCGACGTGTGGCCGTGCGCCGTGTCGATCGCCAGGACGTCGGCCTTCTCCCGCGCCAATTCCTGCGCGCGCTCGAGGTAGTCTCCCGTGGCTCCGATCGCCGCGCCGACGCGCAGCCGGCCGTGGTCGTCTTTCGTCGCCAGCGGAAATTCCATTTTTTTCTGGATGTCCTTGACAGTGATGAGGCCTTTCAGCCCGTAATCCTTGTCAACGACCAGCAGTTTTTCGATGCGGTGCTTTTGGAGGATTTTTTCAGCGTCTTCCAGCGTGGTTCCCACGGGGACGGTGACCAGGTTCTCCTTGGTCATCACGTTGCTGACGGGCTGGTCGAGATTGCGCTCGAATCGCAGGTCGCGATTCGTCAGAATTCCCACAAGCTTCGGGCCGCGCGTGACGGGAAGGCCGGAAACTTTGTATTTGGTCATGATTTCGAGCGCCTGGCGGACGGACATTTCGGGCGCGATCGTCACCGGGTCTACGATCATCCCGCTTTCCGACCGTTTCACCTTGTCCACTTCCTCGGCTTGCCGCTCGATGGACATATTGCGGTGAATGAAGCCGATTCCGCCCTGCCGCGCGAGCGCCACGGCCAGCCGCGAATCCGTCACCGTATCCATCGCCGCCGCCACGATGGGAATGTTGATGGCGATCCGGCGGGTCAGGCAGGTTCGCGTGTCCGCCTGCGCGGGCAGCACCGAGGATTTTCCCGGCAGCAGCAGCACGTCGTCAAACGTCAATCCCTGGGGAATTCCGTCAATCATCCATCTCTCCTGTCGGTCAAAAATGCCCCTGAATACGCCAAAGCCCAGCAAACATCGCTGGGCGGAGGTCAGGATCCCATGTTCAAAAGTTTTTTCATGACGTAAAAGTTTATTTTATGCGCGCCACGCGGCGAAATCAAGCGGCCGCGCCCGGCGCCCGCCCGAAGCTCCTTGCGCCATTTCGCCTCAATCCTTACCATGGTTCATGGTGAAAGAGTTCGATCCGCCGTTCCTCCTGAAAAATCCCCACGCCATGACTCTCGCCGCTGTTTTCTGGCGCAGGTCATATCCGAGCCTGCCCGCCTCCCGGCCGCGGCTGTTTACCACGGAGCCGGGCACGCAAGTCCGCGCCGATTGCCACTGGCAGCCCGATCCATCGTCTCATTCCACTCTGGTTCTATTGCACGGTCTCGAGGGTTCGAGCGAATCGGGCTATATGCTCGGCTCGGCCGAGAAAGCCTGGCTCGCGGGGTTCAACGTTTTGCGGCTCAACCAGCGCAACTGCGGCGGGACGGAGCGGCTGACGCCCACGCTCTACCATTCCGGGTTGAGCGTGGACATACGCACGGTGATCTCCGAGCTGATTGTCCGCGACGCCCTGCCGGAAATATTCGCCGCGGGATTTTCCATGGGCGGGAATCTGGTGCTCAAAATGGCCGGCGAATGGGGCGCCGGAGCGCCCGCCGAACTTCGCGCGGTGGTTGCCGTGGCGCCTTCGCTCGATCTGGCCGCCTGCGCCGACGCCCTCTCCAGGCCCGAAAATTTCATCTATCAGTGGCATTTCGTCCGCAACCTCCGGCGGCGCATGCGCTACAAAGCCGGCCTCTTTTCAGACCGCTATCCCGCCGCGGAGATTCGGCCGCTGGCATCGGTCCGCAGCGTGCGCGAATTCGACGACGTGATCACCGCGAAATTTTGCGGATTTCGCGACGCCGCCGATTACTACGCGCAGTCGAGCGCCAAGAACGTTGTCGCCTCCATCGCGCGGCCGGCGCTCGTCCTCACCGCGCAGGACGATCCCTTCGTTCCCATCGAGTCGTTCGATTTCGCCGCGTTCCGCGAAAATCCGAATATCACGTTTGTCTCTCCCCGCCACGGAGGCCACTGCGGATTCGTCGCGCGGCAGGGAATCGAGAACGGGAAAAACCGGGAAGGGCGTTTCTGGGTGGAATCGCGGCTCGTCGAATTCTGCGTGGCTCACTCGGAAATGGCGAAGGCGGCCGCGGCGGGCTAACTCCGGCTCTCCGGCCGGCCTCCTCCAGCCTAGTGGAAATGCGAAATCAGCACGGCGTCGGTCACTGGACTTCCGAGCGAATAGACGATTTGCCGCCCGTCCGGCGATATCGCATACGCCCAAACCACTCCGTGGCCGAAACTCATCACTTGCCGCGCCTTGGGCAGGGCTGCGCCCGTCGCCGGCAGGCCCTGCGCCCACAGCGTCGAAGCGCCTTCCTGGTTGACGACGTAGAAAATCGTCTTCCCATCCTTGGCCCATGCCAGCGTGGTTCCACCGTCGCCACCCAGCGTCATTTGCGGCGGGACGTCGATCAACGTCCGAATTTCCCCGCCGTTGACGCCCAGGATCGCAAGTTTTGCGGGCTGGGCCGGATCGGCTTGATACGACGCCAGGATCTCGCTGCCGTCCGGAGAGATCACCGGAAATTGCATCATGTCGCGGCTCAGTTGAACCGGGGCGCCGCCGTCAATTCCCACCTTCATCAAGACCGGATTAGCGCCCAGTGCCGTGTCGTACACCACGAACTTTCCATCCGCCGAGCAATTCGGCCACACGTCCAGAGGCCCGTTCGTAAGCTGTTTCAAATCGCTGCCGTCCAGGTTGGCGCGCCACACGGACATTCCATGGTCGAGCTGGTTCAATGTCAGCACGATATGTTTGCCGTCGCCGCATGCCGAGGGGAAGAGCGGCATGCCCCGGCGCATGCTGATGTCGCGCAGGTTGCTCCCGTCCGGGTTCGCCGCCGCCAGATTTACCGATCCCGACGTGTAGTAGGCGTACAAGATCAGGTCTTGCGCCGGCCACGTCACTCCCACCAATCCGTCCGCGCGCTGGATCCCCGAAGTAATCTGTTTCGGAGGACTCAGCGAAGCGGTGCTCTCGAACTGCGTCTGCCACAGGCTGCCGGCAAAAGTCAGTTGCACGGTGGCGAGCGTGGAACCGTCTCCCGTGATGGTCGCACCCGTGTAGTAGTTCAAATCATTCGTGATCCGGCGCGCGCTTCCGTCGGGATAGTTCAAATCCCAAATCTGAGCGTTGAACGACATCTTGTCTTCGGTCGCGGGGAAAATAATCCCCGAACCGTCCGGGAGCCACGCTAATTGGCGCGGATTCGTCCAGGTGCGCGATCCGACGCGTGTTTCGGCGCCCCCGGCTACGGAAACGGTTTCGATCTGAAAGGTCATCAAATCGCCGCTGGTCGCTTTCGCCACGGCTATCGATTTTCCATCCGGCGACCAAGCCGGGCCCGCCGTCGAAAACATCAATGGAAATTCCGCCGTGACAACCGATTTCTCTCCCGACCCGTCCGAGTTGGCGATCAGGAGCTTTGACGTCTTGGCCACGGTGGAATCCCGGATAAACGCAATCTGCTTACCGTCGGGAGAAAAAGTCACGGGGCTGTCTATGTCCACGATCAGCTGACGGGGTGTGCCGCCAAGCGAAGGAATTTGAAACAGCGTGCTCAGCCCCGTGCCTTCCGAGTTTTTCGTGTAGTAGATATAGTTCCCGTCGGGAGAAAACGTGAGACCCATCACTTCTCCCTCGGAACCGGGCACGACCTGAGCCACGCTTCCAGTGGCAAGCTGCCGCACGAAGATGCCGTGTTCTCCGTTTTCATCGGAAACGTAGGCGAGCCACTTTCCGTCCTGCGAAATCGTCGCGGTGTGGACCTCTCCCGACGAAGTCACGGGGGTAATCGTCATCTGCGCGAAGGATGTCTCTTCGTGGTGCCCGTATTTTTCGTGGTAAAGGAACGCGCCCGCAGCCGTCAGAGCGCAAAGGATCGCCGCGACACTGATCCATTTCCACAGCCGGCCGCCGGAGGCCACGCTGCTTGCCGTCGCGGTCTCCACGGCGGTAGAGGCTTTTTGTTCCGCCCCGCTTCCCGCTCCCGGGGTTTTTTCGGAGGTCCGGGTCCACGCGGTCGCCGATCCCGAATTTACGCGCGACGAATCCGAATCTCTCCTCAGACGCTTCAGATCGGCTCTCACCTCGGCGGAAGTCTGGTACCGCAAATCCCGGTCTTTTTCGAGGGCCTTGCCGATAATTTCTTCGAGCTTCGGAGGAAGGTTCGGATTCAGGGAAAGCGGAGAGGGAGGAGTGCGATTTAAAATCGAATCGAAAATGATCGCGGACGTCCCGCCCGTGAACGCCGGCTGGCCCGTCGCCATCTCGTACAGGACGGCGCCGAGGCTGAACAGGTCCGTGCGGGCATCCAATTCCTCCCCGCGCGCTTGCTCCGGCGACATATAGGCCACGGTTCCCAGCGCCGAGCCGGGGCTCGTGAGGAGAAGGTTGTCCGTCGTCGGATTCGCCGCCGTCGAGACTCCCACGGTCTCGGCGATTCGCCGCGCGGTCTGTTTCGCCAGGCCGAAATCGAGGATTTTCGCCTGGCCTCTCGTGGTGAGGAAAATGTTCGCGGGCTTGATGTCGCGGTGCACGATTCCCCGGGCATGCGCCGCATCCAGAGCGTCCGCGATTTGAGCGCCGTAATCAAGCAGCGCGTCCGTATTGACCGGACGCCCGGAAATCCTCTCCCGCAGAGTCTGCCCTTCGAGAACCTCCATGACGAGAAAAGGACGCCCGTCGTGCTCTCCCAAGTCGTAGATGGTGCAGATTCCAGGATGATTCAATGAAGAGGCCGACCGCGCCTCCCGCTGAAATCGTTCGAGCGATACGGGATCGCGCGTCAGCTCCGCCGAAAGAAATTTGAGGGCCACTTGGCGGCCCAGCCTCGTATCCTCGGCCCGGTAGACCTGGCCCATCCCGCCGCTGCCGAGGGGCTCGATGATTTTGTAGTGCGAAATGGTTTCGCCGATCATGTCCGTGTGCGCATTTCATCGTAAACAAGGGACACCCCGGGCGCAAGCGGCGAATCGAGTGGGGAAACGCGAAGAGAACCCGCAAGAAAGGCCAATGGCCGGTACCGGCGTGAATTTGGTTCCCGGCCGAAGAGCCTCATGGAATGGTTTAGTTGGCGTTGCTGGCGGTCGAGGTCGCTCGCGGCTGGACGGTCACCGTGGTCGGCTGGTCCAGCTGAAAATCGAGCTTCGTTTCCGACGGGATTTTCACCTGTTTCCCGTGCGTCAATCCGTTCCACACGGCGCCGCCGCCCGCTCCTGCCGCCGCGCCGATGGCCGCGCCCTTCCCGCCGCCGGCGATTGCGCCAAGCAGCGTTCCGAAAATCGCTCCCGCGCCGACTTTCTTCGCGGTGTTCGCGCCCCGCGAACTTCCGGCCAGGGAATATGTGCTGCTCACGAGGGGATAGGAGCGGCCCTGAAATTCGAGCTTCACGAGCTCGAGGTGCAATTCGCTTTTTCCGGTCATACGCCCGGCAGAGCTCGCGCTGACCAACCGCACGTACACATCCGCTTCGCGCGGTACCACCACTTCGTTGTCGATCACAATCGGCGCATCCAGCGACGCATGGAAGATTTCTCCGGCTTGATTCACGCTGGAATCGATGCTGTCGATCATGCGAATCGTGATGCTCGTTCCCGCGGGAATTTCCACTTGCTTGGGCTGCGGCGGCGGAGGCGGTGGGGGAGGAGGCGGAGGGGTGGGTTGTGGAGCGGGCGCCGGCGCTGGTTCCGGAGCGGGCGCAGGAGCAGGTTCGGGAGCCGGCGGAGGCGGGGCCGGGCTTTCCTCCGGCGGCGGTTGGACATCGTCGGCCACCTCGCGCTTCGCGGCTCGCTTTTTCTTGATCGGTTTCGGCTCGGGTTCGGGTTTGGCTTCGGGTTTCGGAGGCGTCGCTTCGGCGGGCGCGGCGGCTTGTTCCGGTTGCACGGTCATCTGGTCGTTGACCTTCGTCACGCCGGAGGTTTGCGAGGCGATCTTATAGGCGTCGAGGCGGGCGGCATCGCTCGAGACCGTGCCCGCGAGCGTGACCACTCCTTTCTCCGAGCTCACTTGCAGCGACGAATCCTTCAACTGCGGGTCCGAAAACATTTCCGACTTGATGCTGGTGACGATGCCCGCGTCGTTCGGTCCTTTGCTGCATCCGCCGAACGCAATCAGCGCCGCCAGCACTGCCATCGAAAGCACCGGCCTGGTGCGCATTCCCATTCCTCCCGGATATCTCAAGAAATTTGAACCCGCGGGCGCCCGCACCGCCCGAAACCCATCCTTAATTATCTCAGCCTACTACGATGCGCGTCGATTGCCAAAAGGTGCCCATTGCCGGGGAAACGAAATCTTCCTTTTGCCGGACGCATCACCCCTTCCGCGTCCCGCGGCCTTTTGCCGTGAATTCTACGCACAACTTTTTCGGCACCCGCGGGTTCGACTAACAGCGCCGGAACAGGGGTTTCGGCCCGCGGTTTTCTTCGTACTTCGACAAGGAGACATGTCATGCGGAATTGCAAAATTCTATCAGCGGTCGTGTGTCTGCTCACGGTCGCCGCCCTTTCCAGTTGCAGCTCGAGCGGGAACGGCGGCGGAACGGCTCAGCAGGAAACGGGCTCCATATTTACGGTTGGCACGGACGCTCCGCTTCCGAGCGTCGTTTCCTGCCAACTCATGGTGACCGGCGTGACGATAAACAACGGGACCAATAACATTCCGGTGCTGACGAACCCGCAGGTCGTGGATTTCGCGCAATTGAGCGGCTTGCACCAGTTGCTCGATTTGAACGCCGTTCCAACCGGAACTTACACGTCGGCGACGGTTATGATTTCTTCGCCCGTGATCGGTTTCATCGATACCACTCAGAATCCTCCCGCGATCACGACGATCAACGGCACGCTTTCGACGCAGAGCGTCACGGTCCAGTTCGCCAATCCGTTCGTGCTGCAGGACAATGACCTTGTCGGCCTCCGCATGGAATTCGATCTCCGCCAGTCGCTTCAGACCGACCAGAACGGCCAGATTACGGGCGCCGTAAATCCCGTCTTCCACATGGCCCTGCTGGCCGCCGACGATTCCAACGTTTCGATTGACGAATTTCACGCCGGGTTTGTCGGCACGACTAGCCCGAACACGTTCGTCGTTCAGGGGCCGAAGGGACGCCAGTGGACGGTGGAAACCGGCGGCAACACGACGATGGATGATTCGGATATCCCCGTCAGCGACTACACCACCAACACCGTTCTTTCAATTTCCGGGCAACTGGATCCCGTCTCGAAGGATATCAACGCCTCCGAGGTCGAGGTGGTCTCCACCGACGGCTTCGTTCTCGGCGGACTTCTGACCAGCATCCGGCCGCCTTCCGGTCCGGCGACGCAAGCGGATCTTTACGTCCGCTACGAATTGCCCGACATCAACGGAATTTCCGACGGGGAGATCGAGACGCTCAATTTGAACGGAACGGAAGTTTACCGCATCGGCCACATCATCTTGCCGCTGTCCACGCTGCTCTTCAATAATTCAGCGATGGCCGCCGGGCAGCGGGTGGACGTCGGAGGAAAACTCACCGAGTCGAATGGAGTCGACACGCTGACCGTGCACCGCGTCGTGCTTCGCCGCCAGGGCCAGGCGGGGGCGTGGGTGCCCGGCAGCACCGTCATCAATTCGGGGAACGCAGGCAGCTTCCAATTGAACGACGATTGGACGGCCGGAGTGCTGCTCCCCAGCCCGCTGACCGTCTTGACCACGAATGCGACGAACTTCATCAACCTGAGCGGCCTTTCGGCGCTCACGGGGACGCAGCCGATTTCCATCCGCGTCGTGGGCTTTATCCTGATCAATCCCTCCACCGGGCAGCCGGTTATGATTGCGAATTCCGTGGAGGAGTTGACCGATTAACGGGAACGCGAATTCGCTGCAGGCGCCACTTCCTCGTCCGGAACTGGGCGGGGGAGTGGCGTGTTTCCACGTGGCATTGATTGCGGCTTGCCTTCGGCCCGGCTTACGCTAGAATCCCCGCCATGCAGGACTCCTCGACGTTCGGCGATTTCTGGCCGGTTTACGTCCTGGCGCACCGCCAGCCGCTTACGCGATTCTTTCACTCCGTGGGTACGTTGACCGGCTGGACGATCGTGGCGCTGGCCATTTTTCTCCGCCGGCCGTGGCTGCTTCTTTTGGCGCTTGCCGTTCCGTACGCGCTCGCGTGGTTTTCGCACTTCTTCGTCGAGCACAATCGTCCGGCGACATTTGGCCATCCGCTCTGGTCTTGGCTGGCGGATCAAAAAATGGTGGCGATGATACTCGCGGGAAAAATGAACCGGGAAGTGGAGCGCTGCGCCGCCCAGGTTGCGAAGGAAGCCCGGTAAGACAAGAGAAGCAATCGAAATAAATTCTGGAGCGCAGTGATCGCGCTCACTCCAACCGCACCGCTACGATGTCGTTTCCCTTCACGCGCAATTCGATCGCCACGGGCGGCCGCACCGCATTTCCCTGCACGATCTGCCCGCGAACGAGCCCCGTCGGACCGCTGCCGTACTTCGTCAGATCGAATAGCGATTGATTGCAGGGATCGGCCACGAGCGGATAGCTGGACGTGAAATTGTAGGAAGATTGCAGCTCGTTGAGATCCGAAATATATTGCAGCGTGCACGTGCCGTAGGGTTCGCGCAGCGAAAATCCCCAGTAGACATTTCCGGGAAGATGGACGGCGAGCGCCTGGATGATTGTCCCCGCCGCTGCGTCGCGAAAATCAAATCTCTTCGACGACCAGACTTTGGCCAGATCTTCTTTTGTGGCGATCGGTCCCGGCCCGATCAGGATTTGCTCGACGGGTCGCTCGGGCGCGGGCTCGGATTTCGCGGCGGGCGCGGACGCCGCTCGCTCGGGCGGTTTCGCAACGGCCTTGCGAAACATCCAGTGGCCAATCGCGAAAACGATGACCACGAGGAAAACGACGGCGACGCCGATCCCCGCTAAGAGGCCGGGATTGCCGCCGGGCGCTGCGTCACCCGCCCGCGAGGAGCGCTGCATCGCCTCGGAAACGCCGGGAATGCGCGGCTGCTGCGGTTTGTACGGATTGTTTGTGGGGTTGTCGTCGGGCATCGGGCTGGACCCAGGCTGAATCTATAGCGTGGGGCCGAAGGGAGGAAAATTCAAGGCGGAGTGGTGCGTGGATGTTATCGAATCGGCAACGGCCGAGAGCGCGAAGCGGCGGAGCGAAGACGGGCCGATCAGGCCGGGCGATGCGAGGGCACGGAGTGGTGCGCGAGATACTCGTGGAGATTGGCGATCACCAGCAAGAGTTCGAGCATGCGGTCGCGCTGCTCGGGATTCGGCGCATCGGCGCTGTCTTCGAGATTCTTCACCACGGCCAGCGCGTCGGAAAGTACCCACTCGAGATTGGCCTGGTTGAGCGGCGAGCCATTGTGACACGCCTCGAGAGACTGCTCGGTGCGAACGAACGCTTCGTCGAGAAAGTGATTGAGGCAAAGCTGCTCCGCGGACAAGCCCGAGGGAATCTGGCCGGAACATCCGGCCCTTCGGCAAACCAGCGAGATCGCGGAATTCATTTCCCACCCCGAAGTCCTGAATTGCAGCTGGCCGCAGGACAAGTGGGCAAAGCCTATCACAAAATCTCAAGAGCGCCGGAAGAGTGTGCCGAAAGAAACATTCGGCGGGGCGAGCGGAATTAAAGTTTTATTAAATCGAGTGAGCGATCGGCGGAATCAAGCGGCGGCGCCGTGGCACTTCTTATATTTTTTTCCGGAGCCGCAAGGGCATGGATCATTGCGGCCGACTTTCGCGGCGGCGCGAACGGGTTTGGGAGGTTCGGCTTGCGCGGGTCCCGCCTGGAATTGGAGATTTTGCTGCTGGCGCCGCTGGCGGGCGTCGAGCTGGCGAGCGATGGCGAGATTCGGAGTCGCTTCGGAAGCGCCGGGGGGAGGAGCGGAGGGCTGCGGCGGCGCCTGGCCGGGCTCGGCGGGGCGGACGAGGTAGAGGAAGCGGACCGATTCGTTGTCAATCCGCTCCATCAAATCCTCGAAGAGGCGGAAGGCTTCCTTTTTGAATTCGACAAGAGGGTCGAGCTGTCCATATCCGCGGAGGCCGATGCCTTCCTTCAAGTGGTCGAGAGTGAGGAGGTGATCCTTCCACTGGGCGTCGACGATATCGAGAAGAATGCGGCGCTCGAGCCAGCGCAAAACTTGGGGGCCGAATAATTTTTCTTTCTCGTCGTAGCGTTGCTTGACCTTTTCGACGAAAACGTCGGCGAGCTGAGAGTGATTCAATTCCGCAAGGTCCATGCCGGCGGATTTGACGTCAATGCCGAACTGATTGAGAACTTCGTTGGAGAATTGAGTGACATTCCACTGTTCGGGGTGCTGGTCGGCGGGGCAGAAAGTGGCGACAAGATCCTCGGCAATCATGGAAGCCTTGTCGAGGACGATTTCCTTCTGGTCGCGGCCCTCGAGGAAAGAGCGGCGGAGAGAATAGATGGTCTCGCGCTGCTTGTTCATGACGTCGTCGTATTCGAGGAGGTGCTTGCGGGCCTCGAAGTTCTGGGCTTCGACGGTTTTCTGAGCGTTTTCGATGCGCTTGCTGATGAGGCGGGATTCGATGGGAATGCCTTCGGTCATGCCGAGGCGGTACATGAGAGCCTTGACGCGATCGCCGCCGAAAATGCGGAGGAGATCGTCCTCGAGGGAGAGGAAGAAACGGGACGAGCCGGGATCGCCCTGGCGGCCGGCGCGGCCGCGCAACTGATTGTCAATGCGGCGGGCTTCATGGCGTTCAGTGCCGAGAATATGGAGGCCGCCAAGAGCGATGACTTCCTCGCGTTCGGTGCGGCACTGGCCGGAATATTGATCGAATACAGGCTTCCACTGTTCGAGCGGAACCTGAAAGATGCGACCTTCCTGCTGGAAGAGGACCATGGGAGCCGTGGCGGAACCATTGCCGCTCGCGGCGGGCGGGGCGCCAGACCCGGAATCGGCCTGGGCGTCGGCTTGAGCAGCGGTTTCGGTTCCAGGGCCCGCGCCGATGACGGAACTGGCCGGCGCGTAAGGAAGCGCGCCTTTGTTCTTGAGGAAATACTCGCGGGTCAGAGCTTCGGGATTGCCACCGAGGAGGATGTCGGTGCCGCGGCCGGCCATGTTGGTGGAAACGGTGACGGCGCCCTTGCGGCCGGCCTGAGCGATGATTTTGGCCTCGCGCTCGTGCTGCTTGGCGTTGAGGATCTGATGGGGAATGCCGGCTTTTCTGAGATGCTCGGCGATTTTTTCGGATTTTTCGATGGAGATGCTGCCGACGAGGACGGGCTGGCCGCGTTCGACGAGTTGGCGGATGCCGCCGGCCTTGGTGCCGTCTTCCTGGAGAATGCCGTTGACCGCGGCTTCGTATTTTTCGGCTTCGGTGCGGTAGACGACGTCGTGATGCTCGATGCGGATCAGAGTCTTGTTGGTGGGAATGACGCAGACGTCGAGACTATAGATTTTCTGAAATTCGGCGGCTTCGGTCTCGGCGGTTCCGGTCATGCCGGACAATTTCTTGTACATGCGGAAATAGTTCTGGAAGGTGATGGTGGCGAGGGTCTGATTTTCGCGCTCGATTTTGACGCCTTCCTTGGCTTCGACGGCCTGGTGCAAGCCGTCGGACCAGCGGCGGCCGGGCATCTGGCGTCCGGTGAATTCGTCCACGATGATGACTTCGCCCTCCTTGACGACGTAATCCACGTCTTTCTGATAGAGGGCATGAGCGCGGAGAGCCTGATAGACGTGGTGGAAGATTTCCATGTTGCCGGCGTCGAAGAGGTTGCCGAGGCTCAAGAGGCGCTCGACCTTGGCGACGCCCTCTTCGGTGAGGGTGGCGGTGCGGTGCTTTTCCTCGATGGTGAAATCAATTTCCTGGATGAGCTTGGGAATGATTTTGTCCACGCGGTAATACTTGTCGGTGGATTCCTCGGCGGGGCCGGAAATGATCAAAGGGGTGCGGGCCTCGTCAATCAAAATGGAGTCCACTTCGTCCACGACGGCGAAGTTGTGGCCGCGCTGAACGCAATCCTTGAGGTCGTACTTCATATTGTCGCGAAGGTAGTCGAATCCGAACTCGTTGTTGGTGCCGTAGGTGATGTCGGCGGCGTAGGCGGCGCGGCGCTGGACGTCGTCGAGATCGTGAACGATGACGCCGACGGCGAGACCGAGCAAGCGATAGATGGGCGACATCCATTCGGCGTCGCGGCGGGCAAGGTAATCGTTGACGGTGACGATGTGGACGCCGCGGCCGGAGAGCGCGTTCAAATAGGCGGGCAGAGTGGCGACGAGGGTTTTGCCTTCGCCGGTCTTCATTTCGGCGATGCGACCCTGATGGAGGACGATGCCGCCGATCAACTGCACGTCGAAGTGGCGCATGCCGAGGGTGCGGCGGCCGGCTTCGCGGACGAGAGCGAAGGCTTGCGGGAGGACGGCTTCGAGAGCGGCGTCCATGCGCTTGCGATAATCGGGGTCGTCGCGGTCGAGGTCGCCGAGAGATTCGAGGACCTGCTTGCGAAGTTCGGCGGAGCGAGCGGGGAAATCGGCGTCGGCGAGCTTCTTCATCTCCGGCTCGAGGAGATTGATCTCGTCCACGACCGGCATGATGCGCTTGATATCGCGCTCGTGCTTGGTGCCGATAAAGCGCGCAACGACGTCGTCAATAATCTTTTCAACTTCCATGGATGTCCTGGTTAGAGTCGGGTCCGGACCGCAAGCGATCGGAAGGCGGGCCGAGCCGAATGAGATGATTGGCGGCGAAGGGCGATGGCCGGGCGCCGGCAATTCGAAACGCTGCAAGAACCATTGTAACGGCTCGGGAGCAGGGCTGCAAACCGGCGAAAGGCAATGTCCCGAAAGTGTTGCGATTAGGGAGGAGGCCGGGCGTGTGTTTTGTGGAAGTTACGGCGAATCCGGTTTCCGGGTGTGTTGCGAATAGGAGGGCAGCGGCGAGTGACGAGTGGCGAGGGGCTGGAGCAAACCAACGGGGATTGCGAGGCTGGAGCGGCAGGTTGGGGCGGGACAGCGAGCGAGCCGGGAGGCGGCGCGAGACAGGCGTGGCGGCAAAGCTCAACGAAAGCTTGGGATTGCTTGTCCGAGTTTTGAAGAGTGACAACATCTTTGCACAATTACACTGGCACAAAGCGGCAAAAAAATCAAATTACGATGCGCGTGGACTTTTCAGGGACGAAGAATTGAGTTGTGACTTGGTGGGCTTTCCGATGGCTTCAGGGGTTGAAACCCCTGAATGGTCGGGGCCGAGCGGCATGGCTGAAGCCATGCTCTAAGGCGGCGGGCAGGGCAAGGGCGGGGCAGAGCAGAACCGAGCCGAGCAAAGCAAAGCTGAGCTGAGCGAAACAGAGCAAGGCGAGGCAGAGCCAAGCGAAGCAAAGATGAAGAATTGCAAGGAGGCGCGCGCGACCGGCGCCCGCGAACGAGGAGTTGTAGCGTGACGGTCGCGGGGGAAATCAGCCTTGATCGCGGAGACTGCGAACGGCGATGGCGAAGCTAGCGAGGGCGAAGAGAGCGAAGGCGATCGCTTCGAGAAGGAGCTGGCGGGGTTCGCCGTACCCAATCGAGCCGTAACGGAAGAGGTCCACTTCCCAGGTGATGGGATTGGCGAGAGCGGCGGCGCGGAACCAGGCGGGGAGCGGGGCCAAGGGATAGAACATGGAACTGGCGAAGAGGAGAACGAAATAGGAGACGTTGACGACGCCGTTGAAGACGTCGTTGCGGCGAATGCGAAGAGCGAAGACGGAATAAAAGAAAAACCAGGCGGCGGTGCCGCCGATGACGGTGGCGACGAGGATGGGAAGAAGGCGCCATTCGAGGCGAATTTTCAAGAGGGCGCATCCGAGAGCGATGGTGATGACGGCCTGGAGGATGCCGATGCAGATATTGAAGAGAACTTTTCCGAGAAGGTATTCGGAACGGCGCATGGGGTAGGTGAGCATTTCGAGGAAGATTCCGTTGTCGCGGTCGAGGAAGAAGGACCAGGAACTGTTGGTGGCGATGCCGAAGGTGGCCATGCCGAGGACGCCGGCGAGGAAGAAGGAGTTGTAATCGAGGCCGGCGGGGAGAGAAGGTGCGCCGAGAGCGGCATTGACGCCGACGCCGAAGACGAGGAGGTACAAGAGAGGATAGAAGAGATCGAAAAAGAGAAAGGTGACGTTGGTGGAACGGATCTTGGTTTCGCGATAGACCATGGCGGCCAGGGGTCCCATATTCATCCCTCCTTCGTAAGTTCGACGAAAACATCTTCGAGAGTGGCGCCGCTGACTTCGACGCGGAGGACGCGGCCTTTTTTGGAAAGCTCGCTGACGATGTCGAGGACTTTGGCTTCCTCGACCTTGAGAGAAATTTCGACGGTGTTGGCGTCAATTCGGGAGCGGAGCGGTGCGAGAGCGGCGATATCGGCATCGATCGCGGGAGGAAGCTCGGCAAAGGTGAGCGAGATTTCGTAGACGCCGGCGGAGAGAAGTTTCAAGGCGTTCAAATCGCCGCGGGCGACTTGCTTGCCGTGGTTGATGATGAGAATGTCGTCGCAGAGTTCCTCGGCCTCGCCGAGGATTTGAGTGGTGAGGACGATGGTGCGGCCCTTGGAGGACTCTTCGCGGAGATAGCCGAGGACGGCGCGCTTCAGGATGGGGTCCATGCCGGTGGAGAATTCGTCGAGGAAAACCACGGGGGTATCCACCATGAAGACTTTGGAGACTTGAACGCGGCGGCGGGACCCGCCGCTCAAGTCCTGGACTTTCTGGGCAGCGTAGGAAGAGATCTGGAATTTTTCCATGACAGAATCGGCGCGGGCGCGTGCGAGGCGGGAATCGAGGCCGTGAAAGCGGGCAAAGGTGAGGAGATTGTCGCGGACGGTGAGGAAGAGCTCGTTGGCGGTTTCCTGCAGGACCATGGAGATGCGCTTGCGGGCCTCGAGAGGCTGGGCGACAACGTCTATGCCGTCCATGCGGAGGGATCCGCTGGTGGGCCGAAGAAGAGTGGTGAGAACTTTCAAGAGGGTGGTTTTGCCGGCGCCGTTGGGGCCGAGAAGGCCGAAAATGTCGCCGCGGCGGACGGAAAAAGAGATTCCGTCAACGGCGCGGACGGGCGGGCGGCCACGGCGGTCGTAAACTTTGACGAGGTCTTGAACTTCGAGGGCGAATTGGGTCATTGGAAACGCCTCCGGGAACGCGGAAACACGAACGCAAATACGGGCTCAGAAAAGGGTTGAAAAAGTGGACGATATCGCGAGGGCCAACGGGCGAGGATCGAGCCGCGGCCGAGGGTGAGTCAAAGAAGAGGCTGGATTTCTCTCATGGGGCGACTGCCTTTCCTAACGCGTGCAAGAGAAATTTACCGGCATCGGGGAGCGAAGTCAAGGCGTGCGGACGCGGCGAGCAATTTCGGGGGCAAGGCGCTGAAAATGGCGGACGTTCCAGGAATAGATGCAATCGGCGCGAGCTTTGACGGCGCATGCGGCGATGAGCGCGTCATAGACCGTTCCGCCGGCGATATCCAGAGCGGCAGCGTCCTTTAGAGCGGAACAATATTCGTCGGGCGTAAGCGCGACGACAGAAATTCTTTCGCGAACGCTTTCGAGAAAAAGCAGCACCTGCGAGCCGCCGGCGCGATGCTTTCCCGGCAGGCGGGTGGCGGTGGCGTAAACTTCGGCGAGACTGTGAGCGGCGCACGAGGACTCCCGCGGGCCGGCGAGGAGAAAAGCTTCGATGCTCGGCTGGTGGTGTTCGTGGTCGGCGAGGAACGTGGCCAGCAGGACGGAGGAATCGAAGAAGGCCCTCAAGATTCCTCACCGAGAATTGCGGAGCCGCGTTCGCCCCGGACGCGACGCGCGACCTCATCCACAGCGGACTGGGGAAGCGGCTCGCCGGTGCGCAGGACCCAGACGCCGTTTTCCTTCTGGAGGCCGGCGGATTTGGCGGGGCGGAGGGTGACTTCATCGGCGGAAAGTTCGATATCGAGCGCGTCGCCGGGCGAAAGATTGAGGGCGTCGCGGACGTGTTTGGGTAGAACGAGGCGGCCGGCGGAGTCGATGGAGGATTTGGAGCGCATGTCGCCATTATATCACGGTAAATGGCATTAAGAAATGGTATTGGGAGGATTGCCAAGCCCGGAAGGGCACGAGGCGCAGGAGCTGCGAGGGTGTCCGGGAGAATGAGCGAGCCAGGTGCGATATCGCCGGCGGTAGCGCGGAATGATTAAAAGAGGATTTAAATTCGGGAGATGCGGTGCGCTTGAAGGGGTGGGGAGGGCAGTCTATGATGGAAAGATACTCGAAGGAATTTTTCTGAGCTGAGGACGCGAAGAAAGAGGAACACATGGGGAGCGGGCCAACAGAAGCGGCAGTGGTGCAAGCGCTGCGGGCGGTGATCGATCCGGAGCTGCATAAAGATATTGTGACGCTAGGAATGGTGAAGAAAGTGGAGGTGAGGGGCGGAGCGGTGTCGCTGTTGGTGCAGTTGACGACGCCGGCGTGCCCGCTGAAGGAGACGATCGAGAAGGACGTGCGCGGAGCGCTCGCGGGCGTGGCGGGGGTGGAAAGCGTGGAGGTGAAATTCGACGCGTCGGTGCCGGAGGGGAGGAGGTTGCAGGACAAAGCGCCGATTGCAGGGGTGAAGAATCTGGTGGCGGTGGCAAGCGGAAAAGGCGGAGTGGGAAAGACGACGGTGGCGGTGAACCTGGCGCTGGCGCTGAAAAATATGGGCGCGAAAGTGGGGCTGCTCGACGGAGACGTGTATGGGCCGAACGTGCCGCTGATGCTGGGGACGACGGAGCAGCCGAAGGCGATCGACGAGAAGACGATTATTCCGGTCGAGGCCTACGGAGTGCGGATGATTTCGATGGGGCTGCTGAATCCGGGAGACAAGCCGCTGGTGTGGCGCGGGCCGATGCTGCACAGCGTGATCCAGCAGTTTTTGCGGAGCGTGCGGTGGGGCGAGCTGGATTATTTGATCGTGGATTTGCCGCCGGGGACGGGCGACGTGCAGTTGTCGCTGATCCAGAGCGTGGCGGTGAGCGGGGCGGTGGTGGTGACGACGCCGTCGGTGGTGGCGCTGGCGGACGTGCGCAAGGCGGTGGAAATGTTCCGGCAGGTGAACGTGGAAATACTGGGGATTGTGGAGAACATGAGCTATTTCGCGTGCCCGCATTGCGGCGGGAGGATTGATGTGTTTGGGCACGGCGAAGGGGAGCAAATGGCGAAGATGTTCAGCCTGCCGTTTTTGGGGGAGATCGAGATCGATCCGCAAATCCGCATCGGAGGAGATTCGGGGAAGCCGGTGGTGTCGCAGGGAGAAGATGCGCCGGGAGCGAAGAGCATGTATGCGATGGCGCGAAATGTGGCGGCAAGGTTGTCGGTGGTGAATTTGCAGGGGGCAACGCCGGTGGTGCAGATTTTGTGAGACGCTTTCGCTGGCGGGGTGAATGAGTCCCAGGAGAGTGCTAGCGTTTAGCCTAGGAGTGCTGTCCGCAGTGGCCGGGGCATTTTTCTTCATTGGCAATGCATTTTCAGCTTTCGATGATTTCAAAAATCCTGGAGTAACGTTCTGGGGAGCCGTGCTCGGAGTGGCCATAAGCTGGAGCTTGCCCGCAGTGGCTTTTTATATGGCGTATCGGTTGATAAGAGAGGCCGTGTCGTTAAAAGTGAAAGGGCAGGTCCCTCGCTTCGCTCGGGATGACAATCGAGCGGGTGATCGTCCGTAGAATTTCCAGGCGTAAGTCGTGTTGTTAGGAAACTAGGTGTGTGTTAGGTTCGCGGGCGATTGGGCGCCGCCTGATGAGAATTGTGCGCGCGGCGCGTGCGAGGAGCGGAAACTTGATCCGAGCATATCGAGGGAAGAAGCCGCAGGTGGCGGCGACGGCGTATGTGGACGCGGCCGCGGTGGTGATCGGCGACGTGACGATTGGCGAACACGCGAGCGTGTGGCCGTGCGTGGTGATTCGCGGCGATGTGAACTGGATCCGGATTGGGGCGCGGACGAATGTGCAGGACGGCAGCGTACTGCACGTGATGCGCGACACGCACCCGCTGATTTTAGGAGACGACGTGACGGTGGGGCACGGGGTGGTGCTGCACGGCTGCACGATCGAGTCGCGCTGCCTGATCGGAATGGGAAGCATTATTTTGAACGGCGCGAAGATTGGAACGGGATCGATTGTCGCCGCGGGGACTTTGGTGCCGGAGGGGACGGAAGTGCCGGCGGGAAGCCTGTTCATGGGGCATCCGGGAAAATTCCGGCGGGCGCTGACCGCGGAGGATCAGGCGTCGATTGACGCGTATGCGGCGAGGTACGTGGAATACAAGGAGAGTTACAGAGCAGAAAGTGGCGAGTGACTTGTGGCTAGGAAAAGCGTGACTCGTGACTTGTGAAGAACCACCGTTTGGCGAGGAGCGATTAGGAGAGGAATGGCGGAGACGAAGCAATTTAGGGCGATTAAAGGGACGCGGGATATCTTGCCGCCGGATTCGGCGCTGTGGAATTGGTTTGAGCAAACGGCGCGGGAGGTTTTCGAGAGCTACAATTTCGGCGAAATTAGGACGCCGATATTTGAAGAGACGGGGTTGTTCGCGCGGTCGATTGGGGCGGAGACGGATGTTGTCAATAAAGAAATGTACGGTTTTGGCAGCCCCGATACGGAAGAAATCTCTGCGTTCGTGGGCTTCTTGAATAACGAGCAGGTTTGGACAGCAGATTATGGTCTGCTGCGAGGGTTCTATGGTGTTGCCCGAAAGTTTCAGGAACGGCTAAAGACGCTTGTCCATGCGGACGAATTTCCGAAGGGTGCCAATCTAAAACTTGCCGAGCAGCTCGATTTGTCACTTTCTATAATCAGTCACGTACTCAGTCAGAACCCAGCGACGGGGGGGCTTATTGGGAAATTAGCGGACAAGGACGCTGAGGAGGTTAGAAGGGCTGTCGCCTCCGCTCAGGTTCTGTCGCGGGGAGTTGAATATCCGCAGAGCATGTCCCTGAGGCCGGAGGCGACGGCGGGGATATGCCGGGCGTACATCGAGCATGGGATGCACGTGCGGCCGGGGAACGTGAAACTTTATTTGATGGGGCCGATGTTCCGGCGGGAGCGGCCGCAGAAGGGGCGGTACCGGCAGTTTTATCAAGTGGACGCGGAAGTGCTGGGGCCATCGGACGCGCCGGGAATTGACGCCGAACTGATCGAGATGCTGCTGGTTTTGTTCCGGCGAGTGGGGCTGGTCAAGACGAAGCTGTACGTGAATTCGATCGGAGACAAAAATTGCAGGCCGGCGTACGTGGAGAAGCTGCGGGAGGCGTTGCGCGGAGTGAAGGAGAGGCTGGGGACGGATTCGCAGCGGCGGATTGAGACGAATCCGCTGCGCGTGCTCGATTCAAAAGTGGCGGAAGAGCAGGAGATCATCGCGACGCTGCCGAAGATTTCCGAGCATTTGTGCGATGCGTGCCGGGAGCACTTTTCCCAACTGAAACAGGAGCTATCACTGCGGGGAATTCAGTACGAAGAGAACTGGCGGCTGGTGCGCGGACTCGACTATTACACGCGGACGACGTTCGAGGTGACGGCGGAGGGGCTGGGATCGCAGAACGCGGTGTGCGGCGGCGGAAGGTACGACGGGCTGGTGGAAATGCTGGGAGGGCCGCCGACGAAGGGGATCGGATTTGCGATTGGGACGGACCGCGCGATTTTGTCGATTGAGGAACTGGGCGCAGCGCCGAAACCGCAAGCGCTGGGAGTGTATGTGGCGTGGATGGGTAAGGCGGCGTATCCGGCGGCGGTGGAGATTGCGCGGAAACTGCGCGAGGCGGGGATCGCGGTGGAGCTGCCGGCCGAGGAGATGAAGTTCAAGAAGTCGCTGGGGCTGGCGGACAGGCTGGGCGCGAGGTATGCGCTGATATTGGGAGAGGACGAGGTGGCGTCGCGGATGTATACGCTGAAGCGGCTGGCGGACGCGGAGCAGAAGAAGCTGGCGGAAGCGGAATTGCTGGAGTATTTGGAGTCGGAGAGAAGAAGTGGCTAGTGGCGAATTTCTGGTGACGAGTGACGAGTGGCGAGTGACGAGAAAAAGATGGGGTGGAGGAGCCATGCCTTTCGAGAAGGATAAACCTCGGCACTACAAAGAACTCAAGATTTGGCAGAAAGGGATGTGGCTTGCAAAGTTGGTGTATGAGCTGACTCAGCGCTTTCCCGACGGGGAGAGATTTGGACTGGTTTCGCAAATGAGGCGGGCTGCGGTCTCTATACCTTCTAACATTGCAGAGGGACAGGCGAGGCAAGGCCGAGGAGAATTTCTACAGTTCTTATCGCATGCCTACGGCTCGTCAGCAGAGCTCGAAACCCAGACACTTCTGAGCGTGCAGCTTGGGTTTTGCAGATCGGGAGAAATTGAAAAAGTGATTCGCGAAATAGACGAGATACAAAAAATGGTGGTGGCGATCCGGAGAAAACTGTCGGGTTTGCCTCGTCACTCATCACTCGCCACTCGCCACATTGGGGAAGGGACTCGTGCTTGACACATTGGGAAATTTGAAGAGGACAGGGTACTGCGGCGGGCTGCGGGCGGGGGACGCGGAGAAGGAAGTGGTGTTGATGGGATGGGTGCACCGGCGGCGGGACCTGGGGCAGCTGATTTTCATTGATATGCGAGATCGCGCGGGGATCGCGCAGATCGTGTTCAACAAGGAGCTGAACCCGGAAGCGCACAAAAAGGCGGAGGAGCTGCGGTCGGAATACGTGGTGGCGGTGGAAGGAAAGGTGGTGAAGCGGCAAAAGGCGAACCCGGAGATTGCGACGGGCGAAGTGGAAGTGATCGCCACGCGGCTGCATTTGTTGAACAATTCCAAGACGCCGCCATTCCAGATCGAAGACGAAGTGAACGCGGCGGAAGAGACGCGGCTGCGTTACCGGTATCTCGACCTGCGGCGGAGGAAGCCGCACGCGAACATCGAGCTGCGACACAAAATCCTGTTCGAGATGCGGAAGACGCTCGACGAGCTGGGATTTTTCGAGATCGAGACGCCGATGCTGACGCGGTCAACACCCGAGGGAGCGCGGGATTACCTGGTGCCGAGCCGCGTCCATCACGGGCAGTTCTACGCACTGCCTCAGTCGCCGCAGATTTTCAAACAGATCCTGATGATTTCCGGGATGGACCGGTATTTCCAGATCGTGAAGTGCTTCCGCGACGAGGATTTGCGAGCGGACCGGCAGCCGGAATTCACGCAACTCGATTTGGAGATGTCGTTTCCGCGGCAGCAGGATATTTTCGAGGTGATCGAACGCGTGATGGTGCGGGCGCTCGAAGTGGTGGGCGTAAAGGCGGAGCGGCCGTTCCGTCATCTGGATTATAAAGAGGCGCTGCGAAGATTCGGGTCGGACAAGCCGGATTTGCGGTTCGGGATGGAGCTGCACGACGCGACGGCGCATTTCGAGGCAGCGCGGGCGACGCTGGGATTCGCCGGGAACGTGCAGGCGGTAGCGGCGCCCGGCGCAGCAGCATGGTCGCGGAAGCAACTGGACGAGCTCGCGGAGTTCGCGAAGGCGGCGGGCGCGAGGGGCGTTTACACGGTGAAGGTGACGGCGGAGGGAATTTCGTCGGGGCTCGAAAAGACGCTGGGCGCGGAAGGATTGAAGAAACTCGCGGAGGCGGTGGGAGCGAGGGCGGGAGATTTGGTTGTGGCTGCGGCGGCGAAGGAGCAGATCGAGCACAGCGACACGTCGCTGGGCGTGGCGGGACAGATTCGGCTGTTTTTGGGCGACAAGCTGGGGTTGATTGACCGCACGAAGTGGGAATTCACGTGGATTACGGGATTCGCGCTGTTTGAGTGGAGCGCGAACGAAAAGAGATGGGTGAGCGCGCAGCATCCGTTTACCGGGATCGTTGAAGAGGATCTGGATAAGCTGGAAACGGCGCCGTGGGAGTGCCGGTCGAAGGGATACGATTTGGTGCTGAACGGCGTGGAGCTGGGGTCGGGGAGCATAAGAATTCACCGCCAGGATATTCAGGCGCGGATGTTCCAAGCGCTGGGGCTGGATGACGAGACGGCAAGGAAGCGGTTCGGATTTTTCCTGGACGCGCTGACGTATGGAACGCCGCCGCACGGGGGTATCGCGCTTGGGCTGGACCGCGTGACGATGCTGCTGGCGGGGGAAAAATCCATTCGCGAAGTGATTGCGTTTCCGAAGACGACGGCGGCGCAGGATTTGATGGCGGAGTCGCCGAGCGAAGTGGCGGAGGACCAGTTGGATGACCTTGGGATTGCGGTGAAGCAGGTAGAGAGGAAATAGTCCGGCTCCCCTCGGGGTTTCTGAGGGAATGGCTTTCGGAGGCCGGGGCTTTAGCCCCGGCGTACGCAGTTCGTTTTGAGAGGGCTTCAGCCCCTGAAGGATCTAGAAATGGCGTCGCCGAGACACCGAACGACTTCCGGGTTCTCGTATTTTGTCACGACAAGATGCTGGCAAGGCCGCAGTGTCTTTCAGGTATCAGAGAATGCGGAAATTCTCTTAGAGACAATTGTGCACCACAGAGAGAAGGGTGCATTCCTTCTCCATGAATTTGTGATCATGCCAAACCATCTACACGTAATGTTGACGCCCTCTGTCACGACAAGCCTCGAAAAGTCAGTGCAGCTCATCAAAGGAGGCAGCTCATTCACGATTCATCGGCAGCGCGAGCTGAAGATTGAAATCTGGCAAGAGGGATTTCACGATTGGACGATTCGAGACCAGAAGGATTGGCATGCAAAAGTCCAATACATCCGGATGAATCCCGTGCGTGCGAATCTTATTATGAATGCTGAGGATTGGCCGTATTCTTCAGCGAGCGGGAAAGTAGTTCTCGACGCGTGCCCACGAAGATACAGCCCGGATTCTTCAGGGGCTAAAGCCCCTGCTTAGTGTGGCGGTGGGCGCCGGGGCCGAAGCCTGCCTGCGGCAGGCAGGCCCCGGCCTCCGAAGGCTCGGGATCCGGCCAGGTGTTGGCCGAGGAGGTGAAAGAACCTACGGAATGAGCCGAATTCGAATACTGGCGGAAGATGTCGCGAACAAGATAGCGGCGGGCGAGGTGGTGGAGAGGCCTGCATCGGTGGTGAAGGAGCTGCTGGAGAACGCGCTGGACGCGGGCGCAAAGTCGGTGCGGATCGAGACGGAATCGGGCGGGAAGCGGCTGATACGCGTGGTCGATGACGGCGCGGGGATGAATCACGACGACGCGCTCTTGGCATTCGAGCGGCACGCAACGTCGAAGTTGCGGACGGCGGACGATCTGCTGTCGATCGCGACGCTCGGATTTCGCGGCGAGGCATTGCCGTCGATTGCGGCGGTGTCGCGGCTGACGCTCGAGACGAGAGCCGCGGAGCCGGCGAGCGAGAACGAGCAGGGAACGCGAATCGAATTCGCAGGCGGAAAACTGCTGGGGGTGAAGCCGGCGGGGCTGCCCGCGGGAACGTCGATCAGCGTGGCGGATCTTTTTTACTGCGTGCCGGCGCGGCGGAAGTTCCTGAAGTCGGAGACGACGGAGCTGGGGCACATCGCGTCGCTCGTGACGCACTACGCGCTGGCCAATCCCGGCAAACAATTCTTTTTGAAGACGCCGACGCAGGAAATCTTGAACTGCGCGCCGGTGGAGCGGATGGCGGAGCGCGTGTACCAGATTTTCGGGCGGCAAGCGCTCGAGGAGCTGATGGAAATTCCGGCGGTGGAAGCGCCGGTGCGGAGCGCGATCACGGAGGCGCCTCTGGAAGCGGAGGAGCGGGCGGCGACCGTGCGCGCGACGGGATTTGCGTCGCGTCCGGAAGTGCAGCGGACGAACCGCAACGGAATTTACGCGTTCGTGAACCGGAGACTGGTGCGCGACCGGTTGCTGCTGCACGCGATCAGCGAGGCGTACCGGAATATCATGCCGCCGGGCGTGTTTCCAGTGGTGCTGCTGTTTCTGGATTTGCCGGCCGAGGAGGTGGACGTGAACGTCCACCCGGCGAAAATCGAGGTGCGCTTCCGGCATCCGCAATTTGTCCACGATTTCACGCGGGACGCGCTGAAGCAGGCGCTGGCGAACTCGCGGCCGATTCCGGGGTTTCCCGCGGGGCGAGCGATGGCGGCGTCGATTCCGATGGGCGGGCCGGGAGTGGCGGCATCGGCG
The DNA here is from genome assembly GCA_035503815.1 of Verrucomicrobiia bacterium. Classification (GTDB taxonomy): domain Bacteria; phylum Acidobacteriota; class Terriglobia; order Acidiferrales; family UBA7541; genus Palsa-295. The sequence continues at coordinate 28,398 of DATJTF010000011.1, forward strand.
ATGGCTGCGACGGCGGGGAGCGAATCCATCGGGCCACCGCGGGCGGAAATTCCCACTTCATTTCTGGCGAGCCCGGCGCTCGTGGCGGGTGAAGGCGAGGGATTCGAGCTGAGCGGCGCCCCGGACCTGCCGTTGCCGCAGCGGCTGCAATTCGAGGCGGGGACAGGGCTCGATTTTCCGCTGGGCCAGGCGGCGGGATCGGATCGAGGCGCGGCGGCGGTGACGACGTCGCCGGGAGCGCTGCCGGGTCCGGAAGCAATCGCGGACCTGAAGCCGCTGGGGCAAGTGAGCAGCAGCTTCATCGTGGCGGTGAACGGCGAAGGATTGTGGATCGTGGACCAGCATGTGGCACATGAACGGGTGCTGTTCGAGCAGCATCTGCGGGCGCGGCGCGAGGGGGAGATCGGCGGGCAGAGGCTCCTGGTGCCGCTGATGGTGGAGCTGTCGCCGCGGCAGCTGGCGACGTTCGAGCAGATCGCCGAAGAGCTGCGCGCGAACGGGTTTGAGGCCGAGCTGATGGGCGGGCGAAGCGTGGCGATCCAGGCGGCGCCGGCGGGAATTACGGCAGCCGATACGGAAAAGCTGCTGTTCGAGATTCTGGACGGGATTGCGCGTGAAAACGCGGCAATTTCGATCGAGACGCTGCAGGCGAAGATCGCGGCTTCGACGGCGTGCCATGCTGCCATCAAAGTGAACACGCCGCTCGATGCGACGAAGATGGAGTGGCTCCTCGCGGAGCTTTCCAAGACGGAATATCCGATGAGCTGCCCGCATGGAAGGCCGGTGGTGCTGCGTTATTCGGTGCAAGAAATTGCGAGAGCCTTTAAGAGGATCTGATTGGGAGCGAGGCAAAGAGGGAAGGAAGCGGGGAGAAAGACAAATTTCGCTGCGGACCGCGGCCTCGGCGACGGCCTCCCTTCGCTCGCGACTGGCCGGAACGGCTGAAGCGGCGCCCTGACGAGAAACTGTGCGGAAACTGATCATCGCGATTGACGGGCCGGTGGGCTCGGGGAAGAGCACGCTGGCGAGGCGCGTGGCGGCGATGCTGGGCTACGTCTACATCGATACGGGAGCGATGTACCGGGCGCTGGCGCTGAAGGCGCTGCGGCGCGCGATTGCACTCGACGCCAGCGAGGCGCTGGACGCGCTGGCGGCGGAAACGAAAATCGACTTGCGGGCTGTGGATGGTACGCAGCGGGTGATGCTCGACGGCGTGGATGTGACGGCGGGGATACGGACGCCGGAAGTGTCGCAATCGGCGTCGAAGATCGCGGTGCTGCCGGGGGTGAGGCACGTGCTGGTGGCGGAGCAACGGCGAGCGGGGCATCGCGGAGGCGTGGTGATGGAAGGGCGCGACATCGGGACGGTGGTGTTTCCGGACGCGGAGTTGAAGATTTTCCTGACGGCGTCGCCGGAAGCGCGGGCGGAGCGGCGATGGAGAGAGCACCAGCAGAAGGGCGAAGGCGTGGGGCTGGAACAGACGCTGGATGAAATACGCGAGCGCGACCGGCGGGACCGCGAGCGAAGCACGTCGCCGCTGGTGCGGGCGCCGGATGCAGTGGTGGTGGATAGCACGGCGATGGATGCGGAGGAAGTGGCGCGGCTGGTGACGATGTTGGCGAGGGAGCGGGAAGCGGCGGGAGCAAGCGCGGAGGCGAAGTAGAACGAACGAGCGGGCAGGCGAAAGTAGGAACGACCCAGGGCTGAAGCCCTCAAAAGCCAGGACGAGCTTTTCGCGGGGCTAAAGCCCCGCGCTTCCACAAAAAATCGCACTGCGGATTAGAGGGCCTCAGCGAGAGCTGTAACAACATTTCGCGCGGGCGAAGCCGCGCGCTCCCCCTGAAAATCGCAATCAAGATGAGGGCATCACAACAACGGCTGCAAGAACTCTTCGTAGAGCTGAAACCCCGCGCTCAAAAAGCTGAGTGGGTTGAAAAAGCAATCGAGAATGGAGCTCCGGCCGGCGGGCAGGCAACCGTGAGGCGCGCCCAATCGAGCCGCTAGAGGGTGGGGGCGGGGTCGGCGGCGGGCTGGCCCGAGAGGACGCCGCGGGCCCAATCGACGGCTTGAAGGAAGAGATCGGGAATCGCGGCGTCGGGGATGGAAAGACGAGCCGCCGAAGCGTGAACTCCCTCCCAATCCCCGCGTTCGTAGAGCAAGGCAATCTCAAACAAGCGGCGAAAACCGTTGTCTTCTCCCAGGAGAGCCCGGCGAATTTCCTCGCCGATGGCGATTTCGCAGAGAATCTCGGGCATTTTCATGTCTAGTATGGCGTCAAGAACGGAAAGAAGGCCGAGGAGGAAGAGGTCGTTCGAGGAAGACTCCATGCGGGCGGGAACGGCGAGAAGCTCGAGGAAGCGGGCGCGAATGAGGGGAAGCATGACGAGTTCGACAGGCTTGCCCTCGCCCATGCAGGCGACGGCGACGAGAGAGACCCAGCGGCGGATGCCGCGTTCGCCGAGAAGCGAAAGAGCGTGAGGAATCGATCGGACCTCGGTGAGGAGCGGGAAGGCGGGGGAATTAAGATAGCGGAGAAGGCGGTAGCTGAGAGAAGACTCCTCCTTGATGCGTTCGGCGACGAGATGGATATCCATGTGCGGGTGATTGGCGGCCTGGAGGACGCGAAGATACTGGAGCTTGTAGGCGGGGATATCGTGGCGGGTGAGCATCTGAGGGCGGCTGAAGAAATATCCCTGGAAAAAAGTGTAGCCCCAGTCGAGGGTGCGCTGGAAATCGTCGTAAGTTTCGACGCGTTCGGCAAGAAGGGCGAGGCCCGAGGGGCGAAACGCGCGGACCAGCCGCTGCTGCTCGGCGGGAGAAGTGATGGAAAGGTCGACCTTGAGAAAATCGGCGAATGGGATCAGGGGGCGGACGCCGGGAGTGTCCACAAAATCGTCGAGAGCGATCAGAAAGCCGGCTTCTTTCAGACGGCGGCAAGCGGCGAGAACCTCGGCGTCGATTTGAACGGTTTCGAGGACTTCCACGACGATGCGATCGCGGGGAAGCAGGGAAGGGTACTCCCGGACGAGGAATTCGCGCGTGCAATTGATGAAGGCGCGGCGGCCGTCGGTGAAGCGCTCGATGCCGAACAGAAGCAAACTGTCGGTGGAAGAGGCGGCAGCAAAATCGGGATGAGAAGAGGAGTAGAAATTCTCCGGGCCGGAACGGAAAAGGAGCTCGTAACCGTAGACGACGCGGCCGGAAGTGAAGATCGGCTGGCGGGCGAGGAATTTCTCCAAATGACAAGCTCCTTCCCGAAATGGTCCATGGTTGAAACGCCGCGGAGGGAAACGGAGCGTTTGCAAACCGCAAATGCAGAGATTAGGCGCGCCGCACCGCCTGAAATGTGGCGCGGGCGAGAGGGAGCACGCGAAGTGCCATTCCGGGGCGGAGGAATACGGCCGGTCTAAACGAGAGATCCTAACACGGAGTCTGAAGCCCGATTTTCGGGGAGGCTTTCAGGCCGGAGCCGACGCCAGCGGGCTGGCAGGCTCCGACCCCTTACATCGCGAAAGCAAGACGGAATCTAGGCCGGGCTCGACATGGAGGCGAGGAACTCGGCATTTGTCTTGGTCTTGGAGAGTCTGCCGAGAAGGAGCTCCATGGCCTCGACGGTGGAGAGCGGGCTCAGGACTTTTCGCAGGACCCAGATGCGGTTGAGCTCGTCGGGCGGAAGCAGGAGCTCGTCCTTACGGGTGCCAGAGCGATTGATGTCGATGGTCGGAAACACGCGCTTATCGACGAGGCGGCGGTCGAGGTTGATTTCCATGTTACCCGTGCCCTTGAATTCTTCGAAGATGACGTCGTCCATGCGGCTGCCGGTGTCAACCAGGGCGGTGGCGATAATCGTGAGGGAGCCGCCCTCTTCGACGTTGCGCGCGGCAGCGAAGAAACGGCGGGGCCGCTGGAGGGCGTTGGCGTCGATACCGCCGGAGAGGACTTTGCCGGAAGGCGGCGTGACGGCGTTATAGGCGCGACCGAGACGAGTGAGCGAGTCGAGAAGAATGACGACATCGCGCTTGTGCTCGACGAGGCGCTTGGCCTTTTCGAGAACCATTTCGGCGACCTGGATGTGGCGCTGGGGCGGCTCGTCGAATGTGGAGCTGATGACTTCGCCCTTGACGGTGCGCTGCATATCGGTGACTTCTTCGGGACGCTCGTCAATCAGCAGAACGATGAGGGAAATTTCCTGATGGTTCGCCGTGATCGAGTTTGCCACCGACTGCAGCATCATCGTCTTTCCGGTGCGGGGCGGGGCGACGATCAATCCGCGCTGGCCCTTGCCGATGGGGCAGAGCATGTCGAGAACGCGGCCGGTGAGATTTTCCTTCGTAGTTTCCAGGCGAATCCGCTGCTGCGGATACAGCGGCGTCAGGTTGTCGAAGAAGATTTTGTTGCGGGCGACTTCGGGATCCTCGAAGTTGATGGCTTCCACTTTGATGAGGGCGAAGTAGCGCTCGCCGTCCTTGGGAGGACGGACCTGGCCGGAGACGGTGTCGCCGGTGCGCAGATCGAATTTGCGGATCTGGGAAGGGGAGACGTAGATATCGTCCGGGCCGGGGAGATAGTTGTACTCGGGGGCGCGGAGGAAACCAAAACCGTCGGGGAGACACTCGAGGACGCCTTCGGAGAAGATGAGCCCGTTCTTCTCGGTCTGCGCGCGGAGGATCTGAAAGATCAGCTCCTGCTTGCGCATGCCGGAGAAGCCGGGGATATTCAGCTCCTTGGCGATCTTGGAGAGGTCGGTGATGTTCTTGTCTTTCAGTTCTGCAAGGCTAACGCTCATAGATGTTTCCTTCTCAAGCCTGAAAAATCAGGCGCATGTTTAAATGTTTGCACTATGGACTCCGGGCGGGTAGAGCAGAACCAGCCACTGCGTCCAGGGAACGAAATCAGTCAGGGTCGAAACACCAGAGTTCTCCGGCGGGGGTGCAGCGCGGCGAAGCCGAGCGTGAAACAGCCGGAGGAAATCAATTGGTCAATTCGTCCTGCGCGATATCCGCGGCGAACTTCGGTTCGACACCGTCCACGGGGGGAAGTCCGGGAACGGGAAGCGGCCTTTCCAGGGCAATCTGCAGGACATCGTCCATGGATTCGACGAAATGAATCGACATCTGCGCCTGGATTTCCGGCGGGATGTCCGCCAGATCCTTTTCATTATCCTTCGGGAGAATCACCGTACGGAGGCCCAGTCGATGGGCCGCCAGGAGCTTCTCCTTGACGCCGCCGATGGGAAGAACCTTGCCGCGAAGAGTGATCTCACCGGTCATGGCGACATCGCAGCGGACCGGAATGCCGGTCAGCGCGCTGACGATGGAAGTGCAGATCGTGATGCCCGCCGAGGGGCCGTCCTTGGGGATGGCGCCTTCGGGGACGTGCACGTGAATATCGAGATGGCGGTAAAAATCCTTGGGCAGGCTGAAAAGGTAGGCGCGGGACCGGACGTAACTCATTCCGGCCTGCGCCGATTCCTGCATGACGTCGCCGAGCTTTCCGGTGAGGGTGAGGCGTCCCTTGCCCTGCATTAGGGTGGTCTCGGTGGAGAGCACTTCGCCACCCACTTCGGTCCAAGCCAAGCCGACGGCGAGGCCGACTTCGTTTTTCTTTTCGGCGAAGAAATCGCGGAACTTGAGGATGCCCAGATAATCCTTGAGATTATCGGGAACAATCTCGGCTGAGAACTTGCCGCCTTCTTCGACGACTTTGCGGGCGATTTTGCGGCAGATGTTGGCAAGCTCGCGGTTGAGATTGCGGACTCCGGCTTCGCGGGTGTAGTGGCGAATGATATGAGAGACGGCCGGGTCGGTAAACTGGACGTTTTCCTTGGTCAAGCCGGTGGCTTCGAGCTGCTTGGGGACCAGGAAGCGCTGGGCGATCTGATGTTTCTCCTGCTCGGTGTAGCCGGGGATGCGGAGCACTTCCATGCGGTCCTGCAGCGGCTGAGGAATGGTGTGCAGGACGTTGGCCGTGCAAATAAACATGACCTTGGAGAGGTCGTACTCGACGTCAAGATAGTGATCGGTGAAAGCGTGATTCAGCTCGGGGTCTAGAACTTCCATGAGGGCGGCCGAGGGATCGCCGCGAAAATCCATGGACATTTTGTCCACTTCGTCGAGGACGAAGACAGGATTCACGGTGCCGGCCTTGCGCATCATCTGAATGATCTGGCCGGGGAGAGCGCCGATATAGGTGCGGCGATGGCCGCGGATTTCGGCCTCATCGCGGACGCCGCCGAGCGAAACGCGGACGAATTTGCGTCCCGTAGCGCGGCCGATGGACATGGCCAAGGAGGTCTTGCCGACGCCGGGAGGCCCGAGGAAGCAGAGAATCGAGCCCTTGGGATTCTTGACGAGCTGGCGGACGGCGAGATATTCGAGGATGCGCTCTTTGATTTTTTCGAGACCGTAGTGGTCCTCGGAGAGGATCTGCTCGGCGCGTTTGATGTCGCGAAGCTCTTTGGATTTCTTTTTCCAGGGCACGGCGAGGAGCCAATCGAGATAATTGCGGGAGACGGTGGACTCGGCGGACATGGGAGGCATCATTTCCAGGCGCTTGAGCTCCTGCATGGCCTTTTCCATGGGGCCTTCGGGCATCCCGGAGGTCTCGATCTTTTTCTTGAGCTGCTCGATTTCGTTGGCTTCGCCGCGGCCCAGCTCTTTCTGGATGGCCTTCAATTTTTCGTTGAGGTAATACTCTTTCTGGGCGCGCTCCATCTGGCGCTTGACGCGGGAATTGATGGAGCGGTCGACGTTGAGCTTTTCGATTTCGACCTCGAGGATGTCGGCGACGCGGTGAAGCCGCTCGAGAGGGTCGAAGATTTCGAGCAATTCCTGCTTTTCCTCGACGGGGATCTGGAGATTCGCGGCGATGGCGTCGCTCAACTTGCTGGGATCCTCGACGCGGACGGCGGCGATCATGGTGTCGTAATTCAAACTTTGCGACAGCTTGACGTACTGCTCGAAGAGAGTGGTGACGCGGGTCTGGGCTTCGGTGACCGGCGGGCCAGGCTCGATCTTGGCGGCGACGACTTTGACGGTGGCGCGGAAAAAGCCCTCTTCGGTGGAAACGGAGACGATCCGGGCGCGCTCGGTGCCCTCGACGAGGACTTTGATATTGCCGTCAGGAAGCTTGACGCTCTGAACGATATTGGCGAGGGTTCCGACCTGATAAATTTCCTCGGGCTTGGGATCGTCAATCGAGGCGTCGTGCTGCGTGACGAGGAAGATCTTCTTTTCGCCCGCCAGAGCTTCTTCAAGGGCGCGGACGGAGGCTTCGCGGCCGACGATGAACGGATGCATCATCTCGGGGAAGATGACCATTTCGCGCACGGGCATCATGGGCACTCGCCGCGTATCCTGTTTTTCACGATTGAACATGGGGTCCGTTGGGTCCTCAGCCGGCTTTTTCAAGCAGGCTCCAGTTGATTTCGCGTCCTTTGACCATGTCCGCGGTCACGACGAAGTCGCGGAGCTTCCTCTGGGCGGGAAGGTGGTACATCATTTCGAGCATGAGGTCCTCGAGGATCATGCGCAAGCCGCGGGCGCCGACCTTGCGCTGGAGGGCAAGCTCGGCGACGGTTTCCAGAGCTTCGTCGGTGAAACGCAGGCGGACATTTTCAAATTCAAACAGGCGCTGATATTGACGGACCAGGGCGTTTTTCGGTTCCGTCAGGATGCGGACCAGCGCGGTCTTGTCCAGATCGCTGAGGACGCCGACGACCGGCAAGCGGCCGACAAATTCAGGAATCAAGCCGTAGCGGATCAGGTCCGTGGGCTGAGCCTGTTCGAGGACTTCGATATTGCGGCGCGTAGCGGTGCTCGGCTGGGTATCGGCGTTGAAGCCGAGCGATTTCTGGCCGACGCGCCGTTCGATGATTTTCTCGAGGCCGACAAAGGCGCCGCCGCAGATGAACAAAATGTTGGTGGTGTCCACCGGCGTGAATTCCTGGTGCGGATGCTTGCGGCCGCCTTGGGGCGGCACGTTGGCGACAGTGCCCTCGAGGATTTTCAAAAGGGCCTGCTGGACGCCCTCGCCGGAAACGTCCCGGGTGATCGAGGGATTTTCGTCCTTCTTGGAAATCTTGTCGATTTCGTCGATGTAAATGATGCCCTGCTGGGCGCGCTGGACGTCGCCATCGGCGTTTTGCAAGAGCTTGAGGATGATATTTTCGACGTCCTCGCCGACGTAACCGGCTTCGGTGAGGGTGGTGGCGTCCACGATGGCGAAGGGCACATCGAGCATGCGCGAAAGAGTCTGCGCGAGAAGCGTCTTGCCCGTGCCGGTGGGGCCGATCAACATGATGTTGGACTTGGTGAGCTCGACGTCGCCGGGCTGGCGATTGAGAAAGATACGCTTGTAATGATTGTAGACGGCGACGGCGAGCTTCTTTTTGGTTTTGTCCTGGCCGATGACGTATCCGTCGAGAAACGATTTGATTTCAGGGGGGCGGGGAAGGCGGCGGTTGACCGGGCTGGCCTGTTCCCGTTTTTCGTCCTCGAGAATCTGCTGGCACACCCCGACGCATTCGTTGCAAATGTACGAACGCGGGTATTCCGAGGGAGAGCTGATGAGCTTCTCCACTTGATCCTGCGTTTTATGGCAGAAGGAACAGCGCAACGGCTCTTCTGGTGTGAACCGTTTCACTGAATATTCCCCTTTCGGAAAACGGAAAAATCACCCCTGACAGAAGTATCACCCATTGTAAGACGGAAGTCGAGAAGGCGGAGGAGAGTCATCGGTTTGGATACTAACCCTTTGGAACGCGCCTACCGGTGCTTGATGATGATCTCATCGACAATGCCATAAGCCTTGGCCTGCTCCGCGGTCATGATGAAATCGCGCTCGACGTCGCGTTCAATTTTTTCGAGCGACTGGCCGGTATGATGAGCCAGCAGCTTATTCAGCGCTTCCCGAGTGCGAATAATCTCTTTCGCGTGGATATCGATATCGGTGGCTTGGCCGGACAATCCGGACATCCAGGGCTGGTGAATCAAGACGCGCGAATTGGGAAGCGCGTAACGCTTCTTCGGCGTGCCGGAGGCAAGCAAGACCGCGGCGATGGAAGCGGACTGGCCGATGCAATAGGTGACCACGTCGGGCTTGACGAATTGCATGGTGTCGTAGATGGCCATGCCGGCGGAAATGGAGCCGCCGGGGGAATTGATGTAGATGGAAATGTCGCGCTCGGGATCCTCGGAAGCGAGGAAGAGGAGCTGCGCGGTGACCAGATTGGCGACATGGTCGTCGATCGGGGTGCCGATGAAGATGATGTGGTCCTTGAGGAGGCGGGAATAGATATCGTAGGCCCGCTCCCCCCGGTTGGTTTGTTCGACCACCATGGGAACTAAGGTCGTGGCACGCGGCGTGTCGTCGTCCATTTTTCTCATTGGGAATCTTTTAGCGCGCTGAGGAGCCCGAACCAAGCGTTACTTTTCACGGGTGGTTGCCGTCTCGATCCGGGCGTTACTGTAGAGCCAATCAAGCGTTTTGTCGCTGCGCAACTTCGATTTCATCCTATCGAGCGCTCCCTGCTTTGTCAAGCGAGCGCGAAGAACAGTTGCCGATTCACCACCGCGCTCGGCCAATGCGGCGATTTCTTTGTCGAGATCCTCGTCGGAGGCGTCAATCTTTTCGGCGGTGGCAATGCGGTCGAGAAGAATTTCGGCCTTGACGTCGTCGAGAGCGCGGTCATGTTGGCGGCGGCGAAGCGAGACCCAATCCACGTTGACTCCGCGGGGATCAATCCCCTGGGCGGCAAAAGTGCGGACGAGGCGTTCCAGGCGCACGTCCATTTGATGCTCGACGAGGGTCGCGGGAACGGGGAAATCGTGGCGCTTGACGAGCGCTTCGAGGATCTTCTCGCGGGCCTGGGCGGCCTGCTGCTGGTCCCTGGCGGCGAGGAGATCGGCGCGAATTTTGTCGCGAAGCTGAGCCAGCGTTTCGACGCCCCCGGCGGCGCCGGCGGCATCCTTTGCGAATTCATCATTCAGCTCGGGGAGTTTCTTTTCCTTGATGCCCTGAACTTCGGCGGCGTAGTCGTAGGTCTTGCCCGCAAGCTTGGTGTCCGGAAAATCCTCGGGGTAGACGGTGCGGAATTTCTTGGTTTCGCCCGCGGAGGCGCCGCGAAGATTTTCAGTGAATGTCTCGAGGGTCTCTTCGGCGCCGATGTGGCAAAGAATGTTGTCCGCTTGAATGGGATCGCCGCCGCCGACGGGCGTGCCGGCGAGCTTCAGGAGGACGAAATCGCCGTCATGGGCGGGGCGGCCCTCGACGGGGACATAGGTGGCGGCGCGTTCGCGGAGCTCGTCGAGGGCTTTGTCCACTTGAGCGTCACCGGCTTCGACGGCGTCAATCTGGATCTCGAGATTTTTGTAATCGCCCAGATCGAATTCGGGAAGGACTTCGAAAACGGCGCGAAACTTGAGCGGCTCGCCATCGTGAAAATGAACCTGGTCAACCTCGGGGCGGCCCACGGGGATAAGGTTCTTTTCATCGAGAGCCTTTTCGAGAAATTCAGGAACGAGGGATTGCAGGACTTCGCCCTGGATATCGTCGGCAAAACGGCGGCGGATAAGCGTGACGGGAGCCTTGCCGGGACGAAAGCCCGGAATGCGGGCGACGCGGGCAATGTCGCGGGCAATCTTTTCGGCGGCTTTCTGAACATTCTCGGCCGGGATTTCCAGCTCGAGTTCACGTTTACATGTCGCTTCAGTCATAATTTTTTTCCGGATTCCAAGCAGGCGGCAGCCCGAATTTTCCGTCTGCCGATCGCCTGTCCGGAATCCGAGAAGGAGGAGGGCAGAGAAGTGCGGCGTGCAGCACTGCTCGTGAAATACCAGTATAAGAAATCAAAGCAAGCGCGTCAACCACGGCGAAACAGCCGGGGCAGAAAATTTTCCGCCACCTCGGACAGGTTGCGCCGCCTCTGCGCTGCCGCGAAACCCGAGGACGGGCTTCCGCGATTCAGCCACGCAGCAACCTTGATTCAAGAAACGCAATTCAGAAAGGCGACGAGCTTGGGGATCACCTGATTCGGCGCTTCCTCCATGAGCCAGTGCCCGGAATTGCGAACGACCACGCCTTCGACATCGCTTGCCACCAAGCCCGCTTGTTGAATCAGGAATTCGCCGGAGGCCTTTTCGCCCGTCAGAACAAGCATGGGCATCGAGAGCGGGGTCTGCGCGAAGAGCGCGAAATCCTTGGCGTCCTGCTCGAAGGCGCGGAAATATTCGAAGCCGGCGCGCATGCCGCCGGGGCGGGCGTACTCCTTCGCATAAAAACGGCGGTCGCGCTCGGGGACGGAACGAGCGGGGTCTGCGGCAAAATCGTTCCAGAAATGTTCGAAATAGACGCGCTCGCGGCCGTGGACAAGAGCGAGGGGCGTCTTTCCATAGAAATGGAAATGCCAGAGATCGCGCATGAGCCAAACGTCACGCCAGTTTCCGACGCCGGGGAGGAAAGCGTCCATCAATGAAACGCGGTCGACCCCGCCAGGATACTGCGCCGCGTAGGCGTAGGCGACCATAAGGCCGATATCGTGCCCAACGATGCGGACGCGCTCGAAACCCAAATGAAGGGCGAGGGCGTGAATATCCTGGGCCATGACCGCTTTCGTGTATCCCTCGGCCGGTTTGGACGATTCGCCCGCACCGCGCAGATCCGGCGCAATCACGGTGTGAGTGCTTTCGAGCTGGGCAATCAGGGGGAGCCACATGTGGCTCGTTTCGGCGTAGCCGTGGAGGAGGATCACTGGGTCGCCGATGCCCGCGGCCAGATAGTGCAGGCGAACGCCATTGACGGAAGCGAACCGGCTGCGCACTTTTCCAGCGGAATTAGAAACCTTGGATTTGGATTGACGCGGCATGCGAACGCCTCCTCAAAAATAAATTTTTAGGCGGATTCTGCAAGCGGACAGAAATGCGGCCAAAAAGAACTTTACTCCTCGTGCGGGCCGACGCGCATTTCGAGCATGTCGAGAACTTTTCTCCGGCTTCGAGGCGGGAGGGCCTCGAACCGCTTCACGATTTCGAGAATCGCTTCCTTTTCAGAAGCCGGGCGGGCATTGCCCTGACCGCGCTGGTCGTGGGCGAGCCGCTTGTGGGAGGCAAGATACCGTTCGTTGAATAGCGCATGACAAATGTTGCATCGAACCACGCCACACCCCCCGATAAGTAGATCCAAATTAAATCTAGAAGTCCGGCGTAAGTTCAACTACAAACGGCGGCTGCATATAAACGCGAGAAAAACTTGCGATGAGACGCGAAACCACGGCTCAGGGTTGCAACGAATGCCGGCAAAAACCGAACACTTGGTGCGGAAGGAGGGAGTTGAACCCCCACGGCCTTTCGGCCACAAGATCCTAAGTCTTGCGCGTCTGCCAGTTCCGCCACTTCCGCCCGAAGCGACCGCCCAAGCTTCCCAATCTTATCATTTTCCAGCTGCCGAAAGAGGCCGGTTGAGAGCGGTCGATGCAAGGTTGGCGCAATGCTATTGCCGCTGGAAGTGGCTTTTGATAGGCTTCGCGCCAACAAGAGCTTCCCGGCGAAAAACAGAGGAGACAAAAGATGCCTCATTGCACAAAGTGCGGAGCATTGGTGGCGGACAACGCGGGATTTTGCGCGAACTGCGGGGCGGCTCAGGAGGCCGTTCCCTCCGCGGCAGCATCCGTGGCCGCCACAACGCAGACCGGACTGCAAGAAAACGTAGCGGCACTTCTCAGTTACGTTTTTGGCTGGGTGACCGGGCTGATATTCGTCCTGATTGACAAGCGCCCCAGCGTGCAGTTTCACGCCCGGCAATCCATCGTCATCTTCGGCGGCCTTACGGTGATTCACTTGCTGCTGTTGCCCGTGTTCGGGCTGAGCTTGCTTGGAGGCTGGGGGATCTTCGCGCTGCTTACCTGGCTGATTGACATCGTCGGCCTGGTGCTCTGGATTCTTTGCATGGTCAAGGCTTACCAGGGAGTGCGATTCCGGGTTCCGATTGCCGCCGAACTTTCCGAGAAGATTTTCGGCAGGGTCTGAGGCTTTTTTCTTCGCCGGACGGGCTCGCGGGGGCGAATGATTTCGCCCGCTTGCTTGCCCCGGCAATGCCCGCGTCCGGGTTACCACTTGACAACCGCGTTGTGTCCAGCCATTCTTTTTTACTTTCCTCAGGACAACGGGAGAGCCCGTACCGATTCGGCAGGGGTGAGAATTGAAGGTTCGAGTTTGCTTCCACGACAGATGCTTCGACGGGGCCTCCTCGGCCGCGATTTTTTCGCGGTTTTATAAGGAGCGCATCCATCCGGACGCGGAATTTTTGTATACGGGGATGACGCACAAGGCTTCGCAACCGTTTGAGGACGGGCTGTTCGACGGGGACGAGAACGCCATCGTGGATTTCAAGTATTCGAGTTCGCCGCAGCTGACGTGGTGGTTCGATCACCACCAGAGCGCGTTTTTGACTCCCGCGGACGCCGAGCATTTTCGCACCGACCATTCGGGGCGGAAGTTCTACGATCCAACGTTTAAATCGTGCACGAAATTTCTGGCCACGATTGCCGCGGAGAAGTTCGGGTTTGACGCGCGGCCCCTGGCGGAGCTGATCCAGTGGGGAGACATCATTGACGGCGCGCAATTCGAGTCGTCGGAAGTGGCCGTGGGCCTGACGGAGCCGGCCATGCAACTCGCTCTGGTGATCGAAGCGGCGCCGGAAGCGAACCTGGTGCCGAAGCTCATCCCGCACCTGGGCTACATTTCCTTGAAAGAAATGGTGGAATTGCCGGCGGTGCAAAAACACCTGGGGCCGCTGCTCGAGAGGCACCGGCGATCGATTGACATTTTGCGGGAGCAGGCGCGTTCGCGGGGCGGAGTCGTCTATTTCGACGTGAGCGACCTGGATCTGGAAGGGTACAACAAATTCATCCCGTACTATTTGTATCCCGACGCGGTGTATTCCGTGGGCGTGAGCGCTTCGCCGACGCGGGCGAAAGTGTCCGTGGGAACGAATCCTTGGAAGGAAGCGGATTCGGAAGTGAACTTGGCGTCGCTGTGCGAAAAATACGGCGGCGGAGGGCACGCGCGCGTTGCGGCGATATCGTTCGGTCCCGGCGACCTGGTGAAAGCGCGGCAAGTGGCAAAGGAAATCGCGGCAACGCTGCGCCGCGAGTAGAAAAGCGCCGGGCGTTTGCGGGCGCCGGACCAGCCGCGGGACATTGGGACAGATTTTCCGGCATGCTATAATCTGAAATTCTGTGGGCCGCTAGCTCAATTGGTAGAGCAGTTGACTCTTAATCAACGGGTTCCAGGTTCGAGTCCTGGGCGGCTCACCACTCCTCACCCCTGTTCCTTTGCCTTGCACCCGGATTCTACGAGCGTCGATTACACCTATGACCTAGTCGGGAAAATCTTGCAGGTGAACGACCCCACGGGAACCTACGGCTTCGCCTACGACAACATGGGGCGGCTGATCGGGACGACTACGCAGTACACCTTCCTCCCCGGCACGAATTTCACCAATGCGTACTCCTACGACGCCAATTCCAATCGCGTGGGCTACACCGCCCCGGACGGCAGCACGAACACCTACACCTACGACACGCTGAATCGGCTGACGACCCTCGCGAATTCCTGGGCCGGGACCTTCGGCTTCTCCTACGATTCGCTCAGCCGGCGGACGCAGCTCACGCGGCCCAACGGCATCACCACGACGTACAACTACGACAGTTTGTCGCGGCTTCTCTCGGTGTTGCATCGCCTGCGCCCGGCGAGGGCGCTCGGAAAACCCTACAAAGGGGGTCCCCAAGGCGCGCCGTGGCGCGTCTTGGGGCCAAGGAGTACTATTGACGGCGCAAGTTACACACTTGATGCTGCGGGTAACCGCACGGCAAAGGTCAATGACCTTTCGGGCCTGCCTGCCGGTCAGGCAGGCGGGGCCACGACGAATTTCGGCTATGATGCGATTTACGAACTCCTGAACGCGACCCAGGGGGGCAATACGACCGAGTCCTATAGCTACGATCCTGTGGGCAATCGGCTG
>DATJTF010000012.1:0-29465 GCA_035503815.1 Verrucomicrobiia bacterium
CGGCTTCTGCCTGCTTCAAAACAGCGACGATCTGCTCAACAGTGAATCGCTTCTGCTTCACGGCAAATCTCCCTTCCTGGGTTCTAGATTTTGCCGGAAACTAACCCTCAGAGTGGCTCAAAAATACCGGGGCCGATCAGGTTGGATCCCAATGAAATCGCGGCTAGCGGGTGACAGGTGAAACGCGCGGAGGGACGGGGGCGCTAGATGTTTTCCTTGCCGAGGCGTTTCAAGATGCGGTGACGCAGCCTGCCGAGCTTGCGATTCAGGAGATGGTCGCGTCTGAGAAAGGGAAATAGAGGAGAGCGGCGTTTTTCGACGCGGCTTCGGGCGTATCTGAGCCGTTCGTCTTCGCCGAACAGAGCCAGCGCCGAGTCGAGCGTATCGAGCGCTTTCATGCGCCGCCCGGAGGAGGCGTATACCTCGGCGAGATTCAGATAGAACTGAGCCTCTCTTCTGCGCAACTGGACGGCAATTTCGCAGAGTTCGACGGCCTGGTCCCATTTTTTTTCAGAACGCGCGATCGACAATCCGAGGAAGGACAAATAAAAGGGATTTTGGCGTTCGGATTCGAAGGCGCGGCGAAGGCGGATGAGGGCCTTCTGGGGGTATCCGTTTTTGAGATAGGCGACGCCCTCCTTGAACTCGGCGAGAGCGTCTACATCCACGGTTGTTTCGGCCTTCAATTTATCGATGGGTGGCATGGTTTGGGAAAATCCTTAGGGTCCCGCGTAGACGGCTGCAGGAGCAATCGGTGCAGGGGATGTTCTTGCTTGCCGGAAGTGGTTGCTTGCGCGCGGTTCCCGCCCACGGGGCTATTTTAGCCGGGGCTGAGAGAGGAAACTACTGTACGGACGGACAGTTAGGGCAAGGTCGCAAGAGCAGGCGAATCGGCGGCGGCAGGCGGCGGGTATCTGATTTCAGCGACTGAACAAGGTGTGGGAGCGGCCAAGCCCGGAGATGGGACAAAGGCTAAAGCTTGCGCAAGAAGGCTGCGCAAAAGGAAGGGGCTGCCGGCAATGGCTTAACGCCGGAGCTGAAGCTCCGGCCTCCTAAAGTGCAGAAGGAGGCGCGAGAAGGCGCGGCCGTTTGGAGGCGATCAAGTTATAGAGAATTCGTTAGACAAAAGATCGCCCCTGCGCAATGGCAAGAGGCCAACGGCTGGAAGCGGGCGGAGGGATCGGCTTGTCTTGGCGGGTTTGTTGGGCGAAAGATCGCCGCTTAGCAATGGCAGGGGGCCCAGGGCCAGAGGGCGGAACAATGGCTAAGGCTTGCGCAAGAAGACTGCGCAAAAGGAAGGGGCTGCCGGCAATGGCTTAACGCCGGAGCTGAAGCTCCGGCCTACAAAAGTGCAGAAGGAGGCGCGAGAAGGCTGGGTCAGGCGTCCACAGGTTTCGCCGTCGAACGTCGCCACCATGGATCCCCTGGCTTCTTCACGAATTGGTCAAAGACATACGACCAGGGAACGAGCGGGACAAAGATAACAATCATGCCGACGTCGAATGTAGTTGTTCCGAGATCCGTACTCCACTGCCCGCGCAGCCAATGCGGGAGCGCCACACTGAGCAGCCAGGAGGCTTTCCAGGTCAATTCCCAGAACAGGACTGGCAGCATTTTCAACGGGTATCGCAGGCCGAGAATTGACAGCACGGAAAGAGCGAACAGCATGCAGATCACGGTCCCGGAATCCAATTGCATTGAATAGACCTGGAAGATCATGTTCGACCACACGTGCATTCCTAATCCAATCCCAACAACAAGGACGAGATAGAAGACGCGCAGGAGATTAAGTCGCAAGGTGGAAATGGTATTCATATTTGGCCGCCTTTCACGGGAAGTTGGCGCGTCATCTCATTCGAACTGCTTCAGAAACCTCTCTATCTCTACCAGACTCGATGCGGTGTTGGAAAGCTCCGCCGGAATCGCGGACAGGGCTTCCTGACTTTGCGACTAGGCGGCTTCGGCTGAGCCGAGCCCGTCCACGCAGCGGCGCGGAGAGCTTCGTATCGGCGATGGGTGGAGTTGGCAGGTTCGAGGAAAACCGCTTGAGGTCGCTGCGCGCTATCTCTTCAGGAAATTTGCGAGATGCAGGGCGAGCATGTCGCGTAGGTTGCGGCATTGCAGGCGGAATCAGGCAGTTGTTCGCCTTCGACGGCGTGGAAATGACAGAAGAGACGTTGCTAGCGCGCGTGCATCTGCCTGCTAGCCCGGGCACACAGCCCGGCGAATGAGCAATGTGGGGCAGTGGCGAGGGATTTCTGGACCTGCAGGAAGGATAATCGTGGGGGCTGACGCGGGACAAAGGCTAAAGCTTGCGCAAGAAGGCTGCGCAAAAGGGAGGGGCTGCCGGCATTGGCTTAATGCCGGAGCTGAAGCTCCGGCCTACAGAGGTACAGAAGGAGGCGCGAGAGGGCGCAGTCGGTTGGAAGCGATTGCCTTCTCATAGAGGATTCGTTGGACAAAAGATCGCGCCTGCGCAATGGCTGGGGGCCGACGGCTGGAATCGGGCGGGGCTTGGAGCAGGACAAAGGCTAAAACTTGCGCAAGAAGACTGCGCAAAGGGAAGGGGCTGCCGGCATTGGCTTAATGCCGGAGCTGAAGCTCCGGCCCCCTAAAGTGCAGAAGGTGGCGCGAGAAAGCGCGGTCGGTTGGAGGCGATTAAGTTCTCTCAGAGAATTCTTTAAGCAAGAAATCGCTGGACAACTGCAAAAGGCCCACGGCTGGAAGCGGGCGGGGCTTGGAGCAGGACAAAGGCTAGAGCTTGCGCAAGAAGGATGCGCAAAAGGAAGGGGCCGCCGGCACTGGCTTTATGCCGGAGCTGAAGCTCCGGCCTCCTAAAGTGCAGAAGGAGGCGCGAGAAGGCGCGGTCGGATGGAGGCGATTAAGTTCTCTCGGAGAATTCTTTAAGCAAGAAATCGCTGGACAACAGCAAAAGGCCCACTGCTGGAAGCGGGCAGGCAGGTCCAGGGGCGGAACAAAGACTAAGGCTTGCGCAAGAAGGCTGCGCAAAAGGAAGGGGCTGCCGGTGGACATCAGCGGAAGCACCGCAGCCGGAACCAGGGCGAGCGATTGCCGTCTCTCAGGGAATTCGCTCGGCGAAAATTCGCTGCGGGATTAGCGCAAGAGAATTACTGCTTGCCGCGGCCTGCCCAATGCGAAGCACGGGACAAGCCGCGGCGGGTATGCCTATTTGGCGGCGGCGACCTGCGGCTGGGGCACAGAGGCGTCGGCCAGAGTCATGATTTTCAGAGCCGAGCGAAGCTGATCGAGAGTCGCGGGGCTTTTGATGGTGATCTCGACCGATTGTCCGGGAAGCAGGTCGAAATAGTTGTCGGAATAGGTCGCGTCGTAATCGCCGAGGGAAACGTAGACGTCGCGGGCGAAAACGTTGGAAGAGAGCTTGAGAGTATAGGCGTCGCCGGACTGGGAGAGCGCGCTGGTGACGCTGGGAATGGGAAGTTGAAGGTCTTTGAAAGAGGCGAAGAAGATGTCGTTGGTGGAAACGACCTGATTGTCCACGGTCAAGTCCGCGGTGAGGAACGTCTTCTGCGGGTCGTAGCCGCTGGAGTGAAGGAAATCCTCCATGGGGATGCGGAGATAGACGGCGCTCGAGAGAGCGGGAATCGTGACGGGCTGAGATTTATCGAGCAGGACGGTGCCGTCGAAATTCATCAGGCGGACGTGAACACTGCCCGTAGCAGGCGCGGTGCGGTCGGAAACAATGTAGACGTCAACCGAGCCGTTTTCCTGGTACGGGGAGATGAGAAGGTCGTTGTAGAAGCGCTTGGCGTAGTACTGGAGGGCTTTCCAGCGGCCGTAGTAATCAATGCTGGCCCAGGAGACGACGGGCCAACAGTCGTTGAGCTGCCAGAAGATGGAACCCATGGTGCGGGGGCGGCTGCGGCGGAGATGTTCCGCACCGACTTGGACGATGTCGGCCTGCTGGACCTGGCTCATGTAGACGAAGGAAGGAAAATCCTTGGGGTCGGGATAGTCGCGCTGCATGTAGTCCTTGATGCGCAGGTTGCCGCTGATGCGGTGGTTCTTCTGGTGGTCGTTCATGATGGGAGTGAGGACGCCGCGGTCGGAGGGAAGGGTGAAGGAGTCGATGGTGCGCATTTCGGGGAACGACTGAAAGCCGTACTCGCTCATGAAGCGGGGAGTGACTTTTTCATAGGCCGAGGCGGGAGGGCCGGCAACGCTATTGGGATATTCGGCGGTGGGCTCGGACGGGCCGTGCCAGACTTCCCAATCGTGAACGTCGCCGGATTCGTCGGAGTTGGGCGGCCATTCGTAATCGGCGCTCGGGGAGGCCGGCCAGTAAGGCGTCTGGGGATCGAGATGGGCGATGGTGGCGGGCAAAACTCCGCTGAAGAGAGCCATGTACTCCTTCCACATGCGGACGCGGCCTTCTTCGGTGAGGTGGTTCATCCAGGAATCGGCGCCGAAAGCGTTGAAGCCCCACTCGAGTTCGTTGTTGCCGACCCAGATCACGATGCTCGGATGATTGCGGAGGCGGCGGACCTGGTAATCGGCTTCCTGGGTGACGTTGGATTGAAGCGACCAGGGAATGGGCGTGGCGAACTGGAAATCCTGCCAGACCATGATGCCGAGCTGGTCGCACATGTCGTAGAACTCCTGAGTCTCGTAATAGCCGCCGCCCCACTGGCGGATGATGTTCATGTGGGTGTCGTGAGCGGCCTGGAGGACGCGGCGGTACATCTCGGTGGTGACGCGGGTGGGAAAGCTGTCGAAGGGAATCACGTCGGAGCCTTTGGCGAAAATGGGGATGCCGTTGACGACGAATTCGAAGCTGCGGCCCCACTGGTCGTAATCGCGGCGAAGGACGACGGAGCGGAGGCCGGTCTTCACGGAGGATTCGTCGGCGAGTTTTTTGCCGAAGCGGAGCTGCGAGGTGAATGTATAGAGGGTTTGCGCGCCGTAGCCATTGGGATACCAGAGATCGGGATTCTCGATGCGGATGGGGATGGCCACCGTATTCACGCCGACGTGGAGGACGGCAGGAGCCGAAGCGGCGTCGGATTTGCCGCCGTCGGAATAGTTCACGGTGATTTCGGCGGGGCCGGCAGCCGAGGCGGTCACTTCCACTTGAGCCGTGAGATAAGCGGCCGCTTTCGTGATCGATTTCTGCTCGATAAAGACGTTCGAGATGCGGGCGTCATCCCAAGATTCGATGTAGACCGGGCGCCACATTCCGGCGGTGACAAAACGCGGGCCCCAATCCCAGCCATATTCATACGCGGCCTTGCGGACGTAGTTCTTGATGTCTTCGTCGGTTTGCGAGGACCAGCGGTCGTCGGCCTTGGCTTTGGCGGCGATGGGAAAGACGGAGTGAAAAACCACGAGGATGGAGTTCGCGCCGGGCTTGAGGACGGGTTTGAGGTCGACGCGCCACTCGCGGAACATATTGTCCGCGGAGAGAACTTTCTTGTCGTTGATAAAGACGTCGGCATAGGTATCCAGACCTTTGAAGACCAGCTCGACATTCTGGTGGCGAAGAAGCTCGGGAGTGGCCTGAATCGTGTTGCGGTATTCCCAGTCGGCGTTTTCGATCCATTGGAGCTTGGATTCGTTGTCGCGGTAGAAAGGGTCGGGGATGAGCTTGTTGGCGAGGAGATCGGTGTGGACGCAGCCGGGAACTTGCGCGGGATGCCATTCGTCGGGCTTGGCCGGGGGTTGAGCGTCCTGGCGGAATTCCCAGCCGGAAGCGAGAGGAAGGTCGGCGCGGTCGCCGGCCGAGGCGGGGGATTGAGCAACGGCGCAAATGGGAAAAATGGAAAGGAAAAAAAGAAAAACGGGGATTGTAAAAGTTCTGCTTACGAGGTTCATGTGTCCTCCCGGAAAAAAAGGGGTTATGATCCCACTTCAAGCTGCGAAAGCACTGTAAGCAATATGCCGACTGGCCGCAAGCCCTCATACGTCACCGTTCAACCGATTCATCCGTAAAAATCGAAGAGAAAAATGGAGGCAAAGCAATGAGCGTTTCGAAGGTTTCATGGCGTTGGATTCTGGCGGCTCTGGTCGTTTGCGGAGCGCTACTGGCGATCGGGATTCATGAGGCGGGAGCGGAGGATACCGCGCCGGCGGTGGGGACGGTGGCGCCCGATTTCACGCTGCCCTCGCAATCGGGGGCGCAAGTGAGCCTCCACGATTTCCGGGGAAAATGGGTGGTTCTTTATTTCTACCCGAAGGACATGTCGCACGGGTGCACGATCGAAGCGCACGACTTTCAGCGGGATCAGGCGAAATATCAGGAAAAGAACGCCGTGATTTTGGGGGTCAGCGTGGACTCAACAAAATCGCATGCGGAATTCTGCGCGAAGGACGGGCTGAATTTCACATTGCTGTCGGACGCCAAACATACGGTCTCGAAGGAGTACGGGTCGCTCGACAACCTGGGAGTGGTCAAATTTTCGGCGCGGCATACATTCTTGATTTCACCCGACGGGCATATCGCCAAGGTTTTCCTGGACGTCGACCCGTCGAAACACAGCGAGGAAGTGCTGGCGGCGTTGACGGGGCTGGAAAAGAGCTGAATGGGGAGGAAACGGCGGCGAAACTTTGAGGTGTGGTTCGGGTTTAATTCGTGAGGGAAAAAGGCGGCTGGACGGAAGCGGAACTGGAGCCGGCTAAGGGGAACCCTCTCGAGGACCCAAAATGGCTACGAAATGGCAGGTTTGGCTGATTGGCGCCGCGTTTATGGCAACGATTCCGGCGAGCGTGCGGGCGCAACAGGCGGCTAGGACAGACAACGGCGCGCAGGCCGAGGAAACGCAAAGCTCTTCGAGTCCGGCGGCGGAGCAATCAGGACAGGCCGAACAAGCGGGGAGACCGCGAAACAGGCTGAACCTGACGCCGGACCAACGGAAGCAGATGAAGGCGATCCGCGAGGCACGGAAGAGTCAGTTTGAGGCCGTGGAAAGCGACGCCAGTTTGACCTCCGATCAAAGACAGGAAAAAATGCGGGAGATCAAGAGATCTTCACACAAGCAGATTCGAGCGCTCCTGACACCCGAGCAGCGCGGCACATGGAGAGAGATCGCCAGCGAGCGGCGCGAGGCCAGAGCGCGAGGAGCAGCAGCTCCCACGAACCAGGCGGCCGCCGCCGAACCCTCAAACCCGGCTTCCCCGCAGTAGGTGAGACAAGGCGGGAGGAGAGCTTCGCGGCAGAGTGGGTTCCCTCGCGCCGGATGGACACGCCGGCGGAAGATTTTTTTTTGTCCGCCTCAGATTTCACTTGCATCGGAAGACATTTGCCGTATCCTGCGATTTGCGAGCACGCTCCAAATGCGCGGCGTGGAGAGAGCGTGAGTCGCTGATGGAGGACGCGACAAAAAATTGAGTAGCTTATCCCTCCCAGCCCAATTTCCTGCCCGGGCAGTTTCTTCCACAAAGAAGAAAGTCGCAAAACTGACGCTCTGGCCGCTCGTCGCCGCCACGTTTTTCATGGTGTCGGGCGGAACGTATGGAACCGAGGACATCATCCACGGAGCGGGTTACGGGATGGGAATTCTTCTGCTGCTGGTGACGCCGCTGATCTGGAGCTTGCCGACGACGTTTATGATCGGGGAGCTATCGAGCGCGCTGCCGGAAGAAGGTGGGTATTACGCGTGGGTTCGCCGCGGATTGGGAAACATCTGGGGATTCCAGGAAGCGTGGCTTTCGCTGGTGGCCAGCATATTCGACATGGCGATTTATCCGACGCTGTTCGTCGCGTATTTGACGCGGCTGGTTCCGTGGTTTGGAGTGGGACATCGCGGGGTGATGGTCGGGCTGGGAGTGGTGATCGCCTGCGCCCTGATGAATATCGCGGGAATCCGGGTAGTGGCGACGACGTCGCTCTGGCTGTTCTTCCTGCTGTCCGCTCCCTTCGTGCTGATCATTTTGATGGCGCCGATGAAAATAGGGGCGCTTGCCGGGAGCGTGACAACGCCGTCGGCGTCCGATGTAGGCCTGGTAGGCGGACTTCTGATCTGCATGTGGAATTACATGGGATGGGACAACGCGTCAACGATTGCGGCGGAAGTGAAGCGGCCACAAAAGACATACCCTCGGGCGATGCTGGTGGCCGTGGTGATCGTCGCGGCGACATACGTGCTGCCGTTCGCGGCGATGTGGCTGACCGGCGCTCCGGCCAATTCTTTCGCGACCGGATCGTGGGCGGACCTGGCCGGGATGCTCGGAGGAGCCGTAGGCGGGCCGCTGCTAGGGCGGGCGATGCGCGTGGGATTAGTGCTGGGCGGGATGATGAGCGCGTTCGGGATGTTCAACGCGCTGGTGATGAGCTATTCACGGCTGCCGCTGGCCATGGCGCAGGACGGAATGCTGCCGCAAGCGTTCGGGAAATTACAGTCGAAAACGAGAGCGCCGTGGGTGGCCATACTGGTGCTAGCGACATGCTGGGCGATGTGCCTGGGGCTGGGATTCGAGCGTTTGGTGACGCTCGATGTGCTGCTGTATGGGACGAGCCTGATGCTGGAATTCGTGGCGCTGATCGCGCTGCGGATCAAGGAGCCGGGGCTGGCGAGACCGTTCCGAGTGCCGGGCGGAAAATGGGGCGCGATTCTGGTGGGGGTTTGCCCGATGTTGCTGCTTGGTTTTTCCGTGGCGCACGGCGAAGGAGAAACGATTCTCGGGATGAGCGGCCTGACGTTTGGAGTGTTGTTGATTGCCGCCGGATTTGTGACGTATGCCGGGATGAAGGCCTTGCGGCCATCCGGGTGGACATCGGCGGCCGTAAAGGGCGAGCAAAGAGCAGCCTAGGCAGTTCCCTGCCATCGAAAGTTCCCTGTCCGTGAATCGCACTCCGTTCGTTCCTCGTTCTTCGGTCTCGCCGCCAGCGGTAACAGGGCCGACCAGCCAGATTGAACTTGCGAAGGCTGGTCCACTGACATCTAATCCCCGACAGACAGATGCCTAAAAATCGAAAATCGTACGACTACGTCATAGTCGGCGCTGGATCCGCGGGCTGCGTGTTGGCGTCGCGGCTGAGCGAGGATCCGTCGAGCCGCGTGCTGCTGCTTGAAGCAGGAGGCAACGACAAACGCAGGGAAATCAAAATCCCAGCGGCGTTTTCGCGGCTGTTCAAGACCGAAGTCGACTGGAATTATTCGACGGAGCCGGAACCGCATTTGCACCACCGGCAGCTCTACTGGCCGAGGGGCAAAGTGGTGGGAGGATCGAGCTCAATCAACGCGATGATTTACATCCGCGGCAACCGGGCGGACTACGACGGATGGCGGGACCTGGGAAACGAAGGGTGGGGATTCGACGACGTTCTTCCCTACTTCAAGAAATCGGAAAATCAAGCAAACGGGGCGTCAGAATTTCATGGAGCGGGCGGACCGGTGAGCGTATCGAACCTGAAATGCGTCAACGCGCTGACGAAAGCGTTTCTCGAGGCGGCCGGTGAATTGGGCATTCGGGGAAATCCGGATTTCAACGGAGCGGAGCAGGAAGGCGCGGGATTGTTCCAGGTGACGCAAAGCGATGGAAGGCGGCAAAGCGCTTTCGACGCGTTTGTAAGGCCGGCGCTCGGGCGCCCGAATTTGACTTTGGCGACGAACGCGCTGGCAACACGAATCATGACGGAAAAAGGCAGGGTGAAGGGAGTGGAGTTCAGCGAAGGCGGGACGATTCAAGAAGCGAGAGCGGAGAAGGAAGTGATCGTCGCGGGAGGCGCGGTGAATTCACCGCAGCTGCTGATGCTTTCGGGGATCGGCGCGGCCGACGAACTGGCGCGAGCGGGCGTACGCGTGGTCCATCATCTTCCCGGCGTGGGGAAGAACCTGCAGGACCATCCGATGGTTTCGACCGGCTATACGAGCAAGAAGCCAGTGACGCTGATGAGCGCCGAATCGCCGCGAAACCTCCTGCGGTATTTCCTGTGGAAGGATGGTCCCTTGACTTCGAACGTGGCGGAGGCGGGAATTTTTCTGCGGCTGCGGGAGGGATCGGCGGCGCCAAACCTGCAGCTATTATTCGGGCCGGCCTATTATGCGAGCCATGGACTGAGAAAGAGGACGGACCACTGTTTTGGATTTGGGCCGACTCTGATCACTCCGGAGAGCCGGGGAGAGATTGCGCTCCGCTCGCCGCGGGCGGATGAGGCGCCGCTCATTCGCGCGAATTATCTTTCCACCGACGCGGATCTGCGGGTGATAGTGGAGGGAGTGAAGCTCTCGCGTGAATTGGCGCATACGCGGGCGTTCGGGGAATACCGAGGCGAAGAGTTGCATCCGGGAATTTCGGCGCAGACGGACGAAGAGATCGGTGAGTTTGTGAGGCGCGAGGCGGAAACGCTGTATCACCCCGCGGGAACCTGCAAGATGGGAAGAGACGAAGACGCCGTGGTAGACGACAAATTGCGGGTGCGAGGGATCGATGGGCTGCGAGTGGTGGACGCCTCGGTGATGCCGCGGGTGGTCGCGGGAAACACAAACGCGCCGACGATGATGATCGCGGAGAGGGCGGCGGATTTGATTCGACAGGGGCGGTGAATCCAGGCGCAAGGGCGGCAAGGGGCGACCCGGCGAGCGGCGTAGGGCGCTTCGCGCTTTGCGTCCGATTTCTTTCTGATATCCTTGAATGCGTGAATGCAACGAGATTTTTGATTGCGGCTCTCCTCCTGGTGCTGGGGACCCTTGGAGCGACGGCAGCGATTCAACAGGCGACGCCTCCCGCTCCTCCCAGCGGGCAACAACAGACGGCGCCTCCCACAACACCTCCAGCAGCGAATGTCCCGCAGAACCCATCCGCCCAGGCTCCAGCGGCGGCGCCCGCGCACTTGGGTCCCGTGGTCGTGCTGGACCCCGCCCATGGCGGATCCGACGACGGAGCCCGCGGAAACAACGGCTTAATGGAAAAGGACCTGGTGCTGCGATTCGCGCAAGTGCTGAAAGGCGAACTGGAAGGACTGGGATACCGAGTGGTGATGACGCGAACGGACGATTCAGACCCGACGTATGACGAGCGGGACGCGACGGCGAACATGTACCGCAACATGATTTACATCAGCCTGCATGTTTCCACGACGGGAACTCCGGGAACGGTGCACAGCTATTACTATTCGTTTTGGTCTCCGATCATTCCGGCGCCGAGCCCGGGAGGGAATGCCGAGGCCCCGGCAGCCGCGCCCGCGGGTTGGATCCCGTGGGTGCAGGCGCAGAGAGGATATACGGATGCGAGCCACCTACTCGCCGATGATTTGCAAGGCGAGCTGTCAAAGCAGTTTGTGGGTTCGCCGCCAAAATCCACGGGGGCCGAAGTGCGGGAACTTCGATCAGTGGCGGGGCCGGCAGCTGCGGTGGAAGTCTCGAGCGTATTGGCGCCCGATCCGGCAACGTTGACGAACATGGCGGCGCCGCTGGCGGCGGCCATCATGCGAGGGATACAGGATTTCCGGCCGCGTGCGCCGCAAGGCGGGTCGTGATGGCGCGAAACTGGAAGATTACTTTGGTGATTCTGGCGGTGGCGGTAGCGATCGGATTGATCAGTTTCAAAAGACTGCAAAAGCGGATCCAGCGAGTCGCCGAAACGTCCAAGACGGAAGAGCAGGTGAGGCGGGAGCTGCTGGCGCCGGCGGTTTCGACGTCGTCGGATGTGAAGACAGAAGCCGAAATGTATTGGGCGTCAGGGCCGGACCAATTGGCCTCGGTTCAGACGGAACTCATGCTCTCTTCCGACCCAGCGCAGCGGGCGAAGCAGGTCCTGGAGGCGCTGATCGAACAGCCGCCGACCCCGGCGCAAAGGACGCTTCCGGCGGATGCGACCGTGCTGGGGTTTTATATATTGCAGGACGGGACGGGGATCGCCGATTTCTCCGACGCTTTGAGTTCGGAGACCCCTTCGGGGATTTTGAGCGAATCGCTGGCGGTGAATTCGATCGTGGAATCGCTGGAGAACAACGTGCCGGGGCTGAAACGGCTGAAGATACTGATTCACGGGCAAGAGGCGGAAACGCTGGCGGGACATGTGGATCTCACGGGGTTTTTTGACTTGAACGCCACGCCGGGACCGGGCGGGAATGCGCCGGCGGGGAACGGGGCCGCGGCCGTGCCCGCACCGAAGCAACCGGCCAATCCGCCGGCGGCGAGCCACTAAAAGACAGTCGCGCGCGGCGCGGATATCGCGATGCGGATGCGGGAACGCGGCGAGGACTTCCCGACGGTTTTCGATACGCGGACTTCTGACTTACACTTTCACAATCATTGTCCCAAGAGATTGCAACGCCAAGGAACCAGCGCGTGAAACCTTACAAGGAAAGACGGCACCTGCACGGGCCGGAGCTATTGAATCGTCCGGAATTCAACAAAGGGACGGCGTTCACGAACGAGGAACGAGAAGCGTACGGGCTGCATGGACTGCTGCCGCCGCAAGTGGAGACGCTGGACGAGCAGGTGGTACGGGCTTACAAGGCGTATCAACGAAAGAACGACGACCTGGAAAGGCACATCTACCTGCGATCGATGCAGGACACGAACGGCGTGTTGTTCTACCGGCTGCTGCTGGATCACATCGAGGAAATGATGCCGATCGTGTACACGCCGGTGGTGGCGCAAGGCTGCCAGCAATTCAGCCACATTTACCGAAGGCCGCGGGGGTTGTTCGTTTCCTACCCGTTGCGAGATTCGATTCCGGATTTGCTGCGCAACCGACCGAGGGACGAAGTGGACGTAATCGTAGTGACGGACGGCGAACGGGTGCTGGGAATCGGGGACCAGGGAGTGGGAGGAATGGGAATCCCGATCGGGAAATTGTCGCTATATTCGCTGATCGGCGGAATCCATCCGACGAGGACGCTGCCGATCATTCTTGACGTCGGCACCAACAACAAGCAGATCATCGCCGATCCGCAGTATCTGGGATGGAAGCACGAGCGGGTGACCGGGCAGGAGTATTTCGACTTCGTGGACCGATTCGTCGAAGCCGTGAAACAGGAGATGCCCGGAGCGCTGCTCCAGTGGGAAGATTTCGCGACGCGAAACGCGCGGCCCATCCTGATGAAGTACCGGGATCAATTGCTGACATTCAACGACGATATCCAGGGGACGGCGGCGGTGGCGTTGGGAGCGCTGCTGGCGGCGGTACATGTGACTTCGAGGAAGCTGTCGGAGCAACAGGTGGTGATGCTGGGAGCGGGATCGGCGGGGATCGGCGTGGCGGATTATTTGCGGGCCGAGATGGTGGAAGAAGGATTAAGCGAAAAGGAAGCGGCGGCAAGATTCTGGATCGTGGACAAGGACGGGTTGCTGCATAACCGGCGAACAGACCTCTCGGCGGAGCAAACAGTGTACGCACGAGAGTGGGAAGAGATCGCGGGATGGAAGACCGCGGAGGACGGAACGATTGGGCTGAGTGAAGTGATGGACCGAGTGCCGGCCACAATGTTAATCGGGCTTTCGACGATTGCGCGGGCGTTCACGGAGGCGATCGTGAAGAAGATGGCGAGCCGCGTGGAGAGGCCGATTATTTTCCCGCTGTCGAATCCGAACGAACACGCCGAAGCGAGGCCGGAAGAGCTGCTGGAATGGACGAACGGAGCGGCGCTGGTCGCGACGGGTTCGCCATTCCCTCCGGCCGAGTATCGAGGGCGGAAGGTGCGGATCGACCAGTGCAACAATGTGTATGTGTTTCCGGCCGTCGGGCTGGGGGTGACGGCGGCGCGAGCAACGCGCGTGACGGACGGAATGATGCTGGCGGCGGCGCGAGCGCTGGGCGCGGCCTCACCGGCCTGGCGCAATCCCGGCAATTCCCTGCTGCCCGCGTTGACGGAGCTGCGCGAAGTGGCGATTGAGATTGCGTTTGCCGTCGCTTGCGAAGCGATGCGCGAGGGAGCAGCGCCGCAGGGGACGGGGGACGAGAAGGAGCTCCGCGAGAGAATCCTATCAACGCGATGGACTCCGGAGTACGGCCACGTTTAGGAAGTCGGTTGACACAAAGAGTGGCACTGGTCAAACTGCTCCGCGAAAAGCGCGGAGAGAGAGAACGCGTGCGGCGTTGAGAAGGAGGGAGTGTTGCGCAGCGATGGACGAGCGGCGGAGGATCTTCGCGCGGTAAAAATCACGCCGGACTTCATTCCGAGCGCGGAAGGAAGCGTGCTGATCGAGGCGGGGCAGACGCGGGTGATCGTGACGGCCACGGTCGAAGACGGAGTGCCGTCGTTTCTGAAAGGCTCGGGAAAAGGATGGGTGACGGGCGAATACGGGATGCTGCCGCGAGCGACGGAAGAGAGGACGCCGCGGGAAGCGACGCGAGGGCGTCAGTCGGGGCGCACGCTGGAGATTCAGAGAATGATCGGGCGAGCGTTGCGCGCGGTGACGGACCTGAAAGCGCTGGGCGAGAGGACAGTGTGGCTCGACTGCGACGTGATCCAGGCGGACGGAGGAACGAGGACAGCGTCGGTGACAGGCGCGTTTGTGGCACTGGCGCTTTCGCTGCAAAGGATGGTGGCCGCGGGGATGCTGCGGACCCTGCCGCTGCGAGACCGGCTGGCGGCAACCAGCGTGGGAATCGTGAACGACGAGCTGATGATCGACCTGGCTTACGAAGAAGACTCACGAGCGCAGGTGGACATGAACGTGGTGATGACGGGAAGCGGAGATTTTGTGGAAGTGCAGGCCACGGCCGAGGGGCGGCCGTACACAGGCACGGAATTGACAGCGATGCTCGAGATGGCGGCTGATGGAATTCGCGAACTGATGGAGGTGCAGCAGGACCTGCTGCATCTCGATTTCACGAAGCGCTCGCGCTGAAGGATCCGCCCGGATGCCCGCGCCGCTTCGGCTGTTTCTCGCATCGTCAAACCCAGGGAAATTGCACGAGTACCGGCTGCTGGCCGAGGACGGCGGCGCAAGAATTGACTTACTCGCCGATTTCGACGGATTTCCCGCGTACGAAGAAACCGCGCCGACATTCGCGGAAAACGCCGCCGGAAAAGCGGAGCATTACAGCCGATTCACAAATGAAATCGTGCTCGCGGATGACTCGGGACTCGTCGTACCCGCCTTGAAAGGAGCGCCCGGAGTGTATTCGGCGCGATATGCGGGGCCGAACGCCGGCGACGCAGACCGGGTGGAGAAAGTCCTGAGAGAAATGAGGACGTTCGAGGGCGAAGAAAGGCTGGCACAGTTTGTATGCGTAACCGCGCTGGCGCGACGCGGCCGGGCCTTCATCATCACCTCGGATTCCGTGGAAGGCACATTGACAAAACGCCCGGTCGGAAGCGGCGGATTCGGCTACGACCCGATATTTTTTCTGCCGCAAATCGGGAGAACGTACGCGGAGGCCAGCCGCGAAGAGAAAAACCGCCTGAGCCACCGAGGAAAAGCGTTTCGAAAGGCGCTCGCCCTGCTCAACGAACCCGTGTCCCTCGCCTGGCTGGCATGACCGGCCCAGCGACGCCCGTCGCCAGAATTTTACTTGCCGAGCGAGTTGCGAGGGGCGTAAAAAAGATTGTCCTCCCTCTTGGAGGTATCACGTGGCGACCCCCCAGAAGATTGCAAGCGGGAATCCATCTCTCCATGCGCGATTGAGCGAAGCAAGGGCGAACACAGACGCTCTGTTCAAACTGCTTTCGCCCAATTCTTTCTACGACCGGCCGATCCCGGAGCGGCACCGTCTGATTTTTTACCTCGGACACGTGGAAGCGTTCGACTGGAACCTTCTGGCCCCGGTCCTCGCGCTCGTTCCCGGCAGTCCGGAGTTCGACCGATTGTTCGCGTTCGGGATTGACCCGGTGGGCGGCAACTTGCCGACGGACAAACCGGCGGACTGGCCGCACATCGCACAAGTGGAATCATACAACCGAAGGACGCGCGAGAAATTGGACGAGGCGCTCGAGAGGGCCGAGTTTTCGGCGCAAGACAAGGATGGAAACTCGTTTGAAACCCTCTTGCACGTAGCCATCGAGCACCGCCTGATGCACGCGGAGACGCTGGCTTACCTGCTGCACAACCTGCCCGCCGAAAAGCTGCTGCACCGGGGGATGACAGAAGGAGAGAGGAGGCCCGCGCCGAAGCGGCGACGATTGGGCGTCCCCCGAGGATTCGCAACGCTCGGGCAGCAGCGCGGCGCCGCGGGTAAGTTCGGCTGGGACAATGAGTTCGAAGAGATGAGGTTTGATGTGCCGGAATTCTCGATCGACGAGTTTCCGGTGACGAACGGGGATTTTCTGGCGTTTATCAACGCGGGCGGGTACAGCGAGCCGGGGCTTTGGAAGCCGGAAAATTGGGTGTGGAAGGAAAAGGCGGGAATCAGCCATCCCCATTTATGGGTGCGCGGCCATGAATCCTCTCGACCGCCGGAAGAATCAAACTGGATGCAACGGACAATGTTTGGGATGGCGCCGCTGCCGAAATCGTGGCCGGTCTACGTGAGCCACGCCGAAGCGTCGGCGTACGTTAAGTGGGCGGGAGCGCGACTGCCAAGCGAAGCGGAATGGCACAGAGCGGCCTACGGCTCGGCGGACGGGAGCGAGCGGGAGTTCCCGTGGGGATACGCGCCGCCGGAGGCGACGAAGGGAAATTTTAATTTTGAGAACTGGGATGCCTGCCCTGTCGACGCGCATCCAGCCGGAGCGAGCGCGTTCGGGGTGCAGGATTTGGCCGGAAACGGATGGGAGTGGACTTCAACGGTGTTCGGACCATTGGCGGGATTCGAGCCGTTTTCTTTCTATCGCGGATACTCCGCGGATTTTTTTGACGGGAGACATTTTGTGATGAAGGGCGGATCGGCGCGGACGGATGCGTCCATGCTGCGCCGGAGTTTCCGCAACTGGTTTCAGCCACACTACCCCTTCGTGTACGCGACGTTTCGTTGCGTGGAGAGCTGACGAATGAGAACCGTTCCGCAGCAGCCTTTCATCGCTTCGCCGTTTGGAGCAATTTCCGAATTTTGTTCCGACGTCGCCACGGGGCTGACAAATCCCGGGCAAAAAGAATTGCCGTCGAAATATCTATACGACGAAGTGGGGTCGGCGCTGTTCGAAGCGATCTGCCTGCTGGAGGAATACGGACTCGGCCGGGCGGGAATGAGGCTGCTGCAGCGCAATTCGGACGAAATCGTCGCGCGGCTCAAGGGAAATATTCTGGTGGCGGAGCTGGGAAGCGGGACGGGACAAAAGACGCGGTGGCTGCTGGAAGCGCTGTCGCGGCGCCAACGCGTGCACTACTATCCGATCGACATTTCGAGAAGCGCGCTCACGCGCTGCCAGCAGGAACTGGGCGAATTGGATATGGTAAGCGTGGTGGGATTCGAGAGGGCGTACATCGAGGGGCTGAAAGAAGTGGCGGGAAGGCGGCAGGATTCCGAGGCTTTATTCGTGCTGTTTTTGGGCAGCACGATCGGGAATTTCGACCGTCCGGCAGCCGACCAGTTTTTGGCGCAGGTGCGAGGCGCCTTGCAGGAGGGCGACGCGCTGCTGTTGGCGACGGACCTGGAAAAGCCGGTGGAACAATTGGAGGAGGCCTACGACGATCCGGCGGGGGTGACCGCGGCGTTCAACAAGAATCTTCTGGCCCGGATCAATCGCGAGCTTGGCGCCGATTTTGACCAGAGAAAATTCGATCACGTGGCGAGATGGGATGCTGCGGAGCGGCGGATCGAAATGCATTTGCGCTCGAAGTGCTGGCAGCGGGTCTTTATCCGGCAAGCCGGGCTGCGGATTCAGCTGCGCGAAGGTGAAACGATCTGGACGGAGAGCTCGCACAAGTACCAGCCGGAGGAAGTCGTGCAGATGGGACAACGGGCCGGTTTCCGGTGCGACAAGCAGTGGTTTGACACGGAATGGCCCTTCGCACAGAGCCTGTTCTTTGCCGGCTAAAGAAGGAGAACGGATGGCGCGTGCGACGTGGAACGGAAAAGTGATCGCCGAAAGCGGAGAGGCGGTGGTGGTTGAGGGCAATCACTATTTTCCGAGAGAGAGCGTGAAAGAGGAGTTTCTGCGCCCGAGCGCGGCCCATTCCGTTTGTCCGTGGAAAGGGACGGCGAGCTACTATTCGCTTGAAGTGGACGGCCGGACGAATCCGGACGCCGCGTGGTATTACCCCGAACCGAAAGCGGCAGCGTCCGAAATCAAAGGGAAGATCGCGTTCTGGAAAGGCGTGCGAGTCGAGTCGTAATTCGGCTGTGATATAGTGCTGTGCCCATGGGCAAAGCAAAGAAGAAATCTCCCACGCGCAAGGCGCCAAAGCGGTCCATAGCCCATCGCCCGGGCGCAACAAAAAGCGGTCCCCGGGATACAAAAGCGCGCGGAGCGAACCCCTCTCGCATCCAGGCGATTTTATCCAAACTGGATGAAGCCTACCCCGCGGCGACCTGCGCCCTGAAGCACGACAATGCCTTTCAATTGCTGATCGCCACAATTCTTTCCGCGCAGTGCACGGACGAGCGCGTGAACCAGGTGACACCGGGCCTGTTCCAGAAATATCCGTCCCCGAAGGATTTCGCTTACGCGAACCCGCGCGAGCTGGAACAGGAAATCCGGCCGACGGGATTTTTCCGGAACAAAACGAAATCGATCATGGGAGCCAGCAAAAAGATCGCCGAAGAATTTCACGGCGAAGTTCCGAGGACGATGGACGAGCTGCTGACCTTGCCGGGAGTGGCTAGAAAGACGGCGAACGTGGTGCTGGGAACGGCGTTTGGAATCGCCTCGGGAATCGTGGTGGACACGCACGTGCAGCGGCTTTCCGGACGGCTGGATTTGACCAAGAACACCGATCCGAAAAAGATCGAGCAGGACTTGATGAAGATTATTCCGCAGGACAAGTGGATCCTTTTTTCCCACCAGCTGATCTGGCACGGGAGGCGGGTGTGCCAAGCGCGCAAACCGAAATGCCTGGAATGCAACCTCGAAAAGTTGTGCTACTCGAAGGACAAGACGAACTGAACTCGTGGCCGCAGCGCGATTGAAGGGACGGCTGAAAAGACTTACTCCCCGGCGAGGATCCGGTACTGCTCCCGGGTCAACGGAACAACCGAAAGCCTACCCATTTTCACGAGTGGGGACGAAGCGAATGTTTTCCTGGCCTTTATTTCCTGAAGAGCGAGCGGATTTTTCACGGGTTTGCCCGCTTTGATTTCGACCACGGGCTTGCGAGGGTCCGAAGCGTCAACGGAAACAACGGAAGCCAATCCCACGGCTTTTTTCTGGTCGCCCGTTTCATAAATGACGAGCTTCGCGCCCGGGAGCATTTCGCGGAGATTCTTGACGGCCGCAGGATTCGTGACTCCGTCCCACTGCGTCACGCCATCACGGAGCAAATCGGCGAACGAGTATTCGGACGGCTCCGTTTTGAGCAAGTAAAACAAGTCGGCCATGGACGCCACCTCGAAAGTGCAAGAGTGATCAGGCAGACGAAATTATATCCGAGGTGCGGAATTCCCGCCCGCCTATGCGGACAGCCGAGAAGAGCCGAGGGACCGGATTTCGACGAGAAATTTGAGCAGCCGGTCAATTTCTCTCTGGTTTCTAAGGAAATAAGACGCCGAGGAGGATTTCTTGACCCCGACGCGGATGGTCAGATAACGGGATGGCAAGCCACAAGCAAAAACGCTCTCGTCGGTTTCGTCGTCGCCCACATAGATCACGTTGTCACAATGCCTATGCTTGCGCTCCCGTTCGACGGCGAGGCCCTTGTCAGGCGCGCCCTTGGGAATCACATTCACCACTTGCTTGCCCCCGATCAGCCTGGAACCAGAGAGCGTGCGAGCGGCGTTGAGGATGGCTTTGAGCGCCTGCCGCCTGTTGCGAGCCTTCCGGTAATGAAGGGAGAGAGTGAACGTTTTGCTTTCCAGAACGACGCCACGAATGGCTCTCAGCTTGCGGTTGAGGACGGGAATCCAGCTCTCGACTTCCCGCGCGATATCGCGCGACGAATCCCTCGGCTCAATCCCATGATTCCCTATGACCTCCTGAAAACCAATGCCGCGAAGGCGCCGGAGAACGTCGGCACGACTCCGGCCGGAGACGACGATGCAGGGATATAGCGAAGCGAGAGCCCGCAAGAGGCGCCGGGTGGAGGGGCGAATCGCAGCGCCGTCGGGAACGGATACGAGGGGGGCCAGGGTCCCATCGAAGTCAAAAGCCAGGAGAACATTCCTGAAGGCAAATTGTTCAAGTACCGGGAGATTTCTCGGCGAGAGGATGTGGCGCATTAGTCCGGGTTCGCCTCCATCCAATGCTCGGCAAGGCGTCCGGTCAACCGCTCATGGCGCCGCAGGCGAGCGGCATCCACGAGCATGCGCCCGGCCCAGCGATAGACGTTGAATTCAGCGAGAAACGCGCGCATCGAGCGCATCCGCTCCCTCTTCTCGTCCGGCGACATGTTCAAGGCAGTGGCGAGAGCGGAGCTGGCTTCATCAATGTCGTAAGGGTTGACGACGAGGGCTTCTGTGAGCTCGCGGGCGGCGCCGGTGAACTGGCTCAAGACGAGAGCCCCGCGCTCGTCTTCGCGAGCGGCAACGAATTCCTTGGCGACCAGGTTCATGCCGTCGTGAAGGCTCGAGACGTAGCAGACATCGGCGGCGCGATAATAGCGGAAGACGGCCAGAGGCTCGTGGTGGGCCCTGTGGAGAATGATGGGACGGTAAGAGTCTTGCGCGAATCGCTCGTTGATGCGCGCGGCGATTTCCTCGACTTTCTCGTTCAATTGGCGGTAGCGCTCGATGAGCGTGCGGCTGGGAGCGGCGAGCTGGATGAAGGTGAATCGTCCGCGAAACTCCGGATATTTCTCGAGCAAGCGCTCGATGGCGAGAAAGCGCTCCTCGACACCCTTGGTGTAGTCGAGGCGGTCCACGCCAACGCCCAGAAGGGCGTCGGGCCTCAACCCCAGCTCTTCAAAAACACTGGCGCGGCATTCTTCCGGAGGGGGAACGAGCTTGAGCCAGTGCACGGGCCATTCGAGAGAAATGGGATAGGGGCGAACGAGCGTGGCGCGGTCATGCTGGACAACGGCATTTTCCTCGCGGTCGATTCGCGATTCGAGGTAGCGGTCAACGCATTCCATGAAATTGTTGCAGTGAAACTGGGTGTGGAAGCCAAGGATGCTGTTTCCCAACATGCCTTGGAGAATCTCCTTTCTCCAGGGACAGATGCCAAAGCGCTCGGAATTGGGCCAGGGAATATGCCAAAACATGATGACGGTCGCCTGGGGAAGGCGTTCACGAATCAATTGGGGGACGAGGGCGAAGTGATAGTCCTGAACGAGGATAATGGGATCCTCGGAATCAACCTCTTCGCAAGCCGCGTCGGCGAATTTCTGATTCACTTCCTGATAGTATTGCCAGTCTTCGGTTCGAAAAGCGGGGCGGGCATGGGCGACGTGGCAAAGCGGCCACAAGCCTTCGTTCGCAAAACCGTAGTAATAGCCTCTCTCTTCCTCTTTCGATAGCCACAAGCGGCGAAGCAGGTAGGAACCCTCATCGGGAGGGACCATGATATGGCCGTTGCGGTCGACGACGTCTTTATCCGCCGATCCGCTGCCGTGGGCGACCCACACTCCGGAGCAGGCGTTCATCACGGGCTCGAGCGCGGTGACAAGACCGCTGGCGGGGTGGCGCACGGTGATGCTGCCGTCGCTTTGACGTTCATGAATGTACGGTTCGCGGTTGGCAACGATGACCACGCGCTCGCCGTGAAGATGGCGGGTGAGAGTCTGCTTAAGGCGCTGGGGGGTCCAAGCCGCGCCCTCCGGCTCCGTTTCCCTCTCGACCATGATCCGGTCCACCAACTCACGAACGTCGCGGAGAAGGGGCTGGAATTCAGGGCGTTTGGGAGGTTCGCCACGCGCCAGACGACGAATCTCATCGCTCCAGCGGCGCCAAGAGAAGCGTGCAAGAAGAACGGTGACCGCGGAAGCCGCCAAAGCCACAAATCCGAAGGCAAGGAGAACGAAGTGCCGCGTTTGATCCTCGCGGCGTTCGGCATAGCTGAGGTCGTGAATCAGGATGACGAAGCCCAAGGGCTGGCCCGCATTTTCAACCGGGATGGCGCTGACCATCACGGAGCCGCCCGGAAGCGATGCCGTATGATGCCAACTTGTCCATTGCGTCGCGGGAGAATCGACCGCGGGCCTGACATGCGAACCAACATTTTCGCAGGAAAATTCCTGGGGGAATCCCGGCGTAAAGGTGAGAGGCTTCAGATCGGGGTCGCAAGCGGCCGCGGCCATAATGCGCTCGTCCTGGGTAATTTCCCGGAGCATTCGCTCCAATTCCCGGCGGTCGTCCCAGGACCAGTGAGAGCTGAGCGCTTCCTGAGCGCCACCGACGACGAGTTCGGCGCGAAGTCGAACATCGTTTTCAAACCAGCGCTGAGTGGTGCGTTGGACAATTATGGAAGTCGCCCAGGTCAGGAGGCCCAGGGTCACAAGAAGCCCGATAAGAAATGTAAGAGCCTGCCGCATGTCGAGATCTTCGGAAACGACCGGAGTTTATGGTTCAGTTCAAATCTGCTACCTTCTAATTATGCTCCTCGAACACCTCGGAGTGGTCGGCAATTGCCAATATTCAGCTTTAATACATCGTACAGGTGAAGTGGTCTGGTGCTGCCTCCCGCGATTCGATTCCGAACCTGTATTTTCAACCCTACTTGACCGGCAGCGCGGCGGACGATTTGTGGTGGGACCCGCCGATGGAAAACCAGGCGAACAGTCCTATGTCTACAACACAAACATCCTGAAGACCGTCTTTCAAACTTCCACCGGAAAATTTCAGGTGATAGATTTCGCGCCGCGGTTCGTGCAGTACGACCGGACGTTCCGGCCGACGCAGCTTTTCCGAATCGTCGAACCATTGGAAGGCACGCCACGGATTCGAGTGGTGTGCGAGCCGCGGCTCGGGTGGTCCGAAGGCGTGCCTACGAGACTGAACGGATCGAATCACGTCAGCTTCCAGGGCTATCCGGCGCCGCTTCGCCTGACGACGGATATTCCCATGTCGTACATGAACGGCCAGCCGTTCACCTTGACCGGGACGCGGCATCTGGCGCTGACATGGGGCGCTCCGATAGAAGAGCCGCTGCAACCGCTGGCGGAGCGGTTCCTCAACGACACGGAGCGCTATTGGCAGGGCTGGGTGAAGCGCTGCAGCATTCCGCCGCACTATCAAGACGCGGTGATTCGCTCGGCACTGGCGCTGAAGCTGCACTGTTTCGAGGATACGGGAGCGATCGTCGCCGCAATGACCACATCCATACCGGAAGCGCCGGCGAGCGGACGCACATGGGATTACAGATACTGCTGGCTGCGCGACGCTTACTATTGCCTGGGGGCGTTCCGGCTGCTGGGACAATTTGAAGAACGGGAAAGCTTCATTCATTACCTTCTCAATATAGCCGGTGGCGCACCGGGTTTGAATCTGGCGCCGCTGTACTGCGTGGACGGCGCGCCGGGCTGCGAAGAACAAACGCTGAGCGGTTGGCCGGGTTACGAGGGCCATGGCCCGGTTCGCATCGGCAACGGCGCCGTGCAGCACACGCAAAACGACGTGTTCGGAGAAATGGTGCTTTCGCTGGCGCCGCTGTTCATCGACGATCGGTATAGCCTGGATCGTTCGAAAGCGACGTTGAAACTGATCGAAGACCTGGCGCGAAAAGCGGTGGCCGTTGCGGGAAAGCCGGACGCGGGGATCTGGGAATATCGAACGGAGTGGAAACCGCAGACGTTCTCAAGCCTGATGTGCTGGGCGGCGGCGGATCGCATGAGCCGGGTCGCGTCGCTGCACGCACCGGGAGTGGAGCAGGAGTTCCGGACAGCCGCGAAACGCATCCAGGACGAAATCTTGTCGAAAGCATGGTCGCCGGAACTCGGCACATTTGCCGCATCCTTCGGAGCTCGGGACCTGGACGCTTCGCTGCTGCAGATGGCTCACCTGCGATTCCTCCCGCTCCAGGACCCGCGGCTGCACGGAACAGTGAATGCAATCCGGGAAGGACTTTCGAAGGACGGCTGGCTATTTCGATACCGGATGGATGACGGCTTTGGGCCGCCTTCGGTGGCATTCATTATCTGCACGTTCTGGCTGGTGGAAGCGTTGGCAGACACGGGGCGGAAGCCCGAAGCCAAGGAAATCATGGACCGGGTGCAATCGTCGCTTTCGCCGGTCGGATTGCTCTCGGAGGATTATGAAACTCCAAGCCTGCGGATGTGGGGAAATTTTCCACAGGCCTACTCGCATGTGGGATTGATCCACGCGGCATTTGCCGCCTCGCCCCGCTGGTCGGATATCTTGTAAGTCGGGGCGACGTTCACGCATATCTCCCGAAGGAACTTGGGTGAATCGAAAACCGAGAATTGGCTGGAATTTCAAATTGCGAGGGAGGCATGGATGCCGCTGCTCATTGTGAAGAGCCCGCAAACGCTGAAAGAGATGCTGGGAAAAGAAATCGGAGTGAGCGAGTGGTTTCGCATCACGCAGGACCGGATTGGCCAATTCGCGGAGGCCGTCGAGGACCGACAATGGATTCACCTCGACGAAAAACGTGCAAGCAACGAGTCACCATACGGAGCCACGATCGCGCACGGATTTCTGACGCTCTCCCTGATCGGCCATTTTGTGAGCCAAGCGATAGAATTCCACGGCGGCGTGCGGCTTGCGTTAAATTACGGGCTGAATCGCGTGCGGTTTCCCGCCGCTGTCAGGAGCGGCTGCAGAATTCGCGGTCGTGTCTTTCTCGCGGACTTCCGGGAGCTCCCCGACTCTTGGGAAACGACATACCGCGTGACAGTGGAGAGCGAAGGGTCAGAAAAGCCCGTCTGCGTTGCCGAATGGATTGTCCGGTACTACTCCTGAATCGAAAAGAGGCCCGCTGAATCGAGGCACACCGTCTTGGCGATGGGCTTCGACCTGGATTCTCGCCATGTGGTTTTGGCGCGAGCGGGGACCGGTGCCCATTTAATCGAACCGCATGCTTCGCTTTGGCCAGAATTTCCCCAGAAGCCGCGACTGAGTCTGGCCCGCCGGAGAACGCTTGTCGTAATCCTCTTCGAGGAAGGAAGCTTCTCCGCGACGAAGTAGATTCAAGCGGCTTATCGGATGGTAACGCCATTAGGCAAGCGCGCCGTGTCCTCGGGTGAAGTCCGCGAAAGTCTTGCCCTGTTCCGCGAGGCTTTTAAGCAACGGCGCAGGTTCCCAAATCTCGCCGTGCTGCTCGCGGAACTGCCGGACGCGGTCGTACACATTGCTGAGGCCGACCGTATCGGCATACCACATGGGACCGCCGCGATAACCCGGGAAACCGTAACCATTGAGATAAATAATGTCGATGTCGGAAGCGCGAAGAATAAATCCCTCTTCGAGGATGCGGGCGCCTTCATTAACGAGAGCAAATACGCAGCGGTCAACAATTTCGTCCGCGGAAATGTTGCGCTGGGGAATCCCGGCTTCCAAGGCCCACTGTCGCACGAGCGCGGCGACTTGCGGATCGGAAGCAGGCTTCCGATTGTCATCATACTTGTACCAGCCTGCTGAGGTCTTCTGGCCGAAGCGGCCCAACTCGCAGAGGCGATCGCCCGCGAACGCTTGGCGGATTCCCGGTTTCTCGAGATGGCGGTACTCCTGGCGGATGCGCCAGCCAACATCGAGCCCGGCCAAATCTCCCACCGCCAGCGGGCCCATGGCCATGCCGAAATCATAAAGCGCCTGATCGACTTCCTCGACGCTTGCGCCCTCTTCGACCAGAAAGACGGACTCGCGGACGTAAGGATGAAACATGCGATTCCCCACGAATCCCCGGCAATTCCCCACGAGCACACCGATCTTTCCGAGTTTTTTCGAAAGCTGCATCGCCGAGGCGATGACTTCTTTGCTGGTGCGCTTTCCGCGGACGATTTCGAGCAGGCGCATCACATTCGCGGGGCTGAAGAAGTGAGTGCCGATGACGAACTCGGGCCGCGAACAGGCCGATGCAATTTCGTCTATGTTCAGAGTGGAAGTATTGCTGGCGAGGATGGCGCCGGGTTTACAAGCGCGATCCAGCTCCTGAAACACTTCCTTCTTGATGGCCATGCCTTCGAACACGGCTTCGATGACCAGGTCCGCTTCCCCGAACTCGGCGTAGGTAAGAGTTGGGCGGATGAGCTTCAAGCGTTCGTCGGCTGCTTGCCGGGCGATTCGCCCTCGTGCCACCGAGTTCGCATAATTTTTCCGGATGTTCTCGAGGCCGCGATCGAGCGCGGCGGCGTCGGCTTCCTTCAGGAGCACGGGAATTCCCGCGTTGGCAAGGACCATCGCGATCCCGCCGC
This sequence comes from Verrucomicrobiia bacterium, assembly GCA_035503815.1. Taxonomy (GTDB): domain Bacteria; phylum Acidobacteriota; class Terriglobia; order Acidiferrales; family UBA7541; genus Palsa-295. The sequence continues at coordinate 26,265 of DATJTF010000012.1, forward strand.
CCATCGTGCCCGCGCCGACAACCGCTGCCCGGTTCACAGGAATTGTTGGCGTTTCCCTGGGAACGTCCGGAATCTTGGCCGCTTCTCGCTCGCTGAAGAAAACGTGGATCAACGCCTTCGACTGGTCCGACTGGAGGCACTCCAAAAATAGTTTCCGTTCGAGCGCGCAGCCTTCTTCGAAGGGCAGCTTCGTCGCCGCCTCGACTGCTTCGATCGCGGCCAGCGGCGCAAGCATGCCACGCTGTCTTTTCCGCGCGGTCTCGCGCGCTGCTGCAAAAATGGAAGCATTTTCTTCCGGCGCGCCGAGCTTTTCATTTCGATCGCGCGTTTTCGGAGCCGGCCGGGCGGCGAATTCGCGCGCGAAAGAAATTGCTCCCGAGAGGAGATCACCTTCAATCAAACGGTCCACAATTCCGCAGTTCACCGCTTCCGATGCCGAAATAAGATTTCCCTCGGCGCACATTCCAACTGCCGTGGCTACTCCGGCAAGGCGCGGAAGGCGTTGCGTGCCATGTGCTCCGGGGATGAGGCCAAGTTTCACCTCGGGTTGGCCCAACTGGGCGGTCGGAACAGCCCCCCGGTAATGGCCTGCCATCGCCAACTCTAGGCCGCCCCCCAGCGCGGTTCCATGAATCGCCATGACGACCGGCTTGCGGGAATTTTCAATCTTAGTGAGGAGATCGGGAAAACTCATCGTGCCCGGCGCTGCATTCGCCCCCATTTTGGAGAATTCCTTGATGTCCGCGCCGGAGACGAAAGTGCGCCCGCCGCCGATCAGAACGCATGATTTCACCGCGGCGTCCGCGTTGATTTCCTCGATGGCCTGCGCGATGCCCTCGGGGACACCGGGACTCAACGCGTTCACGGGCGGATTATTGATGGTGATGATGGCGACGTCGACGTCTTTGGTCAGGTGCACGAGATCAGACATAAGAGAGTCTCTTTCGTTTGTAATATGAGAAGCTTTTCACGGCGAAGCCGCCGGCTCGACCGGCATGGATGCGAGCCGCACGCGACGCTCGTTGCACAGCGTCAATTCCTCGTTCGTCAAGCTCAGATCCTCGAGTGAAACTCCCGGAATACGCTTCAGCAAACCGCTGTGCCCGGTTATTTGTCGAGGCGTCAAACGCTCTTGGGAGCATCGAGGCATTCAAGCGCTACGGTTTTGCGCCGGGAAGTCCGGACGAATCGTATCCTTGCCCTGCCAATATTTTTTGCGTATGTCCCTTTTCAGAATTTTTCCAGTGCCGGTTTTGGGCAGGCTCGATACGAACTCGAAGGAGCGCGGACATTTGTAATGAGCCAGCCGCGAACGGCAAAACTCGCTCAGCTCGGCCTCCGTGGCGGCCGCGCCCGGCTTTAGAACAACGAGCGCCTTGGGAACTTCGCCCCATTTCTCATCGGGAACGGGAATCACACAAATTTCGAGAACGGCCGGGTGGGCAACAAGAGTTTTCTCAATCTCCAGGGAAGATATATTTTCACCGCCGCTCACGATGATGTCCTTTTTTCGGTCCACAATCAGAAAGTAGCCGTCCTCGTTCAACGTGGCCATGTCTCCGGTGTGGAACCACCCGTCGCGGAGGGCTTCGGCGGAAGCCTTCGGCTGGCGCCAATATCCCTCCATCACTCCGTCGCCCCGAACGATGATCTCGCCGATCGATTGGCCGTCGTGCGGGACATCTTTGCCCGCGGCGTCTACCACGCGCATCTCAACCCCGGGCATCGCAAATCCTGTCATCGCCCGGCCGATGTAGCGGTTCTCACCCTCCCAATTCATGCCTGTCTTCATTGAAGAAAGAGAGAGCGTCGGCGATGTTTCCGTGAGGCCGTAGCCCGAGTAACATTCGCAACCGAATGTCCGCTCGACCTCGCGAATGAGAGTGGGGGAAGAGGCGGCGCCGCCAATTACGATGCGGCGCAAGCTGCTGAGATCATAGTTTTTGCGTTCGGGACAGTTTACAAGCGCCGTCGCCATGATCGGGACAAGACAACACGACCGGGCGCCTTCTTTTTCGATGAGGCGAAAAACTTCCTTGGGGTCGAAGCGGTGGATCATCACGTGCGTTCCGCCGAGCAGAGTCAAGAAATGAGTGACGCCCCAGCCATTGGCATGAAAAAGGGGAATGGTGTGAAGCTCAACAGAGCCTTTCTCGACTTCGTGGCCCACACAGACGTGGAGGGCGTGAAGGTAGACGTTTCTGTGGCTGAGCATGACTCCTTTGGGATCGGCGCTCGTTCCGCTGGTGTAAAACAGCTCAGCGAGAGAGTTTTCGTCAATCGAAGTAATGTCCGCACGAAAAGGGGCGGAGGCCGAGAGAAGGGCCTCGTAGTTTTGAGGAGCGAGCCAAGGAGCCTCCGGCGCGCCATCCAACTGGCAGAATATTTTTACCGAAGGAATGGAGTTTCGGAAGGAATCGGCCAGGCCGATAAGCTGCCTTTCGATGAATAGGATTGTTGCCCCGGAATCTTGAAGAATATAGGCCAGCTCGTTCGGCGAGAGCCGGATATTCAGCGGAAGGAGAACAGCTCCAGCCTCCAGGACGCCGTAATAAGCCTCGAGCAAACGATGGCAATTGGTGCTGAGAAAAGCGACGCGGTCGCCGGCCTTCACGCCAAGAGCGAGCAAGGCGCCGGCCAAACGCCCGACCCGCTCGCCAAGCTGGTCGTACGTAAATCTGTCCTCGCCGCAGACGACCGCTGTCCTGCGGGGATACTGTTGCTCCGCATAGCGGAGAAAGCGCAACGGTGTAAGGGGAATGTTCATAGCGAATCGCGCCTAGACAACGCCGATTGGCCTTCAGATTCGTACTCTGTCTTAGCCACCGTTTCCGAATGAATCGCGTCTGCGGCCTGAATCACAGCGTCAAGAAGGCAATCAGCTGTCGAAAGCCCGGAGGGATTATCACCCGAACTCGAAGTTTCTACAGAAATTAAATCTCGTGCCCGGCTGAATTTCATGCCCCCAAAGCGCCGAAGTAAGTTACATCGGGGCGCTCGGCGCGATTGAATGGAAATTCGCGAGTATGCCAGAAGCGTTGAACGCTATACATCCTCGCGCAGATGCCAGCGCATTTCGAACGCCGGCGGAGGCAAGAACGGAGGTACGGATTAGGAGCAACGCTGGAAATTGTCTTAGAATGAGAGGAGCGATTCCCGTCGGGGCGTAGCGCAGCCTGGTAGCGCGCCTGCCTTGGGCGC
>DATJTF010000013.1:0-21976 GCA_035503815.1 Verrucomicrobiia bacterium
CGGCTTCTGCCTGCTTCAAAACAGCGACGATCTGCTCAACAGTGAATCGCTTCTGCTTCACGGCAAATCTCCCTTCCTGGGTTCTAGATTTTGCCGGAAACTAACCCTCAGAGTGGCTCAAAAATACCGGGGCCGATCAGGCGAATGGGTGTGCGAGGTTCTCCTGCGCGTGTTGGAGCCGATGCAGGCGCGGCCCGCGAAGGCGGGTCTTGGGTCACCACAGAAGCTTCAAAGCGAATTGAATCTGGCGCGAAGTGGTCGACGTGCTGTTGATTGCCCCGGCCGTGCCGGAGACTCCCGCGGGGGTAAAGACGATCAAGTTGGGCGTATTGAAGTTCGCGCGATTCAGAATGTTGAAGAACTCCGCGCGGAATTGGAGATGCAGGCGCTCGGCCAGCGACGTGTCTTTGAGGACCGCAAAATCCCAAGTGGCCAGGCCGGGACCGTTGTACGCGTCGCGGCCGACATTGCCGTAGAAACCGCTGTTGTTGGGTGGTCCGATAAACGCGTCAGGATTGAACCACTGCGAGGGCTTGCCGAGAATCACGGGCCCCGTAAAATCCGGATTGAGAAACGGCCGGACGGGATTGCGCGTGTCGCCGTTGTTCGAGGGGTTGTAGCTGAGCTGGGGAGTGAACGGAAACCCCGACTGCAAAGTGATGATGCTGGTTAGCGCCCAACCGTCCACGAGTTTTCCGGCCACACCGCTGACATCCGCCAAAAACATCTTTCCTTGTCCGAAGGGAAGGTCATAGATCGCGTTGATGACCCCGAGGTTTCGAACATCATACGTGGCCGGGCCCCAATCGGCGCGCAAATCGTAAGGATTCGACACGAGGCCGGGAGCATTATTGGCTGTGGTTTGATTGAGCGAGTCGCCGTCATCGAGAGCCTTCGACCAGGTATACACGCCGCGCACGGAAAGCCCGTGGCTGAAGCGGCGGTTCAGGTCCACCTGCAAGGCGTTGTAAGAACTGTTGCCGTAGGAAAACCACGTCCAGGTATTCGCGAGGCTTGGAGTGGGCTTGGGAGCGCCCAGGGGGATGTAGTAACTGCCCGCGGGAACGGCGGTACCCGACAAGGCGCCGAAGCCCGCGGGATAGACCGCAGGGCACGGGACCGCAGGGCAGATAGTAGGAGGCGGCTCGTTGCCGTCAATGCCGATAATTTCGTGATACCCGTGCGAGCCGACGTATCCGACTGTGAGCGAAGTGTTGGGCGAGAGAGCGCGTTCCGCGCGGAGGGACCAGGAAATCAGCGTCGGAGTATTCAGATTGGGCTGGACGCCGCCGGGAACGATCTTGGCGGTGGCAGGAACCGGGGCCGAAGGATCAATGGGAAAAATCGAGACGTTTTCGTTGGGGATGGTATAGGTCGGATTGAAGGGCGGATTCTGGTCGGTGCGGTATCCGAGAGCGTCCTGCAAATCGTTGTACATTCCGAATCCGGCGCGGAAGACGGTTTTTTCGCCAAACGGGCTCCACGCCAGGCCGATTCTGGGCTGAGGGAGAAAGGTGGCGTTGTTCGCGGTGAACACGGAATTGCCGACGCGCGGGTTCGCGGAGATTACGCCGTCGGTGAAGGTGTAATTGGCGGCGCGGCCGTGGGCCTCGTTCCATCCCGTGGTGAATTCAGAACGAAAGCCGAGCGACAGCGTGAATTTCGGGCTTACGCGGATCACGTCTTCGGCGTAGAGAGCGCCGAAGAGCGAACGCCAATTCAACTCCGTCGGCGCGGGATCGTACAGGAAGCTTGAAAAATTGCCGGCCAGAAAAGTGGAAACGCTGGCGAAGGTCGCCTGGCCGAATTGGCTGAGCGCGAGAGTTTCGTTGGATTGAAACTGCTGGAACCAGGCGCCGAAGCTGAACTGGTGGCGGCCGCGCGTGAGAGTCACCTGGTCCTCGTACGTATAAAGATTTCTGGCGACGCGCAGATCGCTGCCGTTGTTGCTTCCGGCAAGGCCCACCTGCGCCTGCGGGTTGGACGCTGCGCTTCCCCCGACAACCACAGCGCCCACGGGAAGCCCCTCGAGAAAACCGGAAACCGTGGCGGCAGGAGTGCCGGGAGTGGGCTCGCCGGCGAAGAAATAACCGGCGCGGGAATAGCCAACACGAGCGGTGTTGAGAAGAGACGGCGAAAAGACGTGAGTTTCTTCGAGGCTCAGAACCTGTTCGCGGAGATCGAGCAGGTCCGTGCTGTAAGGGTCGGCGGTGGTCGCGGTCACGTCGGCGCCGTCGTCAATGGTGTACACGCCGGAGAAGGAATCGCGCTGCGAGAAGATGTGGTCGAGGCGGACCGTGCCGAAATCTTCGCGGATAGTTTGCAGCGGGCTGCTGGAGTAAGGAGAAATCCCGTTGAAATCGGGAGCCGTGGCGAGCGGTGTGGGCCACAAATTCAGAAGCGGAACGACGCTCGGGACGGCGGCGGCGCGGGAAGCGAGACTCGGCACAAACGCCAAAGAAGCCTGGTGGAGATTCTGGCGCAGCCCTTCGTAATTCGCAAAGATGAAGGTGTTTTTCGCGAAAACAGGGCCTCCGATCGCGCCTCCGAACTGGTTGCGCTGAAAGGGAGGGGCTGAAGCGCCGTCAAAATAGTTGCGAGTGTCGAGGGCGCCGTTTCGCAGAAATTCGTAGACGGAGCCGTGCCACTGATTCGTGCCGGACTGGGTGACGATTATGACCTGGCCGCCCGGCTTTTCGCCGTACTCCGCGCCGTAGGAATCGCGAAGGACGTTGAATTCGCGCACCGATTCGACGCCGAGCAATTGGCCGCTCGCTCCGCCGGGCGTCATATTGTTTTCCGCGGCGCCGGTATATTCGATTCCGTTCAGGAGAAACAGGTTTTGTTGCGGGCGGTTGCCGGAGACGGCGAAATTGTTCGCGTTCGTGGAATTGGAGACGCCCGTGCCGCCGGCCTTCTGGGAACTAAAATTCGCGATGCCCGGATTCAAGGGAAGAAGCAGGTCGTAACTGCGGCCATTGAGGGGCAGATCTTTTACTTGCTGCTCGCCGACGAGCCCGGAAATGTCGGCCGTCGTGACACTCACCATCGGCGCGTCCGAATTGACTTTGACCTGCTGGGTCAAAGCGCCCACCTCGAGCTGCACGTCGACTTCGGCGACCTGGGCGACGGCGAGATTAATGCCGCCGCGGACTTGTTCTTTGAAGCCGGCTTTCTTGACGCCGACTTGATAGCGCCCGGCGGGAAGGGCGATCACTTCGTAGCGCCCGGCAGCGTCCGTGACGGTGGTGCGGACCTCTCCTGTCTCCGTGTTGGTCACGGTGATATCGGCGGCGGTGATGGCGGCGCCGGAGGTGTCGGTGACCGCGCCGGAAATCGAAGCGGAGACTTGCGCGGCGGCGCGCGGGGCAAAGAAGATCAGAATGGCAAAGATGGCGGCTCCGCGGCAGAGGCGGTCGAGCCAAAGACCGGGCGACACGCCCGGAGACGAGTACCCCGCGGATGCTTGAAACATCGAATGATCCTCCCGTGTGAATGAGAAACGAGCGGCACGACCGGAAACCGCCGGCGAGGTCCGCCTGCGCGCAGCATATACGTTATAGTACGGCTGTAATAGTTATGTCAAACCGACTTACTGCGATAAAAAGAGAGGGAATCGGCGCACAGTCAAGCGGAAAGGACAGAGGGAAACCGATTAGACTTTTACGATCATGACTTCAGTGGATTTGATGAGGGCTGCCGCGGTGTCGCCGACCTTCAAACGCATCTCCCGCACGGCGTCGGAAGTGACAATCGAGGTGATGTGCTGCCCGCCGATCGAAATGCGCAACTGCGCGATCAGACCGTCAATCTTGATTTCCGTGACCCGCCCCACAAGCTGATTTCGCCCGCTGATTCGCCGGTAACTGTCGCGCCGCTCGCTGACGGGGCCGCGTCCCGAAGAGACGTGCAAGAATTTGTCGAGTTCGGACTCGGGGATGCGGTGGTGGCCGCCGGCCGTCTTGATCGTGCGGATTTTCTTTTTGTATATCCACTGCTTCAATGTGGGATAGCTGATTCTCAGGACCTTGGCGGCCTCGCGAGGGAGCAGCAGAGTGGTAGGCTTCATAGCAGGGAATCCCTAAGAGTACTTTTACGCTCGGGGGAAACATCCGTCAATGGCTCCAAGGCAACCGGCTAAATCATTTCGCGCGGGCAATTTTCAGGGAGCAGGGGGCATCAATCTTGCGCCTTGGCGAGCTCGAGTTTGTCGAGCCCACGCCACTTGTAAAAGGCGATGGAGACAATCCAGCTGATGGTGAAGAGGGCGACGATGAAGTAGCCGAGTGTGCCGAAATTATCGTTGAGCCCTGCTACGCCGTCCCAAAACCATCCCTTCAGATGAAGGTGCTGGACCAGGAGCCCCAGAGCTTCGATCCCGCCAACGACAAGGGCTACGAGGACGGAGACGCAGGTGATCGTCAAGTTGTAATAAAGCTTCCGAATGGGCTTCACAAAAGCCCAACCGTAGGCGCCGAGCATTAGGATGTTATCCGTCGTGTCAACGAGAGACATTCCGGCCGCGAAGAGCACGGGGAAAATGAGGATCGAGGAAAATGAAAGCCCTTTGGAGGCCTCGGCCGCGGAAATGCCCAGCAGGCCGACCTCGGTGGCGGTGTCGAATCCCAGGCCGAAAAGAAACCCAAGCGGATACATGTGCCAGCTGCGGTTAATCAGACTGAACATGGGGCGAAACAAGCGGGAAAGGAATCCCCGGCTGCCGAGGAGCATGTCGAAGTCTTCCTCGAGATATGGTTCACCGCGCCGCACCCGAAGAAAGGCACGGTAAATAGAGCGCAATACGATCAGATTGACGCCGGCAATGGCGAAGAGAAAAAACGCGGAGACCAGCGTTCCGATCACGCTTCCGAGATTTCTTACAGCTACTAAGCGGTACTGCAAGGCCAGAGCCGTTCCCGCAATCGCCGACGCCCCAAGCACCACGACGGTGGAATGCCCAAGTGAAAACATGAAGCCGACCGCGACGGGCCGTTTTCCGTCCTGCATCAGCTTGCGCGTGACATTATCAATGGCGGCGATGTGGTCCGCGTCCACGGCATGCCTCAACCCGAAACTGTAGGCCAGAAGCGCCGTCCCCAGCAGCACGGGATAATCGTGAAAGGCAAGGCCCGCCCAGAGCCACGCTCCGAGGTTGAACGCGAGCAGGATGGCATAGATGGCAATCACCCTGGTGCGAAGGTGACCGGCGCCATCGTCGAATAACGCCGCTAATTTAAATTGTGATGCGTCTGCCACTTGGGTTGATTCCTCGGAACATGAATTGGGCGGCAAGCGGTCCGGGGAAGGAGCCGCGGCTCGACCTTTACTGATTTACCCCGCTGGCAAGAAAGCCGCCGTCTACCACAAAAACCTGGCCTGTCACAAAGGACGCCGAGTCGGAGGCAAGAAAGACAGCGATGCCGACTAATTCCTCCGGCCTTCCGAAGCGTCCCATCGGAATGCGCTGCAAGAGTTCGTTTCCCCTCGCCGTATTGTCGAGGAGTTCGGCGTTGAACGAGGTGCGAAAGACTCCCGGAGCGATGGCATTCGTCAAGACGCCGTGTTTGGACCATTCGACAGCGAGCGAGCGAGTCAGCGCGGCCACCCCCGCCTTGCTTGCGGCGTAAGCCGCGACTTCATGGAATGAGACAAAGCTGTTCAGCGAAGCGACGTTGATAATCCTGCCATACTGGCGGCTCAACATGTGCTTTCCAAAGACTTGGCAAGCGCGAAGCGTGCCGGTCAAGTTCGTCTCCAAAATATCGTTCCACTCGGCGTCCTGAAAATCCAGCGTGGGCGCGCGTTTTATTTTGCCCGCGCAATTCACCAGGATATCCACTTTTTCAAAGCGTTCGAGGCAGGCGGCCAGCAGGCGCTCAAGCGACTCCGTTTCACGCGTGTCCGTCGTGAGCCGGAGAGTGCGTTTTGCGCGCGACTCGATCTCTTGCGCGACGGCTTCGACTTTGGCCCCATTGCGTCCCGTGGCTACAACGTCTGCGCCGGCTTCCGCCAGTCCGAGACTCGTCGTTTTGCCGATTCCGGAAGTGCCCCCGATTACGACGGCCAGCTTTCCGGACAAATCCAAACCTGGAAACATGATGTGTTCCTTCCCGGCCCGCTCCATTTTCGCGGAAATTCGGCGTGCAGGTATCGGATTTCCGCGCCGCTCAAAATCCAAACCCAATTGACAATCTGAGCGGGAAAGTCTACATCATCCGAACGATGTCGGGTGACGCCGTCTCGGGATGGAGCCTCCGCAGACCCTGCCGAGATTCATTTCAGGATGCGCGCACCATCGAAGTTGATTTGACTTATATTGGAAAGCGGGCGAGAGAAGATCCGGCAATTCATCTGATGGATGGGGAAAGCCGGCAATGCCAGATTGGGAAGGGCCAAAATGAATCGACGCCAGTTTCTCGGCATCGCAGGTGTTGGAGCGCTTCACGGAATCGATCTGTCAAAAATCGATCGGGCACTTTGGCCTGGCGCGACGGAGCCCGGGTCCATGCCTCCGGCGGGCGATTCGAAGGCTTTCGGATCGGGATATTTCGGCGAATGGATCATGGATCAGTTTGGCCTACCTGCATACCGGTATACCTGCGATCAGATGACCGATCCTAAAGCCGTGAGCCCCGTTCACAAGGAATGGCGTTCTCCCACGGACCACACGCACCAGGTGGGAAACGATCGCCTGGTTGCGGCCGTGTCGAATTATGGATACGTGCAGGTGCGGCAGGACGAAGGGTCGCCGAAATTCCTCAACGATTATTCACCCGAGAAAAACTACTACGGAGCGGGCATCGGATTTCTCACGGACGGAGATCAGATCCTCAGCACCTATTATCCCGGACAGGGGGAATCGTTTGAACGAGTCATGGGCGAGGGCTACCTCCGGAAGACGGTGAAAGGCAAGCGCCATACGGTGGATCAGGTGATCTTCGCGCCCTTCGGCGACGACCCGGTCTTGATTTCGGGCGTCACCGTGACGAATCACAGCGGTCAGGAAGCGAATCTCCGCTGGGTGGAATATTGGGGCTGCCACAATTATCAATTTTCTTACCGTTCCTGGATGCAGGCGAGCCTGCTGCGCAAGACGAATGCCGCGAACTTGCGCCGCGAATTCGGCGGGCGGTTCGCTCACGCGTTCAGCGAAATGCCCGGCCGCGCCGGCATAATCGAGACGCAAAAGTTTCTGGGACGTTCGGCCGAGGACACGGAATCGTGGGAACAAGTGCAGGCCTATCTGGCCAAGAATCCGTTGGGGTTTTTTGGCGGGCCCGTGCCCGAACTCGCTCCCGGGGCGGCGATGGAGGATTTGAATCCTCCCTCCACCTTCCTCGTCTCTCTCGATGCGCCCATGGACGGGTTCGCGACCGACGCTGCGGCGTTCTTCGGCGGCGGCGGGATCGAACGACCGGCGGGACTCGCGGCCAGTCTGGATAACAATCTGGGTTCGACGGGGCCGGGCAGCGCCCTCTTGCTCGAGCGGAACCTGGCCTTGCGGCCGGGCGAAAGCCGAACGATGTATTTTCTCTACGGGTACAAACCCGAGGGCTTCGAAATCGAAAAACTGGCGGCGAAGTACTCGGCTGATCCGGCGGGGGAGTGGGCGCGATCGAGCGCCGCGTGGAAATCGGACGGCATTCGATTCAAAACGCCGGCCGAACCTTGGGCGGAAAGAGAAACTTCCTGGAGCCACTATTATCTGCGCAGCAATCTTACTTACGACCGGTTCTTCGATGAAAAAATTCTATCGCAAGGACACGTGTATCAATACATCATCGGATTTCAAGGAGCGGCGCGGGATCCGCTGCAACACACTTTGCCATTCATCTTCAGCCGGCCGGAGATTGTCCGCAATGTCATCCGTTACACGCTGAAGGAAATCCAGCCGGATGGAGCGATTCCTTACGGCATCGTGGGCAGCGGAGTTCCCATGCCGGCCATATTCCGGCCGAGCGATCAGGACATGTGGCTGCTTTGGACGGCGAGCGAATACGTGCTGGCGACGCGCGACAAGAGTTTTCTGGACGAGAAAATTCCCGCTTATCCGGAGCGGGGCGCCCGTCCTTCGGACAAGACGGTTCTCGAATTATTGCAAGGCTCCTACAAACATCTCGTGGACGGAATCGGGGTGGGAGAGCACGGGCTGATGCGACTTTCGAACGGCGATTGGAACGACGAAGTCGTCGTCTTCCGCGGGTCCACGGCTACTTCGCAAGAGGTCCGCAAGCTGGGCGAAAGCGTTCTAAACGCGGCGATGGCTTGCTACGTCCTCGACTATTACGGGAGGATGCTCGCCTACGCGGGAGACGCAAAGGGGGCGGAGGGCGCTCGCGCCAAGGCCGAAGCCCAGCGAAAGGCGGTCCGCGAGTGCTGGCAAGGAGAATGGTTTCGCCGCGCCTGGCTCGGACCGCATCTGGGCTGGATCGGCGAGGACCATATGTGGCTCGAGCCGCAGCCCTGGGCCATCATCGGAGGAGCGGCCACGCCGGAGCAGCAAAAGGCGCTGGTCGCGTCCATGGACCGGCTGGTGCGCAAGCCCTCGCCCATCGGCGCATTCGTGCAGAGCAAGGGGGACCCGACCATGTCGAGCCAGGTGGGAACTTTGACCAACGGAGGAGTCTGGCCCTCGATCAACGGAACGCTGATTTGGGCGCTGGCTCTCGAAGACGGCGCGCAAGCCTGGGACGAGTGGAAAAAGAACTGCTTCGCGCTCCATGCGGCTGCTTATCCGGACATCTGGTACGGCATTTGGAGCGGCCCGGACACGTATAACTCGGTGCTGTCGAAATATCCGGGCCAGACGATGTTCGTGAAACCGACTCCGGGCGATCACAACTTGCAATCGGGAGAAGGCCTGGATTGGACGGATTATCCCGTCATGAACATGCACCCGCATGCGTGGCCGCTTTACAGCGCGGCCAAGCTGCTGGGCCTGGATTTCCGGGAAGCCGGGATCCGTTTCCGGCCAACACTTCCGTTGGCGGAGTACGAATTCTCCTCTGCGCTGCTGGGATTCAAGAAATCCAAGGACGGATTCAGCGGATGGTACGCGCCGTTGGTGGGGGGACACTGGGAGATCGAATTCCGGCTTTCCGGAACGGAAGCCGCGCGCCTGCGGAAGGTGAAGGTCAACGGCTCCGCCACGGCATTGCATATTTCCGAAGGAGCGATCCGGTTCGGAGGCGAGAGCGCAGCCGACAAGCCGCTTCGCTGGGAGATTACGTAAGGGGCAATCCGCGCTCTCGCGTCGGCGCGCGAATTCGGCTTCAGCGAAACTCGATGCTGCCGTCCGGGTTCACGCCCCATCCCGGGTTCCATGCGACTTCCCAGGCGAATCCGTCGGGGTCGGCAAAATAGCCGGAATACCCTCCCCAGGAAGCTTCCCTCGCCGGCCTCAGAATAGTCCCGCCCGCGTCCGCCGCCTGTTTGAGGAGAGGATCCACTTCCGTTTTCGCTCGGACATTGTACGCGAGAGACATGGCGGCGCGGCCGAACGTCGCGGGATCGGCCTGGAAATCTTCGGCGAGCTTCTCGCGGAGAAACAAAGCAAAAATCATTCCGCCGGTTTGATAGAAGACGACCTCGTTGTCGGCGTACACCGGCTTCCACCCGAGTCCTTCGGAATAGAAGCGCCGCGACAATTCGATGTTCCTAACGCCGAGGGTGACGAGGCTGACGCGCTGTTCCATGTTTTTGTGCCCTCCTTCCGGGAAAAGGCGAATTTCGAATCTCGTTCGAATTCCGGCGAACCTCTTTACGGGCTCTTCATCTCCAGGATAGACGCGGAGGACAGACATCGAGGATGCACGGGAAGTCGAAATGTTTCTTGCATGAACCGGCGGGCCTCCCGGCATGGCGGCCGGTGGTGTGGCGCAAGTCACATCGCGGGGTGACACGAGTCACCGAATGGAGTTGGGAGGTGGAATACAAGTGGTTCAGGAGGTGACGATCATGCCAGCCGTCGCGACGAAAACGAGAATTCAACTGAAAAACATCCTCTTCGCCACGGACTTTTCCTGGGCCGCCAACGCTGCCGTCCCTTATGTAAAAGAAATCGCCCAGCATTTTGGATCCCGCATCGTGGCCGTCCATATCCGGCCACCGGTTGTCAACCCGATGACCTATCCTACTTCCTGGCCGGTCTTCATCGAAGCGGCCGAATCGGAAAACAAAAGACATCGCATGGAGCTTCTCGCCCAATTTCCGGGAGAGACAACGGAAGTGATTATCGAGGAAGGAAACCCGCTGACGCAGATTCCCGCGGTCCTCGAAAAGAAACACGTAGACCTTATGGTGATGGGGACACATGGCAGGACAGGGGTGCCGAGGCTTGTGCTGGGTTCGGTCGCCGAAGAGATGTTCAGAAAGGTCGAATGTCCGGTTCTGACCGTCGGGCCGAATTCACTGATGTCGAACGGCATGGCGGGGGAATTTCGTGAAATTCTGTTTGCCACCGATTTCAACGCCGGATCGCTCTCCGCGTTCGACTACGCCTTGTCTTTGGCGCAGGAATTCCAGGCGCAGCTGACTCTACTGCACGTGATTCCGGAAGCGAAGTCCGGCGAGCTGGTCTCGGACGCGGAACTGGAAGAAGCGGCGAAAAACCGTCTCCGCAAATTGATTCCCGAGGGTGCAAACGACTGGTGCAAGGCGAATATCATCGTCGAGCGCGGCGAAGCCGGCGAAAAGATCCTCGATATCGCCAAGCGCAGAAACGCCGACTTGATCGTGCTAGGCGTGAGCGAGGAGAAAGGCATTCCGGGCGCGTGCACCCACCTGCCCATCGCGATTGCGCATACCGTGGTCGCGCACGCGATCTGCCCGGTTCTGACAGTTCGGGGTTGATTACAAGCTGAGACGTCGTGTAAGGCCCACCACTCTCGGGGAATTCGAGGTTCATGGCCCCCGCCAGCTTCGAACTCCCCGAGACTTTTTTTGTCTGCGGAGCAATCGAGAAGGACCAGTTTGTCGAGAGGCAGAATACCGGCGAGGCAGCCGTCAAATGGCAACGGACGCGATTCAGACGATGGGGGCGCTTGATTTTCCGAGCGGGGGAAGCAAGCGGAGGGACGAGGATAGTTTCCGTTCTTCCGAAGATATGTCAGCCTCGCGTTGAAGGCGGGAAATCGTGACCTTGAGCCAGTCCTTCACGGCGGCTTCCAATTCTTCGTCGTTTGCCGAGCGGTAGAGGCTATCAATCGTCTCGCCGGTGGCATTCAGAGGGATATGGCGGCAAGGGACCTTGGCGTCGCGATACTCTTCAGGGACAAAGGCGGCCAGGCAGCATTCAGCGCAAGGGCGGGAGGCTTGCGCGGAGCCACGGTCGAGGCAAATCGGGGAGTCCTGAAAGATAAACGACGGGCGCCAGGAGGATTCGACGGCGTTGCGATACCCGCCATTCTCTACAAACGCCAGCTCGGCCCTGAGAGCCTCCAGAACCGAATTAGATGGACTTGTCATTTTTCAACTACCCCGGGTAGTATTCTCGCCGGCTTGCGCCCGGAGGTCTGTGATTTGGGTCACGCCAGTCCACTTCCGAGGAGTTGTGGTTTAATACTTCCAGCAATGACGCGGGTCTCTCTTCTGTGTGATTCGAGAGACCTTGAGGGTGCAACTGGTCCGCACCTCCCTTCGGCGAAGTGAACCATTGTGGTGTTGTTCCGGTGCTTCAGCTTCCGGCGTGGCGCGCGGAAAGCGAGATGACCCCGGGAGGATGGCGATGGCGGAACCCCAGACAGGGAAGGGTAGATTGTCTGAAGGCGAATCGCGAGTCGCTGACGGGGCGCTTTTTGAAAGGCTGTTCGAGCAATCTCCGGACGCGGTCATCGTGGCCGATGAATCGGGCCGGATCATCCAGATGAACGAGCAAGTGAGGGAGAGTTTCGGCTATTCCCCCGAAGAGTTGCTTCAGCAACCCGTAGAAATCCTGATCCCGCGACGATTCCAGGAGGCGCATCCCGCGCACCGCCGGCGATACACCGAGCATCCGCACCGCCGCTCGATGGGGGCGGGGCTCGACCTGTTCGCGCGCCGAAAAGACGGCTCGGAATTTCCCGCCGATATCATGCTGAGCCCTGTGGCGACGTCAGAAGGGCGGTACATTCTGGCCGTGATCCGCGACATCACGGAGCAGAGGCTGCTCCAGAAATCCCTGCACGACATCGAAGCGCGATTCCGGCTGTTTGTCGAAAACGTGCGGGATTACGCCATTTTCCGGCTTGATCCCACCGGGCGCGTTCAAAGCTGGAATTTGGGCGCCGAACGGATTAAGGGATACAAAGCAAATGAAATCATCGGCAGGCATTTCTCCTGCTTTTATACGCCGGAGGATACGGAAAGAGGCAAGCCCGAAGAGTTGCTCCAAACCGCTCGAGAGCACGGCCGAGCCGAGAGCGAAGGCTGGCGGCTGCGCAAGGATGGCTCGCGATTTTGGGCCAACACCGTAATCACATGCGTCCGTGACGACCAGGGAAGGGTCGAGGGATTCGTCAAGGTGACGCGCGATTTCACCAGCCGCAAAAAGGCAGAAGAGGCCATGTTACTCGGGCTCACGCGCGAGATGCTCTCCGCCCTCGACATCGGCAAGCTCTTCGGCGCGATTTCCTCGGGGATTGGGGAACTGGTCGAAAACGATTTCAGCGCCTTGGCCCTCTACGATTCGGCGTCGGGCGGTTTTCGCTTGCAGGTGTTGGATTCGAGGCATGGCGAAGAGGAGGCGGAAGATGACGTCCGGCTGCTGGTCGAGGGAACTCCCGCCGGGCAGGTTTTCCTGAGCGGCAAGCCGATTGTCCTGAACGAGCTTGACACGACACTTTTCGAAGCCTCGGCCTACGAGCCTCTGATTTCACGCGGGATCCGGACGGCGTGTTATCTTCCTCTCCCCAGTCTGGAGCGGAATCTGGGAACGCTGATAGTCGGACGGCGGTCGGGCTCCTGGAACGCCCAGGAAGTCGAAAAGCTCACGTTAATGGCGACGCAGATTTCGCTGGCGCTCGACAATGTGATCTCGTCCCGGATGATGGCCCAGCTCGCCGAAAAGATGCGTCAGGAGCGGTCTTACCTCGAAGAGGAGCTCCGCACGGTTTACAGTTTCGAGGAGATTATCGGCGAGACTCGAGGAATCAAGCGCGTTCTGGCCCAGGTGGAAAATGTCGCACCCACCGATGCGACGGTCCTGATTCTCGGAGAAACGGGGACGGGAAAGGAATTGATTGCTCGCGCCATCCACAACCTGAGTCCCCGGCGCGAACAGGCTTTCGTGCGGCTGAACTGTTCGGCGATTCCGGCAGGGCTTCTCGAGAGCGAACTTTTCGGGCATGAAAAGGGAGCATTCACCGGAGCGATCGCCCAGAAAATCGGGCGCCTCGAACTTGCGCACCAGGGAACCTTCTTTTTGGACGAAGTCGGCGACCTTCCTCTCGAGCTACAGCCGAAAATCCTTCGCGCCTTGCAGGAAAGGGAAATCGAAAGAGTCGGCGGAACGAAGACCATGCCGATCGACCTGAGGCTGGTCGCGGCCACGAACAGAGACCTGGCCAAGATGGTCGCGGACCATCAATTCCGCGCCGACCTCTACTACCGGCTCCGCGTTTTCCCCATCGAGGTCCCGCCTCTCCGGGAACGAAAAGATGATATTCCTCTCCTGGTGAAATATTTTGTACACAAGCACGCGCGGCGGATGAATCGGCGGATCGAGACGATTCCCCCGGACATGATGCGCGCCTTCGTTTCTTATCCTTGGCCGGGAAATATTCGCGAGCTCGAAAACTTTCTGGAACGGGCGGTGATCCTGACCAAGGAAGGACCGTTGAGAGCGCCATTGGTCGAGCTGGAGTCAGGCAAATCCCACACTGAGCACCTCGATCCCAATTTGGAACGGGCGGAGCGTGACCACATCCTGAAGGTCCTTCGCGAAGCGAGTGGGCACATCGGTGGGGCAAACGGCGCAGCGGAACGCTTAGGATTGAAAAGAACGACGTTAAACTCAAAAATGAAGAAACTGGGAATCAAGCGCAAAGACTATATTTAGTCCGCTGTTTTTATTTCGTCTCGTCTTGTGATCCGAATCACACGAATTAAACCCCTCGAATACAGCCACGCGTGACGAGTATCACCCGTGTTTTCAGTGTGATGTGCGTCACAGCAGGCCATCGGGATGGAGATGGCCTCCGATTTGCTTTTCAACCAATAACTCAGAGATGAGGGTGAGCCCACGCTAAAGATTACGATTCTGGAGACACCCGAGGCGATAGTGATGAAACTGGAAGGAAAAATCGTCGGCCCCTGGGTTGCTGAATGCAGGCAGTCGTGGGAGGGGTTGCGGGCAACGCTCGGTTCCAAAAAGCTTTCTCTCGACATTTGTGGCGTTTCATTCGTGGATGCGGAAGGCGTGGCGCTGCTTCAAGAGATCCGCGCGGCCGCCGGCGCATCCTTCATCGCAGACTCTCCACTCACCCGGCACTTTGTCCAGATGGCGACCCGGGAATTAGCCCGGAACGGAAATTAAGGAGATTGACATGCCCACTCCCTATGGATTTGAGATCGAAAACAGCTGCCAGACTTGCAATCGGAGATCGCGGGGATTTTTCTGCGAGCTTTCTCCCTCCGCCGCAAAGGATCTGGAAGCGGTGCGCTCTTCGGCGATCTACCCGGCCGGAGCTGTCCTGTTTCTTGAGAAGCAGGATTCGCATGGAGTGTTCCTGGTCTGCGCGGGAAAGGTGAAGCTGACCATCAGCTCGAGCGAGGGTAAGACACTTATTGTCCGCCTCGTGGAGCCCGGCGAGATTCTGGGATTAGCCGCCGCCTGCGCGGGTACCCCGTATGAAGTCACCGCGGAGACCATGCATCCATCGCAGATTGCCTTCATCCGGCGCCAGGATCTGCTCCGATTGATGAACAAGCATCCGGAAATATATCAGCAAGCCATCCGTCAGCTCAGCCAGCTTTACCGCGACGCCTGCGATCAGCTTCGGACGATCGGCCTTTCCGCTTCGGCTCCGGAGAAACTTGCGCGCTTGCTTCTTGGGCTGTGCTCGACGCGGTCCGAGGAGGGCCCGGCCACCTCAATCACTCTCCCGTTGACCCACGAAGAAATCGCATCGTGCATCGGAAGCACGCGCGAAACGGTTACGCGCACGCTGAGCGACTTCAAGGCCAAGCGCTTCGTGGCCTTCCATGGGTCGAGGCTGACGATCGAGAATCGCGAGGCTCTCGAGTCGATTGGCGGAATCTAGAGCCTTTGGCTGCATGAGCCGCCACTGGAATTACGGTTTAATTCGGCCGCTGGTGCGGGTCGCCCGGGTCGGGGGTGGGAGTCAATCCGGGGAAAATCAAATTGACCACGGCTGACACCTCGCTCACCGCGTCGCTCACTTCGAATGTGAACCGCACGAGATCGAGCTTCTCCAACTCCTTGTACTGGGCCATCAGCAGTTCCCATCCCGGATGTGCCGCGAACTCGACTCGCAGAAATTCAGGATACCCGTAACCCATGTCGCGAACCCGGCAGAGCAAGTCTGCAAGCGAAACCAGGGCAATGTAAGTGGCGTGCCCTCCGGCCGGAGCGGAAGCGACGTCGTGATGGAAGCGAATCACCTCGCAACAGTGCGGCGGCAGGCGCCAAAGTTCGGCGAGAATCGCTCCGCTTTCGGCGTGCGTGAATCCGAGAGTCGTCTGTTCCGCGGCGTCCAGCGGAAGATGCTGCACTACGGCCTCCTCGAGCGCGAGATGAAACTCCTTGGGAAACGCCATGGCATTGGCAATGATGCCGAGATCGTGCAGGAGCCCGGCGAGGTATACACCGTCCGGATCCTCAAAACGGATCATTTCCGCCAGCTTGCGGGCCACGAGCGCGCAGCCGAGCGAATGCCGCCAGAACGCCATGGGATCGACGACGTACTTGTCGCGCGGGAGAAGCCGGCTGACGCAAATGCTGAGCAGGATATCCTCCACGCGGCGCACGCCCAGGCTGAAGACGGCTTCGCGCAAGCTGATGGCAACGCGCGTGCGGGCGAACAGAGGCGAATTGGCCACGCGAATGCATTGCGCCGTGATGGATTCGTCCTGTTCGGCGAGTTTTACGATTTCATCGATTTCCACTTCGCCCGCGGGACGGCGAATGCAGCTGAGAAGTGGCTGGAGGAGCGTTGGCATGGTCGGAAGCGATTCCATATTCTTGATGCGGTCGACCACGTTGATTGAAACATTCGAGCTCATAGTTTCACCATCGGCACCGAAGAGTGGGACGGCTTGAAGTAAGCCGTAGCTTGCGTGAAATGGACCAGGCGGAACTCGTTCTGAAAAGTGTAAAGCGATTCTGCCTCGCCAAGAAGAAGGTACCCGCCGGCAAGAAGATTGCTGAAGAAGTGCTGGACAGCGCGGCGACGCGAATTTGCGTCGAAATAGATCAGAACGTTGCAGCAGGAGATGAGATTCATTCCCTTCATGAAGAGCATCTTTCTTTCGTCGGCGAGGTTGAGATGGCTGAAGGAAACTCGCGATTTCACCTCCGGCTTCACTTGGAATTGGCCCTGGGCCGCCAAGAAGTATTTGTCACGGAAATGGTCCGGTGTTTGCCGGAGGGCGTAATCGCCGTAAATCCCTTCTTTGGCGGCTGCGAGCGACCTCTCATTCAAATCGGTTGCGGTAAGTTCAAACGTCCAGCCCGGATATTTCGAGGCGATTTCGTCGGCCAGGACCATCGCAAGCGTGTAGGCCTCCTCGCCCGTGGAACAGCCGGCGCACCACACGCGCAATTTGCGCTGCGACATGTGGGATTTCACCTGAGTCAGCTCGGGCAGAATCGAATTGCGGAGAGCGTCCATTTGCGGCAGGGAACGGAACAGGCACGTTTCTCCGTCCGTGATTTCGTTCAGCAACTCGCGAAGTTCGGCGTCCCTTTCGGGCTTGGCCGTAAGCGATTCGAAATAATCCGAGAAGTCCCGGATAGCTCGGGCGCGCATCCTCCGGGAGATCTTCTCCTCGATGAAACAGAGCTTGTCGTCCGGCTGGTAAATTCCCGCGACTTTGTAAATGAGGTCGCGGATCTTAACGAGGACGGGGTGGGGCGGCCCTCCTCTCTCGACAGCCGCGGTTTCCGCTGTCGTGGTACCCGCCATCAGATTCGGCTCGGGTGTCATGTTGGCTGGTTCGCCGGCTCGGTCAAGGAAGAGCCCGCGTTTCCTTGCCGTCCCGCGCTTTCGGCACCCCCGAGATGCGTCCGCGGCTGGTTTCGACGTACCGGCAGATTTCGCCCGAGATTTCGTCGAGAGGCAATATTTTGTCGGCGATACCCGCGTTGGCCACAGCCCCGGGCATGCCCCACACTACCGAACTCGCTTCATCCTGAACGAATATTCTCCCGCCCGCTTCATGAATCGCCTCGCATCCGTGCAAGCCGTCGCTCCCCATGCCCGTCAGAACCACGGAGAGAACCGAACTGCCAAATACTTCGGCCACGGAGCGGAACAGGACGTCAACGGCGGGGCGGCAGGAATTTTCGGGCGGGGCTTGATTTGTCTCGAGCACCACGCCGCCGTTCACTCGTCTCAACAACATGTGAAAATCGCCCGGCGCAATCCAGACTTGCCCCGCCGACAACGCGGCGCCGGGCAAGCACTCGCGGACCGGGAGGGCGGAGGAGGCCGAAAGGCGATCCGCCAACAGACGCGTGAAGATTTTCGGCATGTGCTGCACGATGACAACCGGGACGGAAAATTCTGCGGGGAGGCGCGGTACGATTTTTTCGAGCGCCTGCGGGCCGCCCGTGGATACCCCGATCGCCAGGATTTTTACGGGGCCTGAAAATGGAACGTGACGGGGTAAGCTTCGCGTGGCGGAGGGGCGGGAGACTCGGACGGCGGCGAGGTCCAGATGAGCGCAGAGCGCCTTGATTTTTGGAATCAAGCTGGAGCGGATCGCCGCCAGTCCCTCATCGAGTTTTCCCGAATTGGACGGCTTGGCGACGTAGTCGCTGGCGCCCATCGCCAGGGCGTCGAGTGTGGTGCTTGCTCCCCGCTCGGTCAGCGTGCTGAACATAATTACAGGCAGGCGCGGCCATTTCCTGCGAATTTGCCGCAAAGTTTCCAACCCGTCCATCACGGGCATTTCAACGTCCAGCGTCACAATATCGGGGAGCAGGTGCTCGATTTTGTCGAGAGCGATTTTTCCGTTCGGCGCCGTTGAAGCCACTTCGATCGAGGGGTCAGAGGCGAGCGCCTCCGAAATTAACCGGCGGATGACGGCGGAATCGTCAACGATGAGTACTCGCAGTCTGGCCATAGCGAGAGGTTCAAGATCCTTTCAAAGCGCCTGCACCGGCGAGGCCAATCGTTCGAGCTTCGTCACGCGTACTTGGAGATGGCGACGACCGCAACTTGTTGAAGACCCTCGTGCCGGCCGCACCTTTTGTGCCGGCAATCTGCATCAAGGCAGCCACCCCGGCGCTGAAGTGCGCCCTTGAGTTGCATCCGCGGCCAACTTCTCCAGGTAGACACACTTGCCGTCCACGCTATCCTGAATCGGCACGCGAAGCCGCCGTCTTTAATTTTCGGCTTGCCAGACGCGGAAGGGCCGGAAGGGGCAGGTTGAGAGGAACATTAGAAGCGATTAAGAATTCTCGCGCGCCATCAAGGGCCATTGCCTCGAGCCAAAGTTAAATTTGCAGCGGCGGGAAACTCGGATATGTGAAAATACCGCTGGCGCCGGCGGGCGGTTGCGCTTTCCTTGTAAGATTGTTCGGCGAAGTTCGAAGGCAGGGGTTCTGGCGCGCGCGGCGTGGTGAAACTGCCATCTGTTTGCAGGATTCTCGATCTTAAGGAGAAACAGGAAAATGGCCGAAGGCGGCAGGATAGGAATATTGACCGGCGGAGGGGACGTTCCGGGATTGAACTCGGTGATTAAGTCCGTTGTCTACCGCTCGGAGGAAACAGGCAAATCGGTGGTCGGGATTCGCAAGGGTTGGAAGGGTCTTACCGATATGAAGGGCCCGCAAGACGCAACGTACGTAATGCCGCTCGACCGGGCCAATACGCGAACGATCGACCGCACCGGCGGCACTGTTCTCCACACATCGCGTACGAATCCCGTGAGAGTCGCCGCAGCGAAGGTGGCCGAACACATCGGCAAGGACCGGCTCCAGAAACTCAAATTCGACGGCAAGTTGTACGATTTCACTCCCATTGTGCTGGAAAATCTGGAAAAGCTCGGGGTCGGGTGTCTAATCGCCATCGGCGGCGACGACACGCTGAGCTTTGCCTCCGTGCTTTCCAAGACCGGATTCCCGGTCATTGGAATTCCCAAGACGATGGACAACGACGTTCAGGGAACGGAATACTGCATCGGTTTTTCAACCGCGGTCACCCGGGCAGCCGACGCCATTGACCGGCAAAGGACGACGATTGGTTCCCACGAGCGGATCGGGATCTTTCGAATCTTCGGCCGCGACGCCGGGTTCACGGCGCTTTACACGGCATTTGTTACCGGAGCGCGGTGCCTGATACCCGAGTATCCCTTCAACCTCGATCGGGCCATTGAGTTACTGCTCGACGATAAGCGCGATAATCCGAGCGGCTATTCCCTGGTGATCATGTCCGAGGGCGCAATTTGGGAAGAGGGAACCGTCGCGGAAACAGGCGAGGCCGATGCCTTCGGCCACAAGAAAAAGGTGGACGTGGGGCGCGCGTTTGCCGAAGAAATCGCGAGACGGTCCGGGGAAGAGACGATCAACAGTGACCTGACTTACGATCTTCGGAGTGGCCCGCCCGATGCAATCGATCAGATCGTTGCAACGACGTTTGGCAATATCGCCATGGATCTGATCGCCGGTGGTGTCTCGGGCCGGATGATCGGGGTTCAAAAGGGCTGCTACGCCCACACTCCGTTGCCCGACACGAAACTCGGGGCGCGGCGGGTCGACATTCCGAATCTTTACAATACTGAGCGTTATCGCCCCAAGTACGGGGGAAAACTGGGCCTGCCGCTGCTGTTCAACCAGGTTTGATTTTCCCGGGATGCCCGAGTGGGCGCCAAATTGGCGCCCGCTCCTCCGAGCCTTGAATATTTTTAGCGCTTGCTTGCGGCCATCCGGCTGCGGGCCGAGCGGATTTTTTCGATGAATTCCTTTGTATGGGTGGTTATTGCCGCGTAATCCCCAGTCTTGGCGCCGGCCGTCAGACTGCCACCGACGCCGACGGCCACGCTTCCGGCTTCGATCCACTCCTCTACATTCTTCAACGAAACGCCGCCCGTGGGCATGAGGGAGGCTTGCGGCAAGGGTCCTTTCGCGGCCTTCACGAAAGCAGGCCCGAACAATTCTCCCGGGAAAATCTTCACAACGTCCGCGCCGCACTCCATGGCAGCGATAATCTCTCCCATCGTCGCGGCGCCCGGCATATAGGGAATCTGATACCGGTTGCATAAACGCGCGGTCTCCGGGTTCAGCGAGGGGCTTACGATGAATTGAGCGCCGGCCAAAATGGCGGCCCGGGCGGTTTCCGGGTCCAACACCGTTCCGGCGCCAAGAACCATGTCCTGGCTCATCGGCGACTTCGCCAGCCGAGAAATTACGTCGAGGGCTCCGGGAACCGTAAACGTAATCTCCAGCGCCGCCACACCGCCGAAACCGCACGCTTCGGCGATACGCTCGGCTTGCTCCGGGCTATCTGCCCGGACGATTACCACCAGACCGGCCTCGATTATTTTCGCAATCACGCGCAGCTTCGTGGTTGGCATAGGAAAAGCGTCCGCCTCCAATCAGGAACGACGAAACTTTGAAACTTGCAGCCTATCATCTTTTGCATCCGAGTCTCCAATCTGCTGTCTGTCCTCGGCTGAAAACCACCCGCGCTGGCGCGTTCGCGCCGGCGCGCGCCGTCCATTGAGAGGCAAGAGGAATGACGCGGCGAGCTTTTCCCGGCGGAGGCATGGTTCGGGCGCCCCGTTTTGTGCTATGTTGCGGGTCACAATTTTGGGGAGAGGATTCGAAACCGTGACAGCCGGGAACCTGGTGGAGCTGCCTTCGGCCACTCTCAAGAACTTTCTGTTTAACGCGTTGCGCGACGCGATTTTATCGGGAAAGTTCAAGCCTGGGCAGAGACTCAACGAAAGCCAGCTGGCTCGCGAGTATGAAGTCAGCCGGATACCCGTCCGCGAGGCTCTCTTTCAGCTCCAGGAACAGGGATTGGTCATGAATCACCCCCGGCGGGGAATGTTTGTAAATACGCTGACTGAAGAGGAAGTGCAGAAGATCAACGGATTGCGGATCATCCTCGAGAGCGAAGCTTTGAAGCTTTGCCGCGTCCGATTGACACCGGCGGTGGAAGCGCACTTTTCCGACCTCGTCGAAAAAATGGAACAGTGGCAACAGAATTCGCAAATTGAAGCGGCGCAGCTCGATCTCGAATTCCACCGCAGCCTTTGGTTCCACAGCGGAAACGAATATATCGGTAGAGTTTTAGATTCTCTGGTGGTCGTGCTGTTCGCGCATCGTGCCGTGCTGAATACGAGCCACGAACTTATGCGCTGGCATTTGAAACACCATCGCCAACTCCTCGAAGTGGTCCAGGGAACCTCCTCTCAAACCCCCGAAGACGCGATGATCGCCCACCTGCGCGACGGATTTTCGAACCCCGAAAAGTACTCGAGCATGGCCGGGAGCTACGCCTCCCGGAACGATTCCCGCGGCATTTCCACGCCGAATTCAGGGCACTGAAGCTGGCCTGCTCCGAGGCTGGTTTCCACCCGATGAACACGCCGGGGAAGCGCCCGGTCCCGCCACTAAACCGGAACAGAATTCACTTGCAGAAATCCGGATAGAAATTTTGAATTGGCCAGATTAGAAAGTCCTTGACAATGCTGGAACGGGTGTATACGGTATTCAAAATTTTGGGGATAGGACTATAGCAACCAGGGTAGGTTGGCGTTGGTCCTTTCCAATTTTGAAAAGATATTGCTCGACAAATTCGCTTCTCGG
>DATJTF010000014.1:0-13487 GCA_035503815.1 Verrucomicrobiia bacterium
CGACGCGCGCGCCGTCTTGGCGCAAAGCGTCCAGAAGCTGCCCGAAGTAAAAGCGGGGAAAAGGCCAGTGGCCCAGGACTTCCTGGGAGCGCTGGTCAATATCGACGATGATGATCCGCGGATCGGGCCGCACGGCGCCACGGAATTGAAAGCGGGCGTCGAGCGTGTCGAGTTCGAGGCGGTCGATGAGATGGGAGAACGGCAGGGGCCTCTCACCGATGAAGGTGACGTAATACATGAAGAGTGCGGCAAGGGTGACCACCAGGCTGATAGAGAGCGCACCGGCGTGGCGAGGCAATTCGTTGAGCAGCGCCGAAATTTTCTTGCCGATAAGTACGGGCATGGATGCAGCCGGATGGGCGTTTCGCCGGCCCGGCGGTTTGCAATCTGGCGCAAGGCTAACAAAGCGGTTGCGCCGATTCAAGAAGAGCCGTTGCGCCGGGTTCCGACGCGATCTTCAGCCGAGCAGGTCCGCGAAACTCAGGATCTGATACGTCGCCGGATTGTAGACCACGCAATAGCCGTCGAAATACCCGATCACGTAGCCGGGGGGCGGCGGCGGCAAATATCCCAGCATGGGAGGCGGGACTGGCGTGAAGTAGCCCCGATATCCCAGAGGGATGTAACCGCCGATTATGAATACGGGCCGGTGCCCGCGATTGATGTAGCTAAAGTTGCGCCGGTAATAACGCCGCATCCGGTCCATATCTCCGGGGCGGAAGTGATACGGCGGAAGCGGACGCACGGACGGCGGGCGTCCGGGAGAAGGGCGCGGAGGCGGACGATAGCCCGGCTTGCCGGGATTCGGCTTCGGACCCGGCACTGGTTGGATCGTGGGACGCCCGGGAGGCTTTCCAGGATGAGATGGATTGTTGGGCTGTGGCCGGCCCGTCGGCTGGCCTTGCGGGGGACGCTGTTGCGGCGGGTTCTGCGGGCGTGACTGCTGTTGTCCTCCCGGTCGGGCAGCGGCATTTTGGGGCAAGGCTCTGGCGGAAGCTCTGCTTCCCGCGAAGGCCAATGCCGGGGCGATACAAAACGCAAATCCCAGCGCCAGCGGAAAGCGAAGATGAGCGCATATTCTCATGTTGCCTCCGTCCCTGCGATGCGTCCAAGCCAGCTGAAGTTTACACCCAAGGGAACTCGCGAGTAACCCGGACTCTTTCGGCTCGATTTTGCTGGAGCGCCCGAGACTCGCGGCAAATTGCCGGGTGGCGATACCCAAGGGCGGTTTTCGCTATATACTCTGGGTCCTGCCGCTTTACCGGAAGGTATATGGGAGCCAAGCGCCAAATCTGGTATGTCGAGGGGTCGGCCGCCGAGAAGCTCGCCGCGCCGCTGGGGAGCGCCTATGAGCTTCGCGAAATCGACCGCCGCACGCTGGAGGAAGCCAAACGCGCGCGAGGCAAAGCCAAGCCGCACGGAGCGGCCATCTGGATGGCAGAGCTCGAAGCGGGCGGAGGCGCCGTTCGTTTGCCGCGCGGCGGTGACGATTGGCGGGTGATCGGGATTGTTCCGGCTAAATTTCACGCGAAGCCGCACATTGCCTCGGTTCTTCCGCAGCGGCCGGGGCAAGTCGGCCGGAAAGGGCGCCGCGTGTTTGCGTATCTCTCCGCGGAGGCCCCGCCGGGCGTCGTCGAACGCACGGTCGAGACCGCGTTTGAAAACCTCGAGCTGAAAAAACGCGAACGCCACACGCGCCGGGCCCTGCTCGCCGCCGATCGCGAACTCGAAAAGCTGAACGAAATCGGCGTGGCGCTCTCGGCGGAAAAGGACGTGAGCATGCTCCTGCGGCTCATCCTGGAAAAGGCGCGGGAGATCACTCTGGCGGATGCGGGGTCGCTCTATCTCGTGGAGGAAGACGCCGACGGGCAGAAATCGCTGCGATTCGTGCTGACGCAGAACGACAGCCTGGATTTTCCGTTCCAGGAAGTGACCATGCCCATGACGGAAAATTCATTGGCGGGTTATACGGCCCTGCGGGGGGAAGCGCTGAATTTCGCTGACGCCTACCGGATTTCGAAGAAGCGGCCGTTCCATTTCAACGACCGCTACGATCGCGAATCGGGATATAAGACGCAGTCGCTGCTTACCTTGCCGATGAAGAACCCGAAGGGCGAGGTGCTCGGCGTGCTGCAGTTGATCAATTGCAAGCGAAAGAAGCGGGCGGTGCTGCGGAACGACCGAGAGCGGTCGAGATACGTCCAGGCGTTTCCCGCGCGGTCGGTGCGGCTGGGATTGTCGCTGGCGTCGCAGGCGGCCGTGGCGTGGGAGAACCGGCGGCTCTATCAGGAAGTGGAAGCGCTGTTCGAAGGGTTCGTCCGCGCGTCCGTGACGGCGATTGAACAGCGCGACCCGACCACCTCCGGCCATTCGCTGCGCGTCGCGGCGTACACGGAAAACCTGGCGAAGGCCGTGGACCGCGAAACTTCGGGAACGTATGCGGGTACTCGATTCACGCCCGAGCAGCTGAAAGAAATCCGCTATGCCGCCTTGCTGCACGATTTCGGCAAGGTCGGCGTGCGCGAAGAAGTGCTGGTCAAGGCCAAGAAGCTCTATCCGCTGCAACTGCAAGTGGTGCGCCAGCGGTTCGATTACATTCGCAAGGAAATCGAGGCGTCCACGGTCCGCCGGAAGCTGCAAGTGCTGCTGGAACGCGATCGCGGTGACGCTCTCTCCGAGGTCGCTCGCCTGAGCGAAGACCTTGAACAGCGCGAAGCCAGAATCAACGAGTACCTGAACCGCATCCTGGAAGCCAACGAACCCGCTTTGATGGACCACCGCCGCTCCGAAGAGCTTCTCGAAATCGCCCGGCAATACTTCGAGGATCCCCGCGGCGTCGAAGCGCCCTATCTGAATTCCGACGAGCTGCGGCTGCTTTCGATTCCCCGGGGAAGCCTGGACGCGGCCGAGCGGCGCGAGATCGAATCCCATGTCCAGCATACGTTCAATTTTCTGTCGCAGATTCCCTGGACCAAGGAATTGCGCGGCGTTCCCGAAATCGCCAAGGCGCACCACGAAAAAATCAACGGAACCGGATATCCGAACCGCTTGAAAGGCGATGAAATTCCCCTGCCCGCGAAAATGATGACGATTTGCGATATTTACGACGCGCTGACCGCCGCCGACCGGCCCTACAAGAAAGCCGTGGCGCCCGGCCGCGCGCTGGAAATCCTGGCCGAATGCGCGCGCGACGCCGAGGTCGAGGAGGCTCTCTTCCGCATCTTTCAGGCGGCGCGCGTTTACGAAAGCGACCCGGCATCGAGAGAATTCGATTGATGCGCCGGAAGGGGCGCTCGATAGCCGCGGCGCGGAAGTGGATG
This sequence comes from Verrucomicrobiia bacterium, assembly GCA_035503815.1. Taxonomy (GTDB): domain Bacteria; phylum Acidobacteriota; class Terriglobia; order Acidiferrales; family UBA7541; genus Palsa-295. The sequence continues at coordinate 3,321 of DATJTF010000014.1, forward strand.
GCTGCCGGACTCCTCTTCACGTTGGCGCCCGCCGCCGCGGAGTCTAGGGCCTGGGGGCAAGGCCCCGCCGGACCGGCTTCCACCACCTGGACTGTCACGATCGTGCTCCCCCCGCGCCTGGTGGCGGGGCAGCCGGCGACCCTCGCCGTTCTGGGTACCGACGGAAAACTCGCGCGAGGCGTCGAGGTGGATTTGGGCCAAGGCGCTCGCGTGCGCACCGACCCCATCGGGCGGGCCTATTTCACCGTTCCTACCGGCGAAAATTACTTGATTGCCAAGTCGCAAGGCTCGTCCGCGGCGGCGCTGGTGGATCAGGCGCCCTCTGCGCCGGCGAACTCGCTCGCCGTGGATGCGCGCGTTTCGCTGAAAGACACCTTTTCCATTTGCGGCGGCGGGTTTGCCGGAGACGCAGAAGCCAACCGCGTTCAACTTCGAGGCGAGCCGGCCCTGGTGCTGGCGGCGTCGCCGGAGTGCCTCGTCGTGCTGGCCTCCCCGCAAACAAAGCCGGGGCCGGCAGCCGTGAGCGTGAAGACGCCGATGGCCGAGCGGGCGGGTGAAACCACGCTCGTAGCTTTGCAGTATGCCGCGCCTGAGCCGCCTCTGCTGGCACAGAAGAAAAGCCGCCTGGTGGTGACGGCCGTAGGGACCGAAGACCCGGTTCGCATCCGCATTCAAAACGAATCGCCCGGCGTGCTGCAATTCTCGCACGGCGACCAACAGGAGCTGAACACCAGCGGCGGCGCGGCGAATCAGGCGAGTTTCGAGGTCGAGGCCATACGTTCGGGCGATTATTCCTTCCAGGCGCGGATCGTCCCCATTGCGGACACGGCCGATGCCGGAAGATATCTGGACGCGGCGCGTCCCCTGGCGGGTGAAAATCTTGGCAAGGAATTGAAAAAACTCGCGCAGCGGCTGAAACGCCACCCGCGCGATGCGGAGAAAGTCCGGGCGGAGCTGGATTATATCCTGAACACGGTGATGGCCGGGGATCTTCGCACGCTCCTCGTGGCCGCGCGAAATTCCCTCTGAGCAGAAATACCGCCCAGCCGTTTGGATCCGGGCCCTATTCCGTGGCTGCGGATTCGAGCGACTTCGGCGCGGTTTCGGGCAGGGCTCCTTCGGCCATCTGGTCGAGCGCGCCGCCGATGCGGGCCAGGCGGCTGTCGGCTTCCTCGTAGCTCTGCTGCGCGTGGCGAAGATGCGTGCCGAGCTTCCCGAACGTTTCGCTGAAAATTTCCAGCTGCTTCTGCAATCCCCCGAGCTGCCCCTGCAGCTTCCTCGCGTTTTCCTCCATCACCAATCCGCGAATGCCGAGAAGAATCATGCGCAAGTAGGCGTAGAGGGAATTGGGAGAGACGGGAATGACGGAATTTTTCCGGCAGTAGGTGTCGAGCGGGCCGTACTTCGAGTCCTCGCTCATCAGTAACTCGTAGAAGACCGTCTCGGACGGCACGAACATCAGCGCGACGTCGAAGGTGTGCTCCCCGGGAAGAATATACTTGGCGGCGATGGCGTCGGCATGCTTGCGCACGGCTTGCGCGAATTCCTTGCGGGCGTCCTCGCCGGTATCAAGCAAGCGGCGGTAGGAATCGAGGGGAAATTTGGAGTCGATGGAAAGCAGATGGTCCCCCGTGCGCACCACGGCGTCCACGATATCGCCCGTCGAGAAGCGGTACTGGAGCTCGTAGGCCGATGCCGGCAGAGAGTCCTCCAGCATCCGTTCCAGCCCGATTTCGCCGAGAATCCCCCGGGATTTTGCGCCCCCCAGAACCTGCTGCATCGTTTGCGAAGCTTTCGAGAGGTCCTCGCCCATTTTCAGCACGGTGCCAAGCTGCTGGCTCATCTGGCGGACCGACTCGCTGGCGGTGTGAAGCTGCTGCGCCACATTTTTTTGGGCGTCGGATGTGATTTGTCCGGAGCTGGCCATCCCCGCGTGCAATTCCTGGCGGACCTGGCCGAGTTGCTGCGTCATCGTCTGCATCAAATGATTGATCTGCGAATTGAAGGATTGTCCTTGCGTCGTGAGCGCATTCTGCAATTCCTGGCGCGTCTCGGCGAGCTTTTCCTCCGACCGCCGCCCCGACGAGCGAAAGAAAATCACGAGGAAAAAGACGATCACGGCAACGGCGGTGATAACAAGTCCCACGGAAAGATCCATGCGAATTCTGCTCCCGCTCTATCGGCCGAATCGGCCCGTCCCCACTTTATCTTGAATTGGACGCCGCGGGAAAGCCAATCGCTCCGCGGAGGAAACCGCTGGACGCGCCGCTTCGCCTGCCTGCGAGCCGAAGGAAAGGTCGGAGTTGACACGGGGGGCCAACCCGCCTCGCAAGCCGGAGGGTCCCCGGAGCAGCCGGATTCCTTTGCCGCGCGCGCCGCTACCAGTTCACTTTCAGGGCGAACTGGAACGTACGCGGGTCGAAGGCGGCTGTCGGCTGTCCGGCGGCGCATGTGGTGAGCCCGGCGGTGGGATCGCAGACCGGGTTGACGTCGCTGACGTTGAAGCGATTCAGAAGGTTGAATCCATCGGCGATGATCTGCAGGTTCCAGCGCTCGTTGATCGGAATCGTGCGCTGAATGCGCAAGTCAATGTCGAAATACCCGGGCTTGGTGAAGGCATTCCGCCCAAGGTTCCCGACGCAGCCATAGGGCGGAGCCGGAACATCGGGGTACGGTCCAAATGGCTGCAGCGAGCTATCGACGCACTCCGTCGGCAGAATAAATTCGGCGCTTTTGATGTAGGGCGAAACGGTGGCCGCGGGGAACCCCGGCGGGACAGCCGCTCCAGCGGGTAGAAACGACGGCCGATTCGTGGCAGTGCCGAAATCGAGGTTCGTGTCGTAGCCGATGAGAATGTTGTAAGGACGCCCCGAAGAAACCTCGATGATTGGCGCGACCATAAAATTGGCCAGGAATTTTTTCCATGCCCCGGAGTCGGAAGAGTGATAGGGACTCTGAAAAATCGCGCTGGTGATCCAGCGGTGGCGCTGGTCGAAATCGGAGTTGCCTCGATCGCCGTTCGGGTTGCTGTTGTCCTGCGGATTGAGCAGCGTGGAGAGGTCGGTCGAGTCGTCAATGGTGTGCGACCAGGTCCAACCCGAAAGCAACTGGAAATTGTCCGAGAAACGCTTGGTGACCGTCACGGTGAACGCGTTGTACAGAGAATTTCCCGTCGAAGTCTGCGGATTCACGTCGCTCCACGGCACTGGAACCGGCGCGCCTCCGGAAATCACTCCCACCGGAAAATTGGCCGTCTGCGCCAGGCCCACCAGCGTCGCATAGCCGCCGGGGACCAGCGCGGCAAAGGACGGGTTGGGTCCCGAGGGGCGGAAATAATTGAAGACGGCCGGCGTTCCGATGAATCCGGAGTTGCCGGAAACGGGAGCCGTGCTGCAAGTGGTGTTGCCGACGGGAAACCCGACGCCCAGTATTCCGGGCGCGATCACGTCGATGCTTCCGCCGAGAGGCGTGGGCTGGCAACCCGCCGCTGTCGGAATGTTGCTGATCGTGAGGGGATTGGTGCCGGGCGTGACGAGACCCGCGGCAACGGCGTTGTTGTCGTTGACGATGAGTGTTCCCGGATTGGTGACGTTGAGGTTGAGCGTCCGGTCGAGATGGACGCCGTGCGTGTAGTTATAAGCGAAGCTGATTTTCAAATCTTTCGTCACCTCGCGCTCCACCGTCAAGTTGGCCTGTTGCGCGTAGGCAAACTTGAAATTCCGCGTTACCGGCACGGTGTAGGGAAGCACGGTCAGAGGATAGCCCGCGTTGAATGGGCCTCCGGCCGGAGGGTAGGTCAAAAAATTCTGCTGGGTGAAGAGCGAATTGGGCTGGAAGGAATTGAATCGCTGCTGGTTCGCCTGATAGCACATGGAAGGAACGGAGGTGGAGCAGCCCGTAATGTTTCCCGTGAGCAGGCCTTGAAATATATTGGTCGCGTTCAAAGTGGAGAAGTTCGCCGGATTATCGATGTCGCAGCCTGCCGCCGTCAGGACGCACGGCGTGCCTCCGGCTGTCTCCAGAAGCGAAGAATCGGCGCCGTCGAAGGCGTTGGCCAGGAACGCGAGGGCCAGCGAGGGATTGTCGTAGAAAATTCCATAGCTGGCGCGGATCACGGTCTTGCCGTCGCCCCAGGGATCCCAGGCGATGCCGATGCGCGGCGCGACGTTCTTCGTGTTGAGAGGAATGCCTTGAATCACCCCCAGCGCTTGTTCCGCCGTAGCATTAATTGAGGTAGCCGCCGGGAATATCGGCGCCCATTCGATGTCGTAGCGGACGCCGTAATTCAGCGTCAGCTTCCGGCTGATCTTCCAGCTGTCCTGCACGAAAACGCCGAGGCTGTTGTCCGACGACGGCCGGTCCGTGTTTCCGATGCCCTGGTAAAAACTCGTCGGGATTCCCAATCCGTACGACTGAACGGCGTTGAATCCCGGAAACGCGCTGGGAAAGCCGAAGGTGCTGGCGCCGAGGCTGCCGAAATCGTACACGCCGCCATAATTCAGCGTGAAGATTTGCGAGGCGTTCGTGCCAATGTGGATGAAATTCGAATCCACTCCGAACTTGAACGAATGCCGTCCCTTGGTCCAGGAAATGTTGTCGGCGAGCTGGAAACGCCGCTCGACGCGGTCCTCCGTCGAGAAGGGCTCGCGGCCGAAAAACGCGAAGCCTGTGATGTTCACCGCCGGATCGCTGCCGCCGGGCAAATCGGAGTAGCCGTAGTGCAGTCCCCGGCGCGCGTATTGGAAGCGCAGTTCGTTGAACAGGTCGTTGCTGATGGACGTAGTGTGCTGCGCCGTGACGTCGAGGTCGCGCGTTTGCTGATACGACGTGCGGTTGCCCGCGTTTTGTCCGAAGGTCTGGTTCTGCGCGTTCACCTCGATGCCCGTGACGGTCGAAGGAGAAACGCCGACTCGCAGGAAGGAAGAGTTGCGATTGTTCCAGATATGGTCGAGGCGCGCCGACCATAGGCTTGTGCCTTCATGGGTCGGAAAATTCCCCACCAGCGACGCCAGGCCCTGAAAACTGGCGGGAAGCGCGCAGGGGGCTCCGCCGCAAGCCGTCCCGTCTTCGGGGAACGAGTTGTAAGGCGGCGGGAGTGCGCCGGTATTTCCGAGAAGCGCTACGGCCGAAGCTCCCCCGCTCAATGCCGCACCCTCGATGAATGGAATCGCGTTCGCGTTCGTGCACCCCCCCGCCGCGGAAATCGCCGCGGGATAAAATCCAGCTTGGCTGGTGGGGTCGGTCGCCGGTCCTGTAAGGAGCAGCGGCGTGGCGGAGCAGACGCTCGCGCCGGGAACGGCGACGAGCCCGAAGTTATTCTCGCCGATATTCGTAAACCCGGTCGCCTGGGAACGCGTCGTCTCATACGAAAAAAAGTAAAACGTCTTGTCCTTCTGGATTGGCCCGCCAATGGTGGCTCCGGCCTGGACGCGCGTGAACGACTGCTTCACCGGAGTCAGATTGACCGAGTCCGTGGTGGGATCGAAGCTGCCCCTTACGGAAAAGGGATTTTGCGCCTGAATGGCCCCGTTGCGCAGATACCCGAAGACATCGCCATGCACTTCATTCGATCCCGATTTGGTGACGATGTTCACCACGCCGCCCATGGCCCGCCCGTATTCCGGCATATAGTCACTGGTGATCACCTGGAATTCTTGCACCGCTTCCTGGGAAACCGTCGCCCGCACGCCGCCCACGGATTTGTCCACCGCGTCCGCTCCGTCAATCGAAACTTCATTGGACCGGGCGCGCTGGCCGCCGAAATTCAGCCCGCTGGTGGGAGCGGCGCCGATCGAAGGCGTGTCGTCGCGCGCGGATTGCGAGTCCAGCAAAGTGAAATTGATGTAGTTGCGGCCGTTGATGGGAAGATCGTCAATCTGGCGCTGCGTGATTGTCGTCGAAATCTCGGTCTTCGCGGTATCAACCAGCTCGGGCGCGGCCGAGACGCTGATGGATGTAGCCGTCGACTTCAGCTCGAGCTGCGCGTTGTATTCCGCGTTCGTGCCGAGGACAAGAGTCAGTGACGCGTTCGTGAGAACCGCGAAGCCTGCGGCCTCGACGCGCAGCGAATAGCCTCCCGGGGGGAGCCCGAAAATCTCGTAACGCCCGCTTGAATCGCTGGTGGTTGCGCGCTCGGCGCCCGTCGCCAGGTTTTTCAGCGTCAGCTGGGCGCCCTTGACCGCCAGGCCTTGCGGGTCGGAAATCACCCCCGATAGGTTAACCGTGTTGATCTGGGCAAGGACGCGAGTGGAACCAGCGAGGCCGGCCAGCACTGTCAATACCAGGAAGCATACGGAGTTACGCAAGCGCATCGTCACACCTCTCCCAAGGTTGCGTCTTCCGGATTTCTCAACGGCCTGACGGCCGCCTGCTACCCCTGAAAAACAAGCCGCTTACACCCGGTCCCTTCCCTGCGGACACATCACGGCTGATGTGCGACTTCTACTCCGCGGCCTACACCTTTGCAATAGAAATCTTCAATGCACCGAATCGGAATTGCTTTAGTTGTAAGCAGCGGCGGCCCCGATGAAATACGGGCCCGGCTTATTCGCGCGTGGTGGTGCCGGTGAGTTGCACCAGTGGGGAAGGCGAGGGAGCGGCGCCTCCTGTCAGAGTCTGCGGAGCGCGCCAGAAATCCATGGTGGATGCTTGATGGACGCAGGAGACGGTGCAGCGCGGGGCGCAGCCCTTCTTCGTCAAGAATTCGCGACGCCGTTGTTCCTCGGTGTATTCCAGCAGGGGAACGCCGGGATAGCCCCGCTGCTGCGAGCAATAGTGGACCAGCCCGTCCTCGCAGATGTAGAGATAGCGCGACCCGGCGCGGCAACGCCAGTTGTTCTCGCGTCCCGCGGCGATATTGTGCTGAAAGTAATTGATGCGCGTAAAGGAGCGCTTTCCCAGGCGCATGATCTCTTCGAAAATCTGCTGCTCGCGCGTGCCCAGCGGCTGGAGCTGCCCGTTGCCGTCGTGCAGGATACCGACTGTCGAGGTGAAGCCCAGCTCCACGGCGCGGTGCGCCACCGTGAGAGCGTCCTCCGGATAATGAACGCCGGCGCCGAGCACCGAGTTGATATTCACCTGGAATTCGGCGTGCTCGGCCAGCAGTTCGAGCTTCTGGTCCAGGACCTTGAGGCTCTTTTTCGAGATGTCGTCGGGCTTCACGTTATCGATGCTGATTTGCAGGTATTCCAGGCCCGCCCGGTTGAGCCGCTCGATCCGGTCGGCTACCAGCAAATAGCCGTTGGTGATCAGCCCGGCCATGATTCCGTTCTTGCGGATGCGGCGGATGATGTCATCGAGTTCGGGATGCAGCAGGGGTTCGCCGCCGCTGATGGTGATGATGGCTGTGCCCATTTCGCCCAGGCGGTCGATTCGCCGGAACATCTCCTCGGCAGGGACCGGCTTCGAGAAATCGTCGTATTCGTTGCAATAGGCGCATGAAAGATTGCACCGGCGAATCGGAATGATGTGCACCAGCAGAGGGTGGCGCGTCGAAGCCAGCCCCTTCGCGACCATCCGCCATTCCCGCACGCGGCGGTGCGCCTTGCGCAAACCTCTCCGGAATTGTTTGGATATCGTCAAAGTAATTCGGACGAGAGGCAGCATCTGCGCCCCGCCTCTCTTTCCCCCTCTCTTATTATGCCATAGGGGAACAAGGGAGACGTCCGCGCGTGCTAGTCCGACCAACGCTGCGGCTTGCGGTCCCAGCGGTGCTTTCGCAGCCGGGCGAGCAGCGCGGGGTCGAGCGGCCCGGCGTCGCTGGCGGCCAGGTTTTGCTTCACGTGCTCGAGTTTGCGCATGCCGACGATCGTGGTGCTGACGGCCGGGTGCGATACGACGAAGCGAAGCGACATTTCCGCCAGCGTCATTCCCCGGGGCGCCTCTTTCTTCAGCTCCTCGACTCGCGCCACCGTCTGGGCCAGATTTTCGGGGCCGAAATAGCGCGACCGCCAGTCCGTGGGCGGGAATTTCGTCTCGAGCGTCATCTTTCCTCCCAGGCTGCCTTCGTCCAGCGGCACGCGCGCGATTACGCCGATCTTCATCTCCTCGCAAAGCGGGAAGAGACGGTCCTCCGGCGCCTGGTCGAAGATGTTGTAAATCACCTGGATGGCGTCGACGAGCCCGGTGCGGATGGCGGCGATCCCGTTCTCGGGTTCCCAGCGGTTCAGGCTGAGGCCAAAGAAGCGAATCCGGCCGTCGCTTTTCAGTCTTTCCACGGTGTCGCGAAATTCGGGTTCGTTCGCCCAAGTGTCGTCCCAGACGTGAAATTGCAGCACGTCGATCGAATCGGTCCGCAGCTTCGAGAGAATCCTCGCCGTGTAATCGAACACATGCTCGGCGGGGAACACGTCGTGATATTTGTATTGCGGCGTGGCCGGCCAGCGGCGATTTTTGGGCGGGATCTTCGAGGCGGCGTAGAGGCGCTTCCCCTGGTTGTGCGCGATGATTTCGCCGAGCAACCCGTCGCTTTTGCCTTCGCCATAGGCCCAGGCGGTATCGAAAAAATTGCAGCCGTTGTCGGCGGCGATCTGCAGCGCTGCCAGCGATTCGCCGTCTTCTGAGCCGCTCCAGCCGCTCATGCCCCACAAGCCGTGCGCGATGTCGCTGACTTCGAAGCCCGTCCTGCCCAATTGCCGGTATTTCATGGTTTCTCCCCGCGCAATTGTATACACAAAAATCGCGTCTCGTGCGAATCCCGCTCCGTTCACTGCGGTATCCCCGGGCTTTGGACGCACGCTTCTCCCCCGCGGCCGCGCGCCCCCTGAATCTGCTAAAATTTGCCTCAGACCAATCCGTGGGGCTGTAGCTCAGATGGATAGAGCAGCAGTTTCCTAAACTGCGTGTCGGGAGTTCGACTCTCCCCAGCCCCACCATTCCCCTGTTTTCGCCCGTTCGAAGATCATGTCGAAGGGCTTTCTGTAGGTGGGATAAACACTTACCGCATCCACCGCGCAGTTCGATAGCACCATTCTCAGCAATTTGGCCTTTTCCTGCGGAGTCTGCGTAACGTATAGAGAATGCGCCTTATTCGCGAGTTCTAAAATGCGAACGCGGTCGAGCGCATGCTCGGGATTTTCAGCCCGTTCGAGCTCCCGCAAGGACGACAAGAGTGCCTGTTCTTCTTCCTGCCATTCGGCGGACTTCGCCTCCCAGAATTCCTCCGTGATTTTTCCGTCCAGGCGGTCCACGTAAGCCTGCTCCAGCCGTTTGCGGAGTTGGGCCAACCGCTGTTCGACTCGCTCGGCCTGGCGCTTCCTGAGCGTTTCCTCACGGGTTTTATCGGAGAGCAAGGACTCTTCGAGCTGCGCTAGAACGTCGTCGGGGATGCGGATCGCTCGTAAGACCTGGCCGAGACGCTCGGCCATCGCTTCTTCGCGAAAATAGGGCAGATGGCACCTGCCGCGATAACCCGTGCAGCGGTAATAGGTGTACTTCTGCTTCTTGAATTCGGCTGTCACTGCGCAATTGTCGTAGGCGCAGCGGAGCAAGCCGGAAAATGCAAACTCGTGTATCTGTTTCCGAGGCCGCGCTTTGCCGCTTAGCACCTCGCGCACGCGGGAGAATATTTCAGGGCTCACAAGGGGAGGATGCGTACCTGCATAACTCTTGCCTTCCCACTCGTAAGTGCCAATGTAGAAGGGATTCTTCAGCAGTTTTTCGATGTGCCACTTCGAGAGAACCTTGCCGTAGCGGTCTTTGAGGAACAGGCGCAAGGTGGCGAGCGAGTATGAGCCTGTCGCGTACAGCTCGAACATTCGCTGCGCGATCGGCGCGTTAACAGGATCAACTTCGATTGTGCGCAGCAGTTTGTTATTCCTGTAGCCGAGCGGCGGCCGGCTCGGATAAATGCCCTGGGCCGCTTTCTCGCGCATGCCCTTGCGCACCTCGTCCCGCAGGTTCTCGATGTAGTTTCGGGCGATGACAAGCTGGATGCCGTGGACCAGTTTGGCTTGTGATTTCGAGTCCTTGCTGATGATTTGCCCTTCTTTGGGCAAGTGAATTTCCACGTCGAGGTCCTCGAGGGTCACGCAATCGCGGAAGTTCCGATACAGCCGGTCCGTCTTCTCGACTAGGACAACGCGGCACGTCTTGTGATTACTAAGAAACCGCACCATCTCGCCGAATTGTTTTCGGCCCGTCGTCTTGGCCGTCTCCACGTCCACGAAT
>DATJTF010000015.1:0-337468 GCA_035503815.1 Verrucomicrobiia bacterium
ACGAGAGTCGGCCTCACAGAGCTCTCGGGGAGAGGACACCCAACGAATTCGCCAATGAAATCGCGGCTAGCCGCAATTTCATTGGGATGCAAGCAGCTGGAAACTCACCCTAGAGCTGGTACAAAAAAGCCAGTCCGATCACCAGATTCTCATGGAGCAATAACATTGGCATGAATTTCCGGTCAAGCAGAAAGCAAGGCGTGAGCCCCAAAGATTTGGGAGCCTGCAAGCGGGAGGAGGGGGAAAAGGCGAGAGTCGCGGGAAGGGCACCGCGATGGGTACGATGCTGCGGCGACTGTTGACCCACCGCTTACGCGGTGGGCTAGGGGAGTGCCGCGCCCGCGGCGCTTCAGGCTGCACGAAAAGTCCCGGCAGCGGTCGAAGAGGTACGGCGCGCGATCGAATTCGCGGGGAGCGTTGCGTGATGCGAGTTTCGGGCGGGCGATGAAGTATCCGGTTTAAATCAAGGAGACAGTTTGGGAGCAAAGACAGAAGAGCGCGGGAGGGGTGTGTGGACTTGAGAGAGGGAAGGCGGGATTGGTATAGATGAGGAGTGGGGAAGGAGCGGGGAGGGAAAGAGAGCGCGGGGGCGGCGCGGCTGAGCGGCTGGGCGGAAGAGCAGGAGCAGGAGATTCGAATCGAGCGCATGAGGAATGCGCAGGAAAAGAAAGAAAGCGAAGATGAAAAAGGCGGAAGAAGCGGAGAAAAAGGCGAAGGGCAGGACGCCGCGGAAGGAGAGCACGAAGCGGGCGTTCCGGACGTACCTGGAAGTGCTGGACACGGCGGATTGGTTGCGGGGGAAGCTGAGGGGACAACTGGAATATTTCGATCTGCGGATGAGGGAATTCCGGCTGCTCGAGACGCTGTATCACGATGGGCCGCAATACCAGCAGGAGCTGGCGGAGCGTGTGGGATGCGGCGGGCAAGGAGTGGTGCGTATGGTGAGGTATTTGGAACGATGGGGATGGGTGAAGCGGGAGGCGGCGAATCTGGCGAAAGCGGCGGACAACGAGAGAGCAGAGCGAGGGCGGGCGGTGATGGTCGTGGAGCTGACGGAGGTGGGGAGAAAGCATTTGGAGTTTGTGTTTCCAAAGCACACGAAAGTGGTGAAGTGCTACATGAGAGCGCTGGAAGGAAGAGAACAAGAGACGCTGGGAAGATTACTGAGGAAATTGCGGGCGGGAGACGCCGTGGAATTTTTGCGAGAGATGTCGGTGGACGAGGGAGACGAGGAATTAAGGTGGTGAGAGGGTGACGGCGGCGGGGGAAGCGGGCGAATCGTTGGAGAGGAGACCTGCGGATTCGCCGCGGGTGAAATCGGAAAGCGAGAAAGCGCGGATCAAGCGGCGGGGGCGGGTTTGACGGGCATAGCGGCGCCGCAGCCGGAGCAGTGGGACCAGGAAGGGTCAACGGGGCGACCGCAGTTGGGGCAAGTGGGCTGGAGAGGGACGCCGCAGTGAGGGCAGAAGGTGTAGCCGGATTTGAGGAGCTGGGAGCAATTAGGGCAGGGCTTGGGGAGCGGGTCGCGGAGGATGAGGTAGAGGATGATGCCGATGGCGTTGGGAATGAGGACGGCGAGCCAGGTCCACATGACGTAGCGCATGTGGCGGCGCTTGGCATCGCCGAAGACGTAGCCGATGAGGAGGACGTAGAAAAAGAGGAAGAGCATGATGCCATAGCTGAAAGCGAACTGGCCGATGCGGGGCCATTTGCTCATGTCGGGATCGGTGGGAAGAGCGAAGAAGAAAATCGCGGTAGCGACGCCGAAATAGAGGATGGCGGCGATGGTCCTGGCCGTGGGGGGGATGACCTTGAGTTCATTGACGAAGCGGCTCATGCGAACCTCCTTGCGCGGCGGTGTTGCAGAGAGAGAAGAGCGGCCGCCGCACCGCCGCCCAGCCAAGTCAAAGTCATGAAAAGCGCGAAAGCATACCAGCCGCGCGCGAAGTGAACGTCCATCATTCCCAGCAGCCCACCGGAAGCGAAGCGAACGAGCGGCCAACTGAGAAGAGTCAAAACCCAGGAAAAGACGAGGAGAAGAATGAGAACGCTGCGATTCCAGCGGTGCTCGGCGGCTTCGGACAGGCGAGCTTCGGCGAGGCGGCGGGTGCGTTCGACGAGGCGCGGGGAAGGCTGGGGAGTGGGGATGCGGCGGAGGCCGTCGGCGAGAGCGCGCCAGGCGTCCCATTCGGCGGCGCAGGAGGGGCAAGAGCGGAGATGCTGGTCGAGGAGGCGCTCCTGGCGAGGGTCGAGTGCGGCGGCGGAAGCGAGCGGAAAGAGGTCGCGAAATTGGCGGTGGAGGTCGCGAGTGTTCATGACCATTCTCCGGGGCCGCCGCGGGATTCGAGCGAGAGGCGAAGTTGTTCGAGCGAGCGGCGGAGACGGGATTTTACCGTAGAAAGCGGGGCGCCGAGGACTTGAGCGATCTCCTCGAGCTTCATTTCCTCCTCGAAGCGGAGGGAGACGACTTCGCGATAGACGACGGGGAGTTCGAGAAGGGCGGCGGCGAGGCGGCCGGAGCGTTCGGATTCGAGAATGCGGTCGAGGGGAAGCATTTCGCGGGAGAGGAGGCGGTCGGCGGGAGTTTCTGAGCCGGAGTCGGAGGCGAAGGGCTCGTCGAGGCTGTGCGGGCGAATGCGGCGGAGATGGTCGAGAGCGAGATTGCGGGCGACGGTGAAGAGCCAGGAATCGAAATTGCGGCGGGGGTCGAAAGAGGAGATTTTTTCGGCGACACGGAGCCAGGTTTGCTGGAAAAGATCCTCGGCTTCGGCGGGATTGCGGACGAGGCGGAGGAGATAGCGATAGAGGCGGTTTTGGTAGCGAGCAATCAGCTGCGAGAGCGCGTCGAGGTTACCTCGCCGGAGCTGCGCGACCTCGCCTTGAAGCCCCACGAGCCCCTCCCAGGCGCAAGTAATGGCGGACATCATAACCTGACTACGGGCGAGGCCCGCAAAAAGACGCAAGCAAAGAGAAATTCGGGGGATGCCTTAACTCACTGCCGAAGAGTGAGTTATTTGGGAATTGCGTCGAGGACGTGTCGAGGCGGAGTCTGGCGTGCCTTCGGGTGAAAAATGGCGACAAGCGCCTGAAGGGTTTGAAGCAGCGGCTTATGATCCGCCGTGCTGAGACTTCGAAAGGAGGCTGGTGCCGCAGGAGGCGAGCGGCATATTCCGTAGGCGGACTTGGCCGTCCACTTGGAGAATATCCAGAGTGGCGGGGGCGGGCGAGGAAATCAAAAGGCTCTGGCTGGGGGCGGTGCGGTCGAGGTCAACTCGGATCAGGTCGGCAATTGTGTCAAAGAGAGCCATCAGAGAGGTGTGGAAATGTTCGTTAGATTTGGCGGCCGCAGCGGCTTCCGGATGGAGTCGCATGTAGTCCGGCGAAAGCCAGACGAATACGGGGATGTTGAGCTCATCGGGCGTTGGGGGAAGGAAGCCGTGCGAGAACGATTCGTTGGGGAAAGCGGGGCAATCCATTCGTTCGCCGTGATCGGAGAAATAGACAAAGGCGGTTGGGAAGTGGAGTTTGGCGAGAGTGTCGATAACCTGGCGAACGACAAAGTCGGTGTAGAGGATGGAATCGTCGTAGGCGTCCACACGGTCCCGCGAAATTCCCATCGCGGCAAACCGGACGCCCGGAGCGGGAGGCAGGTGGAAAGCTTCGGCGTCTTTCGGGACACGGGCGGTGTAATCGGCATGACTACCCATGGTATGCAGGAAGATCATTTTTTTCGGGTTTCCGGTGTTCTGGGCGATGGCATCAGAGAGAGGCTTCAGGATGGCTTGGTCATAGGCGCCAGTCCCGAGGCCGTCGAAGATACCGCCGTGGTGCAGATCGCTAGCAAGAAATTTTACATGGTGCGCTTCGAGGGCCATGGAAGTGACCGAGTTGGCGAAGCCACCGAATTTTTCCTGGGTGGAAATCCAATAAGTATCGAAGCCGGCTTGATTGGCAAGGCTGACGATGGATTTCTCGTCGCGAACCGGCGAAAGATCGTCAGGAGTGGCGCGAGTGAGGGTCAGGGGAAGGCTGAGCAGAGTGATGTTGGAATTGGACCGCACGTTGTCGAACAAAAACAAGCCGCGGGCTTCATCCGGGGGGAGTGAAGAGAGCTCCGGGTTGGTATTGCGCGAGTAGCCGAACAAAGACCAGCTTGCGCGCCTTGAGCTCTCACCAATGAAAACGACATAGACTTCGGCGCCCGCGCTGGTAGTGGTGCGTCTTACACCGGGGAAAACAAAGGACTGGCGGCGGGCACGAGCTTCCTCAACGGCGCGGCGGCCGACGATCAGGGTGTATTGAGAATAGACCAGGTCCAAGGGGTAGCACTGCCAAAGGATGAGGTACTTCGTTTTCGAATAGATCGCAGAGGGGCTGAAATTGGAGGGCGGGTCGCCATGAAGCCAGAGAACGACGCCGACGGGAAGCGCCAAAAACGAAATAAGCAAACCAGCGATTAAGCAGCGATTGGTGAAGGGCGAAGGAACTCGATGCGCTGTAAGGAAACCCCAGATGACAAGGATGAGGTAGACAATCGTGCCAGCGAACCAAGCGGGATGGAGGCGCATCAGCTCCCAAGCCTCTCGCAAACGAGTCGCCTCGACGGATTCCAACACGCCGGAGGTCACGGGGGCGTCGTAGTAATAGCGACAGAACAGAGACATGGGAACCAACGCAGCGACAACCCAGAAGATCGGCCGAAACAATCTCCATCGATAGGCGAAAAGGGCGAGACAGAGGAGAGCACATTCGAGGGGAAGAATCATCCAGGTGGCGGGTGTACCCCACAATGCCCAAGAGGTCACACACGGCGCCAAGAGCGAGGGGATAAGCAGCAGCGGTAACTTCTGTTGCACGTATTGCGTAATGGTTGCTTCTACCTTCCTGCGGGGGAACCGAGGGCGCAACCGATGCTTGACCGTCGGTTAACAGAAGAGTAACTCAATTGAGACATTTTAGCAACATAGCTTTAATGCGAGTTGCCGAAGGGCAGAAAACAAGATGAGCGCTGCATAGGGCGGAAAAAGGCCTCAGCGTAGACAGCGGCAAGCTGTGATTCTCAGGAGAGGGCTTGGCGGAGGTCGTCGAGGAGGTCGGCGGGATCTTCGAGGCCGACGGAGACGCGGACGGTGCCGGGGGAAACGCCGGCTTGCTGGAGCTCGGCGGGGGACATGCGGTAGTGGGAAGAGTAGAGAGGGAGGACGACGAGAGATTCGACGCCGCCGAGGCTGACGGCGTGGAGAAAGATGCGGACGCGGTCGCAGAAGCGGCGGGCGGCGGGGAGACCTCCCTTGAGGTCGAAAGCGAGCATGGCGCCGTAGGCCTTCATCTGGCGGCGGGCGAGGGCGTGGTCGGGATGGGAAGCGAGGCCGGGATAGTGGACACGGGCGACCTTAGGATGTTTTTCGAGGAATTTGGCGACGGCCATGGCGGACTTGCACTGGCGCTCGACGCGAACGCCGAGAGTTTTCAAACCGCGAGTGAGAAGGTAGGCGGCTTCGGGATCGAGCGAGCCGCCGAGATTGATCATGAGGTCGCGGATTTTGGAGACGAGGACGCGATTGCCGGCGACGGCGCCGGCGATGACATCGGAATGGCCGGAAAGATATTTGGTGGCGCTGTGGACGACGAGATGGAAGCCGACGGAGAGAGGTTTTTGGAGGACGGGCGAGGCGAAAGTGTTGTCAACGATCGCGGGGATAGCCCATTCCTGAGCGAAGGCGGCGGCTTTGCGGATGTCCACGAGGCGGAGAGTGGGATTGGTGGGAGTCTCGATGTAGAGAGCCTTGGTGCGGGGAGAGATGAGATGGTCGAGGCCAGCGAGATCGTTTTCGACGTGGCGCACAACGACGCCAAGGCGAGGGAGAACGTCGCGGAGAAAGCGGTAGCTGCCGCCGTAGAGCTGGCGGGTGGCGATGAGCTCGTCGCCGGCGCCGACAAGAGAGAGAAGGGTGGTGGAAATGGCGGCCATGCCGGAAGCGAGAAGGAGGGCGTCTTCGGCGCCTTCCAGAGCGGCGATTTTTTCCTCGGCTTGGCGGAGAGTGGGATTGGCGTAGCGCGTGTACATGTAGGCGGAACTTTTTCCGTCGGCCCAGCGCTTCATCTCTTCGGTGCCGGAAAACGTGAAGGTGGTGCTGCGGGTGAGGGGAGCGACGACGGGAGCGTTGACGTGGAAACGGTTTTCGCCGGCGTGAAGGGCGAGGGTGGAATCACCGAACGGATTGCGACGCGGTTTTTTCATGGCGCGGACAGATTGACGCAGGGAGAGGCGGAGGCGCAAGTACCAAATTGGGGAGGCGGCGCGTGAGCGGGTGCAAGGGGAGATGAGGAGCGAGAAATCGGCCGGCCCTGCGGAGATTCACGCAGGGTTTCAGCCGGGTGAAAGGCGCGGAGCGCGCGGACGCTAGGAAGCGGCGCGATTTCCGGCGGCGATGCCGAATTGGCTGCGGCCGAGAGGAGTGAGGTCGTCGGCGGTGGCGCGGCCCTTGAAATCGACTTCAAAATCGTCAGGAGCGAAATCGGGAGGAGTTTTTCCGGCGAGGAAGGCGGGAAGCTCGCGCTCGAGGTAGGCGGAATTTTTTTCGCACCAGGGAGTGGAGGCGATGTACATGACGTTGCTGTAGCCCTTGCCGTGGTGTTCGTTTTCGACGGCGTGGATGAGGTCGCAATGCCAGAAGACGGTGTCGCCGGGCTCCATGTGAGGAATCGAAGAGACAGCGTCGTAGAGGAGCGAATGATATTTCGGGTCGCAGGAGAGAGCGCGGCCGGGAAGGGCGCCGCAGAGGCTGTCTTCGGGAACATCGTCCTGAATGGCGCGAAGGAGGAGGTAGGCCATGGCGTTGGAAATGGGAACGAGCTGCAAGGTGCCGTCGCCTTGGCCCTGCGGAGTCAGAGCCGTCCAACCCTGGAAAGTGCGGTACATGGAGCAGACGGCGGCGGAAGGAATTTCGCGGGTATCGGTGCGCCAAGCGGCGTCGAAGGGGTCGTAGTCGCGCCAATTGCCGGAGAAGACGTGGCGATAGACATTGCGGAAATTGTCGTCGAGCCAGCGCTCGACGGAGCCGCCATCGACGTGAGGCGAAAGGCCGAGAGAGGCGGAAGCGGGCGGGCGGCGGCGAATGCGGTCGGCGTAGACGGGGACGCGGGAGGGATCGAAATACTGGACGCCGTTGTTTTCGGTTTTCCAGAGGCGGTTTAAAAAGACGCGAACGTTGGTGAGGGATTCGGACTGGCGGGCCTCGACCTGGGGCTTGGACCAATAGATGCCGTAAATCTGGGGCTTGCTGGAAGCGAGAGTGCCGAAATATTTGTCCTCGGCGGCGTGAGCGAGGCGCTCGTCGAGATTGTTTTCGGAGACGTAGGCGCCGATCTGGGCGTCCCAAGCGCGGGCCTGGGCGGGATCGAAAGTGCCGCGAACGACGCAAGCGCCGCGCTGTTTGACGAGGGCGATGGCGCCGGGAGCGACGCGGCCGGCGGCGATATCGGCGTAGGGAATTTCGGGGATGACGGAGCGGCCGGCTTCGCGTTCGGCGACGATGGCCTGGACCTGGCGGCGGATTTCGTCTTGCAAGTCGCGAAAAACTTCAGCGCGGGAGGGAAGAGCGCGGCGGAGAGAGGATTTGGTCTCGCGGATAGAGAGCGGCAAATCCTGAATGATAAGCGGCGGCATCGAGGGCGCCTCCTGAAGAGTTGAGGCCGCCAAGACAGCAGGGCGGCCGGGCAGCAAGGGGTACGGCGAGAGGATTGTACACCCGAAAGGGGCGCGAGGCGGGAGAGGAAGGCGAAGGAGGGTGGGGGAAGCCGGCGGGGACAATTTCCCATTGACAATCCGTTCCATTAGGTCAAGACTGACTCTATCATGAATGACCTATTAATGCTGGCGCTGCTTCTGGAGGGGCCGAAGCACGGCTACGCGCTGAAAAAGCGCGCGGGCCTGATCTACGGGCGGGAGGAGCTGCACAACAACATCGTGTACCCGCTCTTGCGGAGATTCGTGGCGGAAGGATGGGTGAAACAGAGAAAGACGGACGGGGAGCGAGGGCAGACGCGGCTCCTGTACGCGCTGACACCGGCCGGGCGGCGGACGCTGGAAGAGCGAATCGGGGCATTCGGGGAGAACGAAGCGAAATCGCCCGAAGCGTTCCGGCTGCGCGTGGGGCTTTTCTCGATCCTGGACAAGGCGAAGAGGGAACAGATTCTGGCGGCGCGGGAGAAATATCTCGAGAGCGAGGAGAGCCATTACAAATCCATGGAAGGGAAGTTCGAATTCGAAGCGTTCTCAGGAGAAGTGGTGCGGTGGATTGCGGAGGAGATACAAAGAGAACGGCAGTGGGTGGAGCGGCTGCGGCGATTGAACGAGCGCGAAGAGAAGAAGGGTGGGAGCGGAAGAAGCGACAGGAGGCGGCGATGACGAGCGGAGCGGGAGCGATGAAGTGCTGGTGGTGCGCGAAGGTGGCGCTGAGTTGTCTGGCGTGGATCGTGCTGGGGAGCGAAGCCACGGAGAAACTGCAGGGCACGCTTTCAGAGGCGGCCATGGCGAAGGCAGACTGGGTGATCTTCGTATCGTGGCTGGCGTTCGGAGCCGTGTGGCTGGTGGCGGCGCTGTGGAGGAAGAAAGTTGAGAAGCGCGAACCAGCAGGGCAGAGAATCCTGCACATCCTGTTTCTGGCCGCCGCGGCCTATATACTCAACGAGAATCAAGCGTGGTTTCCGGCGCTGAACAGGCGGATTTTGCCGGAGCGATTGTGGATCGTGGAGTTGGGGGTGGCGCTGACGGCGGCGGGAGTGGCGCTGGCGATATGGGCGCGCGTTTACCTGGGAAGGAATTGGAGCGGGAACGTGACCATTCGAAAGGATCACACGCTGATTCGGACGGGGCCCTACCGGTTCATCCGGCATCCGATTTACACGGGAATACTGGTGGCGCTGGCGGGAACATCGCTGACTGTGGGGAAGTACCGGGCGCTCGTGAGTTTCGGGATGTTCGTAGGGGCGCTGGTGATGAAGGCGAAGAAGGAGGAGTCGTTTCTCGCGAAGGAGTTCGGGCCGGCGTTCGAGGAGCACAAGAAGAAGACGGGATTTCTGCTGCCGAAATTTTCGTGAGGCGGGAGAGAGGATGGAGGAGCGGGGAAGCGCGACAGGGCGAAGAAAAAATCCGGGGAAGGAATCTAGGGATGGAAGTGTTCGAGGATTTGGCGAGCGGTGTCGCGCTCGTCGGCGGTAGGGGCGGAATCGGCTTGGGATTGGACGTAGGGGCGAAACTGGACAAGGGCGAACGCTCCGGCGATTTGCTCTCCCGTCTCGCGAACCGGGAGGAAAGGGTCATGCAGGGCCGACTGGACGACCTGGATCAACTCCGGGGAGCGATCGCGAGGGAGGAGACCGGCGAGATTGGCGAGATCAGAGAGGGCGGCGAGACGAATCCGTTCGGGGACGCCGGGCTGGGATTGAGCGAGAAGAATCGCGGGAGCACGCGGGTCGCCTGTTGCGGCGAGTCCGTCCAATGTGGCTTGCATGACATGCACCTCGGGGCGCGCGGCGGCTTCGGATTGGAGAACATCGAAAGCTTGGGGGAGGCGGGATTTGCCGAGCTGGCGTGCGGCGGCGGCCTGAACAGCGTAGCTGGGATCGTTGCGCAGGGCGTTGACGAAGGCATTGTAGACGGCGGGGTCCGAGGGAAATTTTCCGAGAGCGGCGACAACGGCGGAGCGGACGCGGCTATCCGGCTGGAGCAAGGCGGAGAGCAGGGCGGATTTGGATTGAGGGGTAGCCAGGTTGCCGAGGCTGGCTGCGGCGGCGGCGCGGACGGCGTAAAAACTGTCGGTCGAAAGAACGCGGACGAGAGCGGCGACGCGAGCGTCTGAATCGGAGCTTGGAGCGGTGCCGAGCTGCTGAACGGCCCACAGGCGGCTCATCATGGAGGGATCGTTCGCGGATTGAGCGGCGAGGGAGGCGAGGGGCTGGTCGAAGTGGAGAGTTTTGTCAATAAAGCCCTGGGGATCGAAATCGACCCATTGGGGGGCGAAATCGAGGGGGATGTCGAATTCCTGGCGCTGAAGATGGTCGCGAACCTGGATTTGGAGATGCTGGGCGTTCGAGCCGTAGAAGGCGAGATCAATGGGCATATCGAAGACCGGGGTCGCGGCGTCTATATGCTGAGTTTGAGTGACGACGACGCGTTCGATTTTGGATGAGGCGTCGTAGTCGGCTTCGACGTGGTAATCGGGATGTCCCGCCATGAAGACCCACTCACGGAAAAACCAGCCAAGTTCCTGGCCCGTTGTCCGGCGAATCGCCTGAATCAAGTCGGAAGTGTGGGCGGTCTGGGCGTGATGCGCGACGAGATAGTAGTGCAGGGCTTGAAAGAGCGGCTCGGATTGCGAAGCGGGGTGAGAGGCAGCCTGGGGGCCGTCGAGGAGGTAACGCAGCATATCGAGGACGGCGGCGCCTTTCTCGTGAGTGATGGAGTCGAACATCTGCATGGGGTAGGCGAAGTGGAGGTCAACGATGGGGCGGAGGTAATCGTTGCGCTCCTGGGACTGTTCGGCGAGCTGGTCGTTGTAAATTTCGAAGCGATAGGCGTCGTAACCTTCATGGTGCTGAGTGTAGAGAGCGGAGAGATAGGTGGCGAAACCCTCGTTGAGCCAGATGTCGGCCCAGTCGCCGCCCTGAACGTAGTCTCCGAACCAGTGCTGGCCCAACTCGTGAGAGACAAGGCCGGTGCTGGGATAGTCCTGGTCGGCACGCTGGTCGTGGAGAGTGAATTCGGTGAGGGTGGTGGCGCTGACGTTCTCCTGGCCGCCAAAGATGAAATTGTGGACGGTGGTTTGAGCGTACTTTTCGAAGGGGTAATCGACGCCGGTGGAGAGGGAGAAGAAGGCGAGCATGTCGGGAGTGAGATGGAAGGAGCGGCGGGCGGTGGCTTCGTCGACGTAATCGGGAACGAAATATTCAACGGGCTTGCCGTGATACATGTCGCTGAATTTTCGCCAGGGCCCGACGGCGAGGGAGACGAGATAGGAGCTGTGGGGAACGGATTCCATCCAGTCGTAGGAGACCTGGCCGGAGGAGCGAGTGACGCTGAGGAGTTTTCCGTTGGATACGACGCTCTGGCCGAGGGGAACGGTGGTGATGGTTTCGCTGGTGGCCATGTCGTTGGGGTAATCCCAGCAAGGGAACCAAAAGTGATTGAATTCTGGTTCGCCCTGGGTCCAGATTTCGCGCGGGCGGCGAGGATAGCTGGAATCAGGATTGACGAAAAAGAGGCCGGTGCGGGGAAAGCCGTGGTAGACGATGCGGAGCTGAAGAGCGGCGGAGGGATCATAATCGCGATCGAGAGTGATCCAGAGGCGAGGGTCTTCGAGAGAGAAGGAGAGGCTGAGGGGAGCGGCAGAGGGAGATTGCAAGGATACGGAATCAATATTGAGCCCGGAGCAGTCGAAATAAAATTTTCGGAAATGGGCGGCGAAGGGGCGAAGAGTGACGAGCTCGTCGCCGAAAATTTCGCCATGGGGTTCGTCGAAATGGAGCTTGAGTTTGTAATTTTCGACGTGATAGGCGCGGGTGGGCGGCCACTGCCAGAGGTCCGGGTTGCCGAAAGTATGGGTATCGGAGGAGGCGGCGCGAGCCGGGGCGGAAAAAGCGAGAGCGAGGAGGAAAAGGGCGGCGGGCAGGGCGATCCGGCGAGGGCGGAATATCGGCGGGGTGTTGCAGTAAATAACGGAGAGTCGATTCGAGATGGAGAGCATGGGCATGGACTCCGAGACCAGCGGAGTGGCCACTTCGCCACGAGCCAAGGCGCGCGGGAGCCGATGCCGGCGGGGCGCGGCGGCCGGGCGCGTGCGAAGCTGAGTCTAACGCTGGAATGATTGAGCGACGGAAGGTTTGACGCAAAGGTTCCGATTTCGGGTAGCAGAATGCAGAGAAAGGCCGGGCCGGAGGGAAGCGCGGCGGGAGAGAAGCGGGCGGACACGGTTGACTCGATGGGGCGAGAGGGCTATGGTTTGGGGCGAAAGGGGAATTCTAAAATGATGAATCGCATGAAATATCAAGCGGCGATTGCCGCGGGGATCCTGTGTTGCACGCTGCCCGCATTCGCGGGGAAGACGAGGGAGCAGGGGAGCACGGCGAAGGCGGAAGCGAATCCGATCTCGAACCAGCTGAGGAGCGACGTGGCCGAGAGCGCGAAGAACATGGTGGCGGCGGCGGAAGAGATGCCGGCGGATAAATATACGTATCATCCGACACCGGAACAGATGACGTTTGGGCATTTGATCGTGCACGCGACGATGGCGAACTATTATTTGTGCTCGAGGATTTCGGGTGCGGCGCGGCCGGACGTGAAAGTGTCGGACACGCAGGGCAAGGACGATCTGGTGGCGGCGCTGAAATCGTCGTTCGATTTCTGCACGACGAGCCTGGCGAAAGTGGAGGACACGAATCTGGGAGAAACCGTGCCGTTTTTCGGAGGGCGGACGATCTCGCGCGGCGGGCTGATGATGGAAGTGGGAGCGGACTACGCGGATCACTACGCGATTGCGGCGATGTATCTGCGGCTGAACGGGATGCTGCCGCCGACGGCGAAAAAAGAAAAGTAAGCGACGGAGTGGCGAAGGAAAAGGCGCGCGGGCGAGCTAGGGGCGGGGAGGTTTGTAGCTGAAGAGCTTCTGGCATTCCTTGCGAAGAAAGCCGCCCTTGACGGGGACGCGATGATTGCCCTTTTCGAGGACGTACTGACAGGGAATGAGACAAGCGCGCCATTTGTAATATTCAGTGCCTTTTTTTAAGCCGAAGGCGGCGATGTCTTCCTGGAAAACGCCGAAGACGACGGCGCCGATGCGCGACCAGACGCAAGCGCCGGCGCACATGGCGCAGGGTTCGTGGGTGGAGTAGAGGACGAAATCCTCGAGGTAGCGGCCGTAGCCGCTGGAGACGTATTTTAAGGTTTCGAGCTCGACGTGCTTGATGCTGGAGCCGGAGGTCTTCACGCGGTTGCCGGCGCTGGCGATGACGACTTCGCGCGAGCCGATGAGGCGGGTGATAACGGCGCCGATGGGATAATCGCCGCGGTCGCCGGCGCGCTTGGCCTCGGCGATGGCGAGGGACATGAATTTCAAACGGGGTTTGTAGGTATCGGGGATCATCTACAGGTATTATATCCGTTCGCCGAAGCAAACATCAGCCACAGATGAGGAAGGATTCAAAGGGAATGGGCGGATTGGTGTGAGCGGAATGGGAGGATAAGGAGCGAAGAAAAGGCGCGGAGGGGGAGTGATGTTGCACAGGCGGGAACCTGTCCTGTGGAACAGGGTTCGCCTTCCATTCTCCGGTGACTCGTAGGACGAAAGAAGGGCAAAACGAGGGTGGGAGAGACGGGATTCATGGGATGCTGATGGATAACAGCTCTCGAATTGGCGCACGTGCGCACATCGAAACAAATAACGAGGCGACCCATGAAAAAGCGGGTTGGAATCTGGCTGACAGTATGCGCGTGCACGGTGGCGCTATCCGGCTGCATGTTCAGGAGCGCGGGGCCGTGCTACGGGTTCGGGTGCCCGTCGATGGCGAAAAGCGAAGGGGCGCCGCCGCAGAACGCGATGAAGGGGCAGGGCGGGACGGGAGCGGCGTCGAATGGGGCGGCGAACGCAACTGCGCAGAACGAGAAGCCGCACGGATTTGTGGCGTTTCTGAAGAATTTGCTGCCGTCGCATCACGTGGAGGTCGCTCCGGCGACGACGGCGGGGAAGTAAGCGAGACGGAGAATGGTTCGCAAAGGCGGCCGGAAATGCGCGTTCGGGGATGAGCGGAGATTGAAAAGCGGTGTTCCGGGCGGGCGAGCGGCCGAACGACAGGACCTGATTTCAAGGATGACGAGCCAGGATTAAGCCCCAGATTTTCCTTCCAGGAATTTCGACACACTTTCGGCAAAGTGAACAAAGTCCGCGGGAAACATAATCACAGTGGTGCTGTTATTTTCGGCGCCGACCTCGGCGACCATCTGCATGCGGCGCAATTCGAGGGCCGCGGGATTTCCGACCATCAAATCGGCGGCGTCGGCGAGTTTTTGAGAGGCTTCGAGTTCGGCTTCGGATTTGATGATGCGGGCGCGTTTTTCGCGAATGGCTTCGGCTTCCATGGCCATGACGCGCTGCATCTCCTGCGGGATTTCGACATCCTTCATTTCGAGCAATTCGACGGATACGCCCCATTGAGCGGTGGTTTCCAGGACGTTCTTCTTGAGGAGCGCATTGATTTTGTCGCGTTCCTTCAGGACTTCGTCGAGGTCGTGCTGGCCGATCACATTGCGAAGACTGGTGAGAGCGACCTGCTGAACGGCGGCGCGAAAACTCTCAACGGTGAGAACAGCTCGCTTGGGATCGGTGACACGGAACCAGAGGACGGCATTCACTTTGACGGTGACGCTGTCGCGGGTGATGGTTTCCTGCTGTTCGATGGGACTGGTGACGGTTCGCTCGTCAATGCGAACTTCGTTTTCAATTCCGAGGGGAATCAGCCAGAACAACCCGGGGCCACGGAGACCGGAGTAGCGGCCGAGGCGAAAGACGACAGCGCGCTGATACTCGCGGGCAATTCGCAGGCCTGAAAGCAAGGTCGCGGCGAGGACCAGGACGACTATTGTCACGATGATGGACATATTCCAAGGGTACTATTTTTATACGGGACGGGAATGTGCAGTTGGGGCAGCTGAAACCAAAATATCAATACGAAACGCGGGGGAAAGGGAAGGGCCGCGGGAAAGAGAGCGGCCCAGGCGATGCGAGAAGGAAGAGGAACGGTCAGGCCGAGGCAGCGTCGTGCTCTTCTTCGCCGGCGTGGTGGGGCTTGTGGGCGGCGATGACTTTTTCGGCGATTTCACCGGGGACGAAATCGTAATGCGAGAACTCCATCGAGTAGCTGCCGCGTCCCTGGGTCATGGAGATCAGATCGTTGGCGTAGGAAAGCATTTCGGCGAAGGGAACCTGGGCCTTAATGGAGACGGTGGAGTTGCGTGAGTCGCTGCCGCTGATGCGGCCGCGGCGGGAGCTGAGATCGCCCATGAGATCGCCGGAATATTGATCGGGAGCGTAGACCTCGACGTGCATGATGGGCTCGAGGAGAGCGGGGCGAGCCTGCTTCATGGCTTCCTTGAAGGCGAGCGAGCCGGCGATTTTGAAGGCCATGTCGCTGGAATCGACGTCGTGGTATTTGCCGTCATAGAGGCTGGCGCGAAAATCCACGACGGGAAAACCGGCGAGGAAGCCGCGTTCGGCGGAGTCGCGAATGCCTTTTTCAACCGAAGGGATCCAGTTTTTGGGGATGGCGCCGCCGAAGATGTCGTCGACGAACTCGATTCCAGCGCCGCGCGGGAGAGGCTCCATTTTGATGCGACAGACACCGAACTGGCCGTGGCCGCCGGTCTGTTTTTTGTGCTTGCCCTCGGCGTCGGCCTTGCCGCGGATGGTTTCGCGATAGGGGACCTTGGGCGGCTTGAGAGTGAGCTCGACGTGATACCGCTTGCGAAGCTTGGCGACAACGACTTCGATGTGCTGCTGGCTGGAGCCGCTGAGAAGGAATTCCTTGGTTTGGGGATCGCGGGAGAAGCGGAGAGCGAGGTCTTCTTCTAGGATTTTGTGGATGGAGGTGCCGATTTTGTCTTCATCGGCGCGGGATTTGGGCTCGACGGCAAAAGTGATGGAAGGCTCGGGAATGCGGGCGAGGGGAAAATAAATGGGGGAGGATTTATCGCCGAAAGTGTCGCCGGTGAGAGTGTCTTTTAATTTGGCGACGGCGCCGATGTCGCCGGCGTGAATTTCGGAGACGGCGACGGCGGTCTTGCCTTGCATGAGCTGAATGTGCTGAAGGCGCTCGGAAGAGTTGCGATTGAAATTCTGAAGGGTGGCGTCGTTTTTCAGGACGCCGGAGATGACCTTGAAAAAGGAGATGCGGCCGGCGAAAGGGTCGGCGATGGTTTTGAAGACGAAGGCGGAGACGGGCTCGGAATCGGCGATTTTGCGCTCGACGGTTTCGCCCTTGTGGTCGGGAGATTTGAAGCCGGCGGCGGAACCGCGGACGGCGGGGGAGGGGAAAATATCAACGAGGAAAGTGAGGATGGCGTCGGAGCCGATGTTGTGAAGGGCGGAGGAGAGGAGGACGGGATGAATCTTTTTCTCGATGAACTCCTCGTGAATGCCCTTCTTGAGATCCTCGGCGGGAAGAGTGCCCTTTTCGAAAAATTCGGCCATGAGGTCGTCTTCGCCTTCGGCCACGAGCTCGACGAGAGCTTCGTGAGCCGCCTGAGCGGCCTCGGCCATGTCGGCGGGGATATCCTCGACGCGGGCTTTGCCGTCGCCATCGGGGGTGTAATAAAGCGCCTTCATGGAGACGAGGTCAATGACGCCGCGAAAATTCTTTTCGGAGCCGATGGGCAATTGAACGGGAATGACGCCGCGGCCGAAGACGCGGGTGAGCGATTCGAGAGCGCGGTCGAAACCGGCGAGCTCGCGGTCCATCCAATTGAGGACGAAGGCGCGGGGTTGGTCGTATTCGGTGGCATAGTCCCAAACTTTTTCGGTGATGACTTGGACGCCGGCGGCGGCGTCGACAACGATGAGTGAGGCGTCGGCGGCAATCAAAGAGGCTTTCGCTTCGTTGATAAAGGTGGAATAGCCGGGAGTGTCGAGGAAATTGATTTTGGTTTTTTCGGGCAGAGGCGAACCGGACGGCTGCCATTCGGCGTGGGCGACGCCGGTCTGGATGGAGATTTTGCGGGCGATTTCTTCGTCGTCCCAGTCGGTGACAGTGGAGCCCTCGGCGACTTTACCCAGCCGAGGAGTCATCCCCGCGGTGAAAAGCAACGACGACACAAGCTGGGTCTTGCCCGTGTCGCCGTGGCCGACAATGCCCACGTTGCGGGTCCAAGGGGTGGTATAGGCTTTCATGTTTCACCTCGATAAGCGAAGTTCGAGACAAAGAGAGAAACCAGGGCGCAGGAATGATGCGGCAGCGCGGTGGTGCGGGTAGGCGTTTCGCGGGGGAATAGAGAGACGAACAGAATCGAGCTGTGCGAGCGACCAAACGTCACGGCGCCGCCCCCCGGCGGAAACGCGATGACTCGGAAAAGCGGGATGCTAGCACAGGGGTGGGACGGGTTCAATGAGGGGGGAAGCGGGAGAGTGCGAGGGAGCGGCAAAGAAAAGACGAAAGGGAGGAGGCCGAGAAAAGAGAAGTAGAGACGAGGAAAGAGGGCAGAGCAGGCAGCCGGGCCCTTGCGGGCCCGGGACGGCGCGGCCAAAAATTTCTAGAACGGGTTTTCGTCGGCGGAGGGGCCGTAGATGGAAGGGACGGGAATATCGTTGAGACGAAGATAGACGCCGAGCTGAGCGCGGTGATGGATCGCGTGGTTGAGAACGAAATTGCGGACGACGGCGATGCGCGGGATGGTCATGATCTTTTGGCCGCCTTTGAGGAGAGTCCAGGGCTGCATGAACGTCTCGTCGGAGGCGGCGGCGATGGCGGCGCGGGCGGAAGCGACGTTTTTGTCGAAGGCGTCGAGAAGCTCGCGGCGGGAAGTCATGACCGCGGGATCGCGGGGAGCGGCGCCCGGGGGAGCGATGTCGAGGGAATCCTGAGCGAGGGACAGGGAGGCCCAAGTGGGAAGCTCGGCGAGATGAGCGGCGAGACGGCCGAGCTTCATGGATTTGTCGTGGGGCTTCCAATCGGGCTTGTCTTCGGGGACACGCTCGAGAGTTTTGCGGGTACCGGCCATTTCATTATCGAATTCGGGAAGAATAGCGTCGCGGATCGGCATAGTAGCCTCCCATAAAGGTGTACAAAGCATTTCCCGGAGCCGGGCCGAAGCCCGGCAAAGAAGCGAGACGATAACGGCTCGCCTGGCTGCGGCATGGCGGGAGCGCGGCTTGGGAAGATGCCGCGTCGCCCGTGTAGAACAGAAAAGCGCTCGCGGGCGATGGGAACATTGTAGCGCAAGTGGAGGAGAAAAAAGGAAGGCCCGCGCGGGACGTCGAGTGAGGAAGATGGCGTTGCGCGGGCCTATATGTAGTGAACTGCAGTGATGGAGAGATTGTTAATCCAAAGGGGGTCCGGGCGCAAGTGAATTTTAGGAGAATCCGGGGCGCGCCGAGCGGAGCGAGCGGAGAAGGGCGCGGGAAGATTTTTTCGGAGGCCAGAGAGCAAAGAAAATTTCGAGTTGGACGCCGTAGCGGATGAGAGCGGGGCGTGCGACGGGGCGCGGCGCGAAAAAACTTCGGGTGGAATTCAGGTGGTCACTGCGGGCGGACGTGGAGAGAACCGTCGGGGGAAACGAAGCCGTAGGCCATGCGAGGAGTGTTGAAAGCAGCGGCGGGATTGCCTTGGCGGTCGAGAAGAATGAGGCCGCCGGTGGTGTGCGAGCGGTGGGCGAGTTTGCGAACGCAAGCGTCGGCGACGGCTTGGGCGATGGTGACGGGGCCGCCGGGCTCGCGATGAGCAGCGAGGGCGCGGGGATCTTCGAGGAGGTCCACCGCCATTTTCGCCATGACAATTTTCATGATGCCTTCACCGTGGCCGGTGCAGGAGACGCCGCCGGAATTCACGTCGGCGTAACAGCCGCAACCGATGAGGGGAGAATCGCCGACGCGGCCGGGAAGCTTGCAGCAGGTGCCGCCGGTGGAAGTGCCGGCGAAGAGAGAGCCGCGGAGGTCGAGAGCGACGGCGCCGACGGTGCCGGATTCGTGGCCGACATGGTGTTCGGCAGCGTGAGAATCTTCGAGGCAGCGTGTCCAGGCGAGGCGCTCGCGGTCGAGGATAAGGTCTTGCGGGTCGCAGAGAGGGATGGAGTGGAGAGCGGCGAAACGCTCGGCGCCCTCGCCGACGAGCATCATGTGGGGAGATTTTTCCTGAATGGCGCGGGCCAGGCGGATGGGATTGCGAACGCGCTCGACGGCGGCGACGGCGCCGGCCTTCAAGGTGGCGCCATCCATGAAGATGGCGTCGAGCTGGACGCGGCCGTCGCGAGTGAGATGAGAGCCGTAGCCGGCGTCGAAGGTGGCGTCGTTCTCGAGGGCGACGATGGAGGCTTCGATGGCGTCGGCGGCGGAACCTCCCGCGGAGAGAATGGCCCAGCCGTCTTCGAGGGCGCGAGCGATGCCAGCGCGGCAATCTTCGACGGCTTCCTGCGGAATATCCCAGGCGCCGCCATGGACGATGAGAGAAGGGTTCAAAGCGGGGAGGGCCATTGGCGGAAGCGGTGCATAGCGAAGAGATGATACAGCAAAGGGGCGGGGAGAAAGAGGAGTTGGCGAAAGGTGTTGCCAGGAGCGAAGGAGAAGCCAGGGGAAGGAGGGCGGGTCAGAGGCCTCGGTAAAAAAAGAGAAGAGTGAGGCTGAGCGCGATGAGCATGGGGCCGAGAAGAAAAGCGAAGCTCATACCGAGGAAGAAGCGAACGGCGTGGCGGCGTTTTTCGGCGACGGCGTTGGCGGGAATGCGCTGGAGAGGGGAGCGCTCCTGGCGGAGCATGGCGCGGAAGACGGAAATGTAGGCGAGAATCCAAAACTTGATTTCGTGGCGGGATTGCCAGAGGAGGTCGAGCCCCGCGCAAACGACCAAAACGCCGATGATGCCGAGCAATTTGGCCACGGGTCAGCCTCCGCGGCGCGCCGAACGCGTGAGGAAAGGACGCGCGGCCGCCAGGTCGGCGGCGTGGGAAGCGGCGGCCGAGGAATGAACGGGTTCCTTGGCGGCGGGACCTTGCACGGATTCGGGAGGGGTGGGCATCTGGCGGGGAGCGAGATTTTTGGTTTGCCGCCAAGTGTGGAGAATGCGGTGAACGACGGTGAGGTTGGGGCCGATGGCGAGAAACCAGAGAGCGATGTGAACGCGGTTGGTGACAGCGCCGAGAATGAGGAGGACAAGGCGCTCGGGCCGCTCCCAGAAACCGACGTGGGTGGGAGGGACGAGCGATTCGGCGCGCGCCTGAGCATAGCTGACCATGACGGCTCCGGCCATGGAGGCGCCGACGAGCATGGCTTCGAGGAAGCGGTTCACGTGGGAGTAGTAGACGAGAAGGCCGAGAAAGAGAATGAGGTCGGCGTAGCGATCGAGAATGGATTCGAGGAAGCCGCCGAAAAGAGAGACGCGATTCTGGCGGCGAGCGACGGGGCCGTCGAGAAGATCGCAGAGTCCGGCGAGGGCCATGATGCCGCCGCCGGCGGCGAACCGGCCCTTGGCGAGAAGAATGGCGGCCCAGAGATTGAGGACGAGGGCGGACCAAGTGATGAGATTCGGGGGAACACGGGCAGCGGATAGAAGAGCAGCGAAACGGTCGAGAGGCCATTGGAGGTAGCGGCCCATGAAGCGGGTCAGCATCGGATGCAGAGCCCCTCGCTACAGATCATCGTCATAAATCGTCGAAAGGCGAACGACCTCGAGATCCTTGGTGCCAGCCGGAGTGGTGACGCGGACTTCGTCACCGACTTTCTTACCGAGCAAGGCGCGGCCAATGGGGGAGCTGGTGGAAATAAGGCCCTTGGCGGCGTCGGCTTCCTCTTGCGTAACGAGTTTGTACTCGATTTTGGCGGACTTGGCAACGTCAAGTACAACGACAGTGGAACCGTAAGCAGCGCGGTCCTTGGGCAGATTATTGAGATTGAGCATGGAAAGATCGGCCATGCGCTGATGGAGCTGGCCAAGACGAGCGGAGACGTAGGATTGGCGCTCCTTGGCGTACTTGTACTCGGCGTTTTCGGAGAGGTCGCCGTGGGCGCGAGCGACCTTGATTTCCTTGGGGAGCTCGTCGTGGAGCTCGTGCTCGAGAGCCTTGATTTCGTCCTGCAATTTCTTTTTGATTTTATCAGCCAAGTCGATCATGGAAACAGTTGTCCAATGCTTTTGGTTCCCGCCTAAAGAGCAGGGAAGGGTCAAGAACGGTCGTGGAAAGTATAGAGGATAGGAGCGGTTCGCCGCAAATGGGGGAGGAAAGGAGGGGAAATGAGGGCCTGACTTTACATATCAAAGTACTTGACATATAGAAGAAGTTGAGAGAGCCTTTGTGGAGCGGCGGGAGGTTCATCTCACAGAAAAAAAGGGAGCACAGCCATGGTGAAACGAATCGCCGCGATCGGGTTCATTTTTGTTTGCACCTCCATCGCCTGGGCCATCCTAGGCGTCACGATTTTTTCGAGAACGTATTCCTCAGACGAGCAACTTCGAGACAGCGTGGAGACGTCTTGGGGCGCGCCCCAAACCCAAACGGCACCGACGGCGGGGTACACAACGACGGAAAGCGTAGCTCCGGCCGCGGGCGCAGAGGGGAAGGGAGCCGTGGCCGCCGAAGTGGTCCGGTGCTGGCATCCGCTCCCTCTCGAAAAGACCCGAGCGAACGTAGGACTTCACTTGGACTACCGGCAAAAGGGGCTGCTTTGGTACAGCAGCTACCGCGTGGAATTCGCAGGCGACTATTGGTATGAAAATCCGTCGGAGGAGGCGCGAAGGGTGACCTTCACGTTGCACCTGCCGGCGGAACAGGCGATCTACGACAATCTGATTTTCTCGGTGAACGGGGAAGCGCTGCCGGTGAGGAATTCGAAGACGGAGGCGTATGCCGCGGCCGAATTGCAGCCCGGGGAGAAGGCCACGTTGCACGTGCAATACGAGTCGCAGGGACTCGAGAGATGGGCCTACGATTTCGGAGGTTCCGTGACGCAGGTCCGCGATTTTCAGCTGCGAGTGACGACGAACTTTGCGGGATATAACTTTCCCGAAGCGACCCTTTCGCCGACGGAGGAGCAGCGCGTTCCCGGAGGACGGCAGCTCGATTGGAAATATGCGAGCCTGGTCTCGGGGTATCACATCGGGATCGAAATGCCGGAGAAACTGCAACCGGGCCCGCTGGCGGGACGGATCAGCTTTTTCGCGCCGGTGTCGCTGCTGTTTTTCTTTTTCGTGATGTTCGTGCTGACGCCGATCCGGGGCGTCGAACTGCATCCGATGAATTACTTCTTCCTGGCTTGCGCTTTCTTTTCTTTCCATCTGCTGCTGGCCTACCTGGTGGATCATATTTCAGTTCCCCTGGCGTTCGTGATTTGTTCAGGGGTATCCGTGTTTCTGGTGGTGAGCTATCTGAGGATTGTCGCGGGGCTGAGGTTCGCCGCGGTGGAAGCGGGGCTGGCGCAGTTCATCTACCTCGTGCTGTTTTCGTACGCATTCTTTTTCAAAGGGTTCACGGGACTGACCGTGACGATCGGCGCGATATTGACGCTATTCGCGACGATGCAAATGACGGCAAGGGTCCGGTGGGGCACGGCCGCGCCGGCACAGGAGATGGCGCGAAGCAAGGGGTGACGCCGGCGTTTATTTTCGGGAATCGGGAGGGTCGAGAGAAACTTCTTCGAGCGGAATGCGAAGGAAGGAGGCGAGGACGGCGACGACGAGCTCGTGATCCTTGCGCTGGGGAAGGCCGGAGACGGTGATGGCTCCGACACAACCGGTGTTGCGAAGAAGGATGGGGAAAGAGCCGCCGTGGGGAGCGTAATCGCGCAAGGGAAGGCCCATTTTGGAGTCGAGGGTGGTTTTGTCGCGTTCGAGGGAGAGGCCGATGGCGTAAGAGCTGCGGTGCATGAGAGCGACGAGATTGCGTTTGCGGCGGACCCAATCGTGGTTGCCGGGAGTGGTACCGGGCATGGCATAGAAAAAGAGGGGAAAGTTGTGGAAAGAGATGTCGATCGCGACGGAGACGGCGCGTTGTTCGGCGGCGGCTTTGAGACGGGCGCCGATTTCCCAGGCGGTCGAGGAATCGAAGCTCTCGAATTGGAGACGCTTCTCCTGCAGGAAAATCCGTTCGATATCCTGTTCGATTGACATGGTGGTTCCTTTCTCCGCGAGAGGAGCCGGAGTGGGATTTATCCCGCAGCGAGGCGGGCCATTTGAAAAGGGAGCTCGCGGCGCTCGTCGGAGGAGCGCACGCCGGTTTCGAGAACGGTCATTACGCCGAGAGCGTCCTGGGGCGAGACGGGGTTGGGCGCGCGACCGAGGATGGCGTCGCGAACGGCTTCGTAGAAGCCGACGTAATTGCCGGACGCCGCGGGGACTTCGGCGGATTGAAGAGCGCCGTCTTTCCAGGTGTAGAGAGTTCCAGGACGAGAATCAGAGCCCCAGCCGGGACCGCCCGGCTTTTCGCCGCGCTTGAGAGCCTCTTCCTGGGAATCGAGGCCGAACTTGACAAAACTTCCGCGAGTTCCATGGACGATGAAACGCGGCAAATCGGCGGAGACAAAGGATTCGCCGTGGAGGATGACGCGGAGCGCGCCATAGCGCATGAGAACGTGGAAATAATCAACGGTCACACCACCGGAGCGCTGAGAGGCGAGGTCGGCGAAAATCGCTTCGGGCAATCCGAAGAGCTGCAAGACCTGGTCAATGAGATGAGGGCCGAGGTCGAACCAGATGCCGCTGCCGGGACCGGGCGTTTCGCGCCAGCGCTGCTTGACGTCGGGGCGGTAACGGTCGTAGTGCGATTCGAAATGAGTGATTTCGCCAAGAGGGCCATGGTCAAGGAGGCGACGAAGGGTGAAGAAATCGCCGTCCCAGCGGCGGCTTTGAAAAACGGAAAGGACGAGTTTGGCGGCGGCGGCCTGGGCGAGGAGGTTGGAGGCGTCGGCGACGGTGAGGGTGAACGGCTTGTCCACGACGACGTGCTTGCCGGCGGCGAGCGATTTTTGAGCGATTTCGAAGTGGGACGTGTTGGGGGTGGCAATCACGACCAGGGCGATCGAGGGATTGGAGCAGACGTCGTCAATGGAGGATACGACGGCGGCATGGGGCCAATCCCGGCGGACTTTGGCGGCGTCGCTGGAAACAACGTGAGTGAGCCGCATGCCCGGGACGGCGGAGATAACGGGAGCGTGAAAGGTCTTGCCGGCAAAACCGTAGCCGACCAGAGCGACGTTCAAGAGATCGAGATTGTGGGAAGGCATGGTTATGGGTGGCCTCGTCAGGGAAAGAAGGATATCAGAAGCGGGCGGGAAAAAATCAGGGGCGGCGAGAGGCTCAGGAATTTTCCAGAGGGCGAGTAGGGGAATCGCCGGATATCCAGGGAACGGAAGTTGAGTATAAATGGTGGGAGCGAATCGTCAACCATCCGGGACACGCTTGGCGATTCGGCTTGACAGTCGACCAGTGCACACCCCAAAGGGAGGCTCAGGCTCCTGAGCCTCCTCCCATCCCGATCGACAGCGGGGGTTGAAAGCAAAGGATAGGGTTGGATCTTCGCCCGAGCATGCCGGCTCGGAGCAACGAGGTCGTTTGAGAGAAAGGACGGCCGCGGGGATTATTGCGATTGTGAAGGGGAAAAAGCCGGGTAAGAGGACTCTCGAGGCGTTTCGTGAAGCGGCGCGCCGCGAAAGGCCCGCGACTTAGCAGCCCTCCCACCAATTGGGAGGAGGGTCATGAAAGGCGAGGCCAACGCGAAAGGTGTCGCCGGAATTCGGCTGAAAATAGACGACGCGCGCCTGCAGTTGAAATTTGCCGGACAATAAGGCGATCCGCTGGTTCGAGTCAAGGAGCCAGCGTTTCTTCGTGATGAAGCCAGCGCCATGAGCGCTGACGTTTTCCGTGCGGACGAGATCCGTGGTGAAGGGTTCATCCATTTTCACGAGATAGACGAGCGCGCCGAGACGGATGCGAGTTTCCGCTCTTCCGTCGAGCGACAGGGAATCAAGACTTTTGGCAAGGGGACTTCCCGTGGGCCTGGTGGTCATTGTTCAAGCCATATTGAAGCAGGGTCTGGCGGATTTTCCTTTCTGTTCGTACATGGCCAGATCCGCCTGTTCCATGAGCTCTCCGAGAGAGACCGGGTTTTTCGGATCGAACCGGGCGACGCCGACGCTGAACGACAATTCATAGCGGGATTCCACGGCGTTGGATTTTTCCAAGACGCCGGCCAGGCGGCGGAGAATGACGTCCTGATCGCGGAAAGAAGCCTGGGTGACGAGGACGGCAAATTCGTCGCCTCCCAAGCGGGCGAGAACGTCGGAATCGCGAAAGGCGTCTTCGAGAACGTCGGCGGTGCGGACAAGCGCCATATCCCCTTCGCGGTGGCCGAAGGAATCATTGATGCCTTTCAAGTTGTCCACGTCGGAGATGAACAGGAGCATGTCGTGGGAGTTGCGCTGCGCCAACTTGAGCTGATGGGTGGCGGCGGCGAAAAAGCCGCGCCTGTTGTAGAGGCAGGTCAATTCGTCGGTGAGAGCCAGATAGCGGAGCTCGCGCTCGACGATCACGTGGCGAAGAGCGCACCAGACGGCGGGGTGAACGGCGACTCGAAGATCCTCGGAGGGGACATCGCCGGACTTGAGAGCCTTGGAAATCTCGTCAACTTCGTGGACGATGTTGCGGAGTTCGCGGTCACCGGCGACCAAGGCGGAGGAGAGGAGATCCTCGAGCCCTTGCACGGCGGGGGTCTTCTTCACGGCGAATTCGAAAGCTTGACGACTCAGGGATTTCGCGGCCAGACGGGCTGCGAGACGGCCGGTGGGAAGATCTGCGTCACCGTACGAGCTCTTTGCGGGCATGATGTCTCCTTAAACGAGTGTCGAGAAATTTACGTTGAAACGGCGATCCGCGAAACTTTCGTACAAAAAGGGAGCGGAGAAAATCGAGTGCACGCCGGAAACGGTGAGCGGGTAAATCCCCGACGGAAAGGGCGAGGATGGAAGCGGCGGGCGGGATTGAAGCGAGGCTAACCCCCGCCGGCTGGGAGGATTAGGCGGCAACTCAGGTGTTTACCCGAGGCGGATTTCGGGGTTCTACGGCATGGAGGCGTCCGGCGGGGGATGGTACAGCTAACAGGATTTCCGGACTGCAAAAACGACAGGATGACCCGGGAAAGAAGAACTGTGTCCAAGGAGGCTAGATTGATGGCCAAGCGAGAGGGGTCAACAAAAGATGCGAAGGGGCGCAACGATCAGGCGACGGAAATCGCGGGGAACGAGGGGCAGTCGGAGCTGCTGCGGGAACTTGTGGCGCACCTGAGACAGAACCGAACGCAACTGCGCGAAGAGTGGGTGCAACGGATTTCGGAGACGCGGCTGCTGACGGCGATGACCAAGGACGAGATTTTCGCGGAAGCGACGTCGGTATACGACAGCTATGTGGAAGCGCTGGAAACGGAAACGTTCGAGGCGCTGCAGGCGTACGCGAGGAACCTGTCCGAGCGCATCATTCCGCGAGGCGTCGAGACGCACGAAGTGGTGGGAATCGTTCTTTTGCTGAGGGACGTGCTGGCCAGGTCGCTGTTCGCAAAATATCAGGCGGATTTCAGGAAACTGAACCGGATTTTGGACGCGTACGAGCCCGCCGCGAACCGCATCGCGAACACCGTGGCGGTGGGATTCGTGCAGGAACGCGAGCGCGTAATCCGGCAGCAGCAGGAAGCTATCCGCGAGCTGTCCACGCCGGTGTTGCAGGTGCGCGAGCGGCTGCTGATTCTTCCAATCATCGGAGTGATTGACCCGCAGCGAGCAAGGCAATTGACCGAACAGCTGCTGCGAGGGATCCGAACGAACCGCGCCAAAGTGGTGGTGATCGATATCACGGGCGTGGCGGCGATGGACGTGACCGTGGCGAACCACCTGGTGCAGACGGTCGAAGCCTCGCGACTGCTGGGAGCGACGGTGATCGTGACGGGGTTGTCACCGGAAATCGCGCAAACACTGGTGACGATCGGGGTGGACCTGGGCAAGATGAACACGGTCGGCGACCTGCAAGGGGGAATCGAACAGGCGGAAAGGCTGCTGGGATACAAAGTGATGGCGGTGGCGGAAGCCCGCTAAACGAGATTCAAGAAAGGCCATGTGGAAGTACCGATCCTCAAACAAGGGGAGTTCCTGATCGCGACGTTTCAGGCGGCTCTCTCCGACGCCGACCTCGAGAATTTGCGGCGAGGATTGGTGTATCAAGTTGTGAAATTCCGTTCGCGGGGGGTGATAGTGGACGTCACGGCGATGGACGTGATGGACTCGTTCGCATCGCGTACGCTGCGGGAGATTGCACACATGATCCGGTTGCGGGGTGCGGAAACGGTGATCGTGGGCATTCAACCGGAGGTGGCATTCGCGATGGTCCAGCTTGGATTGACACTGGAGGGGGTTACGACAGCATTGGATTTGGAAGAAGGGCTGGCGTATTTGAACGAGAAATCCAAGAGCGTAGACTGAAAGAGGGCCGCCGTGCCGGCTGGGGAAATCCGAGTGGCCATCAATTCGGACCAGGATATCGTCTCGGCCCGGCAAAAGGGACGGGCTCTGGCCAGCGAACTGGGCTTTGGCTCGGTGGATGCAACCCTCATTGCGACGACAATTTCAGAACTGGCGCGGAATATTCTCGCCTACGCCAAGCGCGGCGAAATCATACTTCGAACGATAAACGGGCCCAATCGAACGGGGATCGAGATCGTGGCCAGCGACGAGGGCCCAGGAATCTCCGATATCCGCCAGGTCTTGCGCGATGGATTCTCAACTTCGGGGGGATTGGGCCTCGGTCTGCCGGGGGTGAAACGACTGACGGACGAATTTGAAATTACGTCGCAGGTGGGACGAGGAACCAAGGTGACGGCGAAGAAATGGAAACGATAAGAGCGCCGTTGGTTGAATACGGGGTGGCGAGGTCAGTGGCGCCGGGACAGGTGGAGTCTGGAGACGGCTACCTGATTTGCGAGAACAAAGAAGGGGTTCTGATCGCGACGGTAGACGGAATCGGCCACGGAGTAGAGGCGGCGAACGCGGCGAAAGCGGCAAACGCGATTCTGGAGAAGGGCGCCGACGAACCGATCATCTCGCTTGTGGAACGGTGCGACGACGAACTGAGGTCCACGCGCGGTGTGGTGATGAGTATCGCTTCGATTGACGAATCGCGCGGGATGATGACGTGGCTGGGAGTGGGAAATGTTCAAGGGGCATTGATGCGAGCGGGGGCGAGAAAGGGGACGGTGCAGGAGGAGCTGCTGCTGCGCGGAGGGGTGGTGGGGTCGCGGCTGCCGCCGCTGCAAGCGGCTGTGCTTCCGATCGGGCCGGGAGATACATTGGTATTTGCGACCGACGGGGTGCGCGGGGATTTTGCCGAGAGTCTATCGGCGCTGGAAAGCCCGCAGCGAGCGGCCGACCGGATTCTGAAGAATTACAGCAGCGGGAATGACGACGCGTTGGTGCTGGTGGTTCGATTGACGGGACATCGTCCATGAGCGGAGCGGCGAAGCCGAAGAGCGCGCAGAGCAAGACGTATGAAGATGAGTACCGGCGCGCTCTCGCGGCGTACGCGGTTCGAGGCGGCGAAAGCGGGCTGAAGGAAGCGTATGAGCTGGGGCGGAGAGCGATCGAAGAAGGGAAAAGCCTCATCGAGGTGACCGGCGTGCATCATGAGGCGGTGCTGGAGCTGATGCAGCAGGAAGATGACGCGAAGGGGCGGGCGGAATTGATGAGGGCGGCCGCGAATTTCTCGGCGGAAAATCTCTCTCCCTATGAGATGGCGCACCGGGCGTTCGAAGATTCCACGAAGGCGCTGCGGCGGCTAAACGAACTCCTGGAAGAGGAGATCAAACGAATCGCGCACGCGGTGCACGACGAGGCGGGCCAACTCCTGGTGGCGACGCATTTGGCAATCGCCGACGTGTCGCGAGAGTTGCCGAAGGAGCAGCAGGAACAGCTGAGAGGAGTGACGCAACTGCTGAACCAGGTGGAGACGCAACTCCGTCGGTTTTCTCACGAGCTTCGGCCGACGATACTGGACGATCTGGGGTGGGTAGCGGCCGTGCGTTTTCTCGCGCAAGGGGTCGCGAAACGGGGCAATTTCGCCATCCAGATCAAAGCGAAAGTCAGCGGACGGTTTCCGAAGGCCACGGAGATCGCGATGTATCGGGCGGTGCAGGAAGCGTTGACGAACGCGTCGAGGCACGCGATGGCCAGCCGGGTATTGATTGAAGCGCGGCGGGAAGGGCGGGTGCTGTGCTGCGCGATCCAGGACGATGGGAAGGGTTTCGACGCGCGGGCGCATGAATCGAACCGGGGAAAGAAAGGTTTGGGACTCATCGGGATGCAGGAACGGCTGAATGCCATCGGGGGAACGGTCACGATCGAATCGGCGCCCGGGAAGGGCACGAAGATCCTGATCCGCGTCCCCACGGAATAGGAGCGGCGCCATGGCAGTGCGAGTAGTTTTAGCGGACGACCACGCGATCGTGCGGCAAGGGCTGAAATCGCTGCTCGAGCACGAAGGTTTTCAGATCGTCGGCGAGGCTTCCGACGGACAAGGAGCGCTGGATTCGACGAGAAACCTCAAGCCGGACATCGTGGTGATGGACATTTCCATGCCGGTGCTGAACGGGATTGACGCCGCCCGGGGAATCGCGCGCTCCCATCCCGACGTGAAAACGATCCTGCTGACACAACACGATGAGGAACAGTATCTTTCCGAAGCGCTGGATGTGGGAGTGAAAGGCTACGTACTGAAAAGCCAGGTGGCGAGCGATCTGGTGAAAGCGATGTGGAGGGTGTCGCGCGGGGAAGTGTATCTGAGTCCGGGGGTTTCGAACGCGGTGATGGAGGCATACCGGTCGAAGGCAGGAAAACGCAAAGATCCGCTGACAGCGCGAGAGAGGCAAGTGCTGCAGCTGATCGCGGAAGGGAAGTCCACGAAAGATGCAGCGTCCATCCTTGGAATCAGCGTGAAAACCGCGGAGTCACACCGCACGAGACTGATGCAGAAGCTGGACATCCACGAAACGGCAACGCTCGTTCTTTACGCCGTGCGCCACGGAATCGTTCAGCCCTGACCAGCCAATGTTGAAAGAGCGGCAGGCGTTGTTGCGCCTCGCCAAGAAAAATTATGCCGCTGCGATATTGACTGAGTAATCCGGCATCCGCGCGGTTGTGTCCTCCACTACATTCTTAAGGCATAAATTTCGCTCGATGGCTTGGTCTTGAGGCGGGAAATGGGGCTTTGCGTGGATTGTTGACCGCACAAAAACTGGCGGAGAGGGGGGGATTCGAACCCCCGGTACGAGTTTTAGCCCGTACAACGGTTTAGCAAACCGCCGCCTTAAGCCTCTCGGCCACCTCTCCGCGAAAAGAAACGGGGCGCAACAGAGCGGTTTTTTGGGCCATGCGCGCCGGCCCGCCACGGCAGGCAGGCTTAGATTTGCGAACCGTCTCCGAACAGCGAGAAGTCTCGGCACGGCGAGCAGGCTTGGCCAGTATAGCAAAAAGAGAAATGAGGGGCGCGGAATTCACCCTCGAGTATCGGAGATGGCTCAGCGCCCTGATTTCGGGCGGAAGCGGATGAAGATCACGCCGCCGACGGGATGCGCGCCGTAGAGCGAGTCGAGAAATGCGGGCTCGCCGTACCACATGAACTGCCCGCCAAAGGCGGTGGCAACGCGCGGGATGAATCCGAAGTCGTGATCGTAGCCCAGAGTATAGGCCTGAATGCGGGCGAGAAAATGTTCGTCGAAGCCTGGCGGCAAGGGATTTTCGCCCCACTCGAGGAGATTGGTGCGGTCGACACTTTCAATGCGCGTCCAGGCGTAATTGGTGGCGGCGAAGCGAACGGTGCTTTCGGCGAGATAGCCGTTGTAGACCTCGCCGGAGGGAAGATCCTTGTTGCGACCCCACAAAAGCATGGTGGCCCAATTGCCCCGGCCGTTGCGAAGCGGGCGATTGTAGGAAAGGGAAGCGGTCATGCGCAGCGTGTCTTCTCCGGGAAAGAGCTGCTCGGGGCTCGCGAGACGGCCAATGGAATATTGGCCGCTCCAGTTCGGCGAAGGGTTGATTGTCAGACGCGTGGACCAGGAATCGAGAGCGCCGGAATCAATGTCCCAGCGGAACTCGCCGGGCTCGCGGCCGTGAAAGCCGGAAACTTCGACGCGGGCGATTTTGTAGGCGAATCCCATGGTAAGGACGTCGTCGGAGATGTGCGTGGAGTCCTCGAGGTGGTGGCCGAGAGGGGCGATGGGATCTTCACTGGCGGAAGCGCGATGAGGAAAGGCTTCGGGGCCGAGAGCCGGGTCGCCCACCGGAGCGCCGTAGAAAGAGAGCAAAGCGTTGCGGCCGATTTTCAAGTCGTAGAGAAGCGCGAGCTCCATGAAGAGATTGTGCGGATGTTGGCCGTCGACGATGGGGCTGCCGTAAGCGGTCTCGCCAACCTGGAACAGTTCGGGATAGCGTTCACCGGTGATGGTGGCGGGTTCAAGGCTGAGCATGGCGCGCAAGGTGAGAGTGCCGGGGCCAAGGTGGCGCTGGGCCATGGGCATAAACCAATTGGTGGAGAAAACTTTGTCGCCGCCGCGCGGTCCGGACTGCTGGATGGCATTGAGGAAAGCGACACCGTGGAACATGAAGGTCCAGCCGGAGCGAGAGGCCATGAGCATTGCGTGGGGAGTGGAGCCGGGCTCGGAGCTGGTTCCGGCGGATTCATGCTGAAGGATCGATTCGAGAAAAGCGGGCGAAGAGCCCATGTTCATGGCCGGGGCGGAAGAGCGCTGAATCGGCGCGGCGGGCGGAGCGACCGGGCAAGGCTGTCCGCCGGGGCAGCAGGAATTAATGTGGCAAGCGGCGCGCGACTCCACCTCAGCGAGTGCGGAAGAAGAAAGGAAGGCGGTGACGGCGCAAAGAGAGAAGAATTTGTAGAGCGCGCGATTACGATTGCTGGAATGTTCCACGGCGCGTCCTTTCATCACTTATCCGAAACCCAAGCCTCACGGCTGACCGGCTCACGGCAATTGGGGCCGGCGCGCACCAGAGATTCATCCTAGCAGATTGGGTGAAGAGATGCTTCCGCCAAGCGCGGGATTGTTCAGAAAGAATTTTTGTAGACGACGCCTTCCTTCATGACGAACTGAACGTTTTCAAGGGCGCGGATGTCTTGGAGAGGATCGCCGGGGACAGCGACGATATCCGCGAGCTTGCCGGGTTCAAGGGTGCCAATTTTGTCTCCCCAGCCGAGCAGTTGCGCGGCAACGGAAGTGGCGGTTTGAATCGCTTGCATGGGCGTCATGCCATAGTCCACGTAGTAGTGGAACTCTTCGGCCTCGTTCGGACCGGTCCAGGGAAAGGCACCGGCGTCGGTGCCGAAGGCGATCTTGACGTGTTTCTGTAGAGCGACGGCGAAGGCTTTTTTCTGGATGTCGGGCATTTTCGCCCAGACGTCGGCGCGGCCGGGAGCGACGTAGGCGAGGGTCATTGCGGTGGGAACCCAGAAGACGTTTTGCTTCACAGCCTGGTCGAAGAGTTCGGGAGTGAAACCGGCGCCGTGCTCGATGGTATCGACGCCGGCGCGGAGAGCGGCGGCGATGCCGTCGGCGCCGTTGGCGTGGGAAGCGACGGGATGGCCAAGGCGATGAGCCTCTTCGACGATGGCGCGCGCTTCGTCATCGGTGAAATTGACCTGGCTGTGAAGGATGCCGTCTTTGCCGACGTAATAACCGTGGTCAGAGTAATACTTGATCCAATCGGCGCCATGGCCGATCTGTTCGCGGACGGCGAGGCGCGCGTTTTCGACGCCGTCGACAACCTGGACGCCATGAGGCAGGGACAACTCCCAGGAATAACCGAGAAGCGGATACATGCCGGTGGGAGCCATGGCGCGGGTGGCGACAAAAAGGCGGGCGCCGGGAACTTCGCCGCGGGCGATAGCGGTTTTGACGTCGACGTCGGCGTACATGGCGCCTTCCGTTTCGAGGTCGCGAAGAGTGGTGAAGCCGTGGCCGAGGGCGATGCGGGCGTTGCGCGCGGCGAGAATCGCGCGGTAGGGAATCGATTCCTTGAGCAACTGATCGGCGTATGCCGATTCGGTGACGTCGCCCTGAAGGAGGATGTGCGTGTGCGCGTCAATAAAGCCGGGAAGAACGGTGGCGCGGGAAAGGTCAATCAGGCGGGCGCCGGGAGGAGGCGAGCCACCGGGAGTAACGGAAACGATTTTTCCGTCTTCGACGAGAA
This sequence comes from Verrucomicrobiia bacterium, assembly GCA_035503815.1. Classification (GTDB taxonomy): domain Bacteria; phylum Acidobacteriota; class Terriglobia; order Acidiferrales; family UBA7541; genus Palsa-295. Next base: position 32,976 of record DATJTF010000015.1, read on the forward strand.
TGAGGGCGTTGGAGACGGGAGCGCTGCCCGTGCCGTCAATCAAGGAGCCGGCGCGGATGGCGATGGTTTGGGGAGCCTGGGCGAAGGAGAGAAGCGGGAATGCAAGGATGGCAAACAGGAAAATCGAAAGGCGTCGAAGCATGGCTGCCTCCGAGAAGGAGATAGGAAACCGGGCGAAAATCGAGGCGACTATAGGCGATTCCGCGGGGGATTGACAAGGCTCGGCCCAGGAACCGCGAGGTGCGCCAAGCGGCGATGCGGACGGGCGACTCGGGTATCATGGCACGCGGCGCGCCACTAGCGTGAAAGGGAGCGGGGCATCAAAGCGGCGGCGGATGGTGTCTAAGGAACGGGGCAGCGACGGTTGAGAGGAGAAAGCTCATGATCAGCGGAAGAATCTTGCGGACGACGGGGTTCGGGTTTCTGCTCTTTGCGTTTGCCTGCGGAATGGCGAACGCGCAAGAAGGCGGGGAGGCGGGCAAGACGGGAACGGCAAGCGGCGCGGCCACGACGGACAAGGATCAGGTGGATCTTTCGGTGACGGTGTACAACTCGAATCTGGCGCTGGTGCGGGACGTGAGGGAGATTCAGCTGCCGACCGGGACATTTCCGCTGAAATTCGAGGACGTGGCGGCGACGATCAATCCAGCGACGGTGCATTTCCGGTCGCTGACGGATGCGACGAAGCTGAACGTGATCGAACAGAATTACGAGTACGACCTGCTCGACCCGGCCAAGCTGCTGCAGAAATACGTGGGGCGGGAAGTGACGCTGGTGCGAGCGGAGCGGGATGCGGGGTCAACGCACTACGCGGAGACAAAGGCGCTGCTGCTGGCGGACAACAACGGGCCGGTGTGGAAGATCGGGGACGAAATCGTGACGGGGATGCAGGCCGATTCCTACCGGTTTCCCGACCTGCCGGGAAATCTGTACAGCCGGCCGACGCTGGTGTGGACGCTGGAGAATCGCGGAGCGGAGAAGCAGAGAGTGGAGGCGTCGTACCTGGCGAACAACATGAGCTGGAGCGCGGATTACGTGCTGACGGTGACGCGGGACGAGAAGAACGCGGATCTGGATGGATGGGTGACGCTGGTGAACAACAGCGGCGTGGCGTACCAGAACGCAAAACTGCAGCTCGTGGCAGGAGAAATTCACCAGGTGCAGCCGCCCATGGCAGTTGCCGGGGCGATGCTCGCGAAAAGCATGAACATGGAAGCGCGGCAGGAATTTCAGCAAGAGGCGATCTCGGAATATCACCTGTACACGCTGGGGAGGAGGACCTCGATCGAGAACAACGAATCGAAACAGATCAGCCTGCTGACGGCGAGCGGAGTGCCGGTCGAGAAAAGCCTGGTCGCGGAGGGGCAACCCTATTATTTCCGGAACCCGGCGGGGATGGGCAACGCGATTCCGGAACCGGTGAAGGTCTACTACAAGTTCGAGAACAACGAAAAGAGCCAGCTGGGAATGCCGCTGCCGGCGGGAACGGTGCGCGTGTATTTGGCGGACTCGAAGGGCGGCGTGCAATTCATCGGCGAAGACCAGATCCAGCACACGCCGAAGGACGAGAAGGTGCGGATCTACACGGGAAACGCGTTTGACGTGGTGTGCGAGAGGAAGGAGATGGATTACAAAAAGATCGCGAGCAACGTGGCGGAATTCGAGTACGCGATCACGCTGCGCAACCACAAGGACTCGCCGGTGACGGTGGAAGTGCGCGAGCCGGTGGGCGGCGACTGGGAAGTGGAGAACTCGAATTTCAAGTGGACGAAGCTGGATTCGACGACGATTGGGTTCGAGATTCCTGTGGCAAAGGACGGGTCGGCGACGCTCGATTACCGGGTGCGCGTGAAGTGGTAAGGGCTGGAGGGGGGAGCAGCGGGCCGGCGCGTCAGGGCTTGGGATCGGCGGTGACGAGAGCGAGCTCCTTCAGGAAGAGGGGATTGGTGGGAAATTCCTGGGAGAGCTCGCCGAGAAGGACGCGGGCGCGGCCGGGCTCGTGCTCGCGTTCATAGGCGAGCGCAAGAAGGATTTTGGCGAACGGCTGGAAGTAGTGGGCATGGTAGGCGGCGATTTCCTCCTGATGCATTCCCAGCTCCTTATCGCCGTGAACGCCGCCGAACCAGAGAAAGGCGCGTTTGAAACCGGGGAGGCAGCCGATGATGTAATGGCCGGCGCCGAGAGCGACGTAGGCATCCTGGGCGTTGGGGTCGATCTGGAGAAGAGTGGTGGCTTCGGCTTCGGCCTGCTTGGTCAAGGTGACGGCGGCGAGCTGCTTTTTGACAATCAATGCGTCGTAATCGGATTCCATACCGTCGGTCATGGTCAAGACGAGAAGAGCGCGGGCATCGCGCGGATTGACTTTGAGGCGGGTCCTGGCCTGGCGGCGGGCGGCGTCATTGGCGTGCTCGAAATCGAGATTGCGATTGTCTTCGGGACTCCCGGGGACGCCTTTGAGGAATTTGTCGTCGTTCAGAAAAAACTCCGAAGTAAAGACACCCTTCTCGTTGAATTCGTCGAAAAGATAGCTGGCGGCCTCAGCGGCCTTTCCCATGGGATCATCCGGGACAAGCTTCTGGTAGGAAAGGAATTCCTGGCGTGCGCCCCTGAAATCGAGGCTGTAGAGATCGCGAAAGCCGGTCTCGAGGAGGGCGGTGGAGGGAGCGGCGGAGACGGTGGGAATCGCGGTGGAGGAAGATTGGGAGGCTGTTTCCTGGGCGAAGGCAACGCCGGCGGAGACGAAGGGAAGAGTGACGAGCATTCCTGCCGCCAGAGAATTGCGCAGACACGCCGGCGGATTGATTCCGATCATGAGACCCCGCAAGAAAATTCCGCGAAAGTCGAAGGCGCGCCGATGGCGCGACGGGCCAATTATATTCGAGTCCCGCGGTGCATTTCGAGTTGTATTCACAGATTGTTCAAAATAAACAACGTAATCTTCTGAAACAAGAGCAGGCGCGCGGGCCTATCGGAAATCCCATGGCCGCGTCCCGGAAAAATCATGAGATTCGTGGGATATTTGCCGTTGTCGATGGACTCGTTCAGGAACTCGGCGGTGTTGGCGAAGTGGACGTTGTCGTCACCGGTCGAGTGGACGAGCATGAGCAGGTCCCTCAGATTGGCCGTTTGATTGACGGGCGAAGAGTCGCGGTAGCCGTCGGGATTGTCCTGCGGGAGCCCCATGTAACGCTCGGTGTAAATGGTGTCGTAGAGGTGCCAATCGGTGACGGGAGCGACGGAGACGCCGGCTTTGAAAACGCCGGGGGAATTCAAGAGAGCGTAGAGCGTCATGTACCCGCCGTAGCTCCAGCCCCAGATGCCGATGCGGGAGGAGTCCACGTAGGATTGAGATTTGAGGAAGCGAACACCGGCGAGCTGGTCGCGCAATTCAATTCTGCCGAAGTGATGGTAAATGGGTGTTTCGAAGACGTGGCCGCGGCCGGAGGAACCACGATTGTCGAGAGTGAAGACGATGTAGCCCCGCTGGGCCAGCATCTGGCTCCAGAGCTGCGCCAGTCCGCCCCAGGCGTTGACCACTTCCTGGGCGTGCGGCCCGCCGTAGACATAGATGAGCACGGGATATTTTTTCGAAGAGTCGAAATCCGGGGGCTTGATCATCATGGCGTTCAATTTCGTGCCGTCGTCGGCGGGAACGGAGAGGAATTCGACGGGCGGGAGACGATAATCGGCCAGCTCGGGAACTTTGTTTTCGGCGATGACGCCGACGCGGGCGCCATCGGCGCGATAGAGATCCTGGCGGGGAGGCGAGGAAACGTCGGAGAACGTGTCGACGTAAGCGGCGGCGTTGGGAGCGAACGAAACAAGGTGCGTGCCGGGATCAACCGTGAGGCGCTTCAGGCTCTTATCGCGGAGGGACAAGCGAAAGAGCTGCTGGCCGTGGACGTCGTCCTTATTGGACGCGAAATAAACGAAGCCGCGGGCTTCGTCCACGGCGGGAGCGCCGGCGGCCTCTGGGCCGAAGCCTCCGGTGGTGCCGACAGCCCAATCGCCGGAGGTGAGCTGGTCGAGGAGTTTGCCGGAAATGTCGTAGAGATAGTAGTGGCGATAGCCGGTGCGTTCGCTGGACCAGAGGAATTTCTTGCCGTCGGAGAAAAAGTAGAGGTCGTCGCTGATGTTGATCCAGTATTTGTCGGTGTCGGTGAGGATGGTTTTTGAAGAGCCGGTGGAGGCGTCGGCGAGGAGAAGGTCGAGCTTGGTCTGAGCGCGGTTCAAGCGCTGAATGGCGACGGTCTTGCTGTCGGGAAGCCAATTGACGCGCGGGATATAAACGTTCGTATCGGCGCCGGTGTCCATCCATTTGGTTTGGGCGGTGGCCAGGGAAACCACGCCGACGTGGACGATGGGATTGGGCTCGCCGGCCTGGGGGTAGCGCGTGTATTCCATCGCGCCGGTGGGAGAGCTCATGTCCATGATCGGATAGCGGGTGACGGGGCGTTCGTCCATTTCGTAATAGGCGATTTCGGAGGAGTCGGGCGACCACCAGTAAGCGGTGGTGCAATCGAGCTCTTCGGGATAGACCCAATCGAGCTTGCCCATAAGGATTGCTTCGCTGCCACCCGAAGTGAGGCTCTTGGGCTGGCCACCTGAGGCGCTGACGATCCAGAGATTGTCATCGCGGACGAAGCTGACCCATTTTCCGTCGGGAGAAAATTTGGGGTCCTCGACGTCGGCGTCGCCGGAAACCAGCGGTTTGGTGGTTTTGGAGGCGAGGTCGAGCAAAACCAGATCGCTGCTGCCAATGAAGAGGATGGAGCGGCCGTTGGGCGCCCACATGTAATTCTCGGCCTGAACGCGGCCGAGGCCGGTGGATTGTATGGCCTGCTCCTTTTCGGGTTGGGTGACGGATTTAAGAGTGGCGGCGTCGAGGAGGACGTTCTTCTGTCCCGTCGCCGCGTCCATGGTCCAAAGCTCGGGGCCGTCGCCGCTATTTTGGATAAAGGAAATTTGCTTGCTGTCCGGAGTCCATTCGAGACCGCGAGTGAGACGGCCGCTGAGAGAGGGAGCGCTGAAGATGCGCTCGACCGTCAACTCCTTTCCCGGGGATTGCTGGGCAAGGGACGGAGAAGCGGCGGCAGCGGCGAGAATTAAGAAAGCGGAAACGGAAAAAAGTGCGCGAAGCGAACGGGCATGCATTCCTATCCTCCCGAAGAAACGCGCCATTCTATCCCGGAAGGCGCGATTGCGAAACGATGCAATTGGAAAGGGCGGCGCGGGGAGAAGGGATTCGCCGGGGAGAAACAGCGAGCCAGTTGCGGCGCGCGAGGGCGGTCAATCGGCGCGTTGCGGCGCGGGAAGGGCGGAAGAGGAGGAAGGTTCACCCCGGCTGCGAATCCAAAAGGCGACGATGGTGACAGCCAGAGCCAGAGCCAGCAAGGATGCGTCGCGGACGATTGTCCCTACGCCCAGGCGCTCGCCGGGCCCGAAGCATCCGCAATTGATTTCAAGGCCCATGGCGTAGGTGCGGACGACGACGGAGAAGAATCCTCCGATAAGGAGAGAAGCCGCAAGGGAGGAAAAGCGGAGAGCAATACCAGTCAAAAGCCATAAGCCGAGAAAAAGTTCGCCGGGCGGAAGAAGGTGGGCGACCGGCGAGACGAGCTTGACGGGCAGAAGCTGGTAGGAATCAACCTGCAAGGCGAACATGGAAAGAGAAATCTTGACCGAAGAAGCGGACCAGGGAACCGTGGTTTGAGGCTTGAGCTTGGCGTAAGCCGCGAAGAGGAAGATTCCGGCGAGGATAAGCCGGCCAATCAGCAGGAAAATTCGCGCGGCGGACGATTTCGATTCTCGGGTCATTTTATCGAGAGACCTTGTGCCTCACAGTTTGACGGCGGATCGACGCTACTGGCTTAAGAGGCTATCAAAGAATTGCCTCATGATGTCCCAGGAAACCGCGCCGCTGCCCGGGGGGAATTTTTGTCCCTTGTAGGAGATCACATATGTGGGAGTGGCTCTCACGGGAATCTGGTAGCCGAGAGCGACGTCCTGGACGATGGAAGCGTCGACGGGGCAGGCGGGGTCGGCCTGCGGCATCGAGCCGTCGGCGTGAGAGGTGGGGGGAGGGGAAGTGCACGGTTTTAGAATGGCCTCGACGCGTTTGAAATCCGCGGGGCCGATTGCAGCCAACACATACTTGGCAATGTCGCCCGTGGCGCCCCAAGCCGCCTGATTGTCGAAGAGCGCGGCATCCACCTGTTGGAATTCACCGATTTTTGCTGCCGCATTGGCCCAGCGCGCAGCGGCGCCGGAGTAAGGGTGCATCTGCAGCGGGAAATCGTGATGGACGATATAGACTTTCCCCTGCGCGACATATTCGTTGATCATCGGCCGCATGGTGTTCTCAAAAAAATTGCCGCAGGAAGGGCATTGATAGTCGCTGAAGACGTCGAGACGGATCGGAGCGCTGGGCGTGCCGTAAGCTTTGAGAATGGAAGTCGAAGGCGGGTGACCCGAAAAACTGGCGTGCGAACGGGAATGGATCTGGGCGGCAGCGCCGGGTTGCCACGCCAGAGCGAGAAGTAGAGCGGCCAGACCAGCGAAGAAGATGGCAAAAAAGCGGGTCGAGGCTTGTGGGACACGTCTCACGACTTCCTCCTGAAATTTGGCAAGGATTGCGCGGAGCATTGTAGCGCGAAATCGGTTTTTCGGAAGACTTCAAGGGGCAGAATGCGGAGCATGAGAAAGGCGGACACTGATAGTGGGTAGGATGCGTCAAAGGGGGAGAAGGTTCGAAGGCGGAGGAGGCAGGGAGGGATGGGGAAGGAATATTGAGGGTAGGGGAGGGGTGAAGGGCGGCGGGGTGTCTGTATAATAAAGAAAAAAGGAAAGTTACATAGAAATCAAAAACTTGACAACGATACACTCAACGTGTATGATAGGCACGTTTCAGCCTGGTTTTTGCCAAGGCTTTCAATCGGTTAGGAGCGGATTCCATGAGCAAGATTATCGGCATTGATTTGGGAACGACCAACTCGGTCGTATCGGTGATGCAGGGCGGCGAGCCAGTCGTAATCCCCAATCAGGAGGGCGCGAGGACGACGCCTTCGGTGGTGGGGATAACGAAGAGCGGCGAGCGCCTGGTGGGACAAGTGGCGAAGCGGCAAGCCATTACCAACCCGGAAAACACGATCTATTCGATCAAGAGATTCATGGGGCGGCGTTTCGACGAAGTGTCGGAAGAAATGAAGATGGTGCCGTACAAAGTGGTGCGCAAGGGAGATAACGTCGCGGTGCTGGCGCAGGGGAAGGAGTACACGCCGCCGGAAATCTCGGCGATGATCTTGCAGAAATTGAAGCTGGCGGCCGAGGATTTTCTGGGCGAGAAGGTGACGGAAGCGGTGATCACCGTTCCGGCGTACTTCAACGACTCGCAGCGGCAGGCGACGAAAGATGCGGGGAAGATCGCGGGCCTGGAAGTCAAACGGATCATCAACGAACCGACGGCGGCGGCGCTGGCGTACGGGCTGGACAAAAAGAAGGATGAGACGATCGCGGTGTACGACTTCGGCGGCGGGACGTTTGACATATCGATCCTGGAAGTAGGGGAAGGCGTCATCGAAGTGAAGGCCACGAACGGCGACACGCACCTGGGCGGCGACAACATCGACCAGCGGATCGTGGACTGGCTGATCGAGGAGTTCAAGAAGGACGAAGGGCTGGACCTTCGAGCCAAGGGCAACGAGATGGCGCTGCAACGGCTGCGGGACGCGGCGGAGCGCGCCAAGATCGAGCTTTCTTCGATGCTCGAGACGGAAATCAACCTGCCGTTCGTCACGGCCGACGCAACCGGTCCGAAGCACCTGGTGAAGAAACTGTCGAGGGCGAAGCTCGAATCGATGGTGGACGATCTGGTGCGGCGGTCGGTGGAGCCCTGCAAGCAGTGCATGAAGGACGCGGGAGTGGATGCAAGCAAGATCAACGAAGTGGTGCTCGTCGGGGGACAAACGCGCATGCCCCTGATTCAGAACCTGGTGAAGGAACTGTTCGGGAAGGAAGGGCACAAGGGCGTCAACCCGGATGAAGTGGTGGCGGTGGGAGCGGCGATTCAAGGCGGCGTGCTGGGCGGGGAAGTGAAGGACATCCTGCTGCTCGACGTGACGCCGCTGTCGCTGGGCGTGGAAACGCTGGGCGAAGTGATGACCGTGCTGATACCGCGGAACACGACGATTCCCACGCGCAAGTCGGAAGTGTTTTCGACCGCGGCGGACAATCAGACGTCGGTAAGCATCCGCATCTTCCAGGGCGAACGCCCGGTGACGAGCGGAAACCGGCTGCTGGGAGAATTTACGCTGGTGGGAATACCGCCGGCGCCACGGGGAATGCCGCAAGTGGAAGTGACGTTTGACATCGACGCGAACGGCATCCTGAACGTGACAGCGAAGGACAAGGCGACGAACAAGGAGCAGAAGATCACGATCACGGCTTCCACGGGGTTGAGCAAGGAAGAGGCCGAGCGGATGCAGAAGGAAGCGGAAAGCCACGCGGCCGAGGACAAGGCGCGCCTTTCGGAAGTGGAAGCGCGCAATAAACTCGACAACCTGGTTTACCAGACCGAGAAGCTGATCAAGGAAAACCGCGAGAAACTCGGAGAAGCGGACGTGAAGGCCGCGGAAGAAGCGGTCGAGGCAGGACGGCGGGCGCTCACCGAAGGCGGCGCTGAAAAGCTGAACGATGCGGCGGAAACCCTGACCAAGGCGTCGCACCGGCTGGCCGAAGCGCTCTACAAAGCGCAGCAAGCGGCGGGAGCTTCCGCGGGAGGCGGCACGTCTTCCGGGCCGTCTTCGACAAGCGGGAGCGCGCCGAGCGGGCAAGGGCAAGGCGACGTGGTAGACGCTGAATTCGTCGACGTGGACGATTCGAAGAAGCCGAATTAAAATCCGCCGGGCCCCGCGTTGGAAAAAATGCGGGGCCCGGTTTTGTTTTTCGCTAGCGAGAACCATTCGCGGAGCGTGGAATGCGCTCCGCCGCAAAGACCCATGGCAACGACAACCAAACAAGATTATTACGAACTTCTCGGCGTTCCGCGGAAAGCCTCGGTGAAGGATATACGCGCGGCGTACCGGAAACTGGCGCGGAAGTATCACCCCGACCTGAATCCGGGGGACAAATCCGCGGAAGAAAAATTCAAGCAGATTCAGGAAGCCTACGACGTTCTTTCCGACACGAAGAAGCGGCAGATGTTCGACCAGTTCGGGTTCAACGCGCCGGGGGCGGGCGGAGGTCCTCCGCCGGGCGGGGGATACGCGGGCGCGACGCCGGAGGACGTTCATTTCGATTTCGGCGGATTCGATTTCGGCGGAGGGGCGAGCGGCGGGACGAGCTTCCGCGACCTGTTCAGCCAGTTCTTCCGGGGAGCGTCGGCGGCACAAAGCCGGCCGGAGCGCGAGCCGGGAACGGATCTGGAATATCAGATCGAAATATCGTTCGCCGAAGCGATGCACGGAGCGGTGAAAAAAATCAGCATCTCGCGGCTGGACGTGTGCAACGTGTGCCACGGCAACGGATTCGAGCCTGGCGACGACAGGGTGTGCCCCACGTGCCACGGCACGGGGCAGGTGACGCAGGTGAGCGGCAAGATGCGATTTCAAGTGACGTGCTCGACATGCGGCGGCACGGGGCATCTGCGAACCATCTGCCGGAACTGCGGCGGCGAAGGACGCGTGGCGCGCGTGGACACGCTCGACGTGAGGATTCCGCCGGGGGCGCAGACGGGTTCGCGGGTTCGGGTGGCGGGGCGCGGGAACGCAGGGCTGCTGGGAGGGCCTCCGGGCGACCTTTACATCATCACGAAGGTGCAGCCGCATCCGTTTTTCGACCGGCGGGGCGACGACCTGTTCACGGTGGTGCCGGTGACGGTGGCGGAAGCGTCGCTGGGAGCGAAGGTGGAAGTGCCGACGATTGACGGGAAGTCGCAGGTGCGAATTCCGCCGGGGACGGACAGCGGGAAGAGGCTGCGGCTGCGCGAGAAGGGCGCGCCTTCGGCACGGCATCCGGGGAAGCGCGGCGATCAGATCGTGGAAGTGCAGGTGGTGGTGCCGCGGCCGGAAGACGAGCACGTGCGCAAGCTGCTGCGCGAATTGAGCGAGGCCGAGAAGACGGATCCGCGGCATGAAATATTCACGCGCGCGGCATTGTAAGGAGATTTTTGATGCCACTTCGTCCGCGGAAGAAGGCCAAGGCGGGTTACATGATCAGCGCCGTGGCCGAGCTGTTTCATCTGCATCCGCAGACGCTGCGGCTGTACGAACGCGTGGGGCTGCTGACGCCGTCGCGTTCGCAGGGGAATACGCGGCTGTACACGGACCAGGACCTGGAGCGGCTGGAAGTGATTCTGAACTTGACGCGGGAACTGGGAGTGAACCTGGCGGGAATCGAAATCATCCTGAACATGCGCGACAAAATGGCGGACATGCAGCGGGAAATGGAATCGTTCATTGAATTCGTGCGCGGAGAGATGGCGCGCAACCTCCGGGTGCCGGACGAGAGGAAATCGCGCACGGCGATCGTGCGGGCCAATCCGCGGCAGGCGATTCGCGTTCACAAGTAACGGCGGGCCAGAGCATCCAGACGAGGATTCGGCTTCTTTTGAAGTGTTCGTGATTCGGCGATGGTTGCCGATTTTCCACAGCGTTCTTCCCTTTGCACATCTCCGGGACTTCTTGCGCTCGGCACGCGGGCCGCTTATGCTTCCGACATGGCGTTGGAGAATTGTCCTCACTGTCAAGGAAGCGGATGGAAAGTGGTGGAGCGGACGGCTCCCGGCGCGCAAGCGCTCTCGAGCGACCGTCCGGGCGCGGCGTATGGCGAGCCGAAACTGGTGTGGGCCGTACCGTGCGGCTGCGTGGCCGGCGACAAAACGACGCGAGCGCTACAGAGGGCGCGCGTGCCGGAGCGCTACCGGCATTGCGACTTCGAAAATTACGAGACGGACAACGAATTCGAGGTGGGCGCGCGAGAGCAGCAGGAGGCGTGGAATCGAAGCCTGGCACAGGCGAAGCTGGTGGCCGAGCGGTTCGCGGCGGAGTTTCCGGTGGGCGCCGAGCACGGCTTGCTGCTGATGGGGCCGTGCGGCGTGGGCAAGACTCATCTGGGAGTCGCGGCGCTGAAGCAGATCGTGCTGCGCGGGCACACGGGAATTTTCTACGATTACCGCGAACTGCTAAAGCAGATACAAGACAGCTACAATCCCGAAAGCCAATTTTCGGAGATGAGCGTGCTGGAACCGGTGCTGCAGGCGGAGCTGCTGGTGCTCGACGATGTGGGCTCGAGCAAGCCATCGCTTTGGGCGCTCGAAACCGTGGGACACATCCTCAACACGCGGTACAACGAAAACCGGATCACGCTGCTGACCACGAATTTTTTGGATAGCGACGCGGACCCCGCCCCGCCGATTCCCACCCCGCGCCATTCCGCGGGAAAAAGCCCGGCGGCGGAGGACTCGCTGACGGACCGGGTGGGCCGGAGGATCCGTTCGCGGCTGTACGAAATGTGCCGGACCGTGGAAGTGACCGCGCCGGATTACCGGAAAGAGATCCGCAACATCAGCCGTTCCCATCCGTAGGGTGTCCGCTTGCGCATCTGTTACACCGTCAGCGAAAAGGATTTTGTGGAGGCGCAGCGACTGTTCCGCGCCACGATTTTGCCTCTCTACCGCCGGGCGGGCCGCCAGGCCATGATGGCGTTCGGGGCGTTTCTGGTCGCGGCGGCGATTTTTCTTTTTTTGCCGGGGCGGGGAAAGATCGACCGGCCGACGACGGCGGCGATGGGGCTTTGCGGGGTGGGATTGCTCGGCGTCTACGCGTTTTATCCGGACTACATGGCGAAGCAGAAATATCAGACGGACGGGCGAATCCGGCGCGAAATGACGGTGGAATTTTCGCGATCCGGGGTGAACGCGCGGACGGGCGAGACGCAGACCGAATCGCCGTGGAAGAATTTCGCGGGTTACGCGGAATCCTCCGGCGTGTTTCTCCTGTTTCTTTCCTCCCGGCTGTTTCTGGTGTTTCCGAAACGAGCGTTCGAACCCGCGGAAATCGGGCCTTTCCGCGAACTTCTCCGGGAAAATCTCCCGCGGATGAAGGCGCCGGGGCGGGGCGCGGCGATTCCGGCATGAATCGCGAGAAGAGAAAAATTCCGGGTTTTATTCGTTCGATTGACAATCCTCAAATCGCACGCGTATCATTCTTGTGATGCGGCGTTGAGCGCGGACGCCAATCCCCCTTTCGGCTCTAACCCCCAGCAGGTTGGAGGAAGCGAGCCCGTAGGCTCGGCACACAGGGTATCCATGAGTTTGGAGGCCGCTCCCCATGTCACGCGAACTCGACCCCAATGAACAACCAGTCACTTTGGAGCCGCCCGTGAGCGATGCTCCGGGTGATCCGGTGGTAACGCAAAGCCACGCCAGCCGTTCCGATGGCGCGCCGGCGACCGCGGGAACCGCGGTAGCGGTGGCGCTTGCCCATGAACCCGTAGCCGCTCCCGCTCCCGTGCTGGAAATGCCGTTAAGCGTCGCAGAGACGAGTGCGGAGGCACCCGCGGGGACGGTATCCGTGACGGAAAACGCGTCGAGCGCACAGGAATCATCGGAAGATTCGACTTCCGGCGGCGCCGCGCCGGTGGCGGAAGGCGAAGAGGCAGCGGCTGCCGGCGAGAGCAGCGATGCAGCGGAGCCGGCCGAGGCGAGCGAAACGGGGGAGTCCGGGGAGACGATGGACCAACTCCTCGACCAATTTTCCGCTCCGGCGCCCAGCGTGGCGGAGGGCGAGATTTTCGACGGCCGGGTGCTGGCCGTGACCGAAGCCGGCGTGATTGTGGACGTGGGAGGAAAATTCGAAGGACTGGTTCCCGCGTCGGAGTTCGTGGAGTCGGGCGCGCCGATCGAATTCGGCGAAGGGCAGACGATCGAGGTCGAGCGGCTGCACGATCACAAAGACGGATACGTGCTGCTATCGCACATCCGGGCGCACCGGCGCCGGGTGTGGCAACGAATCGAGGCGGCGTACCGGGAAAAGACGACGCTGACGGGAAAAGTCGCCGAGCGAATCAAGGGCGGGCTTGTGGTGGATATCGGCGTGCGGTCGTTCCTGCCGGCGTCGCAGATTGAACTTCGCCCGGTGCACGATCTGGACGCGTGGAAAGGGCGCGACATCGAAGTGCGCGTCCTGAAGCTGAATCGCAAGCGGGGCAACGTGGTGATCAGCCGCCGGGCGATTTTGGAAGAAGAACAGAAAGCGAAGCGCGAAGATTTGATTTCGCACCTGAGCGAAGGTTCAGTGGTGAGCGGGAAGGTGAAGAACATCACGGACTACGGAGTGTTCGTGGACCTCGGGGGAATTGACGGCCTGCTGCACGTAAGCGACCTGGTGTGGGGCCGCGTGCCGCATCCTTCGACCGTGATTCAGCCGGGCGAAGAGATTCAGGTGCAGATTCTGAAATTCGACAAGGACAAGCAGCGAATCTCCCTCGGGCGCAAGCAGCTGCTGCCGGATCCCTGGGCGACGGTGCCGGAGCGCTTCCCGGTGGGAACGCGCCTGAAGGGGAAAGTGGTGGGCGTGACGGACTACGGCGCGTTCGTGCAGATCGAGCCGGGCGTGGAAGGGCTGGTGCACGTCAGCGAAATGAGCTGGTCGAAGAGGACGAAGCACCCGTCGAAGATCGTCAAGGCGGGAGACGAAGTGGAGGTGGCGGTGCTGGAGGTGAAGCCGGAGCATCGCCGGATTTCTCTTGGGTTGAAGCAGACGCTGCCCGACCCATGGGAAGCGGCGGCGGAGAAATATCCTCCGGGGACGGTGGTCACCGGGCGGGTGCGGAACCTGGCGGATTTCGGCGCGTTCGTCGAGATCGAAGAGGGGATGGAAGGGCTGATCCACATCAGCGACATGAGCTGGACCGAGCGGATCAAGCACCCCAGCGAAAAATTCAAGAAGGGCGAAACGGTCGAGGCCAAAGTTCTGAAGGTGGACGCGCAGAACCGGCGGCTGTCGCTCGGTCTGAAGCAGATGAACGACATTTGGGAAAACTGGTTTTCGGCGCACAAAGTGGGAGACGTGGCGCGGGGGAAAGTGGCGCGGACGACGGAATTCGGGGCGTTCGTCGAATTGGCCGACGGAATCGAGGGCCTTTGCCACATTTCGGAAATCGAGGAGCGGCGTCCAAAGGGCGAGCGAAAAGAAGAGAAGGGGCCGCGCGCCGGCCGGGTGACGGCCGTTCTTACGCCCGGGCAGGAATACGAGTTCAAGGTGATTCGCCTGGAGCCCGAAAAGCACAAGATCAGCTTGAGCTACCGAGCAGCCCAAAAGCAGGTGGAGCGCCAGGAGATCGAGAGCTTCCGCTCCGCGAAATCGTCGCCGACGGCGACGATCGGCGACGCCATTTTGGCCAAGAGACAGATGTCCTAAGCCGTTGCGCGCCACGGGCCTGTGACGGTCCCGCGAGAACCCACCCGCGCCGGAAAAACCGTTTACGCCGCCGTCTTTTGATGATATGCAGAGAGCGTGCCGCGCGCGTCCTGGGAGCGTCACCGGCCTTGGCCCAACCATCGTTAAGAGAGGAGGTTATAGACTGATGCCAGACGCTGCGGGTGAGCACGAAGCCAAGGAGCGCACGATGACCAAAGCGGATCTTGTGGAGGAGGTCACCCGCGTCACGGAGCTGCCCCGCAAGGAGTCCGAAGCCGTGGTGGAAACCATTTTCGACAGCATTATCGGCGCGCTGCAATCGGACGACAAAATCGAGATCCGGGGATTTGGAAGTTTCCGCACGCGCCAGCGGCGCGGCCGCACCGGGCGCAATCCGAAGACCGGCGCGAAAGTGGAAGTCCCGCCGAAAAAGATCCCCTATTTCAAACCGAGCAAGGAACTGAAGGATTACGTGAATAATCCCCGCGCCGCAGCCGCCGCCGGCTCGGAGCCGGGCGCCCAGGGCTGAAGCGAATGGATTATCTTTGGACGCCTTGGCGGTATCGTTACATCGCCGACGCTTCCAAGGACGAGGGCTGCGTGTTTTGCGACGCGCTGTCCGCGGGCGACGACGCGAAGGCCCTGATCGTGTTTCGCGCTTCACTGAATTTCATCATTCTGAACCGCTATCCCTACACCAGTGGGCACGTCATGGTGCTTCCGTACGCGCATCTTGCCGATTTTTCCGCCGCCGATGCCGCTACCGTTTCCGAAATGATCCAGCTGGCACAGCGGGCGCAAAAGGCGCTGGAAGGGACGTATCACCCGCAGGGATTCAACCTGGGCATGAACCTGGGACGCGCGGCCGGAGCGGGAGTCAGAAACCATTTTCATCTGCATGTGCTGCCGCGGTGGTCGGGCGATTCAAATTTCATGACCACGGTCGCGGAAACGCGCGTCGAGCCCGAGGACCTCTCGACGACGTATGAAAAGCTGCGCAAGGCCCTCGAGGGGTAATGCGATGGACGAATCCGACCGCCGGCGCGACTTGCGACTTCTGGCCGAAGGGCGCGACGCCGTGTTCGAGGCCGTTCGGGACCTTTCGGAGGAGGACGCCGCGCGTTCTCCGGGCGAAGGCCGCTGGTCCGTGCTTGAATGCCTCGAGCACATCTGCGTTTCCGAAGATAATTTTTACGAAGCCCTGCTGACGCGGATTCCGCGCGTGGAGGAGCCGGGGCGGCGCGATCGCGAAGAGGAGATCATTCAGGGCGCTCCGCTCCGCCAAGAGCGGATTACGGCGCCCGAGCGGCTGCGGCCGACGGGGCGGTTTGCGTCGCTCGCGGACGCGGTGGAACATTTTTCAAGGTCGCGGGCCCGCACGATCGAATATGTCGAGCGGTGCGATCGCGACCTGCGGCTCTATCGCGCCAAGCATCCGACGTTCGGCGAAATCACCGGCGAAGAATTCTTGATCATCATCGCGCTGCATCCCGCGCGGCACGCGAATCAGATCCTCGAGACTCGAGAGGCGTTGCGTCCGTCGAGCGCGAACAAGCGGGGGGCATGAGCGGGGAGCGAAAAATCGCGCTGGTGGCGGGCGGGACGGGCGGGCTGGGGCGAGCGGTGAGCTTGGCGTTTCTCGACGAAGGCGCGTGGGTGGCCGCGACGTATCACAGGCCGGGGCCGTTCGAGGAGCTGCAAAGCGCCGCGGGGGGAAATCGAGCGTCGCTCGAAGGCTTTCAGGTGGACGTGACGGACGAAGCGGGCGTCACGCAAGTGATCGAGAGCATCGTCGCGCGCCACGGCCGCCTGGACGCTCTTGTGAACGCCGTGGGCGGATACGCGGGGGGCGTGAAGCTGTGGGAATCGGACCCGCGTGTCTTCGAACAGCAACTCGCGCTCAATTTGCGGTCGGGATTCGTGCTGTCGCGGGCGGCGGCAAGGGTGATGATCCGGCAAGGAAGCGGAGCCATCGTCAACGTGGCGTCGAAGGCGGCGGTGGATCACGGGGCGGGTGCGGCCGCGTATGCCGCGTCAAAAGCGGCGGCAGTGGCGATGATCGATTCGCTGGCCGCCGATTTAAAGGAGACGGGCGTCCGCGCCAATTCCGTTCTGCCGAGCATCATTGATACGCCGGCGAACCGGCAGGCGATGCCCAGCGCGGATTTTTCGAAATGGCCGAAGCCCGAAGAGATCGCGCGGGTGATACTTTTCCTCTGCAGCGACGCTGCGAAGCTGGTTCAAGGGGCGTCCATCCCCGTGTACGGCGATAGCTAGACCTTGACTACTTGACTTCGAAGATAACGTGGGGCAGAATCCGCGCACGATCATGTCCGGGCCGCCGACCATGTTCGAGGCTCCCCACGCCGCTCCTCCTCCTGAAGACGGCTACATCCAGCCCAATCTTGGGCACGGGCTCCGCATCTGGTGGGCCTATTGGTGGCCCACGTTTCTCCTTTCCGTTTTCCTTTCCATCGGAGTGAACGTTTCCTTAAAAATTGCGTACGAATATACGAACATCCCCGGCCGCCTGGTGGGTCCGATCGTACGCTTCGACTCCTACGCCTTCCCCTACATCGTCGGCTTCTTCATCCTTGCCTATGTTCTCCGCAAAAATTTCCGTCACTTCCGCATAGGATTGCTCTCGAATCACGGCGGCCCCGGAGCCGAAGTTCTTCCTCCCACTTTTCGCCGCACGGCTCGCATCTGGTGGAGCTTCACCTGGCGCACCATCGTTTACCGCATTATTGTGGCCGCTGCTGTATTTTTCCCGCTCGGCTGGATCGTGGGCTTTCTGACGGCGATTTTTCGCGGCGTTTCCGCCGTCCCCAGCCTGATTACCGTTTTTGTCGCGGTAGCCAACGAAGCCGTGGTGGGCCTCTTCGTCATCTACTCGAACATCCTCGACGAGGACATCGCCGATTTTCGCGTCGCTCTTCTTCCCCGAGCTGTTCCTGCGTTTAACTATGTCGCGCCTCCCACACCCCCTCAGGTCGCCACGCCCGCGGGCGAGTAAAATTCTTTCGCGCGATTTCGCTTTCCGCGCTCCGGCTCCCTGGATTCCTGCCGCAAGAGTTGTAGAATCCTTGTGCGCCATCCTTCAACATCAGGAGCTCGCTTTTTGAAGCTTGAACTCAGCGAAGACCAGCGTATTTTCCAGCGCACTTTCCGCGAACTTTCGCAGGTGGAGGCCGCTGCCCATCGCGCAGAAACGCCCGACTCAGAGCTGTGTTTCGCCCACTGCGCACCATGCGCTATCCCGACCGCAAACTCCGCCTCTTACTCTCGGGGCATCACCACATGGTGACGCTGGAGCGCTGGCGCGAGGCGCAATCGACGGAGCCGAGTTTTTACGCGGGCATGTCGCTAGGCGTCACCGATTCGCTGGACGTTCTCTATCACAACGCTGTCAAGGCGCGCTATCTCTCGGGGCTGTTGCGGGAAATTCCCCAGGTTTCCGTCGAGGTCGGGCCGGGCCCGTGGGGGCTCGGCATTTCGGGGTATTTGAGGGAAATTCCAGTGCGAGTGTGCGTCGAGCCCGATCCGCGCATTGATCTGGACCCGACGGCGCCGTTCGCGAGTTTTATTACGGAGTGGCGCCGGCCGGTGCGGTATGTGGTGGGAGTCGGGGAAAGCATTCCCCTGGCGAGCGAGAGCGCCGACCTGGTGATCTGCTGCAACGTGGTGGATCACGCGCGGGATGCCGACAAATTCCTGAGCGAACTCAACCGGATCCTCAAGCCGGGAGGGCTTTTCTTTTTTGACGTAGATACGTTTTCGGCGCTGGGCCTTCTGAAATGGCATTTGTGGACGAAGCACCGCCATCAGGATGAACTTCTCGTCATCGCGCACACGTACCGGATGTTCGAACCCGACGTGGTCCGGCGCCTGAAAGCCGCTGGATTTGAGATCACGCGCCGGGAAGGCCACAACCTGTTGAGCCTGATGGTGGGGCACTCCCGCAATTCAAGGTTTGTGCTGCGCAAGCGCGGGTAAACGGGGAGGCGTTCGCGGGAGAGGCGGGCCGCGATTGCCCGCGCCGCCGGGCGTCTTGTATTCTTGGTGCATCCCTATGAACCTGGAACTCACCGAAGAACAGGAGTTGCTCCAGCGAAGCGTGCGGGAATTCGCGGAGGCGGAAGTGAAGCCGCATGCGCGCGAGCTGGACGAGAGCGGGCGTTACCCGCGCGAATTTTTCAGGAAGGCCGCGGCGCTCGGGCTGACGGGAATCGCCGTGCCGGAGGAGTACGGCGGCGCGGGGATGGACCACGTCAGCTACTCGATTGTGATTGAAGAGATCGCGCGGGTCTGCGCGTCGTCGAGCGTGATTCTTTCGGTGCAGAATTCCCTCTATGGCGATCCCATCCTGCGATTCGGGACCGAAGAGCAAAAGAAAAAATTTCTGGTTCCGTTCGCCAGCGGCGAAAAAATCGGCTGCTACGCGCTTACAGAGCCGCAAGCCGGTTCCAATGCCGCGGCGCTCACCACCAAGGCGGTCCGCAAGGGCGACCGCTACGTGATCAACGGCACGAAGGCGTGGATCACGAACGGCGGCGTGGCCGATGCCGCCATCGTCTACGTGAATACGCATCCGGAAAAAGGCGAGAAGGGAATCACGGCGCTGGTGGTGGAAAAGGGCACGCCCGGGTTCGGGGTGGGCAAGGAAGAGAAAAAGCTGGGGATCCACGCCACGGCGTGCACGGAGCTGGTGTTCACGGACGCGGAAGTCCCCGCCGAAAATCGAATCGGCGACGAGGGCGAAGGCTACAAAGTGGCGCTATCGACTCTGGACGGAGGTCGCATCGGGATCGGCGCGCAGGCCACGGGAATCGCGCAAGGCGCGTTCGAAGCCGCGCTATCCTACGCGCAGCAGAGGCAAGCCTTCGGCCATCCGATCGCGGATTTCCAGGCGATACAGTTCATGCTCGCCGACATGGCCACGGAAATCGATGCGGCGCGGCTGCTGGTCCGGCGGGCGGCGTGGAAGCAGGATTCCGGGGCGCGATTTTCCATGGAAGCGTCGATCGCGAAACTGTTCGCGAGCGAGATGTCGACGCGCGTCACGCACAAGGCCATCCAGATTCACGGCGGCTACGGTTACAGCCAGGAATATCCCGTCGAGCGCAATTACCGCGACGCCCGCATTACCGAAATTTACGAAGGGACGAGCGAAATCCAGCGCCTGGTGATCGCCGCCTGGGTCCTCAAATCGTATTGAACGTCTCCTCTCCTGTCCTCTGGCACAGGGTCCTATAACCTGTACTCTGTCCGTTCTAAGCCTGTCCCTGCGAGCTCGGCCTTTTCTGCTAGCCTCGATCGAACGGGCAGGGCCCGCTTGAGAGGAGCGAAGGAGTGTGAAGGGAAAAGCGAGGAAGGCGGTGGCTGGAGAATTTTTAGGTTCGGCGGGAATTCGCGCCGTTTCCAATCGCAACAGTAAGGAAACCGAATTTCGCGCAACTCGTTCGAAACAAAGAGTCGGGCTCGATTCTAATCGCAACACAATCGGCACAATCCACAGCACTCCTTTTTTCCCCGCTCTCTCCCGCGGCATCGCCCCGCAGTGTATTCTTGTCCGGATGGTTCCGCTCGAAGGCCGCCTGGAATTCGATCCCGCGTGGGACGCTGATTTTTTTCGAGCGCTGCCATCGCGTCCGGGCGTGGTCCGCTTCGCCATGCGGCGGCAGGGAGCGGAACCGTATCTGATCCGGACGGCGGATATCCGCCGTGCCGCGGAGAGGGTGTTGAAGGAGCCGGAGGCCGGGTCGAAGCGGCTGAACCTGAGGGAGGTGGCGGCGGGAGTCGCGTACCGGGCGACGGGATCGAAATTCGAACAGTTGGTGACGATGTACGGACAGGCGAAGATCGATTTTCCACGCCGGTACAGGGATCTGCTGCGGCTGCGCCCGCCGGCGCTGCTGAAGGTCAACCTGAACAACGACTACCCGCGCTGCTACGTCACGCGGCGAATCCGCGCGGACGGGGGCTTCTATTTCGGGCCGTTTCCTTCACGCCGCGGCGCCGAGGCGTTTGCGGAAGGCTTTCTCGATCTGTTCAAGACGCGGCGCTGCCAAATCAAGATCCGGCGCGATCCGAGCTATCCGGGGTGTATCTATTCGGAGATGAAGATGTGCCTGGCGCCGTGTTTTGCGGGGTGCACGCGCGAGGAGTACGACGCCGAGGCGTCGCGGATGGTCGAGGCGCTGGCGACCTCGGGAGCCTCGCTGACGGAGTCGCTCGAGCGGGAGCGCGAGAATGCAAGCCAATCGCTTGATTTCGAAAGAGCGGCGGCTCTGCACAAGAGGATTGAGAAGGTTTCCGCAGCGCTGCGAGTCCTGCCGGAAGCGGCAAGGCGAGTGGACGAATTGGACGCGGTGATCCTGACGCGGGCCGTGGAGCCGAAGACAATTCTGGTGTTTCCGATTCACGCGGGGATTTTGAGGCCGCCCATTTTTTTGGGGTTCGGGGAGAATTCGAGCGGGCCGCGCTCGGTGGAGACGCTGCTGCGCGGCGAACTCGAACCTGCGGCGGAGGCGTCCGCGGCAGCGAATCCCCGCGCGGCCGAAGAAGAGAATTGGCGGAAACGCCAGGCCATGCGCCAGGCCTCGCCGGAACTGCCCGAGCATCTGGCGCTGCTTGCCCGGTGGTTTTATTCGAAACCGCGCGAAGGGGAGATTTTTTTTCGCGACGCCGCCTGGCCGTACCGCCGCATTCTGCGGGCGTGCGGGCGGCTGCTTGCGGGAACCTCAGGGGAAGATTCCGGAGCTGCCGCTCCCGCGCCGCCGACATAATCGCGGCGGCCGGCCGAACCGCGCGCGATTCAAAAGGATGGGAGAAAACCGGCAGTTGAAAAATAAAGATGGCCACGGCACCACAATTCGAATCGATGTCTCGAGTGCAGGCGATGTTCCGCTCGCTGCGGCACCGGAATTTCCAGCTGTTTTTCAGCGGGCAGCTGATTTCGCTGATCGGGACCTGGATGGACAATATCGCCGAGGCGTGGCTCGTCTATCGGCTCACGGGGTCGTCGCTGCTGCTGGGAGCGGTAGCGTTTGCGGGGCAGATTCCCGTCTTCCTGATGGCGCCGATCGGGGGAATGGCGGCGGACCGGCTGGACCGGCACAAAATCGTGATCGCGACGCAGGCGTCTTCGATGATATTGGCGTTCACGCTGGCGGGGCTGACACTTTCGGGGCGAGTGAAGGTGTGGGAAGTGGTGGTGCTCGCATCGCTGATGGGGATCGTCAACGCATTTGACATTCCCGCGAGGCAGGCTTTTCTGGTGGAGATGGTCGGGAGGGAAGATTTGATGAACGCAATCGCGCTGAACTCCTCGATGTTCAACGGGGCGCGAGTGATCGGGCCGTCCATCGCCGGAATCATCGTAGCGGGGGTGGGGGAGGGGTGGTGCTTCTTCGCGAATGCGGTCAGCTATATCGCCGTGATCACGGGCTTGCTGCTGATGAGGCTGGGGCCGCGGCGGCGGGTGACGATCGATACGTCGCCGTTCGAGCACATCGCGGAGGGGTTCCGATTCGTGTCTCGCGCGCGGCCGATTCGCGCGCTGCTGCTGCTCATTGGGTTGGTGAGCTTCGTCGCGGTTCCCTACTCCGTCCTCATGCCGATCTTCGCGGACCGCATTCTTCACGGGGGAGCGCTGGGGCTGGGATTGCTGATGGGAGCGGCGGGAGTGGGAGCGTTGCTGGGCGCCTTGACGCTGACGTTGCGAAGCGGCGTGCAGGGGCTGGGGCGATGGGTGGGGTGGGCGGCGATGGGATTCGGAGCGAGCTTGGTGTTGTTTTCGTGCTCGAGGATGTTTTGGCTGTCGTTCGCGCTGCTGATTCCCGTGGGATACGGAGTGATGCTGCAGATGGCCTGCTGCAACACGCTGATTCAATCCATGGTGCCTGACCATTTGCGGGGCCGGGCGCTGGCGGCGTACACGATGATGTTCATGGGCATGGCGCCGCTGGGGATGCTGTTCGCGGGAGCGGCGGCCGAGCACGTGGGAGCGCCGTGGACGGTCGGGTTGGGTGGAACGGCCGCGGTTATCGGCGGATTCGTGTTTCTGCGGAGCCTGCCGAATTTGCGGTTCGAGGCGCGGGAATTGCTGGTGGCGACGCAGGGGGTGGCCGGCGAATCCGGGGAGCAAGCGCCGGCGGAGAGAATGCCGTGAGGCGGAGCGAATCGCGCGGGAGTGGGGCGAGCGTCTGCTATACTGCGCGCGAAATTTTTCGAGGACAGACAGGAGCGGCTGGATGACTTCGGCAGCGCCGGGCGACACCGAAAAAATCAAGGGGAAGGCTACGCCGCGGGGAACGCTGCATTATGCGGCGCGATTTCAGGGGCGCTCGGCGGCGGGGCATTTCCGGGAAATTCCGGGGGGCCTGGTGCTTTCCTCGATCGGGATCGGAACATATCTGGGCGAGGCGGACGAAGCCACCGACCGCGCGTACACACAGGCGACGATCGTGGCCGTAAAGGGCGGAATCAACGTGATCGATTCCGCGATCAATTACCGCAACCAGCGAAGCGAAAGGTCCGTGGGAGCGGCGCTACGCACCTTGCTGAGCGAGGGATTTCTCCGGGAGGAAATTCTGTTGTGCACCAAGGCGGGCTTTCTATCGCCCGACGGGGACATGCCCGACGACCCGGCGGAATATTTTCAGCGCGAATATGTGGAGCGGGGGATTTTCCAGGCGGAGGAAATCGCCGCGGGGTGCCACTGCATTTCGCCGTCGTACCTGGGCGACCAATTGGAGCGAAGCCGGCGGAACTTGGGAGTGGAAGCGATCGACGTGTTTTATCTGCACAATCCGGAGACGCAGCTCGGCGAAATTTCGGCGGGCGAATTCCGGGAACGGATTCGAGCGGCGTTTGAATTTCTGGAAGCTTGCGTGGCGCGGGAGAAAATCGGCGCGTACGGACTGGCAACGTGGAACGCGTTCCGCGAGGATCCGAGGTCGCCGGGATATCTTTCGCTGGAATCGATGGCGGAGATCGCGCGCGAGGCGGGCGGAGCGGAAAACCATTTTCGATTCGTGCAACTCCCGTTCAACCTGGCGATGCCGGAAGCGCTGATGCGCGCCAACCAGATCGTGACCGGGAAAACGATGGCGATGGTGCAGGCGGCGCGCGCGCTGGGCATCACGCTGGTCACCAGCGCGTCGCTGTTGCAGGGGCAATTGACGCGCAAGATGCCGGGGTACGTGGGGGCGGCGCTCGGGCTGACGGACAATGCGGCGCTGGCGCTGCAGTTCTCGAGGTCCGCTCCGGGAGTGACGACGGCGCTGGCGGGAATGAGCCGTGTGGAGCATGTGGAGGCCAACGAGTCGCTGGTGGCGGTCGAACCGGCGCCGCGGGACCAGTTTTTGAAACTGTTTCAGCCGAACAGCTGATTTGTCATTCGGAAGGCGGGGACGATTTCGCCTGGGGGAAATGACGCCCGAGCCAGACGCCGATCGCGTCGCCCACCGATTCGAGGTGGCCGGCAAAGAAATGGTCCACGGCGTCAACGAAGACGAGATCTTTCGGCTCCGGGAGACCGGCGAATAATTTCTCGACACTGTGGCGCGAGCCGAATTGATCGTTTCCACCCTGCACGAAGAGCTTCGGTTTGAAGCACGAGCGCAGATAGTCGAAATTTGAGGCGTTCACGGGGATTCCGAGCCCGATCAAGCCCGCGACGCGCGCATCCTCACACCCCACGCGAAGCCCGACCCAGGAGCCGAAACTGAATCCCGCGAGGAGAAGCGGGCGCGCGGGATATTCGCGGGCGAGGAAATCGAGGGCTGCGCGGACGTCGTCAAGCTCGCCACGCCCGCGGTCGTGCACGCCCTCGCTCAGACCCGCGCCACGAAAGTTAAAGCGCAGGACGGGAATGCCGAAGCGGTGAAACGTCTTGGCGGCCTGGTAGACGACCTTGTTGTGCATCGTCCCGCCGAAGAGCGGATGGGGATGGCAGACGAGGGCGGCGAGATTCGGCGAAGGATTGGAGACGGTCCAGAGCAGAGCTTCGAGGCGCCCCGCGGGACCGGCTATGAAAAAATTGCGATGGAAGACATCCACCATGGAAAAACTCCATCGGAGAGTTTAGCGGACACAAGCAGCCGGACAAAATCGGAGAATGATGAGGTGAAGGATTCAGGGCAAGGGTGTCGCGATGGGGCGAGGGGAAGCGGCGGAGCACTTCGGATTCCCGCCAGGCAAAAACGGGGTTAGCGCTTCGGCGCGCGAATCCACTGCACGGAGACGGTGGTGAGCATCGCGCTCACTCCCGAGGCGGGATCGGACAGCGGGGATGGCCCCGGAAGAACGTCTTGCGCTTGTACGCGAACGACGCGCCCGCGAATTTCCCCTTCGCGCTCCCATTCTCCCCAGGGAATTTTGGCGAGGATCGAATCGCCGCGAGCAAAGATGCGGGCGATGGAAAATCGGGCGCCGCCGGGAGAAAGGTCCTGGGTCATGGATTCCTCCGGCCAGGGAGACCCTGCCGGACGAATGAAGATCGGAAGAGCGAACGAGACGCGGGGATGGCGGCGGCGCTCCTGGCCGGCGGGGCGAGCGTCGGCGGGCGAAGGTCCATCGAAGGCGACGGCCACACGCGCGACTTTGCCGTTGAGACGCTCGACGCGGGCAATACGGCCGGGGGTCTCGGGCTGGACCATGGCGCGGGAATCGAACGGGCTGATGACCCACACCTGCGAGCCGACTTCACAGCGCTCGGCGCGCTCGACGAGCAAGCCGGAGCGGCAGACGTCCACGGCGCGAGTGACCTCAAGCCTCATGCCCATAGGGCCGCGCCAGCGGATGCGGACGGGAATCCGGAGTTGGGCGCGCGGGTTTTTTCTGCGATCGGCCAGGGGGACCGGATGAATCATGGGGCATCATCGTAGCCGGACGGATGGAGGAGGTCAAACGGGGAAAGAGCGGCGCCGGAGGCGGCGGGAAAAGGATTGCGCCGCAACGGGAAGGGGTGGTAGGTTTCAGTCAAGAGGCGAACTCGCGGGAGGATCCATGGATGGAGCGATCGAACGTCGCGCGGCACGGCGCTTTTCGATG
Source organism: Verrucomicrobiia bacterium (assembly GCA_035503815.1). Classification (GTDB taxonomy): domain Bacteria; phylum Acidobacteriota; class Terriglobia; order Acidiferrales; family UBA7541; genus Palsa-295. The sequence continues at coordinate 58,451 of DATJTF010000015.1, forward strand.
ACTCTGCCGTTGAAGGTGAGGTTCTCCGGGGACAGCGGAGTGTCGGAAAAAGGCGGCGAGACCCGCGACGTGAGCTTCCGGGGACTTTATTTCCTGATCGAGGCGCCGGTGGAAAACGGAAGCCCCATCGAATTCGTGCTGACGCTGCCGCAGCAGATTACACTGGCGGGAGACGTCCACATCCGGTGCTACGCGCGAGTGCTGCGCGTGGAACCGATCAACGGGCGGCGGGGAATCGCCGCGCGGATCGACCGCTACGAATTTTTGCCTCCCGCCGCTGCCTGACACGCCCCGCGAAAAACATGTAGAATGCATTTGAGTCCGCTGAAGCGGAGGGAAAGATGTATCACTACGAGCCGGCGACGGCACTCGAGGAATTGCGCGACGACGCGGTGCTCCCGCATCCGGTGCATTTGCGGGACATGATCCTGCGGAACAAGCTGGAAGCGCAGACGGCGCTCGATTTGAACCGGGATTTTCAGGACTACCTCAAGAAATTCGGCGAGCTGCAACAGATGGCGCGGACCATTCTGGAGCAGCTCGTGGCGGGCGCGCGCAAGGCGTCCTGAGCGGCGGGCGAGGGACGCGAGCCGAGGAAGCAAGCGGAGAAGAGGGAATGGCACGGCACACGCTGCTGATCGACGCGGACGACACGCTCTGGGAAAACAATATTTTCTTCGAGAAGTCGATCGAGCATTTCATCGGGCAACTGGAGCACCTGGGCTACACGCGCGAATACATCCGCCACATCCTGAACGAGACGGAACGGCGGAACATCCGGCAGCATGGATACGGAGTGAAGAGTTTCCGGAGGTCGCTCGAAGAGACGTATATGAAGCTGGCGGGAAACGCCGCGCGGCGCGAGATCATCCAGGAAATCGCGCAAATGGTGAACGAATTGGAGGCGACACCGCCGCACATCCTGGAGGGAGTGCCGGAGACGCTGGCATATCTTTCGAAACATCACCGGCTGATCTTGCTGACGAAGGGCGAGCAAGCGGAACAAGCGGCGAAGGTGGAGCGGTCGGGGCTGCAATCGTATTTCGATCACATCGAAATCGTGCTGGAGAAGGAACCGGCGACGTACGACCGGATGGTGGAGCAGTTCAAGATCGTGAAGACGCACGGGTGGATGGTGGGAAACAGCCCGAGGAGCGACATCAACCCGGCGCTGCAAGCGGGATTGAACGCGGTGTTCATACCGCATTCGGCGACGTGGGAGCTGGAGAAGGCGGAACTGGAGAGCGGGAACGGGAAGCTGCTGATCCTCACGAGTTTCCGCGAATTGCGCACCCATTTTTGAGGGCAGGTCCCTCCTGAATTTTCAATCCGAGCCAATCGAGAGGATGCATCGTGGCCAACCACTACCGGCGCGAATTTTTCGATTTTGAAGGCGTGGCCTACCTGAACGCGGCAAACCAGGGACCGCTGCCGCGAGTCTCCGCGAAAGCGATGCAAGCCGCGATCGAATGGAAAAAGCTGCCGCATCTGCTGCCGGAGAATTTGTATTTCGAATTGCCGGACCGCATCCGGGCCAAAACGGCGCGGCTGATCGGGACGGAAGCGGAACAGATCGCGGTGACGCCGGGGGCAAGCGCGGGGATGTGCGCGGTGGCGGCGGGGATGAATTTCCAGCCGGGAGACGAAGTGCTGGTGGCCAAGGGAGAATTTCCGGCGCATTTTGCGACCTGGCTTCCGTATGAGAGAGCGGGGCTGGTGAAGGTGAGAGTGATATCTCCGCGCGAGAAATTCATCCGCGCCGAAGATTATATCGAGCAGATCGGACGGCAAACGCGAGTGGTGTCCGCGAGCCTGGTGCGATTCGACAACGGAGCGCTGCTGGATGCGGCGCGCGTGGCGGAGAAATGCCACGCGGCGGGAGCGGCGCTGCTGCTGGACATCACGCAGGCCGCGGGAGTGACGCCGCTGGAGATCGGCAAAATGGGGGCGGATTTCGCGGTCTGCAGCGGGTACAAATGGTTTCTATCGCCTTACGGAACGGGAATTTTCTGGGTCGCGAGGGAGTGGCTGGACCGGCTGGTGCAAGGCCCGGTGTATTGGATGGCGATCGAAGGAGCGAGGAATTTCGACTCGCTGCCGCTCGAGGGATTGCGGATGTCGCCGGGTGCGCGGCGATGGGACGCGCCGGAAACGGCAAGCTTCATTCACCTGGCGGCCATGGACGCTTCGCTGGAATTTTTGCTGCAGACCGGCGTGGAAAACGCCGCACGGCATACGCGGGAACTGGTGGACGAAATTGTGGAGCGGCTGCCGCGGGACCGGTGCGGAGTGGTCTCACCCGCGGAGAAAGAGCGGCGAGGGGCGTTTGTGTGCGTGGCAGCGCGGAAGCCGGAAGAGACGAAGCGGCTGTTCCAGCGATTGCGCGAGGAAGGAGTGATCGTCAGCCTGCGCGAAAACTCGCTGCGGATTGCGCCGTACCTGTACAACACGAGCGAAGACGTGACGAAGCTGGTGAGGACGCTGGCCGTGGCGTGAGGCGGGAAAAATAGGAGGGGAGCCGGCGGCAGGGAAGCCGGGAAGAAAGATTCCCCGACAGAGTGTTCTCCGGCGAACCGCGGAACGCCGAGCTACGCGGGTTGCCACAGTTCAATTGGATTTCCCTCAGGATCATTCAGACGGGCGAAGCTGCCGACGCCGGGAAAAGATTGCGGATCCTTAACTTCGATTCCGGCGGCTCGCAGCTGGGCCAACATTTTCTCGAGGTCATGCACTCGAAAGTTGATCATCCAGACTTTGCTGGGATCCCCGAAATATTTCGTGGTTTGGGGAAAGGGAGTGAAGACGGTCGGGCCGGCCTCTTGGCGCCAAACGGGCCCGCCATTGCTTCCCGGAGTGAGCTCGATCCCCAAGTGTTCGAGGTACCAGCGCCCGAGAGATGCGGGATCCTGAGCCCGAAAAAACAGCCCTCCAATTCCGGCTACTTTTTCCATTTGCATTCCCTCCGATTCACGTTTAGAGGTTGCCGGCGCAGGCGGAGCAGGACTCGCCGGGTGCGCGGGATTCTGCGCGGCGATGGCGGATTCCGCCCGGGGCAGAAATATGCCGGACCCGAAGGCGTACGACAAGAGTTGAAGCAGATGCCGCCTTTGCATGGTCAATCCATCCTTCTGCGGGGACGATTTTGTCGCCATCCACGATACCTGCAGGGATGAGGTTCTGAAAGCGTTCAATTCCGAGGGTCCGCCGCCGGCGGATGAGAGCTTGCCTGGAGCATCCCCGAATGACTCCGAATGGAGATCCGGGAATTTCCGAGGCCGATTCTAGTCGTCGGGCTTGCGATAGAAGAACGGAATGTGGACGACGGCTTCGAGATCCACAGGCTTGCCGTTGCGCGTTCCCGGCTTGAACTTCCACTTCGAGAACGCCTTCATTGCGTTGCCGTCCAACCGAGGATCAATCCCTTTGACGAGCTGAATGCTGTCGACCGAGCCATCCTTGCGAATGATGGCATAGAGGACGACTTCGCCGTCAATGTGCTGCTTGATGGCTTCCGGAGGATATTCGGGGTCTACCACGAGGATGGCTTCGGGGGCAGAAAGCGCACCGCGATCGAGATAGGGCGCGACGTCGTCATCGAATTGAGAGAAATGCAGAATCCAGCTGCCGCTGACGCTGGTCAGATTGGGCAAGTTGACGTGAAGCGTGTAGACCTGTTTGCCGGAGAGAAGCGCCTCCGGCGGGAGGCCCGGGTCGAGATGGGCAATATCGGCCGCGGTTTTTGGGGTGGCCATCATGGGCTGCGGGCGCTCGGGAACTCCCGTCATCGGACGGAGAATCAGGCCGCTGCGAATGCCGGACGGGGCAATCCCTCCTCCGGGACCTGTGTGGCCGCCGCCTCCGCTGACGCTGACCGCCGCGGGAAGATTGGAAGAATTTCCACCGCTTCCACCGGCAATCGATTCCCCGCGGGCGCCGTTCAAAGACGCGTTGCCGCGGGAAGGAGGGGCGGAGGGATTACCGCCGGGAGCGCCTGCGCGCGCGCCTTCAGGCGAAATGGAGACGCGAGCCGCAAGATTTCCTCGCGGGACATTGACGACAGGAGCGGGAGGCGCGGGAGACGCGGAAAGAGCGACGATGGACGGCAGATTGGAATTCGAGGACGCGGCGACGTTAATGTCGGGAGCGGCCGGGGCGGGGCGGTCATTTTCGACACGACGGGCGGTGGCCCTGGCGGCGGACATGGGCATGAGAGGCATTTGAGGAGCGGGGTTGATGGCAGCGGAGGGAGCGATATTCAGAGCGCCGGGATTCTTCACACTGTTGGGAATATCCGGAGCGACGGCTTCTTCAATCGCTCGGCGCCGGATCAGAGGAGCGGAGACCGAGGGGTTGTAATGGAGCCGCGGCTCAGGAGGAGCGGAGGACTGCGTCCACTGAACGACGTTGGGCAAGGGAACGTCAATTTTGGGAGGAGCGGCGGGGGCGGCGGGCTGGATTAAAGTTTGTCGCGGGTGAGTGATGCGGACCGGGACGGACACAATCGTCTGACGGGGATGGAAAGCGTCGGCGCCGCGAGAGACGGTGCGATCCGGCCCGCGTGTTTCGCTCTTGGATTTCTCGCCGGGGGCGGGGAGAGAAATTTTTGGCAAATCTCCGGCATCGGGAACGTAGGTGAGCTCGATATGAACCGGAGCGAGATTGTGATCCGGCTGCGGGAGAAATCCCCAAATCGGAAGCAGGAGAAGGGCGATGATGGCGACGTGCCAGAGGCACGCGGCGAGAAACGAGCGAAAGGAGAACCGGTCGCGGACCCAGTCGACCCGGAGATCCGAATCCTTGGGCAGGTCTTCGTATTTTGGGGCGGGCGGGCCGTGGAAGAGATCGCCGATGCTGGAGCGGAACTCGGCCCAGGGCGAGCCCCAATCGACGGCCAGGTCCAGGCGAGGCAGGCGCGCGTGGACAGGAAGCTCGAAGGCGGGTTCGGAGGACGGCTCGGGGGTCGCGACGGGCGCCATGGGTCCTGTGATTATACCTTGGGCTGAGATGCAGACGCTCAGGCGGCGGCTGCCAAGCGATAAAAACTGAGTGAAGCGTCGCCCTGCTCGAGCAGGCGGACGCGTTCGAGGCGCGTGAAGCGTTCCGGCAGGACGGACTTGGAGAGGTGCTCGGCAATCACGAGGCCGTAGGGAGCGACGAGGTGAGCGGAGTCCAGGAATTCAAGGATGCGGAGATGCTCGCCGGTTTCGGCGTAGGGCGGGTCGAGAAAGATGAAGTCGGCGAGCAAGTGGCGAGAAGCGAGAGAATCGAGGCCGCGAAGAGCGTCACACTCCATCACCTCGGCACCTTCATGGACATCGAGAGAATCAAGATTTTTGCGGATCAACCGCGCGGAAGCGGGATGAGACTCGACGAGGTAGATTTCGCGGGCGCCACGGCTGAGAGCTTCGATGCCGATGGCGCCGGTGCCGGCGTAGAGATCGATAAAAAGAGAAGCTTCGACGGCGGGGCCCAAGATGTTGAAGAGGGTCTCGCGGAGGCGATCGCTGGTGGGACGAAGGCGCAATCTGCCAGGGCCTTTCAAAGGGCGGCTGCGAAATTGTCCGGCGATGACGCGCATGGCTAGCCGACCGCCGCGAGTTGATACCGCGCGCGCCAGGAAGGGCTGAGAGCTTCGAGCCGGGCGACGACTTCGCCGGCGCGGGCGGGATCCTCGGCAAGAGAGAAGGCTTCGCGGCGGGCGAGGTCGAGGAGCTCGCGGTCGCGAAGCGGCTGGGCGGCGGAGAAAGCGGCGTCGCCGTGCTGGCGAGTGCCGAAAAATTCGCCGGGGCCGCGAAGCTTCAAGTCGCGTTCGGCGATTTCAAAGCCGTTGGTGGTGGCGACCATGGTTTCGATGCGCTCCTTCGCGTCTCCTGTGATGGACTTCGGGGCCACAAGGATGCAATAGGATTTTTCGGGACCGCGGCCGATGCGGCCGCGAAGCTGATGAAGCTGGGCCAGGCCGAAACGGTCGGCGTGCTCGATGACCATGAGGGTGGCATTGGGGACGTCAACGCCGACTTCAACGACGGTGGTGGCGACGAGGATTTGGGTTTCGCGGCGGCGAAAGCTGTCCATGACGGCCTCTTTTTCCTCGTTTTTCAAGCGGCCGTGGAGGAGGCCGAGCCGGAAGTCCGAAAAAACTTCACGCGAGAGGCGGTCGAATTCCAACGTGGCGGCCTTCAACTCCTGCTTGGATTCTTCGACAACGGGATAGATGACGTAAGCCTGGCGGCCGCGAGAGAGTTCGCGCTTGAGAAATTGCCAGACGCCGGCCAGCTGCTCGTCGGAAGACCAGCGAGTTTCGATGGGCGTGCGGCCGGGGGGCATTTCGTCAATGACAGAAAGATCGAGATCCCCGTAAAGAGTGAGGGCCAAGGTGCGAGGAATGGGAGTGGCGGTCATGACGAGAACGTGAGGCGATTCGCCCTTCTCGATGAGGCGCTTGCGCTGGAGCACGCCGAAGCGGTGCTGCTCGTCAATGATGACGAGGCCGAGACGGCGAAACGCGATGGGATCTTCGATGAGAGCGTGGGTGCCGACGACGAATTGGGCCTCGCCGCGGGAGATGCGGGCGAGAGCGTGTTCGCGATCCGGGCGTTTCTGGCCGCTGACGAGAAGTTCGCAGGAGTAGCCGGCGGGCTGAAAGATGCGGCGGGCAGAAAGAAAGTGCTGCGCGGCGAGAATTTCGGTGGGAGCCATGAGGGCGACCTGGCAGCCGTTTTCAATGGCAATGGCCGCGGCTTCGAGAGCGACGATGGTCTTTCCACTGCCGACATCGCCCTCGAGGAGGCGGTGCATGGGATAGGGGCGCTCGAGATCCGCCGCGATTTCGAGGAGGACGCGCTTTTGCGCGGCGGTGGGCTTGAAAGGGAGGATGCTTTTTAGAGCTTCGCGGATTTTGGGTTCGCGAACCTGGAGGGAGATGCCGCGCCGGCGATGTTCGCGGAGGCGCCGAAGAGCGAGCGCGAGCTGGTAATAGAAAAACTCCTCGAAGATGAGGCGGATTTGGGCGGGGCTGCGGAAGGTGTTGAGAAGTTCGACGTTTTCCTCCTTCGAGGGAAAGTGAACGTGGAGAAGAGCTTCGCGGCGAGAGGGGAAACGGTAGCGGTCGCGAATTTCGGCGGGGATGGGGTCGGGAATTTCGGGATCGAGATTGAGCAGGACGCCGTAGAGGATGCGGCGAATCATCCGCGAGCTGATTTTGCCAATCGCCTCGTAGACGGGAACAATGCGGCCGACTTCGGTGGAATCGGCGGGCGCGTCTTCGCCTCCGATCAATTCGATCTGCGGGTTGACCATCTCGAGGCGAGCGGGGCGGTAGGGATCGACGTCGAGTTTTCCATGCAGGACGAGCCGCTGGCCTTCCTTCAAGCGGCCCTCGAGATAGCTGCCGTGAAAAAAGCGGGCGTGAAGGGAGCCGGATTTGTCCTGAAGCTTGACGTGAAAAATGGGGCTGCGGCCGCGAGCAAAGCGGACGGTGCTGCCGCCGCCGGGAGCGACTTCGGCGAGAATAGTCGCAACCTGGCCGGGGACGGCTTCGGCGATGGGCGTGAAACGGATGCGGTCTTCGTAGCGGAAGGGAAGGTAGCCGAGGAGGTCGGCGACGGTGGAAATGCCGCGCTCTTGGAGGAGAAGCGAGCGTTGAGGGCCGACGCCGCGAAGATATTTCACCGGACTGGAAAGCGTGATGGCCATGGCGCGAGCGGAATTCCGGGCGCGGGAGTGAAGCAAGTGATCTTCGCGCGTTGCAACTGCTTTCATTTTATACCATCGAAGCGGGCGGGCCCGGCGGGGAAGAAGCGAGGCACGATTGTTCCGGAGGCGGGATTCCAATATAGTGGAACCCTTTCCCCGGGGGCCCCAAGAGGTTCGTGCTGAGATCGATGCGATGATGTCTCGAAAGTTTCTCGGAGTGACGGTGCGCCGCTGGCTGGAATATCTAGCGGCGATCCTTCTGGGCAACGCGATTTATTATCTTTCGCTGGTGCCCTACCTGCCTGAAGCACTGCGCCACCGCGGCTTTCGCGAGGACTGGGGCACGCTGGTGGATTTCCTGGTTTGCGCGGGAGTGTACGGGCTGATCCGGCTGGCGTCGAAGCTCTGATTGGTTCCTGCCTTGCTTTGAAACTATCTTGTGGAAAAGTCGTAATGAATATGCGAGGGGACAAGGATTGAGCGGAGCTGTGCGCTCGCGTTAAGGGCAAATTTTACAACGAGATAAAAGGTTGCGGGATCGGAATCAGGAGAGCAAAATTGCCACAGCTGTCCGATAGTGGGAAATGGACGTTCGATGGTGCTCACCAGCGACCACCTGACTCGTCTATTCCTTCGGAGAGCATAGAAAGGTTAAACGCCGGGCAGCCAGGGGAGTCGCGGCCAGAAGGCAGCGAGAAGCACGGCGACGGGCCTCCGCCGGCGAAAGACACAATGGGGATGAGCGTCGCTCTCGAAAGAGAGACGAGCCAGGCAGCGTTGAAGGTGTCGGAGGAGCATGGACTCGTCCGGCGGGCACAGGCGGGAGACCGCGTGGCGTTTGAGGAATTGGTGCGGCGGTACGACCGGGAAGTGCTGCGGCTGGCGGTGAATCTGGTGCACCGGCCCGAGGAAGCGAGAGACATTTATCAGGAGAGCTTCCTGAGGGTTTACCGGAATTTGCACCGGTTCCGGTTTGAGTGCAGCTTCTACACATGGCTCTACCGGATCGTGACCAACGCGGCGCTGGACCACTTGAGAAGGCGGTCGAGCCGGCGGGAAGATCAAGCGCCCGCGATCGAGGATGCGGAAGGAATGACCCGGGACTTTTTCGACCGGCAGACGGAGACGCGGCCGGACGCGAATCCGGAGAAGAGCCTGCTGGGGCAAGAATTGGGAAAACAGATCGAGCAAGCGATGCTGAAACTTTCACCCCGGGAGCGGCTGGTGTTCGAGATGAAGCATTATCAGGGGCTGCGGTTGCGGGCGATCGGCGACGTGCTGGGAACGTCGGAAGAAACGGTGAAGAATTCGCTGTTCCGCGCGACGCGAAAGTTGCGGGCGTCGCTGGAACCGGTGCGCTGAGGCGCCGGGACGAAATTTCGAGGGTGGAACGGATGGAGCAGCAGTCCAAGAAAACGAAGGGGAGCGGAGCCTGCGAGGAATGGGGCGAGTTCCTGGCGCTCTACGCGGCGAATGAGCTGGAGGAATCGGAGCAGGGCCGCGTGAGAGAGCACATGGCGAACTGCGCGGGCTGCGCGGGCGAAGACGAAGCCCAGAGGCGGCTGCTGGCCGCGCTGAGCGAACAGCGAACTGAACCCGACGCGGCGCTGCTGGCAAGCTGCCGAAGCGGGCTGGTGGATGCGCTGGACCAAGAAGAGGATCGAGGGTGGTTGCGGCGCCGGCTGGGATGGGCGCTGCCGACGAGCTGGCTAAATCCGCGGCCGGCGTGGAGCGCGGCGCTGCTGCTGATTCTTGGGTTCAGCGTGGGCATGCTGGGACCGAGGTATCTGGCGACGCACAGCAGCAGGGGGCCCGCGTCAGCCACGAATCCCTCCGCGAGCAATTCCAACGCAGGCGTAATTTCGACGACAGCCACAAACTCTCCGAACCCTGCGGCTTCCACGATACCGATCAGCGACCTGGATTTGCATTCGGCGGACGTGGCGGGAATCCGGGTAATTCCGGCGCAGGGCGACGAGCCGGCGCAAGTGGAACTGCAGATGAGTTCGCAGGAGCCGCTGGAAGGAACGGTGGACAACGACAACATCAAGCGCGTGCTGCTGAACATCCTGGGAAGCGGGAGGAGTTCGGATCCGGATGAGCGGCTGGACGCGGTGGACCTGCTGAGCGCGCGGAACAACGATCCAGACGTGCGATCGGCGCTGTGCCACGCGGTGCACAGCGACCCGAACGCGGCGGTTCGGCTGAAGGCTCTCGAGGCGCTGAACGGAACGGAGCCGCAGGATCTGGTCCGGCAGACGCTGCTGGACGCGCTGGTGGACGACCGGAATCCGGGCGTACGCGTGGAAGCGATCAACGCGCTTCGGGAGATGGCGGCGAAAGGACAGGTTTCGCCGGACGACCACATGCTCGCGGTGCTGCGCGAGCGGATGGAAAAGGATCCCAACACATACATCCGGTTGCAGAGCGCGGCCGCGATCCGCGATCTGGGCCCGCGCGAGAAATTCTGACCGTGAGAGCGAAGCGGCTGTTTGCGCGGAGCCCCCAGGCGGCAATAACGGCCGCGCGGGTGCGACGCGATTGTTGGATCCACGGAGTGTTGCCGGCCGGCCTAGCCGCGGCCGGCATTCTTTTTTTTCTCGGCAACGGGAAAATTCTCGGCGGCGCGCAGGACCCCGGCAAACCCTTCCAGCGGTTGACCTCCGATCTCACCGGGAGTGTGCCCGCGCACGGCGGGCAGACTCTCCTGCTGGCTATGGACCTCGGCAGCGTGGTGGTTCACACCGAAGACTCCGGCCGAGTGGACTATCGGGTGCATCTCGAAACCGCGGCGGGGCAAAAGAACGCCAAGCTGCTGCTTTCGCGGTTTCACATGCAGTCGTCGGAAACGCGCGACGACATCCGGTTGCGCGGACTCGCGGGGACGCAGGACCCGATGGGCGGATTGTGGGTCACGATCGAGCTGAACATGCCGCGTGACATGAACCTGGAGGTGACGACCGGCGGCGGGAACATTCAAGTGGAAGACCTGCACGGGCGAATGAGTCTGACGACAGCGGGCGGAAACCTGACGACCGGGAACATTTCAGGCTGGGCGCATTTACACACCGACGGCGGCCATATCTTCGTGAAGAACGTGGGCGGCGAGCTGGTGGCGGAGACAGGCGGGGGGCATATCACGGCGGGAAACGTGGGCGGAAGCGCATTCCTGCACACGAATGGCGGGCACATACGCGTGACCTCCGTGGGCGGGCCGGCGCATTTGGAGACCGGCGGAGGGAACGTGACGGTCGAGCAGGCCGGCGCGGAATTGGTGGCGGAGACGCAGGGCGGACAAATCGACGTGGGCGAAGCGCAAGGGCTGGTGCGCGCGAAGACGGGCGGAGGCGGAATACGCGTGGTCCACGTGACGGGTCCGACAAACCTGCAAACCGGAAACGGGAGCATTTATCTGACGAAAGTAGACAGCTCCGTGAAGGCGTGGACCGAAGCGGGCGGAATCACGGCATGGATCGTCAGGCCGGTGAGCGCCGGAAGTTCGTGCGATCTGCAATCGAAGGATGGAGACATTGTGGTGTACATGCCGCCGGAATTGCAGGCGACGATTGACGCGGAAATACAGTTGGGCGAGCGGCACCGGCTGATCGTGGACCCGGCGCTGCCGATCAAAGTGAGCTACGGAGAATCGGGCAACGGCGAACAGATCGTGCACGCCGAAGGAGCGCTGAACGGCGGCGGAGAGGTGTTCCACCTGCGGACCGTGGCGGGAAATATCCGGCTGATCGCGAGCGATTCGGCGAAGCAAATGGAAATGTACCACCAGCAGATGGAGCAGCTCGAACAAAAACTGCAGTTGCAACTCCGGCAATTCGGCCAGGGACAATCGGACGAGAATCACCGGGAGCCGAAATAGGCGCGAGGGAATATCGAGTTCAGGTTTCGGCTGAGGTGAATCCAGGGGGACGGGCGGGGACGAGACGAGGAAAAGCGGAGAGATTGAAATGAAGGGGATTTCAATCGAGGGGGTTTTCCATGGAAAGTAAAATTCGCGGGGTCTCGAAGAGCGTGGGGAAAGGCTTGAATCGAAGCGGCCGGGGAATTCGCAGAGTTCAGTTTGCGGCCGTGGCGGCCATCGCTTGCGTGCTGGGAATGGCCGGGACGTCCTGGGCGGCCACGAACGAGTTGTTCCACAAAATAGTGCCCCTGAATTCGGGGGGAAGCTTTCTGCTCGAAAACGTGAACGGATCGGTGCAGGTGGAGGGTTGGGACAGAAACGAAGTCGAGGTGAGCGCGGTGAAGAGTTCGGACACGGACCCCGGGGAATTGGGGCAAGTCAAGATCGAAGTGGACAGCGTGCCGGGAAAGGTCGCGGTGCGGACGCGCTATCCGAACGGGCAGGGCGCGGACGTGGCGGTCGAATACCGCGTGCACGTTCCCTACAAAGTCTTGCTGGGAAGCGTGGAAACGGTGAATGGAAGCGTGCTGGTGCGCGGAGTGGAAGGATCGGGCGATCTGAAGTCCGTGAACGGCAACGTGGAAGTGCTGAACAGCTCGGGAAGATTCAACGCGAAGACGACGAACGGAGATTTGCACCTGGAGCTGCGGCAACTGCTGGACGGAAGCCCGATGGACATTGAAACGGTGAATGGGTCGGTGGTGTTGGGGTTGCCGTCGAACGGACACGCGAACGTGAAGGTGCTGAGTATGAACGGGGATTTGACCTCCGACCTGCCCTTGACCTCGACGGGCGGAAACCTGGCCGCCCACAATTTCCGGGCGCAGCTCGGAACGGGCGGGGGAAACATATCGGTGCGAACCGTGAACGGCGGCATCCACCTGCTGTTGCAACGGCCTGGAGTTTAATGGGGCGAATTCAAGCGCAAAGGAGTGCACTCGGATGAAACACGCACGAATCAGTGGGCTTGTCTTTATCGTTGCCGGAGCGCTCGCCACCGGATTGACGCCGGGGAGTGTGTTTGGCCAGACGCAAAATCCAGGGGCGAACAATCCCGCGGCAAAACCTGCGCAGAAGAGCGCCACCCCCTCGACATCAACGGGCGAGATGAATTGCAAGGATTTGAATGCGTGCGCGGAACAAATTGAGGGCCAAGCTCGTATCCTGCAGCAGAACCTGCGGAAGCAATTGGCCGGTCTGGAGAATCAGCTGGCCGACGGAAACGTGATGAGTTCCGAAGAGGTCGCAAAATTGGAGTCGCTGGGGGCAGAACTCGGGAGCAGCCGGGACGCTCTTGAATCCCGCGCGGCCGAGCTGGCGGCGCAGGCGCAGGACATGGCCTCGCAAGCCGAGGACCAGGCGGCGCAAGTCGAACGACAGGTCCGGGTGAGAGTCAACGGAATGCCCGGCATGGACGATCAGGGCGGGGAAGACGCCGGCTGGCTGGGAATGGAGATTGGCGAGGTCACGACGGAGAACGCGAAAGAGCTGAAACTGAGCGCGGTCCGCGGGGTCGTGGTTCAAGGAGTCGAGCCGGATAGCCCGGCGGCGAAGGCGGGGCTGCAAGAGAAGGATGTGATCACGGAGTACGACGGACAAGTGGTGGAAGGAACGCTGCAATTCCGGCGGCTGGTGAGAGAAACGCCGCCCGGGCGGAGCGTGACACTCGGCGTATCGCGCGATGGAAACCAAGAAACGTTAAACGTGGTTGTGGGCAATCGCGGAGCGGCGGAGGAAAGACAGATTCGCGGCACGATGCAAGGGCCGGGCGAAGCGTTTGCGTTTCCAGGACCCGACGTGAGATTTTTCGCGATGGGTCCCGACGCGATGGATTTCTCGACGCCCAAACTCGGGATCGAGGCTGAGGATCTGAGCGGACAACTTGGCGCCTATTTTGGCGCTCCGGGCGATGCCGGAATTCTCGTGCGGGACGTTCGGGAGGGCACGCCGGCGGCAAAGGCGGGCCTGAAAGCGGGCGACGTGATTACACAAGTGGACGGCAAACCCGTGAAGAATCTTTCAGAACTGCGCGAGGAGCTGCGGGACAAGGCCGATCAAAAGAGCGTCAGCTTGAGCGTGCTGCGAAAGGGGGCGACGATGAATTTGACAGTGGCCATCGAAAAGCCGCAGCCTCCCTCAGCGTCGGGGATTGTCCGGCGGGCGCAGCTTTAGCGATTTCCCACCCCCAAGCGTACCCACACGCAAAGGCCCGGGATCACGCCCCGGGCCTCTCTTTTTTTATGGAGAGGACGCCGGGAATTTATTCGCGAAGAATCTGAACGCCTGAGCTGGGAACAACGATTCCCATGAGGCGGGGACCATCCACGTAGACGTCGAGCTCGAGGTCTTCGGTTTTGGCGACCAGCTCTTCGCAACTCTTGCCGTTGAAATCCTGCTTACCGACGGAATCCAGAGTGATCGTGCCCGGAGTCAATTCCTGAGGAACGAGCACGGCAAAGGTTTGGATTCCCTTTTTCTGCCAGTCGTAGAGATGGGCGAGAACGTCGTACTGGTGATAGAGATTGTTGTCGAGCACGACGATGCGGGGGGAGCTGAAAGTAAACGTCTGGCTGTAAGGACGCATGCCCTCGACATGAAGTTCGGCTGTGGCGGATGTCCCGTTGAAATCAATGGTCGAAGAGGCTTTCTTGGGACCCTGCGTGGTCCAGTCGTAATGAAGGGGAGAGCCATCTGGGCGGAGTGAGAGATTGCCGGAAATGCGCATCGAGCCCTGCTGCGTGGCCAATTGGGAGCTGCCGCGGACGGTCCAGCCGCTGCCGCTTCGCGAGATCTCGAATTCTTCCTCGCCCGCCTGCGTGCCGTTGATCAGGATGCGGAGCTTGCCTTTGTCGGGAGAAAGAGAGTTCGAGGGTTTATCGCCGGCGAGAAGAGAGAGCGAGAAAAGGGCGACGAAGGAGATTCCCGCCAGCAACAGAGCGAAGAAACGCCAAGAACGGGGGGACGGGAGCAATGGAAGATCTATTTTCATACGACCACCTTGGGGAAGATGCCCAACGCGAGAATTCGCTCGACAATCTGCAGAGGTTCGACATCGCTTTCGACGCGGAAATCGGCCAACTGGTAAACGGGACGCCGCTGTTCGAACAGTGAGCGGAACGTGGCCTCGTCGCGAAACAGAGGACGGTCGGTGATCTGGGCGCAGCGGCGGAGCAGCTCGTCCACTGGGCAATCGAGCCAGATGAGGGTGGCCTGGCGCTCCTGCAAGAGATCGCGATTTTGCGGCTGGACGGTGGTGCCGCCGCCGAGCGAGAGAATGCGGCGTTTTCCACCCTCGGCGGCTTCTCCGAGAGCGCGGGCGAGCTGCTCGGTTTCGATTTGGCGGAAGGCGGCCTCGCCGCTGCGGGAAAAAATTTCGGGGATGGAAAGCCCGGTGGCGAGGACGATCCGCTTGTCGAGGTCGATGTGTTCCCAACCGGTCTGGCGGGCCAGGAGGCGGGCGACCGTGGATTTGCCGGCGCCCATAAAACCGGTGAGGCACACCAGACGGTGTGAGCGCGAATCCAGCTTCATGGAACTCCCGCAGCTCGCATGGAAAAAGGAGCGATCAATCAATCGCGTTTCAGAATGTTGATTGTACCATCGAAGGAGGAGAGTTCGACGCGGGCGCGACCGGCGGCGTTAAAAGTGCCGAACAGAGCATCCCCGAATCTGGGAACGTAATGCTGCTGATGGTCGGGCGGGGTGAGCTTCGCTTCGTTATTGACCTTGCCTTTGACGGAAGTGGCGCTGAGATCGAACGAATCGCCGGGCTTGAAACGAACCTCGATGGTGCCGCTGTAGTTCTTCAGCATGTAATCGCCGTTGGGAAGGAACTCGCCGCTGAAAAAGATGTCGCCGCGGGAGGTCTGAGCGCGGACGTGATAGCTGCGCAAATCGAGAAAACGGAAGCTGCCGGTAATGGAATTGGCCTCGACGCGCCCGGCGCAACGGACGCACTGGAACGAACCGGCGACGGTCTTGACGGTGAGGTAGCCGGCGGCGTCCTCCAAATCGACGCCGGCAGCGACGGTTTCGACGGTCATGTCGCCGAGGACGTTCATGACGTTCACTTCTCCGGCGTCGTTGTGGATCTGGAGTTCGGCGTCCTCGGGAACGCTGATTTCGAAATCGGCCCTCAAATCGTCGGGCGAGGCGGCTTCCGAAAGCGGATGAGTGATGAGGTCAACGCGGTTTCCGGAGAGCTCGGCGTCGACTTCGGCTTTGTCGCTGTAGTGGTCGGCGACGACCATGACTTCCGATTTGGTCCAGGCGCGAACGACGATTTTTCCGTTGGGGTTGTTGATGGTCACGACGGGCTGGGGGCCGACCTTAAAATGTTTTTCAAGATGATGGGCCGAGGCCGGAACAGCGCCGGCGAACAATGCGCCGCAGGCCAATACGGCGGAAGCTTTCCAATTCCAACGGGAAGGAAAAAGTTGTAGGTAGCTCACGGCCGGTAGACTCCACGCTCGCTCATTTGCGCGAGAAGATCCGCCTTCTGCCGATAGGCGTCGTACAGATAATCTCGGGCAACTTCGCTTTGAGGATCGTCCTGAACACTCTTTTCACACAATACGATGTAGTTGTCAACGACGGCGAGGTTCTGTTCGAGTGAAGCAGTCACGGGAGAGTTGGATTGCGAGAGAGAGGAAACCGTTGCTTCCTCGGCGCGAGTCAAATCGGCCTGCAAAGGCAAAGAAGTGTTCTCGGCGGATTCGAGCCAAAGCTGCTGATCCGCGTGGTACTGCGAAGGAGTGGATACGGCGAAGGCAACGGCGACAAGAGCCGCCAAATAGGCGCCGGCGAGGACGGGGCGGGGAAGGTCGGGAAGCCAGGACGTCGCGCGTTCCCACCAGCCCACATGCTTGGCGTGTATGAGCCCTTCGGCTTCGAGTTGAGCGCGAAGCGAAGCCCAAACGCGAGGAGAAGGCTCGTCCTCGGGATAGGCCCACTCGAAGGCGGAGGCGCGAATCGCGCCCATATCTTCGACCAGACCCGTGCAATCCGGGCAGGAGCGGACATGAGCTTCCATCGAGGGGTCGTGCGACTCTTCGAGCCACGACTCCAGATGCTTCTTGAATTCCTCACAGGGGCTGGGAAGCATGGCTATTCCTCGCCGCCGGACGCAGTGCCGGCCGCTTTTCGTTGTGCACGAGCCTTGTCACGAAGGACTTCCTGAAGAAGTTCGCGAAGGCGCATGCGGGCCTTATGCAACTGGGACTTGGAATTGCCGATGGAGCAGTTCATGATTTCGGCAATTTCGTTGTGTTCGTAGCCCTGAACGTCGTGGAGCACAAAAACCGCCTTATAACCCGGTGGCAACTGTTCGACTGCCCGCTGAAGATTGACGCGATCAATCGAGCCCGTCAACCGCAAATCAGGCATACCAAAATCCCGCCGGGGCCCACCGGATTCCTCATCCGGATCAGTGACTTCTTCGAGCGAGGTCTCAACCGCCGACTTCTTCCGGAGGCGCATCAGAACGACATTGACGGCCAACCGGTGAAGCCAAGTGGAAAAGGCCGACTCGCCGCGAAAGGTGGCAATTTTGCGGAAAAGCTGGAGGAAAGCTTCCTGGGTCAAATCCTCCGCTTCCGCTGTGTTCCCCACCATTCGCAAACAGAGGGAATAAACGCGGCGGTTGTGGAGCTGGTACAAGCGCTCGAACGCCACGGCATCACCCTGCTGGGCCAAACGGATGGCGTCAGACTCCGGAAGCTCGCCACCCTCGATACGTCTCAACCGGGCCACGCTACCCGTTGTGACGCAACATCCAATGCGATGCGTCGGGCATGGTAAGAGTTGTCCTCATGGTTCCTGACACAAAACCTCCCTGTTTTCCGCGGGTTCGCACCACGGAGCAACTATCCTTCGGGTGGCGCATGCGGCCGACAAGGATGGTCAAGCAATCCTATTTTCTCTGCAAACGGGGCAAAGGTCCATAGGCGCACAGAAGCATTCGACGTGTGGGAAGGCCGGAAGATTCTCGCGAGGATCGGAGTTCACGCCGAAACACGGGAAGGACTGGCGCGCAAACGAACGCGCTTCGGCGGCGGAGGATCGTTGATGGCGGCGGCAAAAGCGGCGACCTGGTCGTGAGGAAGGGCGAATAGAAAGCCCTTCAAAACGACTTCGGACTCCCGGAGGCAGGTGTTGAAGTCATAGTGCAGCGAATCAAAGGAATCCCAAAGGACGCGGGGATCGGCCGACGAGCCGTCGATCAAATCAACGGAGGATTGGCGAAATTCCTCGACGAGGCGGTCGAAGGTATCGCGCAGAATGCGGAGCTTGTGGAAAAAGCGGGCGCGATCGCCGAAAAGGACGTAGTGAAGCAGGCCGTTCCACGAAGCGGCGCTCTGGGCCGTTTCGCCGCGGAAAAACTCGGTGTTCAGAGGTTCGACGGCGGGCAATCGGGGAAGGAAGCGGGCGCGGTCGCTCAACACTTCACAAGCGGCGGATAAAACTCCTCCGAGGCGGATCATGAGATCGGAGGCAACAACGACCTGCATGCGAGCGTTGACGAGATTTCCGCGGGAGCGGAGGCAGAAGGCTTCGTCGAGCGCCACGCTCATCATAGCGTAGCCGGATTCCCAACGGCGGACGATGGAGTCGAAGAGAACGCCTTTTTCGCGAGGAAGCGAGGCGATCCAATCCTGGGCCACACTGCGTTTCGCGGGGGCTGTCCCTCGATTTCGTTTCAGGAACAATCGTTCCTCCCCAAATGGCGCGCATTATACACCCGATTTGGGAAGCGGCGGATTTCTTGACGCTGCCGGAAGGGGCTCGTTATACTGCGCACGGCTCGCCCCAATTATCCCCAAGGTCCATGGGCCCCATACGAAAGGAACGACCTCGTTGGAATTTGAACCGCTCGACCAGTATCACCAGCGACTCAAGAAGCTACGTGAAATCGAGGCGCTCGGCCAGCATTCTTTTCCGCACAAGTTCGCATGGACACACACGCCGAAAGAGGTAGTGGAGAAGTACGGGGGTAAGACGGCCGAGGAGCTGGCCGGGGAAAGGGTGGAGGCGCGGGTGGCGGGAAGAATCGTGGCGCTGCGCCCGCACGGGAAGGCCGGATTCGCGCACATCCAGGACGGGGGTACCCGTCTGCAAGTGTACGTAAAGCTTGACGTTGTGGGCGAGGCGGGATTCAAGGTGTTCCAACTGCTCGACCTGGGAGACATCGTCGGAGTGTCGGGACATCTGTTTCGCACCAAGACGAACGAGCTGACCGTGTGGGTTACATCGCTCGAATTGCTGAGCAAGGCGCTGCTGCCGCTGCCGGAAAAGTGGCATGGGCTGGCGGACGTGGAACAGCGGTACCGGCGGCGATACCTGGATTTGATCGTCAACGAGCGGGCCCGGACGATATTCGAGCGGCGGGCGCAGATCATCCGCGAACTCCGCCGATTTTTCGACGAGCGGGGGTATGTGGAGGTGGAAACACCGATGATGCACCCCATCCTCGGAGGGGCCACGGCGCGGCCATTTGTGACTCATCACAACACATTCGACATCGATTTCTATTTGCGGATTGCGCCGGAACTTTATCTGAAGCGGCTGGTGGTGGGTGGACTGGATCGCGTTTACGAGATCAACCGGAATTTTCGAAACGAGGGAATCGACGCGATTCATCAGCCGGAATTCACGATGCTGGAGTTTTACCAGGCGTACAGCGATTATCTGGAATTAATGGATTTGACCGAAGAGCTCTTTCGCGGGCTGGCGCAAAAAATTTGCGGCACGACGACGGTGCGTTACGACGAGACGGATCTCGATTTCTCGCGTTTCGAGCGGCTCTCGATGCGCGAAGCGATCACCAAGCATTGGCCGGAAGGCGCGGGCGCGCCGCCGGGGGTCGCCGAGCTTGGCGCGGCCGGGGGAGCGCGGGAAGCGGCGGAGCGCTACAACCGGTTTGCGCGCTCGAGCGGACGCGACATGATCGCGGAGATCGCGAAACTTTCGGAGGGGGAATTAACCGGGGAACTTTTCGAGGCGATCGCGGAGCCGCACCTGATCCAGCCGACATTTATCTACGATTTTCCAACCGCCATCTCGCCCCTTTCCAGGCGCCGGGCGGACGATCCGGCGCTGGCGGAGAGGTTCGAGCTGTTCATCTGCGGCATGGAGCTGGCCAACGGATTTTCGGAATTGAACGATCCCATCGACCAGGAGAGCCGCTTCCGCGAGCAAGTGGAAAAGGGAGGACAGGAGGCGCCGAAGGAAGTGGACGCAGATTACCTTCGCGCGCTTTCGCACGGACTTCCTCCGACGGCGGGAGAAGGAGTCGGCATTGATCGCCTGGTGATGCTGTTGACCGACTCGCGCTCGATCCGGGAAGTGGTGCTGTTTCCCCTGCTGCGGCCGGAAGGCGCGCCCTCGGAACCAAACGGCGAGAACAAATGAAATTCGAATGGCTGGTGGCGCTTCGCTACTTGAGGTCGCCGAACCGCCCGGCGGTTCTCCGGCTGGTGTCGGCGCTCGCCGTGGTCGGAGTGACAGCCGGCGTGATGACTCTGGTGATCGCGCTGGCGATGAACACGGGATTCCGGCAGACGATTCGCGACCGGCTGCTGGGCGTGACAGCTCACGTGAATCTGAAACCAAAAAGCCCCGAAGGAATTCGCGATTACCGGCAGTTGATGGCGCGGCTGGAGAAGGTTCCGGGCGTGGCGTCGATCGAACCCGCCATATACAACACCGTCCTACTATCCTTCGGAACTCACGCCCGCGGAATTGTCCTGAAGGGGGTGGACCCCGTATTGGAGGAGAAGTCGGGCGGGGTGCTGAAACACCTGGTCGCGGGGAGCGCGGATTTTTCTCCTACTGCGGACGGGATTCCCTCGGTCGTGATTGGGAGGCTGCTGGCCGACGATGCGGGAATCTCTCCGGGCGATTACGTGACGCTGACGAGCCCCCAGGGGAGCTTGACGCCTTTCGGGATGTTGCCCCGCTCGCGGCGGTTCCGGGTAGCGGGAATTTTCGATACGGGATTTTACGACTACGACGCAAATTGGGCGTTTGTGAGTCTCGGAGCGGCAGAAAATCTGGCGGGAATCGGCGATGCGGTGAGCTTGCTGGAAATCCGGGTGGATCATCTGGACGACGCGCCGAGCATCGCCGAGGAGCTGTTGCGGAAGGCCGGAAGCGGTTTTACGGCCACAACGTGGATGCAAGAAAATCGGGCGCTTTTCCGGGCGTTGAGCCTGGAAAAACTGGTCACGGCGCTTTTCATCGGACTCATCACATTCGTGGCCGGGCTGAACATCCTGGTGGTGCTGACGATGACGGTGAGCGACCGGGCGCGGGACATCGCGGTACTGATGGCCATGGGCGCCCGGCGCAAGCAGATCCGGACGATATTCATGCTGCAGGGAGTGTTCGTGAGTTTTCTTGGCACGGGCGCGGGGCTGGTGATCGGTTATGCGTTTTCATGGATCGCCAATCGGTGGCAATTGATTCCGCTGAATCCCGAGGTCTACGCGATTCCTTACGTTCCGTTTCACGCCAACGGCTTCGACGCCGTGTGGATTTCCGTGGCGGCGATAGCGATCAGCCTCGCCGCAACGCTGGTTCCCGCCAATTCGGCGTCGCGAATTCTGCCGGTTGAAATTCTGCGCTTCGAATAATCATTCGGTTTTTCTCGAGCCTCGTATCGAATCGCCCCAAAACCACGCATTCCCCGCAGCCATTGCGGCGGAGCGTGCTAAAATGAAAACGGCGGGAAATGAGCCATGAGGAAGAGGTTGGAGCGTCCAAGTTGAAGATTCGAGGAAGGGTAACGGTACGCCTAAAAAGGGTAATTTCTTGGACTTAGGCCGGGGCGGGTCCGTTTCGGGAAGACGCAGACTTAAGTAACAAAAGGACATAGGTTGGGACGAGTTCGGCATCTAAATTGAGGGAGAGTCCGCAGGGAATGCAGAGGCAGGCCCAATCCGGCGTGGAGACATTGGAAGGCGCCTTTTCTGCGGGCGTCGAAACCGGGCAAGAAATTCTGCGCGGCGAAAAGTTGCGGAAGACATTTCGTTCGGGGCTGGAAGAAATCACGCCGCTCGACAGCATCGATCTTTCGGTGGCCCGAGGCGAGATGGTGGCGATCGTGGGACCGTCGGGAACCGGAAAAAGCACGCTGCTGCACCTCCTGGCCGCGCTGGACACTCCAACAAGCGGTACAGTATACTTCGCGGAGAAATCGCTCGCGTCTTTCTCGGAGGCCGAGCGATCCGAGTACTGCAATCGCGTAATCGGATTTGTGTGGCAGAGGCATCATTTGTTGCTGGATTTCACGGCGGCTGAGAATGTGGCGATGCCGCTGTTGATTCGGGGCGCGGGGATGGAAGAGGCGCTTCGAACGGCAGGACGCTGGCTGGAAGAAGTGGAGCTGTCGGGCCGGGCGAGCCAGCGGGCGGGAGATCTTTCCGGGGGAGAGCAACAGCGAGTGGCCATTGCGCGGGCGTTGGTAAATGAACCACAGGTGTTGCTGGCGGACGAACCGACCGGAGACCTGGACGAACGCAGCGGGGAGAACGTATTCGAGCTCATGGAGCGGCTCCATCAAACCCACCACCTGACCTCAATCCTTGCCACGCACAACCGAACTTTGGCCCGGCGCACGGACCGCGTTCTGGCTCTCGAACACGGAAAGTTCGCGGCGGAGATGGAAGGAAAAGAAGCAAAGACTCTGGGAGAGCGTGGGTGACCCGTGTTTGAACGATACACAGAAAAAGCGCGGCGCGTGATTTTCTTCGCACGATACGAGGCCAGCCAGTACGGCAGCCCGTTCATCGAAACGGAGCACCTGCTGCTGGGGCTGCTGCGGGAAGACAAAGCACTGGCCAACCGGTTTCTGCGCTCGCACGGCTCGATCGAGTCGATCCGCAAGGAGATCGAGGCGCGCATCACGGTGCGCGAGAGAATTTCGACATCAGTGGAAGTGCCGCTGAGCCAGGAGTGCAAGCGGATTCTCAATTTCGCGGCCGAAGAGGCCGAGCGTCTTGGACACAAGCACGTCGGGACCGAGCATTTGCTCTTGGGGGTCCTGCGAGAGGAGAAATCCTTTGGGGCCGAAATACTGCTGGAGCGCGGGCTGCGACTTTCCGCGGTTCGCGAGGAATTATCGCGGACGGCCGGAGAGAAGGTTCCTGTGAACCGGCCCAAGGAGTCGTCACTGCTGGCGGAATTCAGCCGGGATTTGACGCAGGCGGCGATGGAAGGCCAACTGGATCCGCTGGTGGGCCGCGAGCGGGAGCTGGAGCGGGCCATCCAGATTCTATGCCGCCGGACGAAGAACAATCCGGTGCTGATCGGGGAGCCGGGCGTGGGCAAGACGGCCATCGTCGAGGGGCTCGCGCAAAGAATTTCGGACGGCGACGTGCCGCCCTTCCTGGCGGACAAACGCATCCTGTCGCTGGATTTGTCCCTGATCGTCGCCGGGACGAAGTACCGCGGGCAGTTTGAAGAGCGGCTGAAGACGATCATGAAGGAACTGATGGAGAGCCAGAACGCAATCGTCTTCATCGACGAATTGCACACGCTGGTGGGAGCGGGGTCGGCGGAGGGCTCGCTCGATGCGGCGAACATTCTGAAACCGGCGCTGAGCCGAGGGGAAATTCAGTGCATCGGCGCCACGACGCCCTCCGAATACCGGAAGTCGGTGGAAAAGGACCGTTCGCTCGAGCGGCGCTTTCAAGCGGTGAAGGTGAACGCGCCTAACGAAGAGGAAGCGATTCTGGTGCTGCAGGGAGTGCGCGACCGGTACGAAAAATTTCACGCCGTCAGCTACACGGATGACGCCATTCGCTACGCCGTCTACCTGTCGAACCGTTATATTCCCGACCGATTCCTGCCGGACAAAGCCATCGATTTGCTGGACGAGGCGGGATCGCGAGTAAAACTGCGCCAGGCGATGTTGCCGGACGAAGTATCCGAGGTGCAGAAGCGAGTGAAATTCATCACGCACCGCATGGAAACGGCGATCGCGAATCACGAATTCGAGAAGGCGCGGTTTTATTCCGAAGAAGAGCGCAAGGAGAAGGAACACCTGCGGGTGTTGCGCGAAAAGCTGAAGATCGACGATTCCTCGACAGGAGTGGTGACGCGGGAAGACATTGAAGAGGTGGTGGCGCGGTGGACGGGAATCGCCGTGACAGCCATCAAGGAAGACGAGCAGCAAAAACTGCTGCGAATCGAGGAGGAGCTGCACCGGCGGGTCATCAGCCAGGACAAGGCGATCACGGCCCTGGCGCGGGCCATTCGCCGGAGCCGGGCGGGATTGAAGGCGCCGGGACGCCCGGTGGGCTGCTTCCTGTTCCTCGGGCCGACGGGCGTGGGCAAGACGGAAGTGGCGCGGCGGCTGGCGGAATTTCTGTTCGGCAGCGAGAAATCCCTGGTGCGTTTCGACATGTCGGAGTACATGGAGAAGCATTCCGTGTCGAAATTCATCGGGGCGCCTCCAGGGTACGTGGGGTATGAAGAAGGCGGGCAGTTGACGGAGCGCGTCCGGCGGACACCGTATTCGGTGATCTTGCTGGACGAAATCGAGAAGGCTCATCCGGACGTTTACAACATCTTGCTGCAGGTGTTCGAAGACGGCCAGTTGACCGACGGGCTCGGCAATACGGTGGATTTCCGCAACACCATTATCATCTTGACCTCGAACATAGGGGCGAGGCAATTGCAGAAGCAGTCGGGGCTGGGCTTCCTGCCGGACGAAAGTGGAGCGGCGGCGAGGAGCCAGGACGACATGGTGATGGGCGAGGTCAAGCGAGTTTTCAATCCGGAATTCCTCAATCGCCTGGACGAGGCCATTCTATTCAATCCTCTGACGGACGAAGACCTGCTGCGGATCATCGACCTGCTCGTGGGTCAAATCAACGAAACGCTGGTGCACCGGCAGGTGCAGATCGCGGTCACGCCGGAAGCGCGCCAGTGGATTCTTGAGAAAACCTGCGGGGATCGGAATTACGGCGCGCGGCCGCTCCGGCGCGCGCTGCAGAAGTATGTAGAAGACCCACTGTCGGAAGCTCTGATACAGGGCGGTCTGCAACGGCCGGCGACGCTGGAGATTTATCTCTCCGGCGACGGGCTGGCGTTCCGTCCCGTGGCGGAAGCAACCCCGGTGGCCCACTAAGAATCCTACACGCGCGAGCTGGACGGGAGCGGTCCGGCGGGGGAGCATAAAAACTTGGGCGGGGGAATGCGGCCTTGAATAGAGCTGTGGCCGCTTACAGGAAAATTTTTTTGCGTCTTTTTCACCGCCTCGCCGGGGTGTCTCTGGTACTCATCCTCGCCGCTTATCCCCTGTGGGGACAGCAAGCGCAGGAGTCCTCCGGGCCGCAGTACATAATCCAACGGATTGAATTCGTGGGAAACCGCCGCATTCAGAGGGATACGCTGCTCTCGCGCATCTTTTCGCGACCGGGCGATCCCTACAGCGTGGACGCCGTGCGGCGCGATTTTCAGGCTCTGTGGAACACCCAATTTTTCGAGGACATTCGCCTGGAAGTGGAAGACTCGCCGGACATGCCCAACGGCAAAATCGTGGTGTTCTACGTGTCCGAGCGGCCGATCATCCGGCGAATCGAATACAAGGGCAACAAATCAATCACCGAGTCCGATATCCTCGACGCTTTCAAGGACAAGAAAGTGGGGTTGTCCGTTGAAAGCCAGTTCGACCCGACGCGAATCATCCGCGCGGTGGTCGTCATCAAGGAGCTGGAGGCCGAGCACGGAAGGCAGTTCGCGACGGTCAAACCGACTTACGAGCGAATTGCGGCCACCAACGCGGTCAAGCTGACCTTCAATATCAACGAAGGGCCGAAAGTGAAGGTGGGCAAGATTTCGTTCATCGGCAACAAGGAATTTTCCGACCGCAAACTGATTCGGGCCATGCGGCACGACCGCCCGTACGGGATTCCTCTCGGATTTTTCACGATTCCAGTGCTGAGCAAAACGTTCGACCGGGACAAGCTCGACGAGGACTTGGAAGTGGGCGTCCGCGGGCTTTACCAGGACAACGGGTATTTCCGGGTGCTGGTGAAGGATCCCATATTGAAGACGGTGGACGAAAACCGGTCGGGAATTCCCGGGCCGTGGCCGATCGTCGGCGCGCGGCACGGCAAGCGCACCGACATCCAGATTCCGATCGAAGAAGGCGAGCAGTACAAGATGGGGACGCTGAAATTCCGAAGCGCCGATCCCGACCAAGGGCTGGTGTTCAAGCCGGCGGCGCTCGAAAGGATTTTCCCGCTGCACCAGGGCGACATCTTCTCAGCGACGAAAATCCGGAAGGCCCTGGAAAACTACAAGAAGTTATACGGCGATTTCGGGTACATCGATTTCACATCGGAACCTCTGACGGACGTGAACGACGCGAAGAAGACGGTCAACGTGACCATGGTTCTCGACCAGGGGAAGCAATTCTTCGTGCGCCGGATCGAGTTCACGGGCAACACCACGACGCGCGACAAAGTGATCCGCCGGGAATTGCTGCTCGATGAAGGGCAGGTGTACAACAACCGGCTGTGGGAACTCAGCATCCTACGACTCAACCAGCTCGGATATTTTGAAACGATCAAGCCGGAAAACGCGGAGTTGAAGCGGAACGTGAAAGCCGGAACCGTGGACATTCGCCTGAAGCTGAAGGAGAAGGGGAAGCAATCGATCAGCTTCAGCGGCGGAGTGAGCGGGATTGCCGGCACTTTCATCGGAGCGTCGTACCAGACCAACAATTTCCTGGGATTGGGCGAGACGCTGACGTTGTCGGCGCAAGTCGGCGATATTCAGAAAAACGTGCTGTTCGGCTTCACCGAGCCCTATATGTTCGACCGGCCGATCTCGGCGGGATTCACCGTGTTCCTGAACGATTTCAACTACAACCAGGCGCGAGAGACGGGGTTGCTGCTGGGCCAGCAGATCGCGCTCAATCCGGCGCTGGAACAAAACTACACGACGAATTCGAGAGGCTTCACCGTCTTCGCGAGTTACCCGCTCCGCCGCTATTCCTTCACCCGCGTGGGGGTGACTTACTCTTGGAGCACGACGAACATTTCGGCGTACAGCCAGTCGGCGCAGCTGCTGTTCGACTACACCAAGTTCACCAACCTGGCCGGGCCTTCGGCGCTGAACGGAATCATTTCGAGCAAGATCACGCCGACCATCACCTACAGCACGGTGGACAGCCCGATGAACCCGACGCACGGGAAGAGCCTCTCCTACGGGTTCAGCATTGACGGCGGAGTGCTGGGCGGGAATGTGGATACGATCACGAACACGTTCACCGCGCAATATTTCCATCCCGTCTACCATCACCGCAACGTGATCGGGCTTCGCCTGCTTTCCGCGTGGATCACGGGGTACAACGGCCACGACGTCCCGCCCTACAGCCGGTTTTATCTGGGCGGCGAAAACGACGTGCGAGGATTCGATTTCTACACGATTTCTCCGTTCGTCGAGATTCCCTACCTGAACGCTTACCAGCTCACGTACTACGACCAGACACACCTGACCAACGGGAATCCCACTCCCGTCGTGCTCAATGTCCCGACGGTTACGTACTTCACGGAACGGCCGGGCGGAGATTTTCAGTCTGTGTTCAACGCGGAGTACCGCATCCCGATCGCCGGGCCGGTGGAATTGAGATTGTTCAACGATTTTGGGATCGATGGAATCATCCGGCGGTCGCAACTGGCGGCGAGTCCCGAGTTGACGCAGCAATTGCAGCAGCAATATCCGAATCCCTACTTCCCGAATCTGAATTTCACGTCGAAGCTCCCGGTGCTGGGCAATACGAACTTCATGCCGCATACTTCTGCGGGCATCGAAATCGGAGTGCAGCTGCCGGTGGTCAACGCACCGTTCCGGTTCTACTACGCATACAATTATTTGCGCCTGACGGGGACGTTGGAATCGACCGAAGGCGGGTTCTATTTGACCCCGGAGCAGATCAATTATTTGAAGAGCATCGGCGTGCTGAACTCCCAGGTCCTGCCGGATCTGAACACCTACCTGAATCAAGCGATACAGCGGCTCCCCGCTTCGTTGGTCGAGCCGCGGCAGACGTTCCGGTTCACGGTGGGGAGAACGTTCTAGCAGAAAACCGCTGAAGCGGGACGCGCCGGGAGATGAAGGCGCGCGCGGGAAATTGAAACAATAGGCTGGAGGTAACAAGAATGCGAGCGTGGAAGACGGGCGGAGTCCTTTTGTTGGCCATACTGGCCGCAAGTTGCGGCGGCAGCGGCACGCTGCCGTCCGTGACGGTATCGCCGGCGACGGCGCTCGTCATCCTGAATGGAACGCAACTGTTCACCGCCACGGTCACCGGATCGGGAAGCTCGACGGTGAATTGGCAGATCTGCCTTCCTCCGCCGAAATCGGGAGATCAACCTGTCAGCTGCGGGACCAACACACTAGGGAAGCTAACCACCGTAGCCGGGTCCAATTCCGTGACGTACACGGCGCCGGCGTCTGTTCCTCAGCCGTCGACGTTCGATGTCGTGGCCTTCAGCACTTCGAACGACCTTTATTTTGGCGCCGCCCAGGTGACGGTAACATCGGGCGTCACCGTATCCGTCGCGCCGGTTTCGGCTACGGTCCAGGAATTGCAATCGATAATATTCACGGCGACGGTATCGGGTTCGACCAACACAGCCGTATCGTGGGAGCTTAACGGCAATTCGGTCAGCGGAGGCAATCCACAGCTGGGAACGCTGACGCCGAGCTCCAACAATACGGCCGTTTACACCGCGCCGGGAGCGGTTCCCTCGGGCCAGATCACGGTCCAGGCGACATCGGTGGTGGATGCAACTTCCTTCGGGGACGCCAACGTCTCGGTGACGGCACCGGCCGATCCTGTGATTACAACGCTTTCTCCCACAATTGCGCCGGAAGGGTCCGCCCAGCAGGACGTTTACATAAATGGAACTGGCTTTGAGACGAACGACACGGTGTACGCGGGAACCGGAGTGACGCGAGCGCCGGTTACGACGTTTTTTATTTCCACGGCCTTGCTGCGCGCTACAGTGCCTTCGCAATTCTTCCAGCAGTCGGGGACGCTGCAACTGCAGGTGCAGCGGACAGCGACCATCGTCTCGCAACCGCTAAGCCTGACGGTAGAGCCCGTGCGGCCGTCGCTGCTCACTTCGACGCCCATGAGCACATCCACCAACGCGGGTGCCGTGAACGTGAGCCTGACAGGCGGGTTTTACACGCCCACGACGCAGGCGATCTTTAATGGGCTCGATTCTTCCTCCGGCGTGATCGTGAACTACTCGAATAACAACAGCCGGCAACTGACGGTGACGCTGCCCGCCAATTCTCTGGGGACGGCGGGACTTTATCCTCTGTTCGTGCAGAACCTGGACGCGGAACAGGAGAACGTGCCGTCAATGGCTTCCACCAATTTGGCCGTCGAACCGCCCCCGCAGAGCATCCCCACATCGCAGGTGGCGAATGTGACGGTTGGCGCATCGCCCTCGGCGGTGGCCGTTGACCAAGCGCTGGGGCTGGCTCTGGTGGCGAACGAGGGAGACGGAAGCGTTTCGGTGATCAATCTGACCACGAACACCGTCACGCGCACGATTCCCAATGTCGCGACGCAGCCCTCGAGCATCGCCGTGGACGACATGCTTTCGCCGAACGTCGCCGTCGTCGTGGATGAAGCGCAGAATTCGGTGGTGGCCATCAATCTATCCACGTTCGCGGTGTCCGCGCCGGTTACTTTGCCGGTGAGTTCGCCGACTCCGACTCCTCCCATTGCAATCGGCATCAACCCGCTGACGCATCGCGCGATTGTCGCGAACCAACTGACCGACATCGCCACAATCCTCCAGGTCGGAGTATCGAATGGCTCGCCCACCCTTACGGTGGAAGAGCAGGTAGGCGCGGGGCCGGCGCCCTACAGTATCAGCACCGGACTGAGTCCCACGATTGCCGTTGACTCGCGATTGAATTGGGCCGTGATTGCGCCAGGAGGAGGCGGAGGGGTCGTGAGTTTCGTGGACCTGGGCGACGCGGCGAATCAGGCTGACCCCATTTACCCGTCCGGGCGGAATGCGCAAGTCGTGGGAACGTTGTCACTCGGGGGTTCTTCCCCTACGGGTGTGGCAATCAATCCCGAGTCGCATACGGCGATTTTGGCCGACCCGAATACCCCGACCGTTGCCGTGTTTAACCTGCTCGACAATAGCTATACGACGGGCACTTTCAGGCTGGCAGGCACCGGATACGTCGCGACCGGCGCGTCTTTGACTTCCAATCTGGGAGTGGTCGTAAACCAGAACAGCAATACGGCAGCGATTGTGGACCTTTCGACCGGAAATGTCCTTCAGGAAACAGTGTCTGTCGGCAATTTCCCGCAGGCCGTGGCGGTTGACCCGGCGACGAACAAGGCGGTGGTGGCCAATCAGGGCGATGGGACGGCGTCGATCGTGTCGCTCGGGCCGGTTCGCAGCCTGCACATCACCGAGGCCGGCCCCAACATGACGCTGACTTCGACAAATCCAATCCAGGTGACGCTGAACGGGTCGGGATTCATCAGCGGGACTTCGGAAGTATTGCTCGACGGCGCGGCCTTACCCTCGGCGGACGTGAATGTCGTCAGCTCCCGGCAAATTGTGGCCACGATTCCGGCAAGCGATCTCGGCGCTCCGCGGCGCTATTCGATGAACGTGGAAAATCCCGGCGGGGGAATAAACCTGCAATCCAACGAGTTGGACTTGACGGTAATCCAGCCGGTGACGGTCGGGCAAGGGCCGGTGGGGGTTGCGGTGGATTCCGATCACGACATTGCGGTCGTGTCGAATTATTCGGACGGAACCGCGTCGCTCGTGGATCTGAACCACGGCATCACGCTGGCGCCGAGTCCGATCACCGTGGGAACAAATCCCCAAGGGGTGGCGGTGCTGCCGCGGCTGAGCATGGCGATCGTGGCCGATACGGGCAGCAATCAAGCCACGCTGATTGATGAGACAGGAGTGGTTCAGCCCCAATTTGTGGATACCTGCGCGTCGGGAGCGTGTTTCCAGCCCTGGGGAGTGGGGGTCAATGGGGACACGGGAATCGCAGTGATCGCGAATTTCCAGGCGGCCAATCCGACGCCGGCCAACCTGAATCCCAGCTATTATTACAGCTTCGTCACGATGTCGCTGACTTCTCCGTCCTCAACCGTGGGGGGAATCGCGCTGGACAATGGGCCAGAAGCGGTCGCCTTCGATCCCAACTTGAATTACGTCGCGATCACGACGACGGAAGGAACGTCACTGAAGCCCGGCAACCTGGATTTGATCGACTTCGAAACGAACACAAGTTTGCAAGGGGTTCCGAATTTCACGAACCCGACAGGGATTGTGTTCGATCCGCTGAACCAGCAATTTCTGGTGGCGGACCGTGAAGCCAACGACGTGGTGGTCGTCAATCCCACCACACTCGTGACAAACACGATCGCGACGGGGATTGACCCGACATCGCTCGCTTACGATTATCAGACCAGCACGCTGGTGACGGCGAACAACGAAAGCAACTCCCTCTCGCTTATAGATTTCGCCTGCGTGACCGGGTGCGGAACGGCGTCGGAGGTTCGTCGCGTGATTCCATTGGCCGGCTCGCAACAGTTTTCCGTGGGAATCGACTCGAAATTGAATTTGCTGGTTCTCGCGGATCAGCAGAACAACCGCGTACTGCTGGTGCCGCTACCGTGAGTGGGGGCGGGGGAAGTGGCGGAACCGCTCACTGGATGGGGCGCGCACCGTCCAATTTATTGGGATGTTCAGGGGATGGCGACAGGCGGAAGAGTCCCTTGGCGGCAAGGACGAGATCGCGCGGGCGAGAGGCAGGGGCGGAAACACGTTGACCTGCTTCTTGGGCGGCGGCTATAATCCACGATTTGTGTTTAGACGTTCATACAGCGAAGGAGTGAGAATGAAGATCCGAATGGCAATCCCGGCCCTAGGAATCCTGATGGCGGTGCCCGGCGTGTGGGCGCAGACCGGCGGCGCCGCGACAGCGGCTCCCCTCAAAGTCGGCGTTTTGAACGTGCAAGTGGCTATCACGAGCACGCAGGAAGGCAAGCAGGCGGCGGCCCAGCTGCAGTCGGAATTTGCGCCGCGGCAGACCGAGCTCGACAACTTGCGGAAGCAGATCGAGGATTTGCAGACTCGGATCCGCACGGGGCAATCCACGCTCAGCGACGACGAAAAAGCCCGCTTGGCGCGCCAAGGCGACGAATTGACGCGGAGTTATCAGCGGAAGCAGCAGGATTCGCAGGACGATTTCAACGAGGCCCAGCAAGAGGTGGTCAACCGCATTGGCCGGAAGATGATTGATATTCTGAACAAGTACGCGCGGGACAATGGATATGCGGTGGTGTTCGATTCGTCGGCGCAGAATTCGCCCGTGGTCTACGCCTCAAACCAGGTCGACCTCACGCAGGAAATCATCCGACTCTACGACCAGAGCTATCCTGTCAAGACCGGCACGACATCCAAGCCGCCCGTAAGGCCGCAAGAATAGGGCGCTTTCCAGGTCAAGACGGCTTGCCGATTCGGGCCTACCCTCGGACTCGGGGGTAGGCCCGTCGTTTCTAAGGCTTCACGGCTTTGAAGGAGCGGCCCGAATGCGAGGGCCGCGACGGCGCGGGACTTTTCCGGGGCTTGGCGTTGCGTCTTGCGTTTTTGGCTCCGGGCAACTATACTGAGTTGCTTCCAGATAGGTCGCAGCAAACAGTGGGCGCGAGCCCACTTTTTTGTTGGGCGCGATGGCCCTCAGGGGACGGGTCCCGGCGGGCGCAGGAATGGCACGCCAGAGTCTTCGGAACGATGGACTTGGAAAAGATTCGAGAAGCCGCGGAGCGGGTAGCCCGCTCGGAAGGTCTGGAAGTTTTTGAAGTGGAGTGGAAGGTCGGCAAGCAGCGGCTGTTGCGCGTGTACATCGACCGGCCGCCCGGCCCCGAGCATCCGCAAGGGGGCGGGATCACTCACCAGGATTGCGAGAGAGTCAGCGAGCAGTTGAGTGTTATCCTTGATGTTGAGGACCTCGTACAAGGGCCTTCCTACGTTCTGGAAGTCAGCTCGCCCGGTCTGGACCGCAAACTGATCAAGCCGGCGGATTACGGAAGGTTCTCGGGGCGCCGGGCGCAGATATGGACGAACGAGCCGGTGGAGAACCTGAAGTATTTTGAGGGGCGATTGGCCGGAATCGCGGACGGCCTGGTGAAGCTGCAGGTGAAGGATCGGGAGATCTCGATTCCATTTGCCGGCATACGCAAAGCGAATTTAGTGGTCGAATTTTAGGGAGAGACGGGAATGGCGAGTCTGCTGTACCAGACAATCGAGCAGATCAGCCGGGAGAAGCACATCGAACCGGAGATCATCATTGCGGCCATCGAGGACGCGATGGTGGTGGCGGCCCGGAAATTCTACCGGACCGAAGAAGAGCTCCGCTCGAAGTTCAATCCGGATACTGGACACGTGGACGTCTTCGCGGTGCGGACCGTTGTCGACGAAGTGGCGGATCCGCTGCGGGAAATCTCGCTGGCGGATGCGCGGAAGCGGCAGCCGGATATCGAGGCCGGCGGAGAATTGATCGAGTCGAAGCCCACGGAAGTGCTGGGACGAATCGCCGCGCAGACGGCCAAGCAGGTGATCCTGCAGAAAGTGCGCGAGGCGGAACGCGACACGATCTACAACGAGTATCACACGCGCGTGGGCGAGCTGATGAACTGCGTCGTCAAGCGCATGGAAGGGCCGGACATCATAGTGGATCTGGGGCGGACGGAGGCGCGGCTGCCGAAGCGCGAACAATCGAGGCTTGAAACTTATAACGTGGGCGACCGGCTGCGCGTGACGATTCGCGCCGTCGAGCGCGCCGCCAAGGGTCCCCAGGTGATCGTTTCCCGCGCCGATCCCGCCCTGGTCCAGCGGCTGTTCGAGATGGAAGTGCCAGAAATTTACGACGGCACGGTGCAAATCCGCGCGGTGGCGCGCGAAGCCGGGGAGCGAACGAAGATCGCCGTCGAGAGCCGCGACAAGGACGTGGATCCGGTCGGCGCCTGCGTGGGCATGAAGGGCATGCGCGTGCAGTCAATCATCCGCGAACTGCGCGGCGAGAAAATCGACATCATCCCGTTCAGCGAGGAGACCATTGCGTTCGCGCAGAAGGCGCTGAGCCCGGCGAAGGTCACCCGCGTCCAGATTATTGATCCCGAGGAAAAGCGCCTGGAAGTGATCGTCGAAGACACGCAGCTTTCGCTCGCCATCGGCAAGAAGGGGCAAAACGTCCGGCTGGCGAGCAAGCTGATCGGCTGGAACATCGACATCAAGAGCGAGGAAGAAAAGCGCCGCGAAATCGAAGAGCAAATGACCGCTCTGACTTCTCCGGGCACTTCTCTTTCGGTTCTCGAAGGCGTCGGTCCGAAGACGGTGGAAAAGCTCGAGGCTCACGGCATCACTTCGGTGGAGAAACTCGCCGACATGACACCGGAACAGCTCGTGGAAATTCCGGGCATCGGCGAAAAGATGGTGGAAAAGATTCGCCAATCCGTGGCGGCTTATTTCGAGGCGCAAGAGGCGGCTGCGGCCTCTGGAGAAGGAGCTTCCGGAGAAGCGGCCTCTGCGGAAGGAGCCTCAGCGGAAGGTGTCACGGGCGAAACTGCGTCCGAAAGCGGCCACGCGGAAGAGGCCGTAACCGAAGAAGCCGATGCGGCGGAAGAAACATCCTCGCAGGAGACGTCCGGGGAGAAATTTTCGGAAGAGGCGGCGGGAGGCGTGGAAGGCGGCGCAAGCCCGGAATCCACGGCGGAACACGCGGCTCCGGATTCACCCACTTCGGAAGTGGATGCTGAAAAGCGGGGAGCGTCAGAATAGGTCAGCAAAAGTCAGAGAGGCGAATGAGCGATTCCAATCAGATCCGCATCAATGAACTGGCCAGGGAACTGGAGATCAAGGCCAAAGTCCTGATCGATTTCCTGCCGGAGATCGGCGTCTCGGAGAAAAAGACGCATTCCAGCTCGATTGACGTCGAGCACGCCGAATTGGTGCGCAAGCACTTTCGCGAGGAAGCGGAAAAGGAAGCCGCCGCCGAGGCGGCGAAGCTCGCGGCGTCCAAGCCGAAGTCGGCGGTTCGTCCGACGGCACCTGCTCCCGCGAGGCCCGCCACGAGTGCGCCACCCGCGGCACCGGCTGTCGCCGCGCCGGCACAGAAACCCGTGGCAGCTCCGCCCGCCGCTGCGACGCCATTGCGGCCGGGTGTTCCCGCAGTGCGCCCCGTTGTACCTCCGGCTTCGGCTGGTTCCGCGGCGCCGCCTGTCAGCCCCGCGGCGCATCCCGCGGCACATCCTCCCATAGCGGCAAAGCCTGTGGTTCCGGCACCTTCGGCGCCAAGCCATGCGCCGGTCGCTGCCCGTCCTGCGGCGGGCCCGGCGGTACCTCGACCGGGTGTTCC
Organism: Verrucomicrobiia bacterium; assembly: GCA_035503815.1. Lineage (GTDB taxonomy): Bacteria > Acidobacteriota > Terriglobia > Acidiferrales > UBA7541 > Palsa-295. The sequence goes on from DATJTF010000015.1 coordinate 93,498, forward strand.
TTCGGTGCGGCCCTCTGCGCCTCCGGCGGGGCAGGGCCAGCCAGGAGCGCCGATTCAGCAGCGCCCAGCGGCAGCCGCTCCTGGCAGCGCTCAGGCGGGAAATGCTCCTGCGTCCGGCCAGAGAATGCCATCGCGCCCCATCGGGCAAGGCGGGCCTCCACAGTCGAGGCCGGGATCATCACAAGGATATCGTCCGGGTTCCGGGGCGCCTTCGGGTGCGCCGCGTCCCGGCGGGGGTGGGCGTCCCGGCGGCGGGCCGCCTTCGCGGTTTCCGCAGCGTCCAGGCGGAGGAAGGCCGGGACAAGGCCCTGGAGGGCCGCGCCCGGGCGCGCCGCTTGGGTCCGGAGTGCCAAAGGCCGAGCCTGGGAAGCCGCTGTATGCGCGCAAACCGCCCGCGCAGCGCGGACGCCCGTTAATTGAGAAACGCTATGCCGAGGGCGAACGCAAGCTGCATCCGGTGCGGATGAGAGCGGGCACGGGCCCGAGCCGCACAGCGCAGGCCGAACCGATCGCGCCAGTCCAGCGGGAACCCCGGCTCGTGACAGTGACCGAAGGAATCACGGTCCGCGATCTGGCGGAGAAGCTCGACGTTCGCGCGAAAGATTTGCTGAAGACGCTGCTCGACCGCGGAGTCTTTGCGAGCATCAACCAGGCGTTGGACGTGCCCACGGCCACGAGCCTGGCGGAAGCCTTCAACGGCATCGTGGAGGTGGTCAGCTTCGAAGCGCAACTCGTCCAGGAAGAAAAAGTCAGGGAAGAGAGGACGGGGAATCTGCAGGCGCGCCCGCCGGTCGTGACGGTGATGGGCCACGTGGACCACGGAAAAACGAGCCTTCTCGACGCCATCCGGGAAGCGGATGTGGCCGGAGGCGAAGCCGGGGGAATCACGCAGCACATCGGAGCGTATGAAGCGCATATTGACGGACGCCGGATCGTGTTCATCGATACGCCGGGCCACGAGGCCTTCACGCGGATGCGCGCGCGTGGCGCGAAAGTCACGGACATCGTGGTTCTTGTGGTCGCCGCCGATGACGGCGTGATGCCGCAAACCGAAGAAGCCATTTCGCACGCGCGTGCGGCGAACGTGCCGATTCTCGTGGCGATCAATAAAATCGACAAACCGGAAGCGCAAGCCGAGCGCGTGAAGCGCCAGCTGGCCGACCGCGGGCTCATGGCGGAGGATTGGGGCGGCGACACGGTGATGGTGGAAGTGTCGGCGAAGACGAAGAAAAATCTGCCGCGGCTGCTGGAAATGATTCTGCTCGTCGGTGACTTGCGCGAGTTGAAGGCGGACCCGGACGCGCCGGCGAGCGGCATCGTGCTGGAATCGCGGGTTGACAAGGGACGCGGCCCGGTGGCGACCGTGCTCGTTCAAAACGGCACTTTGAAGGTCGGCGACGTGTTCATCGTCGGCGCCGTTTACGGAAAGGTCCGCGCCATGTTCAACGATCGCGGACAGCCGATCCAGAAAGCCGGGCCTTCGACTCCCGTGGAAGTGCTTGGGCTGCAAGGCGTGCCCGAAGCGGGCGATCAATTCCAGGTGGCGGACGAAGCCAAGGCTCGCCACATCGTCGAATACCGCCAGGCGAAGCAGCGCGAAGCGTCTCTGGCCAAAACGGCAAGCTCGGGGCGGCTGACTCTCGATCAATTGCACGAACAGCTGAAAGCCGGCGAAGTGAAGGAGTTGCCCGTGGTCGTCAAGGCCGACGTGCAAGGCTCGGTGGAAGTGTTGAGCGAAATGCTGCCGAAACTTTCGAACGACGAAGTAAAGCTCAAGGTGATTCAGGCCAACGTCGGCGCCGTAAGCGAGACGGACGTGCTGCTGGCGTCGGCGTCGAACGCCATCATCGTGGCGTTCAACGTCCGGCCGGAGCGCAAAGCCGCGGAGCTGGCGCTGCGGGAGGGCGTGGATATCCGCCTACACACGATCATTTACGAGCTGCAGGACGAGCTCAAGAAGGCGGTGGCGGGCCTGCTGGCGCCGGTGGTCAAGGAAACCTATCTTGGCCGCGCCGAAGTACGCGATACATTCCGAGTCAAGGGAGTGGGAATGATCGCCGGGTGCTTCGTGCAGGACGGCATCCTGAAGCGTGACGCCGACGTGCGCGTCTTGCGCGACAATGTGGTGATTTACACCGGACGGATCAGTTCGCTCCGGCGGTTCAAGGACGACGCCAACGAAGTCCGCCAGGGGTACGAATGCGGCGTGGGCGTGTCGAATTTCTCGGATGTAAAGGTCGGCGACATTTTGGAAGCGTTCAAAATGGAAAAGAGCGCCGCCCTCGAGGTGGCCGTGCCGGATCGCGGGCGCGCCTCGGAAAGCGCCGAAGCGCGGCGAAGCTGATTCTTCCATTGGCAGCAAGCAGTGCCGGCAATTCTGCGGGTGCGCGATGCCCATTGGCCTTCTCACCCTGGAAATTCGGATCACCGATGCGCAGTCCCTGAAGGACAAACGCCAGGTGCTGCGGAGCCTGAAAGACAGGCTGCGCGCACACTACAATGTCGCCATCGCCGAGTTGGCGCACCAGGATCTTTGGCAAAGGTCGCGCGTCGGCGTGGTGACCATATCGGGCGACGTGCGCCACCTGGAAGAATCTCTTTCGCAAATCGCCGCGGAATCGGAACGCTTGCTGGGCCGGGATTTGGTATCGCAGGAAACGGAACTTATCGAGGAAAGCGAATGACGGTGGGGGGACATCGGCCGGAGCGGCTGGCCGAGGAAATCCATAACGAGATTGACCTGATGCTGGCGGGCGAGCTGAAGGATCCGCGGCTGGCCGGTTCGATGGTCGTCACCGACGTCCGGCTCAGCCCCGACATGCGGACGGTGCGCGTATTCGTGCGGCTGTTCGGCACGGACGCGGAGCGAGCCGAGGAACTCGCGGGGCTCAAGGCCGCCTCGGGTTACATCCGGCATGAGCTGGTCGAGCGGCTTCAGTTGCGGCGAGCCCCCGATGTCTATTTTGAGGAAGACCAATCCGAAGAATACGGCCAGCACATCGAGGAATTATTGCGCAAGACGAAGGAGAGGGAGGACCGGTAGGGAAAGACGCCTTCGCAGGTCGCACACCGCGGTCGAATTGATTTTCACCCCATGGCACGCACTCCCAAACCGGCGCCCGTCGACGGAATCCTTGTGGTCAACAAACCGCCGGGCCGAACCTCGCACGACATCGTGGAGTCCGTCCGCCGCTTGATTGGATTCCGCCAGATTGGCCATCTGGGAACGCTCGATCCCATGGCCACGGGTGTATTGGTGCTGGCCCTCGGCCGCGCGACGCGGCTGGCGCGTTTTTTTACCGGGCGGCGGAAACGCTACTCCTGCGCCGTGCGATTTGGATTTGCCACGGACACGTACGATGCCGATGGGGAAGCGCAGGGAGCGGACACATCTCCCGCCATTGAGTCGCGCCAGGTCGAAGCGCTTGCGGCCGGGTTCCTCGGAAAAATCCAGCAGACCCCTCCTCCGTATTCGGCGAAGAAAATTCACGGACGTCCAGCGCATGAATTGGCCCGGCAGCACAAGCCGGTGAAATTGGAGCCCGTCGAGGTGGAAGTCCACGAATTCCGGCTGACGGGAATCGAGGGGAGCATCGCGCGGTTTGAAATCGAATGCGGAGCGGGCACTTACATCCGGGCGCTGGCCCACGACATGGGGCAACTCGCGGGCTGCGGGGCGCACCTGGCGGAAATTACGCGCCTGGCGGTGGGAGAGTTCACGCTGGATCAAGCGCTTTCACTGAACGAGCTTCAGGAGGAGGCCTCGGCGGGCCGGCTCGCGAGCCGCGTAATCACTCTCGAAAATCTCTTGTGCGACCTTCCCCGGACGACCGTGCTGCCCATTGTCGAGAAACGAATCCGGCACGGAGCGAAATTCAATTTGTCTCTTTCCCAAATTCAGCCGGGGAAATTCACGTCTTCGCAGGGCGCCACGGCGGAGCTCGATTCGGGGGAGTGGAAACCCGCGAGGCTGCGCGTCTTCAACCAGCAAGGGGAACTGATCGCTATCGCCGAACCCGTTGTTCCGCGGACATACCAACCGGTGCTGGTCCTCGAAACCGCTTCCTGAAACGTTCGTCACGCGCGCCCGCGCGGGGTGCGCCCTCATAAAATCATCATTCGGGACGGTTATTTTCCTGAGGCGGGGGCTGGATTTCCGGCTCTTGGTTCTGTTGCGGCGCCGGCGGGTTCCCGGGGGAGGAACCCGTTTCCGGGGGGATGCGCTGTTCCTGCCGGAATAGCCGCTGGCGTTCATTTTCCATGGCGGGTTCGCCGAATCCGCGCCCGAGTTCGGATGCGCCGGCGCCTCCCTCGACGCCGCCATGCCCCGCGTAGATTACCTGGTCGATGCGGTGGGTCTGAGAAACGACGTGCGGCGTGATCAAAATCAGCAGTTCGGTCTTCTGATTCTGGACGCTTCCATTGCTCAGGATGGACCCGGCACCGGGAATTGACGCGATACCCGGTGTGCCGTTAATTCCCACTGTGCTCTGGGGCTCGAGGAATCCGGCAAGCAAGGTGGGCTGGTCGGCGTGGACGCGGACGGTTTGGGTCACGGCCTGGTTGGAAATTACGGGAATGCCGTTGTAACTCGTGCTGGTCACGCTGCTGATATCGAGATTGAGTTGCAGCGAAACATCGTTGTCTGGATGAACGCGCGGCGTGGCCTTCACCTTAACGCCGACGTCGATGTACTGCACGCCGGGAAACGGAGTGCCCGCTCCGGGAGAGGTCGAGGCGGAATAAATCGAGGAATTGAGAATGACCGTCGCGGTGTTCGATCCGAAGTTGGCCACCGCGGCGTCTGCCCGGCCGTCGCCATTGAAATCGGCGGTGACGATCGAGGAAGGGCTGGTCCCCACCGATAGTTCCACGTTCGTGCTGAACGTCCCGTCGCCGAGCCCCAGCAGCAGCGAAATGGCGTTGTCGTTCGCATCGGAGACGGCCAGATCCAAGATCCCATCCACGTTGTAATCGGCTACGGCAATCGAAGTAGGCGCGCTTCCTGCCGGATACGTCGTCTGAGCCGCGAATGAGCCGTTGCCGTTTCCCAGCAGAACCGAAACCGTGTCGTCCGTGTTATTCGCGACGATCAGGTCCAGCGTTCCAATTCCGCGAAGGTCGGCCGCCGAGACCCAGACTGGAGCATTGCCTGTCGGGTAATCCACCCGGGCCCGGAATGTTCCATCGCCATTCCCCAGAAAAACGGAAACGGTGTTGCTGGCTTTGTTTGTGACGGCGATGTCCTGATGTCCGTCGCCATTGAAATCTCCGGTGACAATCGAGCTCGGCCCGGCTCCAGTTACCAAGGTCACGGGGGCGCCGAAGGTCCCGTCGCCATTGCCGGGAAACAGGGAGATCGTGTTGTCGGTGAAATTGGCGACGGCGAGGTCGAGGTTGGTGTTCGTCTTGTCGTGGAAATTGGCGGCGGCGACGGCGTCGGGCCCAATGCCCGTCGGCAAGTCCACTTTCGGTTTGAACGTCCCGTCGCCATTGCCGAGAAGGATCGAGACCGTGTTTGCGCCCTGGTCGGCGACAGCGAGATCGGGGAAGGAGTCCGGGTTTGGCGCCGTCGAAAGGTTGTTGAAGTTTCCGGTGGCAATTGCGACGGGGGTCTTCCCCGTGACCGGAGCGGGGCTGATGGCGTCCTGGAAAGTTCCATCGCCGTTGCTGAGAAAGACGGAGAGAGTGCTGTCGGTGCTGTTGGCCACGATCAAATCGCTGGAGCCCTGGTCCCGCAGGTCCGCGACGGTAATGAATTGCGGTCCATTGCCGGTCGGAAGCGTCGTGGTGGGGAAGCTCTGGCTGGTAACGCCAGAAAGCCCCGAGGCGGTTCCAGTGAGGCTGGCGGAGTATTGTCCGAGAGAAACGGGGACGCGGTCGCCGACAAAGAACGTCGCCGGCTTTCCGTCGTCGGCGCGCAAAATGATCCGCTGGCCACTGTGGACGAGAGACAGGACGGTGGAAAAATTGGCGGTCGCGCCGGGAAGCGTGGAGAAAAAGGTGGTAAGCCCGCCGCCGAATGCCACGAGCGGGGGTATCAGTGTGCCCGCGCCCAGCTGCCCGGAGGTGAGCAGGGAACCGATCTGCGAACTGTTGAGCCCGGAGAGCGAGGAGGGCGTCCCGAAAATCTGTTCGAGGACGCTGACCAGCCCCGATACCGACTGTTCCGCCTCGCTGATCTGCTGCGGCGTGATCGCATATACGGTTCCGGTTTGCGGAGGGGTGATGCCGAGTTCCTGCGCGTAGTTGCGGTCCACTTGCAGGACCTGGATTTCGAGAATGACTTCGCCGGGAGGCTGCTCGAGGTTGTCCACCAGCCCCGTGGCGATGGCCATGGCGCGCGGCGAGCCCCGCAGAGTGAGAGTGCCGTTGCGGGCGTCCATTTCAGTTCGCGTGATGCCGGAAATTTCGCGAACCGTGCGCAGCACTTGCGTCATTTCCTCCTGATTCTCCGAGGCCGGCAGCCGGACCGTCCTGACGATCGAGAGTTCGTATTGTTTCCGTTTTTGCGGCGTGTCCGGCGAGACGAAGAAGAGGCGCGAAGTCAGGGGCCGCCAGAACGTCCCGGTGGCTTCCCCGATCAGATCCATGACGTGCAGGAAATCGAGCGAATCCACGTGCAACCGAAACGGCTGCGGAACGATATCTTCGTCGAACGCGACTTCCACGCCGAATTGCTGGGCGACCTGTTCGTAGGCGGTTTCGACGTCGCCTCGTATGTCGAAGCTCTTTTTCCCCGGAAGGTAATCGAGATGGACAGGAGGACCGACGTTCAGGCTCGCCTTGACGGGCTCGGACGGGACGGGCAGGAGGGCCGAAAGCTCCGAGATGCGAGCGCGAACCACCGAGTTTGTGGGATCGATTTCATGAGCCTCGCGCAGCTCGCTTAAAGCGAGTTCAAGGCGTCCGGAAACGGCGTCGCCCTCCGCCTTCTCCATTTTCGCCTGGACGCGCTGGCTCCGCGCAATCTCCCGATGGTATAAGTACTCCTTATTTTCGGGGGCGAAATTGACCGCGTCCGAAAAGTCGATGAATGCGTCGGTCCAATCTTTCTTGTCTTCGGCTTCCAGCCCCTCGCGGTAGGCTTCCTTGGCCTTTTTTGCGTCGGGCTGAAACTTGAATGAGTTCGTCTCCTGCTGTGGCGGCTGGGTGAAGGCATGGCCGGCGAAGAGGGGATGAGGCCAGGAAAGCGAGGGCAGGGCGACAAGCGCGGCTAAGGCGCCCGCCAGCAGGGTTCGGCGGGGATGTCCACGGAGCGGCATAGTCCCAGAGGTATTGTACAGGGAAGCGGGGAATCCGTCCGAAGGGTGAATTCGGGTTGCATTTGGGGGAGTGGTGGGATAGACTTGAAGGTCAGTTGCAACTGTGTTGCAACTAGAGGATCATGCTTCCTGCCCTGCTTGTTGCGCTTCGCGAAGGCGTTGAAGCCGCCCTTATCGTCGGCATCGTCCTCGTCTATCTCAACCGCACCGGCCGCCGCTCCCTGGCGGCTTATGCCTGGGGCGGCGTGGCGACCGCGGTTGCCGCCAGCTTCGCCGCCGCCGTGCTCCTCCAGAAATGGCAGATCAGCGAGGACGGATTCGAGGGTTTGCTGATGCTTTTTGCGGGCGTGCTGGTGGTGTCCATGGTGGTGTGGATGAACCGCGTGGCGCGCAGCCTGCGCAAGGAGATCGAGCAGCGCGTGGAAGCCTACGCCCAGAAGACCTCGCGCGCCGCCGGATGGGGCATCGCTGTCTTTGTCTTTCTGATGATTTTGCGCGAGGGCGCTGAACTCATTTTGATTCTCCGGGCAGTCGAGCTTTCGAGCGAAGGGCTGCAAGTATGGATCGGGACGGCGCTGGGCATCGGCTTGGCCGTGGCCGTGGGATTGTTCTTTTTTCAGGGCACGCTGCGAATCCCGCTGCACCGCTTCTTTTCCGCCACCACGTTTATCCTGTGGGTAGTCGCGTTTCAGCTCTTCCTGACCGGGATCCATGAAATGAGCGAGGCGATGTGGCTGCCATCGAGCAAGGCGGAGATGGCGACGGTCGGCCCCATCGTTCGCAACGAAGTGTTCTTCTTCATTGTGATTCTCGGTGCAGCCGCGCTGGCGGTTCTTCGCGAATGGTTTAGCGTGCGGCGCCCCCCGGCGAGCGATTCGGCGAATCCGGCAGAACGGCGGATGCGCGAATGGATCTTTCGCCGCCAGAGGCGCTGGAGTTTTGCGGCCGCCACGATTTGCATTGTCGTCGTCCTGATGTTTACCGCCGAATTCGTCTATGCCCGCGCCGCGGCGGCCCCGCCCGACGCCACGCCGCTTACGGCCGTGAACGCCCAGGTCCGCATCCCGATTTCGGAAATCACGCAGGGAAGCCTGCACTTCTTTACCGCCGACGTAAACGGCACGGTCACGCGCTTCCTCGTGGTCCACAAGGTCAACGGCGAATATGGCGTGGCACTCGACGCCTGCCAGATTTGCGGGCCGGTGGGCTATCGCCTGGAGGGCCAGAACCTCATTTGCCGGAATTGCGGCGCTGCGATCTACATTCCTTCGATTGGACAGCGCGGTGGATGCAATCCGATCGGCGTGAAGTCCAAATTCGAAGATGGCGAGATCGTGGTGGATCTTTCCGCGCTGTCCGATGCGACGTCTATGATTCACACCCGTTAAAAATGTTCGCGCGCCTGGTGGGAGAGTCCTTCGTACGCAACCCGCGCCGCAAGATTCTCGCGGCGTCCGCGCTGATGGTGGGCATGGCGGTGGCCACGGCCACGCTTTCCGTGGCGCTCGAGGTCGGAGACCGTTTGGCGCGCGAATTCCGGAGTCTGGGAGCCAACCTGTTGGTCACGCCCCAATCGGACTCCCTTCCTCTGGAAGTCGGCGGTGTGGATTACCGCCCCGTGGATGAGGGCGCGTATCTTCCCGAAGATGACTTGGGAAAATTGAAGACGATTTTCTGGCGCAACAACATCATCGGATTTACGCCCTTTCTCGATGTTCCGGCTTCGTTCCGCCTGTCCGAGAACGGTTCTCTCCATCCGATCGTTCTGATTGGAACGTGGTACGAGCACGGTGTTCCGGTTCCCGACGGAACGACTTTCACCACGGGATTGGCCTCGACGCATCCCTGGTGGACGGTTCGCGGCCGCTGGTTTCGCGACGGCGCGAATGAAGGCGTGGCCGGATCGGCATTGGCGGCTCAATACCCTGGCGAGATCGCCGCCGGAAAGACGATTTACGTCCAGGCTGGCTCGACTGCCGGTCGAGCCTCGGCGGAGCTCATTCCCCTCTATATAACCGGAGTTGTCTCCACGGGAGGTTCCGAGGATCATGCCTTGATCGCCCCGCTTGGTGTCGCTCAAAAGCTTTCGGACCATCCGGGAGAATTCCGGCAGCTTTTCGTCAGCGCGCTCACCAAGCCCGCCGACGGTCTTTCCGAGCGTGATCCGGCAACCATGACTCCCGCGGAGCACGACCGCTGGTACTGCTCTCCCTATATTTCCTCGATCGGCGCGCAGATGGAGACGGCTCTTCCGGGGACGAATGTTCGTCCCATCCGCCGAGTCGCCGAAACGGAAGGAGAAATCCTGTCCCGTGTGGGAACTCTGTTCTGGATCGTCACGCTGGCCGCGATTATTGCCGCGGCTCTGGCCGTGGGAGCCACTTCCGCGACAACCGTAATCGAGCGGCGCGCCGAAGTGGGAGTCATGAAAGCTCTGGGAGCTTCCAACTATCTGGTGGCCGGAATTTTTCTGGTGGAGCAGCTGATCCTCGCGGCCGGCGGGGGGACGATCGGTTTTGTGTGCGGAGTCGTGCTTGCCTGGGCATTGGGAGACACCGTATTCGGGGCGCCCGCCACGCCTCGCATGATTCTTCTTCCCGTGATCCTGGGCTTGGCGGGAGTCGTCGCGATCGCCGGCAGCCTGATCCCCCTGCGCCGCGCCATGGGCTTCCAGCCGGCGCCGATACTGCGAGGCGAGTGATGTTTGGACGGCTGCTGGTGCGCTTGATCCGGGGAAGCCGCGGGAGGCTGGTGGTGGCGCTTGTCGCGCTGGTGAGCGGCGCGGCTGTAGTCTCCTCGCTGTTGAATCTGAGCTTCGACATCCGGCACAAGTTGTCGCAGGAGTTTCAAACCTACGGAGCCAACGTGGTGATCGCTCCGCGGAATGTCGCGGTATCCGAGGATGCGGGGGCAGCCGTGCCGTCTCTCCTCGACGAGAAATCCGTGATGGACGCCGTCGAGTCCGCTCATTCGGGTGACATTCTCGCGGCCGCACCGGATCTTTTTGTCGTGGCTCGCGTCAGCGGCACCCCGGTTGTCCTCACCGGCACATGGCTGGACCAATCCCGCCTTCTGGCCCCCACCTGGAAAATCGACGGGAATTGGGTAAGCTCCCGCGGGGATCTCACACACTGCCTCGTCGGGAGCAACGTGGCCCATCGTTTCCTGTGGAAGCCGGGCGACACGATTCAAATCGACTATCTTGGGCGCTCGTCCGAATTTGTCATCCAGGGAGTAATCAATTCGGGTGACACTGCCGACGATCAGATATTCGCCAATCTTTCCGCGGTGCAAGCGATGGCAGCCCTGTCGGGTCATATCAGCCTGGTCCAATTGAGCGTCATGCCGGCGCCGGCAGCGATTTCCGGGGTCACGGGACAGCTTCGATCGGCGTTGCCCGGGCTTCAGGTTAACCCCATCCGGCAGGTCACAAAAGGCGCGGGAGACCTGCTCCACCGCATTCGCCTGCTGGTAATCTCCACGGTAAGCTTGATTCTGGTTCTCACGGCTCTTTGCGTCCTGGCGACCATGGCGGCTTTGACCATGGAGCGCCGAGTGGATGTGGGCTTGATGAAGGCGCTCGGGGGTTCGATCACGCGGGTGATGACTTTGTTCGTCGCCGAGGTCGCCATACTCGCGGCCGCCGGCGGATTAATCGGCTGGGCGGTCGGCGTCGAATTGTCTGGATGGATGGGGCGGAGAGTGTTCGGTGCGGCGATTTCCACGCGCTGGGAGGTTTTGCCGCTCACGATGGCGCTTGTGCTCGGCGTCGCCGTCGCCGGAGCGTTGCCCTTGCGTTCGCTCGGCCGCGTGAAAGCCGCCGTGATTTTGCGGGGGGAATAGTGGCTAAGGTCCTCGAGATCGAAGGATTGACCAAGCAATACGGCAACGTCCGGGCTTTGGACGGAATTACGTTTTCCGTCGAAGAGGGCGAATGGATCGCAATCATGGGTCCCTCGGGTTCCGGCAAGACCACGCTCATCAATATCCTGGGAGGTCTCGATTCTTCCACCGGCGGCCGCGCCGTGGTGGCCGGCACGGACGTGGCGCGCCTGGACGAAGCGGGGCTGGCCCGATTCCGCGCGGAGAAAATCGGTTTCGTGTTCCAGCAATTCCATCTGGTGCCGTATCTGACCGCGCTGGAAAACGTCATGCTCGCCCAGTATTTCCACAGCACCACGGATGAGAAGGAGGCCCGCGAATCTCTGGAGCGCGTGGGCCTCGGCGATCGCATCCAGCATCTCCCTTCGCAACTTTCCGGCGGCGAACAGCAGCGCGTGGCGGTTGCCCGCGCCCTGATCAACCATCCCAAGCTTCTCCTCGCCGACGAGCCCACGGGCAATCTCGATGAGGCCAACGAACAGTCCGTGATCCGCCTTCTCCACGACCTTCACGCCGAGGGCCGCACGATTCTCATGGTGACTCATTCTCTTGCCATCGGGCAGCTCGCCGACCGCCGTATCGAGCTCTCTCACGGCCGCTTGGCGCAGATCACTTCGCTTTCTCCGGAAGAGGAAGTTCAATTCGACCACCTTCTGGAACAGGTCTGGGTGTGCGGAGAAGAGGGCGTGGCTCCGGTTCTCGATCGGATTCGCGAGCGAGCGGGGCAGGACCCCGGGCGATTGATTGCCCGGCTGCAGGACCTGGGATTGCTCGAAGTTCAAAAGACCGAGGTCGCACTGACGTCGCGAGGCCTGAACCGCGCCCGCGATATCGTGCGCCGGCGCCGCCTGGCCGAGCGTCTGTTGACCGACACGTTTGCGATCGCCGAAAAGGAAGCGGATTCGCACGCCTGCAAATTCGAGCACATCATCAGCCCCGAGCTCGACCAGCGGATCTGCACCTTTTTGAATCATCCCAAGACCTGTCCCCACGGCAATCCCATTCCGCGCGGCTCCTGCTGCCCTTCGCTCTGACTCGCTCCCGCCGCTCTTTGCTACAATGAAGTGAGTCATGCCGCTTCCAATTGACGGACGTAAAAAGCCAATAAGCTTGAAGGTTCACGTCACCACGGGGCAGGGTGTGGACGTGGTGTGGGCCGACGGCCATGCGAGCCATTATGACTTTCCCTACTTGCGCGATTGCTGTCCCTGCGCGCTGTGCAACGACGAACGCGAAAAGAAGTCCAAGAATCCCAGCAGCACGCTGCTTCCGATGTACAAGCCAAAAGTGACGGCGCGGGGCGCCGCCGCCGTCGGAAACTACGCGATACAGATTGAATTCTCCGACAGCCACGCGACCGGAATTTTCAGTTTCGAGCATTTGCGCGAAATTTGCCCCTGCGAAGCGTGCGCGAAAGAATTTCGCGCTGTTGCCAAAGAAACTTCGGCATAGCTGTGCATTCCAATTTGTAACCTTTCGACGTATAGTCCCGGTTCATATCTTGATCTCGGACCCATGACCTCCGATTCTTCGAATAGTTTCTTCTCGCTGAATTCGCGCCGCCCCGCCGCCAAAGTCTTGGTGGCCACCACGGCCATGCTCGCCTTCATTTCCTTTTGGCGGGCGGCGGCGATCGTCCTCAACGACCTTGCCTCCTCGGCGTATTACGCGGGCGGCGAGGCCGAGCAGTTCATCGGCAAGACGGCTCCCTGGTTCATTTTGGGCATCATGCTGTTCAGCTATGCCGTGCGGGCGATTTACGTCGAGAGCTGCAGCATGTTTGTCCGCGGCGGAGTCTACCGCGTCGTCAAAGAAGCCTTGGGCGGAACGCTGGCGAAGTTTTCGGTTTCGGCGCTGATGTTCGACTACGTACTCACGGGGCCCATCAGCGGCGTTTCGGCCGGCCAATATCTGGTCGGCGTGGTGAACGAACTGTTCAAGTACGCGAATTTCCCGTTGCATTTGAACGTCAACGGCACCGCCGCGGCCGTGGCGATTTTCATCACGTTGTATTTCTGGTGGGAGAACGTCAAGGGAGTGCCGGAATCGAGCGGGAAGGCGCTGCGCATCATGCAGCTCACGACGGTGATGGTTGTGATGCTCATCGGGTGGTGCCTGCTGACGTTGTGGGTGCGCGGATCGTGGCATCTCCCGCCCGCGCCCATCCCCGCCAACATGAAGCTCGATCGAGATTCTTTGGGCTGGCTTTCCGGCTGGAAACTGGCTCACACCATCACCATCATCGCCGTCATGGTCGGCTTGGGACATTCGGTGCTGGCGATGAGCGGCGAAGAATCCCTCGCGCAGGTGTACCGCGAAATCGAGCATCCCAAACTGCCCAATCTGAAGAAGGCCGGGCTGGTGATTTTCATCTACAGCCTGCTTTTCACGTCGCTGGTTTCGTTCTTCGCCGTGATGATTATTCCCGACAATATCCGCCCGCACTTCACGGAGAATTTAATCGGCGGACTGGCGATGCATCTCGTCGGCGGCTTCCAATTGAGACTCGCGTTCCACGTATTTGTCGTCGTGGTCGGCACCCTGATCCTGGCCGGAGCGGTGAACACGGCGATCGTGGGCTCGAATGGCGTTCTGAACCGCGTTTCCGAAGACGGAGTGCTCACCGATTGGTTCCGCCACCCGCACCCGCGATTTGGCACCACGCACCGCATCATCAACATGGTCGTTCTCTTCCAGATCGTCACCATCCTGATCAGCCGCGGAGACGTGACCTTCCTCGGCAACCTCTACGCTTTCGGAGTGATCTGGAGCTTTTCGATGAAGGGCATCGCGGTGCTGGTCCTTCGCTACACCCATCCTCAGAATCGGGAATACCGCGTTCCGCTGAATCCGGTGATTTTCGGGGTCGAGATTCCAATCGGGCTCGGCTTGATCACCCTCGTCCTTCTTTCGATTGCGGTAATCAACCTGTTCACGAAGCCGAGCGCCACAATCGCCGGCGTCACTTTCTCGATCTTCTTATTTACCGTTTTTGAGTACTCGGAGTATCGCACGCGGAAATCCTCCGGCACGCCGGCGCATGTCGAGCTCGACCAGTTCAACCTGGCGCCCGAAGCGGAATTAAATCCGGTCAACGTGGGCGTCGCGCCCGGGAACATCCTGGTTCCCGTGAGCACCTACTACGCTCTTTACCATCTCGAAGCGGTGCTGAGGCGGACCGACCGCCGCGAGGCCCAGGTGGTCGTCCTTCATGTGCGCATGCTTCGCCGCGCCGCTTCCGGGGAATACGATCTGGCTCCCGACCAGCTTTTCAGCACCATGGAACAACTTCTATTCACAAAAGTGCTGGCCATCGCGGAGAAGGAAGGGAAGCCCGTTCGGCTGGCGGTGGCGGCCTCCAACGATCTTTGGGAAGGCATTTTGCGCACGTCGAACAATCTTCAGTCGAGCACCATTGTCGTGGGGAGTTCGGCGAAAATGCCCGTCACGGAACAGGCTCGGGAAATCGGTCTTTCCTGGGAGCGGATGCCGGAGCCGCGTCCGCGCGTGACCCTGGAAATCTTCACTCCCACGGGCCAGGAGCAGATCTTCTATCTCGGGCCGCACGCGCCGCGCCTCACTCCGAATGAAATCGATCTCTTGCACAAGGTCTGGCTCGAGCTCAGCGACAAGCTCCCCGGCACCGAGGTGCACCATCACGACATCGTGCACTTTTCTCTCGATGAAGTGGAACGCGAAATCGCACAGGGCCAGACGAGCGCCGTGGTCGAGCGCCTGCGCCAGCACCTGACGAAAATCCGAAACCGCTTCTGATCCGCAGGGTTCGCTTACGCGCGCAGCTCCGAAGTGCATTGCGGGCACCGCGTGGCTTTGTCGGGTATCGTCGAAACGCAGTAGGGGCATTCCTTGGTTGCCGGAGCGGCAGCCGGCGCCGGCTTGTTCCACCGGTTCACCTGGCGGACCAGGAGAAAGATCACGAACGCCACGATCAGAAAATCGATCACGTTGTTGATGAACGTGCCGTAATTAATCGTCGCCGCGCCCGCCGCCTTCGCGGACGCGAGGGTCGGATAATCCTTTCCCGAGATGTTCAAGAAGAGGCTCGAAAAATCGACTTTCCCCAGAATCAGACCGAATGGCGGCATCAGCACGTCGTTCACCAGCGACGTCACGATCTTTCCGAAGGCCGCGCCGATGATGATACCCACGGCCATGTCCAGCACGTTGCCGCGCATCGCGAATTCTTTGAATTCCTTCAGCATGTTGTTTTCCTCCTGCGTGGTTGATTTTTCCGATTCGGCGGGGAAATCCGGGCTCCGGCTGCCCGGGCCGGGAGCCTTGGCAATCGGGAGAGTATCGGGTACTCGGCGGCATGGCAAGCGGCAAATCCGGCGCGCATCGCATTCTTCACAGCGTCCGGACGAAAGCGAGGATTCCGGCCAGCCCGCGGAGAACCAGCACGCATCCCGCCGCTCCCAGCAGGATTCCCGCATGACGCAAGGGCAACAGCGGAATCGCCGCCACCAACAGCCCCACCAGCAGCAGCGAAACCGCTCGCGCGACCAATTGCTCCTTGGCCACTCCCGGCTCCGGCTTGACCCAAGCGCGCACTCCCCAGTACATCAGGAAAATTCCCAGCAGCACCAGCGCCATCGGCCTCGCCGGCAGCATCACCGTCCGGGTGACGGCCAGCAGGATGACGAGTCCGCCGAGGAGCAGGAAAATCGTGTCGTTGATCAGCCGGAATAATTGGATGGTTTTCGGCATCGGCGGTTCCGCGCGGCATTATCGCGCAGGGCGTCATTCCCGGCAATTCCATGCCGCTCCGGACCGCCTCTCCCCGCCCTCGTTCTCTTCGCGGACAATGCTACAATCATCTCTTGTGTCCTGAGTCGCCATCCAGTCTGTCGTCATCCAATTCGCGGGAGAAGAGCAACGTGCACAAGGTCATCATAATCGGAAGCGGCTGCGCGGGGCTGACCGCCGCGATCTATACGGCGCGGGCGGACCTGCAACCCGTGGTCCTCGACGGCTACGAGCCCGGCGGGCAGCTTTCTCTTACCACCATGGTCGAGAACTTCCCCGGTTTTCCCGACGGCATTCTCGGCCCCGAGCTGATTGAGAACGCGCGCAAACAGGCGCAGCGGTTCGGCACCGCGTTTCGCTCCGGCGCCGTCAATTCCGTGGATCTTTCCAAGCGGCCGTTCCAGATCGTCTCCGGCAAGGAAACCTATGAGTGCGAGACCCTGATCATCGCTTCCGGCGCTTCCGCGCGAATGCTGGGCATTGAATCGGAGCGGCAGCTGCTGGGCCGCGGCGTATCCACCTGCGCCACCTGCGACGGCTTCTTTTTCCGGGGCAAGGATATTCTCGTGGTCGGCGGCGGGGACACGGCGATGGAAGAAGCCACCTTCCTCACCAAGTTCGCCAAGACGGTCACGATCGTTCACCGCCGCGACGAATTTCGCGCCACCAAGATCATGCTCGACCGCGCCCGCGCCAACGAAAAAATCAAATTCCTCACTCCTTTTGTCGTGGAAGAAGTTCACGGCGCCGAAAAAGAGGCCGTCGAGCGGGTCACACTTCGCAACCCCGCGACGGGCGCGACCCAGTTCGTTGACGTCGAAGGCGTCTTCGTCGCGATTGGACACGATCCCAACACCAAGGTATTCCGCGGACAGATCGAGACCGACGAAGCGGGCTACATTCTGACCCACGACGGCAGCAAGACCAGCGTCGAAGGCGTCTTCGCCGCCGGCGACGTCCAGGATCATCATTACCGCCAGGCGGTCACCGCCGCCGGCTCCGGCTGCATGGCCGCCATTGACGCCGAGAAATATCTGGAAGGGCACAAACTCTAGTCCCGCGGTTCAAGACGCGGCATAATCGAGAAGAAATGGAATTCCAGCTTCGGCAACCATTCTGCGGTTCCATCCCCTTGGCCTGATGCGAACTCTCTTGCTTCGACTCTCGGAAAGCAAGCGCCTGGCTCCGTGGATGATGCGCAGCCGGGCCAGCCGCGCCGTGGCTCGCCGCTTCGTGGCCGGCGAATCGGTCGAGGACGCCGTGGCCGCCGTCCGCGTCCTCAATCGTTCCGGGCATCTCACGAGCCTCGATCTTCTCGGCGAAAACGTGGCCGATGAAGCCGGAGCCCGCCGCGCGGCCGATGGCTATCTCGGCATCTTCGATCGAATCTCGCGGGAGCAGCTGGATGCGAATGTTTCGCTCAAGCTTACGCAGCTCGGCCTCGATCTTTCCGAATCGCTCTGCGGCGAACTCCTCGAGAAAATCGTGGCCCACGCCGCCGATCTTCGGAATTTCGTCCGCGTGGATATGGAGGGCTCGGCCTACACGCAGCGCACCGTGGACATCGTGAAGCGCGTGCGGGCCCGCTATCCCTCCGTCGGAACGGTGATGCAAGCCTATCTCTACCGCACCGAACAGGACGTCCGCGAACTGCTCGCGGCCGGATGCCGCATCCGCCTTTGCAAGGGGGCGTACATGGAAGCGCCGGAAATCGCGTTTCCCCGCAAGGCCGACGTGGACGCCAATTACGTCAAGCTCATGAAAATTCTTCTCTCGAGCGGGATCTACCATGGGATCGCCACGCACGATCCGAACATGATCCGGGCCACCCGGGATTTCGTCCGCGAGCGGAAAATCGCAAACGACCAATTCGAATTTCAAATGCTCTACGGGATTCGCACCGACTTGCAACGCCAGATTATTCGCGAGGGCTACCGGCTCCGGGTCTACATTCCCTTCGGCTCCGATTGGTTTCCTTATTTCATGCGCCGCCTCGCCGAGCGCCCCGCCAATCTCGCTTTCTTCCTCCGGAATCTGCTGCCGAGGT
The DNA here is from genome assembly GCA_035503815.1 of Verrucomicrobiia bacterium. Lineage (GTDB taxonomy): Bacteria > Acidobacteriota > Terriglobia > Acidiferrales > UBA7541 > Palsa-295. Next base: position 111,459 of record DATJTF010000015.1, read on the forward strand.
CCGCGGCGAGCGCGTCCCGCTAGTTCCAAGCGCGTGCCTCTCCGCCTTTCGCGACGCATGATTGCCACTCCCCGGCGGGTGTTCTAAAATGTTTTTGTTCGCGATACCCGGTTCATCGCCTTCCCAATTCACGTCCTGAATAGGAGCGCCAATCATGCATAAATCGAAATCGACGCCTTGGGCGGTCCTGGCAATCGCCCTTTTCTTGGCGGGATGCAGCGGCTCGTCCAAATCTCAGAATTCGGCTTCGAATACCGCCGGCGAGCCCGGCAACGCGCCCGCGGCCCAGAACAATCCGGCCCCGCAACCTCCTCCCCCTCCGCCTCCCATCGTGGTTCCCGCCGGGACGGTCCTTACCGTCACGCTCGACCAGGCCATCAGCACAAAAACCAACAGCAGCGGAGACGCTTTCGTCGCTTCTCTCGCCGCGCCGGTCACCGTGGCCGGGCAGACGGCGATTCCGCAAGGGGCGCATGCCACGGGAACCATCACCCAGGCGCAATCCGCGGGCCGCATCAAGGGCGGAGCTATGCTGGCTCTGACTCTCGATTCCGTCACCGTGAACGGCCAGAAATATCAGGTGCAAAGTTCCAGCTATGAGGAAGAGGGGAAGGGCCGCGGCAAGCGGACCGGAATCGGCGCGGGAGGCGGAGCGGCCTTTGGCGCGATCGTCGGAGCTCTGGCCGGCGGAGGAAAAGGCGCGGCAATCGGGGCGCTGGCCGGAGGCGGAGCGGGAACGGCGGGCGCGGCATTCACGGGGCAGCGAGACTTCACTCTTCCGGCCGAGACGCGCTTGCACTTCAGGCTGACGCAACCGCTGACGATCAACCAGCAATAGGCGTCAAACGAACGTTCATCCAATGAAAAAGCCCCGGCGAATCTTCACCGGGGCTTTTTTTGCCGCCTGAATACCTCGACGTTGTCCGTTTCAAGCCTTCCGGCAAATCGCCACGCCGTCGCGCAGCGGCACAATCACCGGAAAGAGCTCTTTCAGCGCATACATGGATTCATTGAATTTCTGGATCGCCCGCGTCTCCTTGTCCTTGCCCGGGCGCGCCACTTTTCCGCTCCACAAAACGTTGTCCGTGATCAGCACTCCGCCGCTTTTCAGCCTCGGCACGGCCTTTTCCAGCGCTTTCGGATATTGCGGCTTGTTGATGTCGATTAAGATCACGTCGAAATCGCCGGGAGTTTTTTCGAACGATTCAATGGCGTCGCCCGTCAACTGCCGGATCCTGTCCGCGACCCCCGCCCGCTCGAAATATTCCCGGGCGCGCTTGCCATTCGCGGGATCGCTGTCGGTGTAATAAACCTCCGCGCCGGGGCCAGCGGCGCGGGCAAACCACAGCGTGGAATAGCCGATGGCCGAACCCATCTCGAAGATTCGCTTTGCGCCGGCCAGCTGCGTTGCCAGAGCGAGCAGGCGCCCGCACGCCGGCCCGATGATCGGGACTTTGTGCTTCGCGGCGTACTCTTCCATCTCAGCCAGTATCGCGTCGCGCTCCGGCAACAACCGGTCCAGATACTTCTCAACCTTTGCATCCAGGATTCCCGCCATCGCTCCGCCTTTCTTTTGAATTCGGCAAAATGGGTCCGATTCTCTCAGCCCAGGGAGTCGCCCGGCTTCAGCGTGTGAATTTCAAGCCCGTTGATGTCTTCGGTGAGTTCGCGCAGCCTTTCAGGACGTCCCGTCAGGACGGGGAATGTCCCGAAATGCATGGGCACCATGTGCCGCGCTCCCAGCAAGCGGATGGCGACAGCGGCTTCGCGAGGCCCCATCGTGTAATGGTCACCAATGGGCAGCAGGATCAACTGCGGCGTATAGAGCTCTCCGATGAGTTTCATGTCGCCGAACAGGGCCGTGTCCCCGGAATGGTACAGCGTCAATCCTCCCGGCAAGCGCACGACGTACCCGCACGCCTCGCCGCCGTAAATCACCTCGTCGCCGTCGAGAATTCCGCAGGAGTGAACGGCATCCGTCATCGTGACTTCGATCTCTCCAACCTTCTGCGTTCCCCCCTTATTCATCGCCGTTGTGTTTTTCACGCCTTTTGATTCCAGCCACAGGCAAGTTTCGAAAATGGCGACCACTTGGGGCTCGAATTTTTTCGCCAGGTCAACGGCATCGGCGATGTGGTCGAAATGTCCGTGGGTGATCAACAGCGTGTCGAGGCGGTCGAATTTCTTCAACTCCGCCGGGCACATGGGGTTCGATTCGATCCACGGATCGATCACGATCACTTTTCCGCTCGGCGTCGTGATGCGAAACGCCGAATGGCCGAGCCACGTCAGGCGGGTCCCTCGCATGTTGAGCATTTCAGGGTATCTCCTTCGGCTGTTGGGGTATCGGTCCTGGCGATGGGTCTATTGTCCGCCCGGAGTCGCAGGAGAACCAAGAATCCTGCTGGTCGCGACAGGGCTCGCAAGTATCGTGCGAATCCCCTGCTCGTACATTTCCAGCGGTTGCACACCGATGAAGTGGCCTGCGATCGAGCCGTTGCGGTTGTAAAAAATCGTTTCGGGCATGGCTCCATTCCACTCTGGGTTCACGCCACGATAGAAGGCGTCCAGATCGATTCCCGGCTTCTGCCGGTAATTGGGGAATCCGGGCTTGTGGCGTTCGAGGAAGTGGTGAGCCACGTTTATATCGGAGTCGTCGTCCATGTTGAGGCCGATGGTCACCAGGCCCTGCGGGGCGTATTTCTTGGCCAGTTCCACCATCATGGGAAATTCCGTCTCACACGGTTCGCACCACGTGGCCCAAAACGTCACGAGCAAGGGCTTGCCTCTGTATTTCGCGACCAATCGCTGATATCCGGCGAGGTCCACCAGCGGCATTTGAACTGCCGCCGCATGGTTTCCCGTCTTTTGACCCGCCCTGGCGGGCGCCGCGTGTTCGCCGGCGGCCGAGGTCAACATCAGGGTCCAGGCAAAAAGCATCGCCGCAATTCTCCCCGTGCGTCGCCACAGCGTCGATTTCCATTCCAAGCGCATTGGGCTCCCTTCGCCGGCCATCGCAATCATTCTAGCCGCGCAAACGCTTCTCGAGCAACCCGCGCGCCCGGACGGGCCGCCTCCGCGCGGCAATTTCACTTTTGGCTCTCTCGTTTCAATGCTCGATTGCGTCCCGCTCGGCTACTTGTTTGGACCTGGGATTGATGATATAAAAAATAATTCAGTCCCGGGCGGCGTATGATTTGTGCGCGCCGGGCTTTACTCTTGCTCTCAGGAGATTGGTACATGGCGTACGTGATTGCCGAACCCTGCATCGGAACCAAAGACACCGCTTGCGTTGACGTTTGCCCCGTCGATTGCATTCACCCGCGCAAAGACGAGCCTGCGTTTGAAGGCGAAAAGCAGCTCTACATCAATCCCGAGGAGTGTATCGATTGCGGTGCATGCGTTCCGGTTTGCCCCGTTACGGCGATCTTTGCCCTGGAAGATCTTCCTGAAAAGTGGACCGCCTTCACTCCGGTGAATGCCGACTGGTTCAAGAAAAAGTAGGCTTACTTGCGTCGGGCGGGCGCTCTCGGGCGCCGGGTTTTCCGGCGTTCCTTCAGACTTCCAATCCGAGCTGTTTTCGTCCGTTCTCGCTGATCAAACCCGGATTCCACGCTGGCTCCCACACGACGTCCACATTTACGTCCTTCACTTCTTCGATCGCCGCGACGCGCGCCTTCACCTGGTCGGGGATTGACATGGCAGCCGGGCAGCCCTGCGAGGTCAGCGTCATCTTCACCCGCACTTTGCCCTCTTCCTCGGTCTGGACTTCGTAAATCAGGCCCAAATCCACAATATTGACCGGTATTTCCGGGTCGTAGCACTGCCGCAAGGCTTCCATCACCTGTTCTTTTGTTACTGGCATCGCTTGCGTTCCTTTCCCGCTCGGTTCCTTACAGCGTTCCCGCTCGCCGCGGGAAAGCGCCGATCCGCGCCCGCCTTCCATCCGCCACCTCTCATTTTGTCATCTCGCGCCTGTCTTCGCACCTGCCTTTTCTTTTCGGCGGACCCGGCATATCCTTTCAATGCGGCGGAAATAATTTGGGAGGTTCCTTTGCGAACTGCTCTGTGGATTGCGACTCTTGCGTTGCTGGCTTTGCCCGGAACGGCACGGGATTTCCCCACGGCGAAAAAGCCGAATGCCCCTCCCATTGTGCTGCACATGACCGCGAAGGATTTCGAATTCGATCCCCCCGAAATTCACGTGAGGCAAGGGGCCACCGTCGAGCTCTTCGTCACTTCCTTGGACCGCACGCACGGCATACATCTCGATCCCTTTCGCGATGGCCGCGCTCCCAACACGCCCCCGGGACTTTCGTTTGTCGAAGGGCAGGACTGCTACAAACTCAAAAAAGGCGAGGAAGTGACAATCGTATTTACCGCTCACGATCCCGGCACCTATTCTTTCAAGTGCTGCAAACTCTGCGGATCGGGACACAAGAAAATGACCGGAAAGCTGATTGTCGATCCCCAGGACTGACATCCTCCCGTGCGGATTCAAATCTCGCTTCCCGGCGTCAAGCTCGGCGTGGTGGAAGCGGACTCGGTCCATGTGTCCGCGGGAAATGCCGAGCTCTCCGCCTTGCTGCAGGGGATTTGCGAAACAAAGCGGAGCCAGTGGACGCAGGAAACCTTGGCCGAAGCGCCGTTCACTCGGGCCGTCCGCGCCATGTTCCGATCCTGGGGGATGGACCCATCCAAATACAGGCCGTCTTCCGAGGCGCTTCTCCGGCGCGTCGTTCAAGGGAAGGGCCTCTATCGGGTCTCGAACGTGGTCGACATCGGCAATTTGGGCTCGATTGAAACCGGCTGGCCTTACGGGTGCTACGACCGCTCGCGGATCGCGCCTCCTATCGCCTTTCGGCACGGCGCCCCGGGCGAGACGTATCAGGGCATCGGCAAGCAGACCTGGCGTCTCGAAGGGCGCCCCGTTCTAGCCGATCCCGCCGGACCGTTTGGAAGCCCGATTAGCGACTCGACTCGCAGCATGATCACCGAATCGGCGCGCGATGTTCTGGTCGTCATCTACTCGCCGGAGGGGGCCTCGAATGCGTCGCTGGATGAGGCAATCTCGAAATTGGCCGAACGCTTGACGAAATACTGCTCCGCATCCGCCACACGCTCCGAAATCCAAGCCTAGCCCTTTCCTCGTACTCATTCTTGCGTCGCGCATCCAGCCCCCGATTTGTGCCGCTCGCGGCTCCGGGGTTATTCTGAAATGCTTCACTGAGGACCTCGAGTGTCGAAATTTCAAATCGTCCTGTTGCTTCACGCTCATCAGCCCGTCGGCAATTTTGACGATGTCCTCGAAAGCGCGTTTCAGAAATCCTATTCTCCTTTTGTCGAAGTTCTGGCGCGTCACCCCTCGATTCGCCTCGGCATGCATTTCACCGGCTCGCTGCTCGAATGGATCGAGCGCGCCCATCCCGAATATCTTCACCGGCTGCGCGATTTGGCGGTTCGCGGCCAGGTCGAGATGGTCGGGGGCGGCTTCTACGAACCCATTCTGATCTCGATCCCCGAGCGCGACCGCGGCCGGCAAATCGCGCGTCTCGCCGATTATCTCGAATCGCATTTTTCCCGGCGTCCCGCGGGCGCGTGGCTTGCCGAACGCGTCTGGGAACCCCAGCTCCCTTCGATTCTCGCATCGGCCGGGGTCCGCTACACCCTCGTGGACGACAATCATTTCCTCGCCGCCGGATTCGAGCCCGGCCAGCTCTACGGCTCCTATCTCGCCGAAGACCAGGGCGCCGCCGTCGAAGTCCTCCCCGGCCTGAAAAATCTCCGCTACCTGATTCCGTTCCATTCCGTTGACGACACTTTGAATCACCTGCGCGCCGCCGCGGCGGAACATCCCGGCGCGGCGGCCTTCATGGGCGACGACCTGGAAAAATTCGGCGTCTGGCCGGGAACGCATGCGCTTTGCTACGTCGAGGGCTGGCTCGAGTCTTTTTTCAGCGCGCTCGAGCGCAATTCGGACTGGCTCGATGTGGTTTCTCCCTCCGCCTCGCTCGATTCGCGGGCTCCTCTTGGCCGCGCCGACCTTCCCGCCGCCTCCTACGGCGAAATGATGGAATGGGCGTTGCCCACACCCGCCCGCCGCCGCTACCGCGCGCTGATCCAGGAATTTTCAGCTCATCCGACCGCCAAGCCCTTCTTTCACGGCGGCACCTGGCGCAGCTTTTTCTCCAAGTATCCGGAGGCGAATCTCCTGCACAAGAAAATGCTTCACGTCTCCGAGAAAATCGCTCGCCTCGCCGAATCCTCCCGCCACGGAAGGATTTTCCGCATCTCGCTCGACGAAGCCGAAACCCATCTCTACCGCGGCCAGTGCAACGACGCCTATTGGCACGGCGTTTTCGGCGGGCTTTACACGCCGCACCTCCGCACCGCGCTCTGGCAATCGCTCGTCAAGGCCGAGACAATCGCCGACAGCCTGCTCCACAATTCCCGCCATTACTCCGCAGTTTCCTTCGCCGATTTCGACGCCGATGGGCAGGATGAGCTCTATCTCACCTCCGACCGCTGCGCCGCCCTGATCAAGCCTTCCGACGGCGCCACGGTTTGCGCCCTCGAATGCCGCACCTCGCAAACCAGCATGATCAATTCTCTGGCTCGCCGCGAAGAGTCCTATCACGCTCGCCTTCGGGATGCCGGCGGCTCTCCGGCCGGCGTCGTCTCGATTCACGAACAAACGCGCAGCAAGGAAGAAGGGCTCGAACGCTGGCTGCATTACGACCGCTGGCCGCGCCACTGTTTTCGCCTGCTTCTTTTCGACGCCGGGCGCACCTTCGACGATTTCTCCGCTTCCCGCCTGGACGAAAACGCTTCTCTCGCTGCCGGCCGCTACTCCGTCCAATCGCTTTGCCCCGCCAATCCGTCGCTCGTTCTTTCGGAGCCTTCCGGCTGGACGGCCGAAAAAGCTTTTTCGCTTTCTTCGCTCGCGAACGGCTTCCGCCTGGCTCTGGACGTGTCGGTGTCCCGCCGCGCGCACTCCTCCCAGCCGCTGCTCGTCGGAATCGAAATGGTTTTCAATCTGCTCGCTCCTTCTTCTCCCGACCGTTATTTTGAAATCGCCGGCGAACGCCACCCTTTGCGCTGGTCCGCCGTGGCGCCTGCTTCCGCATTGCATCTCGTGGATGAGTGGCAAAAACTCGCCATCCGCCTCTGCGCTCCCAGCGCCCGCGAATGGTGGATCGCGCCGATCGAAACCGTGTCGGAATCCGAGGACGGTTTCGAGCGCATCTATCAAGGCTCGCAGATTCTCGCCGTCTGGCCCGCCGATTTTTCCGCTTCCCTCGAGTGGCGCGGCAGTCTCGAAGTCGAAACGGCCTCGCTCTCCTGATATCCCTCGCTTCCCCCGCGACGTTGCTTCCGCGCCGCGCGCTCTGCTACAGTGCCTACACAGGGAGGAATTGCATGGCCGTTTCGAAAGAGCTTCTGGACATCCTGGTCTGCCCGCAGGATAAGACGCCGGTGAAACTGACGCCGGATCAGCAAGGGCTGAAATGCCCGACGTGCCGTCGCGTCTACCCCATTCGCGGCGACATTCCCGTGATGCTCGTGGACGACGCTCGCATTGAAGCCGAGTGATTCATCTTCACTTCTTCTCAACCTTCCGCCCGGCGCTGAAATACTGATTCTTCGCCTCCGCTCGCTCGGCGACCTTGTTCTCGAGACGCCGGCCCTCGCGGCACTCCATTCCTGGCGGCCTGATCTGAAGCTCGCGGTTCTCGCCGAGCCGTGGTGCGCGGCCGTGCTCGAGGGGAATCCGGACGTTTCCGAGATCATGCTCTCGCGCGGATTCGCCGCGACCGCCTCCGCCATCCGCCGAAAGAAATTCGCCGCCGTCTTCAACCAGCACGGCGGGCCTCGCAGCGCCATCTTGACCGGGCTCTCGGGTTCTCCCGCGCGCATTGGATGGAGCGGCTATCAATATGACTTCGCTTACAACGTGAAGGTGCCCGACGCCTGGGATTTCTACGGCCGCGCGTTCGTTCACGCCGCCGAACACCGGATGTCGCAATTTTATTTTTGCGGCTTGCCGCGAGGCCCTGTCCCGCGCCCCCGCGTATTTCCGCGCAGCGACGCGGTCGAATCGGTCGAGCGGATGCTCAAAGGGAAGGGAATCGCGCCCGGCGCGCGATACGCTCTGCTGCAACCCGGCGCGCGCTTGCCGGAGATGCGCTGGCCCGTCGCCCGTTTTGCCGAGCTGGCGGGCTGGCTTCGCGACGCTCATCAGATGGCCGCGGTCGTCAATCTCGGTCCGGGCGACGATGAAGTCGCGCGCGAAGTCCATGCCGGTTTGCACGGCATCGCTGTGGCTGCCGATTCTCTCGACGCGCGGCAATTGATCGCTCTGGCCGCCGGCTCTTCGATTTTTGTGGGCAACGATTCAGGTCCGGCGCACATTGCCGCGGCGGCCGGAAAACCATGTGTCGTGATTTTCGGCGCGACGAATCCGGCTCAGTGGCATCCCTGGCAAGCCGAACATCGCGTGATTTCAACCGGCGCCGAATTTCGCGCCGTTCGCGGGGACAAGAGCGTTTTCATCCGCAGCCAGCGCCGGATTTCTGAAATTCCCGCCGGGGAAGTCATCGAAGCCGCCGGCGAACTCCTCCGCCTGCCTCGGAATGCGGATTCGAACCTGTAGTTAAAACGGAGGGAAACTGATGGACTGGTCGCTGAACTGCACCCACAGTTTGATCTCTTTCGTCTTCGACTGCTTGACGATGTCGTTCTCCTGCGGGAAGGGCGAGTAAGGGCTCACCTCCACGGTGATGACCGCGGCGGATGAATTATGCTCCTGCCCGATGTGCATCACCTTGTAGCTGTGAACCGGCCCGTAATATCCGCTTTCGCCCCAGTCATCCTGAAAATCCTTCAAGGAGTACGAGGGCTCCGGCTTCCAGATTTTGTACGCTTCCGGAAAATTTCCGGCCACAACCGTATTCATGAAGTGATGAATTGTCCCGTCTTCCTTGTAGAACCGCAGTCCCAACCCATACCAAAGAGCCAGAAAGAGAATCACAACGCCCGCGACGATTGTGATGATGTACCGGCGAATTTTGGAAGGCCGATGCTCTTCGGCTGAGTCGAAAAGGCTCACGAATTCTCCTCGCGTTTAGATTTGCCGCTTGAACAGCGCCATGCTGGCCGCGATCATCACGCTCGCGAAACCAATCAAAATTAGCACGTCTTTGTAAATGCCTTCAATGCCGGTGCTTTTCAAAGTCAGATTCTGCAGCGCGTGCACGGTGTATGTGAAGGGATCGATCACGGAAATCCACCGCAGCCAGGGCGGAAATCCCTGGATGGGATAGACGGCTCCGGAAGGAAAAAACAGCAGGGTATTCAGCACGCCGAAAATGGCCCGCGGCACAAGCGGATCGTCCACGCGCACCATCACCAGAAACATGAAGCTGATCATGGCCACCGAGGCCACCAGCACCACCAGCGCCAGGTAGGCCAGCCGCACCGGATTCCACAGGTCCGGAATTCCCGCGATCAATCCGCCCACGATGACCAGCACCATTCCCGACATCAGCCCCTTCACCGCTCCCGCGCCGATCAGGCCCATCACGAGTTCGCCTTTGTGGATCGGCGTCACCAGATATCCTTCGTGCAGGCCGCGCGCCTTGTCGTCGATGAACGTGATTCCCCCTCCGATCATCGCCACGATGAAAATCGCCATCGCCGTCGAGCCCGCCAGCAGGTATTTCACGTATTCGATGTACGGATAGATTTCGACCGTGTTCATCTGGACCTGCGCGTCCAGCCGCGGCTGCACCGCGGAGATATTCAGGTTGTCCACCATTTGCTCGATGCGCTGTTGAATCGTGTTCGACAGGAACTGGTCGGTATTGTCTTCCGTGAAGACCAATCGCGGGCGGTCATGCTGGTAATACCGCCGCGAGAAATCCACCGGGATGTCCACCACGCCATGGATGAAACCCGAACGCAAATCGTCCACGGCCTGCGGCAGGGAATCGTAATGCACCACCCGGAACGTCTTTGGCCCGGTCTCGATGGCCGCGAACATTTCTTCCACTTGCCGCGAGAGGACCGAATGATCCTCGTCCACCACGGCCACCACCGCTCCATGGATGATTCCGCCGAAGGCGTAGCCGAGCACGATCAGCTGAACCAGAGGAAAAATCATCGAGCTCATCATCAGGGCGGGGCTGCGAATGAATTTCCGCATGTCCCGCTCGATCAGCGCCACCACTCGATAAAGATTCATGAACCGCAAATCCTCCGGCCCCGTGGGCCCTTACCGGTACAGATGGCTGACGTCATAGCCACCGTCGTGCGCCGTGTCGCGCAACTCTCTTCCCGTATAGTGCAGAAAGACGTCGTCGAGCGTCGTGCTTTGCACCGTGACCCTTTTGACGATCACTCCCCGGGCGCGCGCCAGGTCCATCAGCGCCGCCACGGTGGATGGTCCATCGTGCGAGGCGATGTGCACCACGCCGTCCCGCACGCTCGCTCCCGCGGCTTGGGCGAGCCCTTTCAATTGCTCGATCCAGTCGGGCGGCGCGCCGGAAAATTCGGCCTCGACCGCGTCGGTTCCCGGCACGCTGTCTTTCAGCTGCGTCGGAGTGTCCAGAGCGGCGAGTTTGCCGTGATCCACGATGGCGATGCGGTCGCAAAGCTTGTCCGCTTCGTCCATGTAATGCGTGGTCAGCAGGATCGTCAGGTCCGATTTTTCGCGGAGAGTCCGGATCATTTCCCACACGTTGGTTCGCGAGACGGGATCGAGCCCCGTCGTCGGCTCGTCCAGAAACAGAATCTGAGGCGAATGAACCAGGCCGCGCGCGATTTCAAGCCTTCGCCGCATGCCGCCGGAAAACGTCCGGACCAGCGCGTTGCGGAATTTCACCAGGTCCACCGACTCGAGCAGCCCTTGTATCAGGTTGGCGCGCACATTCACGGGCACGCCATAGAGCTTGGCGTGGATCAGCATGTTCTCTTCGGCCGTCAATTCGGGGTCGGACGTGAAAGCCTGGGGAATCACTCCGATGGAATGCCGCACCGCGTTTGGATCCTTCACGATGTCGTGCCCGGCGATGACGGCCGTGCCCGAAGTCGGAGGCGTGAGCGTCGTCATCATGCGGATCAGCGTGGTCTTTCCCGCGCCGTTCGGCCCCAGCAGGCCGAAGATCTCCCGGTCCTCCACCCGGAAACTGATGTCGTTCACCGCCACCAGATCTCCGAAGCGCTTCACCAGGTGCTGGACGTCAATGGCGCAGGCCGTAGTCGCATTGGGAGCGGTCATAGGCGCGCGTACCAGCTTTTGTGCGGAGGCGCGGGCAGCAACACGGTCGCCGTCATTCCGGTGAACAGCCGCTGGCCGGGATTGGGAATCGCGACTTTGATGGCGAATGTCTTGATATCGCGCTTCGTCCGGCTTGCGTCGCGTTGCGTGGCGAAGTCGTTCTCGACTCCTTTGAAGAAAACGGTCCCCTCGAGCGTGTTGCCCGAAGGAAGCCGCACTTCGAGAGACTGCCCGAAGGAGACCGAATCGATGTAGGTCTCTTCCACGTCCGCGCGCACCCACAGATGGTTGATGTCCACGATCACGACGATCGGCGATCCCTGTTCCACCACTTCGCCCTGCTTGGCCACGCGCACCGACACGATTCCGTCTAGCGGCGCATAAATGTTCGTGTAGCCCAGCTGCACGGCCGCCTGCGCCTCGGAGGCGCGGGCCTGCTCCAATTGCGCTTCGGTGCTCGAAAGGGCGCTTTCCCTCACGTTGACTTGCTTGCGATTGGCCACGGCCAGCTGGATCGCCGCCTCCTGCGACTTCACCGAATCCGTCAGCGCCTTCACGTTGGCTTGGGAGATTTCCACGGCCGCCTGGGCGTGGTCGCGGCTCTGCGCGGAAATTTCACCCTTGTCGAAGAGCTTCTGAATGCGATCGAAGTCCGATTGATCGCGCCAGAGCTCCGCGCGGGCTTGTTCCAGCTGGGATTTGGTCACCGAAACGCCGGCGTGCGCGATCGTCAGCGCCGCATCAGTCTGGTCGTCGGTCCACGTCAGGTTATGCCGGGCTTCCTGCACGCTCGACTCGAGAGTCGAGATGTTGGCGCGCGCGGCCGCCAGGCTCGCCTGGAGCTCCTTCGGATCGAGCTGGGCGATCAGATCGCCCTTGTGAACGTAGGAACCCTCGTCCACCGTGAGGCGAATCATCCGCCCCGTGATTTGCGGGCTGACGATCACTTCATTGCCGTCCACGACGCCGATCAGGGGAATCGAGTGGGTAAAAGGCGTTGTGGTGACGTACACGATCAGGGCGATAAGGAAAATCAGTCCGAGAACCATCAGAAACTTCTTGCCCGTCATCGGCTCCTCGCTTTTTCTTTTCTGAGTCCGTGTTGAATGAAATCCAGAAGCGCCGCTTTTCGCTTCGCCACCGCCGCCGGCGAAAGCAAATCGCGCCTGGCGATTTCGCTCAGAATCGGGGCGGCGGCGAAATAGGAAGTCGTCATGCCCAGCAGCGTGAATGCCGTATCGTGCGCGTCCACGTGCCGAATCTCCCCGGCCTTCACCCCTTCCTCGATCGCTTCCACCACGCGCTCGTGAAACGGCCGGAGGTACCCGCGAACGATCCAGTCGAAGTTCTTGGTCTGCTCCATCGCCTCGCGGTGCACCAGCCGGGGGTAGTTGGGGTGCGAGGCGAGAAAATCGAAATAGGCGCTCACCAGCTCCTTCACCTGTTCCGAGGGAGAGCCCGATTTTCGTGGCGCGGCGATCACGCCTTTGCGAAGCTGGCGAAACATGTTTTCCAGCACGGCGCGATGCAGCCGCCGCTTGTCGCCGAAGTAGTAATAGAGCATCGCTTTGTTGGCGTGCGCCGCCGCCGCAATTTCGTCGGTCCGCGCGCCCGCCATTCCCTGCGCCGCAAAGTGCTGCTCCGCCGCGGCCAGAATCCGCCGCGCTGTTCCGAGCTTCTCTATGTGTCTACGTTCTCGCCGCATGATTTGTTACTCAGATCCCCACGCGCTTCATCATCTCTTCGTGATAGCGCTCGCCGGCGGCCGCGCCCTTCGGAGCGATCGCGTCGATTTGAGCGAGTTCTTCCCGCGAGAGACTTATCTCCAGCGCCGCGAGATTTTCTTCGAGATATTTCCGGCGCTTCGTTCCGGGGATCGGCGTGAGATCGCCGCCTTGCGCGAGCACCCAGGCGAGAGCCAGTTGCCCCGGCGTGCATCCCTTCCGCGCCGCCAGTTCCTCGATGCGCGCCACCAGGTCCAGATTTTTCTGGAAATTCGCTCCCAGAAACCGCGGAGAAATCCGGCGGTAATCGTCCGGGGCGAAATCCTCGAACCGTTTGATTTGACCGGTGAGAAATCCGCGCCCGAGCGGGGAATAGGGAACAAACCCGATGCCCAGCTCGCGGCAAAGGCCCAGGATTTCGTCTTCCGGATCGCGCGACCACAGGGAATATTCCGATTGCAACGCAGTGATCGGATGAGTCGCGTGGGCCCGGCGGATTGTCTTCGCGCCGGCCTCTGAAAGGCCCAGGTAGCGGACCTTTCCCTGTTCCACCAGGCGCGCCATCGCGCCGATGGTCTCTTCAATGGGAGTGTCGGTATCCACGCGGTGAATGTAGTAGAGATCGATGGCCGCGACGCGGAGCCGCCGCAAGCTGTCTTCGCAGGATTTCTGAACGTACTCCGGCTTCCCGCTCACGCCGCGGCGTTCCGGATGCTTCGGGTCGCGGAGAATGCCGAACTTGGTGGCGAGAATCACCTGGTGGCGCCGGCCCGCGACGGCGCGGCCCACCAGCTCCTCGTTGCGCCCCATGCCGTACACGTCGGCCGTGTCGAGGAACGTGACGCCGCGCTCGATGGCCAGATGGATCGTGGCGATCGATTCGCGTTCGTCCGTGGCGCCGTAAAATTCGGACATTCCCATGCATCCCAGTCCCTCGGCGGAAACCACCAGCGCGCTCTTTCCCAGCCTCCGGTACTCCATGTTTCCGCTCCTTTTCGTTTTCGGCACGGTTCAACTAACTGGTTAGTTTAAGTAGCCGGGGCGCCCGGGTCAAGCCGCGAATTCGCGGGAAGCCCCTCAGGCGCCCAGCGCGCCCGAAGGCCCGGAGGGCAGATCGATGGAATACTTGGTCCGCTGTTTTTCGCGATGAAGTTCGAGAGCCAGCTCGATGAGCCGGTCGATCAATTGGGAATAGGGCAAGCCGGAGGCTTCCCACATCTTCGGATACATGCTGATGGAAGTGAACCCGGGAATCGTGTTGAGTTCGTTGACGTAGATCTTCTTGTTCCGGCGGTCGAGAAAGAAATCGCACCGCGACATTCCCGTCCCGTCGATGGCGCGAAACGCGCGGATGGCGTATTCCTGGAACGTCGCCGCCTGTGTTTTGGTCAGCGGCGCGGGAATCAGCAGGCGAGTGCCTTCCTCCAGATATTTTGCGGTGTAGTCGTAGAATTCGCGGTGCGGAACGATTTCTCCGGGAATGGAAGCCTTTACATCGTCGTTGCCCAGAACAGCGACTTCGATTTCGCGCGCGTTCACGCAGCGTTCGACCAGAATTTTCAGCGCGTATTCCGCGGCCAGATCGATCGCCGGCGTCAATTCATGCGGCGAATTCACCCGGGTCATCCCCACGGACGAGCCGAGCGTGGCGGGCTTGACGAAAACCGGGAAGCGAAATTTCTTTTTCACTTCGCGCAACACGCGGCCGCAGTCGCGTTCCCATTCCGGGCGGCGCACGGCGAGAAACGGAACGATGGGCAGGCCCGCTTCGGCGAACAGGCGTTTCTGGACGTCCTTGTCCATGCCGACGGCCGACGCCAGCACGCCCGCGCCGACAAATGGAAGCCCGGCAAGCTCGAGGAGTCCCTGCACGGTGCCGTCCTCGCCGAACGTCCCGTGAAGCACCGGGAAGACGACGTCCACCAGCGTGCTCGGCTGCCCCGAGGAGGGGCTGAGCGGAACGAGCGCCGCGGCGCTGGGATCGGGCGGAAGGACGACGCGCTCGCCGCCCTTCAGAATTTCGGGCAGCATTTTTTGCGCGCTCGAGCCCACCAGCCAGCGGCCGTCCTTGGCGATGCCGATGGGAACCGCCTCGTATTTTTCCGGATCGAGAGCGCGAATCACAGACGCCGCCGAAGCGAGAGAAACTTCATGCTCGCCCGAGCGCCCGCCGAAGAGTATGCCGACGCGAAGCCTCTTGGCGCTGGTCATCGGCCCGCCTCCGCGGATCTCCGCGAAATCGGCGCGCGCGTCACAGGATTTTCTTTCCGAGCCCGGAGAGAATCAGCTCGACGCCGAGAGCGGCGGTGGTGTTGTGAAGATCGATCACCGGATTGATTTCGACGACTTCGAAGGAAACCATGCTCTTGCTGTCGGCGATCATTTCGAGAGCCAGATGCGCCTCGCGGTAGGTGACGCCGCCGCGCACGGGCGTGCCGACGCCGGGCGCGTCGGAGGGATCGACAAAATCCATGTCGAGGCTGACGGCGACTCCGGCCGTATCGTCGCCGGCGAAACGCAGCGCTTCGGCCATCACCTCGCGCATCCCGCGCTCGTCAATATCGCGCATCGTGAAAACGTGAACGCCGGATTCCTTCACCAGGCGGCGCTCCTTGGAATCGAGGTCGCGTATGCCGACCAGAACGACATTGCGCGGCTCGATCATGGGCTTGACGCCGCCAAGCTCGGTCAGTTCGGCCGGGCCGTATCCCATGATGGAGGCGAGAGGCATGCCGTGCACGTTGCCGGAGGGGGAGGATTCAGGAGTGTTCATATCGCCGTGGGCATCGAGCCAGATAATGCCGATGCGTTTCGACTGCTTGTGAAAATGGGCGGCGGCCCCGGCGGCGGTGCCGACGGCAATGGAATGGTCGCCGCCGAGAACCAGTGGGACGAGATCCGCTTCAAGCGTCTTGCGGACTTCGCCGGCAAGGCCTTTGCAGGTCTCGGAGATCTCGCCGAGATACTTGGCGTTTTTCTCGCCGTAGTGCTGTTCTTCGGGCTGCGGGACGGGGAGGTTGCCGATGTCCTCGACCTGGCGGCCGAGCTGCTTCAAGCGGGTCTGCAAACCCGCGACGCGCAGCGCGGACGGACCCATATCGACGCCGCGGCGGCTGGCGCCCAAGTCCATCGGAACTCCGATGATTCGAATTTTTTCCGGCATTTTGGCCTTCTCTTCGCGCGGCATGCGGACGAAGGAGGGAAGGTTAAGGATAAACTCGGTAGAGCATGCGGGGGAAGGGAATCACTTCCCGGATGTGCTCGGTTCCGCAAATCCAGGCGACGGTACGTTCCAGGCCCAAACCGAAGCCGGAGTGAGGCACGCTGCCGTAGCGCCGCAGGTCGAGATACCACTGAAACGACTCCTCGGGAAGATTGTGCTCGCGGATGCGGCGAATCAGCGTGTCGTACTCGGACTGGCGTTCGCCGCCGCCGATGATTTCGCCGTATCCCTCGGGGGCGATCATGTCGAAGCTCAAAGACAAATCGGGGCGCGCGGGATCGGTGGCCATGTAGAAAGCCTTCATCGCGGCGGGATAGCGGTGGATTACGACCGGCTTATCGAACTCCTTCGAGAGAATGGTTTCTTCATCGCCGCCGAAATCGTCGCCCCACTTCGCGGGATTGCCGGCCTTCTGCAGGACCTGAATGGCGTCGTCGTAGCTGATGCGCGGAAACGGGGGCGCGATTTTTTCGAGTTTGGCGACGTCGCGCTGGAGAGCGGCGAGTTCGCGGGAACGGTTTTTCACGACGGATTGGACGACGGCGCTGACGAGGCCCTCGCCGAGCTGGATCATGTCCTCGAGGTGCGCGTAGGCGGCTTCGGGCTCGAGCATCCAGAATTCGGTGAGATGGCGGCGCGTCTTGGATTTTTCGGCGCGGAACGTGGGGCCGAAGGTGTAGACCTTGCCGAGCGCGGCGGCGGTGGCCTCGACGTAAAGCTGCCCGGACTGCGTGAGATAGGCTTTCTGGTCGTCGATGTAATTCACTTCGAAGAGCGTCGTGGTGCCTTCGCAGGCCGCGGGAGTGAAAATGGGCGCATCGGTGAGCGTGTAGCCCTGCGCGTTCATGAAATTGCGCGCGGAGAGTTCGGCTTCGGCGCGGATGCGCAGGATGGCGGCCTGGCGCGGCGTGCGGATCCAGAGATGGCGCTTGTCGAGGAGGAAATCGACGCCGTGCTCCTTGAGCTGGATCGGATACGGCTCGGAATCGGGAACGCGCTGGACGACTTCGATCGCGCTGATATGGATCTCGTAGCCGCCGGGAGCGCGAGGCTCGGCTTGAATTTTTCCGGTGACGATGACGCTCGATTCCTGCGTGAGGCCCTTGAGCGCATTGAACGCGTCGGGATGTTCTTTCAAAGAAACGACGCCTTGGATGACGCCGGTGCCGTCGCGAAAAATCGGGAAGAGGAGCTTTCCGGACTCGCGCAAGTTATAAAGCCAGCCGCGGACGACGACGGTTTGCCCGGCATGCGCGCCGGCTTGGTCGATGGTGACGATAGGCGCGGGAGCTTGGGCTTCCTGGGTCATCGGGCGGGCCTCCTGATGGAGGGGTCGAAAGTGTTGCGAATAGGAAGAGTGCCGGTCGTTTGTTTTCTGGCACTTACGAGGAATCCGGTTTCCGGATGTGTTGCGATAAGGAAGCGGGAAGAAGGCGTAAGCTGGCACACGGCCAGACCGGAGGCTGTGCGGGCGCGCAAGAGCCAGGCTCTGGCGGCCGATGCGACGCGTTCGCGAATTGTGTTGAAGCCTCGCATGTCGTTCAATCTCCCCAAACCCAACATACCAACATATCATGGCAGGCAAATCGAGCTGTGTGTGGACTTTGGATTTCGGGCAAGACGAAACTGTCCAACGATATAGGGAGGATGGAGATGCAACACATTCCGATTCTGGCGCCGCTGGGCGCAGGTGCGATTGTTTTCGCGGCCACGGTGTTTGTGCATGCGGTGCCCTTGAGCGCGACCGTGAACTTTGTCCGCCGGGAGAGACAATTGGGGCGAGTGGGCCAGAGGTTTTGGATCGATTTGACTATCGTGGGGCGGGGGATATTTTACGCGCTCCTCGCTCACCTGGCGGAAATCGCGCTCTGGGCGGGATTATTCGTGATGCTCGGAGAATTCCATGAGTTCGGAGCCGCGTATTACCATTCGGCCGTGAACTATACGACGCTGGGATACGGCGACGTCATCATGTCACCGTCTTGGAGATTGCTGGGCCCCATGGAGGCAGCGACGGGAATGCTGATGTTCGGTGTCTCGACGGCGATGATTTTCGCGATCATTGAGAGATTGGTCGAGGCGCGGTTTGTCGACCTCAAGGATTGAGGGCGTCCAAGTCATCGTTCGCGCAAGCTTGGAAAAGTCAGCATTCCGTTGCGGGGCTGGAGTAACGCGCCGGGCGTTATGTCACAAGCAGAGACGGTCAACGTCGTTCCGCACAACCGATGCCACTATCCAGCGGGTTAACTTTTGGAGTGGTTTCGATCAAGGCAGGTCACCGCAGAACCGCCCGGCGGCGAGATTTTGCAGGACGCGGTCCGGGCAGAACGGTTTTGTCAACGCGCATGGATTGAAAGAAGAGAGGCGGGCTGGTAGGATGCGCGGCAATGAACCAGGAAGGGTTCCGCATCCAATTCGGGGAATACCTGACCAAGGCCGAGATGGTGATTTACGGCTTGCTGGCGCTGTTGCTGTTCGTGACGGCGATCGGCACGGCCATCAACGCCGGGCTGATGCTCTGGCAGGGATTCGTGCACTGGACGATGGTGCAGCAGACGCTGGAGGTGCTGGACCAATTGCTCGTGGTGCTGATGCTGGTGGAAATCCTGCACACGGTGAGAATTTCGATCCGGTCGCACGTCCTGGTGACGGAGCCGTTTCTGGTGGTGGGGCTGATCGCTTCAATCCGGCGGATGCTGGTGATCACGCTCGAGGCGGCCACGCTCTCGAAGGGAGGCGGATGGACGCCCGAAGCGGCGAGCGTTTTCCGGGCGAGCATGATTGAGCTGGGGCTGCTGGGATTTCTGGTCCTGGTTCTCGTTTTTTCAATCACGCTATTGAGGCGATATTCCGAGTCATCGGAGGACGTGGAAGCCCACTAAAGCACTATCCCAAAAGCCACTCCCAGCCCGAGGAGTGCGAGAATCCGGGGCGCCGGGGGGCGATGTGGCGCGGCGGGAAGGCGGATTCGCCGGAAGCATGTCGGTTGGAAAAACTGTTTTGCTGCTTTTTGCGGGCTCCTGTTTTCGATTCACCAATCCTCATTATCTGGCCAAGAAACTTTCCATGACGGGCAAATCAGGATACGGGCGAATGATCAGGCGTGTGTCCCCAAAGTGGCAGGAAACAAGGAGTTGCCGGCGCGCCGTTTTCGCCTGAAACAGAGGAAAAGGTGCGATTTACGGGGTTTTTTTCAACTTCGAGAAACTCAATGCGCGAACGGGCTGTCGAGAAAAGTGAAACCGGGAAGGGCCGGGCAGCGTCCGTGAGTGTGAGGCTGGTCAGCAGGCGAATGCGGGGAGTTACCCATGCGATTCTTCACACCGACGCTATCAGCGCTTCTCTTCGCATCACAAGTTTTGGGCGTAGTGACCAGCTCCGCGCAGAATGCGGGACCGTTGCCGCCCGCGCCTCCGGCCGCGACGTCTCCCGGCGCGCCCACGCCTAGCACCCCCGCGCAAAACTCAACAATCACGGTTCCCGCGGGAACGCACGTGGAATTGGCGCTGACGAGCGCGGTGTGGACCAAATCGGCGAAGCCGGGCGACCCCATCTACGCCGTGACGGATTTTCCGGTGCTCGTGAATAACCAGATTGCGATTCCGCCGGGTACCTACGTGCAGGGTCAAATCGATTCGCTGACGAAGCCCGGCTGGCTCTCGCCGCACGCGCAATTTCAGATGCATTTTTCGAAGCTGATTTTCGCGAACGGATACACGGTGTCGTTGCCGGAACCCCCAAACGTGACGGCGGCAAACGATCCGGCGATTGCCGCCTACGCGGCGGCAAGCGACGTGGCTGCGGCGGTGGCCACGCCCTACGTGCAGGTCAGCTCAAGCAGCGAAATCCTGCTCGACAACGGCGCACAGTTCCAAATGGTCGTGCAGATTCCGGTGGTCCTCGACGCGCAAAACGTGGCCATGGCCTTGAAGGACACGAAAGCTCCTCCGGCTATACCCGCGAAATCCGCCGCTTTTTGCCGCCCGATTCCGGGCACGCCGGGAACGCCCGATACAGTGATTCCCGGCACACCGGGAACGCCCGGAACGCCTCCGACCGTAATTCCGAGCGGAGTTCCAGGCGCGCCTGACACCGTGATTCCCGGCACACCCGGAACGCCTGGAACCCCGGACACCGTTATTCCAGGGAGTCCGGGCACACCCGGACGGTTTTGTCCCGCGCCTCCCGTGGTGACGCGGAACGAAAAAGTGCAGGTCTTCACCGGGCCGTTTGAAATTTCATCGCCTGTGATAGTCGGGGGGACACGGCTGGCGGCCGGAAATTACGAAGCAAAGTGGGCGGGACCCGCGCCCTCGGCGCAAGTCGAGATCGTGCAAAAAGGAAAAACCGTGGCGACCGCTTCGGCGCGGATTCTGATGCTCGACGGCAAAGCGGCGTCAACCGTGCCGGAGACGCGCACCAATCCGGACGGGACGATTACGTTGAACTCGCTGCGGTTCGCGGGGCAAGCATTGGCGGTGTATTTCGATCCGGGCGCGTCCGCGAGCGCGCCATAAAGGTTTCCAGGCAATTCAAACAACTGCGCGGCAAAAGCCGCGTTGAAGCGGAGGGAGAACCATGCGCAAAGCAGCTTTCATCGGCCTGTTGATCGGCACGCTTTCCTGGGGACAGGAGGCTCCCGTTGTAAAGCCTCCGGCGCAGTCGCAAGCGAGTCAGCAACAGACGGAGCCCGCGCAGTCAACGCCGGCGCAACCCCAGCCGCAAGCCGGGACGCAGGCGCCGGATGGCGCGCCGCCGCAGACGCTGGTGGTGCCGGCGGGTACGCGAGTCCCGCTGGCCCTCGCGAATCCAGTCCGGAGAAAGACGATGAAAGCGGGAGACCCAATCCGCGCGGTCGTCACCTTTCCGGTGACGGTGGGCGCCCAAGTGATGATTCCCGTGAACACGTTCGTCGAGGGCGAGATTGACTCGGTGACGGGTTACAACACTCCGACCCCAACCTTGCGCGCGCATTTCACAAAGATGATTTTCGCGAATGGATACGTGGCGCCGATCGAGAGTTCGGTGGCGATGTCGCAGCCGTTCGAGGCCGGAGAGACAGGATTTGAGCTGGCGAGCTTCACTCCCGGAAGCGGGCAAAGATTTGAATTGGCAGCGGCGGAACCCCAGCAGCAGCCGCCACCGCTGAAGTCGGTGGGCCCGTCTGGAGGGCAGATCGCGCTGTTCGTCGCGCTCCCCGTAGTCGGGATCGTTTTGCTGGTGCTCGCCATAAAGCACAACCAGGGTTTGAATTGGGTGGTGCTTCATACTGGGTATCAATTCGATATGGTGATGGACGCCCCGGTGACGCTGGATGCGAGCCAAGTGGCCGCGGCGATGGCGGCGACCCCGCCCCCCGCACAGTGAAGAGTAGTACGAGCGAGAAGCGGGTTGGACGGCAATCGAGGGTCAGGCGGATTTGACGGCGAGGCTTTTGCCGGCGCTTGGAGAGGGCTGGTCCGACGGCGCGTCGAAGGCGGCAGGCTGGGCGCATAGAGAAACGGCGGCGGAAATCTGCTGGACTTCCTCTTGCATGGCGACCTGCCACTTTTGAAAAGCGTCTTTTTCTTGCGAGACTTCATTCAAGTTGCGGTTCATCCGCTCGACGTACTGGCGCGTGACCCGCTCCATTTCCGCTTGCAGCAGCGAATTCTCCTCGGCGCGCCGCGCCCAATACTCTTCGAATTTCTTGCGCTGGTCGGACTCATACGAAGCGACGGCGGATTGCCTCTGCGCGGCGTCCTGCAAGATATCGCCGAGGGGAATGCCGGCAGCATTGAGAGCCATCAGGACCGAGGCACGCTTCACTTCGTCGGTAAGGCCGCGGAGGTGGTCGCTATTGAGCATCTCCACCACCTTCGTGATGCTGTAGCCGAGACGGGGAGCGACGATGCCCGCCGAGCGGTAAATATCCTCGAGAGGGAGTAGATCTCCCCGAGGAGTTGTGCGCATTGCGTCGGCATCCACGCCCGACGACGGAGCCGGTGAATCGGCGTCCGCGGGAGAGAGGCTCCGGCCGAGCGAGGAGCCGTTGTTGTCTCCCTTCGGAGCATCCTGCTGCTGGCGGCGAGATCCCATATTGAGCCATTTGTTTTGCATGTCATTCCTCTCCTCAAGAAGGGTAGCTATACCGTTTTGAAACTTCGCAGGTGCATTTCGACCCGCGTCTCGAGACCTCGAGTCGCGCGGAGATTTATCGGAGGCAATTTCAAAGCCAACCACGGGGCGGTGAATCTCGGGTGGTGGAAATGTGATGGGGAGAAGAGCGGGTGGAGCGGGGGCGGGAATGGGAGCGAGAATTTGGCGGCGGGCGGACCTTTGCTGGGCGGGTACGGCGTGGATTTTGACGGGTTCCGGCGGATGCCCGCCCGGCGTGAACGCTGGGCGAGAGGCGGGCGGCTGCGGACGGCTGGCGATTTTCGCGGGGGCATGGAGCGCGACCGTATCTTGTTGCATACCCACCAGATATTCCCAGTCGTTAGGGCGGCAATACTTTGTTGTGCCGGAAAATTCTCCCCGGCACCATTTGACGTTTATCCGCGTCCCGATTTCGATGGGGATTTTGACCCGGATGCACGCTCCGGAGGCGGACATATCCTCGATCCTGGCAGGAAGAGTGTGAACCATCCCTTGCTGGTCGCCCCACGAGATCATGGCGAGCGCCATCATGGCTTTTCGGGGCTCGGGCGCGGGGCGGATGCTGCTATCCATGCCAATTCATATCGGCAGGAAAAGGAAGCGGTTCAATTTCGGGAGAGCGATCAGGCGCCAGCGGAAAAAACGAGGGGGAGAATCAGGTGCGGGCGGCTTTGGAGCGGAGGCTGTCGAGCTGAGATTCGAGCTTGTCGAAAGTATCGCGGATCTGCTCGAGCGAGGGCTTCAGCGCCGCCTGCTCCTTGGGCTCCAGAACCACGGGAAAAGAAACGGGGGAAGCAGCCAGGGCTTCGAGCGCGGCGTTCCAATCGATGGCGCCTTCCCAGGGGAGAAGGTGCTCGTCTTTTTCGCCGTGATTGTCGTGGAGATGAACGAGGACGGAAAGGTCGCGCATGATTTCGAAGCCGGACGCCACGCCGCCTTCGATCTGCGCGTGGCCGGAATCGAAGCAGAGCTTCAGATCGTGCAAATGGGTTTCCTGGATGAACTGCAAAAGCGAGGCGGGCGAGCCAAGCTCGTCGGCGGTGTTTTCGAGAACGATATGGACGCCGAGACCCTTGGCAAAGACGGAAAGATGCTCGAGGGAATTGAAAGCGGCGTCGAATTTTCGGGGGTCGGCGGATTGCCGGCCCGTTCCGATGTGCTGGACAAGATAGCGGACGGGAATGAGTTCGGCGAATTCCAGGGCGCGTTTGACTTCGTCCATGGCGTCAATACGGCGGATGCGTTCGGGGTCGGAAATCGAGATCGGAACTCCGGTGTCGCGGCCGGGGGCAAGGTCGCGTTCGGTGGGGGAGTGGAGCGAACACACGGAAATCCGGTGCTCGCTGAGGCGCGCGGCAAGCTCGCGGACCGCTTCGGAAGAGCGGTAGTCGAAATGAAAGGGCGTGCAGTAGAGCTCGATGCTGGTAACGCCCGCCTGAGCGAGTTCGGTGAGGAGCGAAGAACCAAGAGGCTGCTTAACGAAACGAAGCGTGGAGAGGACGCGGTCCATTTCACCCTCAGTGCAGACACAGTATGGTCATCGGAAATGACGCGGGCGTCAATAGGAGAGAAGCGCCGGGGCGGCAGGGAAGAAACCTATTCCGAAGCGACGCCGACGAGAAGCAGAGCGACGAGGCCGCCGAGAAGGAGCGCGATCAGGATCCAGTGATAGACGCGGAGCTTGGGCTTCATCAGGCCGCGCGGGGCGGGCGAAGGAGGAAGGGCGTCGAATTCGGCGGCATCGGGCGGAGGGCCGGCGGGAGAAAATTCCGGTTTGTCCGAAGATGAATCGTGCGGACCCATGGATGGCTCGTCCGGATCAATCTGAGGCGCGGAGGAGGGCAGGCCCATCGCAGGAATGCTACACCCCTGCCGTCGCTCCCGCAACTTCTGGAAACGAGACTCGGGGCGTCAGCGGGAGAGATACCCGGCCATGCCCAGGGCGAGGAGAGCGCCGCAGAGAATCGCGAGGATGTGCCAAGGGCCGTGAGCGCGGTGGCGGCGGCGAAGATACTTCATGTGCCGCGAGAGATTGTTAAAGGGAACGTGGCCGCGGAGATCGCTTTCAACGGCACGAAAGGGTTGATCGACGGGAGCTGGGATGTCCTGGTGATTAGGAAGGGACGAGAGATTGTTGGGCGACATGGCCTTTCATCTTAAGCGCGGAGGGGACGGAGCTCGAGCGGGAAGAAGAAAAGTTGTCCAAAGCGGCAGCGCTGGCAATGCGCCGGGAAAAAGCTAGCCGGCGACGAGGCGCTGAATTTCAGCCAGCAGCGAGAGCTTCGCGGTCGCGCCGGCTTGCGTGAGAAATCCCAGACCGCAGGAAGTGCCGAGGTGTATGGGAGAGGAAGGAATGCGCGGCAAGAGGCGTTCGAGCCGGCCGGCGACGGCGGCGGCATCCTCGAGCGCGGGATCCTGGCCGCTGACGAGGCCGAGAGCGAGCGGCTTCGAGGATCCGGATGACGCGACGATATCGGACAAGCGCGGGCTCGAAGCGAAGTCGAGGCCGAGGAGGTCCACCGGCAACTCTTGGAGTTTTTCGAAAATAGGAGCCGAATCTCCGAAGTAAATGTAGAGCGCGAGAAGCGAGCGGCGGAATTCAGCCGGCATTTGATCGCGCGCGGCAATCAGAGCCGAAAGGCCCACGGCGACAAGAGCGAAATCTTGAGGGAAAGCGGCGGCGGCCGGCTCGTCAATCTGGATCAGGTCCGCTCCGGCTTCGACGAGAGACTTGATCTCACCGGCAAGAGCGTCGGAGAAGGCCTCGACGCGGCCTTCCAGCGAAGAGCAAGAATCCGCGGCGTCGCGCGCGGCGGGATCGGCGATGGAAAGCTTCGCCAGCGTGTACGGGCCGGTGAGGACCGGTTTGAGGGACAGTTTTCCCGCTTTGCCCTTGGGAGTGGGGAGATGGCCGAGAGCGTTGCGGGCAAAATGAAATTCATGGGCGATCAGCGAACCGCGACGAAGAGGCCGGCCGGTGAGCACGGGTTGGCGATAAGACTGCGGGGTGCCAAGGAAGGGATGGGAGCCGTCGAGGCGGATGTTGTCGAGGGCTCGGGCAAAGTGAGAGACAGGATCGAGCCAGCGGACCTGCCCGTCGGTGATGATATCGAGCCCGGCGGCCACTTGATCGGAGATCGCCCGGCGGGCCATCGAGTTTTGCGCGTCCACCAGGTCGGCGGTTGTGCGCTCGCCGGATTCGAAGGCTTGCACCGTCTCTTCCAGATGGCGCATCTCGGCAGCCGGGCCGGAGCGAGGGTAGCTGCCCGCGCTCGAGAGAAGGATGCGGAATGGCGCGCTTTTCATGCGAATCCCGATTGAGATCGGCAGGCTGACGGTAGATTAAAGCGCGGGACGGGTCAAGGAATTTGACTCATTCCGGCGCGGGGTCGGGCTGGTCGCCGACGGAGAAATAGGTGCAGTCGGGATGATGGAAGACAAGCGCGCTGACGCTGGCTTCCGGGTCCATCATCATTCCTTCGGTGAGATGCACGCCGATTTCCTCGGGGCGGAGAAGCAGCCAGATGCCGGCCTGATCGTCGAGATTGGGGCAAGCGGGATAGCCGAAGCTGTAGCGCTTGCCGCGATAGCGCGAAGTAAACCGCTCTTGCATGGTCATGGCGGGAGGATCGGGGAAACCCCAATCCTCGCGAATGCGGCGATGGAGCCATTCGGCGCAGGCTTCGGCGGATTCGAGAGCCAGCGCCTGCAATCCATGCGAGTAAAAATACTCGCCGGAGGCTTTGGCTTTTTCGGCGCGGTCGCGAATGCCCGCTCCGGCGGTGACCACAAACAGAGCGAGATGGTCGCGCGCGCCGCCCGAGGCGGGAAGGACATAATCGCTCAAGCAGAGCTTGTCGCCCACGCGCTGGCGCTGGAAATAAAACGTGTGCAGCGGCGAGGATGAGCCGGGAGCGAAGAGCGCGATGGAATTTCCGCGGCGCTCGGCCTCGTAAAATTGCCAGACGGCTGAGATTTTCATGAAGGCGAGCGCCTGGCGCTTCACTTCCTCCATGTTTTGAAACAGCTCGACGGCGCGGGAATCGCGCTCGGCGAGCGCCTTCTCAAAATTTCCGCGAAATCCGAGATGGCGGCCGAAAACCATGTAGGGATTCACGTAACTCCAGATTTCCTGAATGTCCGGGACGGCGCGGGCCTTGCGGTCCAGATACGCGACGCCGGGAATCGGGATGTCCGCGCGGACGCGTGGGGAGCGCTCCTCTCCCGCCGGCTCCGTGGCGCGCGGGGCTTCCTCGACGGGGGCGATCACGCCCTGGTGGCGGTTGCTTTCCAAGACGGCTTCGCGGCGGCCGGGATCGGAGAGTTCGTTCATCAGGCGCAGGCCGGTCATCGCGTCCTTGGCGTAGCAGACTGCGCTGGAATACTGCGGCGCGATTTTAGTGCGCGTGAATTTTTCGGAGAGCGCGGCGCCGCCGACCAGAAGAGGGACTTCGATGCCCGCCTCGCGCAGGTCGATGGCGGTCGAGACCATCTGCTGAGCGCTCTTGACGAGAAGGCCGGAAAGTCCGATGGCGTCGGGACGATGCTCGCGATGGGCGCGGATCAATTCCTCGGGCGGCACTTTAATCCCGAGGTTGATGACGTCGTAGCCGTTGTTTTTGAGAATGATTTCAACGAGGTTCTTGCCGATGTCGTGGACGTCGCCCTTCACGGTGGCCAGAACGACGCGGGCGCGTTTTTCGGTGTCCGCCTTCTCCATAAACTGCTCGAGATGCGCCACGCCGGCTTTCATAGCTTCGGCGGACTGCAGCACTTCGGCGACGATGAGTTCGTTGTTGTTGAAGAGGCGGCCGACCTCGTTCATTCCGGCCATGAGCGGGCCGTTGATGATGTCGAGCGGGGTGGCGCCCTCGGCGCGCTTCCGTTCGAGATCGCCGATCAGGCCGTCTTTCGTGCCCTCGATGATGTAATTGGCCAGGCGCTGGTCGAGCGGGAGATCCGCGGCGGAGGACTTTTTGCGCCCGCCCGCCGCCCGGAAATGGGAGGAAATCGCGGCGATGTGAAATTGATTGACCGCGATTTTCTGCTCGCGCGATTGTTCGCGCCAATCCGCCGGAGCCGTGCGAAGAAGCTCCGCCTGTGGATGATCGGTGGGAACATCGGCCGGAGGGCGGTTGAACAGCAGATCTTCGGCCAGCTTTCTTTCCAACTCGGGAATCGAGGGATAGCGCTCGATGCGCTCGGCGTTGACGATGGCCAGATCGAGGCCCGCTTTGGTGCAATGGTACAGAAACACCGAATTCACCACTTCGCGCGCGCCGGCGGGAAGTCCGAACGAGACGTTGGAAATCCCCAGCACGGTGCGAATGTAGGGGATTTTCCGGCGGATCAGACGGACCCCTTCGATCGTCTCGACGGCCCCGCCCACATAATTCTCATCGCCGGTGGCGCAGGGAAAAACGAGCGGATCAAAGATGATGTTTTCGGGATGGATGGCGAATTTGCCGGTGAGGAGTCCGTAGGAGCGCTCGGCGATTTCGAGTTTTCGTTCGCGGGTGAAGGCCTGAGCCTGCACCGGATTCTCGTCGATGCAGCCGACGACCAGGGCGGCGCCGTAGTTCCGCGCCAGCGGGCAGACGCGCTCGAATTTTTCCTCGCCGTCCTCGAGGTTGATCGAATTGATGATGCTCTTGCCCTGGCAATAGGTGAGAGAAAGCTCGATCGAACGGGGATCGGTGGTGTCGATCATCACCGGGACTTTGATTTTGCGAATGAGCTTTTCGTAAAAGGGCTGGATGTCCTTCTGCTCGTCGCGCTCCGTGCTTTGCAGGCACACGTCCACGATGTGCGCGCCGCTTTTCACCTGGCGGCGGGCGATTTCCGTGGCTTCCTCCCACTGCTCGGCGGCGACTAGCTTTTTGAATTCCCGCGAGCCGATCACGTTGGTGCGCTCGCCGACGATGAGCGGGCGCGTCGAGTCCTCGGCTTCAATTACGTCAATTCCGGAATAGACGGCGCGATGGCTCGGCTCGGGCGGGCGCCGCGGCGCCTTTTTCTCCGCCATCTGCGCGATGGCGCGGATGTGCTGCTCGGTGGTGCCGCAGCAGCCGCCTACGATATTGAGCCAGCCCCGGTCGAGGAAGCGCTCGAGCTGCTCGGCAAGCGATGTGGGCGTCTCCCCGTACCCGCCGCCCTCGAGCGGAAGGCCCGCGTTGGGGTAGCAAGAGACATAGCGGGGCGTAAGCGATTGCAACGTGCGCAGGTGGTCGGTCATGAATTCGGGCCCCGTCGCGCAGTTCAGCCCCAGCGACAGCAGGTCCAGATGGTCCAGCGAGCACCAGAGCGCCTCAATGGATTGTCCCGCGAGCATCGTGCCCATCGCTTCGATGGTGACGGAAATCATCAGCGGCACGGGCTGGCCGATTTCACGGCTGGCATCCAGGACGGCAAGCACTCCCGCTTTAATATTTCGGGTGTCGAAGCAGGTCTCCATCAGCAGAGCGTCGGCTCCGCCTTCGAGAAGTCCGAGAGCCTGTTCGTGATAGCTTTGCCGGAGTTCTGTGAATGTCACGCCGCCCGTGAGGCTGAGAGCCTTGGTGGTGGGCCCCATCGAGCCGGCGACGAACCGCGGCTTGGCCGGGCTTGAGAATTCATCGGCGGCCTGGCGAGCGAGTTCGGCCGCGCGCCGGCTAATCTCACGGGCGCGCGCCTCCAGCCCGTACTCCGCCAGGACAATCGGGCTGCTTTGGAACGAATTCGTCTCGATGATGTCGGAACCCGCCTCGAGGTATTTCCGGTGAATGTCGAGAATCACGTCCGGGCGGGTGAGGACGAGGTTTTCGTTGCAGCCCTCGAGATTCGGCCCGCCGAAGTCCGCGGCGGTCAGATGCGCCTGCTGGAGCATCGTGCCCATCGCGCCGTCGAGGATCAACACACGCTGGCGAAGGAGTTCGCGGAGAGCCAGCCCTTGTTGGATCAGGTTTCTCATGTCAGGAGGGCTCCCGGAAGGCGGAAACTTGGACAAAAAGCGGCCGCAGATGGCGCAGAATATCCGGGCATGCCTTTAATTCTATCGGAGAATTCGCAGCGAAATTGGGAGTAGATCGTGAAGTCGGTTCACTCGCCATTACTACTTAGGAATTCGGGACTTACGCCGGAGGGAACCAATCCCGCCTTCGTTCCGCGGGAGAATAGCTCGCGAACCGCGCGGCGGCCTTCCTCGCCGTAATCCACCGTCCAGTGGTTGACGTACATCCCGACGAATTTGTCCGCCAGGACCGGGTCCATCTCCCGCGCGAACTGCAAAGCGTAGTCGAGTGCGGCGTCGCGATGCTCGAGCGAATAGGCGACGCTATCGCGAATGACGCGGGCGACTTGCCGGCCCAGATCGGGTCCCAAGCTGCGGCGGATGGCGTTCCCTCCCAGCGGCAAAGGCAGCCCCGTGATTTCCTGCCACCACTGGCCGAGGTCCACTACCTTGTGAAGGCCCGCTTGGGAGTAAAGGAGCTGGCCTTCGTGGATCAAGAGGCCGGCCTCGACCTCTTTCGAGGCTACGGCGTCGAGAATTTTGTCGAAAGGCATCGAGACGGTTTCGACGTTGGGTTCGAAGAGCTTGAGGGCGAGGTACGAGGTGGTGAGTTCGCCCGCGACGGCGATTTTGCGGCCGGCCAGCTCGGTCTTTTTTATGGGCTTGGAAGCGACAACGATGGGGCCGTAACCTTCGCCGAAGCTCGCGCCGCAATCGAGCAGAACGTATTTGTGCGCTACAAAGGCATAGCCGTAGAAGCTGAGAGCGGTCACATCGTAGAGCTCGTTATGAGCCTCTTGATTGAGCGTCTGAATGTCGCATAGCGTGTGGACGAATTTCACGCCGGGGAGACGGACTTTGCCGGTCGCCAGGGCGTAGAACATGAACGCATCGTCGCTGTCGGGCGAATGGGCCAGGCGAATCTCGGTGGGCTTCGTTGTCGGAGCTGGGGTCGACATTTCCTCGAGCCTTCCTGCGGTTCACGCGAAGCCCCCACCTCGATGTCCCGGGCCAGAGGGAACTGTGCGAACGTTTCGATGCCCGGTGCAGAGAGAAGTCAATCAGGGTGTGGACGTCTTCCGGCGTGAGTGCCGTTATTGAGACGTAGGAAGGATACCATAGCCGGGCATGGGGGTATAGAAGGGCCCCGTGAGGTGGTTCGGCAGCCTTGCGGGAGAGCGGACGGGGCGTGCGCCCCGGCTGCCCTTCTAACCCATCGTGAACGGATGGCTCTGGTTCGCGGCCGCCGCCTACTTCCCCTTGTAATCCACGAAGAGATCTGGAAACTGCTGTTTCAGGGCGGCGATTTTCGGCAGATCGCAAATTTGGATATACGGGTTGCCGGGATTCTTCAGCGCAAAATCCTGGTGATACGCCTCGGCCGGATAGAAGGCCTCTAAAGGAGTCACTTGCGTCACGATGGGCTTGGGAAAGACCTTCTCCGCGTCGAGCTGCGCGATATACGCCGTGGCGATGCGTTTCTGCTCCTGGTTGGCGTAGAAAATGGCGGAGCGATATGAGGTGCCGACGTCGGCTCCCTGCCGGTTGAGTTGAGTGGGATCGTGAGCCACGGAGAAAAAGACGCGAAGCAACTGGCCGTACGTGATCCGGGACGGATCGTAAACGACCTCGACCGATTCGGCTTGCCCCGTCGTTTCGGTGACCACCTGGTCGTACGTCGCGGTTGCGGCCGAGCCGCCGGAATATCC
Organism: Verrucomicrobiia bacterium; assembly: GCA_035503815.1. Lineage (GTDB taxonomy): Bacteria > Acidobacteriota > Terriglobia > Acidiferrales > UBA7541 > Palsa-295. Next base: position 142,519 of record DATJTF010000015.1, read on the forward strand.
CACCGTGGTCTTGATGACGCCTTTCAACCGTTCGAATACCGCCTGAGTTCCCCAAAAACAGCCTCCGGCAAAGACGGCCGTTTCTTTTGTGGATGCGGACGGGCGAGCGGCGTCAAATTTCGGCGCCGGGATGGGGCGTTCCGGAGCGGCATCGGCGGCGCAGCCCAGAAGTGCAAGGGTGAATCCAAGAGTCAAGAGAATGCGTGCTGGCATAAGAAAGCTCCTCAAAACTTCCATACCTAGTACGTATCTGGCGTCGTGGCGGATTGCCAGAAAAAAGCGAGACAGGAGGGGAGGAGTCTTCCCGGTCAGTTGGCGGGTTTTTGCGGAGCACCAGTTGTTTTTTCGGAGCCTGGAAGTATCCAATTGGCGATGGCGGCGATCACAGCGGCATCAACGTGACCCGGCTTCGAGTATTCCTGCGGGGTGGCAGGGCCGATTCCGGCGAAGAGCATGTGATTGAGTTCCGGGAAAAATTGTAGCGTCGCGTTCTTTTTGCCCGCCAGAGCCTTTTTCCACGTATCGAAATCTTGCGGCGGCACTTGATAGTCGCGCCCGCCCTGGATCAGGAGCATGGGGATGGAGAGCGTGGCGGCGATGGTTTCGGGGCTATAACCGCGCAGATCGAGCCAGTAGGACGCGGGCGAATTGGTGCCGAGAAACGAGACGGTGTCCCCGTGCTTGAGGTCGGGGCTTTCGATCTGCTTCACGGAATCTTCGGCGAGTTTAATTTCGTTTTGCGCTTGCGCGCTGGGAATGCCGGCAAGGGTCGAGATATAGCGAATCTGTTTAAGGGCGAGCTGCTCGATCGGCTCGGTGGGGGCGGCCAGAAGAATCAAGCCATGAATTTGCGCGTCCTGGGAAGCGATTCTCGGAGCGAGATAGCCGCCGAGGCTGTGGCCGAGCAGGAAAACACGGGACGCGTCGATTTTCGGCTGTTTGGCGAGGAGAGCGACGGCGGCTTGCGCGTCGCGGATCACTTCATCATCCACGGTGAGTGAGGCGGGGTCGTTGCTGATCTCCGTGCCGTACTTCGCCGTTCTCTTGGTGTAGCGATAGACGGCGATGCCGCGGCTGGCCAATCCCCACGCGAGGTCTTTGAAGGGCTTGTTCGGGCCGATCGTTTCGTCCTGGTCGTGCGGGCCGGAGCCCTGGACCAAAACGACGGCCGGGAAGGGGCCGTCGCCTTTGGGCATCGTGAGAGTTCCCGGCAACTGGTATTTTCCGTTCACGAGTTCGAGGGGAGATTCCGTGAAGGAATCGAAGTTGGCGTAAGAAGGCGCGACCCAGGGGGCGTACTCCTTCTGGTGCGGGGCAAAGAAAAGGCCCGCGAGCTTGGCGTCGGAGTCGAAAGCAATGCGGGCGTCCAAATCGGCGCGTTCGAACTTGCAAACGACGATGACGACGGTCTGGTTGCCCATTCCGGTCGTACGCGTCGCGGAAATGGATTGAAATTCCCCGACCTCATTGACCAGCGATTGCCATGCCGTCGCAAGCTTACCCGGCGGAAGCGCGGCGGCCATTTTCTCGTCGTATTGCGCTTCGACTCTGTCGAATTGGCCCAGCACCATTTCGTTGACGATCTGCTTGGCTGTCTCGTCCAGAGAAGCCGCCGCCTGGGGCGCGGGCGCCGAGGCGGACGGATTGACCGGCTCGTGGGAGGGCAATTGGAACGGAAAGGCAGCCGGGGGAAAGAATAGAGCAACGAGCGCCGCAAGAATTGCGAAGCTGGGGAGAGCGCGGCTACGAAGTCGCGCGAGCCGGCGGTGAATTGGTTGAGCCGTGTTTTCAAGAAGCGGCTTCATCGCGACATCCATCTCCAGGAAAAAACGGGTTGGCGGGCGGGAAGAACGTCGAGCAGGCTTTGCGCATCGGAGTTTCCGGTTTGCCGCCGCAAGCTATGCGGCGGGTTTGGCGCTTCGCGCCAACTCGACGCCGCGAACAGCCGCGAGAATCAGCGCCACCTTGATCAATTCGCCGGGCAGGAAGGGAAGCACGCCCTGAGAAAAAACCGCCGCGGAACCCAGATGTAGCGCCGCAGCCAATCCCGCGCAGCCGCCAACGAAGATGAGAGCGTCGCCGGCGACAAGCGCGGCGGCCAGGCGAAAGAAATTCTTCACGGCGCCTTGCTCGACCAGCCATCCGGTCAGAAACGCCGCCGCGGGATAGGACAGCAGGTACCCGGCGGTCGGGCCGAAAAAGCGGACGGGAGCGGGCGCTCCGAACGGAGCAAAAACCGGAAGTCCGGCGGCGCCTTCAAGAAGATAAAGCGTCAGCGCCAGGGCGCCCCGCCGCGAGCCGAGCAGTACGGCAACGAGCAGCACGCCGAACGTCTGGCCAGTGATGGGCACGGGCGTCCAGGGAAGGGGAATCGCAATTTGCGCGCAGAGAATCAGCAGGACGTTGGCGGCGAGGATGCGGAAGATATCAGGAGCCAACCCGTCGCCAGCATAAATCCGGTCCGCCAGCACTTTTGTTTGCTGCATGCCTCTCCTCGGGACACCCAAACAAGCCTGTGAGAATATTCCGCGGTGAATTATACCCGACGGTGCGCGGCTCAATCGTTTTTTTCAGCGGAGAGCACGGGATCGTCTATGGTCGCGACGGCGCCGTGCTTGTCGCCTCCGTGCATGTTTCCCTGGCTGTCGAGGAAGAACGAGCGGCGGCCCGTCTTGCCGTATTCGGCGGGTGAAGCGGCCAGTTCGAATTTGGTGGAGGGCCCGGCGGGATCGGGCACGATGCGATAGCGAAAGACGTAGCCGTTCTCCCTGCCGTCGGCAAGAGATGCGTCGATCAGATTGGCTTGCTCGGGAGAAATCTGCCCTTGTGGCGCGGGGCCGAGTTCCGAGAGGGACTCGGGAAGGCGGCCGAACGCGTCGTCGTACCGGCGAATCGTCGCCGCGAGATCCTGCAGCGTTTTTTGCGCCGCGTCCTCGCCGGCCGCCAAATCCGCGGCGACCCATTCTTGGGAGAGCTCGGGGATATCGAAGAGAACCAGGCCCAGGGAAATAATTCGCCAGCCGCCGCCTTCGCGAACCATGCCGAACTTCGTCTGCTGGCCTCCGGGAACGGAAACGGGAACGAAGGCGAGATTCTCGTGAATGCGAGCGCTTCCCAGGCGAAACTCGGAAGTCCCGTCCATCGCCTCACACCGGAGAATCGGATGATTTGCGGCGTCCGAAGAGAGCAGCGGGTGGCCGGGATTGTCGGTGAGTGAGAGGCGGCGCATGAAGGCGATTCTTTGCGCGGGAGGGAGGGCGCGAAAGGCGGCCGCATTGTCCGCCGTCAGGTAAATGGCGAATTTAGAATCACGCATGCGGCAAGCGGCGGTGAGGGCGGAAATCAGCGCGGCGGAGGGATCCACTTCCTTTCCGTCCACGACGTCCTGGGGCGTGATCTGCGCCTTGGCCGCGACCGGCATGGCCAGAAGTGTCAGGTTGAAAAGCAACAAAGCGGCCACCCATGAGCGCGCGTCCATCAGGAATGTGATTTCGCCTGGAGGAGTATGGTTGCCAGCTCGCGCGTGAATTGGGAGCGCGGCATGACGTTCGCGCAGCCGGCGGCTCGGGCGCGCTGAGCCAAATCCGTCTGAACGTGAGAGAGAAAGGCCACGAGGGGCAATTGCGGAGACTGGGTGTGGAGAAGGGAGATGGTTTCGATGGGATGGTTCTTGGCGTTGAGGTCCACGATCACGACGTGGGGCGAACTTTTGGCCGCTTCGCCGAGCAGGGCGTCCGAAGTGGAGAACGTGCGCAACTGGACGTTCAACTGCTTCGCGGTTTCGAGCAATTTGGCCTGGAAGAAGAGATCGTCAACAAGAGCCAGAGCGTCCGCCATCCTTCGCGCGTCTCCTGCTTCACGTGTAACACGCGAGGGCCGCGGATACAAGGGGGAGCGGCTACGCGCAAGAGTGTCCGAAACCAACGTATTTCCCCGCCGCCCCGCGCCGTTGTATAAAGACAGATGAACCCCAGCCAAGGAGCCGCCATGGGAGCCAAAGTTTCACCCGACACGCTTCCCGGATTTGCCGTCCTCGAGCAAACGCCGATCATCATCGAAAAAATTTTGATCAGCGCGACGGACGAGCAGATGGCGTGGAAGCCGGCGCCGGACCGCTGGTCGATCAGCGAAGTGCTGGCTCATTTGTCGGATACGGAAATCGTGGTGTTCCGCGGGCGGGTCGAGAAAATGGCGAAGGAAAACAACCCCGTTCTCGAGTCGCACGACCAGAATGAAGCCTACGCGCGCGGCGAATACTCAAAAGGAAACGGGCGGGAGAATCTGAGGACGTTCTGCCACGAGCGCGACCGCAGCCTTTCGGCGCTGCGTTATCTTTCTCCCGGCGTGCTGGGACGAACCGGGCGGCATTCGAAGCTGGGGACCATCACGATCGAGAATTTGATGAACGAATGGGCGTTTCACGACCTGGGGCACATCCGCCAGATCGCCGAGCTTTTCCGCTCGAGAGCGTTTTACCCTTTTGCCGGGCCGTTTCAGCAGTTTTATACGATCAAGCCGTAATGGAGCGGCGGAAATTCCAGGGGAAGAGAACGGGAGGGACCGCCGTGCGGTTCGCTTCGATCAGCCCGCCTCGGCTTCGTCCTCGGTGACGCCAACGGACTCGTCGGGGATGTCGCCCTGCCTGCCTTTTACACGGTCGTAAACGGTGACCTGGCAAGTCGAGCCGAGAGCTTCGTTGTAATATGTGGGAACCCCGAGAGCCGTGCGCAACTCTTCGTTGAACTGGCGGAGATCGGCGAGTTGCTGCCGGTGCGCGGGGAATTTCTTCCCGTCGTACGTGAGGAGGAATTTCTGGTAACCCGCATCCCAAAGGCGAGCGAACTGTCCCTGCATCATGATGCAGGGAATTTCCGTCATCTGGAACGCACCCTTGGTATTCTTCCGGAGCTCGGCTCCGCAGGAGTGCTTTTCGATACGCACCACCCCGCCGGAATTTCGGACCAGGAAACCCTTCGAGGAGAGCGATTCGACCTGCGCCTGGTTGAAGAGTTTGTCGACGTACCACATGGCGCATCCAGAGTATTGATTCTCCCCCTTGCGTGTAAAGACAAAAAATCAGGGTCGAAATTTCGCGCCAATGCATCCAAGACGGTGGCAGAGATGATCCCCAGCCCACATTGCGACAAACCCTTCCGCGCAGCCAATCCCCGGCGATGTCGGACGTTCCATTTTGCGTGCACCCGCAGTTCAATCTGCTAAACTGGCGAGATTCATGGAGTTGCGTGATGCCTTCCGGCAGCCCGCCCCTGGCGGCAAAACGGTGGAAGGCAGGCCAGATCGCCAATCGCCTTGCGGCAATTCAGGATGGAATGAGCGCACTCAAGAAAACAACGCTCTCTTCGGCAGCCTCGGGCGCCTCCCGCGCGCTCGGACAGCATCTGCTGGAACACATCGGCAACACGCCGTTGCTGCGGCTCGAGCGCATGGGAGCCGAATTTCCAAACGTCGATTTTCTGGTGAAGGCGGAGTGGTTCAATCCGGGCGGCTCGGTGAAGGACCGGGCCGCGCTTTCCATGATTCGCGACGGCGAACGCCGCGGGGCGCTTCGTCCCGGCAAGACGATTCTCGACGCCACCAGCGGCAACACCGGCATCGCCTATGCAATGATCGGCGCGGCATTGGATTATCGCGTGAAGCTGTGCCTGCCCTCGAGCGCGTCCCCGGAGCGAAAGCAAATCCTGCAAGCTTACGGCGCGGAAATCGTCTTCACCCCCGGAGACGAGGGAACCGACGGCGCGATCCGGCGCGTAAAAGAAATCTTCGAGGCCGACCCGGGAGCGTATTTTTATCCGGATCAATACAGCAATCCCGCCAATCCCGCGGCTCACTATGCCACGACCGCTCCCGAAATCTGGGAGCAGACCGCCGGGCGAATCACACATTTTGTGGCCGGGCTGGGCACCACGGGAACGTTTTGCGGCACGACGCGGCGGTTGAAAGAACTGAATCCCGCGATTCGCTGCATCAGCTTCCAGCCCGACTCGGGATTTCACGGACTGGAGGGAATGAAACATCTCGCCACGGCGATTGTCCCGAAAATTTACGATTCGACGCTGGCGGACGAGGATCTGGCAATCGAGACCGAAGCGGCGCACAAAATGGTGAAGAAACTGGCGCGCGAAGAGGGAATTCTGGCGGGCGTGAGCGCGGGAGCCGCCGCCGTGGCTTGCTTGAAAGTGGCCCGGCGCTTTGCCGCGGGAGAACGCACGACGATCGTGACGATATTTCCCGACTCGGGCGAAAAATATCTTTCCGAGAGATTTTGGACGGAAGATTGAGCGTGACCGCAATCCAGTTGAGCGAAAGCCTGGCCCAGCGGATTCGCGCGCACGGCGTGGAGACGTATCCGCACGAGTGCTGCGGCGCGATGCTCGGGCGCGAGGCGGATGGCCCGGATGCCCCGCGCGAGGTGAAGGATTTGCTGCCGCTGGCGAACCGCCGCGACGATTCTCCGCGCAATCGTTTCGAGGTGACCCCGGACGATGTGCGCCTGGCCGAAAAAACGGCGCGTGAGAAGGGGCTCGAATTGCTGGGCTGGTACCATTCGCATCCGGACGCTCCCGCGAGGCCCAGCGAATACGACCGCGAGCATGCCTGGCCGTGGTACAGCTATATCATCCTTAGCGTGCAAAAAGGCGAGCCGCGGGAGATGACGTCGTGGCGGCTGAACGACGATCGCGCGGCCTACGAGGCTGAAGCCGTTCAGATTGCGGAGTGAAGCGCCGTTGCAGCGGCGGGAAAAGACTTCGTGAGGGGTTAGATCGCTGAGTTCGCGGGCGAATATTTTGCGGCATCACCCGCATCCAATGGGAGGAAGAGGAATGGGAGTCAAGGTGATAATTCCGACGCCGCTGCGGGCCTACGCGGGCAAGCAGGAGAGCGTTGAAGTGCAGGGAGCGACGGTGGGCGAGGCGCTGGCGTCGTTGACATCGCGGTACGGGGATCTGAAGAAGCATTTGTTCAACGAGGAAGGGCGGTTGCGGAGCTTCGTCAACGTCTACGTCAACGACGAGGACATCCGATTCCTGAAGAAGGACCAGACCGGCGTGAGGGATGGCGACATCATCAGCATCATCCCCTCCATCGCCGGAGGCGCCTGAATCGGCGCGAAAAGTTCAAGACGGGGGAATTTTTCCATGGCATCGAAGATCGAAGTCTCCACAAACACGGCAGCGAATCAGCCGGGCGCGACTCTTTCGAACGAGGAGATCCTGCGCTACAGCCGCCATTTGATCATGCCTGAGGTTGGCATGGAGGGGCAGTTGAAGCTGAAGCAGGCCAAGGTGCTCTGCATCGGCACCGGCGGACTGGGGGCGCCGCTGGGATTGTATCTGGCGGCGGCGGGCGTAGGGCGCCTCGGATTGATTGATTTCGACGTCGTGGATTTCACGAATTTGCAGCGCCAGGTGCTGTTCGGAAGCGGCGACATCGGCCGGCCAAAGATCGAAGCCGCGGCGTCGCGGTTGCGGGATCTGAATCCCGACATTCGGATCGATACGTTTGAGACGCGCCTGACCAGCGAGAACGCTCTCGATACTTTGAAGGATTACGACCTCATCGTGGATGGGACGGACAACTTCCCCACGCGATACCTGGTGAACGACGCCTGCGTGCTACTGGGGAAGCCATACGTCTACGGCTCGATATTCCGGTTCGAGGGCCAAATCACGGTTTTCGCCGATCAGACCGGCCCGTGCTACCGCTGCCTCTATCCCGAACCGCCTCCGCCGGGATTGGTTCCCTCCTGCGCCGAGGGCGGCGTTCTGGGAGTCCTCCCTGGCATCGTCGGCACGATTCAGGCCATGGAGACGCTGAAGTTGATCATCGGCAAGGGACAGCCGTTGATTGGCAGGCTGTTGCTGTTTGACGCGCTGGCGATGAAGTTCCGTGAGCTCAAGCTGCGGAAAAATCCGGAATGCCCGGCTTGCGGCCAGCACCGGACCATCACGCATCTGATCGATTACGCGGAGTTCTGCGGCATCCGCGGAGAGGAATCCGAAGCGCCCGCGACCACCGTTCCCGAAATTACACCGAAGGAGTTGAAGGCGAGGCTCGACCGCGGCGACGATCTCTATATCCTTGACGTTCGCGAGCCCCACGAATACCAGATTTGCAATCTCGGCGGCCACTTGCTGCCCCTCGGCGAGCTTGCGCTCCGCGCCGCGGAGCTCGATTCGTCGAAGGAGATCGTGGCGCACTGCCGCAGCGGGAAGCGCTCGGCCGAAGCCGTCGAATTCCTGCGCAAAGCTGGATTCCGCAAACTCTGGAATCTCAAGGGTGGTATCCTTGCGTGGTCCGACGAGGTTGACCCTTCGGTTCCGAAATACTGACTGGCGGGCGCGCCCTCGGTTCAACAAAAAATCGCCGGACGCGGAGGAGTGCATGGCTGCCAAAGTCACGATTACAAACAACGGCCCGATTTTAGTCGCGGGAGAATTTGAGCTTGTTGACGCCGAGGGCAAGCCGTACGGGCTTGCGGGCCGCGCGAGCATTGCGCTTTGCCGCTGCGGCCATTCGCAAAACAAACCCTTCTGCGACGGCAGCCACAAAAGCTGCAACTTTCAGAGCGTCGTCCAGGCGCATGAGCTCCCTCCGCTGAGGCCGAAGGTCTAAAAAACCCCCGCCCGAAAGAGTGGAGAGGATTGACCTCCCAGTAACCTTTTTACACAGCTTTATGACCGCAGGGCATCGCGGGCAAACAGCTCCTTCCGAGACAGTCATCGCAAGTCAATGTAAAAAATAGGTTTATATAGTACTAAAACTAGCAGTACGAACGGAAGCCCGCTTGCTTGCCCTTCTATGGGCAGGTGTTCTTTCTTGGGGGATCTGTGGGCCGATCAGGCATGTTTTGGGGGTTTGTCCATCGATTTCGTCTCGTCCTTTTGGGCGTGATCGGAGCGATGGCGTTTTCCGGTCTTTTGGTGGTACTCCGCGCGTCCTCTTACTCGGCCGATCCCTTTCTCGACACCTACCTGCAGATGGCGGGGAGCCTGATTGCCTTCACGTTTGCGGCGAATGCCCTGGTCCGCTTCCGTGGAACCCGCGACCGCATTTCGCTGATTCTTGCTTTCGGGTTCGCTTTGGCGGGGTTGATTGAGGCGGGAACCAGCATGACGCTGGTACGCGGCGCGCTCGTTTCGGCCGACTATATGAACCAGGTGTCGCTCAGCTGGCTGGCGGGGCAGACGCTGTTGGCCGTCCTCGTCTTGATCGCCCTCACAGTCGAACGGCGCGTACCATTGGCGCGCGATCCCGGGAAGGAAATTGCGGGCGCAACTCTGATCGTTGGAGGGATGGCGTATTTGACCAGCGTGTTTTATTTCCTGCTGCCCGCGCCGCCGCGAATTCATCCGGGTGCATGGATTCCGCGCCCCTGGGATCTATTGCCCGCCGCGATTTTTGCCGTTGCCGCCGTGGGATATTCGTTCCGGTTGCGGCGAGCCGAATCGTGGCTCGATCGGGCGCTGGTGGCGGCGGCCGTGATCGACGTGTTGTGCCATGTGGCGATGAGCCAATCACAGCGAGTCCTGGACGCTCCTTTTACGCTGGCCCATTTTCTGCTCGTCTCGAGCTACGCCGTGGTTCTGGGCGGCACGCTTCTCGACAACGCTCAACTCTTCGACCAGGTAAGCCTGATGGCGGCGTCCGACCCGCTGACGGGGCTTGCCAACCACCGGCGGTTGCTCGAAATCCTCGAGAGCGAAATCCAGAGGTCGCGGCGGACCGGGCGAAGCTTCGCTCTGTTGCTGTTTGACCTCGACGGCTTGAAGAAGATCAACGACAGATACGGGCATCTCACGGGAAGCCGCGCCATTCGCCGACTGGGGCTCGCACTGCGCGAGAACAGCCGGGCGATCGACACACCCGCCCGGTATGGCGGTGACGAATTCGCTTTGATTCTGCCGGAATCGAACGAAGAAGACGCCCTTCAGGTCGGCGGGCGGATCCGCGAGCAACTGGCGCGGGATGGCGAGCAGCCGCCCGTTACCGTCAGTGTGGGCGCCGCGGTCTATCCCAAGAACGGGACGGGAATTGAACGGCTTTTTAGCGCAGCCGATCAGGAGCTTTACCGGATGAAGGGTCGCGAGACGAAGAAAGTTCGATTAGGCCACGTAGCCGCGTGTCTCTAAAACTGAGAGGACAAACCGATGCGATTTGGGATGGGGGTCCCAAAGCCGTTCACAGCGTCCCGGCGCGAGCGACGCGTGCCGATGGAAGTGGGAGTCCAGATCATGGGGAATTCGGCGTCGCCGGGAAAAGAAACCACGTTCACGGAAAATGTGAGCTCGCGAGGCGCCCGCGTCATCAGCAGCCGGCGTTGGCATATCAACGACCGCTTGACAGTGATGACGATGACCGGATCCTTTCGGTCGCTGGCACGCGTCGCCTATTGCGAACTGATCCCCAATGCCGGATTCGCCGTGGGGCTGGAATTTATCGAAGCAAGCGGGAACTGGGTGATCGGCGCCGTTGCGAATTGATCGCGCGCGCTTTTCTTACGTGACGAAAGCCGCAGCCGCGGGGCATCACGCGGCCGTTACTGAACAAACCCCAAATCGGGCATGGGTCCCGGTCCCGCCCCTTCGGGAATTTTTCCGAACTGCGCCTCGTAACGCGCGACGTTTTCCTGCAGCGCCATGGACAGCCGCTTGGCGTGCGCCGGGCTCAAAATCAGGCTGGCGACCAGCTTACCCTGCGCGACCGTGGGAAAAAGGTAGATGAAATTCAGCGTGAATTCTTCGCCGTTATGGTGGACCACGGCGAGATTCGAATATTGTCCGAGCAATTCCTTTTCATCCGCCTTGATCTGCACCTGCTGCTTCGGAAGTTCGGGCATGAAAGCTCTCCTCGGAAAAGCTGCGGACGCTCACTATAGCAGAGCGGCGTGAATCCACCGATGCGAATTTGGCAACTATTTGCGGGCCTGCCGTTGACTCGCCCGCAGGTTAATTGTAGTTTAGGTAGGGAGTTTATCTAGGTTAACTATGGTGAGTTCTTCCGTACCCGGCGCAGGTTCCGGAGTGGTGGAGGCATCGACCGGCGCGGCCGTCTCGGCTCAGCCCCGGGCGAAGCGCGAGGCGTGGTGGTATCTCGGGCCGGCGTTTGTCGCTTCCGTGGCCTATATGGACCCGGGAAATTTTGCGACGAATCTGGAGGGCGGAGCCCGCTTTGGCTACGAACTCCTGTGGGTGCTTTTGTGGTCGAACGCCATGGCGATTCTCGTGCAATACCTCGCGGCCAAACTCGGCATCGCCACCGGCCGGACGCTGCCGGAAAACTGCCGCGCGGAATTCTCGCGGCCCGTGACGGTCGGTCTTTGGCTGGCGGCTGAAATCGCCGCTCTGGCCACCGATCTCGCCGAATTTCTCGGCGCGGCCCTCGGCTTCTACCTGCTGTTCGGCATCCCGATGCTGCCGGCCGCGGTTATCACCGGCGTCTGCGTCATGGCGATTCTGGCGCTCGAGCAGTTCGGGTTCCAATGGCTGGAGCGCACCATCATGCTGTTCGTCGGCATTATCGGAATTTCCTACGCCATCGAAGTTTTTCTCAGCAGACCGGCTTGGATGCCCATCCTGACGAACACCCTCATCCCTCACATTCATTCGACTTCGATCTACCTGGCCGTCTCGATGCTTGGCGCCACCGTGATGCCTCACGTCATTTATCTTCACTCGGCGCTCGTTTTGCCCCGGCGCGATCCCGCCGATCGCGAGCACCACCACCACCGCAAGATGGAGCTCATGGACGTGCTGCTGGCGATGAATGGCGCGTGGCTGATCAATTCCGCGATGGTGGTCATGGCCGCCGCGGTCTTTTTCGGAGGCAGCCTGCACGTCTATTCCATCGAAGCGGCGCATTCGACTCTCGTTCCGCTTCTCGGCCGGTTCGCCGCCGGTGCCTTTGCCGTGGCGCTGCTCTGCTCGGGGCTCTCTTCCTCGACCGTCGGGACGATGGCCGGGCAGGTGATCCTTCAGGGTTTCATGAATTTCAAAATCAGCATTTTTTTGCGCCGCCTGCTGACAATGATTCCCGCTATTCTGGTGATTGCCTGGGGGCTCGATCCGCTCAAGACGCTCGTTCTCAGCCAGGCCATCTTGAGCTTCTGCCTGCCCTTTGCCATCATTCCTCTACTCCTGCTGACGCGGCGCAAGGATGTGATGGGCTCGCACGTCAACCGCCGGCTGACGAATTATCTTGCCTACGCCTCGACCGCGGTAATATTGGGTATGAACGCCTGGCTGGTATACTCGATCTTCGCGGGAAGCGCCTAGCGTTTGCGCCAGACTCGACACGGTTGAAAAAATTCCAGAGGGTGTCTCCAATCCAGTGACTCCGGGCCGCGACGCGGGAAAAAAGAAATCGGGAGCCGGCCTGGTCGTGCTGCTGATTGTCATCCTGCTCGTCGCCGTCGGCACGATTGTGTGGGCCTTCCTCGATACCGGTCCTCCCTGGGACGCTCCGCCGCAAATCAAAGCGACGGAAAATCCCGTGCCCGCCACCCCGGAGACGCTTGCCGCGGCGAAGGTCATCTATCAGCTGCGCTGCGCGCATTGCCACGGAAATAATGGCGACGGCGACGGCCCCGAAGCCCACCGCCTGCGCGTCGAGCCCACCGATTTTACGGACGTGGGCCAGATGAGCCGGCTCACGGACGGCGAAATATTCTGGAGAATCGGCGCGGGACGGCGTCCCATGCCCAGTTTTAGGGACAAGCTGACAGAAACGGAGCGTTGGGAGCTGGTGGATTACATTCGGGCGTTTGCCCAGCCCCTGCCGAAAACGCACTAATCGCCGGCCCCGCTTAATTCAGCTTCGCAAGAGCGTCGGAAACTTCCTTGATCTCCGGCAATGACGGAATGTCATAGTTCTTGAACCATGCCAGATTTCCCTGGCGGTCCACAATGGCGATGGCTCTTCCCGTGATGCCCTTGTCCGCCAGATAGACGCCGAATTTCTCGCCCACCGCGCCGCGCGGCTGGAAATCCGCCAGCAAGGGATAGTGGATGCCCATTTTTTCGGCGAACGCCTTGTGCGACCACACGCTGTCCACGCTCACACCGAGCACCTGGGCGTTTAGCTTGTCGAAATTCTTCAGGTCGTTGACGAAGCAGGTGTGCTCGTTCGTGCAGACGGGGCTCCAATCGAGCGGATAGAAAACGATGACCACGTTCTTCTTGCCTTTGAACTCCGAGAGCTTCACTTCTTTCTGGCTCTGATCCTTCAACGTGAAATCCGGAGCGGCCATACCCACCGTGACGGCCATTTTCGATCCTCCTTGAAATGAATTGATGATGGCGCGATCGTTCGCGGCGCCGTCCATGATATCCGATGCCGCCGGGCCGCACAAATTCCCACTCCCGCCGAAAATCCGCCCGCCGGTTCCGCCCCGGCCGCAATCTGTTACCATCACCGTCAGGAGTCACGGAGCGGCGGAATTTTGGCGCGCATTCCTCTCGAAGAAGCCTATCCCGGCATCACGTTTCTTCCCAACAGCCGCAACTGGTGGGCCAAGCTGAAGGGAACGGCGCCCGAGTGCATTCATCTGCGCCACGGTCACCCCTGGATCGCCACTCTCATTCCCGACATGCTTTTTCTGCGCGGCAAGAAAGCGGAGCGCCGGACGCCGCCTCGCCCGGAAGTCATGCTCTGCCTCGATTGCCTGGCCGAAGCCGCTCTCGAGGAAGTCGCGTCCTTTCCGGGGCGTGTGGCCGCCTTCGACCCTAACCCCGAATCCGTGTCCCAATATTTTTTCTTGGATCCCGCTGATTTTGAAGCCGCCGGAATTGTCCCGGAAGTGGCCGAAGCGATCCGCAAGCGTCTCGAACCCGATGGACGCTCCTGCAGCCGGTGCGCAGCGCCCGCCAAATGGATCTGGTTTTCGCGCCAAGACGTTCCCACGCTCGACGATGTCGAAAGCATCCGCTCCGCTCCCGGCGAACCTCTCTGCGCCAAGCACGGCGCCGAGCGGCTGTGGAATGCATTCGGTGAAATGGAAGAGGCAAGCGTGTACTATATGAACCTTCCGTACGGCGAATCGGGCGCCTACGTTTGGATTTGACAATGCGTTTACGCGAACTAGTCGAGAAATACCTGACGGTGGGGGGAGGTTACGGCCGCGCGGTGGCGATCGCCTCTTTCGGCCTTCCTCACGACGAAGCCGAACGCGTCTTCAGCGCGCTCGATGACGACTACCAGATCAGCCGTTTTTTCCACTTCACAAAATCCGCGGGAGAGGCCTACGGCGTCAGCGGCTATCCGCAGACGCACCTTTCGATCGACGCGGAAATTCAGACCGCACTATAAGGCCGTCGTATTTTCTCGCTTGAAATTCCGCTGGAGGTCAAAATTTCCCGTGGATTGAAATTCGCAAGTCGCCCGGCTATTTCACGGCGACGGTAAGGCGGTCGGTCAACCCCTTGTGCTCGGCGCGAAGCTCTTCGGGAAGCCGGGCTCCGAATTTCTCGAAGAATTTCACCGTTCCTTCGGCTTCCTCGCCCCATTCGCCCACATCCACGCGGAGCATTTCGTCCACCGCCGCGGGCGGGATGGAAAGGCCGCTCAAGTCGAGCGAATCGCGCGCGGGGACGATTCCGATGGGCGTCTCGACGGCTTCCGCGTTTCCCCGGATTCGCCCGAGCATCCACTCGAGCACGCGCACATTTTCGCCGTAACCCGGCCAGAGGAATTTTCCCTTCGCGTCGCGCCGGAACCAATTGACGTAGAAAATCTTCGGCGGTTTGCGGATCCGGCTCCCCATCTCCAGCCAGTGCTGGAAATAATCCGCCATGTTGTAGCCGCAGAAGGGCAGCATGGCCATCGGGTCGCGCCGAGTCACTCCCACGGCGCCGGTCGCGGCCGCCGTGGTTTCGGAAGCCATCGTCGCCCCGATGAAAACTCCGTGTTGCCAGTTGCGCGCTTCATACACGAGCGGAGCGACATGCGCCCTTCGGCCGCCGAATATCAACGCCGAGATCGGCACTCCCTCGGGATCCTGCCAGTGCGCGGAAATGGAAGGAGCTTGTCCGGCCGCGACCGTGTATCTCGAATTGGGATGCGCCGCTGTACCCGAGCCCGGCGCCCACGTCTCGCCTTTCCAGTTGATCAGTCCATTCGGTGGCTCGCTCCCGATCCCTTCCCACCAGACTTTGCCGTCCGGCGTGACCGCCGTGTTGGTGAAGATCGCGTCGTGCGAGAGCGCCGCCATCACGTTCGGATTTGTTTTTAAATTTGTGTGCGGCGCCACTCCGAAAAATCCGGCCTCGGGATTGATCGCCCGCAATTGTCCGTCTTCGGCAATGTGCATCCAGGCGATGTCGTCGCCCACGGTCCACACGCGGTATCCCTGTCCTTCGAGCGCCGAGACCATCATCGCGAGGTTCGTCTTGCCGCAGGCGCTCGGGAAGGCCGCCGCCATGTACGTCAACTGCCCCGAGGGATCCTCGAGTCCCAGGATCAACATGTGCTCCGCCATCCAACCTTCTTCGCGGGCCATCCAGCTGGCAATGCGCAGGGCCAGGCATTTTTTCCCCAGCAGGGCGTTGCCGCCGTATCCCGAACCCACGCTCCAGATCAGCTTTTCTTCGGGGAAGTGAAGGATGAATCGCCGCTCGGGATTCAAATCTCCAATCGAGTGCAGCCCGGGAACGAAATGATCGGAGCTTCCCAGGCGGTCGAGCGCCACTCGGCCCATCCGCGACATCACCCGCATGCTCGCCACCACGTAGGGCGAATCGGTGATTTCGACGCCGACGATGCTGTAGGGCGAATTCGCCGGGCCCATGATGTAGGGCACGACGTACATAGTCCGGCCGCGCATGGCGCCTTCGAAAAGCGGCCGCACGCGGTCTTTCGCCTCTTGCGGCGCCATCCAGTTGTTCGTCGGGCCGGCGTCTTCCTGATTGCGCGTGCAAATGAACGTCAGCCCTTCGGTTCGGGCGACGTCGTTGGGATTGCTGCGATGGAGATAGCTTCGCGGGTGGGTTTTCCGGTCGAGTTCGATGAAGGAGCCGTCGGCGACCATTTCCGCCACCAGCCCGTCGTACTCTTGCTGCGAGCCGTCGCAATAAATCACTTTTGCGGGCTTGGTCAAACGCGCCGATTCATCAACCCATTTTTCGAGAGCGGACGCCACTGAGTCCTCCAAAGCGAAGTGCAGAGGGCCGTTGTTCTGCCTGAGTTGTCAATTTCAGGCTTGAACAAACCGCAGCTTGCGGAGAACAAAAGTTTAGGCCACGGTGTGGGCAAATGCAAGGCGGCCGCCTGGGTTCCGGGGCAGGGGAGGTCACGCGAGCTCTCGTAACCTCCTGCGCTATGTTATATTTCGCGAGTTATGTACGCCCGCAAACTCAAGGCCGAAATTGTAATTGGCGGCGACCGGCGCCCGGCCCCGTTGGACTGGCTCGACAGTTTCTGCATGCGCAATTTCACCGGCTCGGCCGAATTTGACGACACGCTCCCGCTTGGCGAAGGACGCTTGGAAGCCGGGCTCGGTGTTGACCCCGAAAGGCTTTCCGCCGCCATGAGCGAGTGGTTTACGAAGCGCGGGAAGGGGGATGGCCAGCCAGTGACGGTGGAACTGTCGGAGGAAAAATAGGCAGGGTCGCGAAAATCCCAAAATTCGGACAGCAATCATCCACAAATTCGGATCCGCGGAAGAAAAAGAGGAGCCATCTCTCCGGAAATGACTGGGGCGTTGCAGCGGTCAAGGCCGGAAAGCTTGGCCCCTCACATCTATTTCGACGCATCCCAAAAATGTTGGTTAGCAGCGCAAAAATCCGCTCGGCTCCGCTGAATTTCCGCCGACGCGCAGCCACGTGAAGAGGGTCAACGACGCGCTCGGCGGCTCCGCTTGCCCTTCCGCGCCATCAACGCCCGGATTTTCGGTATCGCTTCCCGGGTTGCGTTTCGCCCCGACTCGATCAGCTCCGGAGTCCTGGCGAATTCGTCCCACAGGACGTGATGGACGTTTGGCTCGATGAGCACGTCCGTCTCCCGCCGCCACGATTGGCTCGCGCGCGTCTGGATGATCGAAAATGACCGGCTGATGACCTCGATCGAGTTGCGAGGTTCCGATTTCAGGAGGCCTGGTTCCAGGTGCACGGAAATCACGATGTCCGCGCCCAACTCCCGGGCCGCCGGCGTCGGCACCGTCTCCGTTAAAAATCCGTCCACCAGGCACCGGCCCTGATATTCCACGGGGATGAAAAGCCCCGGGTACGCGCAGGAAGCACGCAGAGCCGGGCCGATTTCGCCCTGGGTGAAGTGCACCGATTCGCCCGTCAGGATATCCACGGCCACGATGGCCAGCGGAATTTTCATCTCTTCGAAAAATTTCGCCGGCGTGAAACGGTGCAGGAATTCTTCCAGGCGCTCGTTCGAAGCCATCCCTTTGCGCGAGAGCTTCCACCGGCCGAAATCGCTGAACCGCGTGCGCGAGCCCTGCTCCGCCATGAAATCGAGAGTGCACCCGCTGGCGTAGGCAGTCGCGATCAGCGCTCCCACGCTGGTGCCGGCGATGAAATCCACGGGAATTTCATACTCTTCGAGCGTCCGGAGGACGCCCACGTGAGCGATGCCCCGCGCGAAACCTCCGCCCAAGGCCAGGCCCACCCGCGGGCGTTCTCCTTCCTGTTCGTAGGCGAACGACCGCAGACCCTCCAGCGCCTTCCCAAGCCATTTGACGGTTGTCCCCATCTGCCATTCCTCTCGCTAGGAATACTCTAACGCAACGGCGAGCGCATGGGGGGTTTACGGTTGACCCTTCGGTACCGCTTTTGTAACCTCAGATGACCGTAACGACGGCTGCGCGTGAACAAACGAATCGAAAAAGTCGCAGTGCTTGGCGCTGGAACCATGGGAGCGCGCATCGCCGCTCACCTCGCCAATGCGGGTATTCCTTGCTATCTGCTCGACATCGTTCCCTCGACTCTCACCGACGAAGAAAAGCGGAAGAATCTGGCGCTCGATAATCCGGCGGTTCGAAACCGCATCGTTCTCGCGGGGCTCGACGCGGCCCGCAAGTCCCGCCCGGCGGCCTTCTTCACCCCGGAAACGGCGCGGCTCGTTACCCCCGGCAACCTCGAGGACAATCTGGATTGGTGCGGCCAGGCGGACTGGATTATCGAGGCCGTGGCGGAAAATCTCGAGATCAAGCGCAGCCTTTTCGCACGCGTCGAGTCCGTCCGCAAACCCGGCGCTATCGTCACTTCCAACACCTCGGGGCTTCCGATTCACGTGATTGCCGAAGGCCGCTCCAACGATTTTCAGCAGCACTGGGCGGGAACTCACTTCTTCAATCCGCCGCGCTACATGAGGCTCGTCGAGTTGATTGCAGGCCCGCGCACCAGGCCGGAGGTCCTCGACTCGCTCGAGGAAATTTGCGACCGGCGGCTGGGCAAGGGAGTGGTCCGCGCCAAGGACACGCCGAATTTCATCGCCAACCGCATCGGCACCTACGCCATGCTCAACGTTCTTCGCCAGATGCAGGCGCTCGATATGACGATCGAGGAGGTGGACGCCTGCACCGGCCCCGCGATCGGCCAGCCGAAATCGGCCACGTTCCGCACGGCCGACATCGTCGGACTCGACGTCCTCGCCCACGTCGTCCGCAATATCTATGAAAACGTGCCGGACGACGAGTCGCGCGAAATGTACCGGCTTCCGTCTTTCGTCGAAGAGATGCTCCGGCGCGGATGGCTCGGCGAAAAATCCGGACAGGGATTTTACAAGCGCGTCAAAAAGGGCGGAGAGTCCGAAATTCTTACCCTGGACCTTGGCGCCATGGAGTACCGCCCGCGGCAGAAGGCAAAGTTTGGTTCGATCGAAGCCGGCAAGCAGATTGACGACACGCGTACGCGGTTGCGAGCTCTGGCCGGCCCCGCTCTCGAGGGGCAGGGCGGCGACAAAGCCAGCCAGTTTCTCTGGGCCTGCCTGAGCGGTTCCTCGCTTTATGCCGCGCGCCGTTTTCCGGAAATCGCCAATGCGATCACGGACGTCGACCGCGCCATGCGTTGGGGTTTTGCCTGGGAGCTCGGGCCGTTTGAAATTTGGGATGCGATCGGCGTCGAGCGCCTGGCGGGCGCGCTGGAAAAGCAGGGCGCGGCGCTTCCGCCACTCGTTGAAAAAGTTTTGGCTTCTCCGAAAAAATCCTTTTACGAATACGAGAAGGGAACGGCGCGCTATTTCGATTTCAACTCGGGTTCGCTCAAACCGGTCGAGGAGCCCGCGGGAATCATCGTTCTGAAATCGTTGAAGGATCGCACCCCGGTGGTCCAGGAAAATGCGGGCGCCAGCTTGATCGACTTGGGCGACGGCGTCCTCTGCTGCGAATTCCACTCGAAGATGAATTCCATCGGCGCCGATCTGGTGGCCATGATTCAGGGAGGCATCAACCGGCTGCATTCGGAATTTGACGCCATGGTGATCGCCAACCAGGCGCCCAATTTTTCCGTTGGCGCCAATCTGATGCTGCTCCTGATCGGCGCGCAAGAAGGCGAGTGGGACGACATCCATCTGGGCGTCCGCCAGTTTCAGCGCATCAACATGGCCGTCAAATACGCGCCGCGCCCCGTCGTCGTCGCTCCGCAGGGAATGGCGCTTGGCGGCGGCTGCGAGATCAGCCTTCACGGCGCCCGCATTCACGCGGCGGCTGAGGCTTACATCGGCTTGGTGGAAACGGGGGTGGGCTTGATTCCCGGAGGCGGAGGGACGAAGGAAATGCTCATTCGCGCCAATGAAGACGCGGCGGCAGCCGGCGACGACCTCGACCTGTTTCACGCGCTCAAGCCGATTTTTGAGAACATCGCCATGGCCAAGGTATCCACCAGCGGTGAAGAGGCTCGTTCGCTGGGTTATTTGCGTTCCTCCGATTTGATTTCGATGAATCGCGATCGCCAGGTGGCCGACGCGAAGCAGACCGCCCTGGCCATGGTTCGCGCCGGATACCATCCGCCGGCCCCGGCGCAAATCAAGGTTCTCGGCGAGGAATTTCTGGCCGCGGCGAAGCTCGCGATTCACATGATGATTCGCGGGGAATATGCCAGCGAGCACGACGGTATCGTTTCGCGCAAGCTGGCCTGGATTCTGGCTGGGGGTAATGTCACGGCCCCGCAGACCGTTTCCGAGCAGTACGTTCTGGACCTCGAGCGGGAAGCTTTCGTAAGCCTCTGCGGCGAGCGCAAGACTCAGGAGCGTATTGCCCACACTTTGAAGACGGGCAAGCCGCTTCGCAATTAGGGAGTTTTGGGACCGGCCGGGACCGGCGCCCGGCGCAACCTTTTCGCAGGTCGCGGCGTCTCAAAAGCGGCCGAATCTGAGATACTCGTAGGGTTGTGCTTTGCGCGGGCTGGTTGTCTATGCGGTTGGACCGGGAACTGGCCGCGCGTCTTTTGGTAATACTTGAGGAAGCGGCACAGGGGTGGGATGATTTCAGGATTTCGGGGGCCTCGCGGCGGGGCAGAATTGGATTGCTGCGCGATTGCGTCCTCCTTTCGTGTACAGTTCTTGGGCCGGGTTCCCCCGGCGCGTCACGCCCGCCTGTCGGGATTGATTTCTACTATTGGAGGATTTTGATGCGGGTGTTGGCCCGTTCTTGCTTAGGTTTGCTCGCCTTCGCGGCTCTTTGCGCGCTTTCATCCTGCGGAGGCGGCAGTGGCAACGCCACCGTGCAATCGATAACGATCGCTCCGGCGGGCAGCGTTTCGGCTCCCAATGACGTTGCCGTGAATACGGAAGCGGACTTTACCGCCACGGTCACCTTGTCGAACCCAAGTGCAATTACCTCCACGACCGTCACTTGGTACGTCAACACGGTTTCCGGCGGCAGCACCACCACCGGAACGATCATCGCGTCGGGCACGGACAACGAAGTCGGCGTTTTCACAGCGCCCCTCAACGTCCCTTCCACCAACAACGGCGTCGTCCAGATCACCGCCACCGCCCCGAAGAATCCTTCCGACACGACCGATACTTCCACGGTTACATCCAACATCGCCTACGTTCAGATCACGATCGGCGTTGGGCTTGTGGTTTCGCCCACAGGCGCCACAATTTCGGCCGGCTCGCAGAAGCAGTTTACCGCGACGAATAACGGAACCACGGACAGCAACGTCACCTGGTCGGTCAGTTCCGCAAGCGGCGGAAACGTCGGGACCATCAATCCTCTCAGCGGCCTGTATACCGCTCCGCCCTATCCTCCTCCCGGCGGCGAGGTCACCATCACGGCCACCTCGGGAACCACCACGGCTACCTCCACCGCGGTCATAATTTATTCCGATGCCTCGCTGCAGGGCCCTTACGCTTTTTCCTATTCGGGCAATGATTCGGGCGGGTTCTACAGCGTGGCGGGAAGTTTTGTCGCCAACGGACAGGGCACCATCACCAACGGCGTTGAAGACATCATGCGCTCCGGGGGCGGAGGCCAGGTACACACGCAGGTTCCCATTACCGGCGGTAATTATGTGGTTGGGGGCGACGGGCGCGGCCAGGCGGTGGTCACTACGAGCCTGAATTCGCAGGGTAACTCGTTCCGGTTTGCCATGACCACCAACCTGCACGCGTTTCTCATCGGTTTCGACAACGCCTCCACGGGAAGCGGCACGCTCGACCAGCAAAACGCCGACTATTTGAACGCTTCCGTCATTTCTCAAATCACCGGCCCCTACGTCTTTGCCTTTTCCGGCGAGAATACTTCGTTCCTCCCTCGCTCCGTCGCCGGCCGTTTTGTCGCCGACGGCCCCAACGGAATCACATCTCCCGGCTCCATCGTGGATGACAATAACAATGGCACCGTGCACGCGTCCGACACTTCGCTTGGCGGCACCATCTCCATTGATCCTCTCTATGCCACTTCAGGACGCGGCATCCTCACTCTTACCAGCAACACCATCGGTTCGCTTCAATTCGCTTTCTATGTGGTCGACAACACCCATTTCCACCTCGTCGAAATTGACAAGAACGCTTTTCTCGGCGGCGATGTCTATCAGGGAGTCTCCGGCAATTCCTTCTCCACGGCTCTTCTGGCCGGGTCGCAGTATTCCTTCGCGGCGGGGGGCAACTCCTCGCAGGGGCCCTACGCCGTCGGCGGGGTGTTCGTTTCCAGCGGTTCGGGGAGCGTCACCAGCGGCGCTCTCGACGTCAACAACAGCGGAACCACGCAATTGAACGCCGCGCTGGCTTCCTGCTCCTACACCGTGGATCCGGCCTCGGGACGCATTGATCTGATCCTCTCCACCGCCAGCGGAAGCTGCACTTTGGGCGCTTCCGGCGTGTCCGAGTTTTCGCTCTATGCTTCCTCCCAGGGTCCCTGGGAGCTCCTTGAACTCGACTCCGCCGCCGTTTCCACTGGATACCTCTTCCCCCAATCGGGTTCGCCCGTTTCCTATTCCGGCAACTTTGCTCTCGGCCTCGCGGGGCAGGGTGCCTTCAACACCAACACGTCTCTGTTTCAGCCGGACGCCTCGGGCGAGGTCACTTTAGCCGGCTCCTCCATTACCTCTGGAAATTTCGACATCAACGTATACCTGGCGACGTATCCCAGCGACGCAGTCAGTACGGCCGATACAAGCATCGTCTCGCCGTCGACCAACGGACGCGGCACCGGTGTCATCAAGCTGACAAATCCCGTTTCGACGTATAACTTGAGTTTTTACTACGTTTCTCCGACCACGACCTTGCTGCTCGACCAGGATGTCCACCGGATAAGCATCGGGGTCCTGGCCAATCAATTTTAGTTTCGCCTCCTTCATCGAAATGAGCGAGGCGTATAATCGTGGCCGATTGGCCGCAACTTTTTCCGAGGTTTGGGGTACCTATCCATGGGGATGGGTGCATCTAATCCTTCGCACCCGGGAGCCAGTGAGGTTTAGGGGAGGCTCCGGCAACCTGAGAATCGGCAGGAGCTTTCCCAATCAGTGAGCTATCGAATCATTAAAGGAGAATGACGCCCGTGAAGATTTCGCATTGCAACCTTTTGAGACTCGGGGCCGCCCTAGCCCTTTCCCTTGCCTCCATCACTCTCCCTGCCGCTTTCGCCCAGTCCGCCGCGGCCTCTCCGGCGCAGATGCCCGTCCCCTACGACATGTCCAAGGAAGTCCAAGTGCGAGGAACGATTCAGCAGATCGACACCTCGAGCGGCCGGGTTCCTGTCGGCATCCACATTTTGGTTCAAACCACCAGCGGCGTTGTTGACGCCCATCTCGGCCCGCTCAACAAGGCCAGCCTCGACGCCTTGAATCTTTCCGTTGGCGAATCCGTCGCGCTCACCGGCATGAATGAATCCTCCGCCAGCGGCAGCCTCTTCCTCGTTCGTCTCTTAACCACTTCGACGCGAATCGTGATTCTTCGCAACGAACGCGGCTATCCCGTCCGCTCTCTGATCCCTCGCGGCTCCATGTCTCCCACCGCCGCGATGAAGGGAGGCCTCTGATGCGTCCCGGCAGATTTTCCCGCGGGCCGGCGATTGCGGCTGCTCTGGCTCTTGGGTTGATCGGCGTCCTCAGCGGCTGCGGCGGCGGAGGCGGCGGCAAGACACCCACGGTCACCGACCTCGCGATCCTTCCCGGCACGGCGAGCGTTCCTCAGGGAGGAACGGCGCAGTTTTCGGCATACTTGAATGGCGTCGCGGTCACGGCGTCGTGGCAGGCCAGCGGCGGAACGATCACTGGCACGGGGCTGTTCACCGCGCCCACTTCGGGAAGTTCCGTCCTCCTCACCGCCACTTCCGGCTCCAACACGGGAACTCTCACCGTGAACATCGTCGCCGCGCAGCCCTTGACCATCAGTCCCGCGGCCATCGCCCTTCCCGCCGGCCAGAATTTCACTTTCTCGGCCCTGCTCAATGGTCAGGGCGTCACGGCGACCTGGTCTGTCACTTCGCCCAATGGCGGCAATCCGGGAACGATTGACCCCAGCGGCAATTACACTCCGCCCCTGTTTCCCCCGCCGGGCCAAGCCGTTACCGTCACCGCGACGAATGGCGGCAACACCGGCACTTCCAACGTCGTGATTATTTATTCCAATTCTTCTCTGTCGCAGAGCTACGCCTTCGCCTACACGGGCGACGACGGCAGCGGCTTCTTCACCGTCGCCGGCAGTTTCACCGCCGATGGTGACGGCAATATCGAGTCGGGTGGCTTGGAGGACGCGGAAGACTTGGGAGGCGTGAACTCGCAGGTTCCTATCAGCGGCGGGACTTACACCGTCGGCGCCGACGGCCGGACGCAGATCAACCTCTCGGTCAACGGAACTTCCGTAATCCTCGAAGCGGCGCTCACCACCAATACTCACGGCTTGCTCATCCGCTACGACAACGCGGCCACGGGCAGCGGCACGCTCGATCAGCAAAACACCGCCGATTTCACCGTCACCGGTCCCTACGTTTTCTCTCTCAGCGGCGCGGATCTCAACTTTGATCCCCTCACTTTTGGCGGCAAATTTACCTCCGGAGGAGGGACGATTCCGAACACCAACGCGATCGTGGACGTCAACGACGCTGGGTACGTGAATGGCGGCAACGGGCCGACGGAACCGGATACGTCTCTCAGCGGTGGTTATGCCTTTACCAATCTCGCCAACGGCCGTGGGACGATTTATCTGAACGCCACCAACTTCGGCTCCTTTCTTCCTTCCGGGACGGAGGTCCAGTTCGCCTACTACGTCGTCGATCACACGCACTTGCATCTAGTCGAGATTGACGGCAACGCCTTCACCAGTGGCGACGCTTATTCCGGTCTGACCGGCACAGGCTTCCCGGTCAGCACTCTCCCCAAGGGCAATAACACCTTCAGCTTGGGCGGCACTTCCACCCAGGGCGCCTACTCGGCCGCCGGCGTCTTTTCATCCGACGGCAACGGCGATGTTCAGGGCGGAGTTTTTGCCAACAACTCCGGTGGGAACCCCATCAACAAGAGCCTCACGATCAACAAGTGCGTCTTCACCGTGGATCCCCCTACCGGCCGGATCGATTTGAGCCTCGCGTTCACTTCCAGCTGCACGACGCCGGCCACCAACGTCGACGAGTTCGCCGTGTATCAAACGGCGGTCAGCATACCGACTTCGATCAGCACGCCTTCCGCGGTCATGGTCGAAATCGACAACAACTTCGTCGCCAGCGGCTTGTCTTACGCTCAGCAGCAAACCCCCGTTGCTCCCACCGGCAGTTTCGCTTTCAACCTGACGGGGCAAGGGGTTTTCCACAACACGGCGGGCTCGTATCAGCAGGACGCCTTGGCTCAACTTTCGCTTTCCGGGACTGCAGTAAATTCTGGCAATTTCAACATCAACAATTACGGCAGCGTGCAGGGAGGTCCCGTTCTGACCGGCCAGAGCAGCCTTTCGAGCACCTCCGGCAGTTACGGGCAGGGGACGATGAAGCTGTCTGTCAGCATCCCCGGCACCGGAACCGCGGTCTACAACTTGAACTACTACTATGTCGACCCGACCACGTATCTGCTGATTGATTTGGACAGCAACCGCATCGCCAACGGAGAGATCGAAGACCAGTTCTGATCGCTCCTCACGCATCCACGGAATCCCCGGAGAATCCTTGCAAGGTTCTCCGGGGATTTTTATTTTGCCGCCGGGTCCAAGCTCTCTTCGGAACTGGAGCTGCCTGGCGCGCAATCGCCCGCGTCCCTCGTTCCTCCCGCCGGTGCGAGTCCTAGTCCGTTCGTTCTACTCCTTCCGCGTCCCTGTGGCCGATGCTGTCCGCGAGACGTCTCCTGCGAATCTTGCAAACCCTTTCAAACGCGAATTTTGCGCTTTTCTTCTCTCCGGCCTGTGCCGTTCCATCGCAGTACCAACGTACTATTGCCGCCCTGCTATTCGCCCTCCGAAAATTCACTTCTAACCCGGATAGTTCCGGAAGGGGGCGGCTTTAGGCCGGCATTCATTTCATGGCTCCACTTATAAAGGACACACTCGATCTCGCAACTCCCGCGTCAGAATCCACTCACACGTCCCGCGAATCCGCGGCGCCCCCGCAATTGCGCGGCGACGCGCTCTCTCTCGAGGTTCATGTAAAAGTTCACGGCTCGCGCGTCACCGAAGTCGGACGCGGCCTTCCTCCGCGCACTGAACCCTTCGAGGAACAGACCTCCACGATGATCGTTTTCCCGCAGGGCGCGGTTCTCCGGCTGACCACTTCCGTCACCGCGGGCCAGATGCTCGTCCTCACCAACCTAAAAACCCGGCAGGACGCCATTTGCCGCGTCGTCAAGGTTCGCGCCAACGGCCAGCTTTCGGCCTACGTCGAAGTTGAATTTACATCGCGGCAGACCGGCTACTGGGGCGTCAGCTTCCCCGGCGAAGCGCTGGCGGCGTCTCCTGTGGCCGCATCCCGCCCGCCTGCTTCTCCTGCCCCGGCTGCGCCGCCTGCAACGCAATCTCTGCGGCCCGCTGCGGTTCCTCCGGCTCCGCCGAAATCGGCGCCGCCTGTGCCGGCTCAGAATCTTTCTGCCGCCACCGTCGTCCCGCCGGCGCCCGTCAAGCCGCCTTTGCCGACTTCCGCGTTCACCAGCTTCGGCACCCAGGAGAAGGTGCAGGCCGCCGCGTCCGAAATCGTCAAGAATGTTTCGCCGGCTTCTCAGCCAAAAAGCGCCGCTCCTGCCGCTCCGGTTTCCGAACCTCCTCTCGATGAAGCGAAGCTCACAGCCGCGATCGGAACGGTCAAGTCTTCCAACCCGCCCGCTCCGCTGCCTTCTCTTTCTCTCGAGGACTTGATTGGCGACACGGACACCCGTGTTTTGTCCGATTCCGCGGCCTCATCTTCTGCGACTCCCGCCGAGTCGCACACTCTCGGGATTTCCGCGCCGGACACGCCTGAAACTTCGGAACTCACAAGTTCCGCCTACTCCGATCGCCCCATGTTTGGCGCCCGTTTGGACTCCTCTTTGTCGGGCTCGGCATCATCTCCCGATGGTTCTCATCGGAATTGGTTTCTCGTCGCCGCCTGCGTCGGAGGGCTTTTCGTCGCCGGCGCCGGTGGATATTTTTTCTTCCGCCCCCACACTCCTCTGCATGTTTCCGCGGCAGCCCCGGCGGCGTCGCAGGTTTCGCAAAATCCTTTGCCTGATCCGCCCGCTGACACTTCCGTCACGGGTGTTCCCATCACGGCGTCCACCGTCGGCGCCGGCTCCACTACGATTGCTTCCGCACAGCCCGTCGCTCCGGCAAGAACCAATCCTGGCGTCGCCCCGCCGTCTGGTTCCGTCCCCGCTTCCACCGAGCCGGTCGTGCATTTTCAACCTGCTCCGAAGCCGGCCGTGACCACCGCCATGGTGACCGAAACTCTTGATTCTCATCCGATTGCCGCTCAGCATACGGGCGAGGTCGCAACGACCGAAGCGCCCACTGTCGATTCCTCTGCTGCGATTTCCGCTTCAGGGGCGGCTCTGCCCGGTTCCGTTTCCGCTCCTTCCAGCATTTCCATTCCGACTCCCAGCTTGCGGCCCGACGGCCCTGTAAAAGTCGGCGGAGAAGTCAAAGAGCCGCATCTCGTCTTCGCTCCTCCACCGATCTATCCCGAGAACGCCCTTGAAGTGAACGTTCAGGGCGATGTCGTAATTCAGGCCGTGATTGATAAAAAGGGCTCTGTGGCCGATGCGCACGTTGTCTCCGGCCCCATCATGCTCCGCCAGGCGGCTCTCGCCGCTCTTCGCCGCTGGAAATATCAACCCTCGACCCTCGATGGCCAGCCCGTTTCCGTCCAAATGCTCGTCACAATTCGGTTCCACCATCAGTAATCGCCGCGGGCGGATGCTTCTTTCCTCCTGGCGCATCCAATCGGTATGATGGGGAAGCGGTTCGATGGCCGCTTCTCAGCGAGGTGAACGATGCGCGAAGCCGTTCTTGTCAGCTCTGTCCGCACGCCTGTGGGCAAAGCCCCCAAAGGAACTCTTCGAACCACACGCCCCGACGATCTGGCGGCCCACGTCATCAAGGAAGCGGTCTCCCGCGCGAAGGGTCTGGACCCGAAAGAAATCGAAGACGTGATTCTCGGCTGCGCGATGCCCGAAGCGGAGCAGGGAATGAACGTCGCCCGTATTGCCTCGCTTCGCGCCGGCCTTCCCGTGGAAGCTTCGGCCATGACTATCAACCGCTTCTGCTCTTCTGGCCTCCAGGCCATCGCCTTGGCCGCCGAGCGCATCATGGCCGGTCAAGGTGACGTCGCCGTGGCGGGCGGCGCCGAATCGATGAGCATGGTTCCGATGGGCGGCAACAAAATCGCGCCGAATCCCTGGCTGATGGACCACTATCCCGACGCCTATCTCGGCATGGGACTCACGGCGGAAAACCTGGCGAAAAAATACGGTATCACCCGTGAGCAGGCCGATGAATTTTCGCTCGCCAGCCATCAGAAGGCTCTCGCGGCCATCGCCGCCGGAAAATTCAAGGACGAAATCGCGCCCGTCGAAGTCGCTTACAACGTTCTCGAAGCTTCATCCAACGGCTCTTCTTCCAAGCCGAAAACCGTAAAGATCAATTTCGACACGGACGAAGGCCCGCGCGCCGACACTTCTCTGGAAGCTCTCGCCAAGCTCAAGCCCGCCTTTCACACGCGCGGCACCGTCACGGCCGGAAACAGCTCTCAGACTTCCGATGGAGCCGCCGCCGCCGTCGTCATGAGCGCCGAGCGCGCCCGCTCCCTCGGCCTCAAGCCTCTCGTTCGATTTCTTTCTTTTGCGACGGCGGGATGCCCGCCGGAGGAAATGGGCGTGGGACCCGCCTTCGCGATTCCCAAGGCGCTCAAAATCGCCGGCTTGACTCTCGATCAGATTGACGTGATTGAATTGAACGAAGCGTTCGCGGCCCAGGCTCTCAGCGTGATCAAGCTTGCCGGCCTCGACCCCGCCCGTGTAAATGTGAATGGAGGCGCTATCGCCCTCGGCCATCCGCTTGGCTGCACCGGCGCCAAGCTCACTGCGACCATCATTCGCGAACTCGAGCGCCGCAACGGCCGCTACGGCTTGGTCACCATGTGCGTGGGTGGCGGCATGGGCGCCGCCGGCATCTTCGAACGCGCCGCCTGACGCCGTGCTCGTGCAGCGCCATCGCCTCGCCAGCTCCCTTGGTTTAAAGTTTTGAAGCGGCACTCCGCCGGTCGCGGCGCGCGCAAACTATCCGGCGGTGTCGCAAAGCAACGTGCCAAAGCCAAGCCCCTTGGTTCTTCGCACCCAAGCTTTTCCTGTCGCCAAACTCGCTCTGCCCATTCAAGCCCGGGCTCCCTTCGTTTGTTTCCCTGCGATCCACGCCATCACCACTCCCGTCAATCCCCAGCAAATGAAAAGTCCCGCCGCGTACGCGATCGTGTAGTCCGCCGGAAACTCGTACCAATTCCAATATTGAAGTGGAACCAGCAGCGCTCCAAACGCCGAGATCCCCCCCACAAGCAGCACTCGCTGCCCATATGTCGTGCCCGCTGCCGTCGCGGCCAGAACCCAGGCGATCAAAAACGCCAGCGCGAGTCCCAGCAGAAACTGGTTCACCAGCAACTTTCCGAAATTGAATTCCACTCCTCCGGGACTGTAAATCAATATCCCCGTCGGTCCCTGCTCGTATGCTTTCAAATAGCGCGCCTGCTCCGCTTGCTGTTGCTCTTTCGACAATTCCTTGGATTGGTTGATCCCCGGAAAAAAATAAAATCCCGGGTCGCTGATCCCCGTCTTCAGGGCCAACGACAGAATCGTCTCGTGAGGGAGATTCCGCACTCCCACTTCGCCCAGCGGCGTTGCCACGTGCCAGATCGAGCTCAATACAAAAACCAGGACCGCGCCGAGGATCGTGTTGATCGCGATATTTGTCGCCATGCGAGTCCCTCCTTTTTTCTTTTCCGAAGTTATTTCACCGCGTCGCCCTTCCACATCAGCTGCCATGCCCCGTCTTTCCCCTGGTAATACTCGTCGATATGCACGCTCTTTTCGGTGGGATTGGCGTAAACCGCGCGCATGTGAATCGTCTTCCCGCCCGCGTCGAAGGACGATTCGATCGCCAGATTCGCTCCTTCCCATTTTCCCGTTCCCATCACCGTGCCGGGGAAACTGTTTCCCACCGTGACCACCGTGTACGCATTTTTGTCCGGACTCCACGTCATGATTTCGTGCCCCATCTCGTCACCCAGCGGACCTTTCGCCTCAAAATCGGCGATCACCGAAAATCCCCCGGGCCCCAGCCGCGCTTTGTACCATCCCGTTTGTTTTCCTCCCTCCGGCACCATCGGCGACTTCACGTATTCCGCTGAAAGCGTCCACGACCCGATCAGGTAATTCAGCTTCGCCATTTCCGGCCCCGGCTTTGGCGCTTCCATCTCCGCCTGCGCCGCTGGCTTCGCTCCCTCTTTCTTTTCCTGAGCCGGCGCGTTTCCGCACCAACAAAATATCCCCGCAATCATCCCCGCGATCGCAACCGTCTTTGTGTTCATGGCAATTCCTCTCCCCGATGGATGGGGTTCCGGCGGGTTCTCTGTTCCATGGAGTTTCCTGCGTCCGGCTCGAAAATTGTGCTCCACAATAGCGCACTCCCGCGCCGGGTCAAGCCCCTCCGCCCCTTTCCTCCCTCGCGCCGCCCTAGCCAGGCGTTGGCAACCGGTCCTCCCGGCCCATTGTGCTTTCCCTCTTCTCGCGAGAAAATATCACTGCGGTCGAATCCACTTCTGCGAGGCGCCCATGGCCACTACTCCGGCAGCGCAAGATCTTCTTCGCGGCGGCTCTTTTCTCATCTCTTCTCCCGCGCCTCAGGATATCTTCACGCCCGCGGACCTCACCGACGACCAGCGCCTCATCGGCCAGACCGCCGAGGAATTCGTCGCCAACGAAGTCGTCCCGCTGATCCCCGATCTCGAAGCGCACAAGGAAGGCCTGATGGCCCAGGTTGTCAAGAAGGCCGGCGAAATCGGCCTTCTGGGCGGCGGAATTCCCGAAGCCTACGGCGGCGCCGGCCTCGACAAAGTTGCCGCCACCATCCTCGCTGAAAAACTCGCCGCCTACGCCTCGTTTGCCGTCACCCATGGCGGCCATGCGGGCATCGGCACCGTCCCTATCGTCTATTTCGGCACTGAAGAGCAGAAGAAAAAATATCTTCCGAAAATCGCCACCGGCGAGCTGATCTCTTGTTACTGCCTCTCCGAACCCCAGGCGGGCTCCGATTCGCTCGCCTCGAAGACCCGCGCCGTCCTTTCTCCCGACGGCAAGAATTGGATCCTCAACGGCCAGAAGATGTGGATCACCAATGGCGGCTTCGCCGACGTCTACATCGTCTTCGCCAAGGTCGACGGCGAAAAATTCTCCTGCTTTATCGTCGACCGCGGCACTTCCGGCTTCTCCGCCGGCGCCGAAGAAAAGAAAATGGGCATCAAGGGCAGCTCCACCGTCGCGCTTTTCTTCGAAAATTCACCCGTCCCCAAGGAAAATCTGCTCCACGAAATCGGCCGCGGCCACATCGTCGCTTTCAACACTTTGAATGCCGGCCGCTTTTCCCTCGGCGCCTATTGCCTCGGCGGCTCCAAAAAAGTTCTCGAAGCCTCCTCGAAATACGCCAAAGAACGCGCCGCCTTCGGCAAACACCTCTCCGATTTCGGCCTCATCCAGGCGAAGCTCGGCCAGATGGTCGTCCGCATGTTCGCCGTCGAATCCATGATCTACCGCACCGCCGGAATGATCGAATCCGCCGTCTCTTCTCCCGCTCCCGGCCGCGACAAGACGCAGCAAGCCATGGCCGTCCTCGAGGAATACGCCGTGGAAAGTTCCATCAGCAAAGTCGCCGGCAGCGAAACCGTGGATTTCTGCGTTGACGAAGCCGTCCAGATTTTCGGCGGTTACGGCTTCCACGAGGACTATCCCGTCGCCCGCGCCTATCGCGATAGCCGCGTCAACCGCATCTTCGAAGGCACCAACGAAATCAACCGCCTCCTCATCATCGATATGCTCATGAAACGCGCCATGCGCGGCATTCTCCCGCTCATCCCCGCCGCCATGAAGCTCGGCGAAGAGGTTCTCGCCGGCCCTTCCTTCGAAGAGCCCGCTTCCGGTCCTTTCGCCGGGGAAGAACGCGCTCTCGCCCAGGCCAAGAAAATCTTTCTTCTGGCCGCCGGAACCGCCGTTCAAAAATTCCGCGAAAAGCTCGGCGAACACCAGGAAATCGTCGCCGCTCTCTCCAACATCGTCATGGACATCTACGCCATGGAATCCTCGCTCCTTCGCGCTCAGAAATGCGCCGCCGCCGGCAAAGACTCGACCGCGCCACTCCAGGCCGACGCCGCCAGCGCTTTCGTCTACGACGCCATGGACCGCATCGAAAAAGAAGCCCGCACCTCTCTCGCTGCCACCGAGGAGGGCGACACGCTTCTCACTCAGCTCGCCGTCCTCCGCCGCTTTTCCAAGCACGCTCCCATTGACGTCACTGCTATCCGCCGCCGTCTTGCCGCCGCCGTCCTCGCGCAAGACCGTTATCCATTCGAAGGCCGCTGACTCCGCCCCTTCGCTGAATCCGGGGAAAATTGTCACGCCTGCGCTACCCAGGTGCGGGCAGATCTGCTCGTCTCAGCCTTCCGGCTCTCGCCTTTGCTTCGCAACCTGTCTCATCGAACTTTCGCCTTTGGTTTGCAGCGCATGCGCGGCGAACCATTTCTTCTCCGGCCAATTTCCGGCGCCGTTTTTCGTCATCCCCCGCCTGAACACTCCGTGCAACAGCTTTGGCCTTTCAGGGAAGTGATTTTCCTTTTCCTCCGCTTTTCGTTTTTGACGATTCCGCATCCTCCCTTTTTTCAATCGCTTGCCACTGACGCTTCTGGCACGCCCCGTGCATCCAAAGTAGTGAAGTTAGTAAAGGGGAAGGGGAATGCAAAAGATCTTGGGGCAATTGAAAACTTGGGTTTTGAATCTCGCTGAAAATCCGGTGGTTCGCAAACGCGCTCTGACCGTCACTGCCGTTTTTCTCATCCTGCAAATCTATTTCGTTCGCGAGCTGATCGCCGCCGAACTTCTTTTTGTTCTCGGCTTTGTCGTTTGCCTCATCCTGGCCGGCGTTTTCTACGTCGTCGGCACGATTGGCGACTGGGGATTTGGCCTGGCCGAGGCCGGTGTCCGTGCCGCTTCCGGCCCCACGCGCCGCGGTTTGGCCGCTATCGAGGAATTCGGCCGCAAATCGATGCGCAACACACACTCCGAATCGGCTCACTGATTTTTACGTCTCGTTTTCTCTCCTTGGGAGCGGTTCCTGGCGGGCCGCTCTCAGTTTCCTTCAAAAATGCTAAAATTCTTCTCGCTCTTTAATTTGCCGAAGGAGTTTGTTTGTCCCCCGGCCCCATCGATCGCCGCCGCTTCCTGAAAACCGCCGCTGCCGCCGGGGCCGCCGCCGCTCTTCCTCCTTTCGCTTTTCCGACTGGTCCCGCTCCCGGCTCGTTTGATTTCGTCTTCTTCACCGATACGCACATCCAGCCCGAACTCGGCGCCGCCAACGGCTGCGACATGTGCTTCCGCAAAATCGCCTCGCTCGAACCCGAATTCGCCCTCATGGGCGGCGACCTCGTCTTCGACGCTTTCGGCGTCGGCCTCCCCCGCGCCGATCTCGTCTACAATCTCTATCGCAAGACCGAGCGGCTCATTCCCGTTCCCATTCATCGCGCCATCGGCAATCACGACGCTTTCGGCGTCCTCACCGGCAGCGGCGTTCTCCCCACCGATCCTCGCTACGGCAAGAAAATGTTCGAGGACCTCTACGGCCGCACGTACTACTCCTTCGATCACAAGGGCTACCACTTCTTCGTTCTCGACTCCATCCATCTCACCCGGGATCGCCTATGGGAAGGCCGCATTGACGACGACCAGCTCAACTGGCTCGCCGCCGACCTGAAAGCCGCCGGCCCCGGCACTCCCATCATCGGCGTTGTTCACTGCCCAATGGTCACCGCCTTCGCCACCTACGCTCAGGTCATCTCCGCCGGCCGCGAATACAACACTCTCACCGTCGCCAACACTCCCGATGTTCTCGATCTGTTCGAGGGCTGCAACGTTCTCGCCGTTCTTCAGGGCCACACTCACATCAACGAAAATGTCAGCTACAAGGGAACGCAGTACATCACCAGCGGGGCCGTCTGCGGCGATTGGTGGCATGGTCCGCGCCTGGGGACTCCCGAGGGCTTCACCGTAATCAGCCTTCGCGAGGGCCGCCTTACCTCCCGCTACGAAACCTACGGCTTTCACGCCCTGGCCTCCCGAAAATGAGTTTTTGCTCCCGGTCTCCCGTCCCCGCCCGGCTCATTGCCCGTTCGAACGCCATCCCGGGCATGACTTCCGCGGCTTGCCCGCGGTAAGCTGGCCAGGGCCGTCCCGCCTCCGCTCCAGGCAATCGCAGATTCAGTGCCCGCTCTGTACTCGGCCACCCGCCGCCACGACTCACCATTCGCCTCCTTTTCTCACCACTCCCGGCCTCTCCCCCTGTCCTTCCGAACAGTCTCAATCCCGACAAACTGCAACTTTCTCCTCCTCTTCGTGTTTTATAATAGGAAAGGCACCAGCTCAATCTCGTTCCAAGGGGGCGAAAGTGCGCAAGATACCTTTCATTCTTATAATGTCCCTCGCGGCCTTGTTCCTGGTTCTCCCCAGCAGTTCCTCGGCTCAAGTCGCGGTTGGCATCTCGGTCCACGTCGGACCACCCGCTATCCCCGTTTACCCTCAGCCGATTTGTCCGGCTCCGGGCTATATTTGGACTCCTGGCTATTGGGCTTGGGGTCCGGCCGGGTATTACTGGGTTCCCGGCACCTGGGTTCCTGCTCCTGCGCCGGGCCTGCTCTGGACTCCCGGCTACTGGGGGTGGGGCGGA
This sequence comes from Verrucomicrobiia bacterium, assembly GCA_035503815.1. GTDB lineage: Bacteria > Acidobacteriota > Terriglobia > Acidiferrales > UBA7541 > Palsa-295. The sequence continues at coordinate 177,352 of DATJTF010000015.1, forward strand.
GGCGTGTACGTCTGGCACGCCGGCTATTGGGGTCCCCACGTCGGCTTTTATGGCGGGATTAACTACGGCTTCGGCTATTTCGGGTCTGGTTTTGTGGGCGGCGAATGGCGCGGCGGCGTATTCGCCTATAACACCGCTGTCACTCACGTAAACACCACGATTATCCACAACACCTATATCAACCGCACCGTGATCGTCCACAACGACAACCGCGTCAGCTACAACGGCGGAGTCGGCGGCGTCAACGCCCGCGCGAATTCTGCGCAGCTTGCCGCTGAGAGAGACCGCCGCTTCGGGCCGACGGCGGAGCAAACGCGCCAGGTGGATACGGCTCGCGACAACCGTCAACTGCTCGCCTCGAATAACCACGGTCGCCCGCCGATTGCTGCGACGTCCCGGCCGGGAGAATTCTCCGGCCATGGCGTCGTTGCCTCTCACGCCGCGAACACTGAATTTCATCCTCCGACGAACCGCGGAACTGAGGATCGCGGCGTGCGCAACTCGGAAAACACCCGCGGCGAAACTCCCCGCGAGCAGCGCCCCGGCAATTCCAATCCGCCTCGCAACAACCCGGGGAACACGGCTCGCCCCGAAGGCAACCGCGAACCCAACCAGCGTCCCGAGCAAACTCGAGAGCCACACAACAACACGCGGCCCGAGCAAACTCGAGCGCCTCACAACAACGCGCGTCCCGAAGCGAAGCCTCACAATCAACCGCAGCACGAATCGCACGGGCGCGATGACGATCATCCGCGCTCTCGCTGATTTCTCTTCGCGGACCTAAAACTTCTTGCGGCGGGACTTGCCTCCCGCCGCAACGTTTTTCTACCGCTCGCCTGCGCATCGCGCCGCGTGATGCTGGACACATCTCGCTTCCCGCCGTATCATCTCTTCACTCAAGCCCCACACTCACCTTTGGAGAGAACCATGAAATCCGCTCTCGGTTTTCTCGCCTTGTTCTTTTCGCTCGCTCTCCCGCTCCGCGCTCAACAGCCGCCGCAGCCTTCCGCCCGCCAGGATGCCTTCCTCGACCGGATGACGGGCCACTGGGTCCTCTCCGGAACGATCGCCGGGCGCCAGACGATTCACGATGTCGACGCCGGTTGGGTCCTCAACCGCGAATACCTCCGTCTCCACGAAGTCTCCCGGGAAAAATCTCCCGCCGGCTCTCCCGCCTACGAAGCCATCGTTTTCATCGGCTGGGATCCCGAGGCGCGCGAATACACCATTCTCTGGCTCGACACCACTTCCGGCGCCGGCCTGAATTCCCCCGTAATCGGCCGCGGAACGCTCTCCGGCGACCAGATCCTCTTCCTCTTCAAAAGCGCCGAAGGCAATTTCCACACGACTTTCGCTTAGGACGCATCTTCCGGCGCATGGAAATGGATCATGGACGGCGAGAAAAACGGCAAGCTGACCCCTTTCGCCCGCGTCACCCTAACCCGCAAATGATCCTCTGCGATTCGCTGTCAGGGTAGCGCTTACGCCTCCAGTCCGATCGAATCCGCCGAGCGAGAGTCTTAATTCGCCGATTCGCAAAAGTCCACAGCCGTCGAGATTTGTTTTTCCCCTCTGAAAATGCTAGCGTCTATCGAGTGACTTATGTCGCGCATGGTGGCGAGCCAGACGCCCTCCGGGGCACGAGGCCCTTCCTGCGCCCCGCCCCTGGACATCTCAGCCTCCGCATTTGCCGCCTCGCATGATTCTCTTTGCGCCCTTTACAATCGCGACTCCTCGAAATCTCTAGGCGTCTCCTCCGCTACCCGCGCGAACGCCTTCCCCGGCGGGATTTGCGAACCCCTCGCTCCGCTCCCTCCTAATCGCAACACACTCGGAAATAGAAATCCGCGTAACTTGCAGAAAACAAACACCGCGCGCCGGTTCTATTCGCAACACATCCGGGGTGTTAAATTCGCCTTCGCTTTTTCTTCCTGCCCGGCTTTTTTAGCGCCCACTGCAAACCCAAACCGTTATTCCGCCGGCGCAACTCTCGCCAATCCTTCTGGCACGAATGCTCCTCGGTCGTGTAAAATAATTTGTTTAGGGAGAGGAATTTGACGCTTACACACATTCAGGGAACGAACCACGGAGCCAAAACTCTCGTCCGCGTGCGTCCCCGCGGCTTCTGTGCCGGTGTGGTCCGCGCCGTGGATATCGTCGATCTGGCTCTTCAGACCTACGGCCAGCCCGTCTATGTTCACCACGAAATTGTTCACAATCGCTACGTCGTCGATCAGCTTCGCCGCCGTGGCGCCATTTTCGTCGAATCCATTGCCGAGGTTCCCGAGGGCGCCACTCTCGTCTTCAGCGCCCACGGCGTTCCGCCCCGCGTCCGCGCCGAAGCCAAGGAACGCAGCCTCAAGATCATTGACGCCACCTGCCCCCTCGTCACCAAAGTTCATCTCGAGGCTTTGAAATTCGCCCGAGAGGGCCGCACTCTCATTCTCATCGGTCACCGCGATCACCAGGAAATTGTCGGCACCTCCGGCGAGGCGCCCGACCAGACCATCGTCGTCGGCAGCGTCGAGGAAGTGGACCAGTTGCAGGTTCCCGATCCGAACCGCCTCGCGTTTCTCACCCAGACCACTCTCTCGCTCTACGACACCCAGGAAATCGTCGCTCGCCTTCGCGAGCGCTTTCCTTCGATCGTCGGGCCCGCTTCCGACGATATCTGCTACGCCACGCAGAATCGCCAGGAAGCCGTCGAGGCTCTCACTCGGGAAGTGCAGTTGATTCTCGTCGTCGGTTCGGCCAATAGTTCCAATTCCAATCGCCTGGTCGAAGTCGCCAAGCGCGCCGGCGTCACCGCCCGCTTGATTGAAGACGCCAACGACATCGCCGAGGAATGGGTCGAGGGCGTCACCTCGCTCGGCCTCACGGCCGGCGCATCCGCTCCCGAGGTTCTTGTCGAGCAGGTCAGCCAGCGCCTTTCGAATTTTGGGTTCACGAACCAGCGCGATCTCGATTTGATTCGCGAAGACGTGCGCTTCACTCTGCCCGCCGAATTGGCGGCGCGGCAAGGAGCGCGCTAGGTAAGCCGTACGCCAATTCGGTTTGAGGAGTCGAATCGTGGCGGTCAAAATTGTCCGCCGGCCAAATCAAATCGCGATTTTGGGAGCGCCCACCAGCGCGGCGGCTCTCGTCCCGGGCCATGAACTCGGCCCTCGCGCTCTCCGCGAGGCGGGTTTGGCGGATCGCCTTCGCTCGATTGGCTACGACGTTTTGGACCTGGGCGATGATCCCGTCCTGCTGGCCCAGCCCGACAACGAAAGCCCTCGCGCCCGCAATATTTCCGCCGTTCTCAAGTCTCTCGAGGCGCTCAAGCCCCGGGTCGAATCCGCCGTCAAGTCCGGCGCTCTCCCTCTGATTCTCGGCGGCGATTGCTCGATCGCCCTCGCCGTTGTCGCCGGCCTTCGCCGCTACTTTCGCAACCCGGGGATGATTTACATCGACCGCGACGCCGATCTGAACACGCCTGCCACCACTCCTTCCGGATGTGTGGACGGCATGGTCGTGTCCCACCTGATCGGACGCGGCGCGGCGGAGTTGGTCCGCTTTTGGGGTGAACCGCCTCTGGTCCGCGAACCCGGCCTGGTCTTGTTCGGCGTGGACCGTCTCGACCCTCCCGAAGAAGAATTTCTCGCGCGTTCGCCGCTGCGCCGCTATTTGGCTTCGGACATACAGCGCAAGGGAGCGGCGGCCGCCGCCAGGGAAGCGGTCGAGCGCATTCACGCCACGCGCAGCGAATTCGTTCTCCACTTCGATGTGGACGTGATCGCCGATTTCCCGGCCACGAATTATCCGGGCGAGCGCGGCCTCTCCTTGTTGCAGGTTCGCGAGGCGCTCGAAATTTTCATGACGCAAAAGAATCTCGCCGCGATCGAAGTCGCCTCCTACAATCCGCAAAAGGATCCCGACGCTTCCGGCGCCAACACGGTGATTGACCTGCTCGTCCACGCCCTCGCCGCGCGTGCCGAATCCTTGCGAGCCGCCGCCGAAGCTTCCGCCGCCCCGGCCGCTCCGCCTGCCGCTCCCTCCGCGTCCGCGGCGGAACCGGAAGCGCATTCGGAAGCCGCGCTGCCTCCCGTCTCCGCGGGGGAAGGCTGGTCGTCGGAAGTGTCTGATGATTCCGCGGCAAGCGCCGAAGAATCCCCGGATGCGCCTTCCGCGCCCGAAAGCACCGAGGAACATCCCTCCTGAGCGCAATTTCCCGCCGGAAAATTTCCTTGAAAAAATCCCAAGCGGCCTTCCGCGAAAAATTTCCTCGCGTCATCATTTTCGACGTTGACGGCGTCCTCGTCGGCACGAAAAAGACCTACCTGCTCACCGTCCTGCAGGTCGTCCGCCATTTCACGGGAAAGCGCGTCACTCTCCGCGAGCTTCACGAGTGGAAAAATCGTCCCGGCTACAACGACGATTGGAAGCTCTCGCACGCCTGGGTCAATTCTCTGGGTGCCAAGATTTCCTTCGAGGAGGTGCGAGCCAAGTTCCTCGAGCTCTACTGGGGCCGCAATCACGATGGCAACGTGCGCTTTGAGGAGTGGCTCCTGCCCAAGCAGGCTCTTCGCCGCCTTGCCCGGCGCGCGCAGCTCGCGATATTCACGGGGCGCGTGCTCGACGAGCTCGATTACACCTTCGACCGTTTCCGCGTGCGCCCCTTCTTCGATCCCGTCATCACCGTCGAGAGAGTCGCTCAGCCGAAGCCTTCTCCAGAAGGTCTCTTCCAGATTCTCGCCGGGCGCGATCCCTGCTGCGCGCTCTATCTCGGCGACAACGTGGACGACGCCGCGGCCGCCAAGTCAGCCGGGGTCCCGTTTCTCGGGGTCCTCCCTCCCCGTAGCCACGAATACCGCGAGCGTGGTACCCGCCTCAGAGAGCTGGGTGCACTCGCTATCCTCGGCCATATCAAGCAGCTAGAGACTTGGCTCCGTTCCCACCCCCCCCCGAAATAAGTTCCAGGACCTTTGGGTCAAATTCCCGCTGGCACTATCCGGTAGTACCCGACAGGACACGCGTACCATTGCCGATTTCCCTCACAAGTCCCATCATTTCAAGACGAGGCGGGCCCACCGGCCCCACGCATATTCGTCATGGATTCGAACCCAAGAGCTGCCGCAGCCCGGGCCTTCATCCGCAGCCTCAACATCCTGTTGAAGTTTGCGCGCATGTACGACTTCGGCCATCCGCGCACCGCCCGCCAGTACGAGACCGCCTGGAGCGAACTCCGAATGGCTCTCGGCTCCGACAACGATGCGGGCGTTTTGCTCGCCGTGACGGGCGACCAGCTTCTGCTCGACGGAACTCCCATTGAATCCGCGGCGGCCGAAAAAAGCTTTGCACGCATGCTTTCGGCGTCCGGAATTTCCAGCATTCATTTCTCGCCCAAGGTGACGCAAGCGAGCCTGGCGCGATTTGTTCGCGGTTTTCCCACGGGTTCTGGAACAAAACCGCAGAAACTTGCCGAGCAATTGAAGGCCGCGCTCGAGGGCGATCCGCACATTCACGTGAACGAAGTTTGCTTTGTCCCCGCCGACTCGGCCGTGGCCAAGTCCACGATTGCCGCGCAACTCACCGCGCGCACGCTGGGCATGGGATCCGCGCAAGCCGACGAACTCTTCAGTGATCCCGAAAAGCTCTTGCAACTCATCGTCGCCGCCGAAGGCACAAAGGGTGGTGGACCTGGTTCCGGCACGGGCGAGTCCGGCTCAGGAAACGGCTCGGGCCCAGGCGGTGGATCAGGGTCAGGCGGACCGGGAGGCGGAACGGGTTGGGGTTCGGGCGGCTCTGGTTCCGGAGGTCCCGGACCCGGAGGCGGAGAGGGGAGCGGCGCCGGAAATTTTCCCGGAGGATACTCAGCAGGCGGAGTCGAAATCGCGAGTCCCAGCGGCTCGGGACAAGGTTTGAGCGCAGGAACTCCGGGATATTACACATCCGGCATCGGGGGATCGAGCGAAGGACGCACTGCGGGAGAAGGTCTTCAAGTCGGCGGCCCGGCGTCTGTGATTTCGCAGGGGGGCGGAAGCGGATCGGCCAGCGGGGGAGTGGGAACGGGAAATTCCTCCGGAGGAACGTGGAACATCGTCAACACGGAGGGCAGCGGCGGCGGAGCGCCGCTTGATCCAAATGCGGGAGGATTCTGGCTCGGGAAAGAATCAGGAGGCGGCGGTGCCGCAGGCGGGAGCAGTGTGACCGGTGGCGCGCCGCTCGTGAGCGGCGGAGCTTCGGGATCAGGCGCCCCCGGCGGAATGCCTGGCGGCGGGTCCGCGGGAAGTTGGAACATCATCGGCGGATCGGAATCCGGCGGTGGCACGCCATTGGATCCAAACGCCGGCGGATTTTGGCTCGGCAAAGATTCTGGGCAGGCGCCACAAACAGGAAGCGGGAGTCCGGCAAATTCAGGGATTAGTGGTGGAGGTATCCCCGTCGTCGGCGCGGGAGGCGGCGAGAGCATTCAAACTGGCTCGGGCGGTGGATTTTCAGGCGGAGGCGCGACGGGAGAACCCGGATCGGGCCCCGGCGGCGGCTCGGGAACAGGTCCGGGCGGCGGACCAGGACTTGGTCCAGGATCGGGTCCCGGAAATCGGGGAGCCGGAGCACAAGGGTCGTCGGCTCCTGCCGGGGGCGCGGCAGGCGGGGGAGCGGTAGGTCCGAAGAGTTGGCAAGTGCCGTCGGGAGGCGGCAGCGGAGACGTGACGGGCACGGGCGGGCGCTGGACATCCGCGACCGCCGGAATTCGCGGAAACCGGAACGCGCGCAACGTGGCTCCGGGCTCGATGGCCGTGGAAACGGGATTGATGACCCTGCATCAGGATGAATTGCAGGGCATTTTGCAAGTGCTGGCGCAGATCGCCCGGACAACCGACGGAGCCAAAGACAGGCTCGACCCCAGCGCGTTCCAATCGCGGCTTTCGACGCTGCCTCGCCGGGCGCGGTTCACGATCAGCCAGGCGCTTTCGGCGCTGGCGGCGCAGTCGCCGACGGAATCCTCCGACCGGCCGACGCTGATGAAGCTGGCGGAACACATCGCGATCCGATTCGCGCTGGAAAGCTACGAACGCGGCGACATCGAAGTGAACACCGTGCGCACGATGCTGGACGACATGTCTCAGGAGCTCGACGGACTCCGCAAAATCCTGGGCGTGTACGAAGAAAAAATGGCGCGCGCGGGGATCGAAGTGCAGTCGCACGTGGATTTGCTCGCCCAACAATTCTGGACGCAAGTGCCGGAAGAAAAAAAGAAATCCGTGCTCGAATCGTCGGAAGCCTGGTGCGTTCCACCGCAAAAAGTGCGCGAGTACGCCGAGGAACTGATCGGCAAGGGTGAAACGGACGCCGCCGAAAACGTATTGGGAAATTACGCGGGCTGCATGACGGCGAAATCGCCGGAAGCACGCCGCCAAGCTTCGATGGGAGTGGCGGAACTCGCGAACCTTTTCGCGAAGCTGAGCGACCGGCTGCTGGTGAGCACGATCCGGCAAGCGGGCGTTCAACTGGCGGAAGAAACCGACTCCGAACTTCAAAGCCTGGTGGGAGCCGCGTTCGTCCGGCTGACGCAGGAGGCGACCAAGAAGCGCGCGTATCCGGCCGTGCAACGCGCCGTCGAGTTGGTGGATTACGTCGAGACGGAACGCCCGGGCGTTGGAAAGAATCTTCGCCCGAGACTTTCCGTCGAAAACCGTTTGCCGGAATTCATCGAAGAAGCGGTGAAAGAGAGAAGCGTTCCAAACGGGTTGACGGATCTATTGCGCCGGCTTCCGGGCCCCTCCGCCGAACACCTGGCCCAGCGATTCAGCCGGTCGGGTTTCCGCGACGATTGCGAGCTGTTGATTTCGATGATGAAAAATCTCGGCCCGGAGGGGCTCGAGCATCTTCGCAAACAGTTCCGCCACGGGCAGGCGGCGGAATCGCTCGAAGCGGTGGGATTGCTGGCGCGCACCGACCTTGAAACTCTGGAAGAGCTGTTGCCCGCCAAGTTGAGAGAGTGGAAGCGGACGTCACACGACCGCCTGGTGCGGCAAATCGCCGCCAGCGGTTCTCCGGAGCGCGGCCGCGTGCTGCTGAACATCTTCGATTTGATCGACTCGTTGATTCGTCCTCTCGCGGTGGATGAAATCGGTTTGAGCAGCGAAAAATTCTCGGACATGAAGCTGGTCCGGCTGGCCGAAGGCGATTTGCCGAAAGATGGAACTCCATACCTGCAACTGAAAGCCATCGAGGCGCTGGGACGCCTGCGAACCGGCGGGGCGGAAGCGGTGCTCCGGAAAATCGCGGAAGCGAGGAAAGTGTTCGGCTGGTCGAACCCGAGCGAGCTGCGGCTGGTGGCCGCGCAGGCCATGGAGAAAATCGATCCGGATTGGGCGAGGAGCTTCATTCCGCAGAGCGGATTGAGCGTGGCCGAACTCTCGCTGGAAGTGCTCGATCCCGACCCCAATTCGCCCGCCATCCGCCAGCGGCGGTACCCCAGAATGCGCCTGGAGCGCCCCGTGCCGGCCACGACGACGAACCTGAAAGAAAACTGCCGGATGGAAATTCCGGAGATGACGCTGGGAGGGGGAGTGGCCGTCTGCGAAGCGAGCCTGCATCCGGGAACGATCGTGGGGATGCGGCTGAATCCCAGCCAGAAATCGGTGAAAGCACAGGCCATCGTTCGCGACGCGAACACGCAAGCGCGGGCGTTTGAAGTTGTCGAAATGGATTTGGAAGAGCGGGCCAAGCTGAGGAAACTTCTGGTGCAGCTGGGAAACCTGCTGAAGAAAACCACGCCGGACGAGCGCAACCGCCGCGGCACGCGCACGATTCTATCGTCGCAGACTTAACGCGGTTGGCGCGCACCGGACCCCCGCACCTCGCGATCCTCCGAGCGCGCCGCTCCCAGCCATCCCGCGGCCATTCCCAACAGAGCCACAGTCCAAAAGAAAAGCCCCGCCGCTTCATTCCAATCCATCCGCAAAGCCATGCACCCGAGGGCGGCGAGAGCCACGGTGATGCCCGCGCATCCCACGGCCATATGCCGCGCGGCCCAGCCGCGGGCAAGAAGCAGGTCGTAAAAGTGCCGCCGATCTCCCGCGAACGGCGAAGCTCCTAGCCGCAGACGCCGAAAAACGGCGAAGCCAAAATCGAGAAGGGGAAGAAGCGAGACGAGCACCGGAAAGAAAATGGCAGTTGTGGCGTGTCTTGCGGACAAAAGCGAGAGGCCCGGGTCATCGATCAGGCCGGCGCCCGCCGTGCGATAGAATTCGAGCGAGAGGAGCGCGAAGACGAAGCCCAGCAGGGTGCTGCCCGAATCGCCGAGAAAGATGCGCGCCGGAGGAAAATTGAAAGCCAGGAACGCGGCACAAGCTCCCGCCACGCCGGCGGCAATGGCGGGGCCCGGCGAAGGAGGTCCGGAAATCCGGCAGAAAGCCGCGGAAAATCCCAACGCGATGGCAAGAGCGACGCTCGGAGCAAGACCGTCCGCGCCGTCGAGAAAATTGAAAGCGTTGACGAAGACGAGGCAAAAAAAAGTAAGAGCCAGACAGGATATCCACCCCGAATCCGCCACAGGAAGCCTCCAACCCGCGAGCCAGAGCAGAAGAGCGGCCGCGATTTGAACCCCGAACCGGACGATGACGGGAAGCTCGAAAAGATCATCGAGAAATCCCACAAGCCAAAGCATCACCAGAGCCAAAAAGGCAAATCCAAAAAGATCGGGCAGACGCTGGCCGGAAGCCAGGACGCCAGCGAGAAAACCAAGCATGAGCGCGGCGCCGCCGATGCGCGACACCGGGCGCGAATGGATTTTCAACGGGCCGGGAGGATCGAAAATCCGGAATCGGATCGAAAGGGCGATGAGGAGCGGCGTGAGGGCGATGGTGACGCCGAAGGAAACGGCGGCCGAGACAGCGGGAGAAACCGCGGGGGTGATGACTGTGAGCGCGCTCATCCGACGACCGCGCGAACCAGCCGCCTGACGTGGCGCAGGCGCATCCGGCCGGCCTTTCGAACCAGGCCGCGAAATCCGGATTCACGGAAGGCGGCCCGCACGTCACGCCAGTAGACATGGAACATGTCTTTGGACATGTCCCGATAGAATGCGGCGGCGAAAGAGCCGTCAACGATCCGGCGCGAGAGCGATTTGAACCGCGCCAAGATGCGTTCGGCGGATTCGGCCGTGGGAAGCTCCGCCCAACCGGATGTAGCGAGCGAAACGGGACGCACTTCGAGGCTCGCGAGCTTTCCATGCGATGTGAGGCCCGCGACGACGACGAGGCCCTCGGATTCGAGAGGCGAGGAGACAAAGCCGGATACAACGCTGCCCAAACCGTAGAAAGAAAATGCGTGCCTGCCGTGGGCGGATAGCCGTCGATACCCCGAGATGCGGTGCGAATGAGAGGCGGCGACGATGTCGAACCCGGCCGAAGCGAGTGAGTCGATCAGGCGCGCGTCTTCCGGGTCGGGATAATCGGTGCGGAGGCACCCGGCATGAAGCAGGGCCACGCAGAATTGCGCGCCCTGGCGGCGAAGCATTTGCAGGGCTTTCAGGCCACGAGCAAGAGTGGCGGGCTCAACGCCGGCGAAATAGGGCGTCGAGGGATCGTGAGTCGCTTTCGCGGCCGCCCAAAACCCCACGCGAGGACCTACCGGGGCGGGACGGCTCCAGACAAAAACGCCGGGAGAGTCGCGAAGAGTCCGCCCCGCGCCAAGAGGCTTCATTCCGCGATCTGAAACGGCAGCAAGCGTTCGCGAGAGTCCGGCGGAGCCGAAATCGAAGGCGTGATTATTGGCCACGCCGGCAATTTTCAGGCGAAGCGCCGCAAGAAAATCGAGAGCACCGCGCGGAGCGGAAACAACGTCGCCGAGGCCGTTGAGAGGCCGGGGAACGAGTTCCGCGGCGTCGAGGACGCACTCGAGGTTGGCGATGCCCGTATCCACGTCGCAGAACAGGGGAGCGGCAAGCGCCGCCATTTCGCTCCATGAACTTCGGGCGGGAAGAGCGAGGCGGCCGGAGGGCAGAAAATCGCCGGCCATCGCGATGCGAGCCGCGACAGGCTCGGAGCCCGGAGATTGCCAGAGAATGCCGGCGGAGGCGCGGGTGTACATGCGGGGAGCGAGCGGCTTAGGCGGGCAAACGCGATGCCAGCCATTGGAGCAGGCGTTTTCGCATCGGATGAGCCCACATGGGAAAGAGGACCATCAGGAACAGGGCGGAGAGAATTCCGGACGCAGTGGGCGCGGAAAAGAGCGAGGAGGCCCAGGAAGAATGAAAAAAGGGAAGGAAAACAGCGGCGCCAAGAGCGCCGGCGACGACAAGAGGAGAGCTATCGGCCGGCCACAAGCAGGAAAATGAAACGCGGTGGGCGCGGTGGTAAGAGATGAGAATGACGAGATAGCCGAGGATCAAAGAACCCGAAGCGGCGGCGACAATGGCAAAGCCTCCCAGATACTTTCCTCCGAAATATCCGAGAACCGCGTTCATCGAAAGCGTGAGAAGGCATCCGGCGCCTACCCAACGCAATTCGCCGGTGGCCAGATCCACAACGTAAGCCGGATTGCAGAGGATATTGACGAGCCAGCCCGCGGCCAGAAGCGCGACAAACGAAATGAAAACGGAGTCGCAGCGTCCGAGCCAGATGCGCGAGACGACGGGCGCCATCACGACGAGAAAAGCGAAGAGCGGAATCGAGAGGTAGAAAACGACGCGGTAGGAATCGCGATAGACGCGCGGAATCGTTTGCGGGTCGCGCTCCTGAAGCCCGGCGACGGTGGGAACGAGGACCTGGTTGGCCTGGACGATCAATTCGCGAAACGTGATGACCCAGCGCATGGCCATGTCGTAAAGCCCGGTCATGACGAGGCCGCCGAATTTCGCGAGCAGAGCTTTTGTGAGAGGCTCGCGGGCCGCTTGTCCGGCTGTGATGAGCTGGAATTGAAGGCTGTAGGAAAACATCTCCCGGAAAAGCGGAGCGTTCCAGCGATGAGGAACGAGCGGGAGCCGCGGGATGCGGCGGCGGAGAAGAATCCACGCCACGGCAAAGGAGAGAGTCGCAGTGAAAAGTTGCGCCTGGGCCAGGCCGAGAAGACCTCGGGAAGGGACGAGAAGCAGGGCGAGCGCGAGGTAAACGGCGGAAGCGCCGAGAACCAGGGAGTTGCGGTGCGTGATGCGTTCGTGTCCAGCAAGACCCGCCTGAAGGACGGACGCGCAGAGATTCAGCCAAAGAGCGGCCAGGGCAAAGGGCAGAATGGCCAGCGCTTCAGGAAATCGAGCGGCGGGGAGAATCATTCGCAAAGCCCACGAGCCGGCGGGATAGAGGAGCAAGGAAATTGCGCCGACGGCCGCGGCCATGGACAAGAGGGCTGTTTCGACGAGCAAGGACACGCGAGCCGAGTCGTTGCGCGCGGCATATTTCGCGACGAATTTCACGATGCCGGTGGAAAAACCCTGATTGGCGAGAGTGACGATCGAAGTGGTGGCCAGAACGAGCGACCAGATGCCGAGCCGCTCGACGCCGATCGAGCGGATCAGGAAGCGGTAGAGAAAAAAAAGGACGGCGGCGCTGCCGATTACCTGGGCAAAGGTAGTGAGAGCGTTGTCGAGGATTTGGGTGGTTTTCAAGGGAAGGAAACCGATCGGCTGCAGGTTGGAAGGCGTTCAGGCAGCGCGAGAGGGGCGGCGGACGGGAGTCCACTGCCCCGCAGGACGCCGCGCCAGGCACTGCAGAGCGCCGACGAGCGCGGCGAGATTCACCAGACAAAACGAAAATGGCACGGACCAGAGGAAGAAGCGGCTGCGATTGCGCACGGCCGCTCCCAGGGCGGCCAGCGCGTAAAAGGCGACTTGAAGGACGATCGCGGCGCGAAAAACGGCGCGGTCGAGGAGAAACAAGTTGGAAACGAAGAGCGCAACCAGGAAGAACGGAACGAGCCAGCGAAGAAGCTTGTGCGACCAGAGCCCGGCGGCCAGCGCGCCGTGACGGAAGGGGTTCAGAAGGGCCGCGCGCGAAAGCAGGCCGCGAAGATCCTTGGCGATGATGCGGGACTTGAGCCGCCGCATGGAATCGGGCTGCTTCTGTTCGAGAAGCGTGACGGCCACGGCCCGCGGTTCGAGAACGTTGCGAAAACCAGCGGAAGCGACGGCGAGAGGGAGCGCGAAATCGTCTCCCTGATCGGGAGCCAGCGGAAGCCAAAGAGAGCGGCGCATGGCAAAGAGGGAACCCGAGGCCATGGCGAGAATTCCGCGGGCGCTTTCTTCGCTGCGAAGAAAAGACTCGTAGCGGAGGTAGAGACCTTCATTTCTTGTGACAGCCGTTTCGGTCTCGTTTTCGTAGAGAGGCCGCGCGGTGACGAGACCCGCGCGGGGGTCGGAAAAATTGGAAATCAGCAGGGGAAGCGTTTCGGGCGGGAAAAAACAGTCGGCGTCGGTGAAAACGAGGATCAAGCCGGAAGCGAGCTTGACGAGGCCATTCTGGATCGCGCTCTTGCCGATATGCTCGGGAAACGAAAGCAGGCCGACGCCCTGGCCGTGGAACCGGCGGACGATTTCGTCGGTGCGGTCGGAGGAGCCGTCGCTGCCGACCAGGATTTCCATTTTGTCGCCCGGATAGGCGGAGGCGAGAAGGTTGCGAAGCTTGTCTTCGATGACGGATTCCTCGTTGCGAGCGGCGACGATCACGGAAATCAGAGGGAGAGCGGCGAGCGGCGATTGGGCGAGCGGCTTGCGGCGTCCCAAGAGGCCCGAGACGAGCAGGGCCGGGTAGCCGAAATAGACGTAGAGGAGGACGGCGGCGCAGATGCAGAAGAGGATCAGCACGGCACGCGGGTTTTCGTCGCGCAGGCAGGAGTCATGCGGCAGCCACGCGAGCGGCGGCGGTCCGGACCGCGGCCGGCGCCCGAAGGCCGTCGTAGGTGATCAGGCGAATTCCACATGCGGCTATGATATCGCGCAATTCGGAATTCAGGAGCCAGCACAATTCCTGCTCGCGCTGCGCGCGAATGGCGTCGAATTGGTTTTCCTCGCGAGGGTCGCTCATGCCGGGATGGCAAGCGAGCTCGAATGCTCCCGATGGAAGGTTCCACAGGGCGAGGCGCCATTGCGCGCCAAGAAGCGCCAGGTTGTTGCGGTCGCGCGAAACGAAAGCGATGCGGCAATCGGGGGAAAGGAGCCGGCGGAAGACCGTGGATTGCAGGGCGGCGCGATAAGAACCGACCAGCACGCGGCGAAGCGGCCCGCCTTCATGCGGCCCGCCGAAGGACGCGGAACGGGGAAACACAGAGCAGCGCGAAGTGCGGGCGCAAGGGATGTGTTCGCGAGCCAGGGCGCGCGCAAAGGGCAATGCGGCGGCGGGGTAGAGGTGCATGTGATGGTGCGAGTCGGCGTGGGTGGGAAACAGACGGCGAAACTTCATCCAGCGAATTTGCTCGCGGAACTCAGCCTCGATCTCGTGTGGATTTACTTGAAAGCGCCAGAGGCGGCGCGCCATCTCCGCGGGCGGATGGAAACAGCCCGACGGTCCCACCAGCGTGGGCACCTCGGCACGGGGAAGAAGCGGCCAGCCCTGGCAAATGTTGAGGTGGCATCCAACGCCAAGACCCGGCGCGGACTCGAGCCGCCCGAGCGCATATTCGGCCGCGGGCATATTGGCCATGAGAGAAGCGCTGGTGAGGATTCCGTGTTTGAAGGCCAGAAGAATGCCGTCGGTGACGCCGCGGCTCATGCCGAGGTCGTCGGCGTTGACGATCAAAAGAGTTTCGTTCATGGACGCACCTGATTGAGGATGAGAGGAATTTTTCCGCCGGGGCGGGAGAGAGGGTCGGCGGTGAGCTCGAAAGAAACGCGGATTTGCGGGCCGAGCAGGGATTGCAGCCTTTCGCGAAGAAGGGCCGCCTCTTCGGGCGCGCGGCGGCCGCCGGGAACGATGTGGATGACGACGCGCCCGGGAGCGGCGTGAACAAATTGGCAGAAGCGGAGAGAGGCAGTCTGTTTCAGGAGTTGATTGAGGGCGCGCGGGGAGAAGAGCCGGCCGTCGGGACAACGCAGGATGTCGCTCTCGCGGGTAATGGTGGGGACGACGAGAGGAAAGGCGCGTCCGCACGCGCACGGGCTGCCCGTCTGCCAGCGTCCGCGATCTCCGATGCGATAGCGGAGGAGCGGCATGGCGCGGTTGAGAAAACCGGTCCAGACGAAGTGCCCTTCTTCGCCGGGAGAAACAGGCTCGTCGCGGTCGTCGAGAATCTCGAGATAGCCGAACTCGGGAATCAGATGCATTCCTCCCGCGGCGCACTGCTGGATCAAGCCGCAATATTCCGTCATGCCATAGCTATCGAAAACGGGAGCCGCGAAAGCGCGCGAGATTTTTTCGCGGGCCTCGGGATAGAGAGGCTCGCCGCTGGTGAAGACGACGCGCATCGGGACGGGCAAGCCGCGCGAGAGCGCGAAATCGGCGAGGATGGCGAGGACCGAAGGGAAGCCTTCGAGAACCTCGCCCGCGTGCGATTCGAGAAAATCGAGATAGTGAGGGGCGGTTTTTTCCGAGAGATGAAAAATGCTGGCGAGAGTCTGGCGCTCGGCAAGGTTGCGCGTCCAAAACGGCGGGGTGGTCCGCGACGGGGGCACCACGCGGGCGCCAAAGAAAGTGACGCGAGGCTCGCGAGGCGAAACCCCGGCCCAGGCCCACTGACGGAGCAAGAGAGCCCAATTGGCGCGCGCGAGGTCTTCGGTGTAGGCCACGGACAGATTGGCGCCGGTGGTGCCGGTGGTTCCCGCGCGGATGCGGCGGTGGGGCGGAACGCCGGAGGAGAGGAACAGGCCGGTATTGCGGCGAAGAGTTTCGCGCGAAAGCACGGGCAAGGCGCGAAGATCGTCGAGCGAACGAAGCGGGGCCTGGGAATAGGAGGCGTAGAAAGGAACGGTGCGGCGGGCGAAATCGGCTACGGCGCTCAGCGCGCTGAGTTGATACGACGAAATGTCGGTCGGGCGCCACGATTCGTGGCGGCGCAGCTCTTCGAGTAGCTCCGACGTCCCGCGCCCGTACCGGAGTCGCGTGAGGAACCAGCCGCGGGCGCTGGCGAGGAGGTCGCGCGCGGGCGAGGGAGCGCGGTCGTAGAGCGACTGAAGACGGGGAAGATTCGAGCGAATAAGCGGTTCGAGCATAATGGCGGATTAGCGGGCTTGAAGGGTCACTCGGCGATGATCCGCCGGCAGAAGCGGGAAAAACGCGCCGCTTCCCCGCGATTGTAAAAGCGCTGGACGATGGCGGCGCGGCCCGCCCGCCCCATGCTTTCGGCCTCGGTGCGGTGGTCGAGCAGCCATTGGATGGAGAGGGCCAGGGCGTGAGCGTCACCCGCGGGGAAGAGAAGTCCCGCGTGAACCGAGCGGAAGAACGGCCACACGGGACGCAGATCGCTCGAGATGACCGGAAGGCCGCAGGCCCAGTATTCGAAAACCTTCACGGGAATATTGATTTGAAATTTCGAGGTGGCCAGCAAAGGGCTGACGCCGATGCGCGCCCGGGCGAGAGCGGAAGCCATCCGCTCGTGCGGGATGCGGCCCGATATTTCCGTGAAAGGAGCGAGCCCCGCGGCGGAAATCCGGTCGCGGAGAAAACACTCCGAGGATGCGCCGTCCGCGTAGCCGATGAGAAGCAGACGGACCACGCGGCCACGCTCGCGAAGAATGCGGACGGCCTCGAGAAGCAGATAGGTGCCGGCGCGCTCGGAAAGCCCGCCGCGATAGACGAGCTCGAATTCCTTCGGGCGAAGCGATTCGGCGGGAGGCGGGAAAAAATCGAGGTTCGGGAAATTGTAGAGCACGACTTTGCGGCTGTTTCCCGCTCGAGCGAGCCGCCGGAGCGTGAGCGGATCGGCGGTGACGATGCCGTCGAACGAGCGGGCGGCCAAGCGTTCGATGGCGGCGACCCCGCGAGAGACAAGTGGCCTGAGGAACCGGGGAATGGAGGAGCTTTGCAACGCCATGGCCGGAAAATCCTCGTAAGCGTCGTAGAGCACGCGCTTGCGAAGGATTTTTTTCAGCGCGAACGCGATGGGCAGCAGTTCCGGGTCTTGAAAGTGATAGAGGGCGGCGCGCTGCCGGTGAAGCGAAACGAGCAAGCGCGGCCAGGCCAGAATGCGGCGCAGGCGCCCGGTACGGCGCGGGAGGCGGACAAGTTCGATACCGGCATGGCGAGAGTCGCAGCCGGCGGGCGATAGATAGCGGACCTGAAATCCGGCCGCGGCGAGTGGCAAGCATTGGCGGTGAAATGTGCGGCTCTTCAATTCGGAGTGAGAAAGCGTGAAATGACAAAAAATGGGGCGCGGAAAGACCGGGAGAGTAAGCGCGCCAGCCGCGGCCGGGACGGCTGCTATCACCGGAGTCGAAGGTATCTGGGCGGGTGTGAAGGAGGACATTGCGAGCGATCGCGTCGAAAGGGCTAGACGGGCTCTGCGGAAACGAAACTTGTGGGTAACGCCGTGCCCGGGCGGCTCCCGGCGAGCGAAGCGGCGGACAGGCTTGGCGAAGAGGAATAGCGGTCCGCAAGTCCGCGAACGACGAAGACCAGGGCGACAAACAGCCACGTCAAACGATCGGAATTGATGTCGCCGGTATTTGTGGCGTTGATGACGCCCGCGAGCAAAAGAGCTGCGGCAAGCTGCGAAAGCACGGGAAATGGATTCGATCGGTCGCGCAATTGCAGCAAAGCCGCGCGCAGAGCGCCGCCAAAAATGACGGCGAGCAAAACGAAAGCGGGAAGCCCCAGCTCGCAGGCAACCTCAAGAAAAATGTTGTGCGGCCATTTATAGACTCCGGCGTTGAGGGAATGAAAGCGGTAGCCTTCGAGTCCGACGCCGAGCAGAGGATGCTGCTTCAGCAAGTCCCACGCGAAGGAGACCAGGTCGGCGCGGGAGGCGACAACGTCCGCAAAATTGTGGCAGCCAAGCACGGAGCCGAGGTAATCGAGGGAAGCCTGCGGCAGGCCCGCAAGCGGGATAGCGAAAAGCCCCAGGAGGGCGAGCACGGCGATGTCGGCAATCAGGCGGCGGTGGAGATAGAGGCTCAGAAGGACGAGGATCAACAAGGCGATCACCGGCCCGCGCGAGCCGGAGCCGATCAGAGCCAACGCCGGAACGGCGAGAAGAGGGTAGGCCAGCCAACGGCGATGAAACGGCCGCCCCGGTAGTAAGAGAAACCAGAGAACCAGGAAGAGCGAGCAAGCGACGTGGCCCAGTCCGATTGTATTGTCGCTCGGAGAAGCCAGGCGCTCGTCGCCGCCCAAACCCGTGAGCGAATAGGCGCAAATCGCGAAAGCGCCGGCTGCGAATCCCGCAAAAAAACGTTTCATGGCTCGCGGCGTGGTGAGAACGAAAAAGGGCGCGACAATCACGATGCCTGTGACCGTGAGAAAACGGCCCAGCTTTTCCGCCCCCGCCTCGGCCACGGGCGTGTAAGACAAGCTCGCCAGCATCCAGGCCACAAGCGGGACAAAGACCAGGAAGACGCGGGGGAGAGGCAAGGGGCGCATGCGCCGCAGCAGGCTGAGAAATATGCCGGCAAGAAGCACCGCGCCGACGGCGAGAGTGAGGTCCACGGGAACGAGCGAGGAGATGCGGTTATCTCCCTTGATGTCGCCGATGACGATGTAGAGCGCAAGCGCAAATTCCGGATAGCGAAGAAGAAGAACGATACCGGTGACGCCGGCAACGCCCGCGAGCAACATCGCGGGAGAGCGGCCGAGCGAGAAGACGGCAAAACCGGCGGCCACGGCGGGAAGAAACAGCCAAACGCTCGAAACTCGATGCGGCGTCCCGGGAACGGCGGAGGCTGAACTCATCGGCGAAAACCCCGCGGGAGAAAAAGAACGTCGTCCACCGTGCGCAACGCCGTGACGTCAACTGGAGTTCGCGCATCAATCAGGTCGAACGCGGAATATCCGAATCGAGCCATGTAGTCCCGGAGTTCGTGGAGCCGCTTGCCGAGAAGAGGATAGGCGCGGGGCGCAATCTCGGTGAGGATGACCGGTCGGTGCCGGGTCGAGCGGAAATAGCGCTCGAGGCCGCGCAGGATGGGAAGTTCGAAGCCCTCCGCATCGATTTTGATCATGGAGATTTCAGCGATGCCCTTTTCCTCGATGTAGGAATCGAGACGAATAGCGGCAACCGGAGCGACGCCGGTCACCTCCGCGCCGGATTTGTAGCCAGCGACGAGGGTATTCTGGCCCGGCTCGCGAGTGAGGAAAATGCGCGACGTGCCGGGAAACTCCGCGGCGGCGCAGAAATTGGGAATGATTGTGAATTGGGGATTCCCCGCGGCGAGGGATTGCAAGCGCGAAAAGTAGCGCGCCACGGGCTCGAAGGCGTGCACCTGGCCAAGCGGACCCACGCGATCGGCGGCGACGGCCGACAGGTAGCCAATATTCGCGCCCACGTCGAAGAAAACTCCGCCCGGACGCAGGAATCGCCGGATCGCTTCGACCACCAAAAGCGCATACGAGCCGAAATACATGGGAGCGGTGCCGCGATAGTCCACCAGATCGTATTCGAATTGGACGCTGCCGATCGCTTTCCGCGCCGGCAAAGGCGGCAGCGGGCGCGCCGAAGACACCTTGGCGACGGCAACGCGCCAGAAAAGCGCGGGGTTCTTTGCGAGAAGAGAGGTGGCTCGAGAAGCGGCGGCGCGAATGTGCATGAAAGACCGGAAAATTCAGACAGCGGCGGACGCGGCAACGGCGCGTTCGGGAAGCTCGTCGGGAACGGGAGCGGGGTGGACGAACAGGCGCTGCAAGGGAGTCAGTCGAGCGAGGGCCGATTCGCCGATGCGATTTTCGCGAAGGTCGCGAACCACGCCCGATTTGTATCCGTGGATATCGATTTTGATGGCGGTGCGCGGCTGATTGGAGGGGTCGCCTGGACGCGGCCAAGCAGGCCCTTTATGGATGCCGTTGCCGTAAATCCAGGCGACGCTGCCGCGCACGGTGCGGAGCGTGGCCCAGGAACTCACGGGATAGACACGGGAGATCTCTTCATCGCTCAGGCGGCCGTCGTTGGCGTCGATGCCCAGGTCGCGGGAAAGGCGGGGGCGGCAGGAGCGGGCGTCGTAACGATGCGAGCCGGGAATGTAAATCAGCGGGCCGCGGGAATCATCAATGTCTACGAGGTAAATGAAGATCTGCAGGGAATCGGATTCGTCGTTGTCCTTGTGGAAATTGCTGGAATGGAGCGGGCGATTGTGCGGGAAATCGCGGACCACGGTGACGCGGCAAAGAGGCGGAACGTAGCCCAGAAAATTTCCGGCGACCTTGAGAATGCTTTCGTGAAACGCCACGGGCAAAAGCCCGGGCATCTGGACGAGAGGGTCGCGAAGGGCAATCAACTTTTCGCTCGCGGCGAGCTCGGCGTACGTCAGGCCGGAGAAATCGCGGAGGCGTCCGGCCTGCACGGAGTAAGAGCGGTCGGGGTCGAGCTCGAGGGAGCGGAACAGCCGGTCGGCGCAGGAGAAAAGGGAATCGGCCAGATTGCGTGGAAAAAAACCGGACGCGAGGGCGTAGCCATGCGAGCGGAGCGAAGCGACCTGAGCGCGTTCGAAATCGCCCATGGCGAAATTCGGCGTGTTTTCGCGAAAGACGCGGCGGGCTCCCGCGGCGGCGATGCGCCGGGAATAGAGCATCCTCGCCTTGCAGACGGCGCTGTAGAGACGCGGCCGCGCCCGAAGAGAGCGCAGCAGAAAGGGCGAGCGAAGAGAGGTTGCTTTACCGGGCGCGAGCGCGGGACTAGTGGTGGCCATTGGTTTCACCCGAATCGAATCAGGATGGGGCCGCTTCCGAAGGTTCGACAGCTTGCAAAACGACGAAGGAAACGAAGAGACGGCGGCCGAGGAGCGCGGCGTAGATCGCTTTCGATGCCGCGAGCGCTCCAGGAACGTGAAGTCCGAAAAATTTGACGGCGTTGACGACGCGGCTGCGGCCCGTCTGCCGCCAACGCGACTCGCGGAACAACTCGTCTTCGAAGGGAACGCGAATGTGGCGCACGATGCGGAATCCATGCTGCCTGCAGGCAAACTCGAGCGTGCGCAGGCCGAGGAAATGGAGGTCGTCGGGAATTCCCCAGTGCATTTGGTTCCACCGGCTGACGTTTGGCGCCATTTCGCTGGTGCGGACCAGGACTTTGCCGCCCGGGGCGAGGACGGACCGCAGAGAACCAAATAAGCCGCGGAAAGACGGGATGTGGGAGAAGACGTTGATGAGCGCGACAACGTCGAATTTCTCCTCGGTGCGAAACTGCTCGAAGGGAACCTCGAAAATTTGGCAGCCGGAAACGCGGCGGGCGAAGGCGGCGGCCTGCGCGTTGAGTTCGATCCCTGCAAGCCGCCGGAGCGCACGAGTGGAAGCGATACGCTCGAGAAGGCGCCCCGTGCCGCAGCCGACATCGAGAAAAGAAGAGGCTCCGGAGCATTCCTGGGCGATGAGAGAAAAGTGGCGGTCGTAATACAACTTTTCGCCGAGGTAGCGGCGCCGGCAATCGAGAAGTTCGATTGCTTCATACTGGCCAAACGAGACGCGCGAGTGCTGCCGGCTGCCGGAGGGATAGGGCGAGACGAAAAACAGATCGCACTCCGGGCACGAGCGAAGCGCGCAGCCGGCGTCGCGGAACGCAAATTGCGTGGAGGAAGACCCGCAAAGCGGGCAAAGAATCGCACCGGCGAGCGCACCCGCGGCGGCGGGGACGGAGGGCGCAGAAGAAGCAGAAATGGATTTTGATGCGGACATGCGGCGAAGCGGGATTTTCTAGGAAGCTCCGGAGGCGGCGGCGCGCAAGCGGCGGACTGGCCCCCGCGTGTGCGTGGACGCGACGGAAAGAACTCTTCGCACCGCCGCGCTGACTTCTTCGACTTGCTCCGCCGTCATGGAGGAAAAGAAAGGCAGCGCGAGGCATTCCCGCCCGGCGGCTTCGGTGTGCGGCAGCGGGTCGCGCGGAGCCGAGCAGTGCTCGCGGAAATACGGCTGGAGATGAATCGGCGGGAAGTAGGCGGCGCAGCCGATGCCGCGGCGGCGAAGTTCAGCGAGCAGGCGGTCGCGCGACAATCGGATGGCGGGACCCTGCAGCCGTATCACATAAACGAACCAACTGCGGCGAACGCCGGGAGATTCCGCCGGAAGAGACAAGCCGGGGATTCCGGCGAGCTGGTCCAAGTACGCGGCGGCCACGCGGGCGCGCGCGGCAATCAATTCGTTCGCGCGTTCGAGCTGGACGATTCCCAGGGCGCAGTGGAGCTCGCTCAAGCGGTAGTTGTAGCCCAAATGGGTGTGGCGAAGCCATTCGGAGCGGTCGTCGCGTCCCTGATTGCGAAGGCTGCGGGAGAGGCGCGCGATTTGCCAGTCGTCGGTTACCAGAGCCCCGCCCTCGCCCGTGGTGATCTGCTTGTTGGGATAAAACGCGAAGACGCCCACATCGCCGAACGTGCCCGCGCGCCGGCCATCCACCTCGGCGCCGAGCGCTTCGCAGGAATCCTCGAGAATTGCGAGGCGAAATTCGCGCGCGATGGAAACCAGCGCCCGCATGTCGCAGGGAAGGCCGAACACATGGACCGGGAGAAGGGCTCGGAGCGTCCGGCCGGTGTGGCGGTTCACGAGATGCTTTCTGTCGACGCTCCAGCGATAGTCGCGGAGAATCACGGCGCGAACCGCGGAGGGATCGAGATTCAGAGTCCGGGGATCGATATCGGCGAAGACGGGGACGGCGCGTTCAAACAGGAGGCAATTCACGGAAGCCACGAAGCTGAACGAGGAGGTCAGCACTTCGTCTTCGGAGCCGATTCCGAGAGCTTTGACGGAAAGGTGCAGAGCGGATGTCCCGCTGTTGCAGGCGACGGCGTAGCGGGCGCCCGAAAATGCCGCCAGCTTTTCCTCGAACTCCTCGAGTCGCGGGCCGAGGCTGAGCTGGCCCGAGCGAAGCACTCGAGTGACGGCTTCGACTTCGCGTTCCGTGATGTCGGGACGCGCGAGAGGAATTCTCATGCTGCCCCCATGGAGGATAGGGCCGCCGGGACGCGGCGCGAGGAAGCGCCCGGCAGGGGCCCGGTGGAAACGGATTGACGCCCGGATGCGCCGGACCGCGAAGGCGCAAATTCGGGTACGACGCGGTCGAGACAATCGAGCAGCCCTTGCTGGTCGTCCCGCAGGAGGCACTCTTCCATTGCCGCAATATGCCCGAGAATCCCCGGAGAGAGCGGATGGGGTTCGGTGACGACGAGAATTCCGGCGGCGGATGTGGGCTGCGGGCGTTCCCAACCCTCCCAGAGATCTTCCACGATTTTTTCGCCGTCTCTGAGCCCCGTGAATTCGATAGGAAGATCCCGCCCGGGTTTGAGCCCGGCGAAGAGGCTCATGGTTTTGGCGAGCTCGTAAATGTTCAGCGGCTCGCCCATGTCGAAAACGAAAGTTTCTCCTCCGGCGCCCAGCGAGGCCGCGCGGAGAATCAGGTGGACCGCCTCGGGCACAGACATAAAGTACCGCGTGGCGCGCGGGTCCGTGACGCGGATCGGCCCGCCCTTCTGAATCTGGTCCCAAAATAGCCGCAGGACGCTTCCCGTGCTCCCGGCGACGTTGCCGAAGCGAACGTTCATGTATGCGGCGCGATGAGTGCGGGCCAGGTCCTGGATGCACAACTCGGCCAATTTCTTGGAAAGCCCCATGTAACTCCGCGGGTAGACCGCTTTGTCGGTGGAAATATTGACGAGGCGGGGGACGCCTGTTTGAAGCGCGGCTTCGGCGAGGATCCGCGCTCCCAGCACATTGTTGCGAATCGCTTCCTGGGGATGCAGCTCGAGCAGGCCGACGTGTTTGTGGGCGGCGGCGTGGAAAATGATGTCGGGGCGCTCGGTTTCCAGGATTTCGCGAACGCGGTCGCGGCAGACGAGGTCGGCGAGAACCGGCTGAACGCGCTGGGAGTCGAGAATTTCAGAGATTTCCAGGTTCACATAAAAAAGGCTGTTTTCGGATTTGTCGAGCAGGAGCAGCTTCCGCGGAGATGCCGCGGCGATCTGGCGGCAAAGCTCGGAACCGATGCTGCCGCCCGCCCCGGTGACGAGCACCGTCTTGCCGCCGACGATGCGGCGGACTTCCTGCGGCTCCATGCGGATTTCGTCGCGCTGAAGGAGGTCATGGATATGCGGCGGACGCAGGTCGCGGCGGGAGACTCGCCCGTCCACGATTTCTGAAAGCGTGGGAAGGGTGCGCGCGGGCACGCCGGAAAGGCGGCAGGAGTCCAAAATATCACGCATTTGCGAAGGGGTGGCGCTGGGAATGCAG
Source organism: Verrucomicrobiia bacterium (assembly GCA_035503815.1). GTDB lineage: Bacteria > Acidobacteriota > Terriglobia > Acidiferrales > UBA7541 > Palsa-295. The sequence continues at coordinate 201,624 of DATJTF010000015.1, forward strand.
ATCAGAATTTCCTCGGCATCGCATCCCGCGGCCAGGCGGGCCAGATCCCGAGTGCCTCCGACGACCGGCACGCCGAAGAAACTGCGGCCCCACTTCGAGGAGTCGTCATCCACCATCGCCACGGGGCGGCAGGAGGAATCAGGATCGGAATCGAGCGCCATTTCCTTGAGCAGCATCATCCCGGCGTTGCCGGCGCCGACGATCAGAACGCGCTTGCCGGATTTTCGGCCCGCTGCCTGCTGCGCCTTCACCACACGGACTCCGAAATGCAAGCCGGCCCAGAGAATCTGAAGAAAGGCCCAATCCAGCAGGAAGACAGCAGCGGGAATCCGCAGCGCGTGAAATTCCCAGGCGGCCAGCGCCCAAAAGAGCGCCGTCGTGAACGAGACTGCCTTGGCGATCGAGATCAGGTCGGGAATGCTGGCGTAATGCAGCGAGCGGCGGTACAGGCGGACGCTGGCAAGCCCGGCGAATCGGCAAAAAATCAGCAGCAGGATTGTCGCGGAAAGGACGCGAAGCGACCAGCCGGGTTCGCGCGTATCGGCCAGTGCGACCACCGCCAAACTATAAGAGACTGCCGCGAGGAAAATTTCCGTCAGAAGGACGAGCAGGAAGCGGTGCGCCGCCGTCGCCCATTGCCAGGCTCCCGCGGCCGCTGCCTTGACGGCGCCCGCCGCCGAGGTTTCGGTCCTGCTTGCGTATTCCGCGCTCCAAGTGTTCATCAGGGTGACCCCGTTTCCTTCGATCAGAACGCCATACTCATATTACGTCATTCGGATACGGCCGATTGGCCTGGAACATAGCGCCGCGGCGCCGGAGACGCAGCTTCGCCCTTTGACTCCCAGGATCAATTCCCGGAAGCCGGACTCGACCTGACCTGAGTGGAAAACCGACTGCCCCGTGGCGAATGCTACAGCTTCCGGTAAAGCTTCTCCGGGATCGGATACGTCCGCCGGTTGAAAACGGCGCCCAGCATGGGAACCCTGGCGGCGTCCAGGCTTTGCTTGACAATCAGCGCGGATTCGCGCCGCGTGGAATCCGAGCCCACGACAAGAACGACGCCGTCAACAGCTTGGCCAACCAGGATGCCGTCGTTGAACATGCCGAGCGGAGGCGTATCGATGAGAACGAATTCGAATTCGGCGCGGAGCTCGGCCAGGCGAGTGCGCAAACGAGCGGGATTCAACGCGCCATTGGGCTCGCGGCCCACCACGCCCGAAGTGATCAGCCAAAGGTTGCTGCCCGCCATCCGGCGAGCGAATTCGGCGATGGGGCGGGTGCTCTTGGCGGCTTCCGCAAACCCGTGGGCGTTCTCCATTTCAAAATGGCGGTGAAGGGAGGGCGCTCGCAGGTTGGCGTCCACAACGCAGACTTTGCCTGGAACTTGAGACGTCAGAACCTCCGCGGCGTGGGCGCAAACCCAGCTGCATCCATCGCCTTCGGCCACCCCGCAGAAGGCGACGGCGCCGGGCGCTTTCGCTTCGCCGGGCAGAACAAACAGCCGCTGGACGAGCTTCGTTACTTCTCCCTGCGCAGGCAGGGGAGGCTGCGGGCGGAGAGAGGATTGTGCAGCCCCTGCCTGCGAAGGATTGGGTGGAGACGAAAAATTTCCGGCGGATTCGCCCGCCTTTTGCAGGATTTCGAAGTTGTTGCTCATGGGCGGACCTCGCGTGTTTCAAGAGAGGGAGTCTTGGAAGGATTGGGCGTCCGCTCGCCCGCTGCGCGCCACAGGGGCGCGGGAAGCCGGACAGTTTGCCCCGCGGCAATGCGATTCGGATCGGTTATCTCGGGGTTCAATACCCAGATGGCGCTCTGTGTCGCGGCGTCGAAGCGCCCCAGATACTCGAGGCTCAAATGACGCAGCGTGGTCCCGGCCGGCAGCACGACTTCCACATAAGGCGCGGGAGCGTGCCAGGGAACCTTGAAGGAAGGCGCCGTGGGATTCGGACCGGCGGCCGCGGCCGATGCGGCTGGAACGGCCGAGGCGGTAGCCGGAGCGGGCGGGAGAGCCGCGGACGTTGTCAGGAATATGCCGGCTGGAGCGGCGCTCCACCCCGCGATGGCGATGGGAGCCGAAAGAAATGCGAATGCCATCACGCACGCAGCCGAAAGGGAAAGAGGCAGCGAGCGCCAAGATCTTGAAGTTTTGGCGGGAGGGGCGGTGGCGAGAACATCGCGCCCGTTTTCAGCCGGCATATCCGGGCGGCAATCCAAGAGCTGCAACGCGGTGAACGATTTCGGAAGCGCCGGAGCGAAACGCGAAAATCTCGCGTCGGACGCCAAGGACTCAATCTCCACATCGCCGAGCGATTCCCGGACGATTTTCGAATCGATGCGCCGCACCCCGCGCGCGTAGGCCAGCGACATCGAGTTGAAGCAGATCATGTTGATGTTGCGGGGAATTCCTCCGCTGGATTCGGCGATGGCGAGTTGCGCGCCAATGGTGAAAAGCTTCGGCCCCTGGTAGCCGGCCACCCACAGGCGATGCTCGATGTATTGCTGGGTTTCTTCGGGGGTGAAGGGCTCGATCCGGATGATGGAGGAGAGGCGCTGGCGAAGCTGAGTCAGAGAAGGCCGCGCCAGGAGATCCGCCAATTGAGGCTGGCCGGCAATCACGATTTGCATCAGTTTTTTCCACGGCGTCTCGAAATTCGAAAGCAGGCGAACGGATTCCAGGACCTTCTCGGAGAGATTCTGGGCTTCGTCAATCACCAGAATGAACCTCCGGCCGGCGCGCATTTCCTCGAGCAAGACTCCATTCAGCGATTCGCGCAATGCCGGAAGATCTTTCCCGGCGGAGTCGAGGCCAAGATCCAGAAGGATGTGGCGAAGCAGGTCGCGCGAGGTGCAATCGGTCTGGAAAACGTACGCAGAGCGCGCGATTTGGCGCTGCAGCTCAAGATACTGGTAAAGCAGCGTCGTCTTGCCCATTCCGGGGCGGGCGATCAGAGCGAGAAACCCACGATCGGTCTGCGTGCCGTATTCGAGCGAGGCGAGCGCTTCCCGGTGCTTTGGTCCGAGGCAAAGAAACCGCGGATCGGGCGTCACGCCGAAGGGCTGCTCGACCAGTCCGAAATGTTCGAGAAACATGCGCTATTTCTCCGTGCCGCCATCCAGCGGCCCCCGCGGAATCGCGGCCAGCACTCGCGTATCGAGAAAGCGTCCGAGCTCCTCGGGCGTGCGAAAGCGCGGGTCGAGCCGGTCGACCGCGCAGGCGCCGCCAATGCTGACGGCGCCGGCGGCCAAAAAGCCGCCGAGGAGGATCCACGCAAGATGGAGCGTCGGAAACGCCGGTACAGTGGCGGCTTCGGCCACCGAAACGTTGACGATGCGCCGCGTGTCGAGCGCGTCGGAAATCCGCGCGTCTTCCCGTTTCCGGACGTAGAGAAGGTAGCTTTCCTCGGCCGTCTTCGCGTTGCGCAGCAACATTTGTTGCTCCGCTCCTTGCTCGTCCAGACGGTGCGCTTCGGCCTCGAAATGCGCCACGACGCGCGCCTTCGCGGCCGTTTCCGCCTGCATCTGCGCGCGATCGGTTTCCGCCTTCACCAGCTCCGTGACCATCCAATCCTGCGCGGGAGAGCGGTCCGTGGTTACCTGGCGAAGCGGATTTTGCAGCGCTTTGGCGAGAGCGCTCCGGGCGCTGGCAATCTGCTGTTCGAGCTCCTGGACCGGGGGATATTGCGGCGAATACCGGGAGACCATTTCGCTGCGCTTCAGCTCGAGCCCCAGCAAAGTGCCCTCGAGCTGCGCGAGGAGCGGAGCATTATCGAGCGTTGTCTCGCCGGTGGTCTGGCGGAGAGGGGTTGAGCTCTCCTCCTGGCGGATGGCGGCGGCTCGCCGCTCCATCACCGAGGCGCCGGATTGCGCTTCCTGAAGTTCCGACTCGAATTGCCCGAGCTGCTGCAGGACGACCTGCTTTTGCGCCGCGGCGTCAATCAAATCCTGCTGGTTGTCGAATTCGATCAAGCGGGATTCGGCGGCGGCGAGTTCCTCGCGGTAGCGTTGGGCCTCCTGATCAAAAAACTGGAACGTTCCGGGCGGGCGGTGGACCGCCGCGTGCTTTTCCTGATAGAGAGTGGCCAGCGTTTGCAGGACGCGCGCGGCCTGACGCGGATCCCGCGAAGAGTAGGCGACCCGGATAAGAGTGGTTTTCTTGAGCGGATCGACGACCAGGCGGTTTTCGAGCGTCTGGACGTCGCGAGCCATCCGCGTGGCCGGCCCGAAATTCGCGCCGTGCAGGAAGTCGCTGGCGCGCTCGAGCGCGCGGCCCCAGTACGATTCGCTCGCATCTTCAAGCCCGGAAGCCACGACCACTTGCTCGAGGAGGTCGCGGCTCTTCAGAAGCTCCACTTCCGAGTTGATGTCCTCTTCGCTCACCAGCGGCTGCGGCTCGGCGGCGACCGGAACGGACGGGTCCGGCGTGACAACGGGATCCACGCGCTCGCGATTTACGAGGATTTTCATTTCCGCCTGGTACTTTCGCGGCGCCAGAAGTCCCGCCAGCAGAGCGCCCGCAAAAATGCCGCAGAAAAGCCAAGCCGCCAGGCGCCGCTGGCGAAAGACGGGAGAGACCGCGTCGCGCAGCGACACGGGGAGAAGCGCCGACCGGTCCCTCTGTCGCACTGCCAATTCATCCATGGACTGTGGACACCTCAATTCGTCTGGAAATACGCCCCCACGCCGGAGCGGGGGATGAAGCGATCGATCTTCGAGACAAAATTTTGCGGGACGTACAGCATGTCCCCCGGCTGGATTTCCGGATCTTCGTTTACGTCCTTGCCTGCGAGGATGTGCTTTGCATCGAGCACCTTCACCTCGTCCCACGCGTCATTTACGCGCCGGAAGAGCAGCACTTGCGAGTGCTTGGCGGAGGTATTGAACCCGCCGGCCATTTCGATGGCCTGCGTCGCCGTGGTCTCTCCGCGCAAGTCATATTTCCCCGGCTTGGCCACCTGGCCGCCGACGATGAAATAGGGCTTGTTGAAATCCTTCAACTCGATGGTCAAGAGGGGATCGCGCAGGATTTTCGAATATGCGGTTTTGACGGCATTTTCCGATTCTCCCAGAGTGAGCCCCTCAAGCTTCAAGTCCCCGGCTCCCAGCAAGCTGACAAATCCGTCGGGCTGAATGTTCACGGTCTGGTCAAATTCCGGGGTGAGGGGAAAACTGATGGCAATCACATCGCTGGCGCAGAGGCGGTAGCGTGCGTCGCGGCGTTGAAGCGACGGGTGCGCAGAGGACGAGGAAAGCAACGCCGGGGAGGAAGGCGCCGGAACCCCGGCCGGATCCTCCTGCGCTCGGACTCCGGCGGGGCAGAGCGCCAACCCGAGCGCCATCGCCGCCCCGAGCATCATGTTTCGCGTCATACGCTTTTCGCCTGACCTTCCATGGCGGTCTCCTCGCGAGAAAGACTTCTAGACCGGAACGACGTCATAGCCCTCGAGCCGCATGGCCACGGACCGCTGGATCAACTCGACCGAGACAACCAGATTCCGCTCCGTGCCCGAACTCACGAAGACTCCTTCAATCCCTTCGAGCGCTCCCCCTCGAATGCGCACACGCCGCCCCGCGGGCAGAAATTGATACGGACGCAGCCGGACGCGCCGCGCGAGCAACGACTGCACGTTTTCGATCTCCCGGTCCGGAATCGGAACCGGCACGCCGTTCCATCCCACCAGCGACACCACTCCTGGAAGCCGCACGGCCTGTTCGCGTATTGGCGAGGAAGCCGGCGAACGCAAGAACGTGTACCCGGGGAATAGCGGCATGTCCACAATCTTCCGGCGATCGCTCCACCAATGAATCTCCGGAACCAGCGGAAGAAACGACTCCCAACCGCGTTCGCGAAATTGCGAGGTGACTTTCTTTTCGTGGCGGCTTCGCGTCCAAGCGGCATACCAGTGGCCCGCCGGCTGCGCCGAAGCCGCATGCGCGGCAGCCGGGTTGGGCGCCTCGGGAAGCGAAACGGTCTGAACGGCAGCGCTCATGTCGTTCGCCGGAACGCCCATGGCGTCCGGCTATCTCCTCTCTTCGTGCCCGCGCTTGCTTGTCCGAAATCTCTACAGATCGCAGAGAATCAAGCGTTGATTGGATATGGCAAAGCCCAACAATCCCTGCCTCAGGCGGTCAATGCGAAGGACAATCCCCTCTGCCTCGATCCGCAGCGCCCGCGCTTCGCCCGCAAGCGGAGGGAGCGAGATGGCCATACGGACCGGCGCTCCCCGGGGAGGGCAATCGGAGGCCAGAACGTAAGCGCCGCGCTGGCTGACGTCGCGCGTGGCTCCTTTGCACGCCTTTTCCTGCCCGGCTTGGTCCAGCCAGGAGCACGAGGCCTCGGCCTGGAGGATGTACCGCACGGATTTCCGTGAATCGACCGCATGAATTTCGTCCCCGGGGAATCGGTTCGGCGAAACTTTGGAAAACGCCATTTCAGCTCCTATCCGAGTAAACGAGCTGGGGGGCGCATCCTATGCCGGAGGGGAGAGGGCCACAAGTGGCGCAACGTCTCCCGAGAAATGTGGCGAATCGTCTCTGGTGAAGGAGTGTCCGAATACCACTGGGGCAATATAGCCAAAAGGCAATTGCCCGAGAGCGAAGTGTACTCAAGAGGCAAGGGATGAGTGTACTTAGCGCCGGCCGAATGGGGGCTGCGGTCAGCCGCAGTCCCGGCATCCGTAGAAATACGAGTGCACGATTCGTGTTCATACGAATTGTGGCCCTTCCCGGCAAATGCCTACAATGACGGAAACGTCTCAGGCCGTGACCGTCAGGGAAAAATGCAGAAATTGACGCCATCGCAAGGGCCTGCAGCAACAGTTATTGTCGCGGAAGCGAACCGGATGAATTGCGAATTGATCGAGAGCGCCTCGCGGTCGCGGCGTTCCCGCGTGAGCGTTGTGGGATCCGCCGTGGATTCCGGCCGCGCCCTGGAATTGGTGAAGCAAATGCAGCCGGACGTGGCGGTGATCAGCGCGCACTTGGCCGACGGTCCGCTCACCGGCTTTCGGCTACTTCGCGCGCTGCACGCCCTGGGATTGAAGACTCGCGCGATTCTGCTGCTGGATGTTCGCGAGCGGGACCGCATAGTGGAAGTCTTCCGCTGCGGGGCGCACGGCGTGGTGATTCGCGACGAGCCTCTGGAAACGCTCTTCAAATGCATCCACGCGGTGCACCAGGGCCAGGTGTGGGCCAACAGCCAGCAGCTGGAATATGTGCTTTCGGCGCTCGGCGACGCCATGCCGGTCCGCATTCAGGATTCGAAAGGGGCCGTCCTACTTTCCAAGAGGGAGGAGGAAGTCGTCCGGCTGGTGGCCGAGGGTTTGACGAATCGGGAGATCGGCAAGGAATTGAAGCTCAGCCAGCACACGGTTCGAAATTATCTGTTTCGCATATTCGAAAAGCTGGGAATTTCCTCACGCGTCGAATTGGTTCTCTACTGCCTGCAGAGCCGAACCAGCGATGAAGCGTCGGTCGAAAAGCGGCGTGTCTCCTCGAGCCGGTAACGGCCGCATGGCGCCCCGTCTTACGTGGCTTTTTGATTCTTGAGGAATCGAGCGACTTCGTCGGCCTTGGGCATCGAGGGCTGCGCGCCGCGGCGCGTGACGGAAATTGCGGCGACGGCGGAAGCGTAACGCGCCGCGTCCTTCAAGCTTTTTCCCGCAAGCAAGCTGACAGCCAATCCGGCGTTAAACGCATCGCCCGCCGCCGTTGAATCCACCGCTTGCACAGGGAACGCCGGGACGTTCAAGCGCTGGCCGTCGCGAGTGGCTACCAGGCATCCCTGCACGCCCATTTTGATGATGACGTTTGCCGGCCCGCGTTCGAGCAGCATTTCCGCGCACCCTGCGGCGGTTTCCGGGGTGATCGGCTCGCTTGCAGGCAGGCCGCACAAAATGCGCGTTTCGCTTTCGTTCGGCGTGATCCATGTGACGTCGCGCAGCAGCCCGGAGGGAAGTTCGCGCGCCGGAGCGGGATCGAGCATAAAGGGAATTTGATTGCGGCTGGCAAAGACAGCGAGCGTTTCAATGATGGCGAGCGGAATTTCAAGCTGCGCCAGAAACATTCCCGCGCGGCGAAGCAGCGCCGCGTTCTTGATGACGTCCGCGGGCTGCATTTTCCAATTCGAGCCGGGAATCACGAGAATGCTGTTCTGCCCGTCGCCGCCGATATTGATGAGCGCCACGCCGGATGAGCCCTTCACGGCTTTGACGCCGCGAACATCCACGCCCGCCGACTTCAGCGCCCGCTTCAGAGGCGCCCCGAAGGCGTCATCGCCCACCTTCGCGATCATGTGCACCGGCCAGGCCAGTCGGGCCACACCGACAGCCTGGTTTGCGCCCTTTCCGCCGTGAAAGAGCGTGAAGTCGCGCCCGATAACGGTTTCGCCCGGCAGCGGCACGTGGTCCGCCGTTCCCACCAGGTCCTGATTGATGCTGCCCACCACGACAATTGGTTTTCGCATCCGTCTGCGCCTCCCGGGCGGCCGCAAAGCGATTAGGCTACCACTTTTCTTGGTGTGGATGCTCCCGCGTGTGGCGAGTATGCTATTTCCGTGTCACAGAGGCGCAGGCGTGGCGCTACAGCCTGGCAATGCGGCTCAAATCTTCGGACCTCAAGATTCAAGCGCCGGCGGAGGCAGCGATGGGAGCAAGCGAATGAATACGGCGAGAGTGAAGACGTATCTACCTGCGGCTGTCCTCGCCTCCGCCGTCTTCCTGGCGACCGCCCTGGCTATCCCCCGGCAGGCGAGCCGCGAAAACGAAAATTCGTCGAACGTTCGAAGCCGGATCACGGTCTTCGATTTGGCGGCCAGGAAAATCCGCGTCATTTACACGGCGGACAAGCTATGGGAAGCGCCCAACTGGTCACCCGACGGAAAATATCTGCTGGCGAATTCCGGCGGCGCGCTCTACCGGATCCCGCTGGATGCTCACGGCTCCCCGAATCCCGAGAAACTGGCGATCCCCGAAGCCTATAAGTGCAACAACGATCATGGAATCACGCGCGATGGCAAGCAGTTGGCTTTTTCGGCGACGTACGCCGATTCAAAAGGCTCGCAAGTTTTCGTGGCCGCAGTCAACGGCGCTCATCCCCGCCTCATGACCCCGCAAGAGCCGAGCTATTTTCACGGGTGGTCGCCCGACGGCGCCTGGCTGGCGTTTGTGGCCGCGCGCGGAGCGTCAGCACAGAGGGCGGGCGGCCCTTTGTTCCATATTTTCCGCATGCCGGCCGCTGGAGGACCAGAAGAGCGACTCACTTCTCGGCCGGTCCTCGATGATGGTCCCGACTACTCGCCCGACGGGAAGTGGATCTATTTCAATTCCAAACGAATCGATGGCTGGGACATCTGGCGGATGCCGCCCGACGGCGCCGGCGCGAACGACGCCAAGGCCGAACGGATCACGAGCGACGAAATGGAAGATTGGTTTCCGCACCCTTCGCCGGACGGAAAATGGCTTCTCTTCCTTTCGTTCCCTCATGGGACGCCGGGGCACGATGTGAAAACCAATGTCGAGCTGCGTATGATTCCCATGCCCTCGAGCGCGTCCGGCGTGAAACCCGTGAGTTCGGGAATCACGGTGCTGGCAAAATTCTTCGGCGGGCAGGGAACCATCAATGTCAATTCTTGGTCGCCGGATTCGAAGAAATTCGCATATGTGAGTTACGAGCGCCTGCCGTAGACGGCCACGGGGAGCCGCGAAACAATTCAGCGCCGCATCCTGCAAACTGATGGATTGATTTGAGGAAGGAGAGCGAGACTTATCCATGAAAAGCCGGCGTGAGTTTCTGATGTCCACCATCGTCGCGGCCGGAGGCGCTTCGTTGGCAGCTTTTGCGGGCGAGCCCCGGAAGCCTCTCGGCGCGCAGTTGTACACGGTGCGGGAGCAGGCGGTACGCGACCTGCCCAGCGTCCTTTCCGCCATCCACAAGATCGGCTATACGCAGGTCGAGACCTTTTCGAGCCTCTATACGCGCCCCGCGCCGGAATTGAAGCAGATGATTGGCGATCACGGTCTCGCTCTTCCGAGCGGCCATTTCGACTACGACGATTTCGAATCGAAAATCGATTACGCGGCCGCGCTCGGATTGGACTACATGATTTGCCCCATCCTCCCGCGGGAGATGTGGAACTCGCTCGACGGGTTCAAGCGGGCCGCCGCGCAATTCAACGCGTGGGGCGCGAAAGTGAAAGGTCGCGGCATGCGATTTGCCTTTCACAACCACAATTACGAATTTCGCCGCTTCGGCGCCACCACCGGATTCGACGTTCTCATGTCGCAAACGGACCCCGACTTGATGGCGCTGGAAATGGATTGCTATTGGGTTGCCGAAGCCGGGCTTGACCCCCTGCAATTGTTCGAAAGCCTGGGGACTCGCATTCAACTGCTGCATTTGAAGGACCGCTTGGCCGGCTTTCCTTACTCGCAGGAATTGAACCAGCAGGCGGCCCATTTCGCGCCCGTCGGAATGGGCACTCTCGATTGGGGAGCGATTATCCGCGCGGCCCGCGTGAATCGCGTCCGGTACATGTACGTCGAGCAGGATTCGGGGGACTTGCCGCCCCTCGAGGAATTAAAAATCAGCTATAAATTTCTTCAGCCGCTTCTTTGAGGCGCGGGCTTCACGGCACGACGGGACTGCAATCTTGGCCTCTGGCTGCCCGTATGCTTTCCCGGACGGGTGAAGCGAATCCGCGGTTATGCTATGTTTTACGGCGCTCAGCCCGGGTGGCGGAATGGCATACGCGGGGGACTTAAAATCCCCTGACGCTCACGCGTCGTGTGGGTTCGACCCCCACCCCGGGCACTTTTTGGATACAATTCTTGAGTCCTCACTCGAGATGGCTCACAAAGAGAAGCTTTTCCCTTCAGCCGACGCAGCCGTGGCCGATATTCAAGACGGCGCTTCCATCCTCTTCGGAGGATTCGGCGGCGCCGGATTTCCCAATAACTTGATCCAGGCGCTCGCGCGGCGCGGCACCAAGAACCTGAAAATCATCAGCAACAATTGCGGCACGGGGGACGGCGAAGCCGGCGTTTTGTTCAAGAACCGCCAGGTCCGGAGCGTCATTTCCGCGTTTCCCGGCCCCGGCGCGAAATATTTTCAGGAGCAGTACGACGCCGGGCTCATCGAGCTCGAGCTGGTTCCGCAGGGCATCCTGTGCGAGCGTATGCGCGCCTGCGGCGCGGGGATTCCCGCATTTTACTCGCCGGTCGGCGTGGCGACGGAAGTGGCACGGGGAAAAGAAGAGCGCGTGATTGACGGCCAACGAGTGATTCTCGAAAAGGCGCTGGGCGCCGATTACGCCTTCATCAAGGCGCAGACCGCCGACCGTCTGGGAAATCTCCTCTACCGCAAGGCCGCGCGGAATTTCAATCCAGTGATGGCCACGGCGGCGAGGACCACAATTGTGGAAGTGGAAAACGTCGCCGAAGTGGGCTCGCTGGACCCGGAGGCGATCGTCACGCCGTTCGTCTTCGTCGACCGCATCGTCGTCGCCCGAGGTCTCCGCTATGTCTAAGCCGCGCCTCACACGCGAGCAGATTGCCGCCCGCGCCGCCCTCGAATTGCCCGATGGCGCCTGCGTGAACCTCGGCTGGGGTATTCCCAACCTGACTGCCGCCTACGTTCCCGCCGGAAGAACGATCTATTTTCACAGCGAGAATGGAATTCTCGGCATGGGGCCGCGAGCGAAATCCGGCGAGGAGGATTTCGACCTGGTGGACGCGATGAAAGTCCCGGTCACGCTCATGCCCGGGGCAAGTTTTTTCTCGCAAGTGGATGCGCACGTAATGACGCGCGGCGGGCACCTCGACGTTTGCATTCTCGGCGGCTTACAAGTCTCCGAAAAGGGCGACCTGGCAAATTGGCGGGTCCCCGGCGCGAAAGGGGCCGGAGGAATCGGCGGCGCCATGGATATCTCCGTCGGCGCCGAGCGGCTGATCGTAACGATGGAGCACACGGCGAAGGATGGTTCTCCGAAAATTGTGAAGCTTTGCACCTACCCCCTAACGGCCATCGAATGCGTCAACACCATCATCACCGACCTGGCGGTAATAGACGTCACGTCGAAGGGACTCATCCTTCGCGAAGTGGCGCCAGGTTTTTCGCCTGAAGAAGTTCAGGCTGCCACCGGCACCCCGCTCGCCTGGACCGGCAAAGTCCCGGAAATGCCTCTGCGGAAGCCGTAGCCTCGAATGACTTGCCGCTCGGTCGATGAATGCGAATTACCAGTGCTACCATCACTTGTAATTGGCAAGTGATATTTGATACCTTCTTGGAGAATGAAACGGAAGTTTACGGCCCGGTCGGGTTGCCCGGTGAGCGCTTCGCTCGAGATCCTGGGTGACCGCTGGTCGCTCCTGATTGTTCGGGACTTAATGGTGCGGGCTTACCGCCATTTCAAGGATTTCTTGGACGCCGGCGAGGGGATAGCGACGAACATTCTCGCCGGACGTCTAAGGAAGCTCGAAGCCGCCGGTATTATCTCGACCGAGAAGGACCCGGAAGATGGGCGGAAGGTGAACTACCGGCTGACGGAGAAGGGAATTGACCTTGCCCCGGTCATGCTTGAACTCCTGATTTGGGGCGCCCAGCTCGAAGAGACCTCGGCGCCGTGTTCGGTGATCCTCGAAATGGCCAAGAATCGCGAGGCCGTTCTGGCCGAGACCCGGCGTCGCTGGCGGGACCGGGACCCCAGCCCGCTGCTCCCTCGGTTCGACGGGGAAGATGCGGTCCGCAATTCCGGGACCGCCCCCGCGGCCTCCGCCTCTGGTGGCAGTCAGACGGAATAGCCGGGAGCCGATTCCAAAAACCGAAGGGAGAAATATATGGGGAATGCCGTGGTGCACTGGGAGTTCATGTCGAAGGACCCGGCCAAAGTCGCATCCTTCTACGAGAAAGTCTTCGATTGGAAAGTGGACAACCATCCGGAACTCAACTACCGCATTGTAACCACCGGCGCTCAGGGCGGGATCAACGGCGGCATTCTGAAGCCCGACAAGCCCGAACCCTGGCCCGGGAATATGACCATGTATGTTGATGTGGACGATCTCGCCAAATACAGAAAGCGCGTGGTCGAAGCCGGCGGAAAAATCGCCATCGAAGAGCAGGAAGTGCCGGGCATGGGATCTTTCTCGCTCTTCCTGGATCCGGAAGGACGCATGATCGGGCTGTGGAAGACGGCGCCGAGAAAATAAAGCGCTCGCAAACGAAATTCAAGACGGAGGGAACGCAGATGAGCGGAGTTCGAGTGCTGGTGGGAACGCGCAAGGGGGCCTTCATCCTCACGTCCGACGGCAAACGCGACAAGTGGGAGGTCAGCGGCCCTCATTTCGCGGGCTGGGAAATCTATCACATGAAAGGTTCCCCGGCTGATCCGAACCGCATCTTCGCTTCACAAACCAGCGGCTGGTTTGGCCAGATCATCCAGCGCTCGAACGACGGCGGCAAGACGTGGGACGTGCCCGGAGGGGAAAAGGTGCCCTCTTCAGGCGAGATGCCCGAGGGGAAAAGCAACAAATTCAGCTACGACACTTCCGCGGAAACCGGCAAGCCGCTCACGACGCACCAGTGGTACGACGGCACGCAACATCCCTGGGAATTCAAGCGTGTGTGGCACCTCGAGCCCTCGCTCCACGATCCCGACACGGCGTATGCCGGAGTCGAGGACGCGGCCCTGTTTCGCACCACCGACGGCGGAAAGACGTGGAAGGAACTCAGCGGCCTTCGCGGCCACGGCACAGGCCCCAAATGGCAGCCGGGCGCCGGCGGAATGTGCCTGCACAGCATCGTCCTCGATCCGAGCAATCCGGACCGGATTTTTATCGCCATTTCCGCGGCGGGCGCATTTCGCACCGATGACGCAGGCAAGACCTGGAAGCCGATCAATCAGGGGTTGCGCTCGCAATACATTCCCGACCCCACTGCCGAAATTGGCCACTGCGTTCACCACATCGCCATGCACCCGCAGCGCCCCGGCATTCTCTACATGCAGAAACATTGGGACGTGATGCAAACCGGCAATGCCGGCGATTTGTGGAAGGAAGTCAGCGGAAATTTACCCACGGATTTCGGTTTTGTCATCGATGTCCACGCGCACGAGCCCGAAACCATCTACGTCGTCCCGATCAAAAGCGACGGCGAACATTTTCCGATGGATGGCCAATTGCGCGTCTACCGCAGCCGGACCGGCGGCAACGAATGGGAGCCGCTCACGAAAGGCTTGCCGCAAAACAACTGCTACGTCAACGTGCTGCGCGACGCGATGGCCGTGGATTCTCTCGATAAATGCGGCGTCTATTTCGGCACCACCGGCGGCCAGGTATATGTCTCGTCCGACGCCGGAGACTCGTGGATGCCCATCGTTCACGATCTCCCCGCCGTTCTCTCGGTCGAGGTGCAGACGCTGCGATGATACGCGTCGTGCTCCCGCCGCATTTAAGGAAGCTCACGCGTTCCGGAGACGAAGTGACGGTCGAGGTCACGGGTCCGGTCACGCAGCGCGCGATTCTCGATGCGCTCGAAGCCCGCTACCCGGTCCTCTGCGGCACCATTCGCGACCACGACACTCTCCAGCGCCGCCCCTTCCTGCGTTTCTTCGCTTGTTCCGAGGATCTTTCCCACGAGCCCCCCGACGCCCCTCTGCCCGAAGCTGTCGCCAACGGCTCAGAGCCCTTCATGGTGATAGGCGCCATCGCCGGCGGCTAGGACTCGCCCGCCCAAATTTTCGTGCCCCGCCCTCTCCTTGCGTTCTCCCCGTGTCGCGGATCGTTGTATGATGGTGGAAACCGTACATGACCACCAAAACTAAGGGTAAGCCCGCAACATACTGGATCGGTGAGGGTGGAGGCTGGCTGTTGCGCCATGTCGTCAGCGCTCTGGCCGCCACGGGTCTCACGCCCAACATGTTCACGTTCCTGGGGATGGCGGTGAATGCCTGGGCGGCGGCGCTGTTTGCCATGGGGAAATTTCACCAGGCCGCGGCCGTGCTCTTTCTCGCGGGTTTCCTCGACATGGCCGACGGCCAGGTGGCGCGCCGAGTCGGGCGCGTCACGGCGTTTGGCGCGTTCCTCGATTCCACGCTCGATCGCTACTCCGACCTCGCTCTCTACATGGGCCTCGTCGTGTATTACACGCTGATCGGGCGCGGCTTCTATATGACGCTGGCCGCCGTCGCGATGGCCAGCTCCTTTATGGTCAGCTATTCGAGGGCGCGGGCGGAATCGCTGATCCCCTCGTGCAAGGTGGGCTTCATGGAGCGGCCCGAACGGCTCGTCCTGCTGATTCTGGGCGGAGCGTTCAAGCGCATGGCTCCGGTGCTATGGGTCATCGCCACCCTATCCACTCTGACTGTAATCCACCGCGTGATTTACACCTGGCAGGAGTTGCGCGCCGGGCGAACGCTGGAAGCTGCTTTGGCTTCCCAGCGCTCCTGACCGCTGCGCCCTTTCACAGATCCGGACGCTTCCAACCTTTCAGAGCCTCTTCGACTGGGGCGGCGACAATGTCGTGCACGCGAGCGCAGAATTCCGCGACGTTCCCGCGCTCGATTTCAGCGGTCTCGATCGTATCGTGCAAGATGACGGTGATCTTGGATGGGTACAGCATCCAATTGCCCGTCTGAAAAAATTCGTACGACCCGACAATGCTTATCGGCGTGATGGGTATTCCAAGCCTCGGAGCAAGCCCAAGGACGCCTTTCTTGAATTCCTGCACGTGGCCGTCCCGCGTTCGCGAGCCTTCCGGAAAGACAATCAGGCTGACGCCCGAGGCAAGCGCCGCCCGCGCGCGTTCCGTCATTTTGGACAGAGCGTCGCGGCCCGGTGTGTCCGGCACGGGTATGTTTCCGAACCGCCCCATCATCCAGCCGTAAATCGGAATCTTAAAATGCGATTCGAGCTCGAAACCGCGAACGAATTGGGGGATCGCCGAGTAGATGACGAACGGGTCGAATAGGTTCACGTGATTGCACGCGAAGATCATCGTCCGGTGGGGGTCGAAGCCCGGAGACCGCCGCACCTCGAACTTCACGCCCGCGAGCCGCAGTATGTTGCGGAAAAACCAGCGCTGCGGCTTGTCGTTGCGGCGCGGATCCACGATCGCGCCCAGCGCCACGAGCAGCATGCATACGATGCCGAAATGCACTCCACTTACCGCCCACAATACGAGCGACCGTGCCGTCAGCCACGCTCTCTTCATGCCAGCACGTCCAGCGCGCCGGGAAGCACTTCGAGCGAGCGGACGTCCAGCCGCAGGATCTCGCCGTCAACCATCACGTTTACCGGCCCGTCGAGCGCCAGCTCCACCCGCTTCGCGCCCGCGCGGGAGGCGAGACGATGCCCGATGTGCGCGCCCGTGAACAGCTGCGGGAGCGTCCAAATCAGCCGCAGCCGGCCGATCGGCGACCACCGCACATACTCGATCAGCCCGTCGCACGGATTCGCGTTCGGCGCGATCATCATTTTCCCGCCCGTGAATTTGCTGTTGCTGAATGCGAGGAATAGCACCGGCCGTCGCTCCCAATTTGCCGCGCCATCCAGCCGGTGCGGAAATCCCGCGTGGCGCAAATGGATCAGCCGCGCAAACACTCCGAGAATGTAGCCCAGCTCCCCCAATGTTTTGAACTTGCGGTTGGCCAATTCGCCGACGTCCGCTGGAAACCCGAAGCTGACTAGGTTCAGGAAGTAAACTTCGCCTCCCGCATGGCTCAGCCGGACAACGTCGCAGCTTCGCCGTTTGTCCTGCCGGAGGCATTCGATGGTGTGCTCCACACCGCGCGTCGAAAAATCGCGCAAAAACGAGTTGCCCGTTCCCAACGGCAAAAATCCCAGCGTCGGCTTGCCTCCCGCGAGCGCCTCGGGAAAAAGTCCGTTCACGATTTCGTAGGCCGTGCCATCGCCACCCACGGCCAGGAAATTCCGCGCGCCTTTTCGATAGGCCTCGCGCGCGATTTCCGCCGCTTCGCCGGGACGCGCCGTCCTGGCCACTTCGAGTTCCACTCCCGCCTGCCGGACGCGTTCGAGCGCCGCCGGAGCCAGCCGGCCGCCGCGCCCTCCTCCCGCGGCGGGATTTACGATGGCCACAAAGCGGGGCTTCATCGCTGAAAATTCTCCGCGGCGCGTGAATGCGCCCCTCTCAAAGGGAGACCACCGCGCTGCGGTCGAGCCCCGCCCGGATCTGCTCGGCCAGCTCGCCGCGCTTGATTTTCATCGAGGCTGTGCGCGGAAAATCCTTCCGCCACTCGACGTAGCCGCTAATCCGCTTGTAATTCAGCAAACGCCGGTTTCGCTCGCCAATCTCCCCGGTCAACGCCGGGTTCGCGCTCTGCCCCGTTTCCGGATGCACCACGAGAACCAGTTGTTCGCCCACCATGGTTCGCGCCGGCCACAGGTAATTGGCAGCAAAAACGCAAAACTCCTTCACCGGCAGGTTCTCAAAATAGGTTTCGATGTCTTCGGGATAAATATTTTTGCCCTCTTCGGTGACGATCATGTTTTTCTTGCGCCCAAAAAGCTGCAAATGGCCCTTCGCGTCCATCCGCCCCAGATCGCCGGTTTTCAGCCACCCGTCCGCAATCGTCTCCGCCGTCATTTCCGGCTCGTCCAGGTAGTGCGACATCACCATCCTGCTTCGCGACCACACTTCTCCGATCCCCTCGGAGTCGGGATCCGCGATTCGCAGTTCAACGCCCGGAAGCGGTTTTCCGACCGTGTCGGCGCGAAACGGCTTGAAATCGTTCACGGTGATCACGGTGCCCGCTTCCGTGCAGCCGTAACCGTTTCCAACGGGAATGCCAAGGTCGTAGAAGAATTGAAGCGTTGCCGGCTCGGTGAATGCGCCGCCCACGAACATCGCCAGCAGTTGGCCGCCAAATGCCCGGTGCACTTGCGGCAGCAACGCGCGGCTCAGCCGCGGCCTCGGCCGCCCTTTCGTCAGCGCACGATTGACCCCCACAAGCGCATCCAGCATCTTTCGTTTTCCTGTCGGAAGCTCGCTGAACCGCTGGCGCAATCCCTTTTCCAGGCTTTTCAGCACCATGGGAACCAGCGCCATGTAAGTGATTTTGTAACGCGTGAACGCCTCGCGGATGAATTCCGGGCGAAGCGTCCGCAAGTGAACCACCGCCGCCCCGCACGTAAACGGCCCGATAAATCCCACCATGAAATCGATTGCATGATTCGTGGGAAGAATGCTCAGGTAGCGGACGCCGGGCCAAAAGGGGTAGAGCGAAGTCAGCGCCGCGCACTGCTCGAGATAATTTTCGTGCGTCAGCACGCAGCCCTTCGGGCGTCCTCCCGTCCCGGACGAGTAGACGATGCAAGCTGGATCCTTTCTCTCGCGCGCCACAAACGAGGGTTCACCCGCGCCGCGAAATTCCTCCCAGCGCTTGGCGCCGTGCAACTCCGCATTCGCCGGCGCTTCCGTCGCCAATATGCCGCGCAGCGCCAATCCGCCCGCTCCGGCCGCCTTCGCCAGCCCGCGCCAGATGGGGTATTCGGTGATCAGAAATTCGGCCTTCGAATGCGAAAGCAGCTTCAACTGTTCTTCCGGCGTGAGCTTGTAATCGAGCGGCACCAGCACGCCGCCGCAAAAGAAAACGGCGTAGGCGGAGATGAGCCACTTCGATTGGTTGGTCATCAAAATCGCCGCGCGGGTTCCCGCCGCAAACCTGGCTTCCTGCAACGCTCGCGCCAGCGGCAGCGCGGCTTCCTTGAATTGCCGGTAGGTGTAGCGGGTTTTTTCCCGCTCGCGGTCCGCCTCGATCAGGCACACTTCGTCCGGCCAGCGCTCCAGCGCCGCGCGCAAAGCATCCCCCAAGGAATTGTATTTGCTGAGATCGAGCATCAGAGACGCGACTGGATGCGTTCGGCGAGGGTTCGAAAATCGCTCACGCCTTGCAGTTCATAATCGGGCAGCTCGATGTGGAAATGCTGTTCGATGCGCGTCAGAAGTTCGAGCGTCTGCAGGCTGTTGATGCCGAGCTTCTTGAAGAAATCGTCGTCGGCATGCAGTTCCTCGCGCGGAACCTTGAAATGCGAGGCCGCCAGCGTGAGGATTTCCTCGGTTGTGCTCTGCAGTGTCCCCATTTGTATTATCTTGCCACAACCGGCGGAGCAATTTCGCCTTCGCCCTGCCGCCGTTCAAGGCAAATACGGCATCGCTTCCGTGCTCTCGACGAACTTGCGCAATCCCTCCTGCACCGCCGGGCGCGCAAAAAGCTCGCAAAAAAGGTCGATTTCGCGCCGCAACTCTTCGTGCGGGATCGGCTTGATGAACCGCTTGGCCGCGGTGGACGTGTGCCGGTCGAATTTCGCCAGCTGCGCCGCGGTGGCCCGGGCCACGCGCAAAGCGTCGCCCTCGCCCGCAACCTGGCTGACCAGCCCTACCGCCTGCGCTTTCGCGGCGTTGATGCTGCGGCCCGTGAGCAGCAGATCGCGGACCACCGCGTTTCCCAGGTCTCGTTTCAGCCGCGGAATTCCGCCGAATCCGGGAATCAGTCCCAGCCGCAGCTCGGGAAAGCAAAACCGCGTCATCTTGTCGGCGACGATCAAATCGCACACCAGCGCCAGCTCGAATCCGCCGCCGAACGTCACGCCGTGAACGGCGGCGATTGTGGTCAATCGCGAATCGTCAATCCGGCTCGCCACGCGATGAATTCGCTCGAGAAAGTCGCGCAGCGGCGCCACCCGTTCCCCCGGCGTCCTCTTCTGCGACTCGAAATACAGCTCGCGCAAATCGGCGCCGGCGCAGAATCCTTCCTTGCGCGCGCTCGAAATAATCAAAGCGTGGGCCTGCGGCTCGAGCGAATCGAGGGCCGTCGCGAACGCTTCGAGGTCGGCCAGCATCGCCGTGCCGATTTCGTTGCATGGCTCGCGCTCGAGCACCATCTCGATCGCGCCCGCCTCGTTGCTCCAGGAAAGCGTCTTGCGCTTCTCGCTCGTCATGCGGTTTTCTTCTCGTACAGCTTTTCGATTTCGGCGGCGTACCGCGCGGCGATGGCGTCGCGCTTGAGTTTTCCGTTGGCGGTCAGCAGGCCGCTCTCGATCGTGAACGCTTCGGGAACGCGCCAAAACGCGCGCACCCGCTTGTAATGCGGCAGCCCGTCGTTCACCGAATCGATGGCCGCTTGAATCCTCGCGTCCGGCAATCCGTCCGAAGCCGCCGTGGCGAGCAGCGCCGCCAGGTACCCGCGCTGGTTGCCAATCAGCACGGCGTGCTCCACCTCCGGCAGCTTCGCCGCCAGAGATTCCTCGATCGGCTCCGGCGCCACGTTGTGCCCCGAATTCAGGATGATCAGGTTCTTCAGCCGCCCCGTGATTTTCCAGTTTCCCGAAGCGTCCGCTTCGCCCTGGTCGCCCGTGTGGAACCATCCTCCTTCGAGCGCCTTCGCTGTCGCCTCAGGACGCTTCCAGTAGCCGGGAAAAATATTCGGCCCGCGAACGAGTATCTCGCCGGCGTCCGAGACCTGCATCTCGATCCCCGGAATGGCCGGCCCGACGCGCCCCGGAACGTTCCGCGCGGGGTCGTCCATCGTGCAGATCGCCGTGGTCTCCGTCAGCCCGTACACTTGCAGCACCGGTATGCCGAGCATCTGAAAAAAGAGCTGCGTTTCCACGGCCAGCGGAGCCGAGCCGCAGATCAGCGCCTTTAAGTTCGGGCCCAGGCTCTTGCGAATCGTCGGAAATATCGCGAGCTTCGCCATTGCCAGATACAATGAGTCCGCGGCTCCCGCCGTCCCGTTCCAGTGGCGTTGGATGACGGTGTCCTGGCCGCGGAAGAATATCCGAGCGGCCATTCCCCCGCGTTCCCGAATGGTCTGTTCGATCCGCGTGCGGACTCGCTCGAGGAGCGTCGGAACGTTCAAAAAATAGTGGGGCGCGGCCAGCTTCAATTCATCGGCCAGTTTCGTCAGATCGGTTGAAAGCGTCAGGACGCTGTTCCGCGAGAGCGCCGAAAGCAGCAGAATCCACGATCCCGCGAAGCAGAACGGCAGGTAGTGAAACACGCTGTCGGGGTCCGTGCGGGCCCCCATCAATTGATCCAGGCGTCCCGCCGTGCATCGCAGCATGTGATTCACGTTCCCGGCGTTCAGCAAGACGCCCTTGGCCTCGCCCGACGTGCCCGACGTGTAGATGATCGCGACCGCATCCGAGTCCGCGTGTCGAACGGGCGGCTCGGGCGGGGCAGCGTCCCCCGAAAAAATCGTGTCCGGCAGCGAAATTTTCGGCGCGCCGGGCCAGAGACGGTTAATCTCCGCGGCCAGCACCGCATCGGGGCAGCAGATTCGAGCGGGAAGGGAGTCCTGCATCATTTCCACCAGCTCCGCCGGAGCCTGCCGGGCGTAAAGCGGCAGGGCGATCAGCCCTTCGGCCATGATGGCCAGGTCGAGCGCAGCCCAGCGGATGCTGTTGGGAGCGAGCAGCGCGCACCGGTCGCCTTTCTGCAATCCGCGCGCGCGAAGGTACACTCGCGCTTGCTGCACCATGCCGAGCAGCTCGCCTCCCGTCGCCGACACCATTTCGCTCCCGCGAATCTCGCGCAGGACGGGGGCTGTCCCGGACGTCTGCAGCCGGTCAAAAATGGCTTCGAGGAACGTCATCAGGCGAGAACTCCGGCGTGCGCCTCAAGCAGAGCCAGCAGGTTCGGACTCAGTTGCGGAAGGTAGTCCTCCCAGCTCAGCACGCCCCGGCGCAACGGGAATTCCGGAAACCTCCGCGCCACCTGCTCTTCAAAATAGCGCCCCATTCTCGACATGACTTGCAGGTTGCGCGCCACCACCGGGCCCATCGATTCGCCGATCTCTTCGGCTTGCGCGTCGAGGGTTTGCAGAGCCGCCAGGATTTTTCCTCCCAACTCGGGTTCGTCCACGTCCATCAGCAGGCGTTCGTGGCCGCGCTCCCGCATCAGGTTGCGGATGCGTTCGTCCATCGTCACTCCGACTGACGGGACTCCGGCGGGCATCGAGGTGACGATCGCGTGATACCGTGACGACACCATTCTCCGGCACGCCCGCAGAATGCCCACCAACTCGTACATGTCGTACTCGTCGGAGCAAAACACCGGCGCCCCGCCCAATTTTTCCGCCACGCGCTCGCACGCATCCCGGTCCAGCATCTCCATCGCCACCAAAATCGGAAACACCTTGGCGGACTTCCGGTAAGCGGCCACGCCCTCCGCCATCGCCGTCAGATATTTTTCGTACGCCGCATCCACACTCGCGCCCGAGCGGTGAAAATAAATCGTGCGGTAGTAACTTTTTTCGTATGCCCCCGCCACCGAATGCGCCATCCATTTTCCGATTGACGCCTTTACCGGCCACCAGAACGGATTGATCGGGCAGACCGCGAGCACCGGTGTCTTTCCGTCCCACCCCTGTTGCCGCAGCGCTTTTTCCGCGTATTCCGGGCCGCGCGGCTCAAACGTCCATGCCGTGTCCGTCCCGAGTTCCGTCGCCACGCCGAGCTTTCCCAGCACCCCCTGCGATTCCACATTCCGGGTGATGATCAGCGAGTCGCCGCAATACCGCCGGCACATCCATTGCATCATCGGATCCATGTGGCCGGCTTCGGCGCCGTATCCCACGCTCAGCTTGTTCTGCGCGCTGGCGATTCCCAGGGTTCCGATCATCATTGCCGTCAGCGCGTTGGCGAATTTGCTCTTGAACATCGACCCTTCGCAGGCCACCACGCCGTCGTTCTTGCGCACTTGCGAGTGCAAAAAAGGAGGGAACACGTCGGGCAGGTGCACCTGCTTCGCGTCGCCGAAATAGCCCCGCGTCAAATCGAAATTCTGCGACATCACGCTGAGCGAGAGATTGTCGGATCCCAAGATCCGGCGGATCTGCCGGATCATTTCCTCGACGCGCACGTCCGATCCCGTGTTCCGCGTCCCGTTGTACCCCGCGAACAGCAGTTTCAGCTTTTCGCCGGGCTGCCAGGCGCGGCCAGCCCCCAGCATCCATTCGAGCTTGTTCAGCTCGATCAGCCCGCTCACCCATCCTCCGAGAATCAAATCCATCATCGGCGGAGTTCCTCAGCCGCGGCCGCGGCGGGTCCGGCGGCGTGTGAGGAAGCGAATTCCCGCGAAGCCGTCGCCCAATCCCGGTATTTATACTGAAAATGATTTTCGCGGGAAAATTGCAGCAGCGGATAGCAGTATTCGGAAAAAGGCGCCGGCCGACTTCCCATTTCCTCCACCACCCGCGTGTTGTCGAACACCGTATTCCATACGAGGTAGGGCAGAAAGACTTTCAGCAGCGTCGCCAGCCCTCCCAATTTCCCCGCGCGGCCCGCCAGGGCGTGAATCATCTTCGAGGAAGGTCCTTCGAGCCGCGGCGCGAATCGTGGCGGGCTCTTTTTTCGCGCTTGCGAAAGAGCTCGCGTCAGCTGGGCGAACGTTTCCGAATCTCTTCCCGACGAAAGATGATAAATCTCATGTTCCGGCTTGTCCTTCAGGTGCAGCCTCGACACGGCGTCGGCGACGTAATTCACGGGCACGATGTCAATCTGGTCCGTGCCGCGAAAGGGAAGCACCGGCAGCCCCGCCAGGAAGACGAAGGCCCGCACCATGTCGAACTGATTCGTCTCCGGCCGCCGGCTGTCTCCCAGGACGATGCTCGGACGGAAAATCGTCCGCGGCACGTCGTGGAGGAGTTCTCGCACCATGTGCTCGCAGAATTTTTTCGTTCGCGCGTAAGGATCGTAGTCCGAGCGGTTCCAATCGATCGCCTGATCTTCCTGCACCACCTCGTTCGCGCGGTGCCCGGCCACCGCCACGGTGCTGACGTGGCTGAACCGCCGCAGCCCGTGCTGGTCGCGCGCCCGCATCGCCAGTTCCACCACCTCGAGCGTCCCGCGCAGGTTGACGTTCAGGCAGCTCTTTTCCGACTTGCGGTTCAGTGACGCCGCGCAGTGAATCACCGAATCCGTCGTCCGCACCATCGCCGCGTATTCATCCGCATCGAGCCCGAACCGGGTGTTCGTCAAATCGCCGCGGAAAATCCGAACCCGCGCGCGCAGCAATTCATCGAATCGCCGCGGATCCAGGTGCAGCTGGAACGAATGCCACAGCCGCTCCCGCGCTTCCTCGTCGTCCCGCGCGCGCACCAGCAGGTTCAGGGATTCGGCGGAATTCGACAGCAGGTTGCACGCGATGTGAGCGCCGATGTATCCGGTCGAGCCGGTCAGGAGGGTAGTCACGGTCGGGTTTCAGGACGTCCGGGCGGGAGAAGCGCCGGCCGCTTCGGCGCGGCTTGGTTCGTCCCGTGTCCCGAGCGGCACGTTTCGCTTGGGGCGCTCTTCGGGCTGGCGTCCTTCGATGAGAGGATAACACCACTTGCGCAGCGCCGGAATGTGCACGTTGATCCAGTAGTCCCACCAATCGAGGGCGCGCGAATCGTAGCCGAACGTCTCCTGCTCCGCCGGCGGCAGTGCGGCGCTCAGCCGCTCGATATGCGACGCCTCGAAAATATGGTCGTTGTCCAAAATGAAGGGCTCGAACAGCGCCACCAGTTTGATCACCTTTTCGAGTTCGCGTTCCCGCTTCGCCAGCGGCGGCCTCACAAATCCCAGAGGCTCGACGCTCCGGTTGATGGCCTGCACGATCATTTTCTGCGCCGGAGCCGACAGCGTTTCATAGCGTGTCTTCGACACCGGAATCGCGTCGAATTTCAGCCGCAGCCGGTGGCGCAGACCGTCTTGCGACCGGTAGAACTTTCGATGCCCCAGCCCGGTCAGCTCGATCGACCGCCGCATGTTGCACGGGTTCGCGGCGGAAGTCGCCAGCTGATACACGCGCTCGTGCCGCCTTTCGACGAGCGCCGCGGCGATCAGCGTCATCCCCCGGCTGACCATATCCACCGGAATCAAATCCAGACATTTGCTTTCCTTCGTCGGGAGCTGCCGGAAAAAAGTCCCCAGCAGATAAGAGAGCGATGCCGACGTGTTAATCCCCTCATTCCAGCCGAGAAATGGCGACGCCACCGACGATTCCACGATCGCCGGCCGCACGACGGCCACGGCCGCCCTTGGGTGAGCGTCGAGAAATTCACGGATCATAGATTCCGAAAGACTCTTTGTGTACGTATAGGTGTTCGGCCAGCCAAGCTCTGCGGCGCGCCGCGTTCCCGCATCGGTCAGCGTCTGGCGGAGCCAGCGCACCCGATTCTTGCGCACCTGATTGTCGAGCGCCGCTCCGTGCAGATCTTTCGCCGCGTGTTCCTTGCCCACCGCCTGCCGGCGCAGCTCTTCCGTCACTTCCGCTGATTCCGCGCGCGCCTCGGTCTCCCGCACCAGCGCTTCCAGCGATTCCCACTCCGTCTTGGCGTCGAAATCCCGGACGCCCAGCGGCGTGTAATTCCGAGGCAAACGTTCCAGGACGCGCCCGTCGCGCCGCCCCACCACATAGCAAGTGGAAAGATGCAGCAGCGCGGCGTGGTCCGATTCTTCCAGGAATTTCAGGACGTGCCCGGTCGCACGAACGTTCATCGCCAGCGCGTCGCGGATGTCGGGATTGAAATCCGTCAGCCCCGAACTGTTCACCACCACGTCGAGCGTCCGCCCAAGCTTTTGCTTCCATTCCGGCGCCAGCCCCAGATCCGGCTGGCTCACGTCTCCCTCCACCACTTCCACGCGCGCCCGCAAAAAATCGCCGAATTTATCGCCGTGCTTCTCCGCCAGATTTTCGAATACCGGCGATTCCTCGACTATCTTCTGAAATCGTTCCAGCCCGGATTTCGACCGGCTCCGGCGAACCAGCAGATACATCCTCCCGATTTCCGGGACTTCCGAAAGAATGCCCGCCAGCCAGACTTTGCCGATGAATCCCGTCCCTCCGATGAGGAGAATCTGCTTTCCCTCGAGAGCTGCATGCACTGAGAGAGGCGGCCTCGAGGGTCGCGCCTCAAATTGGACGACGGGAACCTGCACCTTCGGGTCCGGCCGCTCCGCCGGCTGAATCGCTCGCTCCAGTATTTCCGGGTTCTTCTCGAACGCCAGCACATGGATCAGCTTATCCCGCGGCACCCGGCCGTCCGCCCCGCCCCCGGTCAGCCTCGCCAATGCGCCACGCGGGCGAATCACCGGTTCCAGCAAGCGTCCGGTTGCCAGCCCGTCGCGAAAATCCAGCCGGTTGCACACAATCTTTCGGACGCCGAGATGGTTCGCCAGCGGCCGCATCACGTGATCGAGTCCCTGGCTCACCAGAACAACTTCCGCCCCGCTCTCGACCACTTTCTTCAGCTCTTCCACTCCGCGCTGTTTCAAGTTCGGCCGCAACCGGTACCAGAAATATTCCTCGCCCAGAAGGTCAAGCCGGTCGCGGCTCACACCCCGCAGGACTGTGTGAAGCACCCGCGTCGCGAACACGCGATTCGTCAGATACAGCACCGGGCGCATTACCGCCAAAAATGCCATGGTTCCGCGCCGGGCCCAGCGCTCCAGAAAGCTCTGCGCATTCCAGGCAAAGAAGCCCACCGGGCGGACTGCCGTCAGGTTGAGAAGGCTTCCCTCAACGCGCCAGTAGACGCGCTCGGTAACCGGCCGGCTCGCATCTGTCTTCTCGGAAATGGAGGAGGACATCGTCAGATAATTTTAATGAATTATCGTATGAAAAGACAAAACTTAGCACGCCGCCGCGCCCGCAATCAAGCCGCCGCCGCTTGGCGCGCCCCCGAAGGTCGCCTCCGGCGGCCTTCTTCCAGATCCATACCTCGTCTAGCGGCCCGACGGCTGGCTGGTCATATTCTTCACCGGCTTATACTGGAAGATGTATTCGGGTCCGGATGGGCCAGCGACTCCTCGCGTGTTGTACTCCAACTCATACTGTAAATGGGACCTGTCTTCGGGGTAGGCAACTCCCGGTGGATAAGGGAAGGGAAGCGGCGTGTGGAACGGCATGGGAGAAACGGTGTCTCCGTAAGCCGCGTAGAAATCCATATCCTTCGCGAAGCCGTCCGCGTAGAAGAAATAATCGCGCACCCATCCCTCCGCCACCGGCGGCAGGCTGGAGGGATCGAAGTCCGCCTTCACTTCGTCGCCCGAGCCAAAGATCACATATTTGTCGTCCGTCTCCGTCAGCAGCGGCGTCACGTCGCCGTATCTCGTGTAGTTGCCCGTTTGCCGGGTGTACGGACCTGTCGAGCTCACGTCCTCATAAACGTAAGTCAGGTCGTCCACCGGATTGCCTTCCACCACTCGCGGGTATCCCCGGTATCCGAGCGTCGCGCTCGCCAGCGGAACCTGCGTCAGCTTGTATGGCAAATCGGCGGGCGAATTATCCACTCGAATCCGGTCCCAATAAATCTTGAGGTTCGTCGAGATTCGGATGAACCTGGTCCCTTCGGGCAATTTCCCTGTCAGGTCCGCCACCATCGTCCGCGAAAGTCCTGCCGGAAAACCCATGTCGTCCACCACGCGTTGCCATTTGCCTGGATCCGTCAGAGCCTCGACATACGGCGGGACAGGTTTGATACCCGCCTGCCACGCCGCGTACATCGAACTCGCGCTGAAATAATCCGTGAACCCGTCCATCAACAGCCGGAGCGGATGCGACGGATTCCACGGCCCCAAATCGATCACGATGCTGTGCATCGCCGCGAATCCGGCGTAAGGAGTGGAGGGGAAGTCCGTCACGTATTTTCGGTCGCGCTCCTTCAATAGCGGCAGCAGGTCGTGCCCCGCATCGTCCCATACCCCCGCCGGTGAATGCGCATCCTCGCTGGCGATCACCTTGAATTTCGGGAAAGGAGGCTCGCTCGCAAAGTGTTCGTTCGGGTAGACCTCGACGTTCCACGGATGGTCCACGGCGATCAGCCGCGCCTGATCGAGATAATCCAGCTCTTCCATCGGCTCGATCATCCGGAATTCGATTTTTCCGTCTCGCGTCTGGACGTCCGTTCCCGCCACTTTCAGATACTCGTCGGGGTCGGGATAATTGCGCTGGTTCGGCCCCGTCCAGTGCCCCACGATTCCCGGCCCGATGATGTCCGAAAGAAATTGAAATTTTTGCCCGTTCCACACGAACACAATCGGGCAAGAGCTTCCCCGGCGGTCGATTTCCACAAAATCCGTCCTCTTCTCCGTCGAGACATTCAGCTCATCCTGCAACACTCCGGTGGGCCACAACATCCGCACCACATCCGCCTTGTATTCCACGCCCAGCCCCGCTGTAATTTCCGTGGGCCCTTGCCCGAGGTATCCCGACCCTCCGGGTACTTCCCACTTCTGCTGGAGCGCCCCTGCGTACAGCTCGACTTTCGTTCCGATCGCCGATTTGTTGTCGTTCGTTCCCTTCAGCGCGATTTGCAGCCACTTGTACTGGTTGCCTCCTTCGTTTTTCAGAAGGACGGGCGGCAATCCTTGCTGGGTGATCAGCAGATCCGTGGCGCCGTCGCCGTCGTAGTCGAACGCGACCACGCCGCGCGGATTATGCAGCACCACTTTGTCGAGCCCCGTCTCCGCCGTCACGTCGCGAAATCCCGCCGCGCCCTCGTTGCGAAACAGCGCGATTTTTCCCTCGCCGGCGAAATTCTCGCCGACCGCGACGATATCCACCCATCCGTCGTCGTCGTAATCGAGCGCCGCAATCCCCCAGCCGCGCGCCCACTCGAGGTCCGGCAACTGCACCCGGTCCAACGACTTCCCGCCGTTGTTCCGCCACAGGCTCACGCCCGGCGGCGCCCAGTGCGTGAACCCGTAGTCCATCCAACCGTCCTTGTTGTAATCGAGCGCCACCACTCCCGCCGTCGGTCCCGGCATTTCGCTCGACCACACCGCCGCTTGCCGGAATTCGCCTTCCCGCGGATTCAGATAAATCGTCGGCGCGATTCGCCATCCCGTCACCACCAGATCGATGGCCCGGTCGTTGTTGACGTCGCTCGCAATCGCTCCCACGCTCGGCGATGTCCCCGCGAGTCCCGTCTCCTTCGTCCAATCCGTGAACGTCCCATTTCCGTTGTTCCGCCACATCATGTTGCCTGGCCCCGGTGCATCCTTGGGGAAATTCAGCGGCACGGAGGGATAGCCCAGCGGAAAATCTCCAAATCGCGTGACGTACAAATCCAAATCGCCGTCGTGGTCGAAATCCACAAACGTGAGTCCCAGCACCAGCCCATCCACATGGATGCCCGCCGCTTCGGTCACATCCTGGAACGCCCCGTTTCCCAGGTTGCGGTAGAGCGCCACGCGCCCGTTGAAGCCCACGGCCAGGTCGGGGTGCCCATCATTGTCGTAATCGCCCACCGCGCAACTCGTCGCCTGGCCGTGGATCCCGAGTTTTGCCGCGAGCGTCACATTCTCGAATCGCCCGTGCCCCAGATTCCGGTACAGCCCCGCATCTCCCTTTCCATCCGCGTTCACCAGGAAGATATCCGGCTTGCCGTCGCCGTCGTAATCCAGCACGCAAGCGCCGCTTCCCAGGTATTGCGCCAGCGTCTCCTCCGTGGACTCCTTCAACGCGTGCGTCGCCCGCCGCATCGAGCTCCGCGGCTCCACTCTCTGCGTTGCTTCCCTCGTTTCCGCTCTCCATGGCAGTCCGGAAGTCGGCGTCACATCCTTGAAATGCACCGGCAGCAGCGCGGGGACGGCCTCCGGAATCGGCGCCATCTGCTGCGCGAGCGAATATTTCCCCTGATCCCCATACGTAAAGCTGATCGGCCGTCCCAGCTTCTCCGCGTTCATGTGCTCGAACCGTTCGAGGTGCGCCTTCGCCTGGTCCATGTGCCCTGTGCGCATCAGCGCCTGCGCCAGTCCGAATTCTGCCGACAGGTGAAAGGGATTGATCTTGAGCGCCGCTTCGAATTCGGGAATCGCCTTGTCGTTTTCCTGCTGCTGCGCGTACATCAGCCCGATAAAATAGTGCGAATCGGCGTCGTCCGGGTCGAGTTCCGACGCTTTCTGAAAATCCGCAATCGCCGCCTGCGGCTGCCCCTCGGCCTTTTCGATCAGCCCCAGGTTGAACCATGGCACGGGGTTCCGCGGGTGCAGCTGGGCCGCTTTTTCCAGGAGCTTCTGCGCTTCGTCGAATTTCTGCATGTTCAGCAGGGCGATGCCCATGTTCGTGCAGCCCACGTCCGATTGCGGGTCCATGATGCACGCCCGCGTGAATTTTGCCAGCGCCGCCTCGAACTGCTGCCGGTTCATCAGCGCCACGCCGTAATTGTTTTCCCGGGTGATTTCCGCGAAGGAACTCTCCCCGCTCGATTCCGCCGCCGGCTTTTCCGCCGCCGGGGTGGTTCTCTTCGAGCTGTGGTGGGTTTGCTGCGGGGCTGCGGCCAGAAGCGATCCGCCCAGGGCGGCGATGAACAGAATCAATTTCCCAGGTCCGTTCAATTCACCCTCTTCGTGGTTGACTGGAGGAACGGCGCGCTCGCGTCCGGATGCCGCTCAGCGGGCGCGCTGCGATTCTATCGCTTTGCCAGGGGGTTTGTCGCGATGACTCCGGAGCCTTCCCGGATTGTCAAGATCTGGTCGGCTGCTTGGTTCTGGATGTGGTCCACTTGCCCGCTCGGCCAGTACACGTCGATTAGATCCGCCCGGGTGTGCGATCCCAGTCCGAATGTGAGGATCAGCTCGCTCGAGGAAAGATAGCTCGATCCGCTGTGAAGCGTCCGCGACTGCGTATCCTTCCCCGTCGTGACTTTTACCACGGTACCCAGCCCGTCTCGGTTCGATTTTGTTCCCACCAGCTTGATTCGCAGACTATGGTTCGTCGTCCCCGTATTCCGGAACAGAAAAGCGGGCCCATCGTTTGTCGAAACCAGGATATCGAGCGCGCCATCGTTGTTGATATCGCCGTAAGCGGCCCCGCGCGCCACTCGCGGTGCATCGAACGCCGTTCCCATCGCGCTCGCGACGTCCACGAATTTCCCGTCGCCCAGGTTCCGGAACAGGTGCGGCCGCTCCGCGTAGTGCACGCGCTGCTGCACCCGCTCGATCGTCGGGTCCAGATGCCCGTCGGCCACGTACATGTCGAGCCACCCGTCCAGGTCGTAGTCGAAAAAGAAGCAGCCAAATCCGAGCGTCAGCAGCGTGTCGTGCCCCACGCTTGTCTCGGGAGCTTCGTCCACGAACAGCCCGTTCTTCTCGTTGTGATACA
The DNA here is from genome assembly GCA_035503815.1 of Verrucomicrobiia bacterium. Classification (GTDB taxonomy): domain Bacteria; phylum Acidobacteriota; class Terriglobia; order Acidiferrales; family UBA7541; genus Palsa-295. The sequence goes on from DATJTF010000015.1 coordinate 232,719, forward strand.
GCGCCATCATCTGATTCGAGAAATTCGTGATGATCACGCTCGGATATCCCGACCGGTCGTAATCCGCCGCATCCACTCCCATGCCCGCGCGCGCCACTCCCGCTTCGTTGAACCCGATGCCCGCCGGCACGCCCTTCTCCGTGAATGTCCCGTTGCCATTGTTGATGTAGAGCTTGTTGGGCTGCGTGTCGTTGCTGATCAGGATGTCCGGCCAGCCGTCTTGGTTCACGTCCAGGATCGCAATTCCAAGACTCTTCGACGTCGGGTCATAGAGTCCCGCCTTTTTCGTCTCGTCGGTAAACGTCCCGTTTCCGTTGTTGTGCCACAGCCGCACCGACGTTCCCGGATAAGATTCCGGCGTGCAATACGACTTCGTCTTTCCATCCATCGTGCAATAGAGGTCTTTCTCCGGCGACCACTGCACGTAATTCGCCACCAGCAAATCCAGACGGCCGTTGCGCTGGGTATCCACCCACGCCGCCCCGGTGCTCAGTTCGTTTGGCCCCCACAGCCCCGCTTTTTTTGTCACGTCGGTGAACGTTCCGTTCCCGTTGTTGTGGAACAAATGGTTCTGCCCGTACGCCGTGACGAAAAGGTCGTCATACCCGTCGTTATCGTAATCGCCCACAGCGACGCCCAGCCCGTACATCGGCACGGCCAGTCCCGCCTGTTTCGTCACGTCCGTGAACGTCCCGTCGTGATTGTTGCGGTAAAGCGCGCACGTTGTCGCCCCGTGCCGCGGATGTCCCGGCCAGTCCTCGCCGTTCACCAGAAAAATATCCTGCCATCCGTCGTTGTTGTAATCGATGAACGCGACGCCCGGCCCCATCGTCTCCGGCAGCCACTTTTTTCCAAACGCGCCGTTGTTGTGCACGAAGTGGATTCCCGCCGAGCGGGTCACATCCTCAAAGTGAATCTTGCTCATTCCCGCTTTGCCGGATCCGGAACTCTGCGACTTTCCCGCCGCCGGATACAAGCCCAGGACCATCGCTACCGCGAAGACCAGCGCCACCGCCGGCTTGTTGCCTCCCCTGGACTCGCTCACTTGCCTCCCCCTTGCGCGCTATTGAAGGCCAGCCTGGCGCGCCGCTGCGGCAATCGGGCCACCTTCCGCTCCTTCGCTTTCTGCGGGAGGAACTCGGCGACCGGCCCGGAGTCGTGCTCGTGAATCGGCTGGCGCTCGAGGTTGTCGAGCGGGTGCTTCGCCCGGTACGGACCCGTCAGCGTCTGCGAGGCTTCATCGGCCTTGAAGCGCAAATAGCGCACCTCGAACTGTTTCGATTCCGCTGAATTTCCAAGCCCCGTGTAACACAGCATCAGATTGTAATTGGCTTCCAGGTCTTCCGGGTCGATCGAAAGAGTGTTGTCAAACGACTTCACCGCTTCGCCGTACTTGTGCTGCAAGAACAGGATTCGCCCCAGATCGTCGTTCACCACGCGATCTTCCGGGTACTGCTTCAGCACGAGGCGCAGATGCCGGATCGCTTCGTCGTACTTCCCGTTCTGCGTCATCACGCGGGCGTAGAAGTAATTCGCCCGCGCCAGGTTGGGAGAAATCTCCAGCGCCTTTTCCAGCACCGCCAGCGCTCCCGCCATGTCTCCTTCGAGCACTCGCGCCCGCCCCACGTTCACCCAGCCGTCCGGATTGCTCGGGTCCCCCTTGGTGATCTGCTCGAAGGCTGTCTCCGCGCCCTTCAAATCGCCTTGCAGCAGCAGGCCGATGCCGTAATCGTTCCACCTCTGCCACTCCTTGGCGTCGAACTCGGTCTGGGGTTTGGGCTCGGGCGCGTTGGGCGGCAGCACGTCCAAATCCGCCTGGTCGCGCGCCATCACCACGATCGGCAGGTCCGGAATCCCTTTAATTTTTCCCGAATCGTCGGAGGTATCGCCGTCGTACGTCACGCGCCGGTCGTCGTACCCCGGAGCGAAGTCGCCCGGCTTGTCGTCGTGCAGCACGCCCGCGAACGCGAACTCCGTGTTGACCCACATGAATTTCCGGTAATTCAGTTTCGCTTCCAGATGTATGTGTCCCTTTTCGTCCCTCGGGATGTGCAGCCGGAAATGAACTGTGTCGGCCGCCCCCGGCGGGATCAGATGGGCGTACACTGTCGCGCGCGCCGCCCATGCGTTTCGCCGCACGATGGGATTTCCGTGCGCGTCAATCAACAACGCCCGGTAAAAATGCGCGCTCGGGTCCACGGGGCCGTGCCCGTTATCCTCCACGCCGCCGCTCCAAAAGATAATCCGGCCCTGGTCGTCCGTCGCTTTCAGTTCGAGCCAGCAGTCAAACGCGTCCACCGTCCCGCCCGGAAAGAAATGGCCTACTCCGAGGGTCCTTACGACGGTGTCCACGCGAACCGTGTCTCCCGCGCGGACTGCCGCATGCACCCGATTGACCGGCGCGGTCACCGGAAGCGGAGCGATTGTGGGAACCGGGCCCGAAGGCGTCGGCGTTTCCGCTTCCTCGCCCACCGCAAACTCCGTTTCGATCGCCGGCTGCGGCGGCGCCACCGCCGCTTCATTTGCCGCGACGGGCCCGACGGGCCGGTCGGGCGAAATCGCGAAGATGTCCACCCGAACCTTTTTGTCTTCGAGGAACTTCTCCTCGTCCGCCAGTTGCACTTTGTCGCCGTTGGCGAAGGGAACCGCCGTGTTCGCCGCCACGAACCGGTGCGAATGGACGAACCCGTTGATGTTCCCGGCGTCGTCCGACCGCACTTCCGGCATGTGGCAATTCTGGCAGCTCATCGGTTTCGGCGGATAATAAAACGACCGCGCTCCAAATCCCGAAACCCCGCTCGCTTGCCAGTTGTCATAGTCGTCGAACCCGCGCGTCCACCGGTAATCGTTCACGGGAACATCCAGGTGCACCTTGTGGCACACCGAGCAGTATTGCGCCGTCTGCGTCCGCATGAACGGCTTCAGGAATGTCCGCCGGTGCGGCTCCGGATCCTCTTCAATCATGAAATCAATCAGCCGCCGCAACACCGGGTTCTGCGTCGCCACCAGCTTGCTCAGTGCCGGATATTTCAGGACGTAATCGCCGTTTCCCATTGTGCTCTTGATTCGCACCAGCGAGTGGCACACCATGCAGCCGATACCCGCTTGCGCCGCGGGAATATGCACGCGGGGAGCGATGGGAGTATTGAAATTCCCCGGAAAAAATAGCGCCGCATCGTGACACCCCGCGCACCACTTCGATGGCCGCACTCCGATGGTGCCCTGCATGTAAACGATCGCTTGCCGGTACCACTGGTTGTTGAACGACGAGAAGTGGTGCATCGAGCTCTGCCACTGCTTGTAAATGTCGGAGTGGCACCTCTCGCAAGCCTGCGAGTCCATGAAGAAATCCTGCGTCACGGTCTTTCCCGTCGCGGTTTCTCCGGAGCTCGGGAAGAATTGGCTCTTCGGGCCCGCTCCCTCATCGTCCATGCTCGCCGGCGCGATCTCCGGATTTTTGATGACGTAAGCCCGGTCCCAGGGCACGGTTCTCACCCACCATGCCGCAGCCGATACTCCTGCGAACAGAGCCACTGTCAGCGCCGTCCGCAATGCCGCTTTCGCCGGTCCCGTTGCTAGCCAGCCGCGACGTCCTGCCGCCGCCGAGGCGAGCAGCGCGCAGCCCAAAATGCTTGCGAACACATGCGAGTACACCACCGCCCATTCCTGGCGCCTCGCTCCCGTATAAATCACCGCCGCGCCCACCGCTCCGCCCGCCAGCAGCACGATCCAACCCGCGCGTTCGATGGCCGACCCTTTCCGGATCAGCGCCGGAAGGTGGAAAAACGCCAGAACCAGCAGACACACCCCGAGGAACAGGTGCATGCCGACTACGATTTCATAGGGAATGGTTGGCGTTGGCCAGGCGTAAAGCAAGAGCGCGGTAAGTGCCAGCGCGAGAACAAGATAGGGCAGAACCCGTTTCAATATATCCCCCCACAATTGCCTTCGTTCTGGTGAAATCACACTTTCCAATTCCGTGGTGTTATTCCCAATCCCGCGCTTTCTATCAATAGTGGTTTCATACTAGTTCCGTAATTTCCCGGATCTCTTCTTCCGGCACTTCGCGGCGCCCTGTTTCACAAGCCATCGGACGCCACCCGTCAAAACCGGAAATTTGTCTCGATGTAAGCGAATTGCGCGTTCGGATTCTTCGGATAGAGGCCTTCCATCACGCTTTTACCCCACGCATGCCCATAGTAGAGCGTCAAGCCCAAGAATTTCGTGAGTTGATAATCGCCGCTGATGTCCCACACGTTCGCCAGGCTTCGCGCCCCGCTGCTCGGCCGCCCCGTGTATCCGAACGTCTTGTGTTGAAACGCGCCGCCTCCCAGATACCAGAGGTCCTCGGCGTTGGCCAGCCGAAGCGCGTGCAATTCGCTGCGCAGCAACAGCCTCTTGGCCGGATGCACGTCGAGCGTTCCGTAGAAATCCTCATTGTTCATCATGTTGTAGAACGGAAACCGGGCGTACAGCCGCGGCGTCGTCAGCACCTGAAAGAACGTTCCGTGCCGCGAATCGTTCGGGTTTCCGTCGCCGCTCCCGAACGAATATCCTGCGCTCAGCCAGGGCTTCAGATGGCTGACTTCCGGCTGCCAGCCGAATTCGCCCACAAACGCGCTGGCGTGCTGGCTCAGCTCTCCCCACGACCCTTCCTGCAGCACTCCCCAGCCCATCGCGTCAAACGTTCCCGCGGACTCCGTGTGCAGCACGTGCGCATAATCCGCGCCGTACGTCGCGATTTCGATCTTGCCGGTGTCGGCCGCGCGCACCGATTGCGGCCGGTTGTCTGTCTTCAGCACCGTCGTCCGGTGGTCAATGTAACCCAGCGCGAAGACCCGCAGCTCTCCCGCGCTATTTGCCGTCGCGACGGACCGAGTATAGGCCCCGTAGTACGCATCCACGTCGAGTTCGCCCATCCCGTCCACCTGGAACACGCCGCGCGTCGGCCTCGCCGCGAACACCGTCACGTTGTTCGGCCCCTCGTCCCAGGCAAACGTCGCTCCGTCGAACGACCGTTGCGCCGCCGAAAATCCGAAATTCGAAATCAGGCGGTGCGCAACTCTTGTATTGATCAGCTTCGCCAGATCGGCGTCCTTGGGCTTTACCTCCGTGCCGTCAAAATATTCAAATCGCCCCAGTTTGAACCGCACCTTTTGGTCGTCCGCCTTGAACACCATGTACCCTTGCTTCAGAAACACGTAGGCGTTGTTGTCGTGGTTTCCGTTCGCCGCGTAGTATGTTCCGCCGAGTCCGAGTTGTCCTTGCGGCGCCGCCACAACCGCGTCGCTCGGCAATCCGAAAATCGTCACTTGCGCGATTTCGACTTTCCAGTCCAGCCGGTCGCTCTGTTGCCCGATCCCCAGCCGCAGCAGCGAGTGCCCAAACGCGTAATTGTTGTTTCCCGTGTTTGCTTCGAACCAGTCCCATCCCTCCACGCGTGTCCGCCAGTCAACCGTCACATCCAGCGGCCCGAGCTTGTGCTTCGTCGCCGTCGCCTCATCTTTCTTTTTTTCGGGGGTTGACTGCGCCGCCGTCATCGCAGGTTTCGGCGTTCCCGCGTCCTGCGCCTTCGCCGTTCCGGCCGGCACAAGAAACAGAATTGGCAGCGCCGCCAGCCAAACGCATCGCGCCGCTATCCTGACCGCTCGTCCGCCTCCGTGATTTTTTCCCCAACTTCCGGATACACTTCTCCCCCGCAGAGAGTGTCGCAATTTTCCCCCGCCTTATGGTTGATCTGGATGACAACCCCGAACCGCCGTCGAGTTTCTACATCCGGCGAAACTCTTCAATAGTGCTTTTCCATTATTGGCGGGCTTGCGGCGGGTCCCTGAGGCAAATCAGATGATAGACTGTAGGTCTGCTTTTGCGCGTCCCACGGAGAAGGCGCGGCCCTTTCGAGGCATATGGACGACCCAAATTTTTCCTCTGCTGTCCAGTTGGCTGAAGCGGTCAAATCGCGGAAAATTTCTCCCGTCGAGCTCACCAGCGCTTATCTCGCCCGCATCGATCGCTTGAATCCCCGCCTCAATGCCTATATTCATGTGGACGCGGAGGGTGCCCGCGCCCGCGCCGGCCTCGCGGAACGCGAACTCGCCCAGCGCTCCACTCGCGATTCTCTCGGCCCTCTTCACGGGGTCCCCATCTCGATGAAGAGTTCCGTTGACGTTGCCGGTTTCCCCTGCGAATGCGGCACTCTGCTTCGAAAAGGAAACACTCCTCACACCGACGCGACTCTCGTCTCCCGCCTTCGCGCCGCCGGCGCCGTCATTCTGGGCGGCACCAACGTCCCCGAATTTCTCATGGCCTATGAAACCGACAATCTTCTTTACGGCCGCACCAATAATCCCTGGGACCTCTCGCGCACTCCCGGCGGCTCGAGCGGTGGGGAATCCGCCGCGATTGCTTCCGGCTGCTCCGCCGGCGGCGTGGGCAGCGACGGCGGCGGTTCCATTCGCATTCCCGCCCACTTCGCCGGCATCTGCGGGCTCAAGCCCACTCCCGGCCGCGTCTCCTCGAGCGGCCACTTTCCCGCTTCCGCCGGTCCGTTTACGCAAATGGGAGTCGTGGGTCCGATGGCGCGAACGGTTTCCGACGTCGAATTGCTGTTTCGCGTGATGGCGGGCTACGACCCGGCAGATCCCGTCTCCGCTCCTGTCCCGCTTCGCTCTTGGAGCTTCGACGAAATTCGCCGTCTTCCCGTCGCCGTCCTCGAGGACGACGGCGTCATCCCCGTCACCCCGGAAACCACTGCCGCGGTCCGCGCCGCCGCTGCCGCGCTTCGCGAGCAAGGTTTTCAGGTGGACGCATGGTCCTCCGGCGGTTTCGATCGCATCTGGAATCTTTGGTGGACCCTTTTCGGACGCGCCATTCAGCTGGCGATGGACTCAACTGTCGCGGGACGCGAAAGCGATTTAAGCCCCATGTACCTGGCGTTCCGCGAGCTCGTTGACGCCGAACCTGCTCTCACCTCCAAAGCATTTCTAGACATGCTCCTGCAGCGCGACGCCGTCCGCGCCGCCTTCCTGGCCAGGATGGAGCGCTTTCCGATCCTGCTCTGTCCTGCCTGCGCCATTCCCGCCTTTCGCCACGGTGAACGCGAATGGACGGTGCAAGGAGCGCGCGTCAAATATCTGAAGGCGATGTGTTATTCGCAGTGGTTCAACCTTCTCTCGAATCCGGCCGCTGTTGTCCCTGTTGGCCGCTCCCCCGAAGGGCTCCCCATCGCCGTCCAGATCGTCGGCCGCCCTTGGGAAGACGAAGCGGTTCTCGCCGTCGCCGCTCTCATCGAATCCGCTTGCGGAGGTTTCCGCCGCCCGCCCCTTGATTGAACGCACCGGCCCAAGCCCAGGCTTGCGCCCGTTCCCGTCTTAGCTCGTGCTGTTCGCCCGCGTTAGCAGCAGGATCGCCAGCAGGTAGAAAATGAACATCAGCGCCAGGTATGCCTTTGCCGCCCGGTTCGCTCCCGCGAACTCTTTCCACGCAAACACTCCCCACAGCGCCGCCACCATCGGCGCCGATTGCCCGATGGCGTACGATATCGCCACTCCCGTCAGGCTCGCCGCCACCAGGCTGAACACCGTTCCCGTTGACCAGATGGCTCCCCCCAGCAATCCCAGCAAATGTCCGCTCGCCGGTCCGCGGAAAAATCCCCCGAATCCCACCGGCTCGCCCACCAGCGGCCGCTTCATGAAATAAATGTTCCAAATGAAACAGGAAAGCAGCGCGCCCAGCGTCAGGAAAACGCAAACGCTGTAGGGGCCGAGCGTGTTCCCGTGGGTCATCGCCCGCGTCGAAAATGGCGCCCACAATCCCATCAGCACTCCCGAGACGACGCACGTCACGATGCTTTTCTGCGTCACTTCCTGTCCCGTCCCCAGCGCTCCGTACGCTTTCCCGTCCAGAATCACCGCTGCCAGCGCGCAGAGAACCCCGGCCGCAACCATTTCCAGGTTTCCCTTCGGTTGCAGCGCGTAACTCAGCACCGTCCCCACCACCAGCGCGATGCCGATCGACACAGGGAAAGCAATCGATAGCCCCGCCATGTCGATCGCCGCCACCAGCAGCAGGTTCGCCAGGTTGAAAATCACTCCCGCCAGCAGAGCCCAGCCGATGTTCGAAGCGTCCGCCGTCCGCACGTTGTCGAGGAAACTCGCGCCGTTGTGCCCCATGCTTCCCAGCGTCAACGCAAAGATCAGCGCCGCCAGGAAGATTCCCACCGCATAATCCCAATAGAACAGCTCGAACCGGTAATTCTTCACTCCCTTGAACGTGTTGGCCCACGAGCCCCAGCAAATTGCCGTCGCAATCATCATCAACAGCGCCACGCCGAAGCTTTGCGGTGTGAACATTGCGCTCCCCTCTTCAGATTTCTCTGAATTCCGCCCCGCCGGCTTTCAAAATCCCGCCGCCGCCGGATTTTTCGACTTGATGAACGCCATCACCTCATCCCGTTTCGACATGGCCCTCGCCCCCACTTTCGTGCAGCACAGCGCCGCGCATGCATTCGCGAACATCCCCACCCGCTCGATCTCCCACCCTTGTAGCAGCCCGTACGAGAGCCCGCCCATGAACGCGTCGCCCGCTCCTGTCGTGTCCACTACGTCCACTTTGAACGCCGGAACGTGCGCGCTCTTTTCCCTTGTCGCGATCAGGCAGCCGTCCGTTCCCATCGTGATGGCCACCACTTTGGGGCCCAGCCGCAACAGCTTCGCCGCGATTTTTTCATACTGGTCTTCGCCTGTCATTTCCCGCGCCGCCGCCTTGCACGGCTTCAGCACGTCCACCAGCTTCAGCGCCGCCGTCAGCTCTTCCTGCGTCCCCAGGTTCGCCGCCGCGAAAAAACTCGGCGACACGTCGAGGTCGAAAATCACCCGCACGCCCGCCTCTTGCGCCACTTTCATCGCCTGCGCCACCGGCGCGATCGGCAGTTGTGACGCTTCCGTATGAAAATGCTTCGCTTTTCGTATATGCGGCGCGAACCTGTTGTCCACTTGATACACTGAAATCTTTCCCGTGACATTCGGGAACATGTAGATGCACCGCTCCCCCGCGATGTCCACCGGAATCCACGTCAGCGCCGAATACTCCCCCTTCTCGATTTCAATCCCCGAAAGATCCATCCCGTCGTCCTGGAACGCTTTCTGGATGATTCGCCCGTTCTCGTCGTCGCCAATCAGCCCCAGCCATCCCGTCGAAGCTCCCAGCCGCGCCACTTGCGTCAGGTTGTTCGCCGTCACTCCCCCCGCGTGTATTTCCATCCGATTCGCGTTGATTTTTTCTTCCGGTCCCAGCAGCTTCGGCACGATCGCAAAATAATCCACCGTGCAGCTTCCGATTCCCACCACCTCCGCTTGCGTCGCCATGATTCTCCTCAGTTCGTTCCCGCCGCCGGATGCGCTCCGGGCGTGGGCCGCGTCATCAGGTCTATGAACATTTGGTTGAACTTCGCCAGGTCCAAATCCACCGGGACGTTCACCAATTGCTCGCCCAGTCCCGGCTGGCTTCCCGGCTCCCAAGCCAGTGTATTCCCGTATCCCGGCCCGTGCGAATAATCCATGTCCATGTACACTTGCTCTTCCTTCGTGATCACACTCGGATCAAGCCACGCCGCTGCCGCCAGTTCGTCCCACATGTACTCCACATCGGCGTATTTCGCCAGATATTGCGCCGCCGGCGCCTTCGATTTCGCGATCTCCGCGATCATCTCCTTGGTCATTCTCGTTTTCACCGAGATGTCCACCGTAATATCTGTGATCTTGTGCCACGGCGCCGTGTACACCATGTGCACCGCTTCCGGATCGAACCAGAAATTGAACTCCCGCCGGTTTTCCGTTCCCCAATTCAGCGGCACTTCCGGCGCGATGCTTCCTCCCATCACCACCAGCTCCTGCGCCAGATCCGGCACCGCGGGATCGATGCTGATCGCCTGCGCGATATCTGTCAGCGGCCCCGCCGCGTAAATCGTCACCTCGTGCGGGTATCTATGTACCATCCGAATGATGAAATGCGCCGCGTCCTCTTCCGACGGTTTTGTTTTCGGGTCGCCTTCCACCAGGTGCGGCACGACGAACGGTCCGTGATATCCGCCTCGAATCCCGTCCCCGGTCGCTTTCCGGTTCCACGCTCCCTTGTAATTCACTTTCCCGTACAGCTTCTCCCACCGTTCCACCATGTCTTCCCGGTTGATCAGCGGATATACGGCTCCCGGTACCACAGGCACGTCTGTCCGCCCCAGAATTTCCAGCATCCGCAGCGTGTGCGCCACTTCTTCATCGCGCCACATGTCGCCGCTCACCACCGTGATTCCCAGCACGTCCACGTTCGGCGACAGCAAGAACATCATCATGGACTGCTGGTCCGTCGTCGCCGGTCCTCGCGCGTCCTGGTCCAGGATCACTTTTCTCTTGGCCTGAGCTCCTGCCGCGCAGGCGCTGCACAGCAATACCACGGCTGAAAAAATCGTTTTCCATTTCATCGGGCACTTGCTCCTTGGGACCTTTACCTCTGAACCCGTCGGGCGGCTGAAATCGAGCCCGCGTTTCGCCTTTCGCGCGCGTCGGGCGCCCACCACGGTCCCGCCGAAATCCCCCGCCCGCGACGCGTTCTCCCGCATTCCGGCCTCTCCTGGTTCTTCGAGAGCCCCGCAAAGCGTCAGTACATGATGGTCTTCGTCAGGTGATGCGGCCAGTTCGTGGTGTGGTAGTGCGTCCAGATGCGCGCGTCAATTTGCGGGATCAGGATCTGCTCGTTCGGCTCCCGCAGCTTGTTGATCTCCTCGGCCAGCAGCGCTGTCGCGTATATCGTGTGCGCCCGGATCTCGATTTCCTGCGGCGAATTGCGGGCGATCAGTTGGTGCGTGTCGATCGTGTGCTCCAGCGCCTGTGAATACGTCGTCATTCCCATCAGACGGAGCCCCACCGGCACGATGTAATCCGAGAACGCCGTCATCGAATGAATGTCTTCGATCGCGAACTCCCCCGATTTGTGCAGGCTCGTATACACGAACCACAGCCCCAGTTGCGGCAGCTTGTACAGCTTGATCTCGTTCCCGTCATACTCGCTCACGTCGTTGAAGCGCGGAAACTCCTTTACCAGCCGCTCCACCATCCCGTTCCCGTTGTCGTACAGCCGCGGCGAGCACGACCGGATGAAGTTGTGGAATCTTCCGTCGTACTTTTCCGCCAGCGCGGCCCCCACCTGCCGCCACAGCTCCAGCTTCTCGTCCAGCATCGGGATTTCGATGTTCCCCGCGAAAATCTTCGCCATCTCTGGCCGCGTCAATTGCGCCAGGTATTTCCCGTCGAGGATGGGGATCCCCTGGTCCATCGCCCGCTTGATGCACGCGAATTCCGCTTCCGAATCCGACCAGTGCTGCCCGGCGTAGTCCACTTGAAATTTCACGTCCGTCGTGAAATCGGTGAACGCCGTGTCCACCACGTCTGCCACCATGATGAAGTCGATCGCTTCGTTCGGGTTGTTCGCTCCCGCTCCCAGCGGCAGATGATATTCCGGCATGGGCAGCTCTTCGTACGCCATCCATCCCGCCACCTCCACGATCTTTGCCACGTTCGCATGCACGTCCCGCGCGTTCTCGATTACCGGGCGGATGCTTTCCAGCACGGGGCTTCCGATGGGCTTCGGCCAGCGAATGGGCGTTTTCTCCTGCGAAAATGAAGAAGCCGCGGCCAGGCCGGCTTCAGCCGGGCCCGCTGCGGCCATCATCATGCTGCTGCTCACGCCTTGTAGAAATCGTCTGCGATCCAAGGGCCCCCATTTCATATCCGAAGATGCGCTCCGCTCATCCCTGCCTTTTCGCCGCGCGCTGTTCCGCGCTCGGGCTTCGGCTTTACTTTCCCTGAACGCGCGAAATGAACAGCTCCTTGAACCTTTCCGCATCCACTCCCACGGCCACGTCCACGTTGGGCTTCACTCTCACCAGCCCTTCGATCTCGTAATGGTCCCCGTGCAGCACGTTGTGTTCGTACGCGTTCTGCCGGTTCGCCACCGTCTCCCCGCGCGTGAACTCTCCCCGCGTCTCCACATCCACGTGCATGGCTTTCGTCTTCAGGATTGTCGGATCGACCGCATCGCCCACCGCCAGCGGGTCGTACATCGGCGCGCCCGGTGAACCGTACTTTTCCGAGAGATCCACCAGGAACTGCGTCACCTGTACCATGAAATCGTTCATCGGGCCGTGCGTCTTCTTCAGCTTGTCCACGTCCGCCTGCGTGAACAGCGTCATGTTTCCCACGTCCAGCCCGTCCATGGTGATCGGCCATCCCGCCTGGAACACGACTTGCGCCGCTTCCGGATCGTTGTAAATGTTCGCTTCCGCCGACGCGTTTACGTTTCCGCCCGAAATCGATCCACCCATCAGGATCACCCGGTTCACCAGCGGCACGATCGTCGGATCTTTCTCCACCGCCAGCGCGATGTTCGTCAGCGGCCCGATCGGAATCAGCGTGATGTCGTGCGGGTGCTCGTGCACCGTCTTGATGATCAAGTCCGGTCCCCACTCCGGGTCCGCCTTGCATTTGCTCGCCGGCAGCTCCACATTCGCCAGCCCGTTTTTCCCGTGCCAGAACTGCGCCGTGATCAGCTTCTGAAACAGCGGATGCTCCGCGCCTTTGGCAACGGGAATATCGCACCGCCCCGCCAGCGACACCATCCGCAGCGCGTTCTCCAGCCCCTGCTCCGACGTTACGTTGCCCGGCACCACCGTGATCGCCCGGATATTCAGCTCCGGCGAATTCAGCGCCAGCATCAGCGCGATCGCGTCATCCGTTCCCGGGTCCGTGTCTATGATTACGTTCTTGGCTTTCTCCCCGCCCGCCGCTGCGGCGGGTTTCTTCGCGCCGCTCGCCATCCCGCACCACGCCAGCGCACCCAGGATTATTGCCGCCGGCATCCACGCGCGCGCCCGCTTCCGCGCCGCTCGGCGTTCCCTCGAAACTCGGGGTGCATAACTCTTCTCTTCAAATCGTGATGGGATCAAGGAAGGCTCTTCCGTCTCTGGAATCAACCGCGTCATTCCGCACTCTGTGGCAAACTCGCGCGTCAGGCTAGCCCTCGCTCGCCGCCGGAGTCAAGCTCAAATTGTACTTGTACAAACAATTTTTCTCGCCCGTGCCTTCCCGATAAAACTTCCTGTTGTTGTCGTTCTTGTGAAATTTTTCCCCCGCACAAACTTCGCCGCCCTCTCGCGCTCCCTGCGCGCCGCCCTTCCTCAACCCTGCTAGAATCTGTTTCGCAATGAACCGGCCTTGCTTCCTCACTCGGAGATCCCTTCTTGCCTCCTCTTTCGGCTTCCTTTTCACTTCCGATCTTTCCACCCCGCTTCTCCGCCGTGTTTTCCCTTGGTCTTCTCAGATTCAATTGCAGCACCGCCCCAACCTCGAAAATCCGTTCGGCGTCGAGTTCCGCGACGTCACCCCCGAATCCGGCATTCATTTCCATCACGAACGCGCCGCCTCTCCCGGCCGTCTCTATCTCGAAACCATGGGCGCCGGTGTCGCTTGGCTCGACTACAACCAGGACGGCTACATGGACGCCTTCTTCGTCAACAGCGGCTACACGCCTTTCTTCCATCCGAAGACGCCTCCGCAGCCCGCCCTCTACCGCAACAATGGCGACGGCACTTTCACCGACGTCACCCCGCAAAGCAAAATCCGCACCGGGGGTCTCTTCTTCTTCGGCGTTGCTGTCGGCGATTTTGACAACGATGGATATCCCGACATCTATTTGACCGGCTATCGCCATTCCGTCTTGCTCCATAACAACGGCGACGGCACTTTCACCGACGTCACCGCCAAAGCCGGTGTCGGCGACGACGGCAATTGGGCCACGGCCGCCGGCTGGTTCGACTACGACCGCGACGGCAAGCTCGACCTCCTCGTCGCCAACTACGTCCAGTACGACGTTGACCATCCTGTCCCTTGCACTCAGGCCCCGCCTCTCTCCGCGAAAGATGCGGGCGTCGCCACCTACTGCCGCGCCGGTTCTTTTCACGGCGCTTCGCCACGCCTCTATCACAACAATGGCGACGGCACGTTTACCGACGTGACCGGAAAGGCGGGCCTCGTCAACAACAACGGCAAAGCCCTTGGTGTCGTCCTCGTCGACCTCAATAACGACGGCTGGCCCGACATCTTCATCGCCAACGACACCCAGCCGAACTCACTCTACTTCAACAACGGCAACGGCACTTTCCGCAACGCCGCCTCCACCGCCGGGCCCGCTTTCAGCGAAGACAAGCATCCCGAATCCGGCATGGGCGTGGATGCGGCCGACATCATGAACAATGGGCTGATGGACCTCTTCATCAGCCATCCGGATTACGAACTCAACCGCCTCTTTCGCAATAACGGCGATGGCACCTTCACCGACGACACCATTGCCTGTGGTATCGGCCAATCCGACCTCCTCAATAGCGCCTTTGGCGCCCGCTTTTTCGATTGGGACAACGATGGCTGGCGCGATCTTCTCGTCGTCAACGGCGATATTCTCGACAATATTTCCCTGTTTCACCCCGAGCTCGCCTTCGCTCAGGAAAAAAAGCTCTACCGGAATACGGGCGAAGGCAACTTTGTCGATTCCACGAGGTCGCAGGGCGCCGATTTCCGCGCTCCCCGCGTCGGCCGCGGCCTGGCCGTCGGCGATTACGATAACGACGGTTGGCTCGATTTTCTCGTCAACAACAACGGGCAGGACGCCCAGCTATTCCGCAATGAAGGCGCCGCTTCTCCCGCGGCGAAAGCGAATCATTGGGTCGGCCTGCATTTGGTGGGCACAAAAAGCAATCGCGACGCCAACGGCGCTCACATCAAAATCGTCGCGGGAGATTTGACCAGCTTCGATCAGATGAAGGGAGGAATGAGCTATCTGTCTTCGCAGGATCCGCGTGTCTACTTCGGCCTGGGCTCGCATCCCCGCATAGACCGCCTGCAAATCTGGTGGCCCAGCGGCGAAACCGACCTTCTCGAAAACCTGCCCGTCGATACGATTCTCACCGTCATCGAGAGCAAGGGCGCCTTTACCGGAAAATTTCCGCCGCTGCGCCGGCGCCCCTAGCGCCTTCGCTTTCTAATTCTGCGAGTTGATGAATCGGCAGACGTCTTTCACCGAATTGCTCAGCCACTGCGTCCTCGTGCTGAATGTCGCCGACCCGCCCTTTTGGTACAGAGTGAACCGGTAATATCCGGTCCATCCGCGCGCATCCAGCATGTAATTCGATTCCTTCGGGTTCAGCGTGATCGTCACGTTCGGGCACTTATTCACCAAATTCTTCATCACATCGGCCGTCGGGACGTTTGACGCCGGAGACATCACGATTTTGACCGGGCGATGTTCTGGCGCGGCGCCCGCCAATCCCGCGAATCCCAAAATCCCAGCCAGCAACCCGATTCCGATTGCTTTCTTCATGTTTTCGATTCTCCTGCCGGGTCACGCCCCGGACCTGCCTCAACTATAAAGATGTGAGCGCGCCTGAATTGGTTTCACATGCGCTGCTGCAACTTGTGTAACACCCGTCCGGCAAATAAGTTGCGGCGTTTTCGAGGCGAATCCCCGCGCGAATCCGCAGTTCTCTATTGGCCCGCTCCACCCCTACGGCCTCTCCTCATACACCGCCAGCTGCGCCACCGGCACTCCATCCTCTTCCTGTTCCGGCACGTATATCCTCCCAGTCAAGGGATCAATTGCCAGGCTGTGCACGGAATGGGCGGCCGAAACATCGCCCATCCTCCGGCAGCGCGACCCCTTCTCTTCATACACGGAGATCGTCCCGCTGGCGCAGGCGACATAGATCCGGTCGAGCTTCGCGTCCAGCGCCACTCCCGCCCCGCCCGCTGCCATCGGGAGATACGCGGCGGCCTGGTTTGTTCGCAGGTCGAAAACAGCCAGCAGGTTGGCCTCCTCGCAGGAAAGGAACGCCAGGCGGTGCACAGCATCGAGCGCCATCCCCTCATTTCCTGAACACCGCCCCAGTGCGTACCTGGCCGCTACCGTCTCCGTGGCCGGGTCAATCGCGGCCAGCTGGCTGGCGTCGGGAAGATTCACGTAGATTCGCTTCGCCGCCGGATCATACTCGATCCCCGCCGTCCGGCTCTCGAACCGCACCATGTTCACCACCGTGTCGCTCGCAACGTCAATCACAGCCACCGCGCGCGCCAGCTCGTCGGAGACGAAGATTTTCCCGAACCCCGCCGCGTAAGCCATCGGACCGGGACTTGCCTCCGTCGGAATCTTTTTCAGGACTTCAAAGTTTGTCCCGCTGATTACCCCGATTGAGTCCATCCCCGAGAGCGAAGCGTAGATCTTCTTCGAGTCCGCGGCGTATGCCACCCCGCGCACCCCCGGCAATCCGGAAATCGTGTGCAGAAGTTTTTCGCCTGCGAGATCCACCACGTAGAGGCTGTCCGCGCCCGCGTGAGCGCAAAACAAGAGATGATTTTCGGAATCGATTGCCAATGAGCCGAACGCCTTGCCCGATGGCCCCGGCAATTCGATCGTTGCGATTTTCTTGAGCGCCTTGGCGGCCAATGGCGGCGGAAACGCGGCCCCCAACCCAAAAACAATCAGGGCCGCAATCGCCAGCAATTTCCGCGGGGCGAATTTCGCCATGATTGTGCAAGCGTCGGCGGCAATCCGGAAAAAGTCCCCCCACCGCGTCTCCCACCCTGCGCTTTTCATGGCTCGCCGGCGTCCGCCTAACTCTTCGCGATTCCCCGCGCGATAATGTTTCGCCCCTGCACCTCGATTTCGATTCGCGGAAGCGGGCGCGGCGGCGGTCCTTCCAACACGTGCCCGTCGGCGACCGAAAAAACGCCTCCGTGGCACGGGCATTCGATGTCGTTGTTTTCGGGGTGGAAAAACACGGGGCAGCCCGCGTGCGTGCAGATCCGGCTGTACGCCACGTACTTTCCCTCGCTCGTACAAATCAGCAGGCAAGGCGCTTCCGGCGTCGGATACTGAAACACCAGCGACCCGCCCGGAGCGAGCGAACCCGTCTCCGCGATCACCACGGCTTCATTCGCTTCGGCGTGAAGATACCGGCGAAGGCCCCACAGCGCGGCAATCGCAGCCGCGATGCCCCCGATCGTCAAAAGCCCGCCGAATTTCCGCCGCGATACTTTTTCTTCCTCTTCCATTCTCTTGCGATTCGCTCTTTCGCCACACCGGCTTTTGCGAATCCTCCCTCTATTGTCCCGCCAGTGACCCTACGTGCATCCTCGTCTGCAAAATCTTGAATATGTTGTCTCGCGCGATCATGCCCACAATGTGTCCGTCGGACACCACCGGCATCTGCGTGATCTCCTGGCTCTGCATCCGGTCCAGTACGCGCACCGCAGGCTCATCGGGCGAAACGTAGGGGATCTTCTCCACCGGCAGCATCACCGCTTGCACCGAGTTCATGTTCCACTCGTCGCGCGGGATGGTCGCCGCCGCCTGCAGCGTCACCAACCCCACCGGCCGGTCCGGTCCCATCACGATGTGGCACTGCCTCCCGGTCCGCAGCACCTCGTGGATGTACTCCTCGATCGAGGTATCCCGCGCAATCGCCGGCACCTCCGGCGACATGATGTCCGCCGCGCGCACTCCCGTAAGCGAGCTGCGGATCGCCACCTGCACGTAGCTTTCCTGCGACGCGGACAGCAAGAACCATCCGATGAACGCCAGCCACAATCCGTTTAGGAAATGCCCCGGGAACTGCAGCACCAGCGCAATCCATACCCCGTAAAGAATCATGGCGTACGCGATCGCCTTGCCGGACACGGTGGCGAACCTCGTCGCCTTCGTGTAATCCTTCGTGATGCCCCACACGATCCCGCGCAGGATGCGCCCGCCGTCCAGAGGGAATCCCGGCGCCAGGTTGAACAGCCCCAGAATGGCGTTAATTTCCGAGAGCCACGTTGACGCGGCGTGGACCATTTCATTTCCGCCGCCATAGTGGGCGATCAGCCAGAAACATCCCGCCAGAAAGAAGCTTGCCAGCGGCCCCGCAATCGCGATGTTGAACTCCTGCCGCGCGTTTTCCGCCTCCCGTCCGATCCGCGCCAGCCCCCCAAACACGAACAAAGTGATCGACTGCACTGGGATTTTGTAATGCATGGCCACCACGCTGTGGCTCATCTCGTGGAAAACAATCGAGGCGAAGAAAAGCACGCTCGTGAGTATCCCGATCATCCAGTGCTGCGCGGGAGTCCAGCCGGGATGCAGCGAGCTGAATTGCTGGCTCAATGTCAGCGTGATCAACGCAAAAATAATGAACCAGCTCATATCCACATAAATCGGGATTCCCAGAATTTTTCCGAGACGGAATCCCGAACCTTCAGCAGGCTGTCGCATGAACGTACCTCGCGCTGGATTCTAACAAACAGTTCCTACCGGCCGCACCTTTCGAATCCCTCCGCCCGCCGGTGATTTCCTCTCTCCGAAAGTGGCACGCCGGCCACGCCGTGTTTCCTCTCCCACGATTCTCCCACTTCGCTCCGCCCATAACCGCCTGTGTTTTCTGCGTCTGGCCGCTGGAACCCGCCATGCACTTCTTCCCGCCGAAGCCCAGCAGGAGGACGCCCATGACCCACGTATTCGCAGCCGCAACCATCACGACGGCCATCGCCGTTTCGATTGGCGTCGCTCTCTTGCTCGAATGGATCAGCCTTCGAGCGCTTTTGCTCTTGATGCCCGCGCGCAGCGCACCGCCGCGAGGCAAGACGTTGTAACGCCGGTAAAACCCCTGCGGACGGCTTCGCCCCGCCTCCGGACTCAATGGGAATCTCGCTACCGCCGCAGCGAGCTCCCACAGCCGGGGCGCGGCGACGCCGTCGCCCGGCGAACCAGTTTCGACGCCCCGCCGATCGAGGCAGGGCCACGGGAGGATGCCATGCTGTTTTTGAAGCTCGTGTTGTGGCTCGCGACATTCGGATTTCTCGTCACCGCCGCGGGCGCAATCGCCTACGACGTATTCGTCGCTTTCGAACTCAACCGCCTGTTCCGAATATTCCGGCGAGACGAGGCTCCCGTCCCCTCCGAAACCCCCGTCGTACAGCCGGGCCTCGCCGGAAGCGCCCCCGTAGAACCCCAGCCCGCTCCACGCAGCGTGCGGAGCGCGATGCCCTCTGGCCCCAGGCGTCCAATCCGCTGGCGGTTCGCGGCGAAATTGGTCGCTCTCGCGGCGGCTGCTTCGTTCCTCCGCGCCAGCATCATTGTTGTGCCCGACGGGACGGCCGCGGTTCGCATCAGCCAGATTTCGGGCGTTCTTCCCGGCACACTCTATTCCGGAACGCACCTCATTTTTCCCCTGACGCAGCGCGTTCAAATGTACGATGTCCGCGACCGCGTCTTCTTCACCGGCTCGACCGAAGGAACCAAAGACAAGCACGAAGAGCTGACCGTCGAGTCGAAGGAAGGCCTCGAAGTCGGTTTGGGTGTCACCGTCCGCTACCGCGTTGACGCGCAAAAGCTCAATTACATTCAGGTCAATCTGCCCCAGCCTCTCGACGAGGAAATCGTCGCGCCCGTGGCGACCAGCGTCTTCCGTGATCTCGCCCCCAATTACATCGTCCGCGAAATGTTCTCCACCAAACGCGACGAATTCCGCAATCGCGCCGCCCAGCAGATCACCCAGCGTCTCGCCGGCGACGGCATCGTCGTCAAGGAAGTGATGCTCCGCAAGGTCGACCTCCCGCAGGAGTACGCCCAGGGCCTCGAAGGATTGCTCCTCAAAGAGCAGCAGGACGACCAGACGTCCGTTGACGCCGAAATCGAAGCCAAGCGCGTCAAGATCGCCGAATCCCAAGCCGAAGCCGCCAAGGTCCGCGAAGTGAAGCGCGCCGAGGCGGACGCCGCTTCGCGCGTCATCATGGCCAAGGCCGACTCGGACTCGATGCAGTACACTCTCCCTCTCAAGCAGAAGCAGATCGAGCAGTCGCGCCTCGAGGCCGAAGCCCGCAAGGAAGCGACCATCCAGAACGCCGAGGCCGACGCCCAGGCGAAAGTGATCGACAGCAAGGCCGAGCAGCAGCGCCAGGCCCTCCTCGCTCAAGCGCAGGCCGACGCGAAAGTCATTGACGGTAAGGCTGAAGAGCAGCGCCAGGAATTGCTCGCCGACGCGCAAAAGGCCGTCACCATCACCAACGCCGAAGCCGACGCTCAGGCAAAAGAGATCAGCAGCAAATCCGAGCTCGAGACCGACGCCCGTCTCGCCGACGCCGAAGCCAATCGCACCCGCGTGACCTCGCAAGCCGAAGCCGAACAGTTGCAGCTCGAGGGCGCCGCCCTTCGCGCCAATCCGCTTCTCGTTCAGTACACCGTCGCGCAGCGCCTCTCCGACAAAGTGCAGATCATGCTCGTCCCGGCCGATGGAAAATATTTTTTCACCAACGATGTCTTGCAATCCGCGATGGGCGCAGGCGCGATTCCGCTTTCGCGGCCCTCCGGCAGCAAGTGACGAATCGAAATACGCGGCGAAACGGGGAAAGCCGGAATCATTCCGGCGGGAAAAGAATCGGGCCATCCTTTTAAGCGGATTGCCCCGGTTTGAAATCGCCGCTCTGCCGACGCTGGATCGGAAGGGAAGCCTAGTGGATGCGAACTCTTCCCGGCGCGGCGGCAATGGTAACGCAGCGCGCATTTAAGTGGCCTTCTTCGAAGCTAACATTTTGAAAGTGGAATTGCACGTCTCGAATTCCTGCGGGCTTTTCAGCAAGCCGTTGCCTGCGGGCGCGTCGCGAAAAATCCGCCTCGCGATTGGCGCGGAGAGCACAGCGGAAAAAAGGAAGCGGCAAAGGGTGCTAAGATGATGTTTCGCGAAAGAATTTGGCGAATTCGCGCAACCCGATGCGGCCGCCGCGGCGATTCCTCTCATTGTCGTCTCTCCTCTTCGTTTTGACTTTTTGCTTCGCTCCCGTGCGAGCGTTCGCGCAGGCGCCGGCTCCGCCGGAGGCCTCCGCCGCGCCCGCTTCGGGTGCGGGCGGTGAAGCCGTGCTGCCGAAAGAATGGAGCGACGCCGTGGGAACGCTGGCCGAAAAAATTGCAATCGCCGCCCGCGGCGCCGGCGCGGTGTCCATCGATATGAGAAATATCTCTTCGCTAAGTTCCGCCGAATCTTCCGCCATTCGCGCCCTGTTCGAAAGCCGCCTCAGGGCGCGGCATCTGGCGATCGTTCCTTCCTCGCAGGCGGGAGCGGCGCAACTGATCCTCACTCTCTCCGAAAGCCGGACCGCCTTCGTCTGGGCGGCCGAATTCAGCGGCTCTCCCGCGGCCGGCCCCAATTCCGTCGCCATCGTTTCGGTGGATAAATCCCCGGGAAAACCCGAACAGAACGCCAAGCAGCACATCACTCTCGATAAGCGGCTGGTCTGGCAACAGCCGTCGCGGTTTCTCGACGTTGCTGTCTTCGATAATCCCGCGGGCTCCCCCTCGTACCGCGTGGTTCTCGACCCCACCGAAATTGTGTTTTACGAATCCTCGGATGCGCACTGGGACAAGCTTCCTTCCACGGTCGCCACCCTCCGCTCTTCGCCTTGGCTCCGGACGGTGACCGGAAGATTCGACACCACCACAAACGAAGTCTGGGTGTGGGACGGCAACCCGAACGCCCAAAATTTTCCCGCCGTTCATTGCTCCGGCCCGCTCGACGACCCAAAGCAGATCCAATGCACTCCCTGGAAACACAATGTCCTTTCCGTCGTCCCCTGGTGGGATTTCCCCGGCCATGAAGGCGCCACCGCGGCGGAACTCTGGCAGACATGCGGCCAGGGTTCGATCGTCCTTTCCACCGGCAACGGCGATTGGACTCAGCCCGATTCGATTCAGCCCTATATCGTCTCCGAATCGGGAGCAACGGTCATTCCCGCCGGCGATCCGATGCCCATGGACGGTCCGGTAATCTATCTGACGCGCCAGGATCAGGGGAACACGGCCCGCGCAATCGTTCGAAATCTGGCGACCGGAAATTACGAGGCGTACATTGTCACGGCGACTTGCAGCCAATAGCCTGCTCTTGGCACTCGCTCTGGTTCTGGCCGTTCTTCCGGCCAAGACGGCGCGCAGGCCTGGATACGGCGGAACACTCCGCATCGAAATTGGCGCCGTGATTCACTCCCTCGACCTGTCTGTCGCCGCAGTCTCGCCGGAAGAGGCCGCAGCCAAGCTGGAAATCGACTCTCTCATTAACGACCGCTCCGGCGCGCCTGCGGCGCAACCCGCTGCGGGACCCTTCCGCATCTCCGCCTGGGAGCCCGGAAAGCGCCTCACACTCGCTGCGAATGGCGATTTTCCCAAGGGCAGGCCGTTCGTCGATGCCATTGATTTCACCATGGGCAAGTCCGCGAAGGACCGCTTGCTCGATCTCGAGCTCGACAAGACCGATTTCATCCGCATTCCCGCCGACCAGGCGCGCAGCGCGGCCGAAAGCGGCGTCCGAGTGAACACCTCGCAGCCGGACGAACTTCTGGCAATCCTTTTCGCCACCGGCGGCTCAAACGCTCCCTCCTCGCCTGTCCGCCAGGCGATCGCCCAGGCCCTCGACCGCGGCGCCATTGTGAATTTCGTCCTCCAGAAGACGGGCGAGCCTGCCGGAGGATTGTTGCCGCAATGGTCGAGCGGGACCGCCTTCCTCTTTTCCGCCTCCTCCGCCCCCGCCGGCGCCGTGCAGCAAGTGAAGGAAATTCGCGCGCAAAACCAACCATCCATCCGCCTGCTGTTGGGATATGATTCCGGCGACTCGGTCGAGCAGCGGGTCGCGGAGCGAATTGTGGTCGACGCGCGGGAAGCGGGCATTGCGATGACGGCGGGTCCCATACAGGGTACGTCCGCCCTGGGCGCTGCCACCGTCCCGCCAGGATTCGACGCCCGCATCATCCGCTGGCGCATGCCTTCCCCGCGCCCCGATGCCGCGCTCGCGAATTTCTTGGCGGCGTTTCCGGGCCTCGCCCAGGCGGCCGCGGACGCTTGCGGGCCGGCCAACTCGGCGGAGCGGATCTACAGATGCGAACGCGCGATTGTGGACACGCGTGAGATTATCCCGCTGGCTTTCTTGCCCCAGGTCTATGGATTGAGCGCGCGTATGCGCGATTGGCAGGCGCCCGGGCCTGGCGAGACTTGGCCGCTGGCGGACGTCTGGCTCGATGGAGCGCCGCAGTGACGTTTCGCGCCAAACTTTTCTGGGTCTTCACTCTCGCCCTCCTGCTGTCTGTGGGGCTCGTCGCCGCCGGAGTGACGGTCGCCACGCGCCGCGCTTTCGACGACCTCAACCGCGAGCACAGCGACGCTTTGGTCGCCCAGTTCCAGAGGGAATTCGACCGCCGCGGCGAGGAGGTCGTAGACCGCGTGAAGGCTATCGCCAGCGAAGAGGCCACGATTCACATGGCGGTGGACCTCAGCCTTCCGAAGGGCGACGCCTCGGTCTACGTCTACGACGCGCGCGGCGTCTCTCAATCACACCAGCTCGATTTTCTCGATTTCGTCAACAGCGACGGCACGATTATTTCCTCCGCCGAATGGCCCGCCCATTTCAACTCCAAAATGAATTGGGTGATTCAGCCGGAGGATTGGGCTTCCACCGGTTCTTTCCTCACCAAAATGGACACTCAGGACGGCCCCACTCTCGGCCTCATGGCGGTCACCCAGGTGCCTGTGGCGGACAAAGCCATCTACATCGTCGGCGGCGAGCGCCTCGACAAGGGATTTTTGTCCTCCCTCGTCCTTCCCCCCGGCATGCGCGCTCTCCTCTATCTGAATCTCGACCAGGGATTCCAGGCGAACGATCTTGTCTCGGCGGGAACTCCCGAAAATGAACCCGAGCGCTTTACTTCGCTCATCGAAAAAGAGCAAGCCTCGCCACAGCCCCGCACCGAAAAAATTCAGTGGACCTTTGACCCCGCCAGCGCCGAGGAAATTCACGCCTTGCCGCTCGTGGGCAGGCAGAAAGAGCTGCTGGGTGTCCTCCTCGTCGGCAATTCGCTCCGCAACGTCGTCCTCCTTGAAAGGCGCATCCGCTATCTGGCGCTGATTGTCGCCGGAATTGGCTTGCTCCTGGGTGCTCTCCTGAGCTGGTGGGCGGCCGCCCGCGTCACCCGGCCGGTCACCAAGCTCGTCACGGCGGCGCAGGAAGTGGCGGAAGGGAACTGGAGCGCCCATGTGGACGTTCGCGGGCGCGACGAAGTCGGCCGCCTCGCGAGATCTTTCAACCAGATGACCCATCAGCTCATCGAGCAGCGCGAAAGGCTCATACAAGCCGAGCGCGTCGCCGCCTGGCGCGAAGTGGCGCGCCGCCTCGCTCACGAGCTCAAGAATCCGCTCTTCCCTCTGCAAACCACCGTCGAAAACATGCAGCGCGCCAAGGACAAAAACCCCGAGCTCTTCGACGAAGTTTTCCGTGAATCCACCCGCATACTGCTAACCGAAATCGAGAACCTCAAAAGCATCGTCGGCCGCTTCAGCGATTTCTCGAAAATGCCCCAGCCCGAATTCGCCGCCGTCAACGTCAACGACGTCGTCCGCGACGTCGTAAAGCTCTTCGAAGCGCAACTCGGCGCCGTCGGCCGCCCCCCCATCACTCCCGAGCTCCACCTCGACGAAGAGCTTCCGGCCATTCAGGCGGACGCGACCATGCTCCACCGCGCCATGGAAAATCTCGTCCTCAACGCCATGGACGCCATGCCCGCCGGCGGCGTCCTCATGCTCCGCACCGCGCACAAGGACGGCACCGTTCTCGTCGAAGTCTCGGACACCGGCGGAGGATTGACGCCCGAGGAAAGCGAGCGGATCTTCACGCCGTACTACACCACGAAGCAGCACGGAACGGGCCTCGGCCTCGCCATCGTACAGGCTGTGGTCAGCGATCACGGCGGGCGCATTTCCGTCGAAAGCGAAAGCGGTGTGGGAACGTCGTTCCATATCGAGCTTCCCAGCCACCCTCCCAGGCGCCCGCAGAAATTTCCGATGCTTCTCAAGCAGGAAGAAGAGGCGTAACTCGCCGTGCCAGCCCATATCTTGATCATTGACGACGACGCGAACACTCTCGCCTCGCTGTCCCGCGCCTTCCGCCTCGCCGGACACGAAGCCACCGTCTGCGACAACGCCGCCCGCGCTCTCGAACTTGCCAAATCGCAGAAGTTCGACCTGCTCCTCTCCGACGTGGTCATGCCCGGCCGCGACGGAATCGCTCTCCTCGAGGATTTGAAAAAAGCGGGCGTCGAATCGCCCGCCGTGATGATGTCCGGGCAGGCCACCATCCAGATGGCCGTGCGCGCGACGCAATTGGGCGCCGTGGATTTCCTCGAAAAGCCCATCTCGACCGAAAAACTGCTCCTCACGGTCGAAAACGCTCTTCGCCTCCACACTCTCGAGGAAGAAAACCGCGATCTCCGGCGCCGCTTGGGAAAACATCACATCGTTTGGGCCAGCGCCGCCATGCGCGAAGTGATGGCGCAGGTCGAGCAGGTCGCCGCGGCCGAAACGCGCGTCTGCATCCGGGGAGAGACCGGCACAGGCAAGGAGTTGATTGCGCGGACGCTCCACGAAAAAAGCCCTCGGAAATCCGGGCCTTTCATCACCCTGAATTGCGCGGCCATCCCCGCCGAGCTTCTCGAATCGGAGCTCTTCGGCCACGAAAAGGGCTCCTTCACCGGCGCCGCGGGAAAACACATCGGAAAATTCGAGCAGGCCCACCGCGGAACGCTATTTCTCGACGAAATCGGCGATATGCCGGTGGCCATGCAAGCCAAGCTCCTCCGCGTGCTCGAAGAGGGGGAAATCGAGCGCGTCGGCGGCGACCATCCTCTCGCCGTCAGCGTCCGCGTCGTCGTCGCCACGCACCGCAACCTCGAAGATCAGGTTCGGCACGGCAGCTTTCGCGAGGATCTGTACCACCGCGTCTACGTTTTCCCCATTTTTTTGCCACCGCTCCGCGAAAGGCTCGAAGACATTCGCGTCCTCGCCGGGCATTTCGCGCGGCAACTCGCCGAGCAGAACAGTTGGAAGCCTAAGGCGTTTTCGCCCGAAGCGATCGAGGAGCTCGAAAAATATTCGTGGCCGGGAAATGTGCGCGAGCTGCGCAACGTCGTCGAGCGCGTTCTTCTGATGGCCCGGGGAGATATGGTGGACGCGGCGGCCGTGGCGCGAGCCTTGCCGCCCGGGACGGCTTCCGCCGCCATTCCATCCGGCGCCGCCGGCGGAGCCTCTCCATTCTCGGGAAATCTTGCTTCGGGAGTCCTCGCGCAGCGCGTCGAGGCGTTTGAACGCGAGACGATTCTGGCGGAGCTGAAAAAGCACAACAATCACATGACCAACACCGCGAAAGCCCTCGGCCTCGAGCGCAGCCATCTCTATAAGAAATGCCAGCAGCTCGGAATTGACCTCCGCGCCGTCCGCCAGCCGGAATAGCCCTTCTTCATTGCGAGTGCCGCGCTTTCCGCCGCGAGAACAGCGCGTAACTCCTCAGGATATAAAGCGCCAGCGCTGCCGCCGTGATGATCCAGATCACATCTTCATTCAGCGTCGCTGCAAACGCGGCCATCCCCGCAAAAAATCCCCACATGAAAATCTCTCCCGCGAACGCCTGTCTCGACTGCGGGCGAACTCCTCCCGCCGGCACGCGCGGTCGCAGCGAAGGCCAGAGGCTCGGCACCTTCGCCAGGTATTCGCGATACGTCTCGCCCTGCGTCGCCGCCAGCCGCGATTCCTCAAGCCCGATCAGCCGCAAAAAGAAAATCGCGAACCCCGCGCTGATAAACACGAATCCCACCCGGCCGGCGAGGAATCCGAAGCCGAACGCCACCAGAATGCCTCCCAGGTACAGCGGATTCCGCAGGTGCCGGTACGGGCCGTCGGCCACCAGTCGTTCGGCGTGCAGCGCCGGATCCTGCACCACGTCCGATTTCAAATAGGCCGCCGCCCAGGTTCGCAGCGCTGCCGCGAAAAACATGATTAGCGCCCCCACCCCAAAGAGCGCATGAGCCAGAATTTCGGCTTGCGGCGTGCCGTGGCCGGTGATTTTTCCCACGGCGTATTCCACCACGTTCACGGGGTCGATCCGGTACGCGCTGAAGCCCAAAAGATAAATGAGCCCGATCATCCAGAACCGGTAGCGAAACTCGAAATCGGTCGCGCGCAGCGTCACGATCGTCCTTTCCAGTCTGCGTTTCTCGTGCCTTTGGTTCGGGTGGAAAAACCCTCACGAGTTTGTACGCACGCTCGGTGCAAATAATTTCCGCAAACCGATGTGCGCGGGCAGGTAGAGGCCGAATGCAACTGCCAAAAATGTCACGGTCAAATGAACCGGAGCCGTTCCGATTTGGCGGTGCGAAAAAGGGTTGGTATATGCGAAGTTGATGTTCAACGACGCTTTGGCCGTCCGCGAAGCCAGAATCGCGGCCAGCGCAACCAGCGCTTGAAACCGGAACGCGCGCCGGTCGTATCCCGTCCGGTCGAGCGCCCAGAGCAAGACAAGCGGAAGCACGAGGTGAAACAGCGAAATCAGCCGCAACCACAGCGGATATTGCGAATCGAACATGTAATCCGTCGCCCCGAACAAATTATGGCCGGACACGACGTGCCAGCCCGCATCCACGATCCAGAAGACGCTGATCAAAAGTATCGACAGCGTTTGGCTCGAGATCAGCAGCGGGCTTTGCAACACCAGCCCAAGACATCCGAACATCAGCGCCAGGTCGCAAAGAAACAGAAAATTGTCCAGGCCCCAGTAGTGCCAGTACACCGGTGCCCAAAAAAGAAGAAATCCCGCGGCGGCCACTCGGACGCCGGCTGGCAGAGCCCGCTGTTGGGAACCAAAGGGGAACATGCTGCGCGTTGACAGGGGGAGAATACTAACAGAACCGAACCGCAATTCGCACCTCAGGATTGAATGGCGGCGCAAGGGCGGCCATGCGAAGATTTACGGAATGGGAATGTCTCCTTTGACGGAATATCTCGCCATCGCCGCTGCCGGCGCCGCGGCCGCCGGCGTTGCCGCTTGGGGCTCCGTCGCGCCCTCTTCCCAGCTATGGGGCGCCACGATTCGCCGTGCGCCCGGCGCCGGATCGCTCGCGCTGACCTTCGACGACGGCCCCAACCCCTCGCTCACCCCAAGGCTCCTGGAACTGCTCGAACGCCACGGCGCTCGCGCCACGTTTTTTCTGATCGGCCGCTTCGTCCGCGAAGATCAGCCGCTCGCCCTCGAGATCGCCCGGCGCGGCCACTCCGTCGGCAATCACACCCACACGCATCCTTCGCTCGTTTTTCTTCCTCCGCAAAAAATTTCGGAAGAGCTGCGCCGTTGTGATGAAGCCATCGAAACCGCCACGGGAGCGGCGCCCCAATGGATGCGCCCTCCTTATGGTTTTCGCAGTCCCTTTCTCGGCGGCCTCGTGCGCAAAAATGGCGGGAAGGGAATCGTCATGTGGTCGCGAATGGCCCGCGATTGGGCGCCGCAGCCGCCCGAAGCCGTGATCCACCGCTTGCGGCGGGCTCGGGGCGGCGATATCGTCCTCCTGCACGATGGCGATCACCGCGTCTTGCGCGGCGACCGCGAACATACGCTGCAGGCTCTCGAATATTGGCTGCCGCGCTGGAAAGACGCCGGCTTGCGGTTTGTAACCCTCGCCGAATTCGGGCAAGATGAAGTGTCGAGCGAGCCCCCCATTCAGGCGCGCCGAACTATTTGAACGGAAAGGTTTCATGGACGAGAAAAGGTTCTACGACGAGAAGGAAGAAACCAAGCAGATCCCGCTGATCTGCCCCCATTGCCGCCAGGAAGGCACCTACCCCATTCGCTGGAAGGTCCGCACGAAAAAATCCCAGATTCCTCCGGGAGCGAATGACGACGACCGCGCGCGCTTCGCCAAGGCGCGCACCTACATGGTCCGTGTGGACGACATGGTCGCCTGCCGCAACATCAAATGCCGGAAACGCTTCGACCTCACCGGCCAGACGGTGATCCTGACCTGAGATTTTCTCGCAGCGCCCTGAATTGCTTCAGCCGTTGGACTGGCTGGCCGGAACGAACCGGTTTTCCAGGATTTCCCGGATTTTTCCCGCCAGCGCTTTCAGGTTGAACGGTTTTTGCAGGAATGGCGCCCCGCCTTCCAGCACTCCGTGCCGGAACACGCTGTCGTCCGTATATCCCGAAATAAACAGGATCTTCAATCCCGGCCGCTGCGAGGATATCGTTGCCACAAGCTCTCTCCCGCTCATTCGCGGCATCACCACGTCGGTGATCAGCAGGTGGATCGGGTCGGAATAGGCCGTCGCGATCTGCAGCGCGTGTTCGCCGTCGATCGCTTCCAGCACCTGGTATCCCGCTCCCTTCAGGTAATCGCTCACCAGTTCGCGAACGCTGTCCTCGTCTTCCACGAACAAAATCGTTTCATGCCCCGTCGGAGCCGCCCCGCTGCTCGCTTCGCTCGTCCCGGCCTGAATCGCTTCGGTGACCTCGGGCAGATAAATCTTAAACGTCGTCCCCTGGTTCACCTCGCTGTACACCCAGATGAATCCGCCGCTCTGCTTCACGACTCCGTACACCGTCGCCAGGCCGAGCCCCGTCCCTTTGCCCTGCGCCTTCGTGGTGAAGAATGGCTCGAAGATGCGCGCCTGCGTCGCCTGGTCCATTCCGCATCCCGTGTCGCTCACGATCAGCATCACGTAACGCCCCGGCGCCATTCCCGCGTGCGACGACGAAGCCGACCCGTCCAATTCCGTGTTCGTCGTTTCGATCGTCAGCCGCCCGCCATCCGGCATTGCGTCGCGGGCGTTGACCACCAGGTTCAGCAGCACCTGCTCCATCTGCGTCGGGTCGGCTTTCACCCGGCCCAGTTCCAGGCTCGGCTGAAACGACATTTCGATATTCTCGCCGATCGTCCGCGACAGCAGTTGAATCATTCCCGAAACGACTTCGTTCAGGTCAATCACGCGCGGGTGCAGCACCTGGCGCCGGCTGAACGCCAGCAGTTGCCGCGTCAGCGATGCGGCCCGGTCCGAAGCGTTTTGCACCTGCTCCGCGTTATGCCGCAGCGGCGAGCTTCCCGAAAGATTGTCGAGCAAGATCTCCGCGTGCCCCTTCATCACCATCAACAGGTTGTTGAAATCGTGCGCGATTCCTCCGGCCAGCTCTCCTATCGCTTGCATCTTCTGCGATTGCCGCAATTGATCCGTCAAACGCTTCCGGTCCGTCACGTCCAGCGCCACTCCGATCACGCCCAGCAGCTGCCCTTCGCTGTCCCGCAGCGGCCTCACGTGCGAATCGAAGATCATCTTTTCCCATTCCAGCTCGTAGGTGACCGTCTCGCCTTCCAGTGCCCTCCGGTGCGCCGCGATCGCCGGAAATTCCGGATCCCGTGTCTTGAAATATTCGTACAGCGACTTCCCCGGCAGCTCATTCCCCCGCAGCCCGAGCGCTTCTAGTCCGTTCCCCATGCTCGATGTGAACCGCAGCTCCGTGTCCGTCGTCCACAGCACCGCGGGCATTTTCTCCATCATCAAATGCAGCCGCGTTCGCCCTTCATGCCGGTCGCGTTGCGAGCGGTCCAGGTCCTCCAGCATGCTGTTGACCGCTTCCCCCAAATAAGCGATCTCGTCTTTTCCTTCCACCGGCACCCGCCCGGAAAGGTCTCCGCTCGCTCCAATCTGCACGATCCCTTCCGATAGCTCCGCGACCCGTGACAACACCACCCTCTCCAGCAGGTAGAGAGTCACCGACCCGAACACGAGCCCCGCCGCGAGCATCAGCAGCAGGAATTGGAGGAGGCTGGTCCGCGCCTGTTGCAGGATCGTTCGCATTTCCGTTACGCGCATCTGCAGGGCGGGCTTTCCATAAATGTCGTTCAGCACCGTGCTCGCGACGAGGAAATTTCCGTCCAGTGGCTGAACCAGTGCGCCCGAATCTTCCAGCCCCCACGGCGCGGGCCGTTCTGGGCCGGCAGGCGACGCGGCGCTCCCCGATGAATCCGCGCGCACCACTTCGACCGAAAGATGCGTCACCCGTCCGAGGTATTCCACATCATCCTGGTCCAGAAGCCGCCCGAAAATCAGCGTCCCGGCCGTCGGGCCGCGGTCGTCGCTCGTCAGGATCGGCCTCGAGTTGACCAGCATCGGCCCCGAAGGAACCATCAGAATCCCGCTAACGTGCCCAGAGGAGACTCCGGGAGACAGCAGCAGGGAACCCGGCTTCAGATGCGCTTCCAGCCCTTCCGGCAGTGGTTGCACGTGCTCAAATGTGGTGTCTACCGCTCGTTCGAAGACGGGCTTTCCGTCGCTGTCAAAGATCGCGACAAAGCTCAGGTTAAGCTGCCGGAAAGTATCAACAGGGAACTCTGACTTGGGATAATCCGGGTCTCGCCCGTTCAGGAAGTCGTAGGTCTCATCCCACGAGGCGTATTCGTTCGTATTCCGATCAAGCATCGCCAGCTGGTTGGCCAGGGCGCTCTCGGCACGGCCGATGTTCTCCCGCGCCGACTCGTCCTCAAGGTGCGCATAGCCCCGCAGCAGCACTTGCCGGGCGAGCAGGTAGAGTCCTCCCACCAGGCCGATGACCGTAACAAATACAATTATCAGTGTCTTCCCGCGCAGCGAGGATGGCACTTTCCGCGCGGCCGCCTCTATGGGACCCAAAATAGCCTCCCCATAGCAGTATAGCGGCCTCAGAGGAGGGGCAGGGCTGCCCGTGCCCTAGGCG
Organism: Verrucomicrobiia bacterium; assembly: GCA_035503815.1. Lineage (GTDB taxonomy): Bacteria > Acidobacteriota > Terriglobia > Acidiferrales > UBA7541 > Palsa-295. Next base: position 264,394 of record DATJTF010000015.1, read on the forward strand.
TACACGCAATCCTGAGCTAATCCCCCAAGCCCAAACTATCCTGTTCCGGGCACGAACTCCGCTGGCCAACCTCCCGCGGGTTCTGTATTCTCCTACTCCTCACCCTCCAAAAATGAGCGTAACTCCCCAAAATCTGCCTCAATATATGGCTCTGGAAGAGCCCGGCCGTCCGCGCGCAGCGTGGCCATCGCCGCGCGTCCTGCTCCTTGTCTGTCTGGCCGCCTCGGCCGTCGTCGCTCCGATGCTTTTCTTGGGAATTGCCTCGGGGCACGACCTGCAATTCCACCTCGCTTCCTGGATGGACGTCCGCGGCCAGTGGCGCGAGGGGATTCTGTTTCCGCGATGGGCCGAATGGGCCAACTGGGGATTCGGCGAGCCGCGATTTATCTTTTATCCGCCGCTTTCCTGGATTCTCGGCGCACTTCTCGGTGCCGTCATCCCCTGGCTGGCTGTTCCGCCCGTATTTATCTGGCTGGCCACGGTCCTCGCGGGAATGGGCGCTTGGCGCCTCGCGCGCGATTGGATGCCGCCTGCAGCGGCCGCCGCCGCGGCCGTCTTCTACGCCGTGATTCCGTACCGCGTCGCGAATGCCTATTATCGCAGCGACTACGCCGAGCTCTTGGCGACGGCAATTTTCCCTCTCTTGCTCTGCAGCGCCCTTCGCATCATTCGCCGGGGATGGAGCGCCATGCCGATGCTCGCCGTTTCTTTCGCCGCGATCTGGCTCTCGAACGCTCCCGCAGGCGTGATTGCCACATATTCACTCTGCCTCGTCCTGGTCGTGGCCTGCCTCGCCGCGCGCAATCCCAGGCCGCTCGCCCCCGCGGCCCTGGGCATTGCTACGGGATTCGCCCTGGCGGCGTTTTACATCCTTCCCGCCGCATCCGAGCAGAAATGGGTGCAGATCCAGGAAGCGGTGGCGTCGGTACTCCAGCCGTCGCAGAATTTTCTCTTCGCTTGGGGCGCCGATCCCGATTTCGAGCTTTTCAACATAAAGATGTCGTATCTCGCGCTTGGCATGATTCTCCTAGCCGCCATTGCCGCCGTTTTTGCCGCCCGCCACCGCGGCCAATTTCGCGAATTGTGGTGGTCGGGAGCCGCGCTTGCAGCCGCCGCCACGTTTCTAATGTTTCCCGCGAGCGCGTTTGCCTGGAATTGGTTGCCGAAGCTCCAATTCCTCCAGTTCCCCTGGCGATGGTGCGAGCCGCTCGGGCTCGTCTTCGCGCTTTTCGCAGGGATCGCGTTTTCCGGCGCTCGAGGACCGCGCCGCGCTTGGCTGGTCCTGATGGCGGCCGGAATCGTCGCGGCGGGGGTGCTCATCGGGAGCGACGCGTGGTGGGACATGGAAGACGCTCACTCCGTCATCGAATCCGTCCGCGCAGGCAATGGCTACGACGGCACGGACGAATATGCGCCGGTCGGCTCCGACCGCTCCGGCCTGCCGCAATCGGGACCCCGCATGGCCCTCATCGTCGGACAGTCCGGGCAGTTGATTCCGCTCGGCAAGGATTCAGCAGAAATAGAAAAATGGTCCGCTGAACGCATCGAATTCCACACGTCCGCAGAGATTCCGGAGACACTCGTCCTCCGAAGGCTCAATTACCCAGCTTGGCAGGGATTCGTTGATGGACGGCCCGTGAAATTGCAGAGCCGCGATACGACTGGCGGGATGATGCTTCCATTGGCGCCCGGCCGGCACCATGTCGAAATCTTCTTCGCTCGGACGTGGGACCGGACGGCGGGGGGAGCCATCTCCCTCCTTTCCACCCTTGGGCTGTTGGGTTTTGTCATCGTGACGCGCAGGAAAATACGCAGCGGCGATTGGAATGCATAAATTTTCCGCCGCAAAAGGCGGATCGAATTTCGATTTCACTAATCTAAAGCCGGTCTTTCAGGGAATGAAACTTTGGAGGGACCGAAGTCCGGGTGAAAATTTCCACCCGGACCATTCTTCTGGAGGCAACGCCTTAAATTTCGCCGATTCCGCCGTCCACGTTGATCTCAACACCCGTGACGTAGGTCGAATCCGCCGACGCCAGATATGCCACTGTTCCCGCCACTTCCTCGGCTGTTCCGAACCTCTTCATCGGCACCACGGACTTGAATCCTTCGGCCAACTGTTGCGCTTGTTCCTTGGGCAGTCCCACGCGCTCGAAGATCGGCGTTTCAATCGGCCCGGGCGCCACCGCGTTCACCCGGATGTTTCTCCCCACCAGGTCCGCCGCCATTCCCCGCACAAACGACCGCATCGCCGCCTTCGTCGCTCCGTAGGCGATTCCCGTCGCGTTCCCGATACTCCCGGCCACGCTCGTGTTGAGAATGATCGAAGCTCCGTCATTCAAATGCGGCAACGCCTTTTGAACCGTGAAAAACGCGCCCTTGGCGTTGATGTCGAAGAGTTGATCGTACGCCGCCTCCGTAAACCCCGCGAACGGCGCGAACGTCGCCACGCCCGCATTCACGAACAATATATCGATCTTTCCGAATTTTGCGCTCACCGCCGAAAAGAGCTTGTCGATCTCTCCGATCTTTGCGACGTCGGCCTGGACGACCAGCGCGTCCTTGCCGAGAATTTTCGATGCTTCCGCCAGCGTTTTCTCGCTGCGTCCGGAAATCGCCACCCGCGCGCCTTCCTTCTGTAGGCGCTGGGCTGTTGCCAGCCCAATCCCGCTGTTTCCGCCGGTTACGACGGCCACCTTGCCAGCAAAACGGCTCACTTGATCCTCCTCGGAATCCTTGAAAAATGGCCGGGCGAATCGCCCGGGCCTTCCGTGCGAATTCGATGGTTTGATGAATGTCTAGATGAAAAAGATGCGAAATTTTCGGTTACGATGCCGTCGGGCGCGGCGCTCGCGAAAATCGTCGCCGGAAAACCGGGATCCGCAAAAAATTAGCGGTGCAATCTCTTCCGCTCTAGCTGCTCCGGACGGCCCCTCGCGCCATCCCTGCCGCTGAAATCTCCACCGGCGCCCGCTCCGGTGGTTCCACGGCCGCTCCGTCTCGAAACGCCACTTGCTTTCCGGAAAGCGCCGCCACCCGCTCGCCCGGCACCACGATCCCCGCCAGGTTCAGCGGGTCCGCCGCCGACACCACGATTGTTTCGCCCGTCGCCCCGCGCGCTCGGCTCGCTCGCAGCGACTCAACAGCCGCAGGCAGCGCAAACTGTTCTCCCAAAAATCCGCCGACGAATCTTCCCCCGCGAATCTCTCCGCGATCCTCCAGCCTTCTCAGCGTCATCAGCGCTTCGCGCCACGGCGGCAAAATCGATTCGCGCGTCAGCACCTCGCGGAACACCACTCCGTAGCGGTTCAGCAGCAGCCGGCACGTCGCTTCCATCGCCTCCGTCCGCTCTTCCGCTCCCCCTGTCGGCAGCACGGACCATCGCCCCGCGCTGTGCCGCGGCCTCGCGCTTCGCCCGTGCCCGTGTCCCGACCGCCGCTTCGGATCGATCAGCGAACGAAGATTGTCGAATCCATCGGCCGTGACGATTCCCCCGGCCACCAGCTCCCACAGCGCCGATTCAACCTCCGATTTCAGCCGCCGCGTCCCGCGAACGATATCCGCGAAAAATGAAGCCCCGCGCTCCCGCAGATTCCCCAGCACGTCCGTTGCCGCCGGGCTCAATCCTCGCGTCAGCTCTGCATTCGTCTTTGCGCCACGCGGAACCATCCAGTCCGCATCATCCCGAGCAAAAAACGTTATCGGTGCCACGCTCGTCGGCACCACCCGATGGCCGCCTTCTTTCGAATCGTTCAGCAGCGCGGGATGCGGCGATAGCCGACCCCACCCAATGGCTCCCGTCAGGCACAGGCGGTCGAGCGCCCCCGGATCGTAATTCGCGATTCGCCGCGCCAGGATCTGCCGCTCCCAAGCATTCGCCGGCGCCTCGTACCCCTGCAGTTGTCGCAGCGCCTCCATCGTTCCCCGCTCGCCCAGCAGTTGCGTTCCTCGCGCCAGATGTTGCCACCGCAGCAGCCAGCTCATGAACTCCGCCGCGCTCACGGGTTGAATTTCCCGCCGCAGTTTTCCAAGCGTCTCCCGGTGAATCCGCGCCAGAATGCGCCGCTCGCAAAATTCCGTTTCTCCCGCGGCGCGTCCTGTAAACGTTCCGCGCAGCGCCGCCCCGCTCGCTTCGAGCCGCAGCAGCGCGCTCTCCGCATCCTGCGCCGCGATTCCCATCCGCGCCGCCAGCTCTCCCGCCTTCACTGGCCCGGAGTGCTGCATCCATCCCGTGACGGCCAGCAGCACGGCGCTCTCTCGCGATGGAACCTGGTCTTCGATCTCCGCGGCAGGCGTCTCGAATCGCGCCTCCGGAAAAATCCGTAAGAAGCTTTTCGCCTTTTCCGCGGCCACCCAATACCCTCGCCTCTCATAAATCGCGCGGCTCGCCCGCCGTTTCCCGGCCAGCTCTTCGAAGAAGCGCCGCCAATCTCCCGCCTCCGCCGGCTCGGGGAACACGATCAAGGTCACCAATCCGTCGTGCAGTTCGTCCGCGTCGCGCGCGTCCAGCCAAACTTGTTCCCGCACTTCCGCAATCGCCCCCGGATCGAGCCTCCCGATTTCGCCCAGCACCGCCTCCGGCAGCATCCGCCGCATTTCGACGGCCCGCGCTCTCCGCTCCTCCAGCGGCGCATCGTCCAGGTACGCGTACGGGTTCGCGTTCAAAATTTCGTGTGAAAATTGCGAAGGCGCGGGCGTGTCCACCGCGACGCAACGGATACCCCCGTCCAAAATCTTTCCCAGCACGTTTTTCAACCCATCGAGGTCCATCGCCTCCGTCAGCGCGTCCTTCATCACTTCGCGGATCAGCGGGTGCTCGGGAATCCGCATTTCGCCTTGTATGTTTTCCTGGCACGCCGCCGCGTCCGGGAATACCGACGCCAGCAGATCGTCGGAACGCATCCGCTGGATGTGCAGCGGCACCTTCTTCCCCCCTCGAAACCGCTGCAGCATCAGCGCCCGCGATGCGTCCCATCGCCAGCGCGTCCCGAAAATCGGCGAACCCAGCACCGCCTGCTCCAGCACTTGTCCCGCGGAATTCGGGTGCAGGAAATGAAACACGTCGGCCAGGGGGAAGCTGTGCTGTTCGGCCAGCGAAATGTTCAGCCCGTCGTCGGTCGCCGCCGCCTGCAGCTCGAAATTGAACGACCGGCAGAACCGCTTGCGCAGCGCCAGCCCCCATGCCTTGTTGATCCGCCCACCAAACGGCGCGTGAATCACCAGCTGCATTCCTCCGCCTTCGTCGAAAAATCGCTCCGCGACCACCGTCGTCTGCGTCGGCACCGCGCCCAGGACGGCTCGCCCGGCCGCGATGTGCTCCACGATCTGCTCCGCCCCGGCGTCGTCAACCGCGCACTCCCGCTTCAGCCATTCGATCGCTTCGCGCGCCTCCGGCGAACTCCACGCCGGCTGCCCGCCCACGATCCCTCGGGACATTTCGTCCACTCGTGTTCGCAGCTCCGCCACCTGCCCCGACAATTCCGCCGTTCGCGCCGGAGCCTCTCCCCGCCAGAACGGCACGTTCGGCGCCGCTCCGTGCGCGTCTTCCACGATCACTTGCCCCGATTGCACGCGCTGGATTTTCCACGACGAGTTGCCGAGCAGCATGATGTCTCCGCGCAAGCTCTCAACCGCGAAATCCTCGTCCACCGTTCCCACCACCGCCCCTTCCGGCTGCGCCACCACCGTATAAAGAGCGTTTTCCGGTATCGCGCCTCCGTTGGTGATCGCCGTCAGCCGCGCGCCCCGCCTTCCGCTCACTCGCCCGTTGACCCGGTCCCGGTGCAGGTACGCCCCATACCTCCCTCGCTCCGCCACCACACCGTCCGCCAGCATTGCCACGATCTCATCGAAGCTCTCCCGCGTCAGATTCCGGTAGGGATAGGCCCGCTTCACCGTCGCAAACAAATCGTCCTCGGCGAACTCCTCGACCGCGCACATCGCCACCATCTGCTGCGCCAGCACGTCCGCCGGCGATTCGGGGATTTCGATGCTGTCGAGCTCGCCCTGGCGTATCGCCCGCGCCAGCGCCGCGCATTCCACCAGCTCGTCGCGCGTCCCAGCGAAGATTCGTCCTTTCGGAATCGCCCCCCGCCAGTGGCCCGCTCGCCCAATTCTCTGCAGCGCCACGGCAATCGAGCGCGGCGACCCGATCTGGCAGACCAAATCCACATTCCCGATATCGATTCCCAGTTCCAGCGACGCCGTGGCCACCAGCGCCCGAATTTCGCCTGCCTTCAGTTTATTTTCCGCTGCCAGCCTCAGTCGCCTCGCCAGGCTGCCGTGGTGTGTCGCCACCGCGTCTTTCCCCAGCCGCTCTTCCAAGTTGTGCGCCGCCCGCTCCGCCATCCTCCGCGTGTTCACGAATATCAGCGTTGAGCGATGCTCCCGCACCAGCCCTGCGACACGGTCGTAAATCTCGTCCCACATCTCATGCGAGGTCACCGGTCCCAGCTCGCTCGACGGAACCTCCACGCCAATGTCCATCTCCCGCCGGTGGCCGATTTGCACGATTTCGGGTTCGCGCCTCTCGCTTCCTGTCAGGAAATGCCCGACCGTTTCGATCGGCTTTTGCGTTGCCGATAATCCAATCCGCACGAACGGCCGCGCCGCGAGCGCCCCGAGGCGTTCCAGCGATAGCGCCAGATGCGCCCCCCGCTTGTCGTCCGCTACGGCGTGTATTTCGTCGACGATCACCGTTTCGACCGTCTTCAGAATTTCCCGGCTTTTCTCCGCCGTCAGCAGGATGTAGAGCGATTCCGGAGTCGTCACCAGGATGTGCGGCGGGCGCGCCAGCATCTTCCGCCGCTCGTGCATCAGCGTGTCGCCCGTCCGCACCGCCGTCCGGATTTCGGGCATCAGCAGCCCGCGTTCGCCCGCCATCCGCAAAATTTCACCCAGCGGAATTTCCAGGTTTTTCTGGATGTCGTTCCCGAGAGCTTTCAGCGGCGAGACGTAAAGCACTTCCGTCCGGTCCGTCAGCTCCCCCGCCAGCGCTTTGCGCACCAGCCGGTCAATGCAAGCCAGAAACGCCGCCAGCGTTTTCCCCGAGCCCGTCGGCGCCGAAATTAGCGTCGTTTTTCCCGCCAGGATGTGCGGCCAGCCCTGCTCCTGCGGCTCGGTCGGCGTCCCGAACTTCCGCACAAACCACTCCCGGACGATCGGATGGGCCCAATCGAGAGCGGCTGTTCCGCCGGAATTTGTTTCCGTGGTGGTCATCGTCTTCGGACTTCTTGATCGGACATCGCAAACGGCGTTGCGCCGTCTACGATTTTGCGGGAGGCGCCATCGCGACGGCGGCTTCTCCGGTAAGCATCAGGAAGGTGAGCGTCTCCTGCAAATACAGCCTCACGGCGGCGTCCGTGTGGCTCAGATAACCAATCGAGACGTCCTGTCCGATCCGCAGGTCGAAATCTCCGCCGCGCGTGGTCACCACAAACGCTCCCGTAATTGCCGGCGCCCAGATGATCTGATCCTTCACCAGCCGCTTGACGTGCTCCAGCACCGGATAGCCGTGGTCGCGCGTCTCCGCCAGCTCCGTGTAGGCGTCGGCGCCCAGCAACACCGCATACGGCCCGTTGACGCCCACCAGCCGCAATTGGCTCAATCCCTGCGCGATCACGTCTGGAAAGTCCCGCACGTCCCCGGGAAGCGTCATGACCGGATTCGTGGTTTCCTGGCGGATTCCCCCGATTCCGGCCGCTGCATAGCCCTCGAAAATCGCTCCGTCCTCCGCGAACGCGATTCGTCGCGCCGCATCCTTGGCCGGTTGCCAGTCCGAATCATTCGCCCCGCGTTCCACATCATCGATCGCCTGCCGGTTCAGCTCGAAGGGCACGCGCAATTCCACCAGGGCCTTCGCCTCCCGCTGCCTCGCCACGATTCCTTCGCCCGGCGCCGTAATCGCCCGCACGTGTCCCGTCCCCACCGCCGAAAGCGGCGTCCCGCCCGGCCCCTCCACGTCCACCACGCGGCGCCCGGCCAGGTACCTCTTCAGCGTCCGCGACGTTTCTTCTTCTATCTGCGCCCACGCGGCGTCCGAGATCGGAGCCAGCTCGCGATGGAGGTTATTCATGGGAATCTTCTCCTTTAAGAGAGCCAATGCCGAGCGAACCTTCGCGCCTCTTCTCGCTGGAAGCATCGGGTTCGGCCGCCGCGGGTTCGCTCGAATTCGCCGCGGCTGCCTCGTCCCCGGTCACATCGTCCAAAAATGTCGTGGACGGCACGAAAAACAGGTTTCCCGTCACCGCCCGGCTGAAATCGAGCAGCCGGTCGTAATTTCCCGGTGGCCGCCCGATGAACATGTTTTCCAGCATCTGTTCGATCGTGCGCGGCGACCGGCTGTATCCGATGAAGTATGTCCCGATTTCATTTTCCCCCGCGCGCCCAAACGGCATATTGTCCCGCAGGATTTTCACTTCTTTGCCGTCTTCGACGATGGTCGTCAGCGCGTTGTGCGCCGATGTCGGCTTCACCGAATCATCCAATTCGATGTCCGAAAGCTTCTTCCGGCCTATGATTTTTTCCTGCGCTTCCGTCGAGAGCTTGTCCCACCCCGCCAGGTCGTGCAGGTACTTCTGCACGATCACGTAGCTGCCGCCCGCGAACGCCGCGTCCTCTTCGCCGATCAGCACGGCGTCAACCGCCTCTTGCCCTCTCGGATTCTCCGTTCCATCCACGAATCCGATCAGATCCCGGTCGTCGAAATAGCGGAATCCGTGCACTTCGTCCACCGCCGTCACGCCGCTTCCGATTCGCGCCATGATTTGCGTCGCCAGCTCGAAGCACAAATCCATCCGTTTCGCCCGGATGTGAAACAGCAAATCGCCCGGCGTCGCCACGGCGTGCCGGTCTCCCGAGCGAATTTCCCGGAACGCATGCAGCTCCGCCGGCCGCGGCTTTCCGAACAGCCGGTCCCACGCTTCCGCTCCGATTCCCAGAATGCAGGAAAGCGCGCCTTCGATGTCGCGGAACTCCACCGCGCGCAGCAGCCCCGATAGGTCCGCGCAAAACGTCCGCACGATCTCGCGGCTCCCGGCTTCGGGATTCAGCGTCACCACCAGGAAGATGGCTGCCCGCGTCAGCGGGGCCGCCACCGGCTGCGCAAGCGCGCGCAAACCGTTTCCTGTATTTTGTGCGCGCGTGGAATCGGCTTCCATCGGATTTTGTCCTGGCGGGCTTCGCGGGATTTCGGCGACCGATTTTCCGTCCGGCCTCGCGTCAGCTGGCCGCGAAAGCTTATCACCGACCGCCGAGGAGCGTCTATCCCGCCTCTTCGCGGCGAAATTCTGCGCGTTTTTCCTGGTTTTTCGGCGATTTTAAGAGTTTGGCTGGGAGGCCTGGACTCGAACCAGGATAGTCAGCTCCAGAGGCTGATGTCCTACCAATTGAACGACCTCCCAGCAGAGGTCCCGGAACAATAAAAAAGGCCGCAGGCGCGACCTCCATCTACTTTACTTGGCGGTTCGGAATTCGTCAACCGCGCGGCGGCGCCGCCACCAGCCGTTTTTCCCGCACGAAAAATTCACGCCCGCGCCAGTGGATCCGCTGCGGAAAAAAACTCGCCACCCACACCAGGAACGCGAACGCGTCCCGGATCGGCAGCATCCATAATTTATTCGCCACCAGCGGATCGTTCATTCCCACCACTCCCACTTGCCACGCCACCCACGTCCGCAGCACCAGGTACCCCGCCAGATATTCGGCGGCTACCGTCCCTCGCGGCGCCACGGCCGCCGCCAGCGCCGCCCAGGGCAGCCCCATCGAGAAAATCATTCCCGCATGTCCCATCGGCCGCGAAAATCGTATGCTCAAATTCCATCGAAGCTGGTGACGGATCGCCTCCGCCAATGTCTGCCGCGGGTACACGATGCCCACCGCCCGCCGGGCCAGTTCGATCCGGTGCCCGCCCGCCGCGATCCGGTTTCCCAGCTCGTAATCGTCCGAAAAATAATCGGCCAGCGCTTCGAACCCTCCGATTTCCGCCAGCCGCTCTCGCGTCGTCGCCATCACTGCGCCCAGCATGAAATTCACTCCGCCCAGCAGCCGCGCCACCAGCACTCCCGGCGCGAAATCCGCTGAATTCCCGAGCGCTTCCAGATTCGCCGCAAACGAATCGTCGGTCAGCCCGCGATACAGGCACGTCACTCCCCCCGCCTTCGGATCGGCGAACGCGCCCGCCACTTCGCGTAGAAATCCCGCCTCCACCCGCACGTCGCTGTCGCTCACCACCAGAATATCGTGCCGCGCCTCGCGCGCCATCCGGCACAGCTTGTTCACCTTGTCGCTTGCGCCGACGGGCTCCGCTCCGATCAGCAGCCGAATCGGCCGCCCCGGAAAATCCCCGATGATTTTTTCGATTGTTGGAACGGCGGGGTCGTCCGCGTCGGAGACGCAGAACAGAATTTCGAATTCCGGATAATCTTGCCTGCAGAAACTCGCGAAATTTTCATACGTCTCGCGGTCGAATCCGTGGATCGGTTTCAGGATGCTGACGGGAGGAGCGTAATCGGTTTTCAGTGCGGAACCGGCCGGGCCGCGGAAGAATCCGCGCGCCGCGATGAGAGCGAAAACGTAAAAAGCAAACGGGGCCAGCGCGGCCCCCAGCACCGCGTCTCGAACAACCGCGAACGCCGACACTACTTCATCCTTTGCCCGTCCATACCAGCGTCACTCCCAGGCAAACCAGCAACACGCCCAGCCATCGCTGCGAGGTCACTTTTTCCCCGAGCAGCAGCGACCCGCCGTAGGCCCCCACCACGTAACTCATCGCCGAAACCGGTATCACGAAGCTCACGTTTTCAAGCGACAGCATCCCCAGCAGCGCGAAAAATCCCGTGGCCATCAGTACCAGCGCCACCCACATCCATCCCACCATCATCGCCCGACCCATCACTCGCAAGATGGAAACCGGCCGGAAATCGTGCACTTCACCGATCTGTTTCATCGCCCGGGACAGGCACATCTCCCCTCCCGTTCCCGCTATCACGATGAAGAACAGCAATATGATTTCCCGAAGCATCAGGCTTGCTCCAAATTCTGCGCGCCCACCGGCGCGCCTGTCTCGATCGCTGCGGGATGCGCCGCCCGCGCCTCGCCTGCGGATAGCTCCTCGTGCGCGGGTTTGTGCGGATGTGCGGCTTCCGTCGTCCGCGGCGGCGTGTGCCCCACGATCAGCACTCCCACGCAGATGATCGCGATCCCGAACCACCGCAGCGGCGTCACCGTCTCATGCAGCGCGTAATGCCCCAGCAGCGCCACGATCACGTAGGCAAACGACGATGCCGGCTGAACGTAGCTGTAATCCGCCCACGTCAGAACCAGCGTGTAGCTGATAAAAAACGCCAATAGCGACAGAATCCCCGCCCACACCATTCCCGATGTGAACGCACGGAAAAAGAAATGAAACAGCGCGGCGGGCGCCCAGCTGTCGAGCGGCCCGATGCTTCTCATCCCCTTGCCTAGAAACACGTCGCCCACCGGCCCGAATATCACCATGAAAAAAATCAGGGCAAACGTCTTAAGATGCAGGTTGCGATGGGCCGTCATGCGCCGTGCGATTCGCTGACAATCCCGGCCGGTGTGCGCGGTTCGGCGGGAACGGTGACCAGTGCCTTCTTGTCGACGCCTTTCTGTGCGACTTTCCACCGGTCGCGCCGCAGCTTCATGAAGTCCACCGCCTCATGGTACAGGCGCTTCCGCTCGTGCGCGTCCCACAGCGCGTCGCGCACGATCCGCCACGCCACCCGCGGCCGGAAATAGTAGCTGTCGTAGAACCGGTTCACCGCCTCCACCATGTACTCCCGCGAAAGCCCCGGATACTCCAGGTGCGGCAATTGGTGCCCCAGCGCGTCCGTGATGGCTTCGCCCGCCAGGAACCCTTCGCGCATTCCTTGGTTGTACAGCTCCGTTCCCGGATAGGCGTGCGCCATCGAGACTTGAATCGTCTCGCAGTCGAGCTCCTTCGCGAAATCCATCGTCTTCTCGATCGTATCCTTGGTTTCTCCCGGCAGCCCGATGATGAAATCGCCGTGTACGTGGATTCCCACCTTCTTGCAGTTCTTTACGAACTTCCGCCCCATTTCGACCGTCGACCCCTTCTTGATGTTCTTCAAGATCTGGTCGTCGCCCGATTCGAATCCCACGATCAGCAGCCGGCATCCCGCATCGGCCATCGCTTTCAACGTCTCGTAATCCCCGTGAACCCGCGCCGTGCACGACCACCGGAAGCCCACCGGCTTAAACTCCTTGCAGAGCGCCAGCACGCGGTCCTTCCGGATGTTGAACGTGTCGTCGTCGAAGAAAAATTCCTTCGCTTGCGGAAACATTTTGTGCGCCTGGCGGAATTCCCGCGCCACGTTTTCCACCGAACGCGTCCGCCACGCGTGCCCCGAAAGCGTCTGAGGCCACAGGCAGAACGTGCAGAGCGCCGGGCATCCCCGCGCCGTGTAGAACGATACGTAGGGATTCAGCAGGAAGGGCACGTTGTACTTCTCGATCTGGATGTTCTTCTCGTAGACGTCCGTCGCGAACGGCAGCGCGTCCAGCTCCTCGGTCTGCATCAGCGGCCGCGACGGGTTGTGAACCACCTCGTCGCCCTTCCGGTAGCTCGCGTTCGCGATTTCCGACACCGGCTTGCCCTGCGCGTACTCCACCACCGCGTGGTCGAATTCCCCGCGCACCACGAAATCGATGTCCGGGCTCGCCAGCAGGCTTTCCGCCGGCTTGATCTGCACGTGCGGCCCCACGAAGGCGATCTTGATGTCCGGCTTCTTTTCCTTCATCGACCGCGCCATCCGCAGATCGCTGAAAAATCCTACGGTGGACGTGAACAGCACCACGAAGTCGTAATCTTGCGCGATCCGGACCGTCTCTTCCGGAGATACCTTGTGCGGCGGCGCGTCCAGCAGCCGGCTCCCCGGCAGCATCCCCGCCGGATACGCGATCCACACGGGATACCAATACGACTCGATTTCCCGCGTCGCCGGCCACCGCGAGCTTGCTCCTCCGTCGAATTTCTCGAAACTCGGCGGATTTAAAAACAAAGTTTTCATCACAGACTGCATGTAAGATTCCCCCTCAGAAATCTCAGCGTTATCAACGGCCTGTAAGCCTATCCATCTAGTGTACCCGATTTGCCTGGCGACCCAAAGCCGCCTTTCGCCCGCCTGTTCATCCTATTGGAACACCTTGGCGAGCTGCCCCGTTGCCTCCAGCAACGATAGTTGTCCCTGCTCCCGCGCCAGGTCCGCGTCGAGAAACGCCACCCACTTGACGCTTTCATCCAGCCGCGCCTGTTCCAGATCGCCCAGCGTCGCTTGCCCGTCGTCGAATTTGGCTTGCACCAGGTCCAGCGACTCCTGCGCCAGCTTCAGTTCCAGCCGCGCCACCTCGCGTTCGGCGTCCAGCTCCCGCACCCCTCGCACCTTTTGCTCCACGTCCAGCCGGACCTCGTCCTTTTTGTTGCTCAACAGCAGGTCGGCTTCATCCAGCTGTTTCTTCGCCAGCGCCACGTTGGCCCGCGTCCTCGAGCTGAATATCGGGATCTGCACTTGGATCCCCACCGTCACGTTGTTCCTCTGGAACTGCTTGTAGAACTCCGAGTAGTTGTTGAACTTCGTCAGCACCTGGTATTCGCCGATCACGCTCACCGTCGGCCAATATCCGCCCTTCGCTCCCTTGAAAATGTGCTGCCGCGCGCTCCGCTCGTTTACGGCTTCCTGAATCCCCGGATCGGTGTTCATCGCCATCGCCAGCAGTTCGGTTTCTTGCTGGTCGGTTGCGAACGTGGGCTCTTCCGTATCCGTTTCGATCGGCCGGTCCTCCGCGACCCCCGTCAGGTTGTGAAGCTGTTCGCTCAGGTTTTCTTCCCGTCCTTCCAGCTTCAGAATCCTCTCCTGAATCTGCGCGGCCGTCAGTTGGCTCCGCGTCACGTCAATCGGCAGCGCCTGCCCCGCGTTCGCCCGATCCTGCGTCACCTGAAGAATTTTTTCCGCGCTTGCCTGTTCGGACCTCATCAGCTCCAGCGCATGTCGCACGTTCGCCAAATCGAGATACACCGACGCCGCCCGCACGATTACGTCGTCCCTCACTCGGTCCATTTCCAGCTTCGCGTTTCCCGCGCGGTCCTGCGCCGCCTTGATCTGCCCCGAAAGCGGCAGGTTGAACACCTCCTGCGTGTACGAAAGGTTGAAAATCGAAGGCCCGCTCCCTCCCGGCGTCGCCGGAAACCCGCTCGTATACGCCGCGCCCGATCCCGTGTACAAATTCGGATGAAATTCCGCGCGATCCACCGAAACTTCTCCCTGCGCGATGCTGTACTGCACTTTCGCCAGCGCCAAGTCGCGGCTGTTTTGTAGCGCCAGCGTCACCGTCTGCCGCAGCGTCAGCTTCTCCGCGTCCTGCCCGCGCGCACCCGGCGCCATCGTCATCGCCGCCGCGCACGCCACCGCCGCCGCTATGAAACGCTCCCGTCTATTCATACCGGAGCGCCTCCGTCGGATTCATCTGTGCCGCCCGGTTCGCCGGCAGGTATCCGAACAGCAAGCCGGTCGAGCTGGAAACCACGAAAGCCACCAGCACCGACAGCCAGGAAATCGGAATGTCCACCGTCCCCACTTCCGGAAAATAGCTCGCCACGTAATCGATCAGGGCCGGTATGAACGTTGCGATCCCGATCCCCGCCAGCGCTCCCGTCGCGCTGATCACAAAAGCCTCCATCAGAAATTGATACCGGATCGCGTCTCGCGGAGCTCCGATCGCTTTCCGAATCCCGATTTCCCGCGTTCGTTCCGTCACCGTCACCAGCATGATGTTCATGATGCCGATCCCGCTGATGATCAGCGCGATCAGCGCGATCAGGATGAGCGTAATCGTCAACGCCGTCGATATGCTCCTCGCCGTGTCCAGAATCCCCGTCAGGTTCTCCACCTGATACTCCGCGCCCGGCCGGTGCCGGCTCTGCAGCATTTCCGCCACTCCCCGCGTCACCGCCGCCACGTCGTCCGGCTTGTCCGCCTGCGCGTAAAACGTCTCGATGTAGCTTTCACCCGTGTAATCTTTGATCAGCGAGAAGGGAATCAGGATCGAATCGCGCGTTATCTCCGACTGCCCGAATGTCGAAATCCGCTCGCGAAACACTCCAATCACCGTGAAATGAAGTTCTCCCACCCGGATGTCCTGGTTCACCGGGTCCTGCCCGGGAAACACCAGCCGCGCCAGATCCTGCGTCAGCAGGCACACCTTGTTCCGCGTCGCCATGTCGTCGGGATCGAAATACCGCCCCTCGACGATCACCAGATTGCGAATTTGTTGGAACCCGTCCGTCACCCCCACCAGGTTCACCGGATGTTCCACCCCGCTCACCGCCACCGTCACCGGAATATTGTTGGTCCCCGCCACCTGCCGGACGTGCGGCACGCCCCGCCGGACCGCTTCCATGTCGTCGAGCGAAATCTCATCCGCAAGCGACGTGCTTCCCGGATTGCTCGAGCGCACCAGATCCGCGAATACGATGTTCGCTCCTACGCCCTCGATCTGGTGGATGATGTACCGCCGGCCCGCCAATCCCACGGTTACGACCAGCACGATGCACGCGCTTCCGATCACCACTCCCAGCATCGTCAGCGCCGCCCGCACCTTGTTCGCCAGCAGGGCTTGCATGGCGAGCGACCACGTCTCGACCCAGAACGCGGGAGTGTCGCGGAGGCTCTTCATGGTCGGCGCCAGTTCATCGGATGCGGGCGTCGCGCCGGAAGTTTCCGGCTCGCGGCGCGCCTGCTCTATTGCGAGTTCTTTCCCAGCTGCTGCAGCCGCGCGCGCGCTTCTTTGAATCCCGGATCGAGTTGCAGCGCCGCGCGGTACTGTTCGATCGCCTCCGGCACCTTGCCTTGCGCTTCGTACAGCCGCCCCAGCCACACGCGTGCCGCCGCGTGCGAAGGCCAGTCGCTTCTCGGCGGCGTGCTCGCGATGTACGACTTCAAATCTTCTTCGGCCTGCGCCGCGTCCGAATTTCCCAGCACCAGCGCCACGCCCCGGTAATACGACAGCCGGGGATCGGTCGAGTTCACCGCCGCCGCCGCTTGAATCACTTCGTCCATCCCCGCCGGTTTGTTCTGGCGCGCGAAGAAATCCGCCGCCTCGAAATACGGCTCCAGCGTCTTCGGCTTCGCCGCCAGCGCCTGCCGGTATTCCGCCTCGGCCGGTTCCACCTTCTTTCCTTCCGCCATCAGCAGCACGGCCCGCGCCAGATGCCCTTGCACCGGATCGATCGCCGCGATCGCTTCCACCTGCGCCTTGGCCTCGTCCTTGTTTCCCCCCACGATCCACGGCGCGTCCAGGTCGTACTCTTCCAGGTCGCGTCTCGCCGCCACGTTCGAGGGATTCAGCCGCACCGCTTCCGAAAATTGCTCTTTCACTTTTCGCGCGAAGAAGAAACTGTGGTCCCGGTCGGCCTTTCCTCCGTAAATCCGCCCCAGCCATTGGTGATACACCGAGTTTTTTGGATCGAGTGCGATCGATTTTTCCCCCGCCGATATCGCGCTGTCGAAATCGTTCAATTCGTAATAGCTCCGCCCCAGCCAGTAATACGCTTCGCCGTCCGATGGCGTTTGCGAGATCGCCGATTGCAGCGTCGTGATCGCGCTCGCATAGCTCCCCGAATTGAACTGCCGCTGCGCCGTCTGCAAGAGCGCCGCATCGTCGGGAAATCCTGCTGCCGCCGCCGGAATCGCACGCAATCCCGCCGGAATAAGAACCAAAATGAATGTCAGCAAGAAATAAATGGCCGTCCAGGATCGGACGCGGGAACGAATCATTGGCTCACCACGGGTGTAATTCTCATGCCGTCTCGCAAAATCGCTTCGCCGGGCAGCGCGATTTTGTCTCCCTCCTTCAGTCCGGAAAGGACTTCGTATTTTACGTTGCTCGCCGCCCCTACGGTTATGTTTTGCCGGTGCAGTTTCTCTCCGTTGAACACAAACACGTACCTCTGCCCCCGGTCGAATCCCACCGCTCCTCGGGGAATCACCAGCGCCGACTGCAAATTCGCCACCAGTATGCGCACCGTCACGTTGATGTTCGGAATCAGCGTCAGCTTCGGGTTCTCCACCGAGCAAAGCACCTCGCCCACGCTTCGCGCTCCCCTCGACACCACCTGCTTCGGTATATCCTCCGTTTGCCCCGACCACACTTCGCCCGGATGCGCGTCCCACGTCACCTGCACCTCCTGCCCCTTCGCCAGCGACCCCAGGTCCGGCTCGTCCACGAACGCCCGCACCCGCACGTGCTCGAGGTCCGCCATTTCCGCCACCACGTCCCCCAGCTTCACGAAATCTCCCGTCCGCACCGGCAGCGAGTACAGCGTTCCGTTCAGCGGAGAGATCACCGTCGCGGAGTTTACTTTCGCTTCCAGCCCGCGCACCTGATCCTGCGCCTGGCTCACCGCCAGAGCGTCCGCGGCCGCGTTTTCCGACGCCCGCCTCGCCTGCTCCTTCCTCTTCGCTTCCAGCACTCCCAGATTCGCTTGCGCCTGCGCCAGCGCCGCCCGATTTTGCGCCAGCTCGTCTCGCGTCGCCGCCTGTTCGGCCACCAGCTTCTCAAGCGACTTCTGCTGCCTCGTCAGGTTCGCCACTTGCACCCGCGCCTTTTCCAGATCGCCCGAAAGCTGCGCGATTTCGTCGGGAGGCCCTCCGGCCCGGGCGTTGCGCAGCTCCACCTGCGCCTGCAGCAGCGTTGCCCGCGCCTGCGCCAGTTGCGCCCGCACGTCGGAATCGTCGAGCGTCAATATCAGCTCGCCCTTGCGGACTCCTTGCCCTTCTGTCGCTTTCACGCTGGAAACAAATGTCGGATACAGCGCCCGCGCCACGTACGGCGATACCGGTTCCACCTTGCCGTTGCTCGTCACGTACGACGTTAGCGGCTCCCGCGTCACTTCCACCACCGTAACCAGAGGCGAATGGTTTCGCCCCGAGATCGCCGCGATGACCACCCACACCACCGCGACCGCGAGGATGACGAGTAGCCATCTTTTCCGTGTGTTTTTTTCAGCCATGTTGGGTCGCGCCATTGCGCGCCCCCGCCCCTAGAGTCGGCAAATTGTAACAAACCCTTTCCTGCATTGCCTATGCAAAGGCCCTGGCGCGGTTCGTCGGCCATACCCAGTGGATGTTTCCCCTTCCAGTCGGGATGCCCCGTTTTCCTCCCTCCGCTTCTTTGCATCCCCCGAATTTTTTCCGCTACAATACGCCTCCGCTTCCCGAGGGAGCCGATGAAGATCTACACCGAGCACATCACTCTGCAAACTCAGAAAGTCCGGGAAGTTGTCAACCTCACTTCCCAAGTGAAGGCCGCCATGGAGAAGAGCGCCTTCCGCGACGGCATCATCCTCGTCTCCTCTCTCCATTCCAATTCCGCCGTCGTCGTCAACGACGACGAGCCCGGCCTCCTTGAGGATATCGACGCCTGGCTCACCGATTTGGCGCCTTCCCGCGACGATTACAAACACAAGGGCCGCTTCGAGAGCAATGCCTCGATTCACCTCCAGGCTCTCCTCCTCCACCATCAGGTCATCGTCCCGTTTTCCGAAGCCCGCCTCGATCTCGGCCCCTGGCAATTCGTCCTCTTCGTCGAACTCGACGGCACCCGCCCGAAACGCATTCTCGTCCGCGTCATGGGTGAATAATCTCCGTCGCGGACTCGCCCCTTGAATCCATCCGCCTCTTCCCGCTATCCAATCCTTCACCCTATCGTCCAAGGGGATAGCGGAGAAGAGAGGGGACGGCGGCTGGCGCGGCGCACCTCGCCACCCGGCCGGGGCGGGCAGTGATAAAATCCTTTCATCCATGAATCCGGCCCCGCTCATCCACGTGCAGGATCTTTCGAAGCACTTTCGCACGTTCAAACGCCGGGAAGGCGTGTGGGGCTCGATTCAAAATCTTTTTTTCCGCGACTACATCACCCTCTCCGCCGTTGACCGGGTCAGTTTTTCCATTGACCGCGGCGAAATGGTCGGTTACATCGGCCCCAACGGCGCCGGAAAATCCACCAGCATCAAGATGCTCACCGGAATCCTGGTTCCTTCGGGAGGCGAGATTCTCGTCAACGGCTTCGTTCCGCACCGCCAGCGCCGCCAGTACGTCAAGACCATCGGCGTCGTCTTCGGCCAGCGCACCCAGCTCTGGTGGGATATCGCCGTCGTCGAGTCCTTCAAGCTCCTGCGGACCATTTACGACGTCTCCCAGCGCGACTTCGATTCCCGCATGGAAGTCTTCAACGAGATTCTGGGCATCCGCGACTATCTCCACACTCCCGTGCGCAAGCTTTCCCTCGGCGAACGCATGCGCTGCGACCTCGCCGCCGCCCTCCTCCACAATCCGCCTCTTCTTTTTCTCGACGAGCCCACCATCGGCCTCGACGTCGTCGCCAAAGACCACATCCGCCGCTTCCTTCGCGCTATCAACCGCGAATTCCGCACCACCGTCCTCCTCACCACTCACGACCTCGACGACATCGAGGAGCTCTGCCGCCGCATCATGATCATCGACCATGGCCGCGTCCTCTACGACGGCCATCTTATGGAGCTCAAACAGCAGTTGCTCCGCACCAAGCAGGTCAAATTCGTCTTGAAAGACCGCGCCCAGATCGCCTGCCTCGATGCCTTTGCCCGGGACGGCATGGAACTCGATCAGGTGGACGAACTCACTTGCCGCATCCGCTTCGACCGCACTCGTGTCGCCACCGACGACCTCATCCGCGAAATTCTCGCCACCGTACAGGTCCGCGACCTCACCATCGAAGACGAGCCCATCGAGGAAATCATCAAGCGCATCTACGCCGGCGAGGCCCTCCGCGTGGTGACCGCGTGACCGCTCTCCTCGACGCCCTTCTCCCTTACGCCGAATTTTCCCGCGTCGGCTTCGTCAATATCCTCGCTTTTCGCCTCCGCTACTTCACCGGCATCGTCACCTATTTCCTCAACGTCACCGTCTACTATTTCATCTGGAGCGCCGTCTTCCGCTCCACCTCCAGCATCGGCGGCTACAGCCTTCCTCAAATCCTCACCTACGTCAGCGTCGGCTGGATCATCCGCTCGTTTTATTGGAACACCATCGATCAGGAGATGGCCTACGAAGTCATCGAGGGCAAGATCGCCATGGACCTCATCAAGCCCGTCTCCGTCCAATGGATGTGGATTGCCCGCGCCATGGGCGAATCCGCCTTCCGCCTCGCTCTCTTGACCCTTCCCACCGCGATTGTCGTCGCCCTTGTCTTTCCCGTGCAGGCGCCCTCTTCCCGCGAGAATTTCTGGCTCTTCGTCCTCGCCGTCATCGGAAGTTTTTTCCTCATGGGCGCCATCAATTTCATGATCGGCACCTGCGCCATTCCCCTGAAATCCATCCTCGCGCTCATCCGCGCCAAATACTGGCTCATCGAGCTCCTCTCCGGCCTGCTCATTCCCATGTCCTTTTTCCCGGCTCGCATTCAATCCGTCCTCGCCTGGCTTCCCTTCGAGCATATCGCCTACACGCCTTTGCAGATTTATCTCGGCAAGCTCGGCCACCGCCAGGCTCTCGCGGCTCTCGGCACGGAGTGGTTCTGGGTGTTCGCTCTGTTGCTCGCGGCTCACCTCTGGTGGGACCGCGCTGTCCAGAAAATCACGATTCAAGGAGGGTAATCGAGTGGCTGCTGCGGCTCCTCCTCTTCCCAATGACGAAATCCGGCGCGGCCTCCCCGCCTTTCTTGTCGAAGCGCGCCGCTATTTCTCCCTCTTGTTCGAATACTTCACCCAGTACGCCAAGGTCCGCATCGGCTACCGCGGCGATTTTCTCATCAGCCTGGCCACCAGCTTTGCCGCCACCGTCTTTTCCCTCGGCTTCGTCGTCATTCTTCTGAAAAAGGCCGTCCAGCTCGCCGGCTGGAACCTCTACGAAGTCATTTTTCTCTGGGGATTCACTCAGATTCCCTACGGCATTTTCAACATCATCAGCCTCAATCTCTACGACTTCGGCAACAACTACATCATCGAGGGAAAATTCGACCGCATCCTCCTCCGCCCCATCTCCTCCCTCTTCCAGGTCTTGTTCGAGACTTTCCGCATCGAGTCTTTCCAGGAAATCGCCACCGGAATCTTCTGCATGGTGTGGGCCACCCACGAACTCGGCGTCCGCTGGACCCTGCTGAAATTCGCCATGTTGTTTTTCTACGGCATCTGCGCCGCCGTCATCTACGTTTCCGTCTTCCTCATTTTGAGCGCCGTCTCCTTCTGGTTCGAGGACCGCATCGGCGTCCATCCTCCCGTCTGGAATATCATTGCCTTCGGCCGCTACCCGCTCTCCATCTATAGCGGTGCCGTCCAATTCGTTCTCTGTTGGATCATTCCTTTCGGCCTCGCATCCTTTTACCCCAGCGTTCGCCTGCTCGGCCGCTCCGTCACTCCCGAATATGCTCCCCTCGTTCCCGTCGTCGCCGCCGTCTTTCTCACCGCCGCCATCTCCCTCTGGAATTTCGGCACCCGCCATTATTCTTCCACCGGTTCATAGATCCTTACGCTATACCCAATGTGGGGATGGACAGCACCGGGCGGCCGGTTCGCCCTCGGGGGAGTTCGCTGTCGTGGGGCGGACTTCGGGCCGTCCGCGCAATTTCGCACACCAACTCGGCAGGCCTCGAGCAAGTCTTATATTTTTCGGGGAATTATTCTTAAATGCGATTGCGAAATCGCGCCTTCACACAACCTTTATGACCAGAATCACGCGGTCGTCCTCATGCGTCCCCCCGCGCGAAAATTGGTCCACTTCGGTCAGCACCTTGCTTACGATCTCTTCCGCCGGCAGCTCCCGGTGCTTCGCCACCAGCTCCGACAGCCGCTCCCTCCCGAACTCCTCATCATTTTTATCCGCCGCTTCCGTGATTCCGTCCGTGCACGCCACCATCACGTCGCCTTTGTGCAGCCTCACATGCCCCCGCTCGAACCGCACCGAAGGGAACAGTCCCACCACCATCCCGCCTTCCGTCAGGTAATCCACCGCTCCCGACGCCCGCACCACCGCCGGCGGAACATGTCCCGCGTTCACGTAATGAATTGCGCGGTGCGTCTGGTCCAGCAGCGCCACGAACATCGTCATGTACTTCTGTCCCCGCGTGTCCGTCAAAATCATGTCGTTCAGCGATTCCACCAGCCGCTCGAGTGAATGCAGGTGCGCCAGCAGCGCGTGCAAAGTCGCCTGCAGGTTGGCCATCACCATCGCCGACCCCACTCCTTTTCCTTCCACGTCCGCCACCACTGCCAGCGTCGTGTCCGCCGCCAGCGGAATGAAGTCGTAATAATCCCCGCCCGCTTCCAGGCACGGCCGGTGCGATACGGCGATGTCGAATCCTTCGATCTTCGGCGGCCGGTCCGGCAGCAAACCCAGCTGGATATTCCGCGCCAGCGCCAGATCGCGCTCCATCCGCTGCTTGTGAATCAGCTCGCGGTGGAGCTGCGCGTTTTCCAGCGCTATAGCCACGTGGTCGGAAATCGCGTGCAGCAGCGTCGCGTCCGCCGCCGTGAACGCGCCCGATTTCTTGTTCAGCAGCTGTAAGACGCCGATCGTCGCATTCGCCTTGTTCCGGATCGGAATGCACAGCAGCGAACGCGTCCGGAATCCCAGCCGCAAATCCACTTCCGATTCGAATCGCGCATCCGCATATGCGTCGGCCAGGTTCACCATCTCTCCGTGCTGCGCCACCCACCCCGCGATTCCGCGCGACGCCGGCAACCGGATTTCGTGCTGGTCCAGTCCCAGCCCGATCAGCGACCAGATTTCGTTCCGCTCGTGATCCACCAGAAACACGGTCCCGCGCTCCGCTCCCGTCTGCCGTGTCGTCAGCTGCAGAATAATGTGGAGCAACTCGCCGAGGTCGAGCGTCGAATTGAGGCTTTTTGTCGCTTCCAGCACCGTCGAAAGCTCGATCACCGCGTGGCGCCGCTGGCTGCTCTCGAGCGCCACTTGCGCGTACCGGCAAAACACCGCCAGCCACTCCGCTCCTTTGCCGCCTCGCTTTGCGTCTCCCGCGGTCTCCAGAACTCCCGCCGGCGATTTTTCCTCCCCGAGTGCGAAGAGCCGGCTCCCTCCGTTCTTCGGCGCTTGCCCGCGGAGGAACCGCGCCACTCGCACCGCATCCGGCTTCGGCAGCGCGCCCGATTCGCCCCATACCGCCGGCACTCCCTCCACCATGTGCCACATCCGCGCCCCTGCCAGTTTGCCGGGTGAAGCGAGCGCTTTCGTCATCTGCCCCGCCAGATCCCCCGGCTCGGCTTCGGGATTTAGTTTTGCGAGGATTCCTTCGAGGATGGAAACCGAAGAGGCGGACCCTGACGATGCCGTGCTCCTCCGCCGGGGTGTCGCCGGGGCCCCGCGGCGGATGGCCTTTCGTCTCACGCCACGTTGCCCTTGTATTGAATCGCCAGAATGGTGATGTCGTCGGATTGCGCCGCGCCGGCCACGAAACCCTTCACGCCCTCGCGCACCGCTCCCGTCAGGTCTTCCACCGTGGATCCCGTGAACGCTTCCAGGATTCCCCGCAGCCGCGATTCCTCGAACAGTTCGTTCTGCGGGTTCGCCGCTTCCGACACTCCGTCCGTGTAAATCACGATGAAGTCCCCGGGATCCAGCTGCACCCGTGAGCTCTGGTATTCCGCCTCGGAGAACATTCCCACCGGAAAATTCGCCGACCCCATCGCCTCGAGCGCCCCGCTCTTCCGCCGCAGCAGCGGAGGAACGTGCCCCGCGTTCACGTATTCGAACCGTCCCGACTTGTCCAGCACGCCGTAAAAAACCGTCGCGTACCGGTCTTCGCCGCTCCGGTCGCACAAATACTGGTTCACCCGCGAAAAAATTCCCGGCAGCGCGATGTCCATCGCCGCCGTCGTGAAAAAGACTCCCTGCAAAAGCGTCGCCAGCAGCGCCGCCGAAATCCCTTTTCCCGCCACGTCTCCCACGAAAAATCCGAATCGCCCACCGCCCAGCTCGATCACGTCGAAACAATCGCCTCCCACCGACTGGCAGGAAAGCGTTGAACCGCTCACCGCCAGGTTCGGCAGGCTCGGCAGCGACTTCGGCAGTAGTTGCCGCTGGATTTCGCTGGCGATCTCGATCTCGTGGTCCAGCCGCGCCTTCGCCCGCGCCGAAGAAAACAGCCGTGCATTCTCGATCACCGTCGCTGCTTCGTTCGCCAGCGTCCGCAGCACTTCCCGGTCCGTCTCCGTGAACGCGCTCGACGGTTTGTGGCTGTCCAGATACAGCACTCCCAGCAACTCGCCCTGCTGCGTCGAAATCGTCGCGTCCAGCGTCTTGATCAGCGGCAGCTTGCTGATCGGAATCGCGATCACCGTGTGCAGCTCCAGCCGCGCCACGCTTTCGTTCTGCCCCACCCCGGGATCCTCTCCCGTGTCGCTCACGATCAGTTCCCGCCGCGAATTCGCCACCCGCTTCAGCACCGACTGTGACACCTGCACCTGCCCCGGTCGCAGCGTCGTCCTCTGCGAATCCCGCGCCACGCTCATCACCAGCTCTTCGTCCGGGTTGGCGAGAAACAGCACCCCTCTCTCCGTCTGCGTCACCTGGATCGCCGCGTCCACCACCGTCGTCAGCACGTCCTCGAGCGACAGCCCCGTCCCCAGCGTCCGCGCCACATCCAGCAGCACTCCCAGGTGATACAGCTCGCGCGATCCCGATTGCTCCGGCGGCGGCGCTTCCACCCGCTCCACCAGCTCCTCGATCGTCGCTCCCTCGCCGAGAAATATCATCTTGTACGAATCGGCGATCCCGAAATCGATCCGGTCCTGCGCTTTCAACTCCTGCCGCAACGTCTTCTCCCCGTTCACGAACGTCCCGTGGCGGCTCCCCATATCCTCGATGAACCACGCCCCGTTGTCCGACACCAGTTGCGCCTGCTGCCGGCTGATTCGGCTGTCCCGCAGCAGCAGCTCGTTGCCGGTCTGCCTCCCAATGCGGAATGGCGAGGCTGTCACCGCTGTTTCGCGGCGGACGCCGTTCGGTTCGATGACGATGAGTCGGGGCGGGCGGGCCATGTGAGTCGGATTGAATTTCGCGCGCGGGCCGCCTCCGGGAACGGGCCGCTGGCACGGCCATGGTAGGGAAACTCGCGTCCGATGTAAATAGCGGGATGCGCCATGCCGCCGTTCGCCGGGCGCCCTTCATCCCGCCGCCGCGTATCCGCCTTTCCCGCCCGCCAAATTTCCACTTTACTCCGGATCCAGCAATCGCGGCCCGGGTCCTTGCTTCCCCAACCGGTCCCACGGATTCCGCAGCGGGCAGATTCCCAGCGACAAGCACCCGCACCCGATGCAGCCGTCGAGTTGGTCGCGGAGTCGCGTCAGCCGGTTGATTCGCTCGTCCAGGTCCGCCCTCCACTTCGCCGACAACTCTCTCCAATCCTCCGCCGTCGGCGTCCGCCCGTTCGGCAGCCCCTTCAAAGCTTCCCGGATCGACGCCAGCGATATTCCCGTCCGTTGCGCCACCTTGATCAGCGCCACCCGCCGCAGCACTTCCCGCGCATACCTCCTCTGGTTCCCCCGGTTCCGCCAGCTTTTGATGAGTCCTTTCGATTCATAGAAATGCAGCGTCGAAACGGCCACCCCGCTTCGCCTCCCCACCTCCCCCACGCTCAGCTCTCTCGCTATCCCGCTGGCCTCGTTTTTCATCTCAATTTCCTCTTGACCTCAACTTTACTTGAGGTTGTACCCTTTTCCTTGTGATTCGGCAACTCGCCGCTTTTCTTCTCCGGCGCGCCGGTCGCTTTTGATTTCTTCTACGGGAGGCATGGACATGATTTTGGTTACGGGAGCTACAGGAACGGTAGGACGCGAGCTCGTGCAGCAGTTGTTGGACGCGGGAGAATCCGTCAGAGCGATGACGCGCAATCCCGCCGGCGCTCAATTCGATCCCCGCGTCGAAGTCGTCGCCGGCGATTTCGCCGAGCCGGAAACGATCGAAAAGGCTGTAACCGGCGCCCAAAAAGTTTTCTCGCTCGTCTTCGGGCCGCAAACCGGAATCCAGGAGGGAAATCTGGCGCAGGCCGCGAAGGCGGCGGGCGTCCGCGGCATCGTCAAGCTTTCCGCGATGGGCGCGGGTGTCGGTGCGACCGTCGGAATCGGAGCCTGGCACGCGGCCGGTGAAAAAGCGATTCGCGAATCGGGCATCCCCTGGACCATCGTCCGCCCGGGCGGCTTTATGTCCAACGCTCTTTTCTGGAGAGACTCGATTCGAGACCAGGGAAAAGTTTTCTCCAACTACGGCGATGGAAAAGTGGCTTACATCCATCCCCGCGATATCGCCGCCGTCGCCGCTCGCGCCCTGACCGAGTCCGGCCACGAAGGAAAAATCTACGAACTCACCGGCCCCGAAGCCATCAGCGTCGGCGAACAAGTGCGCATTCTCTCCGATGCCGTCGGAAAGCCCATCGAATACGTTCCCATCACCGACGAGGTGGCGCGCGAAAGAATGCTCAAGCTCGGCCTGCCGTCCTTCATCATTGACGCGCTCCTGCCCTTCGCTTCCGTCATTCGCAGCGGCAGGGTCTCGCAGGTTTCTCCCGTTGTCGAGCAGGTCACTCGCAGAAAACCCAGGACCTTTGCCGATTGGTCCCACCAGCACGCTCTCTCGTTTCGCTGAATGGCGCGCGAAGCCCCGTCGAAATTCCCGCCTCGAGCGGAAAGGAGCTCAAAATGGAGAAAGTCTTGATCGACGCTTTCGTCGTCCCCGAGGAATCCAAAGCCGCGTTCCTCGGCGTCGCTCGCGATGTCCAGCTCTTCCTCAAATCCTTGCCCGGGTTCGTCGAGGGATTTCTCTTCGAGAAAAAGGAAGGAGACACCCGCTACAATTTCCTCACCACCGCCGTCTGGCGCGATGAAGCCGCCCTTGAAAACGCGCGTCAGGCCGTCGCCGCTGAATTTCAAAAAAAAGGATTCAACCCTCAGGAGATCGTTCGCCGGCTTGGGATTGAACGCCTGCGCTCCGTCTGCGAGCGCTCTCCTTATTAACCGTCCTCGCGGCAGGCGCGAGGCAGCCCGTCTAGACGGGTGTCTCCGCGTAAGGGCTTGCCGCGCGGTACCGCTTCTCAAACTCTTCCCGCGTGCACAGCGTCCGGATGTCCGTCATCCGGTCCACCGCCAGCACGCCGTCCAGGTGATCGATCTCGTGCTGCAGCAATTCGGAGAGGTTGCGCTCTTCGCCCGCGCGAATTTCCCGCCGCTCCCCCTCCAGCGTCTCGTACCGCACGCTCACCCCTTTATGCCGCTCCACCTGCATGAAAATCGAAAGAAAGCTCAGGCACGCGTCCCACACCACGATTTTCTCTTCGCTCCGCCACACGATTTCCGGATTTACGAGCGCCCATCCGTCCTCGCCCGGTAGCCGCAGGAAAATCACCCGCAGCGCCGCTCCGATTTGCGGCCCCGCAATCCCGCGCCCGTAGCCGGTCGCCCTCCGCCAGTGCGCCAGCGTGTCCGCTAGGTCGGCAACAAGCTCGCGAATTTCCCCCGCTCGCGCATCGGCCACGCGCTGCGCCACCTCGCGCAATCCCGGATCGCCCAGTTGCAATATCGTTCGCACCGCCATCGCGTCACCCGCTGGGATCTTAGAGTCGCCTCCGCCGCATTTGCAACCGGCATCTCGCGAGTCGCGCTCCCGCGAAGGGCGCGCCGCACCCAAACGCAAGGCAGCGAGCGGGGCAAAAACCGCGAACCGAAAACGCCGCCTGACCTCGGCGCAGGGTGGAAACGGCGACGCGCCAAAAGAGCCGGTCTTGGCGCAGATCTGGGTTCCAAATGTGATGCACATCCAGCAGAAAAACTCGCTCTGTTTTCGCTATTTGTTCGCCGTGCCGTGCTCTGGTTTTTGAGTCTGCGAGGTGGCGTTCGCCGGGGAAAATTCCGCTCTTTGATCGCGCTCCGGCTCGGGAACGGTCCCGGTTTCGCGGAAAAACTTCCCGCGGAAGAGAGCCTGCTGCACGCTCGGCGCCTTACAGCGATCGTTCCGCCTGCGCGCTCGCTTCCCAATCGTTGCTCAGCCGGCGAATCGTCTCCCGCAGCCGCACGGCCAGCTCGACGATCGTCTGCAGACGCTGTCCATCCGGAGCGGGCAGCCGGTCGCGATGCGTCAGCAGCAGTTCCGCGTTTCCAAGTATTCCCGTCAGCGGATTGTTGATTTCGTGCCGGAAAATTTCCGATAGGTCCGCCGAAGTTTCCACCCCGCGCGGCAGCGAGACGCGGTCCAGCTTCGCCGCCGCTTCCATGCCTCGCGCCACCACGGCGGCGGCCATGCACGAGAAGTCGCCCGCCTTGGTCACGAATTCGATCTCTCTCCTGGCCACCAGGTGCGCGGCTTCCTCCTGCCTCTCTGGCGCTCCCAGAAAAATCACGGGCGCGGCGTGCGGCAGGGAAGCGAGCGCGTCCGCCATCGGCGCGCCGCCCAACAGGTCTTCATCGAGCAGGAGAACCTGCCCCGCGCCTCGCGCCGCCCGCTCCTGAAATTGCGCGAGCGTCGGAACCGCGGAAAAACGCCGTGAATAGGGTGTTTTCTCCATCAGAGTCGCCAGCCGCAGCGCAATTTCCGCCCGCGCGATTCCGGCCAGCGCCAGCGGTTCGGAAAAAACCTCCGTTCGAATTGCGACCAAGCTCATTTCGACGCCGCCTGCGTCGCCAGGTCCCGCCCGAACGAACTTGTCCCTCCGGCCTCGCCGCCGTTCGTCTCGAGGATTCGGTTCACCGCGAGTTTCAGCTCTTCCACCAGGAACGGTTTCGCCAGGTACGGCAGCCGCCGCCCGTCGAGAAACTCCTGCGTGCGCGCCGCGAGCGTGTCGCCGGTGACGAACAGAATGGAGCGCTGCAGCGGGCTGCCCGAATGCACCAGCGCGTCGTAAAATGCCGTGCCGTCCAGCCGCGGCATCCGCAAATCGCAAATCACCAGGTCGAACCGGCGGCGCGAAAGAAGCGTCAGCCCTTCCTGGCTGTCGAGCGTGGCCTCGACCGCATGGCCCTCTTCCCGCAGCACGTCGGCGATCAGTTGCGCGACCGTCGGCTCGTCCTCCACCACCAGAATGCGTCCCGATGAAATCTGCCGCCGCGGTCCGGAGGCTGCGTCTCCTTCCGCGGCCGGAGCGGAGGCCGCAACCCGCTGCAAGGGCAGTTCGACGGTGAACCGCATTCCTCCGCCCGTCAGGTTTTCCGCCGCGACTTCCCCTCCATGCTGCTGGACGATTCCGTAGACGATCGACAGCCCCAGCCCCGTTCCGATTCCCGGCGCCTTTGTCGTGAAAAACGGATCGAAAACCCGGTTGAGGTTTTCCGTTGCGATTCCCGGCCCGTCATCGGCCACCTCCAGCGCCACGCGCTGCGAACCCAGCCGGCGCGTCCTCAAAATGATCCGGCCTTGCCCGCACGATTCGAGCAGAGCTTGTTCCGCGTTGACCAGAAGATTCAGCACCACCTGCTGCAGCTGGTGCGGATCGGCCATCGTTTCCGGCAATTCGGGATCGAGATCGCGATCCACCGCGATGTTTTCCACTTTCAGTTCGTAGCTGCGCAGCGCCAGCGTGCGCTCCACGACTTCATTGATCTGCACGCGGGTGTATTCCCGCTTGCTCTCCCGCGCGAAGCAAAGCAGATTTTTCACGATGTGCCGCGCCCGCTCCGCTTCCTCCCATACTTTGGCGGCCTCCGCCCGCTGCGCCGGCGGAAGATTCTGCCCCAGCAGGAGCTGCGCGTATCCCATGATTCCGGTCAGCGGGTTGTTCAGTTCGTGGGCGATTCCCGAAACCAGGAGCCCGAGCGCCGCCATTTTTTCGGTCTGAATCATTTTGGACTGAATCTGCCGTTCGCCCGTGACGTCGGTGAAGAGTTCCAGCCAGCCCGCCCGTTGGCCGCTGGAATCGAGGACCGCGCGGGAGTAACGCTTCAAGATCCGCCGCGCCGGCTGCGAGATTTCAAGCTCGCTGTGAATCGCCGCGGAACCTCCGCCTTGAAACGCTTTCCACGGCGCCGAAAAGGATTCCGGATTCTGGAAACGGCCGGCCACCCGCGCCGCCAGGTCTTCCCAGCGCAGCGGGTCGAGCGGGGTTTGCGGTTCGAGAGAAAAGAGCTGCAGGAAACGCGCGTTCATGCTCCGCACATTTCCCGCAAGGTCGAGCAGCAGCGTCCCGGCGTCCACCGATTCCACGAGCGCCTGCAATTCGGCTTGCGCCTGCCCTCCGTTGTTCGCCGCCCCGGGATCTTCCAGGCAAAGAAGCAGATCTCCTCCGCCCGCTAAAATGGAACGCAACGTAAAACGAAGTGCAGACCCCGTCCTGAGGACGGCTTCGAAATGCGCGGCTTCTCCCGATGAATTCTCATCCGTCCGCAGCCGTCGCGTCACCGGAACCGATTTCTGAAAAAGAGATTCCAGTTGGGTTGAACCGCGCGAAGGATTGCAGGAGCGCAGAAGCTGTTCGGCCCGGCGGTTCGCGCGTTTGAAAATCCCCCTCCGGCTGACGATCACCAAGGCCTCGGAGCTTGTTTCGAAGACCGCGTTAAACCGGTCTTCATCCCGAAGGGAAGCATCCTTACGCGACGCGGCGCCCATCACGCGCGGGACGTCTGCTCGCGCGCCCGCGTTTCGCGCCGGCCTCGCTTCGCGTCCTTCTTTCATCGACAGCCGCCTCCTACTCTTTCCGCCGTATAAGAAAAACATCGGCCGGCCGGCGCCGCGAGTTCTGTTGGCATCCGTGGCGCGGCACCGAATCCTTCCGGCTGGATTCAGCCGCTTACGAACCCTCGCGTGAAACTCCTGCATTAGCGGGACCACGGAGGTGGCTCGTTCAAATCTTTTCTAATGAGTTGGTTGAGGGGAGATACGGCATTGCGGCAGCGGAACGGATTCCCACAACGATACCCTAAGGTTCCCGTCTAGGAATGTAACTGGCTGAATCTAAACAGCGGAGGCGAACTTCAGTTTTTTTCGATCTCCCGCGCGGAAGCGTATTGCTTCAATTTCCGGTAGAGCGTCGTTTTTCCGATTCCCAGCAACTTGGCGGCGGCCAGTTTGTCCCCGCCGGACTCTCGCAGCGCGCGAAGGATGGCCCGGCGCTCGAGTTCATCGAGCGGAAGGACTTCGTCGTTCTGGGGCGTCCGCTCTCCCGTCCCGTATTGCAGGTTCGAGGGCAAATCGCCGACGTGCAGAATCGGGCCGGACCCGAGCGCAATCGCGCGCTCAATGGCATTTTCGAGCTCGCGCACGTTGCCCGGCCAATCGTAGGCCATCAGCCGGGCCATGGCGTCTTCGGAAATCGTCCGCACCGGGCCGCTCTCGTCGCTGAATTTCTCGAGGAAGGAGCTGACCAGCAGGGGAATATCGGACTTGCGCTCGCGCAGCGGCGGCATTTTGACCTGCACCACGTTCAGGCGGAAAAAAAGGTCCTGGCGAAAGCTGCCTTGCCGGACCGCCGATTCGAGGTCGCGGTGGGTGGCGGCGATCGCGCGGATGGAGATGGCCACGCGGTCCGTCGAGCCGACCGGGCGGATTTCACGCTCCTGCAACGCGCGGAGAAGTTTGGCTTGGAGATCGATGGGCAGATCTCCGATTTCGTCCAGAAACAGCGTGCCGTCTCCCGCCGCTTCCATCAGCCCGATCTTGGAATGGACCGCGCCGGTGAAGGCCCCTTTGGCGTAGCCGAAGAGTTCGGATTCGATGAGCGTGGGAACCAGCGCCGAGCAATCGACGGGAATGAAAGGCTTGTTCCGGCGGGCGCCCATGTAGTGAATGGATTTCGCCACCAGCTCCTTCCCGGTCCCGCTTTCGCCGAGAATCAGGACCGGATAGTTGTGCTGGCTCACTTTTTCGATCATCCGGTAGACGCGCTGCATTTTTTGCGAGACGCCGATCAGGCCGCCGAAACCGGGTCGCGTGCGCAACTGTTCGCGCAACACGCGGTTCTCCTCATCCATTTCCAGCAGCCGCACGACGCGATCGAGCTTCGCGCGCAGCTCCGGAACGTGGAAGGGCTTGGTCACGTAGTCCGCGGCCCCCATGCGCGTGGCCTCGACGGCGCTTTCGATCGTGCCGTATTGCGTGAGGACGATGACGGCGGTCTGCGGATACGATTCGCGGACCCGCCGGAGGAGTTCCAGGCCGCCGAGCTGCGGCACGCGCAGGTCCGTGATGACGATCTCCACGGGCAATTGCTCGAGCATCTCCAAAGCTTTTTCCGTGGTCGAGGCCGTCCGCGTGCGCAGCCCTGTCTCCTCGACAACCTCACGGCACAGTTCGCGTGTCGAGTCTTCGTCGTCAACAATCATTACCGTGGCAACCATCGGGCGCGCCGACAGTTTCGCCAGTTCGGTTCCCGATGCGATTGCCATGCTGTCCCCTCCATCAAACTTCTGTCTCTGTTTCGATTCCGGATGCAAGGATGGGACCAAGTAGGAACACCGCGCATTCCCTTCAAAAGCAAATCGATACGCAAACTCGTTCGATTCGGCTTCGCCGCAGTGTAGGTTTAGTTCGGGAATATTTACAAGTCCGTAAAAATACTTAGATGGGTAACAGCATGATAAAAAAGGCGATGCAAGTTTGAAACAGGTGTCAGTCCATATTCGGGAACAAAAATCGCGGCCTGTTTTTCGAGGTTACACTGGACTTCAAGTGACTCTTCGCTTCTAGGGAGCGACTGTCACTTGCGTGGAGCACGACGTGGTTTGGCTCGCGCCATTGTCCACTCGAACCGAGAGCGTATACGTTCCGGGCGCGACTCCCGCGTGGTCCCAGCGGACAAATGGGCCGGTGCCCAAAACGGCGCCGCCCGACGTAGTCCAAGCAAACGTCAGCGGACGGCCCGCGGTGTCGCTGGCATTCACGGTCACTTCGACAAGGCTGTCGGAGCCGGCGGCGACGGTGGAAGGATTCACCGAGCAAGTGGCGAAGACGTGATCGGCCTGAGCCGGAGGAGCCGGTTTTTGCCGCCAGGAAGCGACGGCCAGCTTTACGACGAAACCGTTGCGATCCTTGTCGCTCGTCAGGTTAAGCGTGTAACGGTAACCGACATCGAGGGCGACATGCCGGGCGGGATAGATGCGAATCCCGTACACGGAGTCGACCGGATCGCGCGCGCCGAGGGTGGTGTTGGGGATGGCTTTGCCGACGAAAATCAGCCCGTCGTATTCGCTGATGACCTGAAATCTCTTGTCGGGAAACATCAAAAATCCGGCGCCCACTTGCAATTGATTCGCCTGCTGCAAGAGCAGACCGGTGCTGGCTCCCGCGACGGAAAACGTCGTGCTCGGCAGGATCTGATACGAGGCGTTCATCACACCCACGAACGAGTGATGCATCAGAGCTTTGCTTGCCTGCAATCCGACGGCGTAACTGAACCGGCCGTTTTGCACCTGATTGCTGATGAGGGACGTGTAGCCCCGCTCGGTGGGAATGAAAAAATTGTTGCTCACGGAAAAACTCATCCAGTTGCCGCGGCGTTCGGAAAGCAGGCCGAGCTTGAAACCGAGATCCACCTCGCCGACGCCGCCATGATTGCTGGCGGCAAAGGGAAAGTCCTCGACATAGCCCGGAGGAAATCCGGTGGCCGGAAGAACCGAAGGATAGATCGTATTCATATACTGGGGATTCATCGAGTTCACAGGTGCGAGGCTGAGCTCCGCGGGCGTATCCACGTGGATGTGATTCCAGGCGTTGAATTCGAAGGAAAACGAAAGCCAATTCGTGAGGCCGAAAGCGAAGGCCGGCTGCACTTGCAGCACGGTCACCGTTCCGGGCATGCGCGAAATCTTGCCGACGCCGCCCACCAGGTCGAACGAGCCCTTCGACAATGTCTCGCCGGTTTCGAGTGTCAGCAGACCGGGATTGCCCGATGAAGCGGGCATCGGGTCCCAACTCGGAGCTTCCATCGGAGTTTCGGCGGAGGCATCGGGCTTCTGCGCGGCAGCCGTCGAAGGAGCGGTGGGAGAGGAAATTTCAGCGGCCGGGGAGGCAGCGTTGGACGACTTCGCGGAATCCGCCGGCGCTTTTTTATCTCCGTCCGCAAATCCCACGGCGGCGGCCGACAGGAACACTAACGCACCTAGAGCGATGCGCGCCCTGAATTTCATGGATTCCTCCTCCGCATTCCTCGCCAGTGGTTCGGTCCGAATTAACCCGGTGCGATTTGCCGAGGCATGACGCCCGCACGCCGTACGGACGTTTGCGGGCCTGATCATTGGCCTCGAAAGAGGCCGAATCGCGAAGTGTCTGGGAACCCTTGTTCAGGGAGACCGAACGAGCGGGGCGGATTATAGTTCAAGCCTTCACCGGACCGAAAGAAGATTTTCGCCCGCCGGGCCGAGGGCGGCAGCGGGGAAAACGCCGCCGGATGATTCCGACAGTGAACGCTTTCTCCGCCTCTTTGCCGGGGGGAACGGATATTGCTTTTCCGTTTAAATCCTTTGATTTGAGCGCAGCGAAGGCG
Source organism: Verrucomicrobiia bacterium (assembly GCA_035503815.1). GTDB lineage: Bacteria > Acidobacteriota > Terriglobia > Acidiferrales > UBA7541 > Palsa-295. The sequence goes on from DATJTF010000015.1 coordinate 298,882, forward strand.
AGGCGGGGTGGAAGGTGCCGTGCATTCGGGTGAAGAGCCACGTCACGACGGTTAGGAGAAATTCGATGAAACGCAGCACAATGATTTTGGCGCTCGCGTTCGCCATGACGTTCACGACACTGGCGCGCGGCGCTCATGCCCAACAAGACGAAGGAGCATCCGGGAGCCCGCCGATTCAAGCGGACGGCAACGCTCCGACAGGCAACGCGACCGCTCCGCCGGGCGCCGTGCCGGCGGGCGCGAGATTCGTAATTGAACTCGAAGACTCGCTCGACACCAAGACGGACAAGGCGGGGAAGCCGTTCCAGGCAAAGTTGATCGAACCCTTGACGACGCTCGACGGACGCGTGCTTCCTCCGGGTGCGGTGGTGAGGGGCCACGTGGACAAGTGCGAATCGGCGCACGAAGTGGGGCGCGCGCGATTGTGGCTCACGTTCGACGAGATCGCCTCGCCGCGCGGGCCGCTGCCTCTGGTGGCGGAGCTGATTGACGCTCCGGGGACGCATTCGGTCCGCGTCGCCTACGACCACGAAGGCGAAATTATGGCCGCGAGCAGCAAACGCCAGGACGCGGAACTCGCGGCGGCTGCGGGAGCTCTGGCGGGAGCGGCAACCGGAGTGGCGACGAAGAACGGCAAGGAAGCCGCGAGCGGCGCGGCCATCGGCGCGCTGACGGCTTTCCTCATCACGTCGGGACTCGGACAGGAGATCGCGCTCCCGGCGGAAACCAAGCTTGAACTCGTCCTCATTCGCCCGCTGTTGCTTTACACCCGTTGAACGCGGCTTTTTGATCGAGTGTCCCGAGACGATGGCCTGGCGTCATCTTCCCCCTCCGATCTCGAGAATCGTTCCCGTGGTGTAGGAGGCGGCGGGGGAAAGGAGCCAAAGAACGCCCTGGGCCACTTCGAGCGGCGTTCCCGCGCGCTTCATGGGAATCGAAGGGGCCAGACGGTGGAGGCGGTCGGGCGCGCCGTTGGCCGCGTGAAGGTCCGTCTCAATCAATCCGGGAGAGACGGCGTTGACACGAATTCCCTCGTCCGCCACTTCGCGGGCCAGACCGATCGTGAAGGAATTGACGGCTCCTTTGGTGGCGGCGTAATGGACCCATTCGCCGGCGCCGCCGGTCCGCGCAGCGAGCGAGGAAATGTTGATGATGGAGCCGCCGGCGCCACCGTGGCGCGAGGACATCCGCCGGACGGCTTCGCGGGAGCACAAAATTGTCCCGGCGATGTTGACGGCCAGGACTTGCGCCAAAGTGTCCGCGCCGATTTCGTCCACGCGCGAGAAGCCGCCGGTGACGCCGGCGTTGTTCACAATGGCTCCGATGGGGCCGAATACGCGCTCGGCCGTTTCGAACAATCGAAGGACTTCTTTTTCCTGACTGACATCGCCCTGGGCGGCCACGGCGCGGCCGCCGCCCGACACAATCTCTTGGACCACTTGATCGGCGGCGGAACGGTTCGCGGCGTAGTTCACCAGGACGGGAAATCCGCCGGCGCCGAGCAGCGTGGCGATGGCGGCACCGATTCCCCGGCTCGACCCCGTGACAATCACGGCTCGATGCGTCTCTGGCATCCTCACCTCTTTCTCGCGCGTCCCTGGGTTTTGCATCGCTGTCATTCTATCCGAACGCCGGAAAAACCAGGCGGTTCGAGTGGGTCGCTCGACATGCGCCGAGTCTGGCGAGGCCCGCCCGCCGTCTTCTCGCGCTCGCTTGGCATTCGCGCGGACTGCTGCTAAATTCGAGACCTGATGAGCGCAGCCAATCCTCCCCTGCAAAGAATTCTGATCGTCGAAGACGAGGAAAACGCCCGGAAGGGATACGAAGCGCTCCTCCGCCGCTGGAACTGCGAAATTCTGGGCGTGGGCAGCGGGGAAGACGCGCTGGCGAAATTCCAGGAATTCCGCCCGGGCGTAATCCTGGCCGATGTGGAATTGCCTGGAATGAACGGGCTGGACTTGATCCGGCAGCTGGGCGAGGCGATCCAACAGATCCCCGTGATTGTGATTACGGGACGCGGAAGCGACGAGCGCGTGGTGCAGGCGATCGAAGCGGGGGCGTTCTGGTACATCGAAAAGCCGCTGAAGCCTCCGGTGCTGCAAGCTCTCTTGGACCGGGCATTCGGGCGCGTGCGCGACCAGCAGGCCGTGGCGGCGCTGACGCGGCAATTGCGCGACGCGGGAAAGCTCGGCGCGCTGGTCGGAGTTTCCGCGGAGATGCAAGAGGTGATGCGGCAGGTGGAGACGGCTGCGCCATCGACGGCGGCGGTGCTGATCACGGGCGAGACGGGCTCGGGAAAGGAAATTGTCGCGCGGTCGATCCACATGCTGTCGCCGCGCGCGGGGCGGCCGTTTGTGGCCGTCAACTGCGCCGCGATTCCGGAATCGCTGATGGAGAGCGAAATTTTCGGGCATGAGAAGGGAGCGTTCACGGGCGCGGCCGAAAGAAGAATCGGCTGCTTCGAGTTGGCCGAGGGCGGAACGCTGCTGCTGGACGAGATCGGGGAAATGCCGGCGCAAACGCAGGCGAAGCTGCTGCGCGTGCTCGAGGACCACAAAGTGAGGCGGCTGGGAAGCCGCGTGGAGACGCCGGTGGATGTTCGCGTGCTGGCGGCGACGAACAAAAATCCGGAGCAAGCGGTGGCGAGCGGCCAGCTTCGGCAGGACCTCTATTTCCGGCTGAACGTATTCCACATTCATCTGCCGCCCTTGCGCGAGCACAAAAGCGACCTTCCGCATTTGATCGAAAGCCTGCTGGCGGATATCTCCGAGAAGCACGGAAAAAAGGTGACGGGGGTGGGCGCGGAAGTGATGGAGCTGTTTATGTCGTATCCCTGGCCGGGAAACGTGCGCGAGCTGCGCAACGTGCTCGAGCGGGCGGCGATCGCATCCGACAAAGAGACGATCGGGAGGCAGCATCTGCCCCCGGAATTTGGACACGCGCACGCGACGGTGGCCACGGCCGGACTCGCGGGAATCCGATTTCCGGTCGGGACGACGGTGGACGCGGCGGAACGCGAATTAATCCTGCAAACACTTTCGGCGACGAACCAGAACAAGACGCGGGCCGCCGAACTTCTCGGAATCAGCCTCAAGACCCTCCATAACAAATTGAAGGAATATGAGGCGGGACGGAGCGATGCGTCTCAGCCTGAAAACTAAGCTGACGCTGGCCATTTCACTGCTGGTTCTAGCGGTGGTAGCCACCGTATCGACGCTCTATCTGGCCCGGCTGACCCGGCAGGTGCTCCGCCAGGCGAGCGATCGCGCCCAATTTGTGGCCCAGCAGCTGTTTCTGGCTTGCCAGGAAGCGCTGGGGGAAGCCGCCGAACGCGGGGACGCGCCGGCTTCGGACAGCCAGGCGGACCTGCGCGCGTACGTGCAGCGCGCGTTTGACAACAGCAGCCCGCTGAATTCGGTGATGGAATCGGCGGTGGGATATTCGCCGACGATTTATGAAGTGACGATCACGGACCAGGACGGCGTCGTTCTGGTTTCGAGCGACGCCACGCTGCGCGACCAGAAAATACCCGTGCGCCCCAAAGTGACGTCGCTGGTGCGTTCGGATTTTTTCCGCGAACTCCAGTCGCTGTACGGTCCGCAGCAGACCTACGAATACACCTATCCCTTCAATTTGGGCGCGGGTCCGTTCGGCGATATCCGGATCGGATTGTCGTCGGCGCTGATCCGCGACGAAATTACTCCGGCGCTGAAGACGGCGGCTTTCTGGGCGCTGGGATCGGTCCTGCTGTCTACGCTGCTCGTTTTTCTGGTGACGACTTTTTCGCTGTCTCCGATCGAGAGGATTTCGAAGCAGCTCGACCGAATCTCCGCGGGGGAATTCGATTTTGAGCCGGTTCACCGCGGCGACGAACTCGGGCAAGTGAGCACGAAAATCGTGGGGATCGGCAAACAACTGCGAGAGGTGCGGGAAGTCTTCAGCAGCTTGCGGGAGAACCTGGACCAAGTGATGAGCGGGCTGGCCGACGGAATGCTGCTGTTCAATTCGGCGGGGCGGGCGGTGCTGGTGAGCCCCTCGGTGGAGCGATTCATCGGAGGGCGGCCGGAGGAGCTGGCGGGGCGCCGCGTGAGCGAAATATTTCCTCCGGGGCACGCGGTGCGCGAAGCGATCAAAATTGTGGACGAGGAAATCGCGCCGGTGGACAAGGCGGAAGCGATCCTGGAGGGGCGCGACGGATCGCGGCGGGTGGAATTGACCGTCCAGGCCATCCGCGAACATGGAGCGAGGATGGGGACGCTGATGACGCTTCGCGATGTCGAGTCGATCGAGGAGATTGGAACGCAGCTCGAAGTGTCCGAGCGCCTGGCCGCTCTCGGGCGGGTGACAGCGGGGGTGGCGCATGAAGTGAAAAACCCGCTGAACTCGATGCGGCTTTGGCTGGAGGTGCTGAAGGGCAACATGCCGGTGGCTCCCGAACCGCAGCAAGCGGTGAAAATGCTGGACAGCGAAATCGACCGGCTGGACCGGGCGGTGAAAACATTCCTGAATTTCACGAGGCCGGTCGAGCTGAAGCTCGAGGAGACGAACCTGGCGGCGCTGCTCGAGGAAGTGCTGGAAGCGGCGCACCCCTCGATTCGAAAGGCGGGAGTGGAACTGCGCGTGGACATCCCCGAAAATTTTCCGCCGGTGCGCGCCGACCGCCAGCTGCTGCACCAAGCCGTGCTGAACCTGCTGTTGAACGCCTCGGAATTCACTCCCGAAGGAGGGCGGATCAGCCTGAGTTTGCGGCGCACGGGGGAATTCGCGGTGGTGGCGGTTTCCGACACGGGGCAAGGAATATCGCCCGAGGATCAAAAGAAGATTTTCCAGCTTTTTTTCACCACCCGGCCCGGCGGAACGGGGATCGGGCTGGCGAACTCATTTCGATTTGTGCAATTGCAGAATGGCAGGATAGAATTCGATTCGGAAGTGGGGCGCGGCACGACATTTCGAGTGCAGTTGCCGCTGCTTCAGTCCGGCGACCTGGCCGCGGGCCGGATGAGAGATTCCGGCCAGCCGATCGCCGAAAAGAGCCCATAAATGCCCAGCCCGAAAGTGTACAGTCGGATTGTGCCCGTATGCCTGGCGCTCGAATTGTGCCTCGGGCTTTCCGCGTGCAGCCACCGGAACACGCAAGTGGTTCCTCCCGTCACCACGCCGCCCGCGGCTCCGGTGGAGAATAAACCTCCGAGCAAGGCTCCGGCTCCTCCGAAAATCGACACGCAGCCCGCGCCCGCGAAGCTGCCCGCCGCAAGCACGTCGCCGGACGTGCCGAGGCCAAAGCCGAAGAGGTCCACGAGCGAGCAATCGGCGGATTCCTCCTCCGACCAGCCCGCGCATCCCGCCGCTCCCCAGATTTCGCCGCAAATGTCGCCGGGAGATCAAGCGAACTTCGAACGAAAGACGAACGAGGATATCGCGGCCGCCAAGGTGAACCTCGAGCAGGCGGTGAACAAGCCGCTGAGCGCGGCGCAGCAGGACCTGGTGGACAAGATCCGCAGCTTTTTGGCGGAGTCGCTCGACGCGAGCAAGAGCGGCGACCTGGCGCGCGCGCAAAATCTGGCGCAGAAGGCGCGGCTGCTTTCCGTCGAACTCGTCAATTCCCTCTAGTCGATCATTTGTTTTTATTGCGAGCGAATTTCTTCCCGCCCGGCGCCGCACGTGCGACATTTCATTGCTGCTAGAATAAAACGATGAAGACGTGGGATGTGGCCATCGCCGGCGGCGGCATCATCGGAGCCTCGATTGCGTTCGAACTGGCCGCCGAGAAATTGCAGGTGGTCCTTTTTGACCGGCAATCGCCGGGGCGAGAGGCGTCCTGGGCCGCCGCGGGGATGCTGTCTCCGGCTCCCGACGGGTTTCCCGCGATTCCGCTGATTCCCCTGGCCAAAGAAAGCCTGCGAATCTATCCCGAATTTTTAGGCGAAGTGGAACGCACGTCGGGAATGAACACCGATTTCGAGCGGGAAGGAGCGCTGCACCTGTTTCGTGGAGCGAACGCGGAATCCGAACGGGACGACACGGTCGCGCAATACCGCGGGCTGGGCCTCTCGATCGAGCCGCTATCCGCGCCGGACGCGCGGAAGCTCGAGAATTCCATTAGCGAGGAAATCGGCGCCGCGGCGTGGAATCCGGATGAGGCGAGGATCGACCCGCGGGCTCTGACGCAGGCGGTGATTGCCGGGGCCGAAAAGCGCGGAGTGCGGATTCTGCCGGACACGCCGGTGTCGGGGCTCGCCATCGAGGCCGGGCATTGCCGGGGCGTGGTCGCGGGAGGCGAGAAGATTTCCGCGGGGCAAGTGGTGCTGGCCGCGGGATCCTTCTCGGGCGAAATCCTGGGAACGCGAGGGGAGATTGCGCCGACGCGGCCGGTGCGCGGACAAATGATGTCGCTGTGCAAGGAAAATTTCCGGCTGCGGCACGTGGTGCGGACAGATCGCGGCTATTTGGTTCCGCGTAAGGACGGGCGAATCATCGCCGGCAGCACTCTCGAGGACGCAGGGTTCGAAAAAAGCGTGACACCGGAGGGCATGCGAACGATTCTTTCGGCCGCGACAGAAATGATTCCGGAACTCGAGAACGCGGAGATCGTGGAGAGATGGTCGGGCTTGCGGCCGGGGACGCCGGACGAATTGCCGATTCTCGGCCCCGCGGATGTGAAGGGACTATTCGTCGCGACAGGGCATTACCGGAACGGAATTTTACTCGCGCCGATTACGGCAAAGCTGCTGCGTGAATGGATTGTGACGGGGAAGACGGAATTCGACGCGGAGATTTTTTCGCCGAAGCGATTCGCCAGGTAACAACCGTCCGCGAGAGGATTCGAGATTTCTAGAAGGGAACCTTCATGCGTTGCGGCTCGCGATTTGGCGGGCCGGGCAAGGACGAGGCTTCGCCGGGCGAGGAAAACTGGTCCTTAGCCGCGTCGAGGAAAATCGGGCGTTCGAGAACGGCTTCGACGGTGGAACCGCGAGGGAGTTCGGCGTCCGGGCCGCGGGTGAGGAGAACGGTCATCAAACCGGCGGCGGCGCCGATACCCGCTCCAATTCCGGCGCCCTTGCCGCTTTGCGCGGCCAAGCCTCCGATTCCGGCCCCGAGGGCAGTTCCTTTAATTACGGTTGCCGCGTCGGACGCTTTGTCCGAATCACCTTTAATTTGGCCTTCGTTGTCGACCGTTTCTCCGCCGCCTGTTCCCGCGCCGCTGGGCGCCGCATTGAGATTGACCATGTAGGCGTTGGGGAGGATGAGCGTGTTGAGCTTGATCATCAACTCGGCGCGTCCCTTTACGCGGCCGGCGCGCTTCGAGTCCGTGATTTCACCGCTTACATAAGAGCCGGCGGGGATCGCTACCTTGCCGTCAATCATCACCGGAAAGATGGTTTCGAAGTAAACGGGATCGCCGGGGCGAGCGCTGCGCGTTGAAACAGCGTTGTGCAACACGAGGGAGATGTGCGTGCCGGTGGGAATTTCGACTTTCGGTCCGGGCGTCACGGCCGGGACGGAGCCGGCAGGAAGCGGCGGAGGCCGGCGAACCAGCTTGGGGTCATCGGCAGGCGCGGCGGTGGAGGGGGCCGATGTCGCGCCAGGTGACGATGTGGAAGGAGCTTGTTGAGCAGCGGATGGCTTGGTTTGCGAGGCGGGCGGAACGGCGGGCATGGGCCCCGATTGATCCTGTGGGAACGCAGGGATCGCCACCGCTCCAAGCATGGCAACGAACCAGAGGGGGCGAAGGAAAATTCGGGGTCTCATGAACACTCCCATGGAGGATAGTGATGCCGAGCCTCCATGCCCGGATGCCCCAGCATATTCCATTCCATCGCACGACGCTACTGAGGTGGCAGAACCGGCAACAGGGAAGGCGGTGCGAAAGTGGCACGGCGAAAGACAGCGTGCTACTTTTCGAGACGCACTTGAGATCCAGCTTTCCGGGAGAGCTAAGGGAATGTTTCGATTCGGAATGCGCAGGTGTTTGACGCCGCTCATTTTGGTTTTGCTCGGATCGGCGGCTTCCGTATGGGGGCAAGGGGCTCCGCGGATTCTGGCGGAGCCGACAGGGGCGCACTCGCTGCCGGCGGCGTTCGCTTCGCGGTTGGATTTTCCGGCAGCGGGCCGCGCGGGAGGGGACCCGGGAGCGGCAACACAAGATTCGGAAGCGAATGCAGCACCGACGCGAGCGGAGATTCTACGCGGCGCCTACGGGCCGTATCGAGAGAACAACGATTTGCTTTCTTACGATCTGGACGTGCGCGTTGATCCGGACAAGCAGACGATCAGCGGGAAAAATTCAATTCGGTTCAAGATGCTTCAGGACGGGACGCGAATCCAGCTCGATCTGCATCCCGCGCTGCAGATCGAGAAAATTCTTTGGGGCGGGACGCCGCTCGAGTACGTGCGCGATTCCGGCGCGGTCTTCATTGATTTTCCGGAAACGCTTCGCGCCGGACAGGAGTACACAATCGATTTCTATTACTCAGGGCACCCGGAGCATACGGGGAGATTCGGCGGGTTCACGTTCGGAAAGGATCCGCGAGGACGGCCGTGGATTTACACCGCGTGCGAAGACGTCGGAGCGAGCGTGTGGTGGCCAAACAAGGATCAGTGGCGCGACGAAGTGGAAAACATGCGGATCAGCGTGGAGGCGCCCAATGGGCTGGTGGATGTTTCGAACGGAAAATTCATGGGGAAGACGGATCTGGGGGATGGGTACACGCGATGGGATTGGATGGTCCACTACCCCATCAATAATTACGATGTGGCGCTGAACATCGGCGACTACGTCCATTTTTCCGACCATTATGGCGACCTGTCGCTGGATTATTACGTGCTGCCGGAAGATCTGGAAAAGGCGAAGAAGCAGTTCACGCAGGTGAAGGGAATGCTGGAAGCGTACGAGCATTACTTCGGCGAATATCCGTTTCCGGAGGACGGCTACAAACTGGTCGAGGTGCCCTACGCAGGAATGGAGCACCAGAGCGCGGTGGCGTACGGCAACCACTTCACGAATGGATATTACGGGCGGGATTGGACGGGGGTGGGGGTCAGCCCGAAATTCGACTTCATTATCATTCACGAGAGCGGGCACGAATGGTTCGGGAACAGCGTCTCGGCGGCGGACCGGTCCGACATGTGGATTCACGAGGGCTGGACGACGTATCTCGAATGCCTGTACGTCGAATACACGTTCGGATACGAGGACGCGCTGAAGTACGTGAACGGGTACAAGGCGATGGTACGGAACCTCGAGCCGGTAATCGCCGAGCGGGGGATCGCGGCCACGCCGCCGGAGGACATGTACTTCAAGGGAGCGCTTTTTCTGAATACCCTGCGGAACGTGGTAAACGACGATGCGCGCTGGTGGAAGCTGATTCACGATTTCTACCAGCACTTCAAATATCAGAACATCATGACGGAAGACGTGGTGGAATATTTCAACCGGCAAACCGGAATGTTCTTGACGCCGCTCTTCGACCAGTATCTGCGGCATACGGCGATTCCAACGCTCGAGCTGAAATTTGACGAAGCGGCGGGAACGGTGGCGTACCGGTGGAAAGCGGACGAGCCGGATTTCGCGATGCCGGTGCGAGTGGGAAAAAAGGGAGACTGGGAAATCATCCAGGGCACGACGTACTGGCAGACGATGAAAACTCCATTGAAGAAAGATAAATTCGACGTGGCGACGGACCTTTACTACATCGATGTGGTGAAGGAGTAGCGTGGTGAAGGAGTAGCGAAGGCGCGGGCGCGGGTCGGAGCATGCGGCATTTGAATTTCACCGCGGGACCGGCTGAAGGGGCGGAACTTTCTCGCGGGCGACCGGCAGTCGAAATTTGCGCCGGGCGGGTCGGAGTTTCCGGCGCGGGAATTGGCCGGGTCAATTTATAATGACAAACTATGGCAGACGTCCCGGATAAGCCCAGAGACGCCCTGCGCGAGTCCGCCACTCCGGCGGACGGAACAAATACGCCCGGCCCTCCGGTCTGGCGCCCCCGATTCAATCCGTGGCTGATTGCCGTGGTCGTAGCTCTGGCGGCGTTCATGGAAGTTCTGGATACGAGCATCGCCAACGTCGCGCTTCCATATATGGCGGGGAGCCTGGGAGCGAGCAACGACCAAAGCACCTGGGTGCTGACGTCGTATCTGGTGTCGAACGCGATCGTGCTGCCGATCAGCGGATGGTTCGCGAGCGTACTGGGGCGCAAGCGATTCTTCATGTCGTGCCTGGCGATATTCACGGCGGCCTCGCTGCTGTGCGGAATCGCACCGAGCCTGGGCGCCATCATCTTCTTCCGGATTGTGCAAGGGGCGGGCGGAGGGGGACTGCAGCCGATGGCGCAGGCGATTTTGGCGGACATATTCCCTCCGGAAAAGCGCGGCCTGGCATTCGCGCTGTACGGCGTGACTGCGATTATCGCGCCGACAATCGGTCCGACGCTTGGCGGATGGATCACGGACAACTATTCCTGGCGGTGGATTTTCTTCATCAACCTTCCGGTGGGGATCCTCACATTTTTCCTGGTCTACCGTTTGGTGGATGATCCACCGTGGGTGAAGCGCGCACCGGGCGCGGGACTCAAACTGGACTACATCGGAATCAGCCTGCTGGCGCTGGGCGTGGGTGCGCTGCAGGTGATGCTCGACAAGGGGCAAGAGGACGATTGGTTCGGCTCGCATTTCATTCTAACGCTGGCGGTGCTGGCGGGTGTGGGGCTGGTGTCGTTCGTCCTTTGGGAATGGTTCAACAAGCACCCGATCGTGGACGTGCACATGTTCGAGAACATGAATTTCCTCAGCGCCAACGGGATGATGTTTGCGCTGGGAGTGCTGCTGTTCTCGAGCCTGGTGATGATGCCGCTATTCCTTCAGTCGCTGCTGGGCTACACGGCGGAATCGGCGGGACTGGTGCTATCAGGCGGAGGGCTGCTGCTTTTATTTCTGATGCCGGTCGTGGGAATCCTCGCATCCAAAGTGCAAGCGCGGTATCTGGTGGCGTTCGGGTGGCTGACGCTCTCGATTGGGATGTACATCTCCTGCCGGGAGCTGGACCTGCAGATCAGTTTTTACAGCGCCAGCATTCTGCGGCTAATCCAGGTTTTCGGGCTGGGGTTTCTGTTCGTGCCCATCAACCTGGCCTCGTACATTGGGATGCCGCCGGAGAAAAGCAATAGCGTGGCGGGGCTGGTGAATTTCATGCGGAACATCGGGAGCAGCGTGGGAACGTCGATGGTGACGACGATCATCGCGAGGCGGGCGCAATTCCATCAAGCGCGGCTGGTGGGAGACATCACTCCGGGGACAACGGGATTCGAAGGGACGGCGCGGGCGCTGGCGGCGCACCTGATCGCATCGGGAATGCAGGCGGAACGAGCGCTGCAGCAGGCTTACGGGATCGTGTACCAGGAACTGATTACACAGGCGACGACGCTGGCATACGTGGACACATTCGTGGTGCTGGCGGTGATTTCGGGGGTCATGTTCCTGCTGTCGTTCGCGCTGAAGAGGAACGACCCCGGCGGAGGGCGGGTCGTCCTGGAGTAGCGGCAAGATGGGTTATAGTAGGGCCACGTGGGAGAGCGGAAACACGAGACGCCGGGCCGGCGAGGTGAAAGACCGATGATCCGAGTGATAACCATCGAGCGCGAATACGCGAGCGGGGGCACGGAAATCGCGAAACGCGTGGCGCAAGCTCTGGGCTGGAAGCTGTGGGACCAATTGCTGACGAACGAGATCGCCAGGCACATGGGGTGCGACTGCGGCGTCGTCGAGGAGCACGAAGAGAAGAAGGATCCCTTGTATTACCGGCTGCTGAAGGGTTTTTTGCGGGGGAGCTACGAAGGCAGCATAAACGCGCCGGGCGCGAAGATCGTGGATACGGACTGCATCCGGGAGGTCGCCGAGAAGGTGGTGAACGGAGCGGCCGAGGGCGGGAACTGCGTGATTGTGGGGCGCGGGTCGGCTTACTATCTCCATGCTCGGCGGGACGCGTTTCACGTTTTCCTGTACGCGCCGTTTGAAGCGAAAGTGCGGCGGCTGCGGGCCGAAGGGAAGAGCGAGAAGGAAGCGGCGCAGCTGGCGGAAACCGTGGACCAGGACCGAGCGGCGTTCATCAAGCAGTACTTCGGGGTGGAATGGCCGGACCGGAACCGGTTCCACCTGATGGTCAACTCCGTGATGGGAGAGGAGTCGTCGGCGGAAACTATATTGAACGCAATTGCCGCGCTTGAAAAGCGGGCGACGGGAGCGCTCGCTTCGCCGAAATAGGTCGACACCGATGATGGGAAGAGCCGGCAAGCGGGCGGTTTTGGGGATGGCCTCGCCAATGCGAGCCGGCCGCAGCAAGAAGCCGCCGAATCGTTTTCCATCCTTCTTCCGGGCCGATTGACTTCGCCATGGTAGTTCCCTAACCTTTACAATTCGGCCGGGCGCGAGCCGCGCGCAGAGACTGGCCTAAATCCCAAATCAAAAAGGGCCGGGAAAAGGGCCGAGAAAAGAGCAAACACTCGAATGGCGGATTTGAAGCTTCCCACACGCGCGGAGGATTTTTCGGAATGGTACAACCAGCTGGTGCTGCGCGCCGAGCTGGCGGATTACGCGCCGGTGCGCGGGTGCATGATCGTGCGGCCGTACGGATGGGCGTTGTGGGAAAACATCACGGCGGCCCTCGACAGCCGATTCAAGGCGACGGGACACGTAAACGCGGCGTTTCCGCTGCTGATCCCCAAAAGCTTCATCGAGAAGGAGAAATCGCACGTCGAGGGATTTTCGCCCGAGCTGGCCGTGGTGACGCACGGAGGCGGCGAAAAACTGGAGGAGCCGCTGGTGATCCGGCCGACGTCGGAGACGATTATCGGGCACGCGTACGCGAAATGGATCCAGTCGTACCGGGATTTGCCGGTGCTGATCAACCAGTGGAACAGCGTGGTGCGGTGGGAATTGCGGACGAAGCTGTTCCTGCGGACGCTGGAATTTTTCTGGCAGGAGGGGCACACAGCGCACGCAACGGCGGAAGAGGCCGAGGCGGAAACGCGGCAGATGCTCGAGGTGTACACCGATTTCGCGGTGCGCGAAGCGGCCGTGCCGGTGATCCCCGGGCGAAAATCGGCCGCCGAAAGATTCGCGGGGGCGGATCAGACATATTCGATCGAAGCGATGATGGGCGACGGAAAGGCGCTGCAAGCCGGAACATCCCACAATTTGGGCCAAAATTTCGCGAAGGCGTTCGAGATTCGCTATCTGGACAAGACCGGAGTGCTGCAGCACTGCTGGACAACTTCGTGGGGGCTTTCGACGAGGTTCGTCGGAGCGATCATCATGGTGCACGGCGACGACCAGGGGCTGATCCTGCCGCCGCGCCTGGCGCCCTATCAATTGGTGGTCGTGCCGATTTACAAGACAGATGAAGAGAAAATACAGGTGATGGATGCGGCGCGAAAAGTGCGGGCGGAAATCGCCGAAGCCGGCATCCGCGTGAAAATGGATGAGCGGGACGGGCTGAGCCCCGGATTCAAATTCAACGATTGGGAGATGCGGGGCGTTCCACTGCGCATGGAACTGGGACCGAAAGACGTGGCGAAAGGGTCTGTGGTGCTGGCGCGGCGCGACAAGCCGGGAAAAGAAGGAAAATCGTTCGTGCCGCAGCAGGGGATTGCGGCCGCCGTCAAGAACTCGCTCGATGAAATTCAGCAGGCGCTGCACGACCGGGCGCTTGCCTTCCGCAAGGCCAATACGGCAGAACCGGCCGACTACGGAGAATTCAAAGCCGCCGTGGAAAAGGGATTCGCTTTCGCGTGGTGGTGCGGTGGCGGGGACTGCGAAGAAAAGATCAAGGCGGAAACGAAGGCCACAATGCGGTGCATTCCCCTCGAACAGCCCGGCGGGGAAGGAAAGTGCATTTACTGCGGGAAAAATTCGCCGGAAAGAGCGATTTTCGCCCGGGCGTATTGAAGCGAGCGCCATGGCCAGGCGCGGACGAGCGTTTGACCCGGCGGAGGCGCAACTGTTCGGCCGACGGGCATTCCCCACGGCTTACTCCCCTTACAAGCCAATATTTACTCATCGCAAACAAGGAGGCATCTGCGGACTTCCCACGCGGGGACGCGGTGTTACCATTTGATTTCGCGGGGATTTCTCGGACTTCTTATACCTTGGGAGAACGGTCTTTTTATGTGGGTTTCGAGTAGGAGTCAGCGGGGCGGATCCAAGATTAACTTGCTGATGACGCTGTGTTTGATCGGGGGCATGGTTTTTGTCGCCCTGAAGATTTTCCCGCCCTATGTGACGAACTATCAGCTGCAGGACATGATGCAGTCCGAAGTGCGTTTCGCCGTCACCAACCGAAAGACGGCCGATGACGTCCAAGCAGACGTCTGGCGAAAGATCCAGGAGCTGGGAATCCCGGCGAAGCAAGATGCGATTACAGTGACTTCAGACCAAGGGCTGGTGGGAATCACGGTGAATTATTCGGTTCCGATCGACCTGATCGTCTATCAGTACAACATGCAGTTTCATCTCCACTCGGACAACCATTTATTTTGAGTTAGAATTCCAACTTAGTGGAGGATCCGGGCCTAGCCAACCTGGAATTGCCGCGCCCTCCAGCCGCGGCGCCCTGCTTGCAGTTTCCTCACTCCACTAACGAAGGCGAGGCACGGTTTGCGAATTCGAATTGCCCGGGGATTTTGGACGTCCCGCGTTGGCATAGCGCTGCTGATTTTGGCGCTCGGCGTCCTACTCGCCGGCACCAGTGTATTCGCCTACTACTACCTGCAATTCGGGCGAATGATCGATCAGCATCTCACCGGACAAGTCTTCCAAAACACTTCGCGGGTCTACTCGATGCCGGGCCGGATCTATACGGGCGAAACGATGCGGCCGAAAGAGCTGGCCGACTACCTGCTGAGCGCGGGATACCAGGAGAGCAGCGTTCCGGGAGCGACGGGAGTGTTCCACGTGAACGGCCCTCGGGTGGAAATCATGCCGTCGGCGGATTCCTATTTCCACGGCGGGAACTCGCTGCGGGTGGATTTCGCGGGAAATTCGATCGTCAGAATCACGCCGCTCAAGAGCGCCCAGAACATGGAAATGGCGCAAATCGAGCCGGAGCTGATCACCAATCTGTTCGACAGCTCGCGGGAGAAAAGGCGGGTGGTGCGGTACGACGACATTCCGAAGAATATGATCGACGCCATATTGGCGGCCGAGGACAAAAGATTTTTCGACCACGGAGCGGTGGATCTGGTGCGGGTGGGGGGAGCGGCGTTCTACGACGTGCTGCGGGGCCAGAAAGCGCAGGGAGCGAGCACGATCGACATGCAAGTGGCGCGAAGTTTCTTCTTCACCACAAAGCGCGTGTGGAGCCGCAAGGTGAAGGAAATTCTGATGGCGTTCGAAATCGACCAGCGATTCTCGAAGCCGCAAATTTTCGAGCTGTACGCCAACGAAGTGTATCTGGGCAACCGGGGCAGCTTTGCGATCCGGGGATTCGGGGAAGCGGCGGAAGCGTATTTTGGAAAAGACATCCGCGAGCTGAACCTGGGTGAATCGGCATTCCTCGCGGCGATCATCCGGGCGCCCAACCGTTATTCGAGCTCGGAAAACCATCCGGAACGAGCCGCGGACGCGCGCGACCGCGTGCTGGGGCAAATGGTGGAAGACGGGTACATCACTCCGGAGCAGGAAGCCGCGGCGAAAAAGGAAAAGCTGAAATTCACGAACGGCGGAGTGGACACGAGCACAGCTCCGTATTTCGTGGACATGGTGAAAGACCACTTGCTGGAGAAATTCTCGGAAAGCGATCTGGAGACGCAGAGCTACCGCGTGTACACGACGCTCGATCCGGATTTGCAGCGGGCCGCTTCGCAGGCGGTGCAGATCGGCGTCGAGGACGTGGACAAGCTGCTGGCGCGTAGGTACGCGCTGTGGAAGAAGAAAGGGGAGCCGGTGCCCAAGGTGCAGGTGGCGCTGGTGGCGCTGGATCCGCACACGGGAGAGATCCGGGCGCTGGTGGGAGGGCGTGACTACGGGCAGAGCCAGCTCAACCACGTGCTGGCGCACCGGCAGCCGGGTTCGGCGTTCAAACCGTTCGTGTACGCGGCGGCGTTTGACAACGCGGCGGAGGGGATGACGCCGGTGGTGACGCCGACGACGACGGTGGACGACGTGCCGACGACATTTGATTTCGACGGGAAGGAATATACGCCGAACAATTACGGGGAAGAGTTTTACGGCACGGTGACGGTCCGGGACGCGCTGATCCACTCGCTGAACGTGGCGACGATCAAGGTGGCCGAACTGGTGGGCTACCAGCGGGTGGTGGACGTGGTGCGGCAGATGGGGCTGGGAACGAATATTTTGGCGACGCCGGCAATGGCGCTGGGCGCGTATGAGATGACGCCGCTCGACGTGGCGGCGGGATACACGATTTTCGCGAACGACGGCAACCGGTCGGAGCCGCTGTTCATCCGCAGCGTGGTGGGAGCGGATGGGACGGTGGACGAGGCAAACACGCCGCAGACGCGGCAAGTGCTCGATCCGAGAGTGGCGTTCCTCACCACAAGCTTGATGGAAGACGTGATCAATAAAGGGACGGGCGCGACGGTTCGGGCGATGGGGTTCGACGCTCCGGCGGCGGGGAAGACGGGAACATCGCGCGACGGGTGGTTTGCGGGGTTCACGTCGAATTTGCTCTGCGTCGTTTGGGTGGGCTTCGACGACAATCGCGACCTGGGGCTATCGGGAAGCGAAGCGGCGGCGCCGATGTGGGCTGAATTCATGAAGCGGGCGGTCGCCTTGCCCGCGTATCACGACACGCAGGATTTCGAACCGCCGCCGGGAGTGGTAGAAGAGGCCATTGACCCGTCGTCAGGGGAACTGGCAACCCCGCAATGCCCGCAAACAGCCGAGGAATATTTCATCGAGGGAAGCGAACCGACGCAGTATTGCGGCTTGCACGGCGGAGAACAGATGGCGGGCTCGTCGCCGACGACGTGGCTTTCGCGGCTGCTGGGAAAATCACCCAACCCGAGCGTGCAGCCGCCGAACGGAAACGGGACGCCGAATCCTTCGCTGCCGGGCGGAAAGCAGCAACCGGCGGCGGGGGCGAACGCGGGGAATACCCCGTCCCAGGCAGGGCAGGACCCTGAAAAGAAAAAGGGGCTACTTGACCGTATTTTTGGTATCTTTGGGGGCAGTAAGAAGCCTGCGGAGAATCCCAAGCCTTAACCGCAGCTTCACTTGGTGATTGAGCGATTGGTGGCTCGACTCAATCAAGGAGACGGGCTATGAACTCCAAAGCCCTCTTTGTAGTTCCCCTGGTGGTTCTCTGCGTTCAATTTGCCGGCGGGCAGCAACAATCCTCAACCGCAACACAAAAGACAACGACGACGCCCACGGCGGCGGCTCCGATGACGCCCCGGGAGATGGCCGAGTTGCGCGGCGACATCCAAATGGCCGAGAAGAACTACGCCGGCGGCGTGAGGATTTACGAAGGCATCCTCAGAAGCGACCGCGAGGACGGCCCGCTGCTCAATAAGATCGGCGTCGGGTACGAGCAGCTGGAAGATTTCCATGCCGCCGAGCACTACTTCAAGCGCTCGATGAAGGCGGACAAGACCTTCGTGAGTCCCATCAACAATCTCGGGACAATCGAATACGCGAAGAAAAACTACGGGAAGGCGATCCGGTATTACAAAAAGGCGGTGAAGCTGCGCGACGACCTGGGGGCGGTGTACAGCAACCTGGGATACGCCTATTTCGGAAAGAAGGAATACGCGCTGGCGATTGACGCGTTTCAAAGAGCGATCGCCGTGGACCCGGAAGTGTTCGCGCAACACGGAAGCTCGGGATCGATTCTGCAGCAGCGGACGACGACGGATCCGGGGCTCTTTTACTTCATCGTGGCGAAGACGTACGCGGAGGGCGGAGACGCGGAGGACGCGGCGCACTATTTGAAGCTGGCGCGCGACGCGGAATATCAGCAATTTCTCTCGGCGGAAACCGACCCGGCATTCGCGAAAGTGATCAAGGATCCGCGGGTGCAGGAAGTGCTGGTGGTGCCGCCGTCGTACGAGCGAAACCGCAAGATGGTACAGAACTGACGCCGGCCGGATTTGTTCGCGGCGCGCAGCGATTTTCCGCCGGAAAAGTGTTCCGCCCGGCGGGCTTCAGCAGACCTCTTCGTTCGAGACGCTTTCCTAAAGGTTTCGAGACTCGCGGGCAAGTATTGCTATAATACGCGCCAGAATGGCGTTCCTCGCATTGCGACGCTGGCTCGGGATGGCGTGCGCTCTCACCGCGCTGGCGATTTGCATGCCGGGAACCGCGCGGGCGGCGGCGACGGAATCGAATGCGGCCGGGTCCACGGTGGTCGAACTTCGGATTGACGGCCCGATCGAACCCATTCTGGCGGAGTACATCTCGCGCGGAATCGCGGAAGCCAATCAACGGAAGGCCAACCTCGTCCTGATCACGATCAATACGCCCGGCGGGCTGGACACCGCCATGCGGGAGATCGTGCACGCAATCCTCACATCGAACGTCCCCGTCGCGGTCTACGTGTCGCCGACCGGATCGCGCGCGGCTTCGGCGGGATATTTCATACTTCTGTCGGCGGACATCGCGGCGATGTCGCCGGGGACGGAGACAGGAGCGGCGTCGCCGATTCTCGAGATCGGCGGCCAGCCGATCAAGGTGGACGAGACGCTGAACAGAAAGATTCTGAACGACGCAACGGCGTATCTGCGCAGCTACGTGGAGAAGCGAGGGCGGAACGTGGAGCTGGCGGAGACGGCGGTGACGGAGGCGAAGGCGTTCAGCGACAAGGAAGCGCTGGACGGAAAGCTGATCGATGTGGTGGCGGCGTCGACGCAGGATTTGCTCGGGAAAATCAACGGGCGGAGCATCACGAGGTTCGACGGGAGCACGATGACGCTGAATCTTGCGCAGCCCGCGATCGTCGCGATCTCGATGACGCCGCGGGAGAGGTTCCTGTCGCGCATCGTGCAACCCGATGCGTTTTTCGTGCTGCTGCTCTTGGGAGTGCTGGGGATTTACGTGGAAGTGACGCATCCGGGACTTTTTGCGCCGGGAGTATTCGGAGCGATCTGCCTGGTGCTGGCTCTCTACGCGATGCAGCTGCTGCCGGTGTCGTTCGCGGGATTGCTGCTGATCGTGTGCGCGCTGGCGCTGTTCGTATTGGAAGCGAAATTTCCCACGCACGGAGTTCTGGGAGTGGGAGGAATCATCGCCATGGTGCTGGGGGCGCTGTTTCTGGTCCGGTCCCCAATAACAGGAGGCGGCGTGAGCTGGCCGGTAGCGCTGGGTGTGGCGGTGCCAATGGCTGTGATCGTGATCATCATTATGCGGCTGGTGATGCGATCCTTCCGGTGGAAGCAGGCGACGGGCAAGGAAGAGATGGTGGGGCAGGTGGGCGAAGTGGTGGAACCGGCCGGGGCGGACGGAGGCCCGGCGATGATTTTCATTCACGGCGAGCTCTGGCGGGCCGTGCCGCAACGGGAAGGCCGGCTGACAAAAGGGGAACGCGTGCGGGTGAAGAAAGTGTCGGGGCTCATGCTGGAAGTGGAACGGGTAGAATCGAAATCCTAAGCGGAAGCACGGCAAGCGGGCGATTTGATTTCAAGAGTCATGGGGGAGGGAATTCATGGATGCGATCACAGTATTCCTGGCGATTGTGGTTCTCATCTTTCTGATCTGGCTCTTCAACTGCATATACGTATTGAAGGAGTGGGAGCGCGGGGTGGTTCTGCGGCTGGGGCGAATGCTACCGGAAGCGAAGGGAGCGGGGCTGCAGCTGGTGATTGCGCCGATCGACAAGCTGATCCGGGTGTCGCTGCGGATCGAAGCGCTGGACGTGCCGCCGCAGGACGTGATTACGAAAGACAACGTATCGGTGAAGGTGAACGCGGTCTGCTATTTCCGCGTGGTGGAGGCGAACCTGGCGATTTCGCAGGTGCAGAATTATTTGTACGCGACGTCGCAACTGGCGCAAACGACGCTGCGCAGCGTGGTGGGGCAGTTCGAGCTGGACGAAATCCTGTCCGAGCGCGAAAAAGTTAACGCCAAGCTGCAACTAATCCTTGACCAGGATACGGAGCCCTGGGGTATCAAGGTAACGAAGGTAGAAGTCAAACAGGTTGATATTCCGGAGTCGATGCAGCGGGCGATCGCCCGCCAAGCCGAGGCGGAACGCGAGAGGCGCGCCAAGGTGATCGCGGCGGAAGGCGAATACCAGGCTTCTGCGCGATTGTCCGAAGCGGCCAATGTGCTGCAAAAGGAGCCGGCTTCGATTCAACTGAGGTATCTGCAGACGCTGGTGGAGATCGGCGTGGAAAAAAACACCACGGTGATCTTCCCGCTGCCGATTGACATCATCACGCAGTGGGCGAATACGCTCGGGGGGAAGAAGTAAAGAGAATGGCAGGAGGAGGAAAACGAGGGGGCGGCGACCGAGTGCTGGAAAGCCGGCACCTGGTGGGGCTATTTCTCGGCGTTGTGCTTCTGTGCGGCGTGTTTTTCACGCTCGGGTATGTCATGGGGCGGACGCAATTCAGCGGGTCCGTTCATGCGGCCGATACGCCGGTGAGAAGCGCGCCTGCGATTCCGGAGGCGGCTCCGAAAAAGAGCAAGGAAGAGTCGGGAAATGCAGCGCCGGCGACGAGCGGCGAGTGGGATTTCGATTCGAAGAAGGACAACGATCGGCTGGAGCCGGCGGCGAGCTCTCCGGCTGCCGGGTCCGCAAGGGCGGGCAGAGAGTCCGCCGGCAATCGGCCCGTTCCGGAAAAGCCGATAGCGGCCTATGCGAAGACTCCGGCGAAATTCAAGTCGCCCTTTATTCCGAAGGGAGCGGTGGTGCTGCAACTGGCGGCGTTGAAGAGTGAAAACGACGCGCTGGCGCTGGCCGACGCCGCGCAGCAGAAGAGATTTCCATCGTTTGTTGTGGCGCCGTCGGGAGACGCGCTGTTCCGGGTGCAGGTGGGTCCCTATCCGGACGAAAAATCCGCGGAAGCGGCGAAACAGGCTCTCGTCAAGGCGGGGTTCAGTCCTATAATCAAGCGCTGAATGAATTTTTCCTGGTATACGCGGGCGCTGCTGGCGATCGCGAGCGGCGTCGCTCTGGGTCTTTCGTTTCCCAACTATAATTTGGCGTTGCTGGCCTGGATTTCGGTCGGGCTGCTGGTGCTGGCGTCGGTGGGCGCGCCGCCGAAGCAGGCTCCTCTCTACGGATTTCTCCACGGTCTCGCCTTTTATCCGGTGTGCGTTCCCTGGATTGACACGGTGATGCACAAGTACGGAGACGTGGATCCGTTGACTTCCGCCGGGCTGGTGTTGCTGCTCGCGGCAACTTTCGGGCTGATGTTGACGATTTTTTCGTGGGGTGTGGCGCAGGTGTCGCGGAAGGGCGTGGGGTTCGCTTGCGGGCTCGCACCGGCGCTGTGGGTCGCAGTGGAGTTGCTGCGCACCCGGCTGCCGATTCTCGGATTTCCCTGGTGCCTTTCGGGCTATGCCGCGACGGGAAGCCTGGCGCTGCTGCAAGTCGTTTCGGTGACCGGGATATACGGATTGTCGCTGCTCGTGGCCGGGTATGGTTCGCTGTTCGCTTACGCAGTGCTGGTGCGGCGAGGGAGCGTGTGGAAGATTTTGCTGGCGACGAGCGCGCTGCTGATTCTCGCCGGGACTGAGGGCAAGTATCTGGTGCCGCTCGCGAAGGTGGACCACATCGCGCACCTGGTGCAGACGGATTTTCCGCAATCGGAAGAGTACCCGTCGAACTGGCTGCAGGTTCACGCCGCGGACATGAACGAACTCGAAGAGATCAGCGTGAATGCGGCGCGGAGAACGCCCGGAATCGTGATCTGGCCGGAAGTGCCGGCGCCATTCAGCCTGCAGGATTTGAATTTTCAGCAGCGGGCGGTGCGAATCGCGCAGCGGGCCGATCAATATTTTCTGGTGGGAATCGTGGATTGGAAGCTGGAAGGCGGGGGAAAATGGATCGCCACGAATTCGGCGGTGCTGCTGGATCCCTCGGGACGCCGCGTGTTCACCTACGACAAGATTCATCTCGTTCCGTTCGGCGAATACGTCCCGCTGCGAAAATATCTGACCTTCGCGAAGAGGCTGACGGCCGACATTTCGGATTTTACTCCGGGGACGGAGTACCGCGTGGGCGCGATACCCGGAGGACGAATCGGAGTGTTCATCTGCTACGAATCGATATTCCCCGACGAGATCCGGCGGTTTGCGAAGGGGGGCGCGACGCTGCTGGTCAACATATCGAACGATGGATGGTTCGGGCGGTCGTCGGCGCCAGCGCAGCATTTGATGATGGTGCGGGTGCGCGCGGTGGAGAGCCGGAGGTGGCTCTTGCGCGACACGAACAACGGGTTCACGGTTTCGATCGATCCCTACGGGCGGATCGTCGCGGAGCTCGAGCCGGATGTCCGGGGGCAGCTCGACGCGCCGTACGGTTTCCGGACGGACGAGTCGTTGTACGTACGATTCGGGGACTGGCTGGCGTGGGTGTGCGTCGCCGCGTCTATCGCGCTTTTGGCGCTGACATTTTTCAAGCGGCCGCTCGCCGGGACCGGCGCTTGACGCGAAAACGGGAACGGGTGCGGCGGCTTCCCTTATTCACGTTTCACTTGTAGAATTTTGGCCATGCAAATCGAAGACCTCCAGCAACGCTACAGCGAACTCAACAAGCGGATCGGACTTGTCCGGAGCTATCTTTGACGCTCCGTCGGCCGAGAAGCAGATAGCCTCTTTCGAAGAAAAAACCAGCGACCCGGATTTCTGGAAGGACCAATCGAAGGCGCAAGCGATCCTGCAGGAACGGAAACTGCTGGAAGACCGGATCAGCAGCGCCAAGTCGCTCGACGCCAAGGCGGGCGACATCGAGACCTACCTGCACCTGGCGCAGGAGGAGACCGACGCGGGCCAGCGGGAAACCGTGCTCGCCGAAGCGGCCAAGGAAATTGACGCCGTGGACTCCTACGTCTCGGAACTCGAGACGAAGACGCTGCTGGCGGGGGAGAACGACCGGCTGAACGCCATCCTCACCGTGAAGCCGGGGGCGGGCGGAACGGAATCGCAGGACTGGGCGGAAATGCTGCTGCGGATGTATTTGCGGTGGGCGGAATCGAAGGGGTTTCGCGCGACGGTGCTGGACTCGACGCCGGGAGAAGAGGCGGGGATCAAGTCGGCGACGGTTCAGATCGAAGGCGAAAACGCCTACGGAATGCTGGCGGGAGAGAGCGGAGTGCACCGGCTGGTGCGGATTTCGCCATTTGACCAGGCGGCGCGGCGGCACACTTCGTTTGCGTCCGCGTTCGTGATTCCCGAGATTGACGACCGGATCGAGATCGTAGTGAAGCCGGATGAAATCCGGCTGGACACATTCCGGGCGGGCGGGCACGGCGGGCAGAACGTGAACAAGGTCGAGACGGCCGTGAGGATCACGCACATCCCGACGGGAATCGTGGTGCAGTGCCAGAACGAGCGGAGCCAGCATAAGAATCGCGAGCTGGCCATGAAGCTGCTGAAATCACAGCTGTACGAGAGGGAGATCGAAAAGCGGCGCGAGGATATGCGCAAACTGGACGCTTCGAAGCCGGAAATCAGCTTCGGAAGCCAGATCCGGTCGTACACGCTGCAGCCTTACCAACTGATTAAAGATCACCGCACGAAGGTGGAGCGAGGCGAAGTCCAGAAGGTGCTGGACGGCGACCTTGACCCGTTCATCCGCGCCTACCTCCTGTTTCGGCGGGACAACGCTTAGGATCCCGGACAGACCGGAAGCAAATAGTTGGAGACGGCGAGAAATCGCCGGTACATTTCGAGGGCCGGATTCGTCCGTTCAGCCTTGCAAACAAGCGTTTTACTGCGCTGAATTGACTCTTTTTCAGGCGGTATGTTACCGTCAGGAGCTAACTTTTCTGCGAGATTTTGCCCCTAGGCTGTGTGAGGGCAACCCTAACGGTTGAAGGAGATTGATTTGGCGCACGCTGACGATAAGTTCCTATTTACCTCGGAATCGGTGACCGAAGGGCATCCCGATAAAATCGCCGACCAAGTGTCCGATGCGGTTCTGGACGCGGTTCTGAAGGATGACCCGAATGGGCGAGTGGCGTGCGAGACGCTGGTCACCACGGGGCTGATTGTGGTTGCCGGAGAGATCACGACCACGACGTATGTGGATTTCTCCGATGTGGCCCGGGAAGTCATCCGGAGAGTCGGGTACACGCGCGCCAAGTACGGGTTCGACGCGGACACCTGCGCGGTGATTTCGACGATCAAGAAGCAGTCTCCGGACATCGCGATGGGCGTGGACACGGGAGGGGCGGGCGACCAGGGACTGATGTTCGGTTTTGCCTGCGACGAGACGCCCGAGCTGATGCCGATGCCAATTCAACTGGCGCACCAGCTGACGCACAAGCTATCGGAAGTTCGCAAGTCCGGCGCCGTTGATTTCCTCCGGCCCGATGGAAAATCCCAAGTCACAGTGGAATACAAGGACGGGCGGCCGGCCCGCGTGGACTGCGTGGTCATATCGACGCAGCACGGCGAGAAGGTGTCGAACGCCGAATTGCATGAGGCGGTGCTGAACCACGTCATCAAGCCGGTAATCCCTCCGCAGATGTTCGACAAGAACACGAAATTTCACATCAATCCGACGGGAAGGTTCGTTACCGGCGGGCCGATGGGGGATGCGGGATTGACGGGCCGGAAAATCATCGTGGACACCTACGGCGGCTATAGCCGGCATGGCGGCGGAGCGTTTTCGGGGAAAGATCCCTCGAAGGTGGACCGGTCGGCCTGCTACATGGCGCGCTACGTGGCGAAGAACATCGTGGCGGCGGGGCTGGCGCGCAAAGTGGAGATTCAACTGGCCTACGCGATCGGCGTGGCGGAGCCGGTTTCCGTGATGGCCGACACGTTCGGAACGGGAACGATTCCGAATTCTCAAATCACCGAGCTGGTCCGCGCGTTCTTCCAACTCACGCCGAAGGGAATCATCGAGACGCTCAATCTGCGGCGGCCGGTTTATTTGCCGACAGCCGCGTACGGGCACTTTGGGCGGAGCGGGCCGGGCTTCACATGGGAGCGGGCGGACAAGGCCGAAGCGATTCGCAAGGAAGCCGGAGTTCGAGGAACGGTCGCCGTATCTTCCTAAAGAGAGCCGCGGCACGGGGCTTTGGCGGACACCGCAGGATAAAGATTCGAAACAGGCGGAAGGGAACCGGGATTCAGAAGCCGGAGCTATCCGCATCCAACGCAAAGGGGAGTCTTCGTGGAAACGACGATTAAGTTGAACGGCGACGTAAAAGATTTCGCGCTCGCGGACAAGGGCAAGCGCCGCATCGAATGGGCCAACCAGCACATGCCCGTGCTGCAGCTGATCCGGAAGCAATTCATCAAGGACAAGCCGCTGAAGGGCGTCCGGGCGTCGGCGTGCCTGCACGTGACGAGCGAGACGGCCAACCTGATGATCACGCTGCGGGACGGGGGAGCGGATGTGGTGCTCTGCGCGTCGAATCCGCTTTCGACCCAGGACGACGTGGCGGCGTCCTTGGTGAAGGATTATGGGATTCCGACGTTTGCGATCAAGGGCGAGGACAACGCGACGTACTACGCGCACATCAATGCGGCGCTCGATCCCAAGCCGCAAATCACGATGGACGACGGCGCGGACCTGGTGACCCAGCTTCTCACCAAACGGACCGACCTGCTGAAGGGAGTAATCGGCGGCACAGAGGAGACCACGACGGGAGTGATCCGGCTGCGGGCGATGGCCAAGGACGGGACTCTGAAATTTCCGATTGTCGCGGTGAACGACGCGCTGACGAAGCATTTCTTCGACAACCGGTACGGGACGGGGCAATCAACGCTCGACGGAATCATCCGGGCGACGAACTTGCTGCTGGCGGGACTCAAGGTGGTGGTCGCCGGGTACGGCTGGTGCGGCCGCGGCGTGGCAATGCGCGCCAAGGGACACGGAGCGGACGTGATCGTCACGGAGGTGAATCCGACGAAGGCGATCGAAGCCGTCATGGATGGATTCCGGGTGATGCCGATGCACGAAGCCGCGAAAGTCGGCGATGTTTTCGTGACCGTCACGGGAAATAAGTCGGTGATCGCGCACGATCACTTCGAGCGGATGAAGGACGGAGCGGTGATCAGCAACTCGGGGCACTTCAACGTGGAAATCGACATTCCGGCGCTCGAGAAACTTTCGAGCGGGAAAAAGGAAGTGCGGCCGTTTGTGGACGAATACTCGCTGAAAGATGGCCGGAAGATCTATCTGCTGGGCGACGGAAGGCTGATCAACCTGGCCGCGGCCGAAGGCCACCCGGCGGCAGTGATGGATATGAGCTTCGCGAACCAGGCGCTCTCGGCGGAGTACATGGTCAAGAACGCGAAGGACCTGAAGCCGCAGGTGTACGCGGTGCCCGAGCATCTGGACCAGCAGATCGCCAAGCTGAAGCTGGAATCGATGGGATTCCAGATCGACAAGCTGACGCCGGAGCAGGAGCACTACCTGGCTTCGTGGTCCGAAGGCACGTAGTCTCCGAAAAAATCGAGCGATCGAGGGCCGCTTGGGAGCTCGATGCTTTTGCGAGTTCCGGAAGCGGCCCTTTTTTTTCTGGGCGGGCAGTTCGCTTCGGAAGTTTCGGAGGAAGGCAGAGCGGGCGGCCAGGAGTTCGTTGACAGAATCGGCCGCGTACTTTAGACTCAGAGTTTGTCTACATAGGGAAAGGTGTGACCGAGCAGATGCGGACGTATGTGCCAAAGGGCCGAGAGGCCGAAGAGTTGATGGAAGGGAAAGAGTGGTTCGTGGTGGACGCGAACGGCCAGGTATTGGGGCGATTGGCGACGCGTGTGGCGCGGATCCTGATCGGGAAGGACAAGCCGAAGTTCACTCCCCATCTGGATTGCGGCGATCACGTGGTGGTGATCAACGCGGAAAAGATTCGGCTGACGGGAAACAAGATCGACCAGAAGGTGTATCACCGTCACAGCGGATATCCGGGCGGATTGAAAGAAACGCCCGTGCGAGAGATGTTGCAGCGCCGTCCTGAAGAAGTGGTGCGCGAAGCCGTCCTGGGGATGCTGCCCAAGAACAAGCTGCGCGCTCACCGCGCCAAGAAGCTGCGAGTGTATGCCGGAAGTGAAGCGCTTGCCCGCCACGCCGGTCAGAAGCCTCAGCCTGTTGCGCTGTAACCCGGGGATTTCACGAATTTTGACGCGCTGCGCGGGGAAGTCCGCGCGGGCGCGGGTATTATGCGGCTTTCCGCCGCAGCCGGCCGAAAGAGCCGGTGGGAATGAGGAGGAACGTTGAGTTCAGCATCGAGTCCAATGGAAGGCGCCGGAGGAAAGCAGTTCTACGGCACGGGCCGCCGCCGGGAAGCGGTGGCGCGGGTATACATCAAGCAAGGGGCGGCGTCGTTCACGGTGAATGGGCGGCCGGTGGACGAATATTTCCGGAACGTCGCGTGGCACACGGCGGCGGTCGAGCCGCTGAAGTTCACGCAGACGCAGGACCAGCTCCAGGTGCGGGCGACGGTCAAGGGCGGCGGAGTGGGCGGACAGGCGGGAGCGGTGCGGATGGGATTGTCGCGGGCGATCGCGATCCTCAACCCGGACCTGCGGCCGAGCCTGCGAAAGAACGGATTTCTGACGCGGGATCCGCGCATGAAGGAGCGCAAGAAGTACGGACAGAAGGGCGCGCGGCGGCGGTTCCAGTACAGCAAGCGCTAGATTTTTCGGGCAGTCATGCTGCCGGCTTCCGTTGCGCGGGAGCCGGAGCAAATTTCACGGCCGGGAAGGAACCGGCAAAAAAGGACGCTGGCCCGCGAAAGCGGGTGTGGAAGCGTCCCTTTCTTAAGGAGGCAATTTGGCAGTCGAAATTACGATGAAGGAGCTGTTGGAGGCCGGAGTTCATTTCGGCCACCAGACCCGCCGGTGGAACCCGAAGATGAAGGAGTACATCTTCGGCGAACGCAACGGAATTCACATTATTGACCTGCAAAAGACTTTGAAGATGTTCCGCGAGGCCGCGCGCTACGTGGCGGAGCTTGCCGGACAAGGCAAGACGGTGCTGTTCCTGGGGACGAAAAGACAGGCCCAGGAAGCGACCGCGGAAGAAGCCAACCGGTGCGGAATGTACTACGTGAACCACCGCTGGCTGGGCGGAACCCTGACGAATTGGGTGACCCTGCAGAAATCCATCAAGCGGCTGAAGCTGCTGAAGGCGATGACGGAAGACGGCCGCATGGCGGCGCTGCCCAAGAAAGAAGCGGCGCGGCTGGACCGCGAGCTGAAACACCTGCAGCAGAATTTTGCCGGCGTCGAGAGCATGGCGTCGCTGCCGGACGCGATGTTTGTGATCGACCCGAACGCCGAAGTGATTGCGGTGCGCGAGGCGCGGCGGATGGGAATTCCGGTGGTGGCCATCGTGGACACGAATTGCGATCCCGACCTGGTGGATTGGGTGATACCCGGGAACGACGACGCGCTGCGGGCCATCCGGCTGTTCACATCGAAGATTTCCGACGCGGTCCTATCCGGGCGCGAGTCGTTCGAGCAGACGCAGATCGCCGACCAGAAGGCGGCGGAAGGCGTCACCGAAGGCGGCGTGGAATACGTGGACACGAGCGCCTACGAAGAGTACGAGAAGCAAGAAGGGGATTTCGTCGAGGGAGATCTGGAAATAGCTCAAGCAGCCGAGGAAGTGGAGACTCCGACGCCGGTCGCGAACGACGACACCTCTTCCCGGTAGAGTTCAATCCGGCACGAAGCCCCGGCGGAGGCCGCGTTCCGCGGCGAATCCGCGGGGCGGTCCGAAGAAACCCATCTCACAAAGGAACCGAGCCGAGCCATGGCGACACCTGGAAAACCCAATATACCCGCGCAACTCGTGAAGGAATTGCGGGACCGAACCGGCGCGGGGTTCAACGCGTGCCGCGAAGCGCTGATCGAGACGAACGGCGACGTCGAGCAGGCCATCAACGTCCTTCGCAAGAAGGGACAGGCGGCGGCGGCGAAGAAAGCGCAGCGCGCGACGACGGAAGGGCTGGTGAGCTGTTACATCCACGCCGGGGGAAAAATCGGCGTGCTGGTGGAAGTGAATTGCGAGAGCGATTTCGTGGCCCGCACGGAAGATTTTCAGAAACTGTGCCACGACGTGGCGATGCACATTGCGGCGCTCGATCCGCGATTTTTACGGCGCGAGGAAGTGACGCAGGATGTGCTGGACCGCGAGCGGGACATTTATCGCGAACAAGCCCGTCAGACGGGCAAGCCCGAAGAAGTGATCGAGAAGATCATCAACGGGAAGATGGAGAAGTTCTACGAAGAGAATTGCCTCTACGAGCAGCACTTCATCCGGGACGAAGGAGTAACGGTAAAGGAGCTGATCGACCAGCTGATCGCCAAAATCGGAGAGAACATCACGATCCGGCGGTTTTCGCGCTTCAAGGTGGGCGAATCGGAGGGAATCGCGTCGCCCGCCGACGGCGCCGAAGAGACGGGCGTGGCGGTTCCGGCCGTCTAGGGCGTCCCGGGGAAACGGGATTTCGCGCGAAGAAGCGCGCAAGAAACGAAGTGCGAAACGAGGGAAAGCGCAATAGAATGCCAGCGAGCCTTGGCGCTCGTTGATTCCACGATGACCAACAACGATTCTGAAGGTTCGAACCTCTCCCAGCCAGGCAAAGCCGTCTACCAACGGATTGTATTGAAGCTATCCGGCGAGTCCCTATCCGGGCCGCTGGATTTCGGCATTCATGCGCCGACGATTCAGAGCATTGCCCAGGAAGTGAAGGGGGTGTACGACCTGGGAGTGCAAGTGGCGATCATGGTGGGCGGAGGAAACATTTTCCGCGGGGCGCGGCAGAAGGAGCTGGCCATAGACCGCGCGACCGGCGATTACATGGGCATGCTGGCGACGGTAATCAACGGCCTGGCGCTGCAGGACGCTCTGGAAAAGGCGGGCTGCCACACGCGGCTGATGAGCGCGATCGAGATGCACGAAGTGGCGGAGCCGTTTATCCGCCGGCGAGCCGCGAGGCACCTGGAAAAAGGGCGGGTGGTGATTTTCGCGGGCGGGACGGGGAACCCGTATTTTTCGACGGACACGGCGGCGGCGCTGCGCGCGATGGAGATCAAAGCGCAGGTCATTTTGAAGGCGACGCGCGTGGACGGAGTGTACGACGCCGACCCGGAGAAAGTGCCGAACGCCAAGCGATTCGAGCGAATCTCGTATTTGGAAGTGCTGCAAAAGGGGCTGGCCGTGATGGATTCGACGGCGATCTCGCTGTGCATGGACAACAAGATGCCCATCGTGGTTTTCGACATGAACAGAGCCGGAAACTTGAAACGCGTGCTACTGGGCGAGCGAGTGGGCTCGACGGTGGGCGCGGCGTAGCATTCCGGCAGGGGAGGCGAACTTTCCATGACAATCGTGGCGACAAGCAAGGACGCGCTGGCACAAGCCAAGGCGCGCATGGAAAAGGCCGTCGAGGATTTTCGCCGGGACCTGGCGGGAGTGCGGACAGGCCGGGCGAACGTTTCGCTCCTCGAAGGGGTGCGCGTGGATTATCACGGCACGTCGATGCCGCTGAACCAGCTGGGAACGCTGACCGTGCCCGACCCGGCGATGATCGTGATTTCGCCGTGGGATCCGGGAGCGGTGCCGCTGATTGACAAGGCGATTCGCACGTCGGATTTGGGATTGAATCCGGCCAACGACGGCAAAGTGGTTCGCGTTCCGATACCCTCGCTCACCGAAGACCGGCGCAAAGAGCTGGTGAAACACATCCACAAAGTGCTCGAAAACCACCGAACCGCGGTCCGCAACATCCGCCGCGATATGAAGGAAGCAATCGAAAAGCTCGAGAAAGAAAAGAAGATCAGCGAGGACGATAAGAAGCGGTCGCTCGACGAGCTGGAGAAAGTGACGCAGGCGGAAACGAAGAAGATCGAAGATCTTTCCGCGGCGAAGGAAAAGGAAGTCCTCGAACTGAAGTAGCCGCGAATTTCCCCCGGACGGCGGTCCCCTCCCGGTCCACGCAGCGCGAGCCCCCTCTGTTGCCACTCACACTTTGCCAGCGCATTCATTCGAGCTTGAAGGAAGGGAAGCGCGTAGCGAGGGCGCGGAGAAAACCTCAGTTCACGGTGCGGACGTCCTCGGGAAGCGCCAGGCGAAGCGTGCAGGAATTCGCCGCGGCGCGGCAGGTGAGCGTGGCGCTGCGAACGACCTTCGTGGGCGCGCTGTCCGGGAATACGGGGCCGAGGTCAAATCCGTGCAGCCGGTCGGCCGCCTGGCGCATGGCGTCCTGCCCTTTGTAGAATTTCGCCGACTCGACGAGCCCGTGACCATTGGCGCCGGGAGCCACCTGAAGGAAAAATGTGGCCGAGCCGTCCGTCTTCATCAGGGAGCCCGCGGGAATATCCCGCAGCGAAGCGAGATTTTGGCTTGCGGCGGAGACGAGATCGTCAATCTTCTTGTCTTTTTCATCCACGCCCAGCAGAGCGGCAAGGCGCCCGCGCGTTTCGGGAACGGAATTCGGCGCGGAGATAGCCTCGGCATAGATCTTTTCGGCCTGGTCCTTGTTCCCCTGTTTCGCTTCGAGTTGAGCGAGATGGTCCGCCACTTCGCCGTGCCCGTTGAGTTGCCAGGCCGCGCGGATGTATTTTTCGGCTGAAACCAAGTCTCCCTTTTGAAAGTAAACCCAGCCGAGCGTGTCCCAATAGGCGCCGAGACTTTCGACGCGTTCCAAATCTTCAATCCTGAGATGAGCCAGATCCACGTTGCGAAGATCGGCTTCGGTGGCGGTGACGGCGCTCTGCGCGTATTGCAGAGCCTTATCGAGCTGAATCTGGTGATCGGCGAGCGCGTAGGCGACGTTGTTCCAGACGACGGGCGTTTGCGCCATTCCCACGCCCTTGTCGAAGGCCTGAAGCGCCTTTTCTTTTTCACCCGTATTCAAATAGGCCTGGCCGAGACTGATTTGAAGTTCGGCGCTGTCGGGAGAAAGGATGGTCGCCTTTTCAAGTTCGGGGACGGCCTGCGCGTAGCGATGCTGCGTCAGGTAGACGCCGCCGAGAGCCGCGTGAGCGATCGGATCGAGCGGATTGACGTCGATTTGCCGGTTGTAGGCCATGATGGCGTCCGAAAATTTCTGCTGCTGCTGGTAGGTGATCCCGAGATAGTCGTAGGCGTGCTCGTCGTAGGGATTGACGCCGATCTGTTTCTGAAACGCATCGGCGGCGTCGCTGAACTCTCCGACGCGAAGGTAGGAGAGCCCGAGATCGTTCCAGGCTTCCTTGTGTTTTGGATCGAGCTCGACCACGCGTTTGAAGAGCGGAATTGCCGCGGTGGGATTGCCGGCATTCAGAGCTGCCGAGCCCGCCTCGAAAAGTTCCTCGGGCTTGGCCGTGGACGGAATTTCGGGAGCGCCGGTGGTGGAGTTTTCGACTTCGAGGCCCTGCGATTCGTCCGATTCCACCGCGCGTTCGAAGGCCTGGTAGTCGCTCAAGCGGGAAGCGGGAATTTCGCGCAATTTGAAATTGAGCGTCCGCGAAGCCGTCAGGACGTGGTCCTGGAATTGATAGCTGGATTTGAATTCGGCGTAGTCGCGGGCGACGGCGATGGCCACGGGAGGCTGGGCCGAAAAATTGGCGGGAAGGGTGAGTTTCAGGGACACGGTGACGTCGAGGGGGCTGCCGAGCTTGATCGGATCGGCCGAGTCTTCGTCGGCCGGAGGCATTCCGATATTCAAAAGGGGCAGCGCGACTTGCGCTTTCTTGCTCGACCAGTCGAGGAAATTGGGCTCGTTGAATTCGAGAACGAGCTCGAATGGATTCCGGGTGTCGGCCGGATCGCTGGGTTCGACGGAGGTGACCTCGCCGCGAATGCCGTCGAGAGTGGCCAGCGTCTGCCCCAATTGCTTCCACTGCGTCCGGGGCGTGCCGCGGAAAGCGGCGCGAAGAGCAAACTCATTGTCTCCGCGCAGCGTGTAGTGGACCTTGGCGGTCAGTTTACCGAGGTCGCTGACCTGGCCCGTGATTTCCACCTGTTGCGTCGAGAGAAAGGGCGGATCGGCGGGGGTCTTCACGATCATCCCCGAGCCGTCCGAAGAGACCAGAAGCGCCGATTTGTCGCGCAGCTTGCGGACGAGAAGCCGGAAGGGGGCCACTTCGGCCGTCGAATCCATCCAGACGAGCTGGTCTTTTTCAGGGAGCGCGCCGGGAACGGCGGTGATGACGTGATCGAATTGCAGCGGCGAAGGAACCTCGAGGTCGAGCGTACGGTCGTAGGGAATCAGCACGGAATCCGCGTTGATTCCCGCGGCTTCGAGCATGGAGACGAGGAGCGTGCTCTTGTCCTTGCAGTCGCCGTAAAGATTTGAAAACACCTCCCCGGCGGCGTGGGGCTGGTAGCGGGCAAGGCCGAAGGAGAGACTGACGTAGCGAATGTTGGTGGAGACGAAGTCGTAGATGGCCTCGATCTTATCGAGTTCGGTGGATTTTCCGGCGATCAACTGTGCGGTCTTGGCGCGGATTTCGGGAGTCGGCGCAACGCGGTCTTTTTCGAGCGATGCATACCAGCGGGCCACTTCCTTCCAGCTCCGGAACGTCGTCAGCTGCACGTCCGGCTCTTTCGATTCTTTCGGCGAGGTTTTCTTTTCCGTCGAATCGTCGGTGTCCGGGGGACGCGTGAGGTTGGACCATTTCCAGGTGTCAATGACCCGGCCGTCTTTTTTCGCGGTTGAAAACGAAGCGACGGCCGGGGCCGGCGTCGCGGCATCCTTGAGCGCCGGAGCCGGATGCTCGACCTTTCCGTCGATCGAAGTAAAGGCGGCGGACTTGATGGTGACGGTGCGGTCCGCGGGAAGATTCACTTCGAGCGTTTCGTCGAGAACGATGGCGTTCTTGACGAAATTCTGCTCGTACCAGAATTCGTTGGGCGCAAGCGCCTGGTTGACGTGGGTCACGATGTCGTATTCGAGCGTGTCGCCGGCATGAAGCGCCGGAACCGTGATGTGCTTTTCCTTGTAATCGCTGTAAATCGGAGCGTCGCGCGCCACGGAGGAAGTCATGTCTTTCACGGCGTCGGCGCCGGCGGCCACCACGGTTCCGTCCGGTTTCCGGACGCGGACATAGACGACATCCATCGATTCATTCGCGGCGCTGTAGCCGAAGACGAGTTCTCCCAATTGCTGCACTCCGGCGTCGCTCTGCACGCGAACGCGGACGATCTGTTCCCGCTGCCCTGTTCCGTCATCCTCGAAGCGAACTTTGTTTTGCAACTGCTCGACGACGAAGGGCTCCTGCGAATAGTCCGCGCTCGCCGCGGAAGCGGCGGATACTTTCGGCGGCAGCGAGGCGGCCGGCTGCTGCGCGCTCGCAGGAGAGAGACACGCGAGGAGAAAAATCGCGGCGAAGAAAAATCTGGTTGCAACTTTCATTACAACTCCGGTGGCCGAATTTGAAGCATTGAGTGTAGTGAGGTTCAAGGAAAGCGTAAAGACGCGCCTACTGCAAGGTGCCGTGGTCGTAATCCGGAGGACTGAGCGGCATGAGGGAGGGATCTATTCGGGTCGGGGGGGAAGGCTGGGGGCGAGTTCCAAAATGGGACCCAATATTATGCTATTGAAAATAAGGAAGTTAGAAATAGGGACGATTTTGAGTGGCGGCCGCGCGGGCGTCGAATCGTCGGGAGATGTTCCGCCGATCTACGGCGAGGGAATCGAGGAGAGGAGGATGCCTTGGGCGGATTTGGCATGGAGGGGTTCGACAAGAGACTCATAGGGAAGGGAGTTGCGCGACGTCTCGGGGATTTTCCACAAGGAATGCGGTTGACACATAGGAAAGTTTTGCTATACTTTTCCGGTTGTGCAGGGGCCTTTGGCCCTGGTGGTGATTGGGAAGTCTTCCTTACCCCGGAACAATGAAGGACGGAACGGGGACGGGAAGAGCGGCCGAAATGGGGCGCCAGCCCCGCAAAGCCGTGTGAGCCTCTCCGCTTTTGGCTGATGCAGTTCACTCCTCGGGGTGAAGCGTCCGCGCGGAGTACCTGGTAGTTCCTTCGGGTTTGGCGACCTTTCTGTTCATACACTCGCAGATTTGTGTGCGAGCGTGATGGAACCACGCTCGCAGCGCGGAATCCGCGCATTTTTTCGATTCGAGGGAGAGAAGCGTGCCGACGTTTTCACAGCTGGTGCGGAACGGCCGGGAACAGATCCGGACCAAGACGAAATCTCCGGCGCTCGAGGGATGTCCGGAAAAGCGCGGCGTGTGCGTCCGCGTCTACACGCAAACGCCGAAGAAGCCCAACTCCGCGCTGCGCAAGGTCGCTCGCGCCCGCTTGACGAACAGCGCCGAAGTGACGACCTACATTCCCGGGATCGGCCACAATTTGCAGGAGCACTCGATCGTGCTGGTTCGCGGAGGCCGCGTGAAGGATCTTCCGGGAGTCCGCTATCACGTGATTCGCGGCACGCTCGACGCCGCGGGAGTTGAAAATCGCAAGCAGGGGCGCTCGAAGTACGGCGCGAAGCGGCCAAAAGCCGCGCAGAAGTAGGGGCCGGGCAGTCCGAGCGAGAAGCAGGAGAGACAGAGAAGATGCCACGCAAGGGATGGGTTCTGCGACGCAAGGTGCCGGGCGATCCGGTGTACGGCAGCGATCTGGTTCAGAAATTTATTTCCAGCATGATGTACGACGGCAAGCGGTCGACGGCGCAGACGATTTTCTATGAGGCGATGGACCAGCTGGCCAAGACGGCGAACGACGACGCTCTGAAGCTGTTCAAGAAGGCCGTCGAGAATTGCAAGCCGGTTCTCGAGGTCAAGACGCGGCGGGTGGGCGGCGCGAACTACCAAGTGCCGGTGGAAGTGAATCCATACCGCAAGCAGTCGCTGGCGATCCACTGGCTGGTTTCCTACGCCCGGGACCGGGCCGGCAAGTCGATGGTGGACAAGCTGGCGGGCGAGCTGCTGGATGCGGCCAACGGCCGCGGCGGCGCCGTGAAAAAGAAGGAAGACGTGCACCGCATGGCGGAAGCCAACAAGGCTTTCGCGCATTACCGCTGGTAAACGGAGCGAGGAGCCAGGGCCGGAACAGAGATGGCGCGGCAAGTCCAACTCGAGAATACCCGCAACATCGGGATCATGGCGCATATCGACGCCGGAAAGACGACGTCGACCGAGCGCATCCTGTTCTATACGGGTGTGACCTACAAGATCGGGGAAGTGCACGAAGGCACGGCTACGATGGACTGGATGGAGCAGGAGCGGGAGCGCGGCATCACGATCACGTCCGCGGCGACGACCGCGTTCTGGACGCGCTTCGACAAGAAATACCGAGTCAACATCATCGACACGCCGGGACACGTGGATTTCACCGTGGAAGTGGAGCGGTCGCTGCGCGTGCTGGACGGAGCCGTGGCGATTTTCGACGCGGTGGCGGGCGTGCAGCCGCAGACGGAAACCGTGTGGCGCCAGGCGGACAAATACCGCGTTCCGCGCATCGCTTTCATCAACAAGATGGACCGGATCGGCGCCGATTTCGACCATTCCATCCGTACCATGCGCCAGCGCCTTTCCGGACACCCCGTTCCGCTGCAGTATCCCATCGGCCGCGAAGACAACTTCATCGGGATCATCGATTTTATCGAAGAGCGAGCCATTGTTTGGAAGGACGAAACGCTCGGAGCGGAATATGAAATCCTGCCGCTCGAAAAATTGTGGGACGCCGCGTACCTGAAGACTCGGCCGGAAATCGAAACCGCCGTTCACGCCTCGGCGCTGACTCCGGAATTCTACAAAGAACACCGCGACAAAGTGGTGGAGTACATCGCCGAGCACGACGACGCGATCCTGACGAAATATCTCGAGCAGCACACGCTGACGCCGGCCGAGCTGCGCGCGTCTCTGCGCCGGTCGACGATCGCCTTGAAATTGGTTCCGGTGCTGGCGGGTTCGGCGTTCAAGAACAAAGGCGTGCAGTCGCTGCTCGACGCCGTGGTGGATTATTTGCCGTCGCCCGTGGATGTTCCGCCGGTCGAAGGCGTCGATCCCAATTCGGACGAGCCGGTGCTGCGGCGCGCGGCGGACGACCAGCCGTTCGCGGCGCTGGCGTTCAAAATCATGACCGACCCATACGTTGGCCACCTGACCTACATCCGGGTGTATTCCGGCGTGCTGAAGACCGGGCAGAGCATTTACAACTCGACGAAGAAGACGCGCGACCGGATCGGGCGGCTGCTGCGCATGCACGCGAACAAGCGGGAAGAGATCGAGTCGGTGGAGGCGGGGGACATCGCGGCTTGCGTGGGGCTGAAAAACATCACCACCGGCGACACGCTGTGCGACGAAGCCAAGCCGATCATTCTGGAAGCCATCGAATTTCCGGCTCCGGTGATCTCCGTGGCCATCGAACCGAAGACCAAAGCCGACCAGGAAAAGATGGGCGCGGCGCTCGGAAAGCTGGCGCAGGAAGATCCGACCTTCCGCGTGCACACCGATCACGATACGGGGCAGACGCTGATTTCCGGGATGGGCGAGCTGCACCTGGAGATTATCGTCGACCGCATGATGCGCGAATTCAACGTGCAGGCCAACGTCGGGCGGCCGCAAGTGGCCTACCGCGAGACGATCCTCAAGGCAGCCGAAGGCGAAGAAAAATACGCGAAGCAGACGGGCGGGCGCGGGCAGTACGGCCACGTCAAGCTGACCGTGCAGCCGCTGCCCGACGCGGGCCGCGGCGATCTGCACGAAATGTCGACCGACGAACTCGACGCGCTCGCGAAGCAGGTGGCCGGCAAGGGCGCGAAGTGGCGGTTCGACAAAGAGCACCGGCTGCTGTTCATCGACAAAGTTTTCGGCGGCGCGATTCCCCGGGAGTTCATTCCTCCGATCGAAAACGGAGTGAAGGAAGCGATGGAAACGGGGATTCTGGCCGGGTACGAGATGGTGGATATCGCCGTCACCGTGATCGACGGCAGCTACCACGAAGTGGACAGCTCGGAAATGGCGTTCAAGATCGCGGGTTCGATTGCGTTCAAGGAAGCCTGCCGGAAAGCCAGCCCGAAGCTGCTTGAACCGATCATGAAGGTGGAAGTGGTGGTCCCGGAAGATTACATGGGGCCGGTAATCGCCGACTTGAACTCGAGGCGCGGGCAGATGCAGGGGCGGGAATCGCGCGGCGGCACGGAAATCATCAACGTGCTGGTGCCGCTGTCGGAAATGTTCGGCTACGCGACCGACATTCGCAGCCGGACGCAGGGCCGCGGGAGCTTCACGATGCACTTCTCGCACTACCAGCAGGCGCCCAACAACATCGCGGACGATATCATCGGCGGAAAGAACGGCGACAAGCCGAAGAGATAACCACGAATTCGAAGTCAGAACGGCTGGACGAGGAGCGGAGAAAGACATGGCGAAAGAGAAATTCGAGCGGAGCAAGCCGCACGTAAACGTGGGGACGATCGGGCACATTGACCACGGAAAGACGACGTTGACGGCGGCGATCACGAAAGTGCTGTCGAAGAACAACCCGAAAGTGTCGTTCCGGGCG
>DATJTF010000016.1:0-71909 GCA_035503815.1 Verrucomicrobiia bacterium
CCGGCTTCTGCCTGCTTCAAAACAGCGACGATCTGCTCAACAGTGAATCGCTTCTGCTTCACGGCAAATCTCCCTTCCTGGGTTCTAGATTTTGCCGGAAACTAACCCTCAGAGTGGCTCAAAAATACCGGGGCCGATCACTGGGCCTCCAGCCAAAATCTAAATCCCATTTCGCACCCGGGGGGTGCCCCGCCCTTTGCGTTTCTTTCCCCGCCGAAGGCGGGTCAGCAAAGGGTGGGAGGATCTTGGTTTTTACGATGCCCCAAGGACTACGCCGTTTCTATGGCTGCCGGCACCTTCACTTCATCACTTTCAGTTGCTATCAGCGGCTTCCCCTGCTCGGCGCTCCCGAGGCGCGCAATTTTCTGCTGCAAATTCTCGCCGAGACGCGCCAGAGGCTCGTTTTCACCCTCGCGGGCTACGTCGTCATGCCCGAGCACGTCCACTTGCTGATTGGCGAGCCTGAAATCGGTAATCCGTCAAAGGTGGTACAGATTCTGAAGCAACGCGTGTCCTGCACTCTGCGCAAAAATTCGGTTGGGGCTTTGAATCCGGCCATCCGCAGCTTCTGGCACACGCGCTTTTACGATTTCAACATCTGGAGCCTAAAGAAAAAAAACGAAAAACTTCATTACCTGCATTTCAATCCCGTGAAGCGCGGCCTCGTCGAGAATCCCGAAGATTGGGAATGGAGCAGCTACCGGTTTTACTCGCTCGGCGAAAAGAGCCTCTGCACACCAAATCCAACACGGTGAGGGTCAGCTTCCCCGTCCCTCGGTGCGGCGGTATGAATTCCTGGTCGGGGTCACTCCAAGAAGTTCGGTGCCCCATCCTTCCCTGTCTTCGGGAAGGGTGGGTCCGAGCCTTTCCGTGAAGTTCGGTCCAGCTTTTTCGCAGAAGGTCAAATCCGCTTTCTTCCGAGAGGTTCGGGTGCCCCATCCTTCCCCGTCTTCGGGAAGGGTGGGTCCGAGCTTTTCCGTGAAGCTCGTCCCAGCTTTTTCGCAGAAGATCAAATCCGCTTTCTTCCGAGAAGTTCGGGTGCCCCATCCTTCCCCGTCTTCGGGAAGGGTGGGTCCGAGCTTTTCCGTGAAGCTCGTCCCAGCTTTTTCGCTGGAGGTCAAATCCGCTTTCTTCCGAGAGGTTCGGGTGCCCCATCCTTCCCCGTCTTCGGGAAGGGTGGGTCCGAGCCTTTCCGTGAAGCTCGTCCCAGCTTTTTCGCAGAAGATCAAATCCGCTTTCTTCCGAGAGGTTCGGGTGCCCCATCCTTCCCCGTCTTCGGGAAGGGTGGGTCCGGGTCTTTCTCGAATGTGGGTGTTCCGGAATCCAATTTTGCGCGCTACCCAAGTAGTTGCCGAGCGCGGTGCCCTTCCCGCGACCCTAGCCTTTTCTCTCTCGTTCAGGAATCCCCGCGCCGAATTCGTTGCCCGCCCCGCGAATTCTGGCGTAGAGTTTCTCTGCCACGCCGCACACAAAGGAGACCCCGCATGTCCGATTCCCATCCGGCCGCCGCGCCCCTCACCCCGCCCCAGCAGCTTCTCAACGACCTTTGGGAAGAGCATATCCGCGGCGAATTCTCCTCCAAGGACACGGCCGCGACTCTCGACACCATGGTTCCCGCCGCCTACGTCAATCACATTCCCGTCCTCACCGGCGGCGTCGGCCGCGACCATCTCCGCGAATTTTATTCCCGCCACTTCATCCCCAAAATGCCCCCCGACACCGAAATCGTTCCCGTCTCCCGCACCATCGGCGCCGATCGCCTCGTCGACGAAATCATTTTTCGCTTCACCCACACCCTCGAAATGGACTGGATGCTCCCCGGCGTCCCTCCCACAGGAAAAAAAGTCGAATGCCCTCTCGTCGTCATCGTCCATTTCCGCGACGGCAAGCTCGCCCACGAACACATCTATTGGGACCAAGCCTCCGTCCTCGTCCAGCTCGGCCTTCTCGACCCCTCCCGTCTCCCCGTCTCCGGCGGCGAATCCGCCAGAAAGGTTTTGAATCCCGCGCTTCCCTCCAACGAATTGATTCGCCGCTCCCGAGCGCCCGATAACTCTTAAGCCGTGC
The DNA here is from genome assembly GCA_035503815.1 of Verrucomicrobiia bacterium. Classification (GTDB taxonomy): domain Bacteria; phylum Acidobacteriota; class Terriglobia; order Acidiferrales; family UBA7541; genus Palsa-295. Next base: position 2,068 of record DATJTF010000016.1, read on the forward strand.
TCCTGCTTTGGTTCCCCTGCGGCCGCTCTAGGTGCTTTGGTCCCAAGCCTTTCGCACGAACGCGAAGTAGCAGGAACACGCAATCATGATGAAGCCGAGGACAAGTACGGGATAAGTAAACAGCAAACCCACAAAAAATGAAGAATAGACCAACACCATTCCAAGGGCGAAAAACAAAAATGGAACAAATCTTCGTTTTGCTAGAAATCCAATTCCTGGCAGGACGATCATTGCTGCCAGTATCCCCAGGCCCCCAGCGCGGGTTTCAAACAGACTCGGTGGAAGTTTCTCACTCGGCACGAACAGTAAGAGAAACCCTCCCCAGCAAATAATCGTAAAGAATATCTGCTTCTTCAACGGAGTCCGGCGTTTCCTCGCAGAGACTATCCCTGACGCCCAAACAATGAATGTGACGGCGAAAACCCACCACAATATTGACGACACCCCTCACGCTCCCGGCTTCACCGTCCCGCACTGCCGCACGCTATGAACTTTGCAAAACAATCATCGACGTTTTGATTGTATTGCTCATGGCCCACTAGCGGGTGGACCAGCATTTGAAATTAGTGAATTTCATCACTTGATATCACAGCTCGAGCGAATCGTAACACGCCAGGCTCAATTGACCGTCTCCGCCCAAATTTAACGGGTGCCCCACCCTTTGCGTTTCCTTTCCGCCGAAGGCGGGTCAGCAAAGGATGGGAGGATCCTGTTTTTTCACGACGCCCCAACAACTCCACCGCCTCTACCACACCCGGCGGCTCCCGGCCATCCGCACCTCATCACCCGTCGTTGTCTCCACATGCCGCGTCTTTCGCCCCTCACTTGTCCCCTCCAGTCTGCCGCTCAGCCCACTCGCCTTCCCCCCACGCACCAAAACCAAAGTCAGTCGCACATCTTTTCAAAATCGAGGGTCGAAGTCTCGGCACCAATGTTCGCTTCCCCAGAGTCTATTGGTATTTCTGCTGAAGTCAGACAGACTGAATTCAAGATTTTCAGAGAGGATCCGTTGGGCATCGAATGGCCGGGTTGGAATCTGCTTCTCGAACGTCGGTCGGTGTCATTCCATTAGGGCAGTCGCGTCGAGTCGCACTTCTTAAGTTCTAGATACAACCTCGTGAACGGAAGCAGCTGGCCTGTAAGATACTGTCCTAGTATGTAGTAAACCATCGTGCCTAGAAGCATGGTGCGCCCTCCCGTATAAAGGGCGAGCATGAACCAAATGGCAAAGGCCATCACATAACCCCTCCGTTGCATTGATCTCGCGTTTTCGCCTTCTCGCGAACGACTCAGAACACTTGCTTCGCTGAGGAAGAATTGCCCGTCCAACTCAGGAAGAGCCTTGCGGATGGCTCGGAGTCGCCAGATACCCACTGGCACGCCAACGCCGAGTCCAAGAAGAAAACCGACCGGCAGCAGGTGTATATCGAGCCGTGTCGAACCTAAAACTCTTTCAACGTCACGCATCTCGAAAATCATCCACACCGAGATAGCCACCAGAATAAAGGTAGCAATGAAGTAGAGCTTCGGGTTAAAGATTCCGCGTAGTCTCACCGAATTGCTCCTGTTCTGCCAATCCAGCCATCAAAACCTCCCGACACAAGCTTCAGCACATTGCCCTTCCCAACGGTACGCTAAGTTATAGCAGATGATCACTGCTCCCTCTCCTTCAGCGCTGGGCTATCAACCGCCTGCACCGGCGACAATCGCGCCGCAATTTGCAGCTCTCCGGTCAGGCCGTCCGGGCCCAACACTCAAGTGGCCTAGTTGTGGAAATTCTGCGATCACATTCACAATCTACCTATTTTCCGGCCTAGAAACGCCCGCGCGGTAAACCACAGATGCTGCGTAAATGCCAGTTGTGATTACGAGAACGACAAATCCGTAACCGATTAAGAGTGGGGTCAGCCCTATTGAACGGAGCGTTCCAATTAATGGCTTCGGAATGCAAAAAAGAAGAACAATGATTGCGAGTTCTAGAATCCAAGCTGCGATTAGGAATCTGCGAAACATGTCAATCTACCGCCTTCCACTTCCTGAATACTTGCGGAAGATATGCGCCGTAGTAGTACAAAAACGCACCAAACCAAAAGCCCACCAGCAACACCAGAAACCAAAAACGCCGCACTGGTTTTCGCGAATCGTCTACTTTCACCCAGTAACCCCACATGCCAAACCAGAGAAAGAAGATTGAAATTACTCCGACCATCGCAAGTATTGCCCAAGGGATCCTAGCCCAAGCCCGAATCTCGTCGGGCTCGATCCACCCGCCCAGCTGTGGGATAGTTATCAAAAGCATTAAGCTCGCTGCGAAAAACAATCTGGCCGCCTTGCGAGAGGACAACCACGCGTCATCGAAATATTTCCAAGGTCTGGCGGGAAACTCTAAAGCCATCGGTACCCCTCTCACTCGCGGCTCGCTACAGCACGCTTCTCACTTTGCAAGAAGCGATTAAATTTTAATCAAGGATAGAATACTCTTGGGTAATTGCCTAGAAGTGACCTGACCGGGGATTTTTGGACCGGGTGGAATGAGAGAGAACTCACTTGGAGGAACGCCGGTCATGCCCATGAAGAAATACAAGCCGGAGCAGATTGTGAATCTGCTGCGGCAAATTGAAGTCGCCATCGCAAACGGGAAGCCCCCCGCAACCCTGCAAGGAAGCCCAACCACGGCGCAGACCTACTACCGGCGGGTGAATCAGCCTTTGCACATTGGTGAATTTCATCACTTGACATCAGCACTCGAGCGAATCTTAACACACCAAGCTCAACTGACCGCCACCCCCCAAATTTAACGGGTGCCCCACCCTTTGCGTTTCCTTTCCGCCGAAGGCGGCCCAGCAAAGGGTGGGAGGATCCCGTTTTTCACGACTCCCCAAGGACCACTGAGCTTCTCCCGCACCCGGCGCGCCAGCACCGCTCTCCCGGGCGCTCCCTGGCGCTCCCGTTAACCGCGTGCCTACCGCATTCCTAGAGTGCTTAACCTTGACCCGCCGGGATTGCGGTGCCCTTGAAGTACCACTCCTGGTCTTCTCGCGGGTTCCAGGGTTGTAGCTCGGCACGCATGCTCTGGTAGATTTGCGGCGTGCGGGCTAGGACACACGTGGTTTCATCGTGGCTTGTTGCAACCACGTAATCACCGGATTCCGGTACCATGAACGCATCCCAGCCGATTAGCAAAGGCTGGATCAGGCAGACCTGTAAGTCAACCAACTCTTGTGCGTCAAACAGGTATCCCGGTGCTTCCTCTAGTCGCCTAGCGTCGCCGTGAACGCTACGCATCACTTCCATGATGCGGAAACCGGCCCTCTCCACCAACTCGTTCCAGACTCCCCACTGACGTATCCACAGAAGGGCTCCACGGAATGGTACAGTCTCGCTATACGGCAAAAGTGCATTCGCAAGGGCTACCAGCTCGTAGGGCTTGTCGGGCAGTTCGATAGCCAAGCAATGACGACTACCGGAAAAGTAGAGATATTCGTCTTTGGTGACCGCTATGGATTTCTGCTGACACCATGCCGATGCTTCTTCCTTCCTCAAAGATTTCATTCAACCTCCTCGCTCGGGATCGCTGCCACACACTGCCGAATCGCTAAGGGATGGCGGCATTCGCCGGTATTGTTTCCCACAGCGGCGGAAAAAGGGACGGGATCATCCGAATGACCCGGTAAGTGATGTAACCGCCGACGCCTACCCCGACTCCAAAAATTACGTATCTTCCAATTGGCCGATTGTTATGATCGACTCTGGTTCCGTCTGCCAGGTAGCGGTTCCGATTTCTGTTTCCGTCATCAATATCCCAATGGCCGTTCTTTTCGTCCCAGCGGGCACGTGGCTGTCCACCCTTGGGATTCGGTACCGTATCTCTCGGATCCCATTGGTCGGGCTTGCCATCTTTTCCGGGTGTCCTTACCCAATCGTTCGGCTTCCCATCCCCACCCGGAGGCGGAGGAACTGGAGGCTTAGCCGGTGTGCCATCTGGATTGGTGGGAGCAGGCGTGCCGCTATTCTGCTGTTGGGCCTGCTGCCGCAGTTAGGGCATAATCCGCTTCTGGAAATGTATCAGGTCGGAATATAAGGGCTCGTCATTCTTGCATAACTCCCTGAAAGCTCCCAGCAGCGAGACAGCCTTCTCGGTACTCAGCAGAAATGTATCCCTCCTTTGAGGCGTGATGACACTTACTGAAACAGTTCCGCGCGACTTGGGATTTTTCCCTTTTTGCGCGAAATTGCTGTACGACTCCGCACGGTCCGTCAGATGCGCCATCAAAGAAACGCTTACCACATGTGTAGCCGTGAATTCCAGATCGCTCCTTTTTAAGACGGCAGCGCGGAACCACGCAGCCCCTGCTTTGGATTCGCTGATCACGATCGGCGTAACAGGTTTATCCGATTCGCCGACGTATTCGATACCGATAACCGAAAAGTTCATATGCTCCTCGGACTGAGCCGCACACGCGATGATAGTTGCAAAGGTAAGGACGAGAACCACGGCAATTTTGAGCGTCATTGGGTTTCCTTGAGCGGGAGGAGATGGACTCCCTTCGCATCTAACGTGAAACCGTAGGAAAAGCTCCTAAGCCTGTCGAAATGGCCGTTCTTGTTTATTCCGACCAAGGATAGGTTTGCTCGCCAACTTATTGCTTTTCCCGAAAAGACACGATTTGGTCTGTCTGAAAATACGGTCGATCCGCCGTTGGCCTTGGCGATGGCCTCACCCTGTTTCTGCTCCTTGGGGTTCAAATAATACGGTGTTTTCTGACCGGGATCGGTGTCAGCGTATGATTTGTTAGCCGGCTTGCCGGGCAAAGGGTCGTTGGCGGTAACTGTCTGTACCCAATTGAAATCCTGATAGCTCGACCCAGTGACCCTCGCCAGCAACAGTATCTCGACGCCACCATCTGTCGCGGCGTACTTAACCGTGGTCACAGTAGCGCTCGTCTGTTGGGCCTTCTGCTCGTCTTCAGCATCGGCCTGCTGGTAGTATAAGATTGAAGCGTTGTCCACACCCGAGAAGTTGGCGCTTAGGTCTGTGTAATAGGTAGCCCAAGCGCTGCCAGAGCAGGAACCTTCCGTTTCCTCCCCGCATGAACTCGATGCGTTAAAATCGGCAGTCACCGCGTATTGTCCCATCGACCCGAAGTGGCCATCGAGATCGGCAAACGACTCGGGATTGTCGCGCACCATCGAATATAGGTTCAACGTCTGTGGGTTCGTGAGATTGGCGTAGGGCACCGGAGCGGGCACTCCCGACCAATCCGCTGAAAGCCAGCGACCTAAGCGTGACGAATAGTACCGCGCGCCGAAGTAGTCGTCACCGGTTTCCGGGTCCCGTTCTTTGCCCTCAAACTTGTAATTCTGCTCGCAGGTGCTCACGACGGTGCGCTCGCCGCCGTAGGGATAAAAGTCCGCGTCGTAGCAAGGTGAGGTCTGTCCGGCCTGAACCATTGTGCGAGTGGTCCCGAGCAGATCCTCAGCGTAGTAGTAGATCGTGTTGCTGCTGACGCTGCGATGCGCTATACGCTTGCCGCCGAAAAAGACGTACTCATCGGTGAAATTGCCGCTGGTGTCAGATTCATCCAGGATTTCCGACCCTGCACCGTACCAGTAAATCTTGCCGCTCGACTTCTGCATCCGGTCGCCGTCACCGTCGTAGGTGTAACTCACGCCCGCAGCCGATTTAATCTCGCTCTCGGCGTTGTACCCATAGGTATTTGCCCCGTCAGTGAGCATGTTTCCCAGCGCGTCGTAGGAGAATCCGGTCGCAGTAAGCTGATTGTTTGAAAGTGCTGTAGCGCCAAGTCCACTCTCTTGGCTACAGGCGGGTGGCCCATCTATTGGCAACTGGTGAATTCTCTCACTTGACATTAGGGCGCTGGCGCATCTTAACACACCAAGCTGAACGCAAAGAGGCAACTCACCCCGAGGGGGTGCCGCACCCCTCTCTCCCCGCCTCCGGCGGACAGAGGGTGCGCGGGGTGGCTCCTCCGTGCGGCTGAAGCCTCCTCCCTGCGGATTCGTTTCGTGAAACACATCCTCGAACGCCGGTACGGATTCGGCCGCCCCCACTTCGTCACCCGCCGTTGCCTCCGCTACCCGCCTTCTTTCGTTCCCTCCCCCCATTCTCCCGCTCGGCCCACCCTCCTTCTCCACCCCGCGCCCCACTGAGCCGGAAACCGCTTTTAGCCGCTGATCTGCATTCCATCTGTGATGCACATCCGGCACTTTCTCGGAGCCCGTTTTCGCCCTCTCTTCGCCATCGCTCAATTTTCCGCGCCATCGCCGTCAATCCTCCCCCTCGAACAGGAACCGCACCCAATCCAGCTCCGCCGGTCACCGGTGCGCCGCGCCGCCTCGAGCGCCTCTCGCCTCCCCCGATTTCCACAGCCTTTCGGGTGGCCACCACTCCTCCCGGGTGGTATAAAGCTGTTTCGATGTGAGACGGTGTTCCGTCGCAACACTGAGATGGGCCGTCCCTGGTACGGCACAGCCCAGTACAGTCGGGCCATTGACCTGCCGATAACCGGAACGTAGGATTGTTGTTACGCACGGATGCCGCCCCGGCCGCCGGCCGGAATATTTCTTCGGCATCCGGCAGTTGGCGTGCTTCGCCTCCTTGGCTGTATTTTGCCTGCTCGCGCCTCGCGGGCCGGCTCCGGCGGGGGGAAAAAACAATCATGAATCGAAGGGCTACAAGCTGGCTGTTGGCGGCTGCGGGAACTCTGTTCCTCGCAGGATGCCAGGAAACTGTCTCCAACCAGGCCAGGGCTCATGTCCCTGCTCCGGTTCCCGAGCCTGCTCTCGCTCTGCGCACTCAGCCGATTCCTCTTCCTGCCGTCCTTCCCGTCGGCGCTTCTCTGATTCCCGGCCCGGAGCCCGCGATTGACGCCCTCATCCGCAACGTCCAGACCGCCTTCGACGACGGCCAAAAACAGTATGAAGCGGGAAACCTCGATCAGGCGCGCGTCCATTTTGATCGCGCCGAAGATTTGATTATTTCCAGCGGCTTTCAGGTGGATTCCGATCCCCGCCTCGGCAAACTCTTTGACCAGATTGGCAGCGCCATGCAGAACTACGAGCACGACGCCGCCGCCGAAGACGCCGATGAAGGCCCGGAAGAAACCGGGCCGGCCTCGCCCATTGACGAGCTCGCCGACCTCGATCTCCCCGCCGCCGATCCCCGCCTGGCCGTCAAGGCCGAGCAGGAGCTGATGCACGTTCCGCACGACATTCCTCTCACCCTCAACGATTCCGTCCTGCAATACCTGAGCTATTTCTCGACGCCCCGCGGCCGCGCCGTCGTCGAGCGTGGGCTCGACCGCGAAGGCCGCTACGACAAAATGATCCGCCGCGTCCTGCATGAAGAGGGTGTCCCCGAAGATTTGATCTATCTCGCGCAAGCCGAATCCGCGTTTCAGCCGACGGCTGTCTCGCGCGCCGGCGCCCGCGGCCTCTGGCAATTCATGCCCTTCCGCGGCGAGGAATACGATCTCGACCGCAGCTATTGGATTGACGAGCGCAGCGACCCCGAAAAGGCCACTCGCGCCGCCGCCCGCCATTTCCGCGACCTCTACGACATGTTCGGCGACTGGTATCTCGTCATGGCCGCCTACAATTCCGGGCCCCTCACCGTGATCAAGGGAATCCAGCGCACGGGCTACGCCGATTACTGGGAGCTTTCGAGGCTCCACGTCCTCCCCCGCCAGACGCAGAACTACGTTCCCATCATTCTCGCTCTGGCCATGGTGGGCAAGAATCCCGCGCTCTACGGCATCCAGGTGGACCCGGACAAGCCGGATCCGGTCGACGCCGTTGTTCCCGGCCATTCCATTGATTTGCGCCTGGTGGCGGACGCGACCGGCTCCGATCTCGAGGATTTGCGCGCTCTCAATCCCGAGCTGCTCCGGAATCTCACTCCCGCCGACCCCACCTTTGTGCTGAAGCTTCCCGCGGGCACCGGCGATAAGTTCAAGGAAAACATCCAGCAGGTTCCGCCGGACAAATGGACTTCGTGGCGGCTTCACTCGATGGAAGACGGCGAATCGTTGAACGAAGTCGCCCGCCGCTACCGGGTCAGCCTCGCCTCCCTCGAACAGGTGAATCATCTCGACGGCGACGCTTCTCTCCCCGGCGGTTTTCTGCTGACCATCCCGGCGCCGCCCCCGGTCGCCCGCCTGGTCCATTACCGCGTGCGCCGCGGCGACACCCTCGAAGGCATTGCCGAGCGCTATGAAGTGACCATTTCCGATCTTCGCCGCTGGAATCATCTCCGCAGCGAGCGCACGCGGCGCGGCATGATCCTGCGCATTTACGCCGGCGGCGAGCCCGCCCCCTCCCGCTCCGCCGCGGAGCGATCGGACGCATCGATCCGCGAAGTATCCGAGAATAGTGATCCGGTGCAGCATCGCGTCCGCCCGGGAGAGACGCTCTATTCCATCGCGCACGCCTATCGCGTCTCCGTTGATTCGCTGCGCCAGTCGAATCCTTTTCTCGCTGAGCGCGCGCTGCAGGCGGGAGACGTATTGACCATCGATCGATGACCGGATCTCCCTCTAACCAATTTGCTTCCATATAGATAGCTGATACCTGGAGATTATTTCTCGCTGCTCGGTCGAATTTTACGCAGAAAATCGCGGTGTCACTTTTCGCTTCTTGACAAACTTCCGAGACTGCGTTTATAAGCGCGGTAGCACTGTTAGGGTGTCCGGCAAGGCCGAGGCCCACGGAGGGATCCATGTTTTTCGCCAAATCGCACGACGAAGATGACGAACTGCCCCGCTACGAAGAGGAAGAAGAGGGCCTCGAGCAGCCGACAGACGAAATTCTGGAAGAGGAAGAGATTGTAGTGGTTGAGGATGCGGGCGACGACGAAGAGTCCGAGGCCGCTCCGGAACCGGCCGCTTCGCCGCGCAAGGCCTCCCCTGCGTCCAAGGCCAAGAAAGCAGCGCCAAAGAAAAAGGCGGCGAAGAAAAAGACCAAGCCCGCCGCCGGCAAAAAGAAGAAAGCCGCGGCCAAGAAAAAACCAAAACGCGCCGCCAAGCGGAAAAAGCGCTGAGGCCGCGGCGCATGGGCCGGGCAAGGATTTATTAGTCTTTTGCCGGGCGCATTGTTTTTGTTTGCGGAAGAATCGCATCCCGTTTCAGAATTTCTCTCCGGACCGCGGGCGAGACTTCCGCCCAGTTCGGGGCTGGCGCTTCCCTTTCTGAAATCTTCCCCTTGCAGTCGGCTCGATAGCCCCGCTAGCATACGCGCGCCATGCCCATGGCCGTGGAGCAGGTGCGGAGGATGCGGGGTGGAGCGCAGTCGCACTTGATGAGGTGCGACGACGGCGGATATTATGTGGTGAAGTTCCAAAACAATCCGCAAGGGGTGAGAGTACTGGCGAACGAATTGCTGGGGACGAGGCTGGCGGCAAGGATGGGAATCGCCGTAGCGGGCGCGGAGATCGTCACGGTTCGCGAGGATTTGATCCAGTACACCGAAGATCTGGCGATGCAACTGGGGCGGGGGCGTGCGCCCTGCGTGGCGGGAAGACAGTTCGGTTCGCGGTTTCCCGGATCGCCGGCGGAAACGGCTGTGAGCGATTTTCTGCCGGAAGAGTTGCTGCAGGGAGTCGCCAACCTCGACGATTTTTGGGGCATTCTCGCGTTCGACAAGTGGACGTGCAACACGAACGGGCGGCAGGCGATTTTTTTTCGCGGGGGCGGCGAGGAGCGCTACCGCGCGGTGATGATCGATCAGGGATTTTGTTTCAACGCGGGCGAGTGGAACTTTCCGGATGCGCCGCTGCGGGGTCTCTACGCGCGGCATCGCGTGTACCAAGGTGTGCAGAGCTTGGCCTCGTTCGAGAAGTGGACGGCGCGGATCGAAAGAATCGGTGAAGCGGCGCTTGACGAAATCGGGCGCGAAATCCCGCCGGAATGGTACGAGGACGATCTCGACGCGCTTTACCAATTGCTCGAACACCTGTTGAGGCGGCGGCGACTGGTGCCGGATCTCCTGCACTCCGCCTGGAAATCCACGGCCCAACCCTTTCCCAACTGGAAGTGAACCATGGCTGAAATGATTCCCTACCGTTACCGGATCTTGCGCTATACACCGAACCTGCTCCGCGACGAATGGCTGAACATCGGCGTGCTGCTGGAAGAGGGAGAGAACGCAGCGGAGGGCACGAACGGAGGTGAAGCGCGGCGCGCCGTGCAGGTCATCGAAGAGGACGCGGAAATCAACCGCGTGCGGAAGCTGCACCCGGACGCCGACGAAAATTTTTTGCGCGGATTGCCGGGCGAATTTCAGGCGCGGCTCGGCGATAACATCGAGAAGCTCGAGCAGACGCTCTCGAACGTGGTGCAGTTCGGGCCGCAAAAAGCGGTGCTGGCCGAGGATTTCGATTCCGAGCTCGACCGGCTGTACCACGAGCAGGTGGCGCTGCCGCCGCGGGCGCGGGGCGGGATCGCCGAGGGGGCGCGGGCGTGGATGCGCAACAAGCTGAACGACGTCTTCCGGCGCCACCGGGTGCTGGGGAAAATGGAGCGGCGCGTGAAGGTCGAGCGGTTCACGCACCCGGGCGATCCGACGCGAATCGATTACGCCTACCGCAACGGCGCGGAGGGATTCCTGCAGTCGGTGCTGCTGAACCGCGACGTGACGCAGGCCAAGGTGCTGGCGTACACGGCGGAAGCGGCGCGGAAGATTCTGCCGCGAAGCGAGTTCACGGCCATCACCGACGCGGAGCCCTCCGGGAGCGACGAGCGGCACCAGTTCATCGTGAAATTGTTCGCCGGCCAGGATATCCGCATCGTGCCGGTCGCGCGCGTGGAACGATTCGCCGAGGAGCTGCGGAGGAAATTACAGTAGGGGCAAGACCTTGTCCGAGGTGCAGATTATCCCAGGTGGCTTCATGTTACGGCAGCATGCCATTGGGGCACTCAGGCATTGGGTGGGGATCCAGTTGCAAGCGCACATTCTCTAGGAAAATCATTGACGAGCATCCACCGTGCGCAAACCCGGCACAGCGGTAACCATTTATTTACATCTTGGATGTAGTTCATTTTATCCAGGATGACTGTTATCTCACCTTGATCTAGCAAGGCATGAGCGATACCAAGGCGCAGTGGGCGGAAGTATCTATCGCGTATCGCCGTGATCTTTTTTCCCCGAATCTCCTGCGGAAACACTTGCGTCAGGCCAAGTTCGTCCCACTTATTCCGCCACGGATACAATCGTTTAAGCAGCTCTAGGATTTGGTCGGGCGTTTCTGGAACTACTTCGTAGTCCCGCCGTGGATCTTGACCCGCGGCTCTTTTTGCGCCTGCCTCCCGACCGCGTTTCGCGATCAAACTCTCAATGATCTTGTAGAAGCATAGGAATCGATAGAACGGGCTGTTTGTGTTTAGGCCCTCGCGGTAGATGCTTGCGTATTGGCAGAAATCGTCCTGGAGAAATGGTGCCGGTCCACCCGGCATGTTCATCTCGAACTGCGGCGTATAAACGCGCAGAGAGCTGACAAATGTCTTCAGGTCTGTTACCTGAATTGTTTCGATGTGTATTGGCACGTCAGCATTCATCGCCCAAGCGCTCAAGAAAGGGGTGATGGCACCATATGCGTCGTGTTCTGCGGACACTGAATTGTCCGCCTCCAGGTCGGCAACAAACTTGCCGAGGAAGCCCTCGTCATTCGCCTCTCCGATGATCCGGTAATTCTTCCCCGTGGGGCCGACTATATCGAGGCGCACCTTCTCGACGTCGTGGGGGCCGCGCACAGCCTTCGGCTTTGCGATTTTAATGTGAGAGGTTCCGATAATCTGGTCGATGAATTTGATTTCGCGTTCCTTTGCGTTCGGATAACCAGGTCGCCCGAGAAGAAATTGAACGCGGTACGGTCCTTTCTCACCGCGGAGATTGGTCTGGAGAGGACCATTAGGCGAGTCCCTATAAACGGGAGCGACAATGAGGCGATGTTCTTCCCCTGGGACACCCCAAGGTCTTGTTGTTAGCGCTGGGGCTTCTCGGGCCGGCGGATTCGTGGAGTCAGTCGATGGAACCGCTTCTCGAGCTACTGCCTCTTCTCGACGTGCCTCTGGAAGCCCGTGGCAGTTCTTTTGTTTTTTTCCGCTGCCACACCAACACTTCTTCTGGGGACGCTGTCGGTTTCGCGCGGCGTAGGACAACTTAAGCTTAATGGTAACTTGCGCCGTTGGTTTAAGGAAGGGAAGGCATCGGATTACGATGGGGTGGGCAGCGTCCGCAAGCGGATACACTCGGTCTGCATCAAATTGGCGCATCCGTTCCCGTGAAAATGAGTGCTGTACGTGTTTGCCTGAGGCGGGTTCTCTGAATATCAATCAGAATCGCGGCCCCGCTTAGATCCGCGGGCACGGCATGCCGTGCCCCTACGATCCATGGATGGGGGGCTAACCCAGTTTTCCCCAAGAAGGCAGGTCGCGGCGGGCGAGGAGGGCTTCGGCGGCCCAGGCGCCGAGGTAGGAGGAGAGGGCGACGCCGTGGCCGGCGAAGGCACCCAGCACGATTCCATCCCGCGAGGCCGGATGCCAGCCGAAAACGGGTGCCCAGGAATCGCGGAAGAGAATCGGGCCGCCCCAGCGGTGCGTGAATTCCGTCCCGGCGAGAGCGGGATGCAAGCCGCGGACACGCTCTTCGAGCGCGGCGAATATGCGCGCGGGCTCTTCGGCGGCGATGTCCACGCCGTCGAGGCGGCGCTCGTCGGGAGAGCTGACGAGCCCCGCGCCCCAGACGACGGAATTGTCCGGGCGGACGCGGCCCCAGAGATACGGAAAATCCACGGTGTAAAACGGCTTTTTTTCGCCGAGGCCGATGGCGGCAAGCGTCGCGTCCGGGACGGGCTCGGCGAGCAGGGCGAGCGTGAGCCGCGGATGCATGCCCGCGCCTTCGCCGGCGAGATCGAGCGCGAGCGCATTCGTGGCGAGGAGAACTTGGCGGGCGCGGAATTTTTTCCCCGCCGCAGCCAGGGTAATCGGGCTGGGCCACTCGATCGCTTCGACCGGGTGGTTTTCCAATATCGAAACCCCGCGCGATTCGGCGGCGCGCGCGAGGCCGGCGACCAGCTTGCCGGGATCGAGCGTGCCGCCGGGAACTTCGTTGACCACACGCAGGGAGCCGGAGTCGGACCAGGCGATGGGCGAGTCTTTCCTACCCTCCGTGCGGGCGATTTCCCAGGCGCCGCGGAGGTCGAGATCGCAGGCGACGCCGAGCGTTTTCTGGATTTCCTGGAAGCCGGCGAGCACGTCGCCGAGGCCGGGCTGGTCGCCGGCGGCGGTTTCGGCGAGCGCCATGCCGCCGGTGCGCCCGCTCGCGCCCGCGCCGATGGCGCCGGCTTCGAAAACCAAGACGGATTTTTCAGGCGCGAGATGCCGCAGCCAGGCCGCGGCGGCGAGGCCGGTGAAGCCCGCGCCGACGATGGCGAAGTCCACGAGCTCGTGAATTTTTTCGGGCGCGGAGGGATTGAAATCTATCGTCCAGGGCGGCGCGCCCCAGTTGGAATGAATGTCGCGCGTGGGCAAGTTGGGTGTCCTGACTGCGGTTCATGCGTCCTGCGCGGGTCCCGGAGGAACGGTTTTCCGCGGGAGCCGATGCCGGGGAGCGCGGCCCCGGCGAGGACATCACGGTGAGCCGCGAATTCAGAGGCCCAGGGCTAAAGCCCGAAATTCGGAAAACGCGGAACGCGGGGCTAAAGCCCCGCTCTTCCACCGCAAACCCTCGTTGTCAGCAGCTTGCCTGACGAAGTCGGACCTGCTTGCGGCGGAAAAGTTTGCCGGCTGCAGGCCAAAGCCGCTTCGTTTCCCGACGCCGGAAGGCACGACGGCCCCTCGCCGCGCAGCGTGAAATGCCGCGCCCGGCGGAAATCGCCGTGGTTGAAGCCCTGGCCTCCCAAAAATCCTCGCCTCTCGAAAACGGTCGCGCGTTACCGCGCGGCGCCGGCCCCGGAGGGCAAACCGCGGGAGCTACAGAATGCTTTCCGACCAGTTCTCGAGCGTGTGCTTGATGCGGCCCATGAACTGATGAGCGGCGGCGCCGTCCACGACGCGATGGTCGTAGGAAAGCGTGAGATAGACCATGGAGCGGATGGCGATGGCATCGTCCACGACGACGGGACGCTTCTCGATGGCGCCGAGGCCCAAAATAGCGACGTTCGGCTGGCTGATGACCGGAAGGCCGAACAAGCCGCCGAAGACGCCGGGATTGGTGATCGAGAAGGTGCCTTCCTGGACTTCTTCCGGCTTGAGCTTTTTGGCGCGGGCGCGTTCGGCGAGGTCGTTGATCGCGCGGGCGATGCCCAGAAAATTCTTCTCTTCGGCGTTTTTGATGACGGGAACGATCAAGCCCCAGTCGAGAGCGACGGCGATGCCAATGTTGCATTCTTTGTGCAGAACGATGTTGGTGCCGTCGACGGAGGAGTTGACGGTGGGAAACGCGCGGAGGCCTTCGACGGCGGCGCGGACGAAGAAAGGCATGAAGGTGAGCTTCGTGCCGGTGGCTTCCTCGAATTTGGCTTTGGATTTAGCGCGCAGAGCGGCGATATTGGTGACGTCGACTTCGTCGACGGAGTAGACGTGCGGAGAAACGCGCTTCGAGAGAACCATGTGCTCGGCGATTTTCTGGCGCATGACGGACATCGGCTGAACTTCGTACTGGCCGAAGTACATGCGCTCGCGCGGGACCGCGGATTCGAGGAGCGCCGAAGCCTGCGAACCGCCCGATGGCGGAGGAGGCGGCACAGCACGGGGCGGAGCCGCGGGGGCCGCGGAAGGAGCAGGAGCCTTCGGTCCGCCTTCGACGGCGGCGAGAATGTCGTCTTTGCTGACGCGGCCGCCCGCGCCCGTTCCGGGCACTTGCGAGAGGTCAATATTGTGCTCGCGGGCGATTTTGCGGACGAGCGGAGAGCTGCGCACTTTTTCGCCGGAAGGACGGACGGGAGGCGCGGGAGCGCCGGCGGCGGGCGACGGAGCCGGAGGCGGGGCGGCGGCTTTCGCGGAAGGCGCGGCGGGAGCAGCGGCTTTGGGGGGTTCGGATTTCGCGGGAGCCGGAGCGGCGGCAGCGGAGGAAGCCCCGGCGCCTTCGGCGTCGATGACGGCAACGACGGTCTGAATGGGGACCGTCTGGCCTTCGCTGACTTTAATTTCTTTCAGGACGCCGGCGGTGGGCGCGGGAATTTCGGCGTCCACCTTGTCGGTGGAAATTTCGAAGAGAGGTTCGTCGCGCTCGATTTTATCGCCGGGTTTTTTCAGCCACTTGGTGATGGTGCCTTCGAAAATGCTCTCGCCCATCTGGGGCATGATGACGTCGGTAGCCATGTCGATCTCCTGTCCGGACACTCAAAAATAAAAATCAAACAGCGCTGAGGCACTCCTCGTGCCAGACGCCGGGAATGGCCTCGAGCGTGTAGATTTCGTCGCCGCCGTGGAAGAGCTCGACGGATTTGACGCGGGCGACTCGGCCGGCAAATTCGAGCTGCTCGGGCTCGAGCTCGTTGTGATACTGGCCTTCCTCGAGAAATTTTTCGAGGAAGTCGCGACCGGCGATTTTCACTTCCGCGCCGACTTGAAATTCGATGTTGTTGACGCCTTTTGTTCTTCCCATAGCCTCCGCCTGTTTTTCCCCTGGTTCAGTATTTTGCCAATTCGCGCGCCGCCGCGACAACCTTTTCCGTGTTTGGAAGGAACCTTTCCTCGAGCGTGGGAGCGTAGGGCACGGGAGTATCGAGAGCGGCGACGCGGGCGACGGGCCCGTCGAGATCCTCGAAGGCGCCCTCGAAGACGAGAGCGGCAATTTCGCCGGCAATTCCGCCGGTCTTGGTGTCCTCGTGAACCACGAGAAGCTTGTTGGTCTTGCGGACGGAAGCAAAAATCGTTTCCTTGTCGAGAGGAAGGAGGGTGCGGAGATCGATGACTTCGGCTTCGATTCCCTCTTTCGCGAGAAGTTCGGCGGCTTCAAGGGCGGTGTGGGCCATGGCGGCATAGCTGACGATGGTGAGGTGGCGCCCGGGGCGGCGGACGGCGGCCTTGCCAATCTCGACTGTGTAATCGTCCGCGGGAATGGCTTCCTTGATGCGGCGATACAGGAATTTATGCTCGAAAAAAAGAACGGGATTGTTGTCGCGGATGGCGGACTTGAGCAGGCCCTTGGCGTCGTAGGGCGTGGAGGGGTAGACGACTTTCAGGCCGGGGGTGTGAACGAAATACATTTCGGGATTGGCGGAATGGAACGGGCCGCCGTGGACGCCGCCGCCGGAAGGGCCGCGAAGAACCATGGGAACGGGCGCGCCCCAGAGATAGTGGGACTTGGCGACGAAGTTGGTGACTTGATTAAAGCAGCAGGCGATGAAGTCGATGAACTGCATTTCGGCGACGGGACGAAGGCCAAGAAAACTCATGCCGCAGGCCGCGCCGACGATGGCGGTCTCGGCGATCGGCGTGTCCATGACGCGCTCGGGGCCGAAGCGGGCGAGAAGGCCTTCGGTGACCTTGAACGCGCCGCCGTAGACGCCGATGTCTTCGCCGATGGAGACGACGGAGGGGTCGCGGTCCATTTCTTCGAAGAGAGCCTGGCGAATGGCTTCGAGCATGGTGACGGGAGCGGGCGCGGAGGCGGGGGTCACGGTCAGCGGCCTCTCTTGCGCGGCGGATGTTTGTGCGAGTGCTGCCGCGGCGGCGGAGTCTTGGCGTGCTGCTCGGCGAGGAAAGCTTTGTCTTTGGGGCCGCGGCCGAAGGGGACGCGGGGAACTTCAGGAGCCGAGGCAGCGGGAAAATTCTCGGAGGCGGAAGATTCCGGGGACGGCGCGGCGGAAGGCTTCGCGCCGTTTCCGCCCGAGGAGACGTCGAGCGCGCCGAAGCCGGGAACTTGCCAAGCGGCTTCGACGCTGGATTGTGGCGGGGTAAGCTCCTTTTTCGAGCGCTTCCATTCGGGTTCGATGGCGTGGCAGCCGTCGCAATAGACGCCGAGTTCGGCGGTTTCGGGGGGAGGCATGGGAGAATCTTCGGCGAATTTCTGGTTTTCGTCGAGCTCGCGCTCGATGCGCGAATCGATTTCGGCCTTCGCTTTGGCGTCCCAGATTTTTTCGGCGGCGAGGAATTTTTCGTAGCGGGCGATGGGGTCGCGGGCCTTCCAAAATTCGAACATTTCCTTGGGAACGTATTCGGCGGGGTCGTGCTGGGCGTGGCCGCGCATGCGCATGGTCTTCACTTCGATAATGCGAGGGCCGCGACCGGCGCGGCATTCGTCGACGGCTTCCTTGGCGGCGCGATAGACGGCGACGACATCGTTGCCGTCGACAATCGCGCTGGCAATGCCGTAAGCGACAGCGCGGTCGGCAAGATTTTTTACGGGAACTTGCCGCGAAACGGGCGTCGAATAAGCCCACTGATTATTTTCGATGACGAGAACGAAGGGAGCGCGCTGGGAAGAGGCCAGGCCGAGGCCTTCGTGAAAGGCGCCGGTGGAGCTGCCGCCGTCGCCGATCCAGGTCATGGCGACGATGTTCTGGCCAAGGTAGCGGCCGGCCATGGCGACGCCGGTCATGACGGGAATCAGATCGCCGAGCATGGAGATGGGCGAAACGATGTGGAGATTTTTCAGATCGCCGAAATGGCTGGTGCCGTCTTTTCCCTTGGTGGGCGAAGTGAATTTGGCCATGTGCTGGGTGAAGATGTCGCGCGGCGGAACGCCCTTGACGAGGAGAGCGCCGATATTGCGGATCATGGGAGCGAGCCAGTCGCGTTTTTCGAGGGCGTAGGCGGTGCCGACGGAGACGCCTTCCTGTCCGAGGCTGGAATAGAGGCCGCCGACAATTTTATTCTGGCGGAAGAGGCGGACCATGCGCTCTTCGAGCTGGCGATTGAGCTGCATGAAATAGTAGAGATCGAGATGCTGCTGGCGGGTGAGCGGCTGGCTCATGCCTCGCGTCCTTTTACGGCGGCGGTTTCCAAAGCTTCAGACGGGAACGATTCTGGCCCCGTTTCAGGCGCGATGGAAGAGAGCGTTTCCTGGAGCGCACGGGGCGAAACGGCGAGGAGCGAGACGCCGAAGACTTCAGCGAAGCGCGCGGCGAGGCGCTCGCGGACGTGATCGAGAGGGACGGCACGGCCGAGAGCGCGTTCGAGAGACGTGGCGCGCTTGCCGGGCAATCCGCAGGGAACGATCAAGTCGAAAAAGCGGAGGTCGGTGGAAACGTTGTAGGCAAAGCCGTGCGAAGCGACCCAGCGGCTCAGATGGACGCCGAGAGCGGCGAGCTTTTCCTCGCCCAAGGGCGAAGGCGCGGGAAGCCAGACGCCGTGATTGGCGGGGGAGCGGTGAGCGGCGAGGCCGAAATCGGCGGTGGCGCGAATCATGGTTTCCTCGAGCATGTCAACATACCAGCGAACGTCGCGGCGGTGCGCGGAGAGATCGAGAATGGGATAGGCGAGGATTTGGCCGGGGCCGTGATAGGTGATGTCGCCGCCGCGGTCGGTCGGGTGGAATTCGACGTTCATCTGGCGGAGCAGATGAGCGGAGGCGCGGAGGTTTTCCGGCTTGCCGTTTCGGCCGAGGGTGATGGTGTGCGGGTGTTCGCAGAAAAGGAGCGCGTCGGGAACGGCGCCGGATTTGCGGGCGCGGACGAGGCCGCGCTGGAGCGCGGAAGCGGGCGCATAGGCGATGAGCCCGAGGTTGACGAGCCAGCAGGTTTGGCGAGTATCGGTCAATTTAGATTCACAAAACGTGAGACAAGCATTTGGCGCTTTGGGATGAGTTCGCGCCCCGATTTACGAGCCGCATGTCCTTCAGGGGCTAAAGCCCCTTGCTCCTTGGCCCATTTTACGTCGTGGCTAAAGCCACGACCTACAAAGCTCTTCGTCGCGCGAGCAAGGTCCGCTACAGAACCAACATCACTTCATCGCTCGGCGGCTACGGCCACGACCCACAAAGCTCTTCGTCGCGCGAGCACGGTCCGCTACAGAACCAACATCACTTCATCGCTCGGCGGGTACGGCCACGACCCACAAACCTCTGGGCCGTGCGAGCATGGTCGGCTACAAAACCAATATCACTTCGTCACCGAGCGGCTACAGCCACGACCTACAAAGCTCTGCGTCGTGCGAGCATGGTCGGCTACAAAACCAAAATCACTTCATCGCTCAGAGGCTGCAGCCGCGACCCACAAAGCTCTTCGTCGCGCGAGCACGGTCCGCTACAGAACCAACATCACTTCATCGCTCGGCGGCTAAAGCTGCCAATCCAACGACGCTCGCCGGCACGACTAGAACTGCGACCTGACGGAAAATCTTATGCGGCATCAAAAATTGATGGTCAGCCCGCGAACCGAGTTGAACGCATCGCCCATGGCTTCCCAGACCGTCGGATGAGCATGAATGACGGTGGCCATGTCGTCGAGCGTGGCTTCGAGGCTCGTAGCGGCAACCGGCTCGGCGACAATTTCAGTGGCGAGAGGGCCAATGGCATGGACGCCGAGAATTTCTCCGTGCTTTTCATCGGCCACGACTTTGATGAAGCCCTCGTGCTGGCCGAGAATCGTGGCTTTGCTGTTGCCGAGAAAGGGGAATTTTCCGGTCTTGACGGAGTAGCCGGCGTCGCGCGCCTGTCTTTCGGTGAGGCCGATGGAGCCGACCTGGGGCTCGCAATAGGTGCAGTTGGGGCAGCGGAGCCGGTTGAACGGCTGAACGTCTTTACCGGCCATGCGGCCGACGGCGATGATGCCCTCCATGGAAGCGGCGTGAGCGAGCTGGGGGAGGCCGGCAACGATGTCGCCGATGGCGTAGAGATGAGGCTCGTCAGTTTCGAGAAAGGAGTTGGCGAGAACGAAGCCGCGATCGAGCTTAACCTTGGTTTTTTCAAAGCCGACGTTTTCGGTGAGGGGGCGGCGGCCGACGGCGATCAGGACTTTTTCGGCGGAGATGGTCTGGGGGGCGCCGGATTTGTCGGTGAAGGCGACGGTGGCGCCGTTGGCGTCCTTTTTGACAGAGGTGACCTTAGCTTCGGTTTCGACGCGGATGCCTTTCTTGGTGAAAGCTTTTTGCAGCTCGGGGGAAATTTCCTCGTCTTCGAGAGGAACGATGCGAGGAAGGGCCTCGAGAATCGTCACGTCCGAACCGAAGGTCTTGAAGATCGAAGCGAATTCAACGCCCACGGCGCCGGCGCCGACGACGACGAGCGATTTAGGAACCTGCTGGAGAAGAAGAATTTCACGATTGGTGAGAACCGTCTGGTTGTCAATTTCGACGCCGGGAAGCGAGCGGGCCTCCGAGCCGGTGGCGACGAGAATGTTGGCGGTTTCGAGCTCGGTGGTCTTGCCGTCTTTTTCGACGGAAACGCGGCCGGGCCCGGCGATTTTTCCCCAACCCTGCATCCATTCGACTTTGTTCTTTTTGAAGAGGAGGCCGATGCCGCCGGCGTGTTTTTTGACGATTTTGTCCTTGCGCTGCTGGATGCTGGGCCAGTTGACCTTGACGCCGTTGACCTCGAAGCCGAATTCCTGAGCGCGGAGGAAATGGTCGTAAATGTCGGCGTGATGGAGAAACACCTTGGTGGGAATGCAGCCGACATGGAGGCAGGTGCCGCCGAGGAAGGGATCCTTCTCGACGACGACGGTCTTGAGGCCCCACTGGGCGGCGCGGATGGCGGCGACGTAGCCGCCCGGACCGCTGCCGATGATTACAACATCATATTTAGCCAACTCGTTCCTCCCGCGCAGATTATCGTGTACGGCCAATTAGATGATGGGAAGGGTTGCTACGATGGCGGCGCTCCCGGACGCACAAAGGGGTGATTTTAGCAGCGGAGAGGTGGACGCGCAACCGAGGGGCGGCCAGGCGGGAAACAGGGCTGCGAATGAGCCCGGCGGCGGCACGAAGGGAGGGACCGGGTTGCGCGCGAATTGCGCAGAGGAATTATTTTGGGCTGAGGAGATACAGGTCGGCGTGGCCGCCGGGGCGGGCGTAGGCGACGGAGGAGAGATCCTTCGAGAAATCGTAGGCGTTGCCGCCGTAATCCTGGCGGAAGGCGAAGGGGAGCTTGACGGCGACTTGCGCGGGGCCGGTGAGCTTTCCATCGCGCCAGGGCTGGCGGTAAATCGTGGTCTCTCCGTGGGAGGGAACCAAGTAGAGGATGGATTTGCCGTCGGAAGAAAAATGGACGACGAGGGTGCTCAGGTTGGGCAGCAATGAAGTGCATTTCCCGTCGGCAAAAGAGAATTCACTCACGCCCACGGTCTGGCTTCCGATGTTGATGGAGGAAATAAAATACTTGCCGTCCGGCGACGTATCCCAGATCGCGCCACAATTTTCGGCAACGGATTGGATGGGGGAGCCATCCACCGGCACTTTCCAGGTGCTGATTTTCGCCAGGTCCGTCTGCTGACCGCCGAGATAAATGAAATTGGGATCGGGAGTGGCGGAGCCGTAGCCGCCGGAAGCGCCCGACCAGGGCACTTGGCGGAGCCCGGAACCGTCGGCGCCGATGATATAGATTTTCTGCGCGCCGTTTTCCCTGTCGGCATACATGAACTTAGAATCGTCCGAGGAAAACGTGATCGTGACGAGCCCCGTGCCGGAAGCCAGCCTGACGGGATTGCTGCCGTCAATATTGGAAATCCAAAGATCTCCCTGCTGGGCATTTCCGGAAAGAACCACATAGGCGATGTGGCGGCCGTCCCAGGAAATACTGGGCTGCGTGGCTTCTTCGGTGACCAAATCGAGGGACTGCCTGGTGGCCGGATGATAGACGGTGAGGAATCCCGACCGCCGGCCATTCACGAAATAGATTCCCTTCCCCGAAGGATCCGGCATGGGCGAAAGGTCAGGGCCGGCGCCGAAAGTGACCTGGGTGAGCGCGGCGTCGGACAGGGCGTAGCGCCAGATGTTGGTGACGCCGTTAACGGTGCGGCTGCAAAGAAGCGATTTGCCGGGGTCGTCCCAGACGAGGCCCGTGGGGCTACCGGAGAGGTCGGCGATTTTCTGGGAAGCGTGAGTGGCGAGATCCACGCGGAAGAGAGCGACGCTCGTGGAACCGACAACCGCGTCGTTTTCGGTGAAAATCAGGAGCTCTTTATCACCGGGAAAGGGAAGAATTTGGAACGGAGTGGTGCCCTCGGCAGCGCGAAAAACCATCTCCTCGACAAGGCCGGACCTGGGCCGGCGAAAGACGGCGTTACCGTGGATCCTTCTGATGTAATAGAAGGTGTTTCCATCCGAAGAAGTGACCAGCCCGAAGCCGTCGGCCACAAACGTGGGAGCGCCGCCAAGCGTGGGCACGCTTTGGAGTCCGCCTGTCATTCCGGAGACGTCGTAATAAATCTGAGTGCCGTCGCGCGAAAAGGAGTCGAGATTCTTTTCCGAAGTGTCGTTTGTGAGTTGCAGCGGTTCACCACCGGAAGAGAGCATGACAAAAACCTGATCAAAATCGGCAACGGGTGAAGTGAAAGCGATGGTATGGCCGTCGGGAGAAATGATGGCGTCGTTCATGGGCCTGTTCCAACGGCTGATCTGGGTAACTTTTTCGGGGCCGGGAGAGGAAGTGGAGCGAGACCAGAAGCGGTAGGCCAGAAATGCCGCGAGCGCAAGAACCGCCAAGCCGGCGAGGAGGGCAATTTTATTGGCGGCACTCGAAGAAGGGCGTGTAGCAATCGCGGCGCTCGAACCACGGGCCGGATTGGGGGTGAGGTCCTGAACGGGGGAACTAGCGGAGGAAGAGATACGGCCGGAGCCCGAGTCGCGGCGGAGGCGCTTCAAATCGGCGCGGGCGTCCGAGGAGTGCTGGTAACGCAAGTCGCGATCTTTTTCGAGAGTCTTGTTGATGATTCGCTCCAGCTCGGCGGGCGCGTCGGGATTGAGCCGGACAGGAGCGACGGGAGCCTGATTGAGAATCGCATCGGTGACGACGCCGGGAGTGTCACCGCGGAAGGGGAGGACACCGGTAGCCATCTCATACAACACAACGCCAAAGGAAAACAGGTCGGTGCGGGAATCGAGGTCTTTGCCGCGGACCTGTTCGGGCGACATGTAGGCGACGGTGCCGACAGCGGTGCCGGGGCTAGTGAGGAGATGGCCGCCAACGTCGGTGGGCATGGCGGAAACCGTGACGCCTTTGGGGACAGGAGTGAGCTTGGCAAGGCCAAAGTCAAGAATCTTGGCGTGGCCGCGCTTGGTGACGAAGATGTTGGCGGGCTTGATGTCGCGATGGACGACACCCTCGGCATGAGCGGCGTCGAGGCCATCGGCGATCTGGATCGCCAAATCGAGGAGCGATTCCAATTCCATGGGACGGCCGTTGATGAGGTGCTTCAGGGTCATGCCGTCCAAAAATTCCATGGCGATGAAGGCCTTGCCGTCTTCGTCGCCGATTTCATAGACGGTGCAGAGGTTGGGGTGATTGAGAGCAGAGGCGGCCTGGGCTTCGCGGCGGAAACGTTCGAGAGCCTGCGGGTCGCGCGCAAGGTCAACGGGAAGGAATTTCAGGGCGACAAATCTGTGGAGGGTGACGTCCTCGGCCTTGTAGACGACGCCCATGCCGCCGCCGCCGAGTTTTTCGAAAATCCGATAATGGGAGATGTTCTGGCCGATCAGCGAGTCAGGGCCCGGCATTTGCGGCACATCTTAGGGCGCGGTAGGAGATAAGTCAACAAAGTGCGGGACGAGCAAGACGATGGAGAAAGGAAAGCGCGTGGACCGAGAAAAACGGGAAGCGGGCCGGAAACGAAGGGCGGAGGGGGGCCGGCGGTGTGTCCGGATGGGCGACAGGGGCGTCCCGGATTCGGGCAGCGGGGAGGCGAAAGCGGGAGCGAGGAGAAAGCTAAGTGGCTGGAGGAGCGAGATTTTGGGGGTGAAGTGGCACGGCCCTGTTCGTGCAAGCGAGGACGGCAAATCAGATGCGTCGAAAGGGGAGGAGGCGGAAATGTCCGATTCCGAACGAATCCGTGAAAGCTGCAACGGCTGGCTCGACCCGCAATATGTCCGCGAGCGACAACAGGCGGGGTGGCGGCTGGTGGGGGTCGAGTGGGAGCGCGAGGCGGCTGCAAAGCGGGGAGAAGCGGCGGGCGAGGGCGGAGCGCCTCGCGCTCCGATCGTGCAGGAGTTGCCGATGGGGTCGCGCATGATTCCGGAGGGAGGGCAATTAGTGGAAGACGCGGATGAGATGAAATTTCTGCACTCGGTGATGGAACTGATCATCCAGGACATTTCGATCGTGAAGGTAGCGGAGGAGCTGAACCGGCGAGGATTTCGAACGCGGACAGGCAAGGAGTGGGGGCCGGTGGCCATTTTCAATTTGCTGCCCCGGCTGATCGAACTCACGCCGCGAATCTTTCGCAGCGAGGAGTGGGTAGAGAGGCGGAAACGGCTGACGCCGGTATTTTGAGGGGAAAGAGGGGTGCGAAGGCCGCTTGGGGACGCGGTGCGAGGCGCGATGGGACGGCGAATGGAATCGGGAAGAGGCAAATCGAGGTGAAACCCGAGGGGAGGGGGTGGCATCCAACGAAGTGAGCGATAGTATCCGTATTGAAAAGCAATGCGCGATGCGTCCCTCACCTACGGGAAGTCGGCAGGCCTGCTCGATGTTCTTCCGGGGAATTCAAGCCCTTAGAGGAGATAAGTGTATCCATGCGTCTAAAAGCAACTCAGTGCCTGGCCGTGCTCGGCCTTCTTGCGCTCGCAGCGCCGGTGTGGGCGCACACCGATTCAGCCACAATCCATTCCGATGGGACAACCATCATAAACGGGAAAGAATTGAAGCCGGGCGACTATCAATTGAAAGTGGAGCCCAACGGGAGCGACCTGCAGGTGAAGCAATACGGGAAAGTGGTGACGCAGGTTCCCGTGCATTGGATTCAACTGCCGAAAAAAGCGGACGCGACGGAAGTCGACCTCAACAAGAATCAAATCGTCGAGGTGGATTTTGCCGGGCAGACGCAAGCCGTGAAAGTCCAGGCAAATTAAAAGACAAAGAGAAGAGACGGGGCGGGCTGAGGCCCGCCCTATTTTTTTTGGGCGAGATGCGAGGAAAACGGGGAGGTGTGCGAGGATGCCGCGGGTCCGGGAGGGCGGGGGAAAGAATCGGGTGCTTCGCGCGGCGGTGGATTCGTGATAGGGTCACGAAACCAACAGGCGACAAGAATCGTATTGAATGAGCAAAGGAGACTCGCCCATGCCCGACGATCCCGGAAAGACCCCTTCGAGCGGATTGACGCCCGCGCAAACGCCGCCGCCGGAAATGCCGGCCGCGGAACGCGCCATGAAGAATGCATTCATCGGACCGAACGGGATACGAGCCGGGTGGCGGCTGGTGATCTTTCTGATCCTTTTCGTGGGGATGTCACTGGTGGTGCAGGCGACGCTGATCCACATACCGGCGATCGCGAGGCACATCCACCGGCCGGAAAAGGGCGCGCCGGTGGTGATGACGGCGCGAAGGCAGATTTTCTCGGAAGGGCTGGTGGTGCTGATCCTGTTTTTCAGCGTCTGGCTGATGTCGCTGCTGGAGAAGAAGACGTTCGGGGATTACGGGCTGCCGGCGAAAGGGGCCTTCGGAAAGCGTTTCTGGCAAGGAATCGCGTACGGGTTCGCGTCGATATCGCTGCTGATGGGGGCGATCGCGGCGCTTCACGGTTTTTCGATCGCGTCGCTGGATTTAACCGGCGCGGAAATCTGGAAATACGGAGTGTTGTACGGCATCGGATTCGTTCTCGTGGGATTTTTCGAGGAGTTTTCCTTCCGGGGATACATGCAGGCGACGCTGGCGTCGGGAATGGGATTCTGGCCGGCGGCGTTCGTGCTGGCGCTGCTGTTCGGAGCGGCGCACGCGGGAAATCCAGGGGAGAGAATTTTCGGGTTGGTGATGGCGGGGAGCTACGGGTTATTCGCGGCGTTCACGCTGGAGAGGACGGGGAACTTGTGGTTCGCGATCGGAGATCACGCGGCGTGGGACTGGGGCGAGACGTATTTTTATTCGACGCCGGACAGCGGGATGCTGGCGAAGGGACATTTGCTGAATTCGAGTTTTCACGGGCCGGCGTGGCTGACGGGGGGAACGGTGGGGCCGGAGGGAAGCTGGCTGGTGTTTGGCGTGGTGGTCCTGACGTTCATCGGCGTGCATTTCCTGTTTCCCGCGAAGAAAGCGGCGTAGGAGCGAAGCGGGACCGCGGTGCGGTGAAATGGGCGCGAGCGGGGGCGGAAAGAAACCAGCGGAGCAGAAGCAAACAACGAAAATCCCAGCGGCCGCCCTTTTGCGAGCCTCCGGCGAGCGAAAGGGCTTTTTTTATGCGCGGGCGGAAAAAAGGAGAGGCAGCGGATGAGCGGGAGATTGAGTGAAATCCTGAAGGCGAACGCCGAATACAGCGGGCGGTACGAGACAAAGGGGAAATCGGAGGCATTGCCGGCGCGGCGACTGGCGATACTGACCTGCATGGACGCGCGACTCGATCCGGCGAAATTCGCGGGGCTGGCGGAGGGTGACGCGCACGTGATCCGAAACGCGGGGGGACGGGCGAGCGACGACGCGATACGATCGCTGGTGATCAGCTACAAGCTGCTGGGAACTCAGGAATTTTTCGTGATCCATCACACGGGCTGCGGGATGGAAAGCCTGACGAATGAAACGATGTGCGGCCTGCTGGAATCGAGCCTGGAACCCGTGGAGATGACGAAGGAGGGAGTCCGCGATACCGGGAAGGGGCCGGGCTCGAACGAGGGGGAGTACATCAATTGGCTGGGGATTCGGGACCGGAAGCAGGCGTTAATCGACGATGTGACGCGAATTCACACTCACCCGTTAATTCCGAAGACAATCCCGGTGCACGGACTTCTGTTTGATGTCGCCTCGGGGAAATTGATGGTGGTGGCGGAGGCCAAGGCCGCGGGCGGGGGCGGGTGAAGTCCGGAAGATGCGCCGGGCAGGGCGGGGCGCGATTTGCAGGAAGGCCTTTGTTGCCAGTGAAAACGGAGCGCGGCGAGCCGAGCGGAGAGCGCGGCGGAATCTTTTCGACGAGTTGCGCATCGAAAGGATGCTTAAAGAAGGGCGGCGGCGCGGTCACTGATTTGACAACGGTGCTCGCGACCGCTACAATTTTCCGATTTGGGTGAGTGTTTTCGCCTCGCCTAGGGAATATCCATGGATAAAAAGCGGCTCGATTATTACAAAAAGAGACTTCAGACCCGGCGGGAAGAGCTGGTGCGAGGCATCGTGCGCACGGAGCAGGAAGGCCGGGAAGCCGACGAGGATCCGACGGTGGATCTGGCGGACAAGGCGGCGAATTCGTACACGAAGGAATTCCTGTTCGGCCAGACGCACAACGACCGGTCGTTGCTGCAATTGGTGGACGACGCGCTGGCGCGGTTGAGAGACAATGGGTTCGGCGAGTGCATTTCATGCCACCAGGAAATCCAGCAAAAGCGATTGGAAGCGGTGCCGTGGACGCGGTACTGCCTGGCCTGCCAGGAAAAGAAGGAACAGGGACAGTTGTAATCCGCCGCCCGGCGGGCATTTGGCGAAACCTCAAGCGGACCGTGCTTGGCCTCGTCTGAACCTCCACCCAACTCCGCAAGTCCTGAAAATTCGGCAGGTGTATACTCCGGCGGAAGCGGCGCGAGGAACATAGATTTGACCAACCGAAAGGCGAAAGAAATAAAGGCCGCGGGAGGGGCCGCACCGACCGGCGGGTGGCTGGAGAAGATCCGCGAGGATTGGGAGGCGCGGGCAAAGGAAAATCCGCGGGCATACATCGACTGGCCAGATGTGGCGGACCAGAACGACGACTTCTTCCGATCGGGACAGGCGGATTACGAGCGCTACATCGCGACTTTTTTGCGCCGCATGAAATTCGAGCCCGGGGGGGGAAGACAGCCATTGAGATCGGGTGCGGAATCGGCCGACTGGCGCGGTGGGTGGCGCCGGATTTCGCGCGCTACATCGGGGTTGATGTCTCACCGGAAATGGTGAGGCAAGCAGCAGAGTTCGGCATACCGCACGCGGAGTTTCATGCGGTTTCAGGCGGCGACCTTTCCGGCGTCGAGTCTGAATCGGCTGATTTCGTCTATTCCTTCGCCGTGTTCCAGCACGTACCGGACAAAGCCGCCATCTTCAATTATTTTAGCGAGACGGGCCGGGTGCTGCGCCCCGGCGGAATCTTCCGGCTGCACATGAAGGGGCTGTGGTCGCTGCCGGTGGGGCGATGGATGATCGAGGCGGGGGTGACGGAAAACTCGCGGAGGGAAAAGAAGCGGCACGTGAAGCTGCCCTTTGTGCGTTTGCGCTACCTGGACACGTGGCAGGGGCGAGCGATCCGCCCGGGGGAAGCGGTCGAGAAGTGCGCTTCTCTTGGACTTGAGGTCATCGAAATAGAAGACGCATGGACGACGATGATGTGGGTGGGCGGCCGGAAAAGGGGATAATGCCGTCGTACCTCGTACGGACACTCGATGGCCTCCGTAGTTTCCACAGCTAGGCAGTGAGAAAAAGATGGAGTAGGGTCGCGCGAATCCAACGGAAGTTGCGTGGAAACGGTGATCCTGCGAGACGCCATAGATGCGCTGTCGGCGGTGATATTCGCCGCGCCGTGCCGGGTGTGCCAGGAACCGCTGGTGAAGCTGAGCCGCATACCGATTTGCGAGAAGTGCCTGGCTTCGATTCGCGTCATCGAAGGGCCGGTTTGCGAGGCGTGCGGGAGGCCGTCGGCGCCGGGGTTGAAGGCGGGGGGAGGGGAGACGGCCGGGGCAGAGCCGGCGGCGGGGCGGCTATGCCGGGTGTGCCGCGGCGATTTTTTCTCGTTCCGGCGCGCGCGGAGCTACGCGGAGTACGCGGACGTGGCCGTCAGCGCCATTCAACTGCTGAAATACGAGGAAGTGACGCGGCTGGGAGAGTTTTTCGGGGCGAAGCTGGCGGAGGTGGCGCTGCGCGAGAAGGAGGCCTTCGCTGCTGATGTGGTGGTCCCCGTGCCGCTGCATGCCGACCGGAGGCGGGAGCGGGGCTACAACCAGGCGGAACTGATAGCGCGGCCAGTGGCGCGGCGGCTGGGGGTTGGACTGGGAAGCTATCTGCTGGTGCGGAAATTGCCGAGACCGGCGCAGCTATTGTTGACGCGGGCCGAGAGGTGGAAATCGGTGCGTGGCGCCTACGCCACCCGGGAAGGCATCCGAGTTGACAAGCTACGCGTCCTGCTGGTAGATGATGTAATGACGACCGGCGCGACCCTGGAAGCATGTGCCCGCGCCCTGAAGAACGCGGGAGCTGCCGAAGTGGTTGCCTTGACGGTAGCTCGAGTCGTCCCGCGATGGCGGCAGCCAGAACCTCCCGAGGGCGGGGGGCTCTGAAGTCCAGCAATCCACCCGGCTGCCAACCGCATCCAAGACTCAAGGAGATTTTCCCGGCACCGCAAAGGCGGCGCAGATGGACCCGAGACTCCAGTACGGCTTACGCCCACGTCCCAGGATTGGGAGGGGAGAGGCTGTGCCGGAGGCGACGGGAGCACGACCCACGACGACCTCTCCCGCGAGCCGGCCTTCGGTGATGCAAGCGCCGGTGCTGGTGCTGAACGCGACGTTCGAGCCGATTAACGTGACGGCGGTGCGGCGCGCGCTGGTGCTGATGCTGAAAGGCGTGGCACAGGCGGAAGAGACAAACAACCACGAAGTCCATTCCACGAAAAAAGCCATCCAAGTGCCGTCGGTGATCCGGCTGCTCAGCTACCGGCATATTCCGCAGCAGAGCCGGGCGCTCTCGCGGAAGAACATCCTGCTGCGCGACCGGAACACATGCCAGTTTTGCGCGCGGGCGTTTCCGGCGTCGGACCTAACGCTCGACCACGTGCTGCCGCGTTCGCGAGGAGGACGCTCGACGTGGGAGAACCTGGTGGCGTGCTGCTACCAGTGCAACAACCGCAAGGGAGACCGGACGCCGGAAGAAGCGGGATTGAAGCTGCAGAGGAGACCCCGGCCGTTCACGCTGCACACATCGCGGCAACTGATGCGGCTGATCGGGCACCGGGACGAGAAGTGGCGGAAATATCTTTTCTACTGATCTGGTGAACCCCAAAGAAATAAAAGATCTGGGGCGGGCAACCATTTGAAGGCGGCTGCCGTCTATATTGTCAACACACTTCTAGGACACACCCCGGGAAGTGGCTTGGTCGCACGCAAGCCGCTTCCCTTCTTTTTCGCGCGGACGAAAACGAATTACTGCCGGAAGACGACCTTGACGCCGCGCCGCCAATTTTCACTCAATCCGATACGCTTGAGCTGAATTTCGGGCGAGAGATAACGGCAAAGAATTTCCGCGGAAGGATGAAAGCGCAGGCCCGGAGCCACGAGCCAGACAAGAGGCGGCGCCGGGTCGAGCTTCAATCCGGGGAAATAGCCGAAGCGCTCGAAATTTCCCGCCTGCTGGTGCCGCCTGACACGCAGCCAATAATCCACCGCCTGCATGGGGAGCTGAATGTCCTCGGACGCTTTCAATTCGATGACGACCAAGCGACCGCGGCGCGTGACGCCGAGAAGGTCCAGAACGCCGCGGTCTCCGGCGGCCATCGCGGGAACCTGAGAATAGAGAAAGCGGGGATCGAGGGCGGCATCGAGACGGTCGGGAGCGTCGAGGATGAGGGCCTCGAGCCAACGTTCCGGAGCGGCGCGGAAGAGAGGATGATTGGCGTCTTCGGCGAGGGGGTTCCGATGGAAATCGAGATCGCGCAAGAGAGCGTCAAATTTTTTTTCTCGGGCGGAGGAAAGGGGCTCGAGGGAATCGCCCAAGCCGAAAGAGAGGCCCTGGCTCGAAGAGCGGGCAAATTCGAGGCCGCGAAAACAGAGCGAGACGACGTGAGCGACGCTCGAAGGGCGCGGCTGAATCGCGCCGGGGGGCGAATCGGGCAGAGCGGCGCGGACGCGGGCAAGAGAATCATCGGAGGCGCGCAACTCGGATTCGATATCGCGGCGGGAGACGAGCCAGCTTTCGAGATTGCCGGCGTCGGCGGGATCCATGCGGCGCATTTCGCCTTGGGGTTCGGCGAACTCGAAAATCTCGACTCGCGCCGAGGGAGAAACGCCGAGTAGGCGCTCGCGAAGCGCGCGGGTGGAATCCCGGGGAGCGAAAAGTCGCAAGCCTTCGGCGGGGCGGCGATCGGCATGGCCGCGGGCCCAATCGAGCCAGAGGAGGCCGAAGGCGAGCATGCCGTCGATGGCGGCGGAATTTTCGGCGGATGAAACGGCGAGGAGCGCATGGGAGGCGGCGGCTTCGCGCATTTTTCCGCGAACGTAGAGGCCGGAAAAGGAGTGTTCGAGATCGGGGGAAGCGGTGAGCGATTCGATTTCGGCGTCAGGAAATTTTTCGGCGAGGATGCGGGCGAAGCGGGAGCGAAAGTGTTCGCGGGAGACGCGGCCTTTGGGCTTGGCGGCAGAAGCGCGGAGAAATTCGAGGCGGCCGGGAGCGGCGCGGCCGAATCGCTGAACTTCGAGGACGATGCGGTCGCTCGACAGTTCCTTGACGCGGAGGACGCGGCGGGTGAGAGTGCGGTCGTCGGACCAGAGGTGAACGAGAGGCTGTTTTCCCTCGTGGCGCAATTCACAGTGCAGCTGGGAGAGCGCGGCGAGCCATTCGCCGTCCTCGCGGACTTCGGCGGATTCGGAAGCGGCGATATCCGCGAGGGCCCGGGCGAGTTCGGTCCAGTCTTGCAATATCCCACCGCCAAAGGCCGGCGCCGGAGGAAACGAGCTACTGCAGAACCAGGCCGGTGACGCGAATGGACGGATATTGATGGTCCCAGGTGTCGGGCAGCGCCTGTTCGAGCGTGATTTGAAAATCGCGATGCTGGCCGGCGGGAAGAGGCGCGTCGCCGGCGGCGATCAGGCGCGAGGTGTTGCGAAGCACGATCTGCTTGAACGGGTCGTCGAATTCGAGAGTCACTTCGAGAGCGGCGATATTGCGCACGCCCGCGTTTTCAATGGTTCCGGCCACGTAGGTGAATTGCTGGTTGAGCATATTGTGGGCGGTAGCCATCTGGATGCTCGTGAAATGAACGCTCGAGGCGTAAGCCTGCTCGGCGGGTCCGAAGGGCAAGGGCTGGGATTTGACGACAGCGGCTTGCCGGTGCGTGACGTGAAGCAAAAGGGCGAAGCCGCCAAACACAACGAGCACGATGAAGAGCCCGAGCACGAAGGCCAGGGGAAACCGGCTTCGCGATTCGCCTCCGACCGTCTCTTCAAATCCCATGGATCTCCCCCGCTTCAGCGCCCGAAAGAAAGTCTGGTAACCAGCGGATCTGGGAGGCCCGCCTTGGTCATGCGGCTTTGGACCGCCTGAATATCATAAGGCACGCGCCAGAACTCGACAGACTTTTGAGGGATGTCGGCAATGGCGAAGGCGCAGCGGGGATCTCCATCGCGGGGCTGGCCGATGGAGCCGGGATTGAGGAGATAGATAGCGCCCTCCTCGATGGTGAGCGAGGAGAAAGGGCTGCCGCCGGCGGGCTTGAAGTGAAGGACGACGACTTTATTATCGCGCAGGGAGAATCCACCCTGCAGGTGAGTGTGGCCGAAAAACGTGATGGGCGATTGGGCGTCGAGCAAGCCATCCAAGGCCTGGGCCGGAGCGAAGACGTATTCGTCCTCATCGCGGTAGGCGCCGTGGACCATCGAAAAGCCGTTTTCGGAGACGGGGCCGAGGGGAAGCTTTTCGAGCCAGTCGCGATTTTCGGGGCGGAGCTGCTCGCGAGTCCAGAGGGCGACGTTGCGGGCGACAGGATTGAAGTCGTCGGCATTGGCAATGCCGCTGCCGGCCTTGTCGTGATTGCCGCGAATCGTGACGGCGCCCAACTGGCGGATGCGGTCAACAACTTCGTTGGGGTCGGGACCGTAGCCGACGACGTCGCCGAGACAGACGCACTTCTCCCAGCGGCCTTTCGAGGCTTCGAGAGCGGCGTCGAGCGCCGTGATGTTTGCGTGAATGTCGCTGAGGACCAGATACCGCATACCGCCCCCCCTCGCGGGCCGGATGCGAATTATAGACGAACGCGCCAGGAGTTGCACCGTTTGAGGGGTGGAGCGGGCGGTTCTGCAGGGTGCAGCGTGGAGGCGAGATTCGCGGGCGGAGAGAGACGTCCGGAAGGAAATTCGAGGACGTGATTTTCATGTGCGCAGCCGGCAGAAAACCGGGAGACGCGTGGATGAAACGCGAATTCGGACGGCAGGATAGGCGCGCCGCGAAGGAAGAATTCAGCGGGCAGAAAAGCGACGCGAGCGAGACCGCCAAACACGGGCCGAAGGGAATGGGAAAGGCGACGGCTAGCGAATGCACATGCAATCACCGTAACTGTAGAAGCGGTAGCCGGCTGCGACGGCGTGGCGATAGGCCGCGAGGATGCGATCGCGGCCGGCAAATGCGGCGACCATGGCGAGAAGAGTCGACTTCGGCAGGTGGAAATTCGTGAGGAGCTGATTTACGACGCGAAACGGTTTTCCCGGATAGAGAAAGATCGCGGCTTCATATTTTCCAGGAACGATGGGAGAGCCGGCGAGTGCGGCGGATTTTTCCGCCGCGTCTTCAAGAGCGCGAACGACCGTGGTGCCGATGGCCAGAATCGGCCTTCGAGCGAGGCGAGCCCGTTCAATCGCGCGGGCGGCAGATTCGGAAATTTCATAGGCCTCGGAGTGGATCGGGTGGTCTTCCAGGCGTTGAGTGCGGACAGGCTCGAAAGTGCCGAGGCCGACTTCGAGAGTGATTTCAGCGGTTTCGAGGCCGCGAGCGGCGATGCGTTGGAGAATTTCCGGGGAGAAGTGGAGTCCCGCGGTGGGCGCGGCGACGGCGTTTCCCTGCCGGGCGTAAACGGTCTGATAGCGGTCGCGGTCGAAGGGATCGTCGTGGCGCTTGATGTAGGGAGGCAGCGGGATGTGGCCGAGATTCGCGACGGCGGCGTGGAAATCGGATGGGCCAGCGAATTGGAGGACACGGAGGCCGAAAGCGCCGCGCGACTCGACGCGGGCTTCGAGTTGCCCTTCGCCAAAAACGATCGTCTCGCCCACAGGAATTTTGCGGCCGGGGCGGACGAGCGCTTCCCAGCGATCGCCGCCAAGGGAGCGGACCAGAAGGACCTCGACATCGCGAGTGAGAAATTCGCCGCGGGCGGGATTGTGCGCGCCCAGCGGATGCGCGCGGAGCCCTTTTCGCCTGCCGAATAGGCGCGCGGGAAGAACCCGGGCGTTGTTGCGGACGATGAGTTCGTCGCCACGGAGGAGGTCCGGGAAGTCATGGAAGAGGCGGTCTTCCCAGCGGCCCGAAGAGCGGTCGAGGAGCAGCATGCGGGAAGCGTCGCGGGAGGCAAGAGGGCGCTGGGCGATGCTCTCGGAGGGAAGGTCGTAATCGAAGTCGCCGACGTTCATTCTGGAAAGTGTCTTTTCGCGGGCGGCGGCCCGGCTGATAGCATTGTAGCGAACCCGCCGCTTGCGGGGTTCGCGGGGTTGGCAAATTGGCAAAAGAGACAGTGGTGGTGAGCAGCCGCGGAGCGGAGCGCATTCGCGCGGGACACATGTGGGTGTACCGGAGCGACGTGCGCAGCGCGGAGGCGGGGCCGGGCGCGGTGGTGCGGGTAACGGACGAGCGCAAGAAATTTCTCGGGCAGGCGTTTTACAGCGACAAATCGCAGATTGCCGTCCGGATGTTCACCCGGCAGGACACGGCGATCGACCGGGCGTTTTGGGCGGAGAGAATCCGGCAAGCGGGCGAATACCGGCGGCGGGTGGTGCGCGATACGAACGCATACCGGCTGGTCTACAGCGAGGCGGATCTGCTGCCTTCGCTGATCGTGGACCGGTATGGCGAATATCTGAGCGTGCAGACGCTGAGCCAGGGGGCGGAGAGGCTGAAAGACACATTTGTGGCGATTCTGGCCGAGCAGTTCTCTCCGGCGGGAATCCTCGAGAGGAACGACCCAAAGGTGCGCCTGCTCGAAGGGCTGCCGCAGCGGGTGGGCGCAATCCGGGGAGAAGTGCCCGAAGAAATCGAAGCGCGGGAAAACGGGATCGCATTCGTGTACGACCTGGCGGGAGGGCAGAAGACCGGATCGTTCCTGGATCAAAGAGAGAATCATGCGGCGGCGCGGCGGTACGCTTCGGGCGAGGCGCTGGATTGCTTCAGCTATCAGGGGGGATTTGCGCTGACGATTGCGAGCGGGTGCCGGCATGTGGAGGCGGTGGATATGTCGCCGGGAGCGCTCGATATTTTAGGGCGAAACCAGAAGCTGAACGGGATCGAGAATGTAACGCTGCGGGAGGGAAACGCGTTCGACGTCCTGAA
Source organism: Verrucomicrobiia bacterium (assembly GCA_035503815.1). Classification (GTDB taxonomy): domain Bacteria; phylum Acidobacteriota; class Terriglobia; order Acidiferrales; family UBA7541; genus Palsa-295. The sequence goes on from DATJTF010000016.1 coordinate 37,363, forward strand.
GGAGTACGACGAGGAGCGGCGCACGTTTGAGATGGTGATTCTCGACCCGCCCGCATTCGCGAAGAATCGCGAAAGCCTTGCTGCCGCCGAGAGGGGGTACAAGGAGATCAACCTCCGGGCACTGAAAATCCTGAAGCCGGGAGGGTACCTCGTTACGTGTTCCTGCTCGTATCACGTGAGCGAAGCGCTGTTCCTGCAAATCGTGGCGGAGGCGGCGAATGATGCGCGGCGGACGATTGGGGTGTGCGAGAGGCGAACGCAGGGGCAGGACCATCCGATATTGCTGACGATGCCGGAAACGATGTACCTGAAGTGTTTAGTTGTGAGGGCTCTGAATTAAAATAAGTGTTTTATTTTGTTAGTATTATTGTATATCAAAAATACTTGACAATACAGCACGCATATTTTATTATTCACTTGCGCTGAGAAAGCGCAACGAGATCCGAGACACTTTGGAGGAACGAGACAATGAGCGTGATTACCCGCAGGGACACCAATCGCAACCTTTCGAGCTTGCAGGAGCAGTTCAACCGGATTTTCGAGTCGGCATTCCCGGTCCAGAGCGATGAATCGGCGCTGACCAGCTGGGCTCCATCGGTCGACATTTACGAGACGGAGAACGAGCTGGTGATCAAGGCCGATCTGCCGGATGTGAGCGAGAAGGAAATCGACATCCGGGTAGAGAGCAACATGCTGACGATCCGCGGGGAGCGGAAGTTCGAGCAGAAGGTGAAGGAAGAGAACTATCTGCGGATCGAGCGGGCGTACGGTTCGTTCAGCCGCAGCTTCAGCCTGCCGAACACGGTGAACACGGAAGCGATCCAGGCGGAATACAAGCAGGGAGTGTTGAGCGTAGTGCTGCCGAAGCGCGCCGAATCGAAGCCGAAGCAAGTGAAAGTGAACGTGACGAACGGCAACAATTAATCGGAAAGCCGGGGGCGAAGGGCGCAAGCGCCCCGCCCCCCTTTTTGTCCGTGAAGGAAAGTGAGAAGATTTGACCATGCTGCGGTTTGACAAATTGACGGTAAAGGCCCAGGAGGCGATGCAGGCCGCGCAAGAGCTGGCGGGCCGGACGGGGCAGCAGCAGATCGAGCCGCTGCACCTGTTGTGGGCGCTGGCGGCGCAAGGGGACGGCGTGGTGCCGCCGCTGCTGGAAAAGCTGGGGGTGTCCCCGACGAACCTGGCGTCGGAAGCGGAAAAGCAGATCGAGCGGCTGCCGAAGGTGTCGGGAGTATCGCAGCAGTTCCTGAGCGCCGCCTCGAACCAGGCGTTGGAGCGGGCGTTTGAGGAAGCGCAAAGCCTGAAGGACGAGTACGTCTCGACCGAGCACATCCTGCTGGGGATCGCCTGGATGGATCGCGACCCGGCGGGACAATTGCTGGGGCGGCAAGGGGCGACGCGAGACGCGATTCTGCAAGCGATGGCGGCGATCCGGGGGAGCCACCGGGTGACGTCGCAAAATCCGGAGGTGTCGTACCAAGCGCTTGAAAAATACGCGCGCGACCTGACGGAACTGGCGCGGCGCGGGAAGCTCGATCCGGTGATCGGACGCGACGAAGAGATCCGGCGGGTGATGCAGATCTTGGCGCGCCGCACGAAGAACAATCCCGTGCTGATTGGCGAGCCGGGCGTGGGGAAGACGGCCATCGTCGAAGGTCTGGCGCAGAGAATCGTGTCGGGCGACGTGCCGGAAGTTTTGAAGCCGAAGCGGATCGTGGCGCTGGACCTGGCGGCGCTGGTGGCGGGAGCGAAATATCGCGGCGAATTCGAAGACCGGTTGAAAGCGCTGCTGAAGGAAGTGAGCGAATCCGACGGGCAGATCATTCTGTTCATCGACGAGCTGCACACGCTGGTGGGAGCGGGAGCGGCGGAAGGGTCGATGGACGCTTCGAATATGCTGAAGCCGGCGCTGGCGCGCGGGGAGCTGCGGGCGATCGGCGCGACGACGCTGAACGAATACCGGAAATACATCGAGAAGGACCCGGCGCTCGAGCGCCGATTCCAGCCGGTGATGGTGGGCGAGCCCTCCGTCGAGGACACGATCGCCATCCTGCGGGGATTGAAGGAGCGGTACGAAGTGCACCACGGAGTGCGGATCAAGGACGCGGCGATCGTCGCGGCGGCGATGCTTTCGCAGCGGTACATCACCGACCGTTTCCTTCCGGACAAGGCGATCGACCTGGTGGACGAAGCCGCAGCGGGGCTGCGGATGGAGATCGATTCCCTTCCCCAGGAAATCGACGAGATCGAGCGGCGAATCCTGCAACTCGAAATCGAAAAACAGGCGCTGCGCAAGGAATCGGACAAAGCGTCGCGCGAGCGGCTGGGACAGATCGAAAAGGAATTGGGCGGCCTGCGCGAGCAATCGAACGCGCTGAAGGGGCGGTGGCAGACGGAAAAAGACGCGATCGGGCGCATCCGCAAAAAGAAGGAAGAGATCGAGCAGCTCAAGGCCGAAGAGCAGCGATACGAGCGGTCGGGGGATCTTTCGAAGGTGGCGGAAATCCGGTACGGAAAATTGTCGGCCGCCGAGAAGGAGCTGAAGGGGGCGCAGGACAAGCTGGCGGATCTTCAAAAAGATCATCCCATGCTGAAGGAAGAGGTGGGCGAAGAAGAGATCGCGAAAATCGTAAGCAAATGGACCGGCATTCCCGCGGGACGGCTGCTGGAAGGCGAAATCGAGAAGCTGATCCACATGGAAGAGCGGTTGCGGGAGCGCGTGGTGGGGCAGGACGACGCGCTTGGAATCGTGGCCAACGCGATCCGGCGGAGCCGCTCGGGGCTGGGCGACCCGAACCGGCCGATCGGGTCTTTCTTGTTCATGGGGCCGACGGGAGTGGGCAAGACGGAACTGGCGCGGGCGCTGGCGGAATTCCTGTTCGACGACGAACGGGCGATCATCCGGCTGGACATGTCCGAGTACATGGAGAAACATTCGGTGGCGCGGCTGATCGGCGCGCCGCCCGGGTACGTGGGCTATGAAGAAGGCGGGCAATTGACCGAGCAGGTGCGGCGGCGGCCGTATTCCGTGGTGCTGCTGGACGAAATCGAGAAGGCGCATCCGGATGTTTTCAACGTGCTGCTGCAGATCCTGGACGACGGGCGGCTGACCGACGGAAAGGGCCGCACGGTGGATTTCCGGAATACGGTGATCATCATGACGTCGAACGTGGGTTCGACGGCGATATTCGATCTGGCGGGGAAGGATCCGAAAAAGGCGCGGGAGCAGGCGATGGCGGCGCTGCGCGAGCTGTTCCGCCCGGAATTTTTGAACCGGATCGACGACATCGTGATGTTCCGCCCGCTGGGGGAAGACCAGATCGAAAAGATCATCGACCTGCAGATGCGGCATGTGACGAAGCGGCTGGCGGAACGCCAAATCACGTTGCGGCTGACGCCGGCGGCCAAGACGCTGCTGTTCCGCGAAGGGTACGATCCGGCCTACGGCGCGCGTCCGATGAAGCGGGCCATCCAGCGGCTGATTCAGGATCCACTGGCGCTGAAAATCCTGGACGGCGAAGTGCAGCCGGGAGGCACGGTGGAAGCGGACGCGGATGCGAAAGAAGGAACGATGAAGTTTGCGAGCAAGAAAGCGAAAGTAGGCGCCGCCTGAAGAGGGCGCGGGAGAAGGCAACATGAAAACGCTGAAGACAGCCTTTTTGCTGACGGCATTGACGCTGCTGTTGCTGGCGATCGGCCAGGTGTTCGGCGGGCCGCGCGGGATGACGATCGCGCTGGTGATCGCCATCGTGATGAACGGCACGGCCTATTTCTTCTCGGACAAGATCGCGCTGAAATCGAGCGGGGCGGTGCCCATCAGCCGCGAGGAGGCGCCGCGGCTCTACGCGGTGATGGAGCGGCTGGCGGCGAAGGCCAATCTGCCGATGCCCAAGATGTATCTGATCCCGCAGCCGGCGCCGAATGCGTTTGCCACGGGACGAAATCCGCACCACGCATCGGTGGCGGTGACGGAAGGATTGCTGCAGCTGATGAACGACGACGAGCTCGAGGGCGTGATCGCCCACGAGCTTTCGCACGTCCGCAACTACGACATTCTGACATCGTCCATCGCGGCGACCATCGCGGGGGCCATCACCTGGGCCGCGGAAATGGGGCGCTGGGGGATGCTTTTGGGCGGCTGGGGCGGCGACCGGGACAACGAAGGGGGCGGGTTGACGGCCCTGCTGATGTTGTTCCTCGCTCCGATCGCCGCGCTGCTGCTGCAGCTGGGGATTTCGCGGCAGCGCGAGTACCAGGCCGACGCTTCAGGAGCCCAAATGGTGGGCCACCAGCAGGGGTTGATCAGCGCGCTGGAAAAGCTGGGCGCTTACAATCAGCGCATTCCGACGAACATGCCGCAAACGACAGCGGCGCTGTGCATCGTGGCGCCATTTTCGCCGCGGCAGCTGTTCAAGGGCCTGTTCAGCACGCATCCGCCGCTTTCGGAGCGGATAGCGGCGCTGCGCAATATGACGATTACTAGGTAGTCACTTATCCAGGTCAGACCGGGGTAATGGGACTGCCGACGGCGTGTGGCGTGGACCACGAATAAATCGTTCGCGGCGCGTAAAAATTTCAGTGTGGGACACAGCGGATAGAGCGGTGAAATCTCCTCGACGCTCCCCTATCTCGTTTATTGTTATATCTTTAGCCAGCGGCTCGGCACCCCTTCCCCATTTGGTTTCGGACGTGCACATATCCCGCCACGCAGGGGTACAAAGGGAGGGAGCATTCCATGAGTGAGGATAGGCAAGATTTTATACCGCAGGACGCAGCCGCGCCCCGTTGGGTGGGGATTGTGGTGGTGGGCCTGACGGTGGTTTCCCTGGTGGCACTGGGCGCGGGCTGGTCTGCATCGAATCACGCGAAAGCGTTGCAGCAAAGCCTCGACGCGCAGTCGCAACAGTTCAAGCAGAGCGAAGACGTGCTGAGCCAGCGGCTGTCGAAGGCCGAAGACACGAATGCGCAGCTTCAAGGCGAGTTGAGCGTGGTGACGGATAAGATGAAGCTGACGCAGTCGGAAGTGTCGAGGGCGAAGCAGCAGGCGGCCAGGATCAAGGATGACGACGCGAAGCAGCTCGCCGACCTTGAGAACTCGGTTAACGGGCAACTGGCGACGAAGGCCAGCGTGGACGACGTCAACAAGCTCGGGACGGACGTGACGGGAGTGAAGTCCGACCTGGAGACGACGAAGAACAGCCTGAACATGACGCGGGGCGAATTCGGGACGCTGATCGCGAGGAACCACGACGAAGTGGAAGAGCTTCGCCGGCTGGGCGACCGCGACTACTACGAATTCACGATCAACAAGAAGAACACCCGCGAGAAGGTGGGCAACGTTCTGGTCGAGCTGCGGGGAACGAACGTGAAGAAGAGCCAGTTCAACGTGACGCTGTTCGTGGACGATCAGCGGCACGAGAAGAAGGGACTGAGCGCGAACGAGCCGCTCTATCTGTTCGAGAGCGGAGCGCGGACGCCGCTGGCGTTCGTGGTCAACACGGTAGGGAAGGATAAGATCACCGGTTACCTGAGCGTGCCGAAAGCGGATACGACGCACGCGCAGGTGAGCGGCGGAAACTGACCCACCCCGGGCGTCTCCCCTGGCGGAAGACGGCGGGAAACTATGAAGAGGCGGCCTCCTGGGCCGCCTCTTTTTTTTACCGGCCTACCTGTTTTATTCGGCCTTTCGGATCGCGCGCGTCTTGCGGCTGACGAATCTCTTGGCGAGGGAAGGGAGCTTGTCGTAGGTGACTTTCCCCGCCTCGTACTGCTTCACTCTGGCCTTGGCCGTCTTGCGGCGGCGGCGCTGGCGCTTCTGAGCGAGAAACCGCTTGTCGTTTGCCATTCGTTTTCCTCCGGGAATTTCAGGCGTGTAACGATTGTAGCGGACGAGGAAAAGGATGCAAGGCTCGGGTGTGAATTCGCGGCGAGTTCGTTTACGATACCCCTGCCATGCCTGCGACAGCCATATATGCCAACCGCATCCTGACGCCCCAGGAGGAGATCTCGGACAACGTGATTCTGGTGGAAGACGGGCGGATCAGCGCGATGGGGCATCGCGATGAAATCCGGATCCCGGCGGGATGCCGGGATTACGTGGCGGAGGGAACGACGATCGTTCCGGGATTTGTGGACGTGCACATCCACGGGGCGGGCGGCCACGACGTGATGGAGGGCAATGCGCGGGCGCTGAACCGGATCACGGAGGTGGTGGCGCGCCACGGAACGACGTCGATGCTGGCGACGACGGTGACGGCATCGGCGGAGGCGACCTGCGGAAGCCTTGAAGGAATCGCGCGGTACATTCGAGAGCATCAGGCGGCGCCGAAAGGGGAGCACGCGGCCGCGGAAATTCTGGGAGTGCATCTCGAAGGGCCGTTCATCAGCAAGGCGCAGCGCGGCGTCCACCCGCCGGAAGACATCGTGAAGCCCTCGGCGGCGCTGTTCGACGAATTCCAGGCGGCCGCGGACGGGCTGGTCCGGCTGATTACCATCGCTCCGGAGATTCCGGGGGCGATCGAATTGATCGAGCACGCCGTGAACAAGAACGTGGTGGTGGGCATCGGGCACACGGACGCGGAATACGACAAGGCACGAGCGGGCATCAAGGCGGGAGCGCGGCATTCCGTGCACACATTCAACGCGATGCGCCCCTTCACGCACCGCGATCCCGGCGTGATTGCCGCCGTCCTGACGGATCCGGAAATCACGACCGAACTCATCGCCGACGGCGTGCACGTGGCGGCGCCGGCCATGCAGGTGCTGCTGCTGGCGAAAGGGCTGGACCAGGTGATTTTGGTGAGCGACGGGATTGCGGCGACGGGGATGCGCGACGGAAATTACCGGCTGGGAACGTCGGAAGTGACGGTGAGCGGGGGAATCGCGCGGAATGCGGAAGGGAAACTAGCGGGAAGCACGCTGACGCTGGACCGGGCGGTGCGGACGATGGTGTCGCTGGGAGTGCCGTTGATTGACGCGGTGCGGATGGCGACGCTGCAGCCGGCGCGGCGGCTGGGACTGGCGGGAAAGAAAGGGATGATCGTTGTGGGGGCGGACGCGGACATCGTGGCGCTGACGGCGGATCTGCGCGTAGCCGGGGTGATGACGCGGGGAGTTGGGCTGGCGTAGGGGATGAAAGGCGGGCCGGGTGTAGGGCTTCCGTTCGGGCACGAAATTCTGGTGACAGAGTAAACAGCGGCGCCGCGGGTTTCCTACAAATTCACGGGAATTTTCAATTCTTCGGCGAGCTTGCAGGGGTCGAAGGGGCTGAGGGCAAAATAGCGGCCGTCGATTTCCATGGTAGGGACCTTGCAGCGGCCGCTGTTGACGCGGCAGACGAGTTCCTCGGCTTCGGGCGAGTCCTCGATATTCACCTCGCGGTAGGAAATTCCCCGCTCGCGGAGAAACTGCTTGGCGCGGCGGCAATCCACGCACCAGGAGTTGGTGTACATCGTGAGTTCGGCCATGTGCTCTACGATACCTAACCGATTAGATGCTGCAAAGAGGGGCACGATTCGAGTGTGTCCCAAGTGAAAAGCGCGGGATGGCGCGGGGGAGGCCCGGGCGCGCAGAGATCACGCGGAAGAATGGGACGGCCCCTTTCCCGCGGCTTGAAGCCTGACGAGAGCGCGCTGCAAGGCCAGAGAGGCGGCCTCTGCCTCGCCATCCTTCCCGGCGCTCCGGGCGAGCCTGGCTTGGGCGTTCGCGGCCGCGGTCTCCGCGCGAGCGACGTCGATTTCCTCGGCGCGTTCGGAAAGTTCGGCGAGAACGACGACGCGGTCGGGCAAAACCTCGGCGTAGCCTTGAATCACGGTGAGAACCTTCGAAGCGTCGCCTTTGCGATAGGTCAGGAGGCCGATACCCAGCTCGGTGAGAAGCGGGGCATGGCCGGGCAGAATGCCGAGGTAGCCGTCCTTGCCGGGCATTTCCACGGACGCGACTTTGTCGCTGAGAACGTGGCGTTCGGGGGTGACGACTTCGAGTTCGATATTTTCAGGTAGCATATTATCGTTGAGCGGGCGGGAATCCGGAGGCGCGCGGGACCTAAGCGCCGGCGGCCGCCGCCATTTTCTCCGCCTTTTCCTTCACTTCCTCGATGCCGCCCACCATGTAGAAGGCCTGCTCGGGGATATCGTCGTGCTTGCCTTCGACAATTTCCTTGAACCCGCGGATCGTGTCTTCGATTTTCACGTACTTGCCGTCAATGCCGGTGAATTGCTGGGCGACGAAGAACGGCTGGGAGAGGAATTTTTCGATTTTGCGGGCGCGGGCCACGGTCTGCTTGTCGTCTTCGGACAACTCCTCGATACCGAGAATGGCGATGATGTCCTGCAAGTCCTTGTAGCGCTGAAGGACGGATTTCACGGCGCGGGCGACGGCGTAATGGTCCTGGCCGACGGTGCGAGGGTCGAGGATGCGGGAATAGCTGGCGAGCGGGTCAACGGCGGGATAAATGCCGCGCTCGACGATGGTGCGGCTGAGGTTCGTGGTGGCGTCGAGGTGGGTGAAGGTGGCGGCGGGAGCCGGGTCCGTGTAGTCGTCGGCGGGAACGTAAATGGCCTGCACGGAGGTGATGGAGCCGTGCTTGGTGGAGGTGATGCGCTCCTGGAGCTCGCCGATTTCGGTGTTCAAGTTGGGCTGGTAACCGACGGCCGAAGGCATGCGGCCGAGGAGGGCGGAAACCTCCGAGCCGGCCTGAACGAAACGGAAAATATTGTCGATGAAGAGGAGAACGTCCAAGTGCTCTTCGTCGCGGAAATATTCGGCGACGGTCAGCCCGGTCAAGCCGACGCGAAGGCGGGCGCCGGGCGGTTCGGTCATCTGGCCATAAATCAAGGCGCAGCGCGATTTCTCCGAATCACCGGGAACGACGACGCCGGACTCCTGCATTTCGAGCCACAGATCGTTTCCTTCGCGGGTGCGTTCGCCGACGCCCGCGAAGACGGAGACGCCGCCGTGCTTGAGGGCGACGTTGTGGATCAACTCTTGAATCAAGACAGTCTTTCCAACGCCGGCGCCGCCGAAGAGACCGATTTTGCCGCCCTTGAGGTAGGGCTCCATCAAGTCCACAACCTTGATGCCCGTTTCGAACATCTCGAGATTGGTGGACTGGTCCTCGAGAGAGGGGGCGGGGCGGTGAATGGGATAGCGTTTTTCGGTCTTGACGGGGCCGATCTTGTCGACGGGCTCGCCGAGAACGTTGAGAACGCGGCCGAGGGTGGCGCGGCCCACGGGAACGCTGATGGGCTCACCGAGGTCGGTGACTTTCATGCCGCGGACCAAACCTTCGGTGGGCTTCATGGCGACGGCGCGGACGCGGCCCTCGCCGATGTGCTGCTCGACTTCGGCGACGATGTCGATGGGCTCGGGAACGTCGAATCCTTCGCTGGTGATGTGCAGCGCGTTGTAGATGAAGGGGAGGTGATGCTCCTCGAACTGGACGTCCACCACGGGTCCGATCACTTCGATGACGCGGCCGGTCTTAAGTTCCTTGGTTGCCATTTGCCACTCCTCGGGTTCGAATGTCGCGATTGGTGATTCGCAGCGATCCCACCGGGGGCGCCCCGATGAAACGCCTTTCAATAAACCAGCCGACTCGACAAAGACATCAACAGCGCGCGGGTCGGTCTTGCCACATGACCACGCCGCGGGAGGATCGCAAGAGCGGCCGCGCGGCAGTTGATTTCAAGCCAGGGGCAACGCTTCCGTTCACGATTCCCCGATCGAAGGTCAGGAGGTCGCCGACGAGGCGCCGCTGACAATCTCAATCAATTCCTTGGTAATTCCCGCCTGGCGGATCTTGTTCATCTCGAGAGTCAGGCGGTCGATCAATTCCTTGGCGTTGCGCGTGGCGGAATCCATGGCCGTCATCCGCGCGGCATGTTCGGCGGCAGCGGATTCGAGCAGGATTCGCAAAACCTCGGATTCGAGGTAGCGGGGCACGAGCCCGGCAAAAAGTTCGGCGATGGGCTGCTCGTAGATGTAATCCACGAGCGAATTTTGCGCGGCGGCGGCGTGAGGGGCCGCACCGGAGAGCGGATCCACCAACTCTTCGGCGGATTCTTCCTCGCGGACAATCGCGGGATCCACGGGGAGGAGCTTTTGGGCGCGGAGCTTCTGGACGAGGACGCTCTTGAATTCGTTGTAGATGACATAGACGGCATCGACGCGTTCGGACGAATACATCTCCTCGATTTTCACGGCCACTTCCCTGGCCTTCTGATAATCGACGTGAGAAGAGACGTCCAAATATTCGCCGGCGAGACGGTAGCCGCGGCGGCGGAGAATGTCGCGGCCCTTGCGGCCGATGGCGACGATTTCAATCTTCTGAGCGGCGTGCGACTGAAAAAATTCGGTGGCGTAGCGGATGGCGTTGGAATTGAAAGCGCCGCAGAGGCTGCGGTCGCTGGTGAGCACGAGGGCCAGAATGGTCTTTTCCTCGCGCCGGGTGAGGAGGGGGTGCACGGGCTCCTCGACGCGGGTGGCAGCCGAGCGCAGGACGCGGAGGATTTCATGGGCGTAGGGCCGCGCGGCGTAGACGCCCTCCTGGGCGCGCCGGAGCTTCGCGGCCGCGACGAACTTCATGGCGCGGGTGATCTGCTGCGTGCTCTTCACCGAGCGAATGCGCCGCCGATAATCGAGGAGTGTGGGCATGCGGTTAGGTTCGGGGGATTAATTTCCCGGCGCGGCGGCCTGGGTGCGCGCCAAAAATCCTTCCTTGAAAGCGTCCAGGGCTTTTCGGGCCTCGGCGCGGATCGCGTCGTCAAACGCTTTTTTCTCACGCAGCGATTTCAGCAAATCGGGGAAATTGGTGTCCACGAAGGGGTAAAACTCGGCTTCGAATTTTCCGCACTGCGAAACTTCGAGGTCGTCCAGATATCCGCTGTTGGCCGCGAAAATAATCAGGACCTGTTTTTCGACGGGGATGGGCTGGAATTGCCCTTGTTTCAGGACTTCCACAAGGCGCTGGCCCCGAGCGAGCTGCGCTCGGGTAGCCTTGTCGAGCTGCTCGGTGCCGAACTGGGCGAACGCCGCGAGGTCGCGATATTGCGCCATATCGAGACGCAGGGTTCCAGCGACCTGCCGCATGGCTTTCACCTGCGCGTTGCCTCCGACGCGGCTGACGGAAATGCCGGCGTTGATGGCCGGGCGAATGCCGCTGTTGAACAGGTCGGCTTCGAGGTAGATCTGCCCGTCGGTGATGGAGATTACGTTGGTGGGAATGTAGGCGGAAACGTCGCCGGCCTGGGTCTCGATCACGGGCAGCGCCGTGAGCGAACCGCCGCCGAGTTGGTCGTTGAGCTTGGCGGCGCGCTCGAGGAGACGCGAGTGAAGGAAGAAAACGTCGCCGGGATAGGCTTCGCGGCCGGGAGGGCGGCGGAGGAGGAGCGAGATTTCGCGGTAGGACTGGGCGTGCTTGGAAAGATCGTCGTAGAAGCAGACAGCATGGCGCTTGGTATCGCGGAAATATTCGCCCATGGAGCAAGCCGCGAAGGGCGCCAGATACTGCATGGAGGCGGATTCGGAGGCGGAGGCGGCGACAACGATGGTATAGCTCATCGCGCCGTAATCGGTGAGCGTTTTGACGACCTGGGCGATGGTCGAGCGCTTCTGGCCGATCGCGCAGTAGATGCAGATCATATCGCCGCCGCGCTGGTTGAGAATCGTATCGAGGATGATGGCGGTCTTGCCGGTCTGGCGGTCGCCGATGATGAGCTCGCGCTGGCCGCGACCGATGGGGATCATCGCGTCAATGGATTTGATGCCCGTCTGAATGGGCTCGCGGACCGGCTGGCGGTCGATAACGCCGGGAGCGATTTTCTCGACGTCGCTGCGCTGATCGGTGGAGACGGGGCCCTTATCGTCGATCGGCTGGCCCAGCGAATTGACGACGCGCCCGATCAGAGCGTCGCCGACGGGGACGGACATGATTTTGTTGGTGCGCTTGACGGTGTCGCCCTCGCGAATTTCCTCGTAATCGCCGAGAAGGACGACGCCGACCTGGTCTTCTTCGAGGTTGAGGGCGATGCCGAAGACGCCGTGGGGGAATTCGATCATTTCTCCGGCCATGCACTTTTCGAGGCCGAAGATGCGGGCGATGCCGTCGCCGACGGAAATCACCGTGCCGACCTGCTCGACCGCGACTTCCTGCTGGTAGTTTTCGATCTGCTCGCGCAGAATCTTCGTGATTTCGTCCGCTTTGATCTGTGCCATCCCGGCTCCTCGTTGGTCTACGTCCCGCCCGGCCCGCTTCTATTCGCCTTCCAACCGCGCGCGCATCCGCGCCAATTGCTCGCGGACCGAACCATCATAAATCGTCGAGCCCAGGCGCACCACCGCACCGCCCAAGAGCGATTTGTCCTCGGAGAAGCGCGCTTCGATCTTCAACCCGGTCCGGCGTTCGAGCACGCCCGTCAATTCCTTGCGTTCGGCGGGCGTCAATTCCCGGGCGGAGACAATTTCGGCTTCGGCGATTCCGAGCCGGTCGTTGAGCACTTTCACGAACGCGTCCTGCATCTCCCGGAGCAATTCGGCGCGCTCGTGGTCCACGACGAGAAGGATAAAGTTGAGGACCGGCTCCACGAGCTGCATCTTCGCGGCGATTTTTCGGATCACGGCGTGTTTTTCGTCCCGGCCGACCGCCGGATTGTCCAGAAAATGGCGCAGGTCCGGCGCATCGGCGAAGGCCTGAACGAACGCGGCGAGATCGCGCTTCACCTCGGGGGCGTTCTTGCGCTCGAGGGCCACGTCGGCCAGAGCGGTGGCATAGCGGCTTGCAACCATTCCGCTCAATTGACACCCGCCTGGCCGGGGAGGACGCTCCGGCCGAGCTCCGCGACGTAGGTCTTCAGCAGCGAAGCCTCCGCCTGCGGCGTGATCCGCTCGCGGAGGAGCGCTTCGGCACGTTCCACGGCCCTCCGGGCGACCAGGGATTTCAATTCCAGGCGCGCGGCACGCTCGGCGGCCGCGATTTCCATCCGAGTGGATTGCTCGACCTTCTGGGCTTCTTCTTTTGTCTGAGCGCGCAGACGCGCGACCTCGGCCTCGGAATCGCGCCTGGCTTCGGCGCGAAGCGAGGCGACCTCGGCTTCGAGCGCCGCCATTTTCGCCTGAGCTTCGCGCGACTTCGCCTCCGCGGCTTCGCGAGCCCGGGCGCCTTCGGCGATCTGGTCTGAAATTTCCCGGGCGTGCCGGCGGAAATAAGGAGTCAGCTTCGAGAAGCCCCAAACGATCAGACCCAGGATGATGACGAAATTGATCCAACGGAAGACCCACCCGATGGGAGAATCGGCGGGAGAGGACTCGCCCTCCTGCGCGAGAGCGGGAGCGGCCGCCAGAAATGCGCTCCACCCGAGAAGGCAGAGCGGTCGGAGGAATCGCGTCATCGCGCGGCTTCTCCAGCCCGGCTGGGAGGCGTTTCCAAAATGGAACGAGCGATTTCCGCGGCGAGGGACGGGATTTCCCGCTCAGCCTGGGCTTGCGCGACGGCCAACTCCTCGGCGATTTTTTTCTTGGCGGCCTCGGTTTCTTCCTTGGCGCGAGCGCGCAGAGCTTTCAGGAGTTTGACGCGCTCCGCCAGCACGGCTTGGCGCTGGTTTTCCTGCTCCGCGTAGATATCACCCATGGCTTTGCGCATGGCCGCGTGGTAGGCGTCCATTTCGCGATTGGCCGCGGCTTCGACAGCGGCGGCTTCGATGCGCGCACCTTCGATTTTGGCGCGGCGTTCGTCCATGGCCTTCTCGATGGGAGCGAAAAACGCCCAGCGGAGGAACAAATAAAAAAGAAAAACGATGATGACGGTGGGCACCGCCTGCAGAAAAAGGTCTCCAAGCTGGCGAAGGATTTCCATGACAGGCAGACAGTCCTGCGGTATAGCTCCTATAATCTCTGGTTTACTTCCGGCGCGACTTCACCGCCCGGGTCGCACGATCCGAGGGCCAGCAAAGTTCACCATTATGTCATCCGTCCTGACGCGCGTCAACGCCGGCAGCCTCCGATTCGCGGAAGCTACGGTTGGGGACATTGTACCTCTTCGACTATTTACGCCACGACAAAAATAGGCCGGGGCGGGTTTGCGTCCGCAGGCGAATCGCCAGGCCCCTGGGCGCGCCCGATTCCGCGAGACTCTCGGAGAATCAGGCAAACACTCCGGTGGAATAGGCAAGTTCCGGGGCGAGCGGCAGGCTACACTTGGCTTCAATGAAACGGGCAAACCGGCAAACGTGACAGGCGACCGGGGCGGCGCGGTTCAGACCTCGCCGCACGAGCGATCTTAAGGAGAAGCAATGCAAAAGCGCAAATTGGGAAAAAGCAACCTGGAGGTTTCCGCCCTCGGGCTGGGCTGCATGGGAATGAGCTTTTCTTACGGCCCGCCCAAGGACAAGCGGGAGATGATTTCCCTTCTCCACGCTTCGGTGGACCGCGGGATCACATTTTTCGACACGGCGGAAGTTTACGGCCCGTTCCACAACGAAGAACTGCTCGGCGAAGCGCTGGCTCCGTACCGCGGCAAGGTGGTGATCGCGACCAAGTTCGGGTTCGATCTGAGCGGGACGGATCATCGCCCGGGAGCGGCGGGCCTGAATAGCCATCCGGGCCAGATCAAGCAGGCCGTCGAAGGGTCACTGAAGCGGCTGAAGGTCGAAACGATAGATTTGCTCTACCAGCACCGCGTCGATCCGAATGTGCCGATCGAAGAGGTCGCCGGCGCCGTAAAAGATCTGATTGAGGCGGGCAAAGTGAAGCATTTCGGGATGTCCGAGGCGAACGCGAAAACGATACGCCGCGCGCACGCGGTTCAGCGCGTCACGGCGGTCCAGAGCGAATACTCGCTTTGGTGGCGGCGGCCGGAGGACGAAGTGCTGCCGACGCTCGAGGAGCTCGGCATCGGCTTCGTACCCTACAGCCCGCTCGGCAAGGGCTTTCTGACAGGGGCGATCCAGGAAACGACGAAATTCGACAGCAGCGACTTTCGCAGCACGATTCCTCGCTTCACGCCCGAGGCGCGGAAGGTCAATCAAGCGCTCGTGGATCTGCTGAGCCGGATCGCGGGAAACAAAAAAGCAACGCCGGGACAGATTGCGCTCGGCTGGCTGCTCGCCCAGAAGCCGTGGATCGTTCCGATCCCCGGCACCACGAAACTCCACCGGCTGGAAGAAAACATCGGAGCGCTCGCCGTCGAATTGTCGCCGAGCGATCTTCACAAGATCACGACCGCCGCCTCCGAGATCAAGGTGGAAGGAGCGAGGTATCCCGAACGCCTGGAGAAGATGACAAATCTTTGAGAGTCCGCGGAAGAGCGCGGGGCGGCGAGCACCGCGATGCGGAACAGGAGGCACGCATATGTCCAATGAACCATCACCCGCACAGAAATCAATCGGCGACTTCGCTCCCAAACTGGTGGAGTTGACGGACCGCGTCCTTTTCGGCGACGTGTGGGAGCGTCCGGAACTTTCCAAGCGGGACCGCAGCCTTGCGACCGTGGCCGCGCTGGTTGCCATGCAGCGGCCCGACCAGTTGCGCTGGCACCTGAAGCGAGCGCTGGAAAACGGCCTCACGAAAGACGAGTTGATCGAGGCGATCACGCACCTGGCGTTTTATTCCGGCTGGCCGAACGCGATGACGGGCATTACCATCGCGAAAGAGGTATTCTCGACACCGTGAAGGCCTTGGCCAAGACCGCCTCATTGCGACGCGCGGAAAGCGCTGCAGGGGCCGGCTCGCCGGACACGGCTACGCTGGCCCGCCGAATCGCGGCGTACGCGCCTCATGACGGCAGCTTCGACCTGCGCATTCCCGGGCTGTGCGCCAGCCGGCTATCGCGGCCGAACACCGAATGCTTCCATTCGCTGCGGCTGCCGTCGCTGTGCGTCATCGCGCAGGGAGCGAAAACGGTGATCGTGGGGCAAGAAACCTACGAATACGACGCGTCGCGAATGCTGGTCTTTTCGGTCGCACTGCCCGTCGCTTCCCAAGTGACCCAAGCCGCCTATTCCGAGCCTTATCTCGCATTGCGCCTCGATCTCGACCCGCTGAAGGTCAGTGAACTGGTGCTGAAAGTTTTCCCGAACGGGCTGCCGCCGGTCGAAGAGAGAAGAGCGGTGTACGTCGCACCCGCCGATCCGAGCGTCGTCAACGCCGCGATCCGGTTGATGGAGTGCCTCGCGGAGCCGGGCGACGTCGAACTGCTCGCTCCGCTGATCCGGGACGAGATATTAATCCGGGTATTGCGCAGCCCGATCGGGCCGCGGGTGGCGCAAATGGGATTCGCGGAATCGAGCGTGCACCGGCTGGCCAAGGCGATCGCATGGCTTCGCGACAATTTTTCGCAGCCCATGAAAGTGGAAGAGCTTGCCGAACTCGTGCACATGAGCGTCTCTTCCTTTCACGAGCATTTCAAATCCATCACTTCGATGAGCCCGCTGCACTATCAAAAAACGCTGCGACTGCAGGAAGCGCGCCGGCTGATGCTCTCGACGATGATGGACGCGAGCATGGCGGCCGAGCGCGTCGGCTATCTGAGCCCCTCGCAGTTCAGCCGCGAATACAGCCGATTTTTCGGGAGCGCGCCCGCGAAAGACGTGGCCAAACTGCGGAACGATTCTCGCGCCTGGGAATAGCGCCGCCGCGCTTTTCCGCTTCCCGCTTTTCACGCATCCCGCCGGAGTTGCTCAGGTATCGCATTCGTGGAACGACAGCGGTCGCGAGGAGTGCGATTAATTGGAATGCGGCGGAGTTTCGGCAGCGGCAAGGAAGACCTGCCTCCGAGTCACGAGGTACCAGATAATGACGGCGGCGATGGGAAGGACCATGACCATTCCCGCCCAAACGGAATACCCCATTCCGGGCACGGGGGCGGCGGGCGAGGTTTTGGGCATTACGGCGGCTTGATATTCGAGCAAGATTTGGGAAAACCGGGCGCGAGAACCGGGAAGAAGCAACATCATCAAGATGTTGAGGAGCGTAATCGCCTGAACGGCAATCGCGAGAAGTCGCGCCCAATTCTGAAGCTTCAGGAGCCCCCATCCCGCCACCGCCGCGACACCGCCCATAATTACGGTAGCCAGCACGGCGGGCAGGTCCCGGGGGAAAAAACCGAAGACCATCGCGTAAGGACGTATCTCCGGGAATGCGACCTTATAGACCGGCCAGATGAAGATGGAAGAGACGGCTCCCACGAGCAGATAAATCCCGATGATGGTCACACCGATTGGTCTTCCGGCTGAACGGAGAGAATCCGGAGGGGGAGGAAATTCCCGCGAAAACGGCGGGGCGAGATCCGGTTGGAAACCGGCCGATCGTCCCGGCTTGAATTGCGCCTTCACCGGCGGCGAATTGAAAAACCACAGCCAGATCCCGCCGAGCGCGGCGATGGATCCGTATACGGCGGCCATAATCGCTTTCATCAAAAGGGGAAAATTTGCCGGCAGGTTTGGCTGCGAGAAGACGCTTGAGGGCATGAAAAGAAACACGACCAGGCCCGGAAGGCAGAAGAAAAGGAGGAGGCCGCTGAAGATCAGGATCGAAATGCGCGCCCACGGCCGCAGGCGCAAGAGCCCCGCACCGGTGAGGATTCCCCAAGCGACGCAACCCAGCAGGACAACCACGAGCACGGCATCGAAGAGTATGGCGAATCTGGGGAGGTTCCGGACCGCGGCCTGCGGCGATGCCGTCATGGCGGCGATTCCGATGGCCATCAACAGACAGATCAGGAGGGTGAAGGCGCACCCTAAAAAGACAACGATCACGGAGAAAGTCACTCCAAACGAGCGCCGCATGGGCACCTCCCGCCCTGCGCGCATCTATACCACGAATCGGCGCCTGCAATCTGACATGTGTTCGCAGAGGCGAAATAGGCGGGGAGAGGCAACGCGCCGGTCTTCGGCAGGTACCGGAGTCGCGGGCCGGCACGGCGCCCCCACTCGCTTCATTTATCTTTTGCCATCGGTTGCCTATAATGGCGGGGTGAAGGCCGCTTTCCGCGCGCGCCGGGCCCCGCTCCAGCGATTGGTGTTCTTGTGCGCACTGGCGCTGCTGGCCGCGCCGCACGCAGGGGCGCAATCGGGATTTTCAGACCCGTTCCACCTGGCGAAAATTTCCGTGAGCGGGCAGCAAAAACTTTCCGCATCGGCGATCGCCGGGGCGAGCGGACTTTCCGTGGGACAAACGGTGACGCTCGAGGAGATTTCCGCGGCCTCGAAGCGCCTGGCGGAGTACGGCGCGTTCGACAACGTCAACTTCCGCTATGTCACGCAGGGCGATCAATTGGAACTGATGCTGGAGGTCGTCGAGTCGAAACACCTGCTTCCCTGCCGGTTCGACAATTTTGTGTGGTTGAGCCCGAACGATCTCGACGCGGAGCTACGCCAGCGCGTGCCATTGTATACAGGGTCGGCGCCAGCGTCCGGGGCGATGCTGGAGGCGATTCAGGACGCACTCGGAGAAATTTTGAAGGAACACGGCGTGAACGCGCCGGTGCGGGCGATTCCCTTGACGTCGGGAGTCGGCCAGCCGGTGGGCGGAATGCGATTCGACGCCGAGGGCGTCGCCCTGCCCATTCGGCAGCTGAGTTTTCCCGGAGCGAGCGCGATTTCCGAGGAAGCGCTGCGGAAGCAGGCTGCGGAACTGCTGGGCCAAAATTACTCGCTCACCGACGTGGCAATTTTTGCGCGGGCTTCGCTGATTCCCCTTTATGGAGAGCGCGGGTATCTGCGCGCGGAGTTCTCCGAGCCGGTTGCGCGGCTGTTGGATTCCGGAAGCGCGGGGGGAGGAGGCGTGGGCGTGACGCTTCCGGTCCGTGAAGGCGTGTCCTACGAATGGAACGGGGCGGAGTGGGCTGGAAATCACGTGTTCACGGCCACGGATCTCGATCGGTTGCTCGGCATGCGGCGCGATGAAGTCGCCGACTCGCAAAAATATGCCCGCGGAATTGACGATGTGAATGACGCGTATTCCAAGCAGGGCTATATCCAGACGGTGATTTCCTCGGACCCCGTATTCGACGATTCGACGCGGCGCGTCACGTATCGAATCGTGGTCCAGGAAGGGCCGCAATTTCGGATGGGTTCGCTCCTGATTTTCGGGTTTCCCGCGAATGTCACGAAACAGCTGGTGAAATCGTGGAAAATCCGGGAAGGCGAAGTTTTCGACAAGGCTTACATAAACGCCTTCCTCTCCACGGAGCTGCCGAAGAATCTTCATTTCCATCCGCCGCGCCGCGTCAACATCTCGGCGAATCTTCAGGAAGACCCGAACGCCAAAAAAGTGGATGTTCAAATCGTAGTGAAATGATCCTCATGTTCCAGGAGATGGTTGATGGCCTCGTTCGCCGGCGTTGATTTTCTCGAATTCGATTCCGTCCTCAGCGATGAAGAAAAGCTGGCGCGGCAGGCGGCGCGCGAATTCGTGGACAAGGAAATCCTTCCGATCATCGAACAGTGCAATCGCGAGGGGAAATTCCCGGTGCATCTCGTGCCGCTGATGGCCGAGCTCGGGCTGTTTGGAGCGAGCCTGAAGGGTTATGGGTGCGCGGGAATGTCGAACGTGGAATACGGATTGGTGACGCAGGAGCTCGAGCGCGGCGATTCCGGGCTGCGCAGCTTCGTTTCCGTGCAGTCCGCGCTTGTGATGTATCCGATTCACGCCTTCGGTTCCGACGCGCAAAAGGAAAAATGGCTCCCGCTGCTCCAACAGGGCAAGGCCATCGGGTGCTTCGGGCTCACCGAACCGCAGTTCGGCTCGAACCCGGGCGGAATGCTGACGCGCGCGGTGAAAAAGGGCGACGAGTACATCCTCAACGGCGAGAAGATGTGGATCACGAACGGGTCGATCGCCGACGTCGCCGTCGTGTGGGCCAAATGCGAGGACGGAAAGATTCGCGGCTTCCTGGTCGAGCGCGGCACGCCCGGCTTCAAGGCCTGGGACGTCCACGGAAAGTATTCGCTGCGCGCTTCGGTGACCTCGGGACTGGCCATGAACGACTGCAAAATCCCCGCGGCGAACCTGCTGCCCGGGGTTGAGGGACTGAAAGGGCCGCTTTCCTGCCTGAATCAGGCAAGGTACGGGATCGGGTGGGGCGCGATCGGCGCAGCCATGGCGTGCTACGACACGGCGCTGCGCTACGCGAAAGAGCGGAAGCAGTTCGAGAACAAACCCATCGCATCGCACCAGCTGGTGCAGGAAAAGCTGGTCTGGATGATCACGGAGATCACGAAAGCGCAATTCCTGGCGCTGCAAGTGGGGCGACTGAAGGACCAGGGGCGCGTCCATCCGTCCCATATTTCGATGATGAAAATGAACAACGTGGGGATGGCGCTGGAAACCGCGCGGAAGGCACGCGACATTTTGGGGGCCAACGGGATCGTGGACGATTACCCGATCATGCGCCACGCCAACAATCTGGAATCGGTCTTTACCTACGAAGGCACGAACGACATCCACAAGCTGATCATCGGCGAACGCATCACGGGAATTGCGGCCTATTCCTGATCGAATCGCTCCTCCCTAGAGACACGAATAGTCGGCGATATTTTTCGGTCGTGGGATAGCTATAAAACCGGAAGAGATAGCCGAAAAGGGAAACGGCGGAGCGGAACGGGAGAGGCCCGGCGCGCCGGTGAAGCGCGCGCCAGGCTCTCCGAAGCTTGTGAAGTGAAACTAGCGGTGAACCGCGGTGGCGGTGTGGCCCGCTTGGGCATGCCGCCGAGGCATCGACATCATGCGGTCGGTGGGGGCTTGGGCGGGCATCGGGCGGACGTGTTGTGCCGTGTTCACATGCTCGCTGATCGCTTGCAGCCTTTTCAAAATGCCCTGCCATTGAGTCCAGTCCAGCTGCCGCAGGTAAGGCCGCAGCCCCTGGATGAACGGATCTTCGAGCACCGTCTCGCCGTTGGTTTCCGGCACGAAGAAACGGTTGAGTCCCACGCCGAGGGCTTCGGCAATCTTTTCGAGAGTGCCGAGGCTGGGCGTCATCTGGCCGCTTTCAATGCGGGAGAGATAGGACCGGGAAACACGGGAGCGCGCTTGCAACTGGCTCTGTGTCATCCCGCGGGATTCGCGCAACTGACGAATGCGCTGGCCGATATTCTCGACGGTTTCGCGATTGGGCCAGTTTTCGAACAGTTGCCGGTCGTCACCCGGCAGATCTTGCGGAGATGGGGTGGGAATGACGAACGTGACCTTGGGCGGAAGAAGCCGAAGGCAACGGCGACAGTTCCCCGTGCGCGTACGGTATTGAACCAGTCCGCAAACCTGACAACGAATCACTTCTCGATCGAGTGCCATGCTGGCTTCTAAGCCATCTTTTTCCGACACCGGTCTCCTCACAGACTATTCCCGGCGCTGCGAAGGGGAGGAACGTCACGATCTAGGGAAGGCAGGAACTGGCGCGGGACGCATTGTCTACACAGTGCCAATTCTTGTCAAGAGAAATTTGCGCGTTCACTCCGTCAATTATTTTACTGCCTTCCCGGAATCCTCTCGAAACAAAATGGATGAAGAAAAATTCGTTCGCCTTTTCGCCGCCTCGACGAGCGGATGCCGTTTCGCGTCGGTTGCGCTCGCGGATTGGCTTGAGCTTTTTTGCCACTTCGCGGCTGTTAATCAGTTCGCTGCCTCTCACCTCATCGTCACGATTTCGCGCCGCAATGAGCGAATTTGACCTGAAAATGGGGCGTTTTTCCGCCTTGGGACATGCCAAGCAAGTTGAGCAATCGCAGTTCCGTTTCAGTTCGCTTTCCACCGGATTTCCACAACTTTCTTGCCTTCTTCGCCTTGCGCTTCTCTTTTCGTTTGCTGTTCCCGCGGTTCCTTGCCTCCCGGGGCGGCTTCCATTAGATTTATTTCATGCTAAATCGCGAGAATGCCTGGAAACTCCTTTGCGAGTACACGCAGAGCGAAAGCCTTCGGAAGCATGCACTGGCGGTTGAAACGTGCGTCCGCGCCTATGCGCGGAAAACCGGGGCCGACGAGGAACTGTGGGGCGTAACGGCGCTGCTCCACGACTTCGACTACGAGCGCTGGCCCAACGCGGGGCACCGCGCGGACACCGAACATCCCTTCGAAGGTTCAAAAATCCTCCGCGAGCTTGGATATCCCGAGGAGATGATCCATGCGATTCTGGCGCATGCCGACTACAGCGGCGTGGCGCGAGAATCGGCGCTCGACCGCACCCTTTTCGCATGCGACGAGCTGGCCGGCTTTCTGACGGCGTGCGCGCTTATCAAACCAAGCAAGAGCATTCACGAGGTGGAAACCGCGTCGGTGAAGAAAAAGCTAAAGGACAAGGCGTTTGCGCGGGGGGTGAGCCGCGACGATGTATACAAAGGTGCGGAAGAGTTGGGAGTGACGCTCGACGAACACATCTCGTTCTGCATCGCCGCGATGCGAGAGGGCGCCGCGGAGCTGGGCCTGGCGGGGACGGCGCCGGCGGCATCGGCCTGAAAGCCAAAATGAGTCTGGAAGAGCGGCACGAGGATGGCGCGCGCGTGTTCCTGAGCGCCGAGTGGCTCAACCTGCTGATGCTGAACTACGAAGTGCCGCGCGAGGTGCTGGCCGACCATATACCGCGCGGGACCGAGCTGGATCTCTTTGACGGGAAAATCTTCGCGAGCCTGGTGGGATTTCAATTTTTGCGCACGCGGATGCTGGGGCTGGTCCCTGTTCCCTTCCACATGAATTTCGACGAGGTGAACCTTCGCTTCTACGTCCGTCGGCGGGAACGGGAAGGCGACCGCCGCGGCGTGGTGTTTATCCGGGAGATTGTGCCGAGATTCGCAATCGCCAAAGTGGCGCGCTGGTTTTACGGCGAAAAATATTCGGCGTTTCCGATGCGGCGTGAAATCCGCGACGCAGATTTTTCCTCGCACGTTCGCTATGAATGGAAGCAGGGCGACATTTGGAGCGGGATCCGGGGGGATTCGACTTCCCGGCCGGCGCCGGCGGCCGAAGGATCGCTCGAGGAGTTCGTGAGCGAGCACTATTGGGGATATTCGGAGCGAAATGGGCGCACGGTGGAATACCGCGTCGAGCATCCGCGGTGGCGGGTGCGGCGCTGCGACGATGCGGCGCTGGAAGGCGACGTGACGCCGCTATACGGCGCGGAATTTGCGGGCATTCTTTCGAGACCTCCTGATTCGGCGTTTATCGCCGATGGGTCCAAGGTGAGCGTATTTTCGGGGCGCGAGATCGCCTGACTGTTCGCGGCCTGCGGGCGCATCCCCGCGCGCGGATGCCAAAATCCCGCCCGCCTGCATGTTTATGATTCGCCGCGCCACCGCCCGACGGATTCCGGCTTGCGGCCGCAAGGCAAACCTAAATCCTTCTCCTTACATGGAAGGAGAGCGGATCGGCTGGATTTTCCGGGCATTTCACCGGTGAAGTCCAGCGGGCGGCCGCCGGCCGAGAGAGTGCGGCGAGTGGCGCTCGCGGTGCGGCGAGGCGAATTTCTGTATCTGCTGTTTGTGGCGCCCGACGCGGACTTCAGAGCGCTGTAGCCGACGTTCGAGCGGATGCTCTGTTCTTTCCAGCCGCGATAGGCGGGTCCCCGGCGGCGCAGCGGACCGATTTCAAGCGCGTGCTACAATCCGCAAATCATGGAACGTGCCGGTGAATTTCTCGGACGAGCGGTGCGGCGCCTCGGCCGCCGCGAAGGCGCGCTGGCGTGGCTGGTCGCGGCGTGGCCGGAGATCGCCGGAGCGGCGCTGGCCGCGCACACGCGCCCGGTTCGATGCGTGAAACAATGCCTGGAGATCAGCGCAGATGGAAAGAACTGGCGGAAACAACTGGAAGGCATGACGCGGGAATTCTGCGAACGGATCAACCAGGCTTGGGGCGCGGCGCTGGTGCGGGAAATCCGGTTCGTGGACGCGAAGCCCGGCGGCGCGGGGCCGCTTTCTCCTTCGGAAGACAATGCGCACACGCCGTTCATCCGGCGCGGCAAAGCCACTTAACAACAATCGAACAAGGCAGCAGGCGCGGGGAAAGAAACAGGAGCGAGGCTCCGAGCGCGAAAAGAGCCCCGCTCCGACTGCCGGGCAAAGCCGCGAGAGAAAGCGCTAATCTTGCGGTTTTTGGGCTTTTTTTGCGGCGGCGGCATTCGCGGCGGCCGTCCAGGGCGGAACAACGCCGTTGATGCGGGCGTAGGCGATGGACTGGCCGAGATGTTCGTGCATGTGAGTGACGAGCAAAAATACGACGTCGCCTTGATTGGCGTCGGGACCGAGCTTGGGCAGAGGCTTGGCGAGATCGGCGTTGGTCATATTCTGCACCTGGGCTTCGGCAAAGGCGAAGGACTCGTTCAACTGGGAGATGATTTTTGCTTTGTCCGTGGTTGATTTTTCGAAGTCCTTGGCGTCCATGCCGGGAGGCGCGGGAACGCCCATCATCGACAAAATGTAGTAGTTGGCCTGC
Organism: Verrucomicrobiia bacterium; assembly: GCA_035503815.1. Taxonomy (GTDB): domain Bacteria; phylum Acidobacteriota; class Terriglobia; order Acidiferrales; family UBA7541; genus Palsa-295. Next base: position 61,771 of record DATJTF010000016.1, read on the forward strand.
GTCACGTGCAGAAAAACTTCGCTGACCGAGCGAACGCCCTCTCCCGGGCGCCACGTGTATTTATCCTGGGGAATGGCGCCGGCGAGGCCGGCATATTTTTTCTGCATCTCTTGCATGTCCAGAATGGCTTGCGGCTTCAAATCGTATCCGTTGGTGACCTTTTCGTCGGGCGCCGGACCGGAAGTCGTCGCCGGCGAGACGGCCGCGGGAGCGGATCGATCGGACGCATAGGCGGGGAACAGACCGAGTGCCACAACGAGGCCCAAAAGCAGCAACACCGTCACTGGTCGCTTCATGGAAATCCTCCTCTCGCCGCTGAATGACATTGGGCAGCTCCCGAATTTCCGACCGCTATGGATGCTTCCCGGACGCCCCGCCGCCGGGAGCGGATGGAAACCTGGAATGGAGCCGCTAATCAGAAGGCGATGCTTTCTAATGCGGCTTAGACGGCAGGGGGAGAAAAAGGCGTCACGCGAGCGATCGTTTTTCTTTCGGGAGCGAGTAAAGCAGGGCGGGATCCAACTGCCCGCATTCGAGAAATCCATCCCACACATGGGACAAAGACCATGCGGGCGATTTCATTTTCCAGGATGATTCGAGTGATCAGTCGGGAATGCTTACCGGAGAGGGGTTTGGATGATTCACGACGGGGCGGACGCCGCGGAGGAGCTTGGCGGTTTTGAGCTTCATTTTAGGAGCGGCAGAGGCTTTTTTACCTCGCGCCGTTCCCTTTCCGCCGGAACCGATCCTCGACATACGGCCAAACCTCCGGCGGGCAATCTAAACCTGTAGCGCTTCGGGGTCAATAGCCCACTTGCAGGCAGCGACGGGAGCTTACACTTTTTCATCGGGTCGCAACAGTTCCCGTGGCAGACGCCACGCGCGGGCTTGCACTCGCGCGCGGCAGTTCCTAAGATGGGGAGGAACGAGCGAGGCCGACAATGAAAATATCGCGAGAAGACGTGTTGCGGGTGGCGGAACTGGCTCATCTTGAGCTGTCGGCCGAAGAAATCGAGATGTATCGGAGCCAGCTGGACGAAATCCTCAGCTACGTGGGGAAGCTGGAGGAGCTCGACGTTTCGGGCGTCGAGCCGATGGCGCAGGTTCTGTACAGTACAGTGGCCGAAGGGGATGGAGCGGGAAGCCCGCTGCGCGCCGACACGCTGCGGGAATGTCATACGGCGGAAGAGGTGCTGAGGACGGCTCCGGACGCAGCCAAACCATTTTTCAGAGTTCCGCGGGTGATCGAGAAATGACGCCCGCCACCAATCACTGGACAATCGCAAGCATCCGCGAGGCGCTGCTCGCGAAGAGAATCTCGGCGCACGAGCTGGCGGCGGAGTTCTTCCAAAGGATTGAAGCCCGCAACGGCGAGCTGAACGCTTACTTGAAGCTTTCCCCCGAAAGAGCCTACACCCAAGCCGACCGAATCGACGCATCCATCGCGAAGGGCGGGGCGCTTCCGCCGCTGGGCGGCGTCCCACTGGCGGTCAAAGACGTGATCAGCACGTCGGGAGTCCCAACGACCTGCGGGTCGAAGATACTGCAAGGGTACCTGCCCCCCTATGACGCAACGGCAGTCGAGAAGCTCGAGAGGGCGGGGGCAGTGGTTTTAGGGAAGACGAACTGCGATGAGTTCGCAATGGGGAGCTCGAACGAGAACTCTGCATACGGACCCGTACGGAACCCAATTGCGCCGGATCGGGTGCCAGGGGGGTCGAGTGGAGGGTCGGCGGCGGCTGTAGCAGCCGATTTGGCTGTAGTTGCGCTGGGAACGGATACGGGAGGGTCAATCCGGCAACCAGGGGCGTTCTGCGGGATCCCGGCGATGATGCCAACGTACGGACGCGTATCGAGATACGGGTTGATTGCCTTTGCATCCTCGCTCGACCGAATCGGGCCGTTTGCGAGGAATGTGGCCGATGTCGCGGATGTGCTTTCTGTAATTGCCGGAGCCGACGCGAATGATTCGACCTCGGCGCAGGTAGGTGTGCCGGACTACAAAGCCGGGATTGACAAGCCGGTGAAGGGATTGCGGATCGGCGTTCCGGAGGATTACTTCGGGGAAGGGTTAGACCCGGAGGTGAGGAGCCGGGTAGAGGACGGAATCAAGCTGCTGGAAAAACTGGGGTGCAGGCGCGTCCCGCTGAAAATGCCGCACACGGACTATGCGATAGCGGTCTACTACATCGTGGCGACCGCCGAGGCGAGCTCGAATCTGGCGCGATACGACGGAGTGCGGTACGGGTTGCGCGTTCCGGGAACCTCGCTGATGGAGATGTACCGCAAGACGCGCGAGGAGGGGTTCGGAGCGGAGGTGAAGCGGCGGATCATGCTCGGGACGTACGCGCTCTCGGCGGGATATTACGATGCTTACTATCTGAGGGCGCAGCAGGTTCGGTCACTGATCGCCCGCGATTTTTCGGACGCGTTTCAAAAGGTGGACGCGATCGTCACGCCCACCACGCCGACTCCCGCCTTTCGACTCGGAGAGAAGACCTCGGATCCGCTGCAGATGTATCTGGCGGACATTTATACGGTGACGGGATCGCTCGCCGGCGTGCCGGGCATTTCGGTTCCCTGCGGGCTGACCGGGCAGGGATTGCCAGTAGGAATGCAAATCTTCGGGCGGCACTTCGAAGAGGGAGTGATCCTGCAACTCGCCCACGCCTATGAGAAAGCCGGAGGAGGTTCGACGACCGGAGCCGCCGCATGACGATCGCGGAGATTTTCGAGAGCAAGAAATCTCTCCGTGAAACTGTAGAAACATTCCACAATCAAACTCAAATTTCACATCGGAAGGGAAAAGTCTGCCGATCCGGGGAAGGGGAGAAAAAGGGGTGTTTTCGTATCCGGTGGCAGCGGAAGGGGTTAGGTGCAACACCCATCCCTTGGTTTGCATCCGATGGAACGGAAGCACTATTGCAGGATTCCGGGAGGCCATCTACTGTGATGGCAGATTCGAGACTCGGGAGAGGTTCCCATGATGCGGATCCGGTCGAGCCAGAAATTCTTCACCGAAGACGAAGTGACGTCGCTGACGGGGATTTGCCGGGATCATTTGCTCGGCCTGGCGCGCAACAAGCACTTGGGGAAACTGGCACGAGCGGCGGAAGCGGCAGGCGCGGAAGCCGAGAAGTGGCTGTTCACAAACGCGGAGCTGATGATTCTGACAGTCATCCAGCCGCGCTGCCACCACTAGACATTCATCCCTCACAAAAGGGTAAATTTCAGCGGCCCTCCGGAAAACGGGGGGCCGTTTTGCGTTTGGAGAGATACTTTTTTTTCTCCGGAGTCCGGGCGATTCGTTTTGGTGCGCTGCCTATTGCGTCGGTTGTTCTCGCGATAGCTTTGATGCCTCCTGCCGTGAAGGCACAAGAGGAGCCCGGGGCGGCTCCGCCACCTGCTCCGCCGGCCGCGTCGAAGGCGCCGCAGGCGAAAACGCCGGCCACTTCGGCGACACGAGGCAAGAGGCTGTATTTGAAGAACGGCTCTTACGAGCTGGTCCGCGAATACCAGGTGCTGGGGGACCGCGTCCGATATTACAGCCTCGACTCGCTGCAATGGGAAGAGGTTCCGGCCGCGATGGTGGACTGGGACGCAACGAAGAAAGAGGCGGCGGCGGAACAGCAGGAGGAAGCGGCGCTGCTGAAGAAAGCGGAAAAGGAGCAGATGGAGCAAAACGCGGAGCCGCTGGACATCGACGCCAGCATCCAAATCGCTCCCAAAGTGTTTCTTCCCGACGGAATGGGGCTCTTCGTATTCGACAGCGGAAAAATTCAACGGATGGCGCAGGCGAATACGGAAGGGAGCCTCAACAAAGAGAAGCTGATCGAGCAGGTGCTGATTCCGGTTCCCATCGTTCCCACACGGCACGAGATCTACATTGCGGGTGCGCGGGCGAAATTGCGCCTGCCACTCAGCGAGCCGGAATTCTACATCCGGACGCCGGAGCCGGACGAGCCGGAACTCGAACTGGTGAAGGCCAAGGTAAAAAAAGACAAGCGGCGCATCGAAAATCTGGATCAGCTGCTCGGAGCGCGGGAGGAAACGCGGGATCTGGTTCCGATTCACATCATGCAAATGGCGCAAGGGGTGTACCGGGTGACGGTGGAAAAAAACCTGGAGCCGGGGGAGTATGCCGTTCTCGAAGTGTTGCGCGGCGCCGACGGGCAAGCCGCGGAACAACGGGGAGAGCTGAATCTCTACGTGTGGGATTTCGGGCTGGACGCGGCGGAGGATCGCCCGACGGAGAAATAGGGGGAGCCGCCGGCGGGCGGGGCAGGCTCAGGATACGCGAGCGGCGGATTCGAAGATTTCGCCGAGCAACGAGACGAGCGCCGAAACGTGGAAGGGCTTCTGCAGGACGCTGGCTCCCCCCTGCTGGAGAGCGGAGCAGGCGCCGGGGTCGACAAAATCGCCGGTCATCAGGACGAAACGCGGGGCGGAATCGCCGAACTTGGAGCGAGCCTCTTCAAACAATTTCTTGCCGCTCCATCCCGGAAGATTGAAATCGCAAACGACGATTTCAAAGCGCCGTTCGAGCATCAAGTCAAAGGCCTCCTCGCCGGTGGGGGCGGATTCGACCTCCATGCCGCGCGAGACCAAGCCGTGCGAGACAATTTCCCGGATGCTCTCTTCATCGTCCACAATCAACACGGAATGACCGGCGAGAATTCCGCGGGCTTCGGATTGCGGCGCCGGCTTGCGGCTTGAATCCGCGGCGGGCGAAACGGCGTGAGCCAGCGGCGGCGGTGCGGGCTCCCGGCTTGCAGCGGGAGAGGCCGCGGGAACGACGAAAGAAAACTGGGCGCCCGCTCCGGGAGGCGAATCCACTTCGATCGTTCCGCCATGCTCCTTGGCCACGGCCAGGCAGATGGCGAGGCCGAGGCCGCTGCCGCCGCCGGGGCGCTTGGTGGTGAAGAAAGGGTCGAAAATTTTCGTGAGGATTTCGGGGGGGATTCCGGGGCCGTCGTCGGTGACAATGATGCGCAATTTTCCCCCGGCGTAGGAGGCGGCGAGTCGAACGCGGCCCTGGCCGCGCCCGGCGGAAATCGCCTGCTCGGCGTTGGTGAGGAGATTGGAAAGAGCCTGGGAGAGAAGCTTGGCATCGCCGTGAATCGAGGGCAAACCGGGCGCGATCTCGACGGCAAGTTCGATATTCTTTTGTTTCATCCCGGCGGCATGAGAGTCGGCGACGCGCCGGACGATTTCGTCCATGCGGATGGGTTCATCGCCGCGGCCGCCCTGGCGGGAATAAGCGAGCAAATTTTGAACGATCGAAGCGGCGCGGCGGGCCTGCTGCAGGATGATTTCGGCGTGGCGGCGGGATTCATCGCTCGCGGCGCGTTCGCGCAGCAAATCGCTGACACCGAGGATGGCGGTGAGCGGATTGTTCAGCTCATGGGCGGCACCGGCCATCATCTGGCCCATGGAAGCCAATTTTTCCTTTTGGAGGAGCTGCTGCTCGACGTGCTTGGCCTGGGTGACATCGCGGGCGGAGGCCACAACGCCGCTGATTTTTCCCGAAGCGTCGAAGAGAGGCCCGGCGGTGGCGCGGAGAGTGCGCCAGGTGCCGTCGGCATGCTGGGAGCGGAATTCGATCTGGATGTAGGATTCGCGCCCGCCGGTCAAATCCCGGAAGAATTGCGAAAGAGTCTCGCGATCCTCGGGGTGGGCGTTGGCGCCGAGCTCGGTGCCCTGGAGGTTTTGGGGAGTGTACCCGAGAACGTCGGTCACACGAGTGCTGACGTAGGTGTAGCGGCCGCCGCGGTCGAGCACGGCGATAATGTCGGGAAAACTGGCGATGAGCTGGCGGACAAAATCCTGCTCGTCGCGAAGGCGGCGCTCGATCTCGAGCCGCTCGGAAACGTCGACCACGGTTCCCTGAAGGCGGGAGACGCGGCCGAAGGTGTCGCGAACGACAAATCCGGAAGCGATGCACTGCACCCGTTTGCCGTCCTTTCGCTTCAGGACGACACGACGGTCCTGAAAGGAGCCTTTCTCGGTCAGTTCCTGGACGAGAGGCTCGCGGTCGGCCGGGTCGGCATACATTTCGCGGAAATTGAATTTCTGCATCTCCTCCCGGGATTCATAGCCCAGCATGCGGACCAGGGCGGGATTGGCATCGAGAAGCTCACCCGAGACGGACGTGAAGAAAATTCCTTCGCGCAACGATTCGAACAGCTCGCCGAACCTTTCCTCGGCTTCCTGCTGGGCGGTGACGTCGCGGGCCCAGCCGTTGATGGAGGCTCCGCCCTCGGACGATGCGCCGATCTGAAAGCGGCAATCGAAATAGCTCATCCCGGGGCATTGGCGCAAATGGACGGAGACACGGCCGCCCCAGCTTCCTTCCTTGAGCAGTTTGGGAAGCGCCGCTTCCATTTCGGCGCGCGTGGGAACGGCGACAAACTCATCCAGCGAGCGGCCGATCAAATCTTGAAAAGAGACGCCAAGGCGGTCGGCGAGGTAGCGGTTGGCGACGCGGATCGAGCCGTCGAGGCCAAGCGAAAAAACGGCGTGGTCAAGATTGTCGATCAGCTCGCGATAACCGAGTTGCGAGCGGGAGACAATCTCAAACAGGGTCTGGAGAGCTCGGTCGCCGGAATCCATGGCAGAGTGGCCGGTACGGCAGCGAACTCTCCCGCATGGAGGGAGACACCGCCCAGCCCATCCCTTGATTTTATCGAGCCGCGGGCCAAAGGAGGGAAAGGAAAGCAGGAGAGCTAGCCAATTCGCCAATAGTTGGATCGAGCGGAAGGGCGGGAGCCGCGCGAGAAAGGGGCAGGGGCAGAAAAAAAAGGGCGCGCTCCGAATCACGAAGCGCGCCCAATTTTTTAGATAGCTAAGCCATCACGAAACCCTCCGGCAGAAAGAGAAAAGCTGCCGAAAGGTGACGCTCGCGGCCGGGCCCTCAGCTTTCGGCGACGGCGTCGGTATCCTTACGCAGGAAATCGAGCGCCGCGGCTTCCTCCGGCGTGAGCTCGGGCTCCGCCATCTCCGGCTCCTCCTTGGGAATTTCAGTGAGGAGCTGGATGCTGCGGTAGCGTTCGAGGCCCGTGCCGGCGGGAATCAGGCGGCCCATGATGACGTTTTCCTTCAGGCCGCGGAGATAATCCACTTTGCCGGAGATGGCCGCCTCGGTGAGGACGCGGGTCGTCTCCTGGAAGCTGGCCGCGGAGATGAAGGAGTCGGTGGAAAGAGAGGCCTTGGTGATGCCGAGGAGGAGCGGGCGTCCGGTGGCGGGGCGACCACCATCGTGGATGACGTGATCGTTCTCCTCGCGGAAGCGGAATTTGTCCACCTGCTCCTCGAGAAGGAACGGCGTATCGCCAACGTCCTCGACTTTCACCCAGCGCATCATCTGGCGGACGATCGTTTCGATGTGCTTGTCGTTGATGTTCACGCCCTGCAGCCGGTAAACCTCTTGAATCGAGTTCACCAGGTAGGCCTGGGTGTATTTTTCGCCCAGGACGGCCAGCAGGTCGTGCGGGTTGAGCGGGCCATCAATCAGAGGCTCGCCGGCGCGAACGTGTTCGCCTTCCTGAACGTTGATGTGGATGCCGCGCGGAATCGAATACTCCTTCGTGGTGCGGCCGTCTTCGCTTTCGACGTAGATCTTGCGCTGGCCCTTGGCGATCTCGCCGTACTTGACCACGCCGTCAATTTCGCTGATGACGGCGGGATCTTTCGGCTTGCGGGTCTCGAAGAGCTCAACGACGCGTGGCAAACCGCCGGTGATGTCCTTCGTTTTGGTGGTTTCGCGCGGGATCTTGGCGAGAACGTCGCCGGGCTGGACTTCATCGCCATCGGCCACCATCAAGTGGGCGCGGGAGGGCATCAAGTATTTCTTGATGCGGCCGCCGGAGCCGCGAATCTGAATGGTGGGCTGATGCTTTTCGTCGCCCGGAGGAAGCGTGACAACGAGCTGCGACAATCCGGTGACTTCGTCCACCTGTTCTTCGATCGTCAGGCCGGGCTGCAGGTCCTTGAACTGGACCGTGCCGCCCAACTCGGTGAGGATCGAGAAGGTGTAGGGATCCCACTCGCACATGACCTGGCCGAGGGTGACGGGCTGGCCGTCTTCCACGCGAACGCGGGCGCCGTAGACGACGTGATGGCGTTCCTTTTCGCGGCCCTTTTCGTCAACGACGGCAACCAAGCCGGAGCGGTTCATCGCGACGATGGTCTTGCCGCGGCCCTCGACCACCTTGAGATCGATGAAGCGAACGAAGCCGTTGTTGCGGGCCTCGATCTTCGACTGTTCGGTGACGCGGGTAGCCGTGCCGCCGATGTGGAAGGTGCGCATGGTGAGCTGGGTGCCGGGCTCGCCGATGGACTGGGCAGCGATGACGCCGACGGCTTCGCCGAGCTCGACGAGGCGGCCGGAGCCGAGGTTGCGGCCGTAGCAAAGGACGCAGACGCCGCGGCGGGACTCGCAGGTGAGGACGGAGCGGATTTTGACGCGCTCGATGCCGGCAGCCTGGATGGCCGAGGCGAGGTCTTCGGTGATTTCCTGGTTGACGTCGACGATGACTTGGCCTTCGTAGTCCTTGATTTTCTCGAGGGAGACGCGGCCGACGATGCGGTCGCGCAGCGGCTCGATGATCTCGCCGGACTCGACGATGGGGGTAACGTAGATGCCTTCCACGGTTTTGCAGTCGCGCTCGGAGACGATGACGTCCTGGGCCACGTCGACGAGACGGCGGGTGAGGTAGCCGGAGTCGGCGGTTTTGAGAGCGGTATCGGCGAGGCCCTTGCGCGCGCCGTGCGTGGAGATGAAGTACTCGAGCACGGTGAGGCCTTCACGGAAGTTGGCCGTGATGGGGGTCTCGATGATTTCGCCGGAAGGCTTGGCCATGAGGCCGCGCATGCCGGATAGCTGACGGATCTGCTGTTTGGATCCGCGGGCGCCGGAGTCGGCCATGATGTAGATGGGGTTCATAGCGCCTTCTTTGTCGGCGCGCTTCATGTTGTCGAACATCTCGTCGGCGACGCGTTCGGTGACGGCCGACCAGATTTGAATGACTTTGTTGTTGCGTTCGCCGTTGGTGATGGCGCCGTCGAGATACTGCTGCTGGACGGCGATGGCCTGTTTTTCGGCGTCGCGCACGGTGGCGTACTTCGCCTCAGGGATGACCATGTCATCGAGGCCGACGGAGAGGCCGCTGCGTGTGGCGTACTGGAAACCGAGCTCCTTGATGCGGTCGAGCATCTGCACGGTGAGCTCGAGGCCGTGGTTGAGGTAGCAGTAATTGACGAGCTGGCCGATGCCCTTCTTCTTGAGCAGGCCGTTGACGTAGGGCATCTCGTTGGGCAGCGCATCGTTGAGGATGGCGCGGCCGACGGTGGTAGAGATGAACTGGCGGTCGTACTGGACCGGTTCAGTGTGGGTGAGGTCCTGGTCGTCGTAGGCGGTGCTCATTTCGAGCACGGGGCCGGTGTAGCGCAGGCGGATAGGCGAGAGAGTCTCGAGCTCCCTGGCATCGAGAGCCATGAGGACTTCCTCGATGTTGGCGAAGGCGCGGCCTTCCCCTTTGGCACCCTTCTTCGACTTGGTCAGGTAGTAGAGGCCGAGCACCATGTCCTGAGTGGGCACGGTGATGGGCTGACCCGACGCGGGCGAGAGGATGTTGTGCGAGGAGAGCATGAGCACGGACGCTTCCACCTGCGCTTCGGGTGAGAGCGGAATGTGCACGGCCATCTGGTCGCCATCGAAGTCAGCGTTGAAGGCGGTGCAGACCAGGGGGTGAATCTTGATGGCCTTGCCTTCGACGAGGACGGGCTCAAACGCCTGGATGCCGAGGCGGTGAAGGGTAGGAGCGCGGTTGAGGAGCACCGGATGGTCGCGGATGACTTCCTCAAGGATGTCCCACACGATGGGCTCCTGGAGTTCGACCATTTCCTTGGCGAGCAGCACTTCATCGATGTTGGCGAAGGCGCGGCCTTCACCCTTGGCGCCCGGCTTGGCCTTGGTCAGGTAATAGATACCGAGGACCATGTCCTGCGTGGGCACGGTGATCGGCTGACCCGAAGCGGGCGACAGGATGTTGTGCGAGGCCAGCATCAGCACGCTGGCTTCGACCTGCGCTTCCGGCGACAGCGGAATGTGCACGGCCATCTGGTCGCCGTCGAAGTCG
>DATJTF010000017.1:0-64343 GCA_035503815.1 Verrucomicrobiia bacterium
GCGCATCACCGGCGCCCATTTCCGCGGATCGTCTCCCAATTCGTGGAAAAGCATCCGGCCGATGTCTTGCGGCAGGGATGCCAGCTGCGACGATTCGGCGACCCGAGCTATCTCGATGGGCGCCGCGCCGGCCGGATCCCACCACTGCGCGTAGGCGAAATCCAGACCCAGCATGCTCAGGAGAGCGTCGAGCAGGGTACGAACAATCTGCGATGAGTCCGCGCCGGTCCACATCGCCGGCAGAGCGAGAATGCTGACCAGATCGTTAATGCAGTGCCGCAGACGTTTTACTTCTTCGGCAGGATCTTCGAGATGTGCCGCCATGCCTAGACCGCCGTTGCGGTTGACTTTGTCCGCCGGGCCCGCCGGTCGCGCACCTCGCGCAGAAATTCTTCCGGCGGTGTATAGAAGGGATTGTGTTGCAGAAGGCCGCCGATGATGACCATCGGATGCGTCCGCATGATGTCGATGACGGTATCTCCGCCGAATTTTCCGAGCTGATAGGTGCAAATGACCGCATCTTCGTGATGATTCCAAACGTGGTTCACGCGCGATTCAAATTCCACGACATCGTCGGTGTAGGAACCCTGTTCCACGACCCAGTCCATCCGGCAGACAATTCGACTGAGCGGAAACCCCGCCTCGGCGTTGCTGCTCGCCAGGCGCTCGAAAACCTCCAGCATCCGTTCCTGATCGAAGCGGCCGTCTCGGATGTACGCTTCGGTGTTGGTTCGAAGTTCGAATTGTCCTTTTTGCTGGGCGGCCGCCGTGTCGATACCGGCCGCGGCCAACCGTTGCAGATGGATCTGCTGTTGGCCCGGGTTCACGACGTGGACGGCCTTGTCGCCGCGCCCGAAGCCATCCTGGATGAAAGGAAGCAACACGCGGTACTCTTCCTCCTCGCTGTTGAAGAACGCACAAACGTGACGTGTTTCGGCGAGTTGAGAGCCGGCAAACGGAATCGGGGCCGTCTTCTTCATCGTGCGGTTCTCCTATGGATCTCCGAATGGTTGTCGTCCAAGTCTAGCTTCTGTGACTCAATCGGCGAGCATCCCACCGAAGCCTTACCGACGTTCGTGTGTTGTGGCTTGATTTGGTTGTTGTCGGGACGAAGGGTGCAGTGCCTGGAGGTGTTCAAACTGCCGATGATTGCCCAGATGTCACCACCGGATCCCGTTTCCCACGTCCTGGCCCGGCCGTCATTTTAGTACTTTCCGGGCGCTTCGGTGCGCGCAAATTTTTCCAGGGCTTGCCGACGCCCGCGATCGCCCCCGAGGCACCCCGCAAGCAGTGAGTCGTATGTTCGTGTCCCATCGCGAGAATACCGCGTATACCGCGGGTGAATCGTGCGTGGATGTGAAAGCTGGTTGGCACGCCGAGCAATACCAAGGTGTGGACAACACCATCGTCTGATTGTTTGGCCTCCTCGCTTCTGGTGTCATCACGTCGCCGGAGGGAATTTCATCGGATATGCGCAAGGGCGTGCAGCGCGTGAGGCCAGAGGAGGGCCTAATGCCAGCGAACTCAATAAGCCGATTCGACGGGATGGTGGCTTCGTCTCCCACCGACAACGGTTTTGCCGACCGCAGCGAAGAACAGCTGGTTGCGGAGGCAAAAGGTGGATCCCACGTGGCCTTCGAAAAGCTCGTCGAGTCTTACCGGACGAGAATTTTCCGCATAGCCCACAAGGTTGCCCGCAGCTACGAGGATGCCGAAGACGTGATTCAGCAAAGCTTTCACAAGGCCTTTGTCCATCTCCAGAGCTTCGAAGGCAGGTCGTCGTTTTCCACCTGGCTGACGCGGATCGCGCTCAACGAAGCGCTCATGTTGAGAAGGAGCAACCGACGGCTGCGCCAGGTGTCTATCGACGACGCGAGCGCCACGAGCGATGTGGCCTCGACGTGGGAGATTATTGATTCAAGGCCGAACCCAGAACATTCCTATTCTGAACAAGAGCGCCAACGACTTCTGCTATCTGCCATAAATGAGCTGAAGCCGGCGATGCGGACTACCCTCCAAATTTGCGACATCGACGAGCGGTCGGTGGTGGACACGGCTCAGATTCTCGGATTGTCGGTCAGTGCGGTTAAATCGCGCGTGCGCCGCGGACGAAAGGAACTTCGCAAGAAACTCAAGAGTAGCTATGGAACTGCAAGGGGCGGACAAGGCCGGTCGTCACCGCGGAACCGCGAATTCCGACCGGCCGTGAGCCCCTCCCATTCAGGGATGAGGGGCACCGTGAGTGCGGCACTGCGCTTTCGCCGTTCGCTCGTCGCCCCATCTGAAGCGAAGGCATCGGCCGTACCATCGTCCGATTGTTTCGCCTCAGCACCCCGGGCGTAATCGTACATGTTTACTGCGTGAGAATCGGCCGACCGGAAATGCGCATGCCGGCAAGGAAAACAGCGATGGCACTCGGCGGGATGGAAGCATTATCTGGCCAAGCGCTTTGAATACGCCAGTTCGCGTATCACGGCGGGCGACTCACCATGACTTCGGGATGTCTCAAACCAATTCATGTGCGTCCCGTAAGCTGCTGGGTGCAGCAAACGAGCATCTCAGAGACGCGAGAATCGCCCATCTCCGTGCTGAACATCGCGTTATAGAGGTGGTGCCCCGGCCAGTCCCGTTTAAGGTATCTCTTGACGAATGCGGCGCGATCTCGATCGGTAGTGTCGACCTGTTCGATCGCATCACGCTGGGGCGTGCCACGGCATACCAATCGGTGGATCTTGTAATCGCGGGAAGCATAGAGGAACGTACGGAAGACATCCTTGCGCGCGCTGAGAAAATACTGCGACCCGCGGCCCACGATGACGCACGGGCCTTCCGAGAGAGCCTGGTTGATTGCGGCCTCCGAAACGGCGGCGATGCGACGCGCGTCGAGCAGAGCCAGGCGGTTCGTAGGGGGCAGGCCTCCCTCGAACGCCCCGCGAAGAAACGATAGAAAGACCTGGTAAATCGCGGGATCTTTTCTCCATCCGATCTTCTCCACCACTTCTGGAGCGCTCTTTGTCCGGCGCGCGATTTCCTGCGTCAAGCGTTCATCCCAGAGGGTCCACCCAAGTCGTTGGGCGAGGAGGCTTGCAATCTCGGATCCTCCACAACCAAACTCGCGCTCAATGGCGATTGCTTGAATCATTTGGCTTATCCTTACCCGGCCGCCACACCTCCGCTCGCTCCCGGATCGTTCCTTTTCAAGAAAAATGCGAGAACGAACATGAGCGAGCAGAACGCGCCCAGGATCCAAAAGGTGTCCATATACGACAGCGCGTGTGCCTGTCGATTCACTAAGTCGTAGAACCTCGCGATGGCCTGTTTGTCGGCGTCGGTAGCGCGCAGGCCAGAATGCGCGATTTCCGAACTCAGCGCACGGAAAGCGGAACGGAAAGCAGGGGTATCAGGGGTGACGTGGCCGACCAGGATCTGCTGGTGGTACTGAGAGCGCCGCACAATTAAAGTGGTCACCAATGACGTCCCTATACTCCCGCCAATGTTGCGCATGAAATTGATTATTCCGGAGACGCTGTTGCCTTTCTCTGGAGGGACACCGATATAACCTGCTGCAGTGATGGGGACAAAAAGAAATCCGATTCCCACTACTTGGGTGATGCGCAGCCACGTTGCAAAACCGAAACTGACGAACAAATCGGTCTTATGCGCCGAGTAGAACAGTCCGATGGCGAGACACAGCCATCCCGCCGCAATCAAGTATCTCGCCTGAATCTTCGACGTAAGCCGGCCAGTGATGGGCATCATCGTCAACAAGACGAGTCCGCCTCCGGACAAAACCAGGCCTGCGAGTTCGGCCGTGTAACCCATCAGCGTCTGCAGAAATTCGGGAATCAAAACGAGCGTGCTGAAGAGCATGAAACCCATCATAAACATCATCAGGTTCGCGGCAGCGAAGTTAAAGCTCTTGAACATGCGGACATCGATGATCGGCTCCTTGCGGAACCATTCCCAGATGACCAGCGTGATCAGGCAAACCGCCGCGGTGATCGCCAGAGTGGTGATGAAGTGCGAGCCCAACCAATCGTCTTCTTGTCCTTTGTCGAGAAGCACCTGCAGGGATCCGACTCCGAGCGCCAGCATGGATATTCCCATGTAGTCCACGCGGATACCCCCTCGCTTTAACCGCCGAAGGAACGGTGGATCCTCGACCAGCGTATAAGTCAAATAGAGAGCCAGCAGGACCGCAGGCAAGGTGATGAAAAAAATCCAGCGCCAGGAATAGCTGTCGGTAATCCAGCCTCCCAGCATGGGCCCGACTGTCGGCGCGAGAACTGCGGAGATGCCGTAAAGAGCGAATGCCACGCCGCGCTTCTCCGGAGGAAAGGAATCGTTGAGAATCGCTTGCGCCATCGGTTGCAAGCCGCCTCCGCCGACGCCTTGCAGAGCTCGAAAGAACAGCAATACAGGCAGGCTCGGCGCGAGTCCGCAAAGCAAGGAACTTAGCGTGAAAATGGAAAGAGAGAGCATGAAATACCGCTTGCGGCCGATCATTTCGGCAAGCCATCCGCTGATGGGGAGGATGATTGCGTTCGCTGCCAGATACGACGTGAGCACCCACGTGCTGTCGTCGTAACTGGCTCCCAAGCCGCCTGCGATGTAGGGCAGGGCAACGTTGGCGACGCTCGTATCTAAAACTTCGACAAATGCTGCAATCGAGACGGTGGCGCCGACCGCCCAGGGATTTACCTTGGGACGCCAGACAACTTGGTCCGCAGAGAAGGTCAGCGCCTCAGAGCTCATCGCAAATAGACTTTCGCTTCGACGTTCATGCCGGGCCGAAGCTGGTGGTCACGATTTTCGCCCGGTTCGAGAACGATCTTCACCGGCACCCGCTGAACGATTTTTACGTAGTTTCCCGTTGCATTCTCCGGCGGCAGCAAACTGAAGAGAGGTCCCGTGGCTCCCGCGATGCTATCGACATGCCCCTTGTAAGTGCGGCCGTTCGAGTCGAGGTGGATTTCGGCTTTCTGGCCCACGCGCATGTGTTTGAGCTGGGTTTCTTTGAAATTCGCGGTAATCCAGACCTGATCCAACGGCACCACGGTGAGCAGCTGCTCGCCCGGATCCACGTTCAATCCGACGACGACCTTTTTCGTCACCTCGCCGGTTACGGGAGCGAGTATTTTGGTGTAGCCCAGATTCAACTGGGCCTGTTCAACAGCAGCTCTTCTTTGGGCTATGTCCGCGACGGCAGCGAGGGCTTTGGCTCGCGTCGACGCAACGCGCTGGGGTCCCTCCTGAGCATCTTCGTACCGTGCTTCGGCCTCTATGAGACGGCTGTGCGCTTCCTGGACGGCTTGTTGTGAGGCGGCTTCATTCGCTTCCGCTGCGGCTACGGCAGCGACGTCGGTCGCGGCAGCCGCATACGCGTGGTCGTAGATCTGCTTGGCTACCTCGTCTTTCGTAACCAGCAGACGATAGCGGGTGACGTCATCTTGCGCCTTCACATTCTCCGCCCGAGCTTCCAAGACGCGGGCTTGGGCAGCCGCAGCTTCTTTTTCCGCGGCCTCGATGGCTGCCTGGGCATTCTGAATATCCGAGGACGTGAACTTCAGTTGGCTTGACGCGTCGACTGAGGATATGGGCACATCGATATTCAAGCTTTTCGCGGCAGCGTCTGCATTGTCCAGTGCGGCCTGGGTTCTTGCCAGCGCCACTTCATAGTCTGCCGGATCGATTTCCACGAGCGTAGAGCCTTCCTCGACCCATTGGTTGTCCCCGACGTTGACCTTCTGGACGTACCCGGAAATGCGGGCGCTGACTGGGTAGAGATGGACGTCCACCTGGGCGTCGTCGGTGGACTCGAAGCCGGAAAGATATAGCCAGAAGAAAACGCCGCCGATGACCAGAACGACGAGTGCGGCGAGAAGGATCAGGTGTTTGTGTGAACGCCTCTTGGGATAGGTGGGAATTGGCGCCTCAGCTGCGCCCGCATCGTTCGTTGGTGCGCTTCCCGCGGGCGGAGTAACTTGCGGTGAATTCGATGCCTGATTTTGTTCGGCCATACTCACTCTCCTTTCAGGTACTCGGCAAAGCGGGACTCTGCGACCCCGATCGCCCTTGCCAGAGATATCTTTGCGACGTTGTAGGAATAAAGACTGACGATATATGCGTCGTTCGCATCCGCGAGGGATTCCTGCGCTTGAACTACTTCGATGTTGTCTGTTACTCCCGATGTGAAACGATCGCGTGATTGCTGCAGGGTATCTGTAGCGAGCTGGACGGCTTTCTTTTCCACGGACACTTCTTGCGCGGAATCCTGCAAATCAAGGAAAGCGTCGCGGACCTGCTGGTCGATGCTGGCACGCAGGTCTTCCAGTTGTTGCCTGGCTCTTGCCAGAACGGAATCTGCGACAAGGTTATCTCCGTGAACTCTGCCCCCCTGAAAAATGGGCAATCGGAGCTCGACGGCTGCGTCGACAGTGCCATGGCTCGTCGCCGGATTAGTGCCGGTGTCTCCGTAATCCGCAAGGGCGGACAGCGTCGGGTAACGTTCCGCTGAAGCGGCCTTCTTTTGCAGCTCAGCAGAACGTACTTGCTCGGTCAGGCTTTTGTAGTCGGGGCGAGAGGCATACGCCTGCTGCAAGGCTTCGTCGAGGCTCGAAGTCATAATCGGCTGATAAGCAACTTTCGTGGTTATGTCGAATGCTTGTCCCGCCGGGAGTCCAATCGCCCGCGCCAGAACCAACTTCTGCTTAGCCAGGGTATTGCGCGCGACGATCAACTTTTGTTCTCGTGCCTGGAGCTCGACGTTGGACCTCAGTACGTCCACCGCAGCCGCGAGCCCGGCTTCGTGCTGGTCGGTGGTCTGATCGAACAGGACTTTGGCAGTGTCGCGCTGAGCTAAAGCAGACTCGACTTGCGACTGGTCCGCGATGACCAGCAAATAATTCGACACCACCGCAAGGACGATCAGTTCGCGGGCATTCTTGTAACTGTATTCGGCCGATTTCAGTTCCGCAGCGGAAGACCGTTCACGCTCGATCGACTCCCAATTGAAGACGGATTGATCAAGATAACCGCGCGTATCAAAGACTCCAAACGGCCCGATAACGTGTGGAACGCCTGGAATGTCAAGGCCGATGTCCGCCTTCAGATCGATCTGGCGGACACCGAGACTTGTGCCCGTGGTCAGGTTTGGCAAAAGCGCGCTGAGTGCCTGCCACCGTTCGCCTCGCGCCCCGGAGACGGCATCGGCGGAAATCAGTCCTCCAAGGTTTTGCCGCAGACCGCGAGCCACGGCGTCTTCCAATGAAAGCGATAACGGCGTCGGACTGACTGTGCCGGCGGGGACCGCTCCCCAATAGGGATTTTGCGGTTGAGAATCTGAGGCGAAACCAGCCTGAGCGGCAACGCCAGCAGTCCCGTACTGTCCGTAAAGCGCAGGTCCTGTGAACAAAGCCAGGAAGATTGCGATCACCTTGCAGCACAACCTCGCACGAACGGCGGTCAACATCCCCAGAGATGCTTGGATATTCACAGACATGTCCCAAATACCCTCGCGCAACGGCCGGTCGATTGCGCGCGGCGAGACGAGGCCCTGGTGCGCTGTTTCGGCATCGAGCTTCGCGCTAACTCCGTCCAACAACGTGCTGGCCTGCTGATCGTCTCGCGCGGTTCGGAAATCCATTGCCGCTTTCCTCTCCAAAAACAGTGGTCGTGCCTCTCAGCGATGCGCCAACCGAGGACAACAGAAGCGGCCAGCTGAAACAATCAGACGATAGTATTGGCGATACTTTGGTACGAAACGGCGCGACGACTCGTCTTGCCCGTTCTTATCGCTCGCTAGAAATTGCGCGAACTGCAGGGCGGCCCAAAGCACGCGATCCGTTATTGCCTGGAGATTCCGGCGAGTCGACTACGTCGATTGTGGAACGGGGTTGCCGCGTGGAAAATTCCGAAACTGTGCTACGTTTTGGAAGGAAGGGAAATCGTTGTCGGCAGGTGCCTGCTCAGAAAGGATTTGGCTCCCCGGGCTAGATTCGAACTAGCAACCCTTCGGTTAACAGCCGAATGCTCTACCGTTGAGCTACCGGGGAACCGTCAGGCAGGAATCAGATTCTACATCAAACCGGCCGGGCAGCGCCAACCTCACGCGTGTATTCCGCTCTGGATTCGCGGGCCGCTCTTTCGTTTCTCCCGGTCAGATTTCCGCATTCAAGTGGGTCGTCAGGCTCACCACGCTTCGCGTCAGCGAAAGAAATGTCTCGATATGCGGCGCGAGCTCTTGGCTCGGCTGCTCCAAGCGGAATGCCTCGATTGTCCCGCTCAGTCGCTCGAACGATTTCTCCAGTTCCGTTTCCTTCGCCTCTGTTTTCCCCTCCATCCGGTCCGCGATACCTTCCAGCATCGTCGCCGCTTCGCTGGAGGACTCCCTCTCGGCCGTGCGCATAGCCTCCGGCAGCTCGAAGCCCCGGAGCTGTGCGCGGTACTTCCATAATGCCGCTTCCGCCAGAAAAATCGCCCGCAGTTGCGGCTGCCATTGGATGATCCGGCTTCGCCACGCCAGATCCTGGTGTCGCGTGTCTCTGAATTCCAGCAGGACTCCGTCGGCGAACGCACGCACGCTGTCGAAGTTCGTGTTGATGGTCTCCCTCAGCGAGTAGTAGCGGTCCATTTCGATCTTGAGATCGGTCGAAACCGGCTCTCTCGTCAACTGCGCCACCAGTCGCACGCCCGACGTGAACGACTTTTTCATCTCCTCGATCGCGGGCGCACCCCAAAGCTGGTCGAAGATGAACCACATCATAATCAGTCCAAACAGAACTCCGACCACGCGGTCCCGGGTGATCGAGAGCGACGATTGGAACGCGAATTCCTGCAAATGGACCAGGTAATAAGCCAGCGCCAGCTGCAGTCCGAAGTAGGACACTCGCGAGCTCCCCGTCATGAACCACGCCGCAGTCGCCGTCACCATCACAAAGATGATCGTGAATCCTCCAACCGAATCCACGTGCGGCAGGATGAAAATTTGCGCGCCCATCGCGAATACGAACCCTCCCACGATGGCGCCCGTGATCCGCAGAACTTGTTTCTGCCTCGAGGAACCGATCGTCGAAAGCGCCGTCAAGAGGCACGTCGTCACGCACGTGCTGATTCCCGGCCAATCGATGGCGTTGTAAATCACGTAGCACGCGCTCGCTGTTAAACAGCCCTTCAAGGCGAATTTCAAATGCGCCACGTTCGCCAGCGCGTCTCGAGCGAAGAGCCTTTGTGGCGGATCGTCGCTCGCCGATATCGTCGTGTCTACCCCGTACGGATGAGCTCCGCGAAGGACCTCGGCAATCAGCGAAACGGTCCTCTCCATTTCCGCCAGAAACGGCGCCGTGGATCCGCCGCCTCCCTCGGGCGGGGACTCTACTAGCCGGGGAATCTTCCCGGACTGAAGCGCCAGCAGCGCCGTCCGGATCGCCGCAATGTTGGCGGCCAGATTTTGCACTCGCTTTCGATCTTCCTCGGAGAGTTGGACCCCGCTGGTTGGCAGATTGGCCGCCACGTCCACGATCCCCCCGGTCAGTGCGACGACGGCCCCCATCCGCTCGATGTATGCCGGCGAATAGTTCGAACGCCGCAGTAAGCGGCGCAGCCGCGAGGATCCCACCATCCCCAATCGTGTGATTTCCGCGCTTGTCGCTTCATCGGTGGCACGGCCCTCGGCGTACTCCCTCAGCAGCTTTTCCACCGTCGCCAGACGCTCGGCAACCGGAACGGCCACGTTGTCTCCCGGTTTTTGGCTCGCAAATGCCAGTTCCACCGCCACCGTTGTCGCGAGCCCTATCGCCGCGGAAAGCAGGACTCGCAGCGTGTCTTCGACGTTCGTTTCCGCCGATACGTATCGGTCCCACAGCGGCACCCCCACGGAGATAACGATGGCGAATGCGGATGATGCGCCGTAATTCGTCATCGCGCTCAGCAGGTAAAACGCCACAAAAAAAGTGAATATCACCCACAGCAAATGCGCCGTCGGATAGCTGATAACGAGCCGCGCCGAAAACAAAACATAGCCTGCTCCGACTCCCGAGAAAAGAAACAGGATTCCCGCGGAGTTCAATGTGGCTCGCGGGTTTTCTCGCGAGAGCAGCAGCGCGAAAATCGCTCCCTGGAACGCATAAGAGATTTGGAAAGTCAGGCAGACGACCATTACGATCGTCGCCGCCAGCACCATTCGTCCCACCAGTTCCGCCCGGCCGGGATACGGCTTCAGCTCTTCCTTCAGAAATTGCTTGATCCAGGGGAATGGAGAGGTGGGCTTTGCTAGGCTTTGCGCTGCCGTGGCCATCGTCAATTTCCGCGAATGGTAATCACCGCCGACGCCCCCACACGGAACAGATTCTCCGGCGGGTTTTCCACGCGCACGCGTACCGGAAACCTCGACGCCAGGTGAACCCAGTTCAGCGTCCGCTGCACGTCCGGCAGTCCCGGCTGCAATGTCCCGATCACGTCCGGATCCGGCGTCACGCCGAATCCGACGCTGTCCACGACGCCCGAAAACCGGACCGTTGGTTTGGACAGGACGTAGACGTCCGCGTGCATTCCCGGGGCGATATGCTGCAATTGTCCCTCCCGGAAATTTCCGATCGCCCACCACGTTCGCGCGTCAATCAGCGTGAACATCTGCTGTCCGATGTGCGCGTAAGCGCCCTCGGAAATCGTCAGGTTTGTCACTCGCGCGTCGAATGGCGCGTAGACGCGGCAATTGTTCAGGTTGTACCGGGCGTCTTTTACCGCCGCCTCTTTTTCGCCCCGCTGGTTGATCAGGGGTTCCAGCGTCGTCACCGCGTGGCTTGCCTGTTCGTGGGCGGCCATTGCCGACTTCAGCCGCGATTGCGACACCTGCAGCTGCGACTCCGCCTGCCGCAATCCCTGCGCGTCGGCAACCTCCAGCGACCTCGCCTTGTCCACTTGGTCGGCCGTGACGAACTCCTGCGACAGCAGCGGTTCCAGCCGGTGCAGATTGTCGTTGGAATACTGCCACTCCGCCCGGGCGCGGCTCACGCCCTGCTCCGAATTCGTCACTTCGGCTTGCGCGCTGTGGATATTGGCTTGCGCCACTGAAACCGCGCTCACCAGCGCCGCAATCCTCCTCCGTTCGTCTGCAATTTGCCCTTCCAGCGCGGCTTGGTCCGATATCGCCCTCTCCAGCGCGTATTGATAGGGCCTTTCATCGATTTCAAACAGCAGCTGGCCCTTTTTCACGAACTCGTTGTCGTGGACGTTCAGGTGGATCAGCGGCCCTTCCACTTGCGGCGCGATCCCGATGAAATTCGCGAATATTTCCGCGTCGTCGGTTCGCGGATACCGATTCGAATGGTAGAAGGCCGCAAGCCCCAGGACGATCGCCGCCAGCGCGATCGCGTAGCTCACCCAGCGGGGCAAGTGGTTCACCGTTGCCGCGTTTGCTCCTGAATCCATCGCACCCGCTTTCCCTCAGCGAAAAAACACCAGCCACATCGCAAGCGTCAGAAGCACCGCGAGGCTCGGATAAGCCAGGACCGGCATGGCAAGATTCGTGTGAAACCACGAAAGCATCCATCGCGCCACCAACGCCAGCAAAATCCCGGTCGTCAGGCACAGCAGCCACGCCGGAAAAAACGAGCCGAGTATGTCGACCGACGGTGCTCGCGAGCACCCCGCCAGCGTCCACGCCGTCAGCGGAAGCAAGAGCCGCCGCATCATCGCCCCGGCCTGTCTCTCAACGCTCATGGCGCTGTCTTCGTTGCCCCTTCTTGTATCGAATCCCCGGTCCGGAACGCCAGATTCGCCAGCGCCGTCAGCACTTGCGTTCGCGCCAACACATCGGCCGACCGCGCTCGCGCCAGCGTCTGCTGCGCCGCCGTCACGTCCAGCAAATTGCGCAGCCCGTAATTGTAGGACTGCAGTGCCGCCTCGTACGATTTGCTCGCCGATTCCAGCAGCGCTGTCGCGGCCTCCCGCTGCCGGAACGCCGTCGTCAAATTCGAATACGCCGCCCAGACTTCGTTTTCGATTTCATCGCGCGTAACCTGCGTTTGCGCCTGCGCCGTTCGCAGATTTGCTTCCGCTTGCGCCACCCGGTTTTTTCGCGCTCCGCCGTCGAACACCGTCCACGTCAGGCTCAGGCTGGCGCTTCCCGTCAGGTCCGCCGTGTATCCCCACGGCAAAGCCTGCTGCATTCCGAACAACGAATCGGCGCTCGGCGCCACGTTAAGGCTCAGCACCGGATAATAAGCCGCTCGCGCCGATTTGACCTCCGCGTTCGCCGAACGGATCTCCGCCACTTGCTGCATCAGATCCGGCCGCTGCCCGAGCGCCCGGTCGATCGCTTCGTTCACCGTGTCCGCCACCCCATCCGGTGTCGGCACTTCCTCGAGCGGCTGCACGTGAATCACCGACGTCGGCGCGCTTCCCAACGCTGTCGCCAGGTCTCCCCGCGCCACCTCTTCTTCGCCCAGCACCGTCTGCAAATCGTATTCCGCCTGCGCCGTGGCGCTCCTCGCTTCCAGCACGTCCGGGAGCGTCGCCAGCCCGTGCGCCAGCCGGTCTTCGGAAGATTGCTGCACGGTCTGCGCGTTTTTCAGGCTCGCCCGCGCGGCTTCTTCTTGCCCAATTGTGTTCAGCAGCCGGTAGTAGGCTTCTTCGACGCGATAAATCAAGTTGCGGTGCGTGTCGTTGAATGCGAAATTCGCCGCCAGCACCTGCGCCCTCGCCGCGTTGATGCTTCCCGAACGTGCGCCGAAATCGAATATCGTGTAATTCAGGTCGAGCGCCGCCCGGAAATCCTGCGTCGTCACCCGGTAGAACCGCGTCCCGAAGTACACCTCGTCGCGCGAGGTCTGCGAGAGCGCTGCCGCCGCCAGCGTCGGGTAGAGCTCGCTGCGCGTAATCCCCAGAGCCGCCGCTTGCGCGCGCGCTCGTTCCCATGCGACCCGCGTCTCCGGGTTGTGCGATTCCGCCAGGTCGATCAGCTCCGCCAGCGCGTAAGTCTTCGCCGGATCCACTGTGAACCGGTAATCGTGAAATTGTTTTGCGTCCTGCTCGATTCCCCGCTCGATGGGCGCGTGCCACGGCTGGTCCGCCGCGGCCGGAGCCGTTTGCCCTGCCGCGCGGCTCGCCCACCCCATGCCCGCCAGAAAAATCGCCGCCCAGCACAAAATTTTTGCGGATGCTTTTCGATTGCGCGAATTCCCGCGAAGACTCGACGCTTCAGTGGCAAGCTCCCACTGGTGCAAAATCCCGCAAAAAATCCCGCGCGCTGTTCGTGGACGGTACATCGCCATGGGGCCTCAAAATAGCACAGCCTCGACGAGCGCGGCCAGCGGCTCCCGCTGATTGTGGCCGCGGCCCCGGCAAATTTTCTCCGCCGCGCGTAACGCGCCTGCGGCTTCTCGCGCCGATTGTTTTATTCCTTCGGCGCCCGCAAAATCGCGCCGTCCGCCGCCGACCCCACCAGCGCCGCATATTTCGCGAACACTCCCGTCGCATACCTCGCTTTCGGCGCCTTCCACGCGTTCAGCCTCTCGCGCATCACTCCGTCCGGCAGCTCCGCCTGCAGCAATCTTTTTTCCACGTCAATCGTCACCGTGTCACCCTCCGCCAGCGCTGCCAGCGGTCCCCCGCGCGCCGCTTCCGGCGCCACGTGCCCCACCATCAATCCGCGCGTCGCCCCGCTGAATCGCCCGTCGGTAATCAGCGCCACTGAATCTCCCAATCCTTCCCCGACAATCGCCGCCGTCACGCTCAACATCTCCGGCATTCCCGGAGCCCCCCGCGGCCCTTCGTACCGGATGATCACCACATCTCCCGCTTTGATTTTCCTCTCCAGCACCGCTCGCAGCGCATCTTCTTCGCAGTTGAAAACCCGCGCCGGCCCCCGGTGCGCTTTCGCCGCGCCCGACGTGAATTTCAGCACCGAACCCTCCGGCGCGAGATTGCCTTTCAAAATCACCAGCCCGCCGTTCGGCTTCAGCGGCTTCCCCAGGGGCAGCACCACCTCCTGCCCCGCCGTTTCCTTCGCCGCTTGCGCTTCTTCGCCCAGCGTTTTTCCCGTCACGGTCACCGCTTCCGCCTTCACCAGCCCCGCGTCCACCAGCCGCTTCGCCAGCACCGTCGTGCCTCCCGCATGATACAGATCCATTGCGTTGTACTTTCCTCCCGGCTTCATGTCCGCGTAAAGCGGCGTGCGATGGCTGATCGTCTGAAACTCCTCGATATCCAGCGGCACATTCATCTCCCGCGCCAGCGCCAGCAGGTGCAGCACGGCGTTCGTGGACCCGCCCGTCCCCGCCACCGCCGCAATCGCGTTGTGCAGCGCCTCGCGCGTGAAGATCCGGCTCGGCCTCAAATCCTTTCGCAGGACTTCCATCGCCATCCGCCCGCACTCCGCCGCCACTTCATCCTTCCGCGCGTCCATCGCCGGCACGCTGTTGAATCCCATCGGCGAAATCCCCAGCATTTCGAGCGACATCGACATCGTGTTCGCCGTGTACTGCCCGCCGCATGCTCCCGCCGCCGGGCACGCCACATCCTCCAGCGACTTCAACTCCGCGTCGCTCATTTTTCCCGCCGCGTGCGCTCCCACCGCTTCGAACACATCCCCGATCAGCACGTCCTTCCCGTTCCATCTTCCCGGCGCAATCGTTCCGCCGTACAGGATCAGCCCCGGAATATCCAGCCGCGCCAGCGCCATCGCCGCGCCCGGTATCGTCTTGTCGCACCCGACCACGCACACCACCGCGTCGAACATCTGCCCGCGGCACACCAGTTCGATCGAATCCGCGATCACCTCCCGGCTCACCAGCGACGCCCTCATCCCTTCGCTTCCCATCGTCTCGCCGTCGCTGATCGAAATTGTGTTGAACTCCATCGGCGTCCCGCCCGCTTCCCGCACTCCCGCCTTCACCCGCTCCGCCAGCCGCCGCAGGTGAAAATTGCACGGCATCGTCTCGATCCAAGTGTGCGCCACGCCCACCAGCGGCTTCTCCAGATCCGCGTCCTTGAATCCCACGGCTTTGAACATCGCCCGCGCCGGCGCGCGGTCCGGCCCTTCCGTCATTCGCCGGCTTCGGTGCTTCATGTCCATCGGCTTTCTCCTCGGCTGTCCAGGCAGCCGCATAGATTACCACGCGAGCTGAGGCCGGCCTGATGCCTCTCGCGGCGCTCCCTTGCTTGCGTTTTTTGCGGAAAGGCTGCCTCGCCTGCCCGCTCTAGAAAGGAATCCCCATCAGCCCAGCGCCGTAGGCGCGACATATAGCTAGCCCAGCGCGTAAGCGCTGGGAATGTCGATCGCGCGCAGCGCCTACCGCTCGCGGTGTCTTTTCCGCGAGCATTCGGTTCCCGCGCCGGCTCCTACGACGCGCGAATCGGCGCGGCCGGCACCACCACTTCGGCCAGCCCCGTCGCCACGTCGTACACCAACCCCGACAGCATCCACGCCGCCGGCAACACGGGAATCGCGCGCAGCGTCGCAACATCCGCCGCAACCGCCGCCCGCGGATCGCTCACCGCTTTTCCCTTCAGATCGCTTTCCGGAATTTGAAAATAGTGCGCCAACTTGTCCGCGTCGCCTGCCAGCCGCGTCATCCCGCAATCCGTATGATGCATCACGATCAGATGAAACTCCCCTCCGCCCCCCGGAATCGCTTTGGCCACTTCGCCGATCCGTCCCAGCAGTCCCATTTGCTCCAGCAGTCCCGGCGTCACTCGCCCGCCGATGTTTCTCAACACTACCGCTTCGCCCGGCTTGATTCCCAGCACGTGCGCCGGATCCGCCCGCATGTCCGCGCAGCCGATGATGACGCTCTTCACGTTCGGCAACGCCCGCGGAAGCGAACTCATCAGCGTTCCCGCGGCTTTCTGCTGCGCCGCAAATTCCTTGTTCCTCTCTAGCAATTTGTCCAGATGGCTCATCGGATTCTCCTCGGAGATTCGGGAGAGCCTTTCTCCATCTCGCTTTCCCTGAATCGCCTCCAACTACGATACCCCCCGCGTTTCGCTCGCGGCAAAAATTCTCCTTGTTCGAATCTTGCCCTCCGCATCCGCGCTCCCTCCCCGCCCGCCCCGTCGAGCCTTTCTTCCCGCGCTCCCCCCGCGCTCTTTCCTTCGCTCTCCTCCCTTCGCGTCCATGCCGCGCTCGCGCCTCCATCCTCCGCCGCATTCCGGCGCTCCAGCTCCCGCCGCGCTCCCGCGCTCCAGCTCCATCGTCTCTCCTCGCATCTCCATTCAGCCGGATAGACGACCACGCTAGATGCAGCTTGAAGAGGCAGGAATGATTTGTGATCCGGCACCGCCTCGCGAGTGTTTTAGTGCTGGCGTCTCGTGCATCCTTGCTCTTGTGGAGTGCGGCGGCATTCCGCCGCTTTGCATTTGCGCCGAAGGCACGGCCTGCCTGCCGAAGGCATGGCCTGCCTGCCGAAGGCATGGCCTGCCTGCCGAAGGCATGGCCCGCTCGCCGTAGAAAGTAATCCCCATCAGCTCAGCGCCGTAGGCGCGAAATATAGCTAGCCCAGCGCGTAAGCGCTGGGTATATCGATCGCGCGCAGCGCCTGCCGCTCGCGGTGAAGTTTCCGCGAGTTTTCGCCTTGGCCGTCTCCTTTGCCTCCTTCACTTCCTTCACTTCTTCTGCCTCCTCCACCTCCTGCTCGCCACTCGCCACTGCCTTCCTCCTGTCCTTTAGTACAGTTCTAGCAGGCCAGTCCTATTACCGTTCCCGCGTTCCATTTTCCTCCGCGTATCCCTCTGCTAGCCTCCTCCCACGGCCTCGCGGCCTTCGGCGCTTCATCGCCGTCCCCGCGGGGCCGAACGATTTCCGGAGAAAAAAAATGTCCATCGCCGAACGCCTTGACGAGATTCACCCCGTCCCTCCCGCCATCCGCCGCGCCTACATTCAATCCAGAAAATCCGCCGCCGATCCGCCCTCCGTTGTCATGGAAGGCCCCGAAGCCGGCACCGTCGCCACGGCAGACGACATCGCCGCTATGGCCGCCGTCGCCGTCTCCGACCTTTCCTCCCGCATCGAGCCTCGCAGACCTTCTTCCGCCCCCAGCCCCTCGCTCGACCTCGCTCAGCATCGCCGCCGCTGCGCCGTCTGCAAGCATCGCGATTGCCCCGCCATCGAGGAAGCCTTTCTCCAATGGCGCAACGTCATTTGGCTCGTCAAGGAATTCAGCTTGCCCGACCGCTCCTCCGTCTATCGCCACGCTCACGCCTTCGGCCTCTTTCCTCGCCGCAAGGCGAATCTCCGCTTCGCTCTCGAGCACGTCATCGAGGAAGCCGAGCGCGTCCGTCCCAACGCCTCTGCCGTCGTCGAAGCCGCTCGCGCCTACGCTCACATTGACGACCAAGGCGCCTGGATCGAGCCGCCCACCACTCATTTCGTCTTGCCCGGCCGGCCCGTTCCGCGCGCCCGCATCCGCCGTCCGGTTCGCCACACTCCCGGAAACCGGAAATGATGCAACCCGCTGAAAATAAACAACCGGGCCTCGCCCGGTTCGCCACACTTCTCGCCATGCGCCGTGGGCGCTTGAATTTGCCCTGCCCGCCAGCCGGCGGCCCGCGGCTGCGCGATGATCGGCCTTTCCTTCGCCGCCAGTGCAATAATACGGAAATGGTTTCGATCACCCTCAGCCCAGACGCCAACGCGCTCCGGCGGATTCACCGGATTCAAATACTCACCATCGTCTGGATGAGCGTCGAAGCGGGCGTCTCTCTTGCGGCCGCGTGGACGGCGCACAGCCCTGCGCTTGCCGCGTTCGGCGGCGACAGCGCCATCGAGCTGCTTTCGGCGGCGGTGGTTCTATGGGCATTCCGTCGAAAATCCGGACATCGCGTCGAAGAGAAGCGCGCCGCCCGAGCGGCGGGAATTTTGCTTTTTGCGCTGGCCGCGTACGTGACCATCGTTTCTGCGATGGCTTTGCTGGGATACAGCGAGCCCAAGCCGTCCTATATGGGCATTGCGATTCTGATTGCCGCGGCGGCCATCATGCCCTGGCTTGCGATCCAGAAGCGCGAGCTTTCGGCAACGACGGGCAGCGCGGCGCTCAGAGCCGATGCCGCTCAGTCGGGGCTCTGCGCTTACCTTTCTTTGATTGCCCTGGCTGGAATTGCCGCGAACGCGATAGGGCACATTTCCTGGGCCGACCCTCTCGCCGCGCAGGCAATCACGCCGCTGATTCTGTGGGAAGCCAAGGAAGCGATTCGAGGGAAGTCATGCGGCTGTTGTTGACATCCCAAACGAACGAATTCCCGCCATCCCGGCGAGACGCAGCGGGGCGGCGGCTCAGCCCGGCGGGGCCTCTGTTCCACCCCGGAAACGAAGCTGGTACTAGGACCAGACCAGCACTACTTGGTTACATCTGTATCAAAACGATACTGAAATTCGCTCCACCCTGGCGGAACTTAGATGCGCCTGCGGCTGTTTCTTTCCGCCGCGCGCAAAGCCATCTTCATAAGGAGCGGGAAAAACCATTGGATCACTTTCATAGCGGCATTCCTACCGCTGCATTGGGAGCGGGGCAGTTCGCGCCGGAAACAAACGCCGGCGCGGGAGTCAGAATCGGACCGTTTGAAGTATTTTTGCCGCGCCAGCCCATTTCACAGGCGTCGTCCGCGGTCAGGCCGGCAAACAACCAGGAATATCCGGGGCGGCTCTTCATCGTCGAGGGGATCGACGGCTCGGGAAAATCCACGCAGCTCATGCTGCTGCACAAATGGCTCGAATCGAAGGGTTACGGCGTCGTCTTCAGCGAGTGGAACTCTTCGCCGCTGGTGAAAGACACGACGAAGCTCGGAAAGAAAAAGAAAATGCTGTCGCCGGCGACGTTTTCGCTCATCCACGCCACCGATTTCGCCGACCGGACCGAGCGAAGCATTCTCCCGCTGCTGAAAGCGGGCGCCGTCGTGCTCTGCGACCGCTACGCCTACACGGCGTTCGCCCGCGACGTGGCTCGCGGAATGGACCGCGAATGGGTCCGCGACCTCTACGATTTCGCCGTGAGGCCGGCCGTGGCGTTTTATTTTCGCGTTCCGCTGGAGACGGCCATCGGCCGGATCACCGCGTCGCGCGACTGCCTGAAATTCTACGAAGCGGGAATGGATTTAGGGTTGAGCGACGATTCCGTGGAAAGTTTCCGGATTTTTCAGGGACGAATTCTCGAAGAATACGAGCGCATGATCCCCGAATTCGGCCTCACCGTGGTCGACGCCACTCTCCCGGTCGAAGCCCAGCAGGCCCAGGTGCGCCGCATCGCCAAAAGGCATCTCGATGAAGCGAAGGAATTGAGGGTGAAACCATGAGGGAGACCTACGGGAAATCGTTGCCGGGAATGAAGCTGAACGATCTGGCGGGAAAGCTGATCGTCATCGAAGGCACGGACGGCGCGGGGCGGACGACGCAGATCAACATGCTGAAGACGTGGCTCGAGGAACGCGGCCACGCCGTCCTCGACACCGGGATGACTCGCTCGCCTCTCGCCGGCGAAGGCATCCAGCGCGCGAAAGAGGGAAACAACCTCGGCCGCCTGACGCAGAGCCTGTTCTACGCCACGGATTTCGTGGACCGCCTTGAAAACGAAATTGCTCCGGCGCTGCGCGCCGGCTTCGTCGTCCTCACCGACCGTTACATTTATTCGCTGATGGCGCGAGCGGTCGTTCGCGGCGTGGATCCCGAGTGGATTCGCAGCATTTACAGCACGGCGCTCAAGCCCGACGCCGTGTTCTACCTGCGCGTCGGAATCGAGCAACTAATTCCTCGAGTTGTTTTTTCGCGGGGATTCGATTATTGGGAGTCGGGAATGGATCTGTTTCCCGCGCACGACATGTATGAAGCCTTCTGCAGTTATCAAAAGGCGCTTCTGCGCGAATTCGAGCGGCTGGCGGCAGAGTTCGGCTTCGAAATCGTGGACGCCTCGCGCGACGCCAAGTCCGTTTTTTCGGTTTTGAAAGACCGGATCCTGACCGTCCTCGAGGGCGCGCCCGGCGAAGCGTCGCTCGCTCAGCAGATTTCGGAGAGAATCGATCGCATGCTCCGCTCGCCCGAAGGAAGGCTGGCCGCGGGCGCTTCCGCCGCGGGCCAGGCCGCCGCGAAAGGGCTCGAGCTCGCGCCCCGGCATTTCCCGGGATCGTTCCCGCGCGCCAATGGGAATGGGCGCAGCGCGTAAAACGCTCTTCTAGTCGAGACCCAGGTGGTGCTGCAACGCTTCGAGCGAGACGCCTTTCGTCTCCGGGAAGAAAAACAGCACCATGAAAAATTGCACGACCATCATCGCCGCGAAAAACGCGAAGGGGTAGCCTCCGGACCGCGCCGCCACTACGGGAAAGATCAGCGAAATTACCGCGTTCATGATCCAGTGCGAGGAACTTCCCGCGCTCTGGCCCTTCGCCCGCACTTGATTCGGAAATACTTCGCCGATGTAAACCCAAACCACCGCGCCCTGCGAAATCGCGAAGAATCCGATGAACCCCAGCAGGCACCACAGAAGGTCGCGCTGGTGCGAATGCGACAGAAAAACGGCAGCGACTCCGCCGAGGCTGAACGCCATTCCCACCGAGCCGATCAACAGCAGCGCCTTCCGCCCGATCTTGTCAATCACGCTCATCGCCAGAAGCGTCGCGATCAGGTTCATCGCGCCCACCGCCACGGATTGCAGGTCGCCGGAAATCTGGCTGAATCCGGCGGCCGAGAAAATGTCCGAGAGGTAGTAGAGAATCGCGTTGATGCCCGAAAGCTGGTTGAAGGCGCCCAAGCTGATCGCCAAAAACAGGGGAAACGCGTATTTTCGCGAAAACAGCCGCTCCTGTTTTTGGGACCGTTCGAGGTGGATCGAAGCCATGATTTCGGCAAGCTCGCCTTCGGGATTTTCCGCGCCGATCAGCGAGAGCACTTCGTGCGCTTCCTCGGAGCGGTTCTTCGTGGCCAGCCAGCGCGGGCTCTGCGGAATGGTGAAGAGCAGCACCAGGAAGAGCAGCGCGGGAATCCCGGAGACGCCGAACATCCAGCGCCAATCTTCCGGCCCGCCAATCCAGCGAGCGACGCAGTAGTTCGAAAAATAGGCGAGAAGAATCCCGATGACAATATTGATCTGAAACGTCCCGACCAGGCGGCCGCGCCATTTCGCCGGCGCGATTTCCGCGATGTAAACCGGGCCGAGAACGGACGAGCCGCCGATGCCCACGCCGCCGATGAACCGGAAGATGAGCAGGGTCGTCCAATCCCAGGCGAAGGCGCATCCGAGGGCCGAAATGACGTAACAGAGGGCAAGAAATCGCAGCGTTTCTCGCCCGCCGTATTTTTGGCCGGGAGCGCCCGCCGACAGCGCTCCAATGACGGCGCCGGCGAGAGCCATGAATACCGTGATGCCGAGCGAGCGGGAAGTCAGGGCGTACTGCGCCGTGAGCCCGTGGGTGGTGCCGGCGATGACGGCGGTGTCGAATCCAAAGAGCAAGCCGCCGAGGGCGCCGACGAGGCTGCCCTTGATCAGATGGAAGTTGAGTTTCATTCGGCCTCCGATTGAAGCGTTTCGCGAATCAAGAAGTCACGCGAAGCTTTGTACTTCGGGGGCCAATGCCCCCGCGCTGGGCGCGGCCTACAAAACTCTCCGCAAAAAGCAGCGAAGGAAACTCACGACGCAGCCTCGGTCAGAGGGAGGAGACACGCTCCCAGGAGCCCCGCTTCGGCGCCGAGTTCGGCGGGGACGACGTGAGTCATGCGCGCTTGATAGCCAAATTCATCCACCTTGCCGTTGTTGAGGCAATAGACGTAGCTGCGGCTTTCGAGTTCAGCAAACAGGCGGGGCGAAAAAAGGGCCCAGGCGTTGGTCATGCCGCCGCCGACGACATAGAGCGGAAGATTGAGCGTGTTGATCATCGCCGCCAGTGTGATGCCGAGAGCTTCGCCGACGTTTTCAAAAACTTTGCGCGCGCCGGGGTCGCCGGCAGCGGCGAGTTCGGCGACATCGCGAGCGGCAAAGAAAGGATTTGATTTTTCGAGCGCGGCGAGTCCGGGCGAGCCGCCCTGGGCGATGAGTTCTCGCGCCATGCGATGAACGGCGGAGGCGGAGGCGAAAACCTCGACGCAGCCGTGGTTGCCGCAGCCGCAGCGCGGGCCATTGGGCCAGACGGTGGAATGGCCGCCCTCGCCCGCCATGCCGCTCATGCCGTGAAACACCTTTCCGTCAAGGATGATGCCGTTGCCGACGCCGGTGCCGAGAGTGAGCATGTACATGGAATCGAGGCCGAGAGTTTTGCCCTGGCCGAATTTGGATTCGGCGAGAGCGGCGACATTGGCGTCCACTTCGAGAGAGACTTTCATGCCGATGCGGGATTCGACGGCCTCGCGCAAATTGAAGCCGTCCCAGCCGGGAAAATTGGGGAGCTTGCGAAGGCGGCCGATGGGAAGCTCGAGCGGACCGGGAGTGCCGATGCCGACGCCGGCGAGCGCCCAATCGGAAAATTTTTTTCGAAATTGCTGAACGGCGCCGCACATGTCCTGAACGACGGCGTCGCGGCCGGCCTGGAGGCGAGTGGGGAGAGAAATAGAGTCGAGAAAATTCCTGCCTTCGGAGTGAGCCGCAATGCGAAGATTCGTGCCTCCCAGATCCACGCCTATGGTGTATCGCTTCGAAGTCATGAGCCGATTTTTCCGTCCGTGTGGCCAGTGGCACGGCAAAAAGCGAAGCCTACACTACCGCAAATGCGGCCCCGCTTGCGAGACAATCTCTCGCCGCAAATCCCGCCGGAGAATGCGTTCAGGAAGCGCCAAGGGCGGAAACCTGGCGGGAAATTTTTTCGGCGAAATCGAGGCTGAAGGGAAAATCGCAGGTGCGGAGAGAGTCCTCGAATTTTCGCGCGTAGCGCTGAATGATGGGCTGGCGATTGGCGGTGAAGTCGATCGAAGCGAAGCGAGCGCCATTTTTTTCAAGCCAGACGGCGCGTTCGTCGCGGGCGTCGTAACCGCAGTGCAGCGGCCCGAGGCTGGATTCCGGGACGGCGTATTCGCGGATCGCGGCAAGATGGCATCCGAGATCGGCGAGCGGAGGGATTCCCTGTTTATTGGCGCGGCCGAGAACAAAGCGGCCGCCGAAAGTGAATCCGCGGCCCGCGCCGAAATCTCCCCGCCAGGATTCCACTTCATCGAGCAGGCAATATTCGAAATGAACGCCGACGAGGCGATTATTTTCAGCGGAGATTTTGCGCAGGTCCCGCGTCACATCCGGCGGGCAAAGCCAGGGAGATTCGGCGATCACGTCGAGCCCCACGCGAAGAGCGGCGAGAATCATCAAAGAAACGTGCGGCCCGGGAGGGACGCAGATCCAGGCGATGGAGGCGCGCGGCGCCGCGAGAGATTCCGCCAGGCGAGAGGAGTAGACGGAATCGGATTCGCCGGGACGCCGGCGCGCGCCGCCGAGAATTTCCACGGCGCGCCCCTCGCTTTCGAGAGCTTTTTGAACGACTCCCGACCAGCGGCCTCGGCCGAGAATGGCGTAGCGGGGGACCTCAGGCATCCCGGGCGACCCTTTCTTCGACCAGGCGAGCGGCTTTCACGGCGCTGACAACTTTTCCCGAAAAAACATGCAATTCGCGAGGTGATTTTTCCTGGATGTAGAGCGTGCGGCGATCCTGCTCGGGATTGTCCTCGACGACGCGAAGCGTGAAGCGCGAGCCGAGATATTGGGCGTCGCGGGAAGCGGGAACGGAGAGAGCGGAATCGGCACGCATGGCGTCGAAGCGGGTGAAGGCGACCGGCTCGAATTGACGGCGGTTCAAAAGGGAGGCGTAAGGCGCGGGGATGGCCTCGGCGGAATTTTTTGTGGTCCAGTGATTGGTGTGCTTGGCGGAGCCGAACTGCGAGCGAGGAGAATTTCCGTAAGGGTCGAAAGCGGTGAAGGGGCCGTCAATCACGACGAGCGAAATCCCCCGGAGGGCCGGGGGAAGCTCGATGAGGATTTTTTCCGCGACCTGATATTTGGCGGCGGTGAAAATGCCGCGGCTGTGGCCCAGGCCATAGCACGCCCAGATGACGAAATCGTAGCCGGCGCGTTCCCCGGGAGAGAAGGCGCGGGGCTCAAAAGGGATGGCGAGAGAGCGAATGCGGTCTTCGAGAAGAGCGCGCAGAGAATCGGGATCGTAAATTTCTTCCTCGACCTGGTAGCAAGCGTCAATAAATTCGAAATTCATCCAATCGGGGCGGCAGGGCTTGAGCGGGATATGGCGCGCCGCCATGACGGATTCGAAGAGTTCCGGCGGAGTCCGGGAGCCCTCGCGGGGGATGGCGTAAAAATGGCGGCTGCCGCGGACGATCGCCGGCTGATAGGCCCGCAGAAATTCGGCGCGGGCCTCGAGAGTTTCCTCAATGGTTTCGGGGCTGCGGGGATAGTGATACCCGGAGTGAATGCGAAACTGATTGATGGCCGAAGCGGCGCGGAGAACGCCCAAGGGATCGAACAAGCGAACGGCGTGGCCGCGTTCCGCGAGGCGGATAGCGATGGCCGAGCCATAAATTCCGGCGCCAGCGACGGCGATCTTCAGAGACATGAATTTTGGGGGCGCTCTTTTTATTCGTTCCAAGACAGTGTAACCCGAACAAGCGAGGAGCGACGAGGGGGCTAGAGCCGCACCGAGGATGATTTGTTTCCGGCGCGGCCGGAACGCCGGCGGCAGTCGCGTCCTAACGAGAAGCGCCGGAGGAAGGGGCGGGAGCGGCGGGTTCGAGCCTGCCGTCGCGGATGAAATAATCGACGCCGCGCCAGCGGATGCTCTTGCGCGTGAAGCTGGCGAGCCAGATCAAAAACGCCATGGCATCCCAGAGAGGAATCAGCGGCATTTTCTTCCACAAGCCAGGAGCCTTCATGACGCGCACGCCGAGCAACCAGGTGAGGACAACGCGGAGAAAAGCGTAGGTTCCCAGATAGGCGGCAGCCACAAGAGGAGTGGGATGAAGGGCGACGGCGAAGAGCGCCCATGGCAGACCCCAGGTGAAAATCAAACCGAAGTGGCCCCAAGGGCGCATGAGCCTCATCACGGTCATCCAGCGGACGCGTTTATACAGAAGATCCTTCAACGACTGAAAATCGGCGACGGTTTCGACGATGTAGGGGAGGAGCTCGACGCGGTAGCCCTGCTCGGCGATGAGGCGGCCGACGAGAAGGTCGTCGGCGGGACGATTTTCAATTTCCTGATAGCCGCCGAAACCCTCGATCGCCTTGCGGCGGGCGAGAATCGTCTGGCCGAAAGTGAATTTGACGCCGTCGAGCTGCCAGGCCACCATGATGCCCGCGAAAAAATCGGAGATCATGCCGATGGACTGGATTTCCTGGAGAAGCGTGGTTTCTTTCGTCGAGAGATACAGGCAGGTGCCGCCGCCGACCTTGGGATTGCGAAAGGGAGCGACGACGGTTCGCAAGTAGTCGGGGCGGACGCGGATGTCGCCATCGGTGATGACAAAGAGATCGTGGCGGGCTTCCTGAGAGAGGCGGACGAGGCGGCCGACCTTGTCGTTGATCGCGTTGCGGCCGGACCCGTAAAGAATGCGGATCTGACGGTCGGGGAATTCGACGGTGAGTTTTTTGAGCAGAGGAAGGGCGGGATCGTCTTCGTCCACGCAGAAGACGATCTCGTAGTCGGGATAGTCCTGGCGGCAGAAGCTGGCGTAGTTTTCGTAGGCGTCCTCGTCGAGTCCCTTGATGGGTTTCAGGCAACTGACGGGGGGAGTGAAATCGGAGGCGTGGGCGGCGGCGCGGCGGCTCGCGACGAAAAAATGGGTGGTGCTGAAAATCGCGAGGAGATAATAGATGAAGGGAATCGCGGCGACGCCGAGCAGGATGTATTCAGCAACCTTCCAAATCTTCGCACCTCTCGAAGAGCGGGTTCTTGCGCGCCACGACGAGACGCGCGGAAGATTTACAGTGTAGCAGCGGACCGCCCGAACATGGCCAACGCCCGAGCCGAAGAATCGCGCAGCACAAGGGGGCGCAATCGAGGCGGCCGCAATTCGCAAGGCCGTGGATTGCGCCAACCCGGCTCAGTAAGGTAAAGATAACACGAAAGGCCGGGAGCCAAGCTGAGCGGGAACCCAAGCCAAGACGGACAAAAATCTTCCTTACCTCCATTCCGGACGAACATTTGAGAGAAACAGAACAAGAGGCGCCGTGCGAATCGCGTTGACCGGCGGGACGGGATTCATCGGCGGGGCGCTGGTGAAGCGGCTGCTGGCGGAAAAGCATTCGGTGCGAGCGCTGGCGCGATCGCCGGGGAAAGCGAAGGAGCTCGCAGCGAGCGGAGTGGAGGTGGTGCAGGGAGATTTGAGCGACGCCGGCGCAATCGAGCGAACGGCCGAAGGCGCGGAGATTTTCTACCACTTGGGAGCGCGCGTGTCGGGAGGCGGGGCGGAACAGGAGTACATGGAGGCGAATGCAGGCGGGACGGAGCGAGTCTTGCAGGCGTGCGTCCGGCAAGGAGTGCGGCGGGCGATCTATCACAGCTCGCTGGCGGTGTACGGAGCGGGCTACGGGGAGTCGGCGATTGATGAGAGCACGGCGTTCGATGCGAAGGCGGAACTTCGCGGCTACTACGCGCAATCGAAAATCGCGGCGGACCGGGCGGCGGTCTCGTTCGCGCGCGAGAAAGGATTCTCTCTGGTGCTTTTCCGGCCGGGACTGGTGTACGGGCCGGGGAGAATCCCCCTGGGGCTGCTGGCGTTCGCGATGGGGAAGCTGCGATTCGTGTTCGGGCGGCCGGAGATGCACGTTCCGCTGAACTACGTCGAAAATTTGCTCGACGCGATGGAAATGGCCGGCCGGATGGAATCGAGCGGGCCGGAAGAGTTCAACATCGTAGACGACGAGAATTTGACGCTCGAGGATTATCACCGGGAGCTGAGGGCAGCGGACGGAGGAAGAACATTTTTTCTGCCGGGCTGGCCGGTGGAATTTTCGTCGCCGGCGGTGGACGGGGTGACGCGAGCCCTGGGGCTGATGGGCGATTCGAGATTTTCCCGTTATCAGGTGAAACGGATGGTGGAGGACCGGTTCTATTCGACGGAGCGAGCGAGGAAACGCCTGGACTGGAGGGCGCGAGTTCCGCTGGGCGAAGCGATTCGGAAATCGGTGGAAGCGAAGAGGCAGCGGTGAAGCCTACCAGGGCAGCGTAATGGAAAATTCCGGACGGCGCGCCGAAGCGGGCGTCCGGAATGAATCCGAAGAAGCGAGCGGCTAATTCTTGCGAGACTTCAGGGGCGAGGCGGCCTTCTCGCCGCTTGATTTCACTTCGCCGTTCACGTCGGAGCCATCGTAATGCTTCTCGGGGATGGTAACCCTGCGCTGGCGGACGTTGCGGGTCTTGCGCCAATCGACCTGAGGCATGAAGACGGCGGGATCGACGCGGTCGCGATAGCGGATGGCGATATTCATGAGCGAATCGAGGAGCGAATCGGAAAGGTTGTGGGGGACAAGGCCGAGGTCAATCAATTTGGAGTGCTTGGCGTTGTAATAGTGCTCTTCGGCTTCGACGCGCGGATCGGGCAGATGGTCCAGGCGAACATCGAGGCCCATTTTCTTGCCGGCGGTTTCGACCATCTTGGCGAGCTCGAGGACGGAGAAGCGCTCGGTGAACTGATTGTAGACGCGGCATTCGCCCTTGGCGGCGGGGTTGAGGCAGGCGAGCTCGACGCAGCGAACGGTGTCGCGAATGTCGAGGAAGCCTCGAGTTTGTCCGCCCTTGCCGTAAACGGTGAGCGGATGGCCGACAGCGGCCTGGATGCAGAATCGGTTGAGAACGGTGCCGAAGACTTCGTCGTAATCGAAGCGGTTGATGAGGGCTTCGTCGAGAGCGGATTCGTCGGTAACGGTGCCGTAGACGACGCCCTGGTTGAGGTCGGTGGCGCGAAGGCCCCAAATCTTGCAGGCAAACATCATGTTGTGGCTGTCGTGGACCTTCGAGAGGTGGTAGAAGGAGCCGGGCTGCTTGGGGAAGGGAAGAACGTCCTTTCGGCCATTGTGCTCGACGGTGATGTAGCCCTCTTCGATATCAATGTTCGGCGTGCCGTATTCGCCCATGGTGCCGAGCTTGACGAGGTGGCAATCGGGAACGACTTCCTTGAGAGCGAAGAGAAGATTGAGAGTGCCGACGACGTTGTTGACCTGGGTAAAGACGGCGTGCTGGCGGTCGATCATGGAGTAGGGAGCGGAACGCTGTTCGGCGAAGTGAACGACGGATTCCGGCTCGAAGGCCTTGATCATATTGGAGAGAAAATCGTAGTCGGTGACATCGCCGACGAAGATTTCGATGGTTTTGCCGGTGAGTTCCTTCCAGGCGCGGACGCGGTCGGAGAGGGGGCGAATGGGAGTCAAAGTCTGGGCGCCAAGCTCGTGGTCCCAGAGGCGGCGGATATAATTGTCGACGATTGCGACGTCGTGGCCCTGCTTCGACAAATAGAGCGCCGTGGCCCACCCACAATAGCCGTCACCACCGAGAACCGCGATCCTCATGAACCCTCCTCAAAATGTGACCGGAAAGATTGACCGCAAAAAATGCCAACGGAAAAGATACGGGTTGGCAAGGCGGGCCGGAGCGTGCAACGGGCGAAATCAATTCCGCACGCAGCACTGAGAAAGCCGTAAAGAACAAGGCTACATTCAGTTGCGGGCTCAGGCAACAAAATTCTGCTCTCGCGGAGGGCGGGGGCGCAAGGAAAAGTCAGGCGGCAATTTCCAGGTTTGCGGGCCTCGAGGAGGCGAGGGCGCAACATCCGCTTGAACGGTGTTTCCATCGCTGCTAGCTTGTCTGGGGCCGCAAGCCACCGCTAGGGAGAGTCGCGAATGAGCCGCCAGCGTCTATTCGGGCCTCTCTTCAGCACCAGCCAGATGCTCGAAGTTTTCTCCGACGAACAACGCATTCAAAGCATGCTCGACTTTGAAGCGGCGCTCGCGCGGGCGGTTGCCCGGGCGGGGATCGCCCCGGCGAAGGCGGCCAAGACGATTCAAGCGGGATGCGACGCGAAGCATTATGCGATGGGGGAACTGGCGAAGGAAGCGACGGCGGCGGGAAACGTGGCGATTCCGCTGGTGAAGGCGCTGAAGGCGTTCGTGGCGAAGAACGATCCGAAGGCGGCGGAGTATGTCCACTGGGGGGCGACGAGCCAGGACGCGATGGATACGGGACTCGTGCTGCAGCTACGCGAGTCGCTGAAGATTTTCAGCGGAGACCTGGCGAAGCTGGGCGATACGCTCGCGAAATCGGCGAAGAGACAGGCGGGCGCGGTGATGGCGGGGCGGACGTGGTTGCAACAGGGGCCGCCGGTAACGCTGGGGCTGAAAATCGCGGGATGGCTGGATGCGGTGGACCGGCACCGCGAGCGATTGCGCGAATTGAAACCGCGCGTGCTGGCGCTGCAATTTGGAGGCGCGGTGGGCACGCTGGCGGCACTAGGGGAGCGCGGGCCGAAGGTGGCGCGCGCGCTAGCGGAAGAGCTCGATCTGGAGCTTCCGGCGATACCGTGGCATGCGCAGCGCGATCGCATAGCGGAAATTGCGACGGCGCTGGGGTTGCTGACGGGGACGCTGGGAAAGATCGGGCGCGACATGGCGTTGCTGATGCAGACGGAAGTGGGCGAGGCGTTTGAGCCGGGAGGGCCGGGGCGAGGGGGCTCGTCAACAATGCCGCACAAGCGGAACCCGGTGGGAGCGGCGACGATGCTGGCAGCGGGAGTTCGCGTACCGGCGCTGGTGTCGGTTATGCTGGCTTCGATGATGCAGGAGCACGAGCGCGGGCTGGGCGGCTGGCAGGCGGAGTGGGAAACGCTGCCGGAAATCTGCCTGCTGGCGCATGGGGCGCTGGCGCGCGCGATGGAGATTGCGGAGGGCCTCGAGGCGGATCCCGAGCGGATGAGCAAAAACCTGAAGATGACGCACGGGCTGATCCTGGCGGAAGCGGCCGTGTTCGCGCTGGCGGAACGGATGGGGCGGACGGAAGCGGTGGCGATTGTCGAGGCGGCGTGCCGGGAAGCGGCGGCGAAAGAGCGCGAGCTCGCGGAGGTTCTGCTGGAGGATGGGCGGGTTTCGCAGGCGATGACGCGCCAGGAGCTGGAAGCGCGGCTGGAGCCGAAGAATTATCTGGGCTCGGCTTCGCAATGGATCGAATCGGTGGTGGCGGCGCACCGGGGAGCGCGGAAATGAGAGTAAAGTGGAGCGAGGCGGGCGTATGGCGATTGCGGAAGCGCACGGAATAAAGATCGAATACCGGTTCGATGGCGACGAAACGGCGCCGGTATTGGTGCTTTCGCACTCACTCGGAGCGGACCATTCGATGTGGGCCCCGCAGGCCGCGGCGTTCGCGCGGAAATTCCGCGTTCTGCGGTACGACACGCGCGGGCACGGATCCACGGATGTGACGCCCGGGCCGTACGCGATTGAAATGCTGGCGCGCGACTTGCTGGGGCTGCTGGACAGCCTGGAAATCGAGCGGGCGCATTTCTGCGGATTGTCGCTCGGCGGGACGATCGGCATGTGGCTGGGGGTGCATGCGCCGGGAAGGATCGAGCGGCTGGTGGTTTGCAATACGGCGCCGAAGATCGGGACGACGGAAACGTGGAACGCGCGAATCGCGCAGGTGCGCGAGGGGGGAATGGCGTCGATTGCGGAGACGCAAATCGGGCGGTGGTTCACTCCGGAATTCGCGGCGCGAGCCCCGGAAGCGGTGGAAGGGATCTTGAAATTGCTGCGGAAATGCTCGCCGGAGGGATACATCGGTTGCTGCGCGGCGCTGCGCGACGCGGACCTGCGCGAGGAGATCGGAAAAATCCACAACCGGACGCTGATCATCGGCGGGTCGCGCGATCCGGTGAGCACGGCGGCCGACTCGCAATTCATGGCGGGGCGGATTGCGGGAGCGAAGTTCGCGGAGCTGGAAGCGTCGCATCTTTCGAACGTGGAAGCCGCGGAGCGGTTCAACGAAGCGGCGTTGCGATTTCTTACGGAGCGGGAGTGATGGCGATGGACGAAGACGAACGCTACGAGAAAGGGCTGGAGACGCGGCGCGGAGTACTGGGGGAGGCGTACGTGGACAGCGCGCTGGCGAAACAGACGCCGTTCGGCGAGCCCTTTCAGGATTTGATCACGAGGTACGCGTGGGGGGAAATCTGGTCGCGGCCGGGATTGACGCGGCAGACGCGGAGCTTGCTGACGCTGGCGATGACGGTGGCGCTCAACCGCGGCGACGAATTCCGCCTGCACGTGCGCGCGGCGATACGCAACCAAGTGACGCGCGAGGAGATTCAGGAAGTTCTGCTGCAGGCGGCGATTTATTGCGGCGTTCCGGCGGCGAACACGGCGTTCCACATCGCCGAAGAAGTCTTCGCGGAGATCGACGCGGGGCGGTAGGCGTGCCGCGAACCGAATTTTTCCCGGACAATTCATAGGAGGCATTTTCCATGGCAATCGAAAAAGTAGGAGTGGTCGGGTGCGGGCTGATGGGCTCTGGAATCGCGCAGGTGGCGGCGCAGGCGGGATTTCAGGTGACGGTGCGCGAAGTGTCGCAGGCGCTGGTGGACAAGGGATTGCAGTCGATCGAGAAAAACATGCAACGCCTGGTGGATAAAGGGAGCCTGGCCGCGGCGGACCGGGATCAATCGCGGGGGCGGCTTCACGGGACCACGAGCCTCGAGGAGCTGAAATCCTGCGACCTGGTGGTCGAGGCGATCATCGAGCAGTTGCCGGCGAAACGCGAGCTTTGGACGGCGCTGGAGGCGATTTGCCCGCCGCGCGCGATTTTCGCGAGCAACACATCGTCGCTTTCGATCACGGAGATGGCGACGTTCACGAAGCGCCCGGACCGGTTTCTGGGGCTTCATTTTTTCAATCCGGTGCCGCTGATGAAGCTGGTGGAAGTGATTCGGACGATCGCCACGGACGCGGGAGCATACGAAGAGGCGCTGGAATTCGCGAAGAAGCTGGGAAAAACGGCGGTGAAGACGACGGACCGCACGGGATTCATCGTGAACCGGCTGTTGGTGCCGTACCTGCTGGACGCGGTGAGGGCGCTTGAAGAAGGGGTGGGCTCGATCGAGGACATCGATAATTCGATGAAGCTGGGTTGCGGGTACCCGATGGGCCCGCTCACTCTGCTGGATTTCGTCGGCCTCGACACGACTTACTACATCTCGCACATTATGTTCGAGGAGTTCAAAGAGAAGCGGTTTGCCTCGCCGCCGCTGCTGAAGCGCATGGTCCTGGCGGGATGGACCGGCAGGAAAGCGGGGCGCGGATTTTACGATTATTCGGATCCGGCGAAGCCGGTGGCGAACAAGCTGAGCTGAATTTTCGCCCGAGCCAGATTATTTCGCCGGCGCGGAAAGCCTGTCTTTGATTTCCTTGGGAAGAGGCTGGGATTTCAACCCGCCGCGCGACTTCGCGTCGTAGCCGGTCCAGACCCGCGTTTCGAAGCCCTCGACAGCGAGGATGTCTCCCTTGAAAAACTGGTGGCGGATCACGAAGCTCGAGCGGCCGAACTCCGTGACAGTGGAGACGGCGCGGAGTTCGTCGCCGAATTGGGACGCGGCGAGGAATTTCACCTTCACATCCACGACGGGAATCCCGACCACTTTGTGCTCCGCGAAGAGCCGGGGAAGAGGCAACCCGGCGGAAGCGAAGAGCGACGTGACGCAGCCATCGAACCAGACCATGTAGTTCGGATAGAAGACGATGTCGGCGGGGTCGCAATCGCCCCACTCGACGCGGATTCGGCGTTCGCTGACGAGCATTTCTTCGTTCCCCCTCTTCGATTGGGCGCAGGAATTCTCTCACGATTGGAGGCGCGAACCCAAAGGAGCGGGAAGCGAGGGGAAGGGCTGGGCGCTGTACTTTTCGCGTTTGTTCGTATACAAATTAATTCCCATCGCCGAGCGGGGCGGTTGGAGGGATGATGGAGCCGTGACGCACTCCCCCTATTTTCGCCCTCGGACTCTGCCCGAAGCGCTGCAGGCGCTGGCCGCCTCGCGGGGGCAGATACTCGCCGGCGGAACGGATTTTTATCCCGCGCTGGGGGAACGCCGTGTGACCCAGCCGGTGGTGGACATCACGGCCATCCCCGAAATCAAGACAATTGAAATCGATCGCGAGGCGATCCACATCGGCGGTGGCGCCACGTGGACGCAGATTCTGGCCGCGAGGCTGCCGCGGTGTTTCGAGTGCTTGAAGCAGGCGGCTCGCGAAGTGGGCTCGGTCCAAATCCAGAACCGCGCGACGATTGCGGGAAACCTATGCAATGCGTCTCCGGCCGCGGACGGCATACCTCCTTTGCTGGCGCTGGACGCGGAGGTGGAACTGGCGTCCGCGGAGGAAAGGCGGCGGCTGGCGCTGACGGAATTCGTGCTCGGCAACCGCAAAACGGCGCGGCGGGCGGGAGAAATTCTGACGCGAGTGACGATCCCGCGCGCGGTCGAGAATGCCGCGTCATCTTTTTTGAAGCTGGGAGCGCGGCGTTACCTGGTGATATCCATTTCGATGGTCGCGGCGATTCTCGGAACAGGGGAAGACGGCCGCGTGAACGCGGCGCGCATCGCGGTGGGCTCCTGCGCGGCGCGGGCGCGGCGGCTGCCGCAACTGGAGCGCGAATTGGTTGGAGCGGAGGCTCGCAAAGGCCTGGCGCAGGCGGCGAAGGCCGCTCACCTGGAGCCGCTGTCGCCGATCGACGATATTCGGGCGACCGCCGAATACCGCCGCGACGCTTCGCTGACCCTGATTCAGAGGGCGATCGAGAGCTGCATTCGGAATTGAAATACGATGGCTGAAACGCTCAAAACCGACTGCGCGGTGAAAACGGAGGTGGATTTTCGCGTGAACGGGCGCGAGGTGTCCACGGCCGCCGCGCCCGTCGAGCGGCTCTCGCGCGTGCTTCGCGATGTGCTGGGGTTGACGGGAACGAAGGTGGGATGCGACGCGGGAGATTGCGGCGCCTGCACGGTGTTGATCGACGGCGTGCCGGCGTGTTCCTGCCTGGTCGCGGTGGCACAGGTGGAAGGCTGCGAGGTGACGACAGTCGAGGGGCTGGAAAATCGCGCGCCGCTATTCGATCAGCTGCAGAAATCTTTTTTGCACAGCGGCGCGGCGCAGTGCGGCGCCTGCACGCCGGGAATGCTGGTGGCGGCGACGGCGCTGCTGGAAAGCAATTCGTCTCCGAGCGAAACAGAAGTGATGGACGCGCTCGGCGGAGTCCTGTGCCGGTGCACGGGTTACCGCAAGATCATCACGGCAGTGA
This sequence comes from Verrucomicrobiia bacterium, assembly GCA_035503815.1. Lineage (GTDB taxonomy): Bacteria > Acidobacteriota > Terriglobia > Acidiferrales > UBA7541 > Palsa-295. Next base: position 34,234 of record DATJTF010000017.1, read on the forward strand.
TGGAGGCGGGCGGAGCCCGGCCGGAAAGCGTCAATCCGGCGGCAGGGTCGGCGGTGGGCGCGAGACTCGCGCGATTGGACGGGACGAAGAAAGTGAACGGGGCGGAGATCTTCGGCGCGGACGAGACACCCGCCGGCACCCTGGGAGTTCGCGCGATTCGCTGCCCGTTCCATCACGCGCGTTTTTCTTTCGGCGATTTCGCCGCTTTTCTGGAAACACATCCCGGCATCCTCGCCGTGTTCACGGCGAAAGATGTTCCCGGTGTGAACCGCTACGGAGTGATCCCGCCGTTCGCGGACCAGCCCGTATTCGCGGAGGGCGAAGCGCGGCATCGGGGCGAAGCGGTGGCGGGAGTGGCGGGAGAGGTGGAAGCGCTGGAGGCGCTCGATCCTGCCGAATTCCCGGTCCGCTGGGAAGAATTACCCGCGCTGCTGACATTCGAGGAAGCGCTGGCGCCCGGCGCGCCTCTGCTTCACGCGAACCGGCCCGGAAACATTCTGGTGAGCGGCCGGGTGGCGCGCGGGGACGCGGAGAAGGCGCTGCGAGAAGCCGATGTGACAGTGGAGGGCGAATTCGAGACGGGGTTCATCGAGCACGCCTACATCGAGCCGGAGGCGGGATTCGCGCGGCGCGTGGGCGATGAAATCGAAATTCAGGCGTGCACGCAATCGCCCTACATGGATCGAGCGGACCTGGCGCGGATTCTGGACCTTCCGCCGGAGTCGGTGCGCATCATTCCCACGGCGGTCGGCGGGGGGTTCGGATCGAAACTCGATCTTTCCGTGCAGCCTTTTATCGCGCTGGCGGCATGGCATCTGGGCCGCCCGGCGCGGATGGTGTACTCGAGGCAGGAATCGATCATGTCCACGACGAAACGCCATCCGGCGCGGATTCGAGCGCGCGTGGGAGCGTCGCGAGGCGGGAAAATTCAGGCGATGGATTTCAGGGCGGATTTCAACACCGGAGCGTACTCGTCGTGGGGCCCCACAGTGGCGGCGCGCGTTCCGGTGCACGCTTCGGGGCCGTACGTGGTGCCGCACTACCGGGCGGTGACGCGCGCGGTCCACACGCACATCGTTCCGGCGGGAGCGTTTCGAGGGTTCGGCGTGCCGCAAATGGCGGTGGCGCAGGAGCAGCTGTACGACGAACTGGCGGACCGGTTGGGAATCGACCGGCTGGAATTCCGAATCGCGAACGCGCTCGAAAACGATACGCCGACCGTGACGGGGCAGGTGCTGGGCGAAGGCGTCGGATTTCGCGCGTGCCTGGAAGCGCTGCGCCCGGAATATGCGGCGGCGCGGCGCGAATTTGCTGTGTTCAATGAAGCGCAGATGGGCCCGCTGCGGCGGGGAGTGGGAGTGGCGGGAATGTGGTATGGCTGCGGCAATACGTCGCTGCCGAACCCTTCGAGATTCCGGATGGGATTGAAGCGCGACGGGCGAATCGCGCTGCATCAGGGGGCCGTGGACATTGGACAGGGGTCGAACACGATCGTGGCGCAGATCAGCGCCGACGCGCTGGGAGCGCCGCTCGAGCGGTTCGACCTGATTTCGGGAGACACGCGAATCACGCCGGATTGCGGGAAGACTTCGGCATCGCGGCAAACGTTCGTCACCGGCAACGCGGCGCGCATGGCGGCCACGGAGCTGCGCCGGAAAATTCTGGGACTGGCGAAGGCCTGCGACGCGGCGCGGATTACATTCGAGGACGGCCGCGTCCTGATTGACGATTGCGGTGAGCCGCGAGCAATCGCTCTCGGCGATTTGCCGCTCGATGAGCACGGCTACGTGATCACGGCGGAGGCGACGTTTGACCCGCCGACGCAGCCGCTGGATGCCGACGGGCAAGGCACGCCATACGCGCTGTTTGGCTTCGGAGCGCACCTGGCGGAAGTCGAGGTGGACACAGAGTTGGGGACGGTGCGAGCGCTGAAGATTGTGGCCGCCCACGACGTGGGGCGGGCGATCAATCCCACGCTGGTGGAAGGACAGATCGAAGGCGGCGCCGCGCAAGGGCTGGGCCTGGCGCTGATGGAGGAATTTTTTCCGGGCCGGGGCGAAAATCTGCATGACTACCTGATTCCCACGATCGGCGACATGCCGCCGGTCGAGTCGATCTTGATCGAGGATGCTTCGCCGATCGGCCCGTTTGGGGCGAAGGGCGTGGGCGAGCAGTCCACGATTCCCACGGCGCCGGCGATTCTCAACGCGATCTTCGACGCCACCGGAGCGCGGATCCGAAAAGTGCCGGCGACGCCGGACCGGATGCGGGCGGCGATCCTGGCGGCGCGCGAGGCGGAAAAATCAAAAGGAGAGAAGCGTGCAGGAAGCTGACACGATTCGCTGCGACGCCTGCCCTGTGCTGTGCCATATCAAGGAAGGGCGGACGGGAGCGTGCGACCGCTACGCGAATCGCGGAGGCCAGCTGGTGCGGCTGGACCCGCACGTGGTGCTGAACCGGGCGGTGTCGCACGGAGACCCCGTGGTTCCGTTTCTGGAAGCGAGCCGCGAATGGGACGGCAGGGTGGTGCAAACTCCGGAGACGTTCGTGACGGCCATCGGAGCGGGCACGACGTATCCGGATTACAAACCCGCCCCGTTCATTATTTCGTCGCAGGTGGACGGCGCGGACATGGTCACGGTGGTCACCGAAGGAATTTTCAGCTATTGCGGCGTGAAAGTGAAAATCGACACGGACCGGTTCCTGGGGCCGGAGCAGAACCTGGTGCGCGCGCAGGGAGAACCGGTGGGCCATGTGACGACCAGCGAATATGGCTCGCAGATGCTTTCGCTCGGAGGCGTGCACCATCTTACGGGAGGAGGGAAGCGCGAAGGGCGAGTGACGTGCGAGACGCTTCTCGACCTGTGCAACGGAAAACCGGTGGAGCTGTCGATTGACGGCGGGGCGAGCGTGGTGGCGCAGGCGGGGAAGCCGCCGGCGGTGAACGGAGCGCTGGAAGAGCGGATGCGGGTGGGATGCGGTTCGGCAACGATCGGAATGTTCGCCAAGCAGTGGTTCGGAAAGGTGGATGAAGTGGTGGTCGTGGACGATCACATCACGGGCGTGCTTTCAGAGCATCAGGCGGGAAAACTGCTCGGCATCCAGCCCACGGGAATCAAGATGAAGGGGCGGCGGTCCACTCCCGGACGGTATTTTCAAGTGGCCGAGCCGGGGACGGCATGGGGTGGGACGAGCATCACGGATCCGCTTTCGATTCTGGGAGAGTGGAATCCGAAAATCGCGCGGCCGGGATTGCGGCTGCTGATGGTGAGCACGACGGGAGAGCACTACGCCTATTACGAGCTGGACGAAACGCTTCGACCCGTGGAGAAAAGTCTCCCGGAGTCGCTGGCGGAATCGGTGGAGCGCGTGGCGGAGAATTGCGAGCCGGCGCTGGTGAGCGTGCTGTTTATGGCGGGAGCGGGCGGGTCGCTGCGGGCGGGGGTGACGGAAAATCCGGTGAGGCTGACGCAGTCGGTTCGCGCCGCGTTGACGCGGGTGACGTGCGGAGGAGCGCCGGTCTACGTCTGGCCGGGCGGGGGCATCACTTTCATGGTGGACGTGACGCGGATGCCGGAAAACGCGTTTGGGTACGTGCCCACTCCGGCGCTTGTGGCGCCGATCGAATTCACGCTGAGACATGCGGACTATGCGGCGCTCGGCGGACACGTGGATTTCATCCGGCCGCTCGATTCGATTCTCAAAGATGAGAGCCGGCGGGCCGCGCCTCACGGGGAAAATCCTTGGCCGCTGGCCCCGGCGGCGCCGAAGGCGGCAAAATGAGGGAGCCGGCGCAGATTCGGATACTTCCCGGCGGCAAGCGTTTGCACCTTCACGACGGGCCGATGGATCTGATCGTGGAAGCGTATGGCGGCACGGAGTGTGTTCGCGCGGCGTATCGCGCGGCCGCGGAGCGGTTTGTGGGAATTTTGGACGAGCTATGCGGCGAGCTCGAGCTGCTGCGGCAGGAAGCGGGCGCAGGATCGGCGGTTCCGGAGGGAATTGTAGCGAAGCGAATGTTCGCGGCCGTGGCGCCATTTGCGGCATCGGCGTTTATCACGCCCATGGCGGCGGTCGCAGGAGCCGTGGCGGAAGAAATTCTGCGGGTGATGACCTCGGCTGCCGCGCTTTCCCGCGCCTACGCCAATAACGGAGGGGATATCGCGCTGCATCTGGCGCCCGGCGAAGAATTTTCCGTCGCTCTCGTGGACCGGCCGGATGAGCCGTCGCTATTCGGGAGAGCGACGCTGCGAGCGGAAGACGGGATTCGCGGCATCGCGACAAGCGGGTGGAGGGGGCGCAGCTTTTCGCTGGGAATCGCCGACGCGGTGACGATTCTGGCGGCGACGGCGGCGGGCGCGGATGCGGCAGCCACGATCGTGGCAAACGCAGTGGATTTGCCGGGGCATCCGGCGATCGAGCGCGTGGCGGCGCGCGAAATTCAGCCGGACACCGATTTGGGCGAGATGCGCGTGACGCGCGCGGTGGGGCCTCTGCAACAACTGGAAATCGAAGAGGCGCTGGCGCGGGGACTCGCGAAAGCGGATGAATTGCTGGCGGCGGGATGGATTGGAGCCGCCGCGCTGCATCTTCAGGGCGAAACGATTTCGACGGGAATTTACGCATCGCCGGAAAAAGGCCGGTTTGTTTCGCCGGGGTCTCCTTCGGGAGGAAATTTTCTCCATGCATGAAGTCCGGGTACGAAAGATCGAGACGATCGTCGAGGAGATTTTCCATGAAGGCGGGCCGGCCGCGACCGCGCCATTGCGCCGCGCCGCGGTTCTTGCCGTCATACACAATCCTTTTGCCGGCGGCTACGTGGAGAATATCCAGCCGTTCATGGACGACTTGCGGCCGCTGGGGCTGGAAATGTCGAAGCGGCTGGTGGCTGCGCTGGGCGGCGACGCGAAAATCGTGGAGGGCTACGGGAAGGGCGCGATTGTGGGCTCGGCGGGGGAATTGGAGCATGGCGCGTTGTGGCACGCGCCGGGGGGGTACGGAATGCGCGAGGTTCTGGGCGGGGCGAAAGCGATTGTCGCGTCGACGAAAAAAGTGGGCGGGCCGGGCGCGCGGCTGGACGTTCCGGTGACGCACATTCACGCCTCGTACGTGCGCAGCCATTTCGACGCGATGGAAATCGGCATCGCCGACGCTCCGCGCGCCGATGAAATGCTGCTGGCTCTGGTAATGTCTACGGGGCCGCGCATCCACGCCCGCTCGGGAGGCCTGAAGGCCTCGGATATAAAAGGAGAGGACGGTTTGCGATGACAGACGAAGCGGCGGGGAAAGCGAAGATCCGGAAAATCGTGACGTTCGTCGAGGAGACGCGCACGGAAATGGGCCGCGAAGTGAAGCCTCCGGCCCGCCGCGCGGCCGCCGCGGCCGTGATCGAAAATCCGTTCGCGGGAAAATTCGTCGAGGATTTGACGGAGCTGATGAACATCGGCGAGGAACTCGGCGGCCTGCTGACGGAGCGCGCAGTCGCCGCGCTGGGGATTTCGGGGGCGTCGGCGGAAAGCTACGGGAAGGCCGCAGCAGTGGGCGAAAACGGCGAAATCGAACACGCCGCCGCGATTCTCCATCCGAAACTGGGCGCGCCGGTGCGCAAGGCTCTGGGCGAGGGCGCGGCGCTGATACCGTCTTCGAAGAAACGCGGCGGACTCGGCGTGCCGCTGGATATTCCGCTGGGGCACAAGGACGCGGCGTTTGTGCGGAGCCATTTTGACGGGATGGAGATCCGCATCGCGGACGCGCCGCGCGCCAACGAAATTGTCGTGGCCATCGCGGTCACCGACAGCGGGCGGCCGCTGGCGCGGGTCGGGGGGCTCACGAAGGACCAGATCAAGGGGGAAGACGGACTCCGCTGAGCGTAAGGCGAAAAACCGTTTTACTAAAGAAGCTCATTGAACAGACGCGGCGGCCTGAATCGGAAGCGAGCTGAGATAGACTTGTAAGGCCGCAACATTGAGGCGAATGTTCGAGATCTGGATTGCCGAGGACGTTACTTGCTGCGTCATTTTCTGCCATTGGGACTGATTTTTGCCGCGATACCCGCACAGGCCCAACAGATGTTTTCCGCGCCCGCACCGCTTCCGCCTGCACCCTCCTTCTCGGCATTGACGGCATCTCCCGATTTTCCTTTCTATCCGCCGCAGGACCAAAGCGCGCAACGGCAGCCTTCGCCAACGGGGCAATCCGGCGCGGCGGAAAATCCCCAGGCGGGCGCGGCAAACCCGGCGCCGCCGTGCGATCCGAAAGAGAGCGGATGCCAGGCCAAGCCGCCGCAGCAGCCGAAGCGGATTCTGGGAGTGATGCCGAATTTCCGGGCGGTCAGCGCGGGAACGCGTCCTCCTCCGCCAACGCCCAGGCAGGCGTTCAAAATCGCCACGCAAAACAGTTTCGACTACTCCTCGTTCATTTTCGTGGGAATCACGTCCATGCTGGCGGAGGGAACAAACGCGCACCCGCAGCTGGGGAAAGGAGTCGCGGGATTCGGGCGGTATTACTGGCGGGGATTTTTGGACAAGACCGACGGAAACTATCTGGTGGTCTTTGCGCTGCCAACGGTGTTTCACCAGGACGAGAGGTATTACGCGATGGGCGAGGGGAGTTTCTGGAAACGCGCGATCTACTCCTCCACTCGCGTGTTTATCACGCCCAACTACCACGGACACAACAGCCTGAATATTTCCGAGCTTCTCGGAAGAGCGATCGCCCAGGCCATTTCGGTGACGTACTATCCGAGCCAGACGAGGACGGCGGGGTCGGTGGGCGAAAAATACGGCTACGCGATCGGAAGGGACGTCCTGACAAACGTCTTCCGCGAGTTTTGGCCGGACATTGCGGTTCACGTGCTGCACCGGCATCCTTAAGCAGTGGCGCGTGAATTCGAGCGAAGGCGCTCAACGTTTCTTCCCTTCGCTTGCGAAACGGAATCAGCGCGAAGGCGCGACAATTTCAGGGAGTTTCGTGGCGGGAGGAGTGTTGCGGCTGCGCTGGATGCTGACGGCTCCCTCGACAATGACCATGCCGATGCCGGGCAGGTCGCCCTTCTGAATGCTTTCGAGGAAAGTCTTCCCCGAGGAGTGCTGCGCCCGGTCCATCAGCGTGAACGTGGCGGCGCGGCCGGTTTCCACGAGACCGCCTTCGAGACCGCGGAGGCGCGCCGTGTTTCCCGTCGCGAAGCAAAAAGCGATTTCGGCGGGAATTTCTCCGAGCGAAGAGAGCATCGAAACCATGCGCACGATCCCGAGCGGCTGGACTCCCGATCCCGCCGGCGCGTCGGTCCCGAGGATCACCCGCTCGAGCTGCTTCAATTCCTTCGCGGTGCGCAGAGCAAGCAAAGCGGCGCGCTCGTTGCCGTTGTGAACGAGTTCGACGCCGCGCGGGCTTCGCTCGCACAGAGCGACGATCTGGTCGTCCGGCAGCGCGGTGTGGCCTCCGTTGATGTGCCCGATGACGTCGGCGTCGGCATCCAGCACAACGTCTTTGTCGATGAGGCTCGATCCGGGAATTGAGGGCCCGCCGGTGTGAATCGTGCTCTGAATTCCGTACTTCCGCGCCCATGCGACCATCTGCCGCGCGGTTGGACCGTCCTTCACGCTACCGAGCCCGACTTCACCAAGAAGAGTCACTCCCGCCGCGGCGAGTTCCTTGAAATCCTCCTCGACCATTCCGTGTTCGAGCACGGGCGCGCCGGCCAGCACGCGCACACCCCCGGGACGAAACGCCGTAAACGCACGCTGAGCGAAAACCGCCATGGCTTTCACGCCGAGAACATCTTTCGGCCGGCCCGGCGTGTGGACTTCGCCTGCGGAGACCATGGTGGTGACGCCGCCGTGGAGGCAGCTGTCAATCCATCCCAATTGATTTTGGCGGGGCGTCCAATCGCCGACGACGGGGTGGACATGGCTGTCAATCAGGCCGGGAGCGAGGACGGTGCCGTGGGCGTCGATCGTCGAGGTGGCGCCGGAGGCGTCCAGATCTTTTTCATTTCCAACCGCGGCGATTTTTCCGTTCACGGCGATGACTGTATCGGCGTCGAGAACCGGCCGGCGAATGTCGCCGCTCAGGAGCAAGCCAATATTGCGGATCACGAGCTTCGAAGCCGTCGCTGCCTTTGCGGATTCTTCCTGCGCCATGGATCGCCTCCTGGGTCTGGGGCGTTAGTATACAAACGAATGCACAGGGCGCAAGGCCCCGGAGATTTCGCGAAGCGGCTGAGTCAGCAGATCTTCCGGATGAGCTTCAGGAGCAAGGCGCGCTCGGAGGGAGTGAGAGGCGCGAGGGTTTCCTCGGTGATTTTCACGGCGAAGGGGATTGCGTTTTCGACAGCGGCGAGCCCGGTCTTCGTCAACTCGAGGACCAGGAGGCGCGTGTCGCGGGGGTGAGGCCTGGCGGCCGTGAATCCGCGTTTTGCAAGTCGGTCAATCACGCCCTTGATGGTCGCCGCGTCCATTGCCGTGAGGCGTCCCAGGCGGTTCTGCGAACACGGCCCGACTTCGTAAAGCTTGGCAAGGGCGGCGAATTGCGTGGTGGTGAGGCCTTCGATCATTCTGGCGGCGAAGATGGCGGTGTGGCGCTGATTGGCCTGACGCAGCAGGAAGCCGATCTGCTCGTCAATTACGTATCGTTCAAGCGGGTTCTGTTTCTCGCGCGTCGAATTTTCATGAGACTTTCCCGAAGTCCCAGGGCTGGCACCCGTGTGAACTTTATGGAGAGAAATGGAAGTCTGCCCCCGTTGGCGCCATAGTCTGCCACAGGTTGGGCCAATCGCGTGGGTCAATTCGATTCGGGAGGGACTGACGCGGCCAAGCGGGCGGCGCGGCGCTGGCGTTGCATGTGATATTCCGTACAAGTCAGATAGATGATTATGAGGTCAAACACAGCCAGCGCCGCCATAAAGCCCGAGTGAGTGATGACGAACCGGTAGGCCTGGTAGGCCGTGAAAGCGCCGAACACGAAGATCGTCAAAGGATAGGCCCAGATTTTGTCGAACCAAAGCGCCAGGACGAGCAGGGCCTTCACCAGGCCGTGAGACACCAGGTAGATCGAGGCGAACGTCGGGTCGGCCGCAGCGAGCTTCATCGTCGAGTGCAGCAAATGAGTGGCAATGTAATCGTGAGGATTTTTGCTGAGTTCGTGGAGGAGCAGGTGGCGGACTCCGCGGGTGAGCGCCTCCGGGTTGACGAACCAGAGCAGCACTCCGCCGCAAGCCTCGAGCAGGCCGTCGATGCCCTTCAGGGTGATCCCCGCTCGAAAGCTATCGTGCAACAGGATTTTTGCGAGGGGCTTCAAAGGGAGACGCTCGGCAGGCCCGCAAGTGAACGCGCGCCGGACCCATGCCAGCCCGGCTATTCTACTTCAGCCCGGCTTGCTCGGCGACATCGAGAGAAACCGCGGTCCAATCGAGCTCGCCGCGCCCCTTGGCGATGGAGGCAAGAAAGCGGTCGCGCATCAGGCTGGCGAGAGGGAGCGGGGTGGCGCTCGATGCTCCCGTTTGCAGGGCCAGATTGACATCCTTGAGGCCGAGCGCCAGGTCAAATCCCGAAGCCTTCACCTCTCCCGCGGCAATCATCTTTCCGTAATTCTGATACACCGGGCAGGTAAAGAGTGTCTTGCCGAAGAAGTCCGCCACCTGGCGCGGGTCCAGGCCGTTCTTTCGGGCCAGGGTGAAGGCTTCGGACATGGCCTCGATCGCGCCGGCGATCATGAAATTTCCGCACACCTTGATGACATTGGCCGCTCCCACCTCTTCTCCCAAATCGAAAATGCCCTGGCCGATCGCCTCCAACGCCGAATGCACGCGTTTCTTCGCCGCCTCGCTGCCGGAAGTGCAGACCCAAAGGAGTTTTGCGGCGGCTGCCGGCGGGCGTCCAAACACGGGAGAGGCTACATAGGTCACGCCGAAATTCGCATGGTGGGCCGCGAGGTCGCGGGCCGTGGCGGGAGAAATCGTGCTGAGCGAGACGTGGATTCCGCCCTTGCCCAGGCGCTCGACGAAGGAATCGCGCTCCTTGCAGAGGTTCTCGAGGGCGCGATCGTCCGCCAGCATGGAGAACACGATTCCGCCCTCTTGCGCCACGTCGCCGGCCCGAGCCGCCACGACGGCTCCCTGCGCGGCAAGGGCGGCGGCCTTGGCCGGGGTGCGGTTGAAGACCCTCAGAGAAAAACCAGCCTTCAACAGATTGGCGGCAATTGCCTCGCCCATTTTTCCCAGGCCGATGAAACCCAGCGTCTCACCCATTTTCATTCACCTCTTCGCTTGTATCTTACACGCACCGCGTTCAACCGATTGGATGCGGCCGCCGCCCGGCCGACGCCATTTTCTTCGCCGCGCGCGGATGCGCCGCGTGAACCGCCGGAATCCCTTATAATGTCCGCACATTTGCCTCCGTTAGAGGGTGACCCATGGCCAAAAAAAGTTTCCGCGAGCTTTCGGAGCGCGAAATTCTGGCGCTCGCGATTTCGCTGGAAGAGCAAGACGGCCGCGTTTACGGCGAATTCGCCGAGGGCTTGCGGGAGTCGTATCCGTCTTCGGCCAAGGTGTTCGAGGATATGCAGGCGGAGGAATCGCGCCACCGGCAGGCGCTGATTGACCTGTACCGCATCAAGTTTGGAGAGCACATTCCCTATGTGAGCCGCGACCACGTAAAAGGATTCGTGGAGGCGCGTCCCATCTGGCTCGTCCGCCCGCTGGGATTGAAGAAAGTCCGGCGGCAGGCGGAAATCATGGAGCTGGAGAGCCGGCGCTTTTACGAGCGCGCCATCCGCCAAGTGACGGACGCATCCATCCGGAGACTCCTCGGCGACTTGGCCGATGTCGAGCGGCGGCACTACGCCATGGCCGAGTCGCTCGAAGAGGAGCATCTGACTCCCGCGGCGCAAACCAAGGAAGCGGAATCGCAGCGAAAGCTTTTCGTGCTTCAGGTCATTCAGCCCGGGCTTGCCGGCTTGATGGACGGATCGGTTTCGACGCTTGCTCCGATTTTTGCAGCCGCGTTTGCCACGCGGAATACGCACGACGCGTTTTTGGTGGGCATGGCGGCGTCGTTGGGCGCCGGGATTTCGATGGCATTCGCCGAAGCTCTCTCCGACGACGGTTCTCTCACCGGCCGGGGCCAGCCTCTGATTCGCGGGTTGGTTACCGGCGCGATGACCACGGCGGGAGGATTGGGCCACACGCTGCCATTTTTGATCCCGAGGTTTCATCTCGCGTTCACGGTTGCCGTGATCGTCGTGGCGGCGGAGCTGGGCATCATCAGCTATGTCCGGCACCACTACATGGACACTCCCCTGCTCTCTTCGACCATGCAGGTGATTGTCGGCGGGGTACTTGTATTCATTGTCGGGGTCTTGCTGGGAAGCTCGTAGGCGTGCAGGATATTCCTTCGACGGCCGCGATCCGCGCGTGCGAGCGCGGTGAATTTGTCCTAGAATGCCGCCTCGATGGCCGATGACATTCACCTGGGAACGTCTTCCTTTACCGCCAAAGGGTGGGAAGAGACATTTTATCCGCGAGGGATGAAGCCCGCCGAGTATCTCGGTTTTTACTCGCGGCAATACGATACGGTCGAAGTGGACAGCACATTCTATCGCACGCCGTCGGCGGCGACGGTGAAGCGCTGGTACGCGCAGACTCCTTCGGAATTTCTCTTCGCACTGAAAGTGGTCCAGACGGTCACCCACGAAAAAGTGCTGGTGGATTGCGTCGAGGAATTGCGCGAATTCCTAGACGCGGCCGCTCTGCTCCGGGGAAAGCTTGGGCCGCTGCTGTTTCAGTTTCCTTATTTCAACCGGCAGGCGTTCGCTTCCGGCGCTTCATTCCTGGACCGATTGGAGCCGTTCCTCGAGAAACTGCCCGAGAGCTTCCGTTACGCGGTGGAGATCCGGAATAAACAGTGGCTCGTCCCGAGGCTCGCCGACGTTTTGCGGAAGAAAAAGGCCGCGCTGGCCTTGATCGACCACCCGTGGATGCCGCGCCCCGCGGAAGTTTTCCAGCGCATCGATCCCTTTACCGCCGATTTCACATACATCCGTTTTTTGGGCGACCGCAAGGCCATCGAAGAAAAAACGAAGACCTGGGACAAAGTCATCGTGCCTCGCGAAAAAGACCTGATGGAATGGGTGCCAGTGGTCCGGCGGGCCCATCAGCGCCGCATCCAAATTTTTGCTTACGCGAATAATCATTACGCGGGCCACGCTCCAGCCACGCTGCGCGAATTCGCGAAAATGCTGGAGAAATAGGGAAAGTTCCGGCCCGAACCGGGGAACGAATCGAACGCGCCGCGCCGGATTTGACTTCGAATTCTCCCGCACCTAAAATCTCCGCGGCTCGGGGCGCCGCCTTTATTGATTCGTTATTTTTTCGATTCGGCTCCCCGCGGGAGATTGGTCATCGCACCGGGCGCCCCCAAACCCAAAATTGCAGTTGTGGACGACGATAACGCGCTTCGCTCGCATATCGCTTCCTCTTTGCGCTCCGATTTCGAAATTCTGGAGGGGACCGATTATGAGGCCGCTTACCGGCTGCTGCAGGAGCGGGAACTCGACGTGCTGCTGCTGGGCCTGCCGATCGCTTCCGGCGGCGTAAAGGAGTGCACGGAGCTTCTTTCGCGGCTGGTGGGAAGCGAGATCGACACGCTGGTGATCGTTCTCAGCTCCGATGAAACCAAGCCGACGGCTCTGAAGGTGATTGACGCGGGCTCGTACGATTATTTCATCAAGCCGATCGACAACGACGTTCTGCGGCACCTTCTGGAACGCGCCGTCGAAAAGCTGTACATCCAACGCGAAAACCGGCTGCTGCGCGACGAAATCACGCGGAAGCACGCGCTCGGCGATCTGATCGGGTCCACGGAGTCGATGAAGCACGTCGTGGAATCCATCAAGCGCATGGCCCGCGCCAATACGAGCGTAATCATTCGCGGCGAAAGCGGAGTGGGCAAGGAACTGGTGGCGCGCGCCCTCCACGATCAGAGCCCGCGCCGAAGCCGAGCGTTCGTCAGCGTGAATTGCGCCGCGCTTCCCGAGGGACTCATGGAAGCGGAGCTCTTCGGATACGAAAAGGGAGCGTTTACGGGAGCGACGGCTTCGAAAGAGGGCCGCGTCGAATTGGCGCATCAGGGAACGCTCTTCCTCGACGAGATCGCCACGCTCACTCCCGCGCTGCAAAGCAAGCTCCTGCGCGTTTTGGAGGAACACGCCCTCACTCGTCTCGGCGGCAAAAAAGCCATTCGCGTTGATTTCAGGCTTGTCTGCGCCACGAACGAAGACCTGGAAGATATGGTCCGGGAAGGCCGCTTCCGGGAAGATCTCTACTACCGCATTCATGTGGTCCCGATTTTCGTGCCGGCGCTCCGCGAAAGAGTCGAAGATATTCCCTTGCTCGCCGAATATTTTACGAGCGTCTATTGCGCCGCCAACGGATTTCCACCCAAAAGAATTTCCGGCGAAGCCATGCAGGCCTTGAAGCGCTATCCGTGGCCGGGAAACGTTCGCGAGCTGCAGAACGCTCTCCAGCGCCTCGTCCTGATGACCGACGACGAGACCATCGAGCTTCAGAATTTGCCGCCGGAAATCATTCAGGCCGTCAGCCGGAATTCTCGCGGCAAATTCCGGCTCCCGCCGGGAGGAATCAACCTGGACCGGGAAATGGAAGCCGTGGAGCGCCGCTGGGTGGAAGAAGCCCTGCAACAATCGAAAAACAGCAAATCCGACGCCGCCCGCCTCTTGGGTGTGGACAGAAACCGCCTCAATTACCTCTGCCGGAAATACGGTCTTTAAGCTTTTTCGATTCGGCGAACTCCCCAAGAATTGAGTGTCCCGCGCCTGTTTCCCTGGCGCCCCGGCCCCCGTGGAGCCGGCCGAGCGTCCGCAGAGCTTTCAGAAGCAAACGATCGCGAGCGCTGTTTAAAATTTCAACCGATCGAGAATTTTTCAACGAAAGGGATTGGCCGGGTCAAATGATCCGGTGATGGCGGGGACAGGAACTCCTGTAGTTGCAACGAGTTACGAAGAGGCTGATTCTCGTCGGGAAATGGCGAATGGATTGCTTCCTTTACCTCCGAAAGCGGGGACAAAAAATCTTTCGAGGGAGACAGTCATGAAACCAGCAGCGAAGCCATTGAAGAAGGGAAAGAAAGTGGGAGCCGTGAAGCCGCTGTCGCGCAGCATTGAGGCCATCAAGCCTCTGATGAAATTCAACTAAAGAGTTCTTCGATCATCCCGCAAAGCTCTCCACTTTGCCGGGAGGGTTGAAGTTGCAGCAACCCCCAAGGGCCGCCGTCCCAGGAACGGCGGCCCTTTCCTCTTCGCACCCGTTACGGGCGCTTCGTTTTTCAAACTTTCCGCCGAGCGTGCCGGGACATCTTCTCGACTTCCTACCAAATTTGCGAACGCAGCCACCGCCAGACGCCCCGGGCCGCCTGCCAGGCGAGCGGATGGCTCTTCGCCTCAATTTTTGCGGTACCCGTCATTCCCTCGCGCAGCGACTCGTCGGTGTTTGGGATGATCACCTCGACGGCAAAATAATTTGTAAGTTGCTGCCCCAGGCGTTCCAGGTTTTCCGGGTGCGCGACCGGACGATCCAAGGCGGCGGCGGGCATAATCCTGGTCACTTCTCCTTGGTAGGTGCGATAGGGAAAAGAGAGCACCTTCAATTTGACGGGGGCGCCCTGCTTCACGTCTTCTAATTTCCAGTCGCGGACGAGAATTCGGACCTTCATGCTCTGGCGGTTGGCGATTTCACACAGCTCATCGCCGCTCCCCAGATATTGTCCGGTCAACTGGTCCACTTCGGGCGTGGTCACCACGCCATCGATGGGCGCCCTGATTTCCATTTCATTGACTCTGCGCCGCGCGACGTCCAGATCCTCGCTCAATTCCTGCTCTCGAGGCATGGCGCCGGCGGCCTGGTCGAGATCGGAGCGCGATTCTCCAAGACGGAGTTGACTGTTCGCCAGCGCCAGCTCCGCTTCGAGAATGGCCGCTTCCGCGGACGTCTCGGCGTTGTCGATCACCGCGAGCACTTGGCCCGACTTGACCGATTCTCCCCAATGCACATACACGGCGCGAACTTTTCCTCCCACCTCGGCCCGCGCCGCGGCTTCATGGCCGGGCTCCAGAACGAAATCCGAATTCACGGTGGAGGGCACCGGCGGAAGCAACAGGAGGAGAAAAACGCCCGCCAAGGCGGCTTGTTGTCCCCGCGATATTTTCCAGGCCATAATCACCTCCCTTTTTTCCTTCAACCACGCCCGTGCCACAGGCAAGTTCTGCCGCAAACCCTTGCGGGCGAAAAAATAGACAATCGCCAGCGTGGCCAGATATCCCCAATTGCCGAGTTTGTTCACCAAGACATTGCGAACGAACACAAGCGAGAAAAGGATCAGCGTAACGCTGTAAATGATCGCGGTGATTCCGAAAATCAGGAAAATTCTCCGCTGCCTCCGGCTGGCCGCGGGAAGGTCGGTGTCTTTCCGCAGAAAATATTTGCCGAACCAGGCTCGCAGGTAGGCGAAGGAGTCTTCCCGCAGGTTGTCGATTTCCAGATACTGCGAGAGGGCGTAATAGCCGTCCGCCTTGATCAGCGGATTCAGGTTCAGCAGCGCTCCCTGAATTCCGCTCAGCAGCATCGCTTTGTACGCCAGGTCATTCGTCACGGAACCGGGCGGCGTGAAATGCCACACCAGCGCGGCGAGTCCGCAAAACACAAGCTCGATCCAGATGCCCGCGAAAATCACCAGCTGGCGTTCGCGGCCCCTCTTGAACAGCAAAATGTCCGTCGTATCGGTATAAAACGCCGGGGTGAAATAGATCAGCAGGAATCCCATCTGGTGCACATCGCCGCCGTAGTGTTTGCACGTCAATCCGTGGCCGAATTCGTGAACGCCGCCCAGCAGCAGCAGCAGCAGCCAGAACGCCCAGATGTCGTACGCCGATTTGTTGGCGAAACTGTAGAGAGACTCCGTGTCCTGCTGCACGCGCGTCCAGTCGCCCGCAAGCAGGTAGCAGGCGGCGACAAATATGCAGATGGAAAAGACGACAAATCCGTAGGAATAAATCCAGCTGAGGTACGGATCGAGCCTCTCCAGCGTTTTGTTGGGGTCCCAGGCTTTGAAAGATATATAGAGGACGCTGCTCTGATCCACCCGGCTTTTTCGTTCGTCCCGGATTCTTTCGAGCACCGCCAGATTTTTCTCCCCCACCGACCGCTCCCACATGGCGGGCTCGACGCTATCGAGATAATCCAGGACTTCCGCTTCTTCGAGCGGCTGGTTGGGATGCCGCCGCGTCATTTCCTGGGCGATCTCGGCGGGGGTCCGCGTCCCGTCGCACAATTGAAGGAGCTCGAATTCCTGCTCGCCGAAGCGGTTGTAGGAGTTGGTCTCTTCGACCTTGATGACGACGCTGGTCTCGCCGGCGACCGTCTGTTCGCTGACTCGCAAGTCTTGCCTCAGCTTCGGACGCCGGAGTCCCTTGGCAAGAATGCTGGAAACCTGCAGGCTGGTGGGGCCAAATCGCATCGTCGGATCCGATCAGGGATTGCTTCGCACGGTTCCCGGCCATGACACGCGAACGGCCATTCCGGGGCGGAGATCTCCCAATCCGGGCCCGCCCAATTGCGCCGTCACATCGTAACTGTCGCTCGCGGGGTCCACGGTAGGGCTGACTCGAGTGATGTGCGCCGTCAGCGGGCGGCTCGAGGCGTCCACCAGAGCCAGCGGCACGGCGGCGCCGCGCTCCGGCTTGCGGCGGCTCGATTCCGGCACTTGAAATTGCACCAGCAGCGGCGCCAGCTGGCTCACGCGAAAACATTTTTCGTTTTTCCCGACGATCTGGCCCACCCGGATGTACCGCCGCACGATGACTCCGGAAAAAGGGGCTCGCAATCGAGTCTCGTCAATTTGAAGCTCGAGCTGGCGGATCTGCGCCTGGCTGCTTTCGACTTCGGCTTGCCAGCCTTTCATATCGAATTCCGCCGCCTTGGCCTCGAATTCCGCGGCTTCCAGATCGGCCTGGCTTGAAATCCCGTCTTCGCGGAGCTGTTTCTGCCGCTTGTACGCCGCGCCCTTGGCTTTCAGCTCCGCTTCCTTATAGAGAACGTTGTTCTGCGCGACCTTCAAATCGTCCTTCGCCTTCACCAGCTCCATTTGCAGGTTTCTGTCGTCGAGCTGGCCCATCACCTCGCCTTCCTTTACCGGGCTTCCTTCATCTTTCGCAACGCTCACCACCACGCCGTCCAATTGCGTTCCCACGTCCACCTGATGCTCGACGGAAAGAACGCTCAAAATTTCCAGATTCGCGGGAGGCTTGGCCGGGGAAGGCGCCGGCGGAGCGGTGTTGACGGAAGCAGCCGGCGGGCTTGCCGCGCTCGAACTGCCGGGTGTCGTCGAATCACCGCACCCCGCGATTGCGAAGGACAGGGCGGCGGCAATCATCCATGCGGCGGGTTTATTCATCACCATTCCTCTTTTCACGGCAGCAAAGCCCACAACTCTCGCCAGATGAAGCGCACGGGCGAGCGAAGCAGAACGTATCCGATCGGATACCATCCGGACTTGAACCATCCCCCGCCGGCGCGGATCCGTCCCTCGCCCACCATCCCGGTCCGGGCAAGCCCTCCGGTGTTTTCAAAGAGAGTCCGAACGAGGAAGTATTGGTCGCCCGATTGGGAATGCGTTTGCGCCCCGATGCGCTCGACGGTTCCTTGGAAGGTCACGGTGGGAAACGCATTGAGCTTCAGGGCGACTTTCTTCCCTTGGCGCACGAGCCCCAGGTCGGATTCTTCCACGCTCATTTCCGCCGCCATCTGGTCCCGCTGAACGATTTCGCAGAACGAATCGCCGGGGTGCAGCAAGATTCCCGCCTTGTCCTCGACTTTCGGAGTGGTCACGATTCCGGAGATCGGCGCGCGAAGTTGCGCTTCGGCGATGCGCCGTTGTTCCAGGTCCACCTCCGCCTCGTGAAGGTCCGTGCGAATTTTTGCTTGCCCGGCCGCCGTCGTGTCGTTGCGAAATTCCGCTTCGGCCAGATCGCGGCGCGCCTGCGCGAGGTCGGCCTGCGCTTGCGCGAGTTTCATGCGGTCGTCGCCGTCGTCCAATTGCGCCAGGATTTCGCCGCTTTCGACGTTTTGCCCCTCGTGAATGAAAACCTGGCGGACGACACCCCCCACGAACGCGCTGACGACGCGTTTTTCGGCCGGAACAACGGTGGCGTCGGTCCCCAGGCGAAGCGGCCAGGGAATCACCAGGAGGGCGAGAGCAATCCACACGGCGCGTTCCGCGTAGGTGCGCCATTTGCTCAATGGCATCGCCGCCAGAAATCTCTTTTTTCTTTCCGCCAGCGGCGCCAGGAGGTTCGCGAGCGGCACTTGCTGGTACAGTTGGGCGTTTCGGATGGCCACCGTCGTCTGATTTGCGAGAATGGCCACCGTCTCCTTGTTGTTTTCGGTGAGAAAATCGGCATCGCCGCTGATCAGGGCGAGCACGCCGAGGGTTCCCTGATCGTCCCTCAGGGGCAGCGCGTAAAATCCGTTGTATTCCCGCGCTTCGAGAAACGCCACGATTTGCGCCCGGGCCTCTTCCGGAGACAAATGCCATCCATCCTCGTAGAGGTCGGCCGAGACGCCGCTCTCTTGCGTGGCCACCCATTCGAGGCAATCGCGCAATTCGTCCATCTCGCGCGTCTTGGGAACTTCCGTCTCGCCCGATACCGCCCCCAGAAGAAATTTTCCCCGGTCGTAAAATCCAATCACGCAACTGTCGAACGTCACGACCTCGGAGGCATTAGCCACCACGGTGGTGAGCACGTGGTCGAGGTCCAGAGTGGACGTGATTTCCTTCGAGATTTTCAGCAGGGCGTCGAGTGCGTGTACTTTTCGCTCGGACTCGAGCAGATTCGCGTTATGAATCGCCACGGCGGCTTGCTCGCTGATGCTCGCCAGAAAAAACAGGTCATCTTCATCGAACGTCGCGCCGTCCGTTTTGTTCACCAGCTCGACGACCCCCAGCACTTCATCGTCTTTCCGCAAAGGCGCGGCCATCCACGACTTCATCTCGAATTCGCCGCCGGCTTCCCGGCGTTCGGCGAGTTCGCTCGCTTCCGCGGCGTCTTCGATGAGCCGGGGGTTCGCCTGCTGCAGCACGCCCGCGAGAAGCCCCTCTTCCGCCGGAACTCTCGCATCCTCCTCGAGCGTCGGATCTTCTCCGGCCCGATTCGCCAGGTACAATTCTCCCGAGCCTTTATCCACAAGCCACAGATTGCACGCCGCGGCGCCCAGGATGTCTCGAATTTTTCCCGCGACCACCGGCAGCAGCACTTCCAATTCCAGCGTGGAAGTGAACGTCCGGCCGAGGTCATAGAGCGCCGTCAGGCGTTCGAGCGTCGAGAGTTGCGTCTGCCGCTCGCCTTCAATTTCGTCGAGATGCGTGAGCGCCTGTCCCGCCAGACGGCTGGCTTCCTCGAGGAATTGCTCATCCTCGGCGGTGAAATCTCCGGCCCGCTTGTTCAGCGCTTCCACCACCCCCGCGAGGCCCTGTCCCCCCGGCAAGCCCACAAGCAGAGCCGTCTTCAGGCGTTTTCGCGACGCCTCCTCGAGGTGCTCGAAATCCTCCTCCCCCGTCTCCTTGGGTCCCATGCGCCGGCTTTTCTTCGATTCGAAGACTTCGGCGAGAATTCCTTCTCCCGCTCCATTTCCGGAAAGATTCAGCCTCTCTCCGGTCTCGGTCCACCGCACCTGGCACTCCAGTCCTTCCTTTCCCGGCTCGTATAGCCACACCAGCACGGCTTGGGCTCTCAGAATTCCGCCCGCGCGCGATGCGAATGTTTTCAGGAGAGTCTCCCGATCGCGGCAGGCGAGAGACACACTGGCCAATTCAAACAGCCCTGACGATGACTCCATGGCTCTCCCCGCTCAGGAAGGGACTTCGATTCCCGCGGCGGCGCGCGATTGCGCCGGCGGACCTTATACTTACGCGGGCGAAGCCTAACAAATGGCACGCTTACGCGTCAAGAAATGGCCTTCCGCACGGGCGTTTCATACTCGCCTCTTTATTTACCCATCCCCTTGATTGACGGCCCTAATTCAGTTAGCTTTTCTGAGCAGTTCGAGGAACCCGTGACCATCAAGATTCGCAAGGCTGGGCAGGCCACCATTCTCGATCTCGACGGCCCCTTGAAATTGGGCGAGACGGAAGAAGCGTTTCGGAGCCAGATCCAACAGCTGATCGACGACGGCTGCGCCCGCATTGCCGTGAATCTCGCCGGAGTCACCGAACTGGACAGCTCGGGCATTGGCGCGCTGGTCCGGGCGTTTACCACGTTGAAACGCGCGGGCGGCAAATGCACTTTCTACGCCCCCAATAAACGCGTTCAGATGCTCCTCAAAATGGTGCGCCTCGATTCCGTCCTGGATATCACGGAAGACGAAGCCACAGCTCTCGCCCGCGTCTGAAGTGCCGCCTCGGCTCCTGATGTTCCCTCGCCCCGCCTCTGTTACCGTAATACGCGCATAGTCCGATGCGTCCGCAGGAATCGATACACATCGCCGCGGCCGGCGTCATGCTTCTTCTGGCCCTTTTTCGCCCGCTGGGTTCCCGGCGGCGAGGCCGCATCCTTCTTCTCGCGGTGGTTCCGGCATTCACGATTCTGGTGGCGCGTTTTCTGGTCCCTGGCGCGGCTTCTGGAATTATCCGCGATTGGCTTCCTGCCGCGCTCCTTCTGATTCCTTATTGGCAGGCCGGCCAATTTTTCATGGGCCCGGACGAGCGCATACAAAATCGGCTATTGGCGGCGGACGCGAAATTGTTCGCGGCCTTTCCGCGCCTGGCCCGGTCGCGGGGCGCTTTTTGGGCCGCCTATTTGGAGACCGCCTACCTGATCTGCTATCCGATGGTTCCGCTTGGCTTCGGCGTCTTGTTGCTCGCGCATCACTCGGCGGCCACGAATTTTTATTGGACGGTCGTTGTATCGGCGAGCGACCTCTGCTTCCTGTGCACAATTTTCGTTCCAGCGATGCCGCCCCGGGTGCTCGCCGAGGACCCTGCGAGCAGAAAAGTTGCGGGGAACGAAGTGCGCTCGCTCAATCTCGAAGTCCTGAATCGCGGAAGCATTCAGGCCGTTACGTTTCCGAGTGCGCACGTGGCCTCGACCATGGCTGCGGCCCTGGTGCTGCTTCGCGTGTCTCCGGCCTGGGGAGCCGTCTTTCTTATCGCTGGTGTCTCGATTGCTTTGGGCGCGTTTTTAGGACGCTACCACTACGCCTGGGACGTGGCTGCGGGGGCACTGCTGGCGGCGGGAGTTTTTCTGGCAAGCCAGTTTGCTTTCTGAATGGGTTTCGGAACGCAATGGCACGGTAAATCGAGTGGGGCGAAAGTTTGAGTCGTTTCCGGGTCAGCGCCGGTCGAGCGCGGGGTGGCGAATGTCGCGTCCGGCGACGTAGTAGATCACGTCTTCGGCGATGTTGGTGGCGTGGTCCGCGATCCGTTCGAGATTCTTGGCCACCAGAATCAGCTCGAAGGACGGAAAAACCACCGCGGAATTCTCCATCATGTAGGTCAGCAACTCGCGGAAGAGTTGGTCGCGCAATCGGTCCACTTGATCGTCCCGCTGCAGCACGCTTTGCGCCAGGTCCTGATCCCCCTTGACCAGGGAATTCAGGCTGTCGCGCACCATCGTCTCGGCAAGCTCGCTCATCCGCGGCAGATCCACGTAAGGCTTCACCTGCGGGTGCCGCAAAATCCTCATGGCCGAATGCCCGATATTCACGGCCTGATCCCCGATTCGTTCGAGGTCGCCGTTAATCCGCGAAACCGCCAGCAGAAACCGCAAATCGGCGGCCATGGGCTGTTGCAGCGCCAGGAGCCTCTGCACGCGGTCGTCGATCTCGATCTGCATCTCGTTGATCGCCGGCTCTTCGTTCAAGACGGCTTCGGCCAGATGCTCTTCGGCGTCGAGGACGGCGTGCACCGCCTGGTGCACGGCGCGCTCCGCCAGGCTTCCCATCCACAGGAGCCGCTGTTTCAGCTCTTCCAGATCGTGTTCGAAATGTCTTTCCATTTCCTTGGAATCCCTTCCCCGGGAGCCGCCGCCGGTTCCTTCGCGGCCGCTCCGCCCCGCTTCATCCGAACCGGCCTGTAATGTACGCCTCGGTTCTGGGGTCCTTCGGCGTGGTAAAGATTTTGGAGGTTTCGTTGTGCTCGATTAACCGGCCGTCGAGCATGAAAGCGGTGAAGTCGCTGGCACGGGCCGCCTGCTGCATATTGTGCGTGACGATCACCATGGTGCAGCTGTCTTTCAACTGGAACATCAACTCCTCGATTTTCGCGGTGGAAACGGGATCGAGCGCCGAGCACGGTTCATCCAGAAGCAGCACTTCCGGATTCACGGCGAGCGCCCGCGCAATGCACAGGCGCTGCTGCTGCCCTCCGGAAAGGGCGAATGCCGATTTGTGCAGGTGGTCCTTCACCTCGTCCCACAGGGCCGACCGCCGCAGGCTGTGCTCCACCAATTCGCTCAGCCGCCCCTTGTATCCGTTCGTCCTCAGTCCATACGCCACGTTGTCGTAAATGGATTTCGGAAACGGATTGGGCCTCTGAAACACCATTCCCACGCGCCGGCGCAGCCGGACCGAGTCCACTTGGTAGATATCGTTCCCATCCAGCAGGATTTCGCCCTTCACGTGCGTATTGCGGATCGTGTCGTTCATGCGGTTGAGCGTCCGCAAGAAGGTCGATTTCCCGCAGCCCGATGGCCCGATCAGCGCCGTCACCTTGTTGGCGGGTATCTTCATGCTCAAGCCGAATACGGCCTGCTTGGGCCCGTAAAAAAAGTCCAGATTCGAGATCTGAAAACGCAACGGCGTCTCCTTATCCGAAATCTGCGCGCCAGGATTAATTCCGGTTGTTTCTGGCATAAGTCGGGTTGCCGCTCCCCCCTGTCCCTGCGAAGTCGATGTCATTTTATGTGCTCCGGATAGTTGCTCCGCGGCCCAGGGCCAAACGGGTGCCAATATTCGCAATCAGCACGATTCCCAAAAGCACCAGCCCGGCGGCCCATGCTTGTCTGTGCCAGTCGTCATACGGCGCGATGGCATACGTATAAATCATAACAGGGAGGGAAGCAACCGGCTGGTCCCAGCCCGGGCTCCAGAACTGGTTCCCAAAGGCGGTAAACAGCAGCGGCGCGGTTTCTCCCGCCACTCTCGCCAGCGCGAGCAGCATTCCCGTGATGACGCCGCCGCTTGCCGCCGGAATCACCACGGTGGCGATGGTCCGCCATTTGCTCGCCCCCAGCGCCATGGCGCCTTCACGCATGGACCGGGGCACGGACTTCAAGAACTCCTCCGTGCTGCGCAGGGTGATGGGGACAACCATAATCCCCAGAGCCACGCCGCCGGCCAGAGTCGAAAAATGCCGCATCGGCACCACCACCAGGGAATAGGCGAAAATGCCCATCACGATCGATGGCACTCCGTTCAACAAGTCGGTGGTATAACGGACGACGAACGAAAAAGTCTTTCCGCCGAATTCCGCCAGGTAAACTCCTCCCATCAGCCCGACCGGGAGCCCGATCACGGCCGCCAGAAGCAGAAGCTTCAAGCTCCCCACGATTGCGTTGGCCATCCCGCCGCCCGTTTCACCGACGGGCTTGGGAAGCTGTGTAAAGAAGGCCCAGTTGAGCGATTTTCCGCCGTTGTAGACGAGGTAGCCGAGGATCAGGAAGAGAATCGAAACCACCGACAACGCGGCGACTCCGGTGAGCGTGAGCATCACAACGTTCACGGATTTGCGCCAGATCAGTCGCGCGCGCTTCATGCGGTCCGCCCTCCGGCGCGTTCAGTGGCAAGAATCAGGAGCCGGGCCATTCCGTTGAGAATAAACGTAATCAAAAAGAGGACGAGGCCCAGTTCGATCAGGGCGCTCAAATAAATCTTTCCGGTGGCTTCCGTGAACTCATTGGCGATGACGGCCGCGATCGTGTAGCCGGGCGCGAACAGCGACGCCGAGATTTTCGGGTCGTTGCCGATCACCATGGTCACCGCCATCGTCTCGCCGATGGCGCGAGCCAAGGCCAGAAAGACGGAACCGGAGATGCCCGTCCTCGCCCATGGCACCACGACCTGCCAGGTCGCCTCCCAACGAGTGGCGCCCAAAGCCAGAGCCGCTTCGCGCTGGTCGCGAGGCACGGTCAACAGCACTTCGCGGGATACGGAAATAATGTACGGCACGATCATGATCGCCAGGACGATGCCCGCCGTGAGAAATCCCACGCCGTAGTTCGGGCCCGAAAAAATCGGCAGGTAGCCGAACACTTTCTTCAGCGCGGGCCCGATCAAGGTGCGCATCAGAGGCACGACCACGAAAATTCCGAGAAGTCCGTAAATCACGCTCGGCACCGCCGCCAGCAAGTCGATCAGGAACGAGATTGTGTCCGAAATGTTGCGCGGAGCGAGTTCGGCGAGAAAGATCGCGGCGGCCAGCCCCAGCGGCAAAGCAATGATCAGGGAGATGGCCGAAGTCACCATCGTCCCATAGATGAAGGGCAGCGCGCCGAAATGCTCGAAGACCGGATCCCAGACGCTGGTAACCAGAAAATGCCAGCCGAACGCGTGCCGCGAGGCGCCCGAATTCACCCACAGCTGGAACACCAGCAGCGAAGTGATGATGATGATCGCCGAGGCGAAAATCAGCGTGACGATGTGCGCGACCTCATCGCCTCCGGCCAGGCGTCGCAGCAGAGCGCGCGGGGTCCAATTGCCCGGCGCGCGCTCCACCGCGTTGACGCTCGTGCTCATCCCTTACTTGATTTCACCGATTTGCTTCATTTCAATCGCGACCACCGCTTTCGGCAGCCGCGCGTAGTTGAGCGCTTCCACTTGCTCCTGGCCGCTGGTCAGCATCCAGTGGAGAAAGCCCTTGATGGCGTCCCTCTTCGTCGCATCCGAAATCGTTTCGGGGATCAAAAGATACGTGAAGCTGCAAATCGGGTATGCCTCGGCTCCCGAAGCGTCGGTGATGGAGATGCGGATGTCGCTGCGCATTTTCGCGGCGGCTCCGGATGCCGCATCAGTCACCGTGGCCAGGCTCGCCTTCACGAATTTCCCGGACGAGTTTTTAACCAGCCCGTAACCCATGTTGTTCTGAATGGCGTAAATGAGTTCGACGTATCCGATCGAGTTGGGCGTCTGCTTCACCAGACCGGCAACGCCTTCGTTACCTTTTCCCCCAAGCCCCACCGGCCAATTCACGGAAGTGTTGCTTCCTACGCGGCTCTTCCAATCGGGGCTGACTTTCGAGAGGTAGTCCGTCCACACGAAGGTTGTTCCGCTGCCATCCGACCGGTGAACCACTACGATGTCGTTCCCCGGCAGGCTTACGCCCGGATTGCTGCTCGTGATTTCGCTGTCGTTCCACTTCGTGACCTTCCCGAGATAAATGTCCGACAACGCCTTGGGCGTGAATTTCAACTCCGTGTTTACCCCGGGAATGTTGTAGGTGGGAACCACGGCTCCGAGGACGGTGGGAAATTGCAGAATCTTGTAGCTGAATTGGCTCAGCAGCTCGTCGTTCAGCGGCATATCGGAAGCGCCGAAATCCACCGTGCCCGCTTTGAGCTGGCGGATTCCCCCGCCCGAACCAATCGACTGGTAGTTGATCTGAATATTCGAGTGCAGTTGATTATAGTTGCTAAACCATTTTGAATAAATTGGGTATGGAAACGTGGCTCCTGCGGCGTTCAAAAGAATCGTTCCGCCTTGCGCCATCGCCACATAGGCGAACCCCAGCATGAGAGAGAAGAGGACGAGTGTCTTTTTCATTTCTTTTCGATTCTCCTTTCAAACCATCCTTGGCGTGAATTGTTACAGCCGTGTTACTCCGAGACGAATTGGGAATGAAAACGCCCATTTCTCCTTTTTTTAAGGACAAAAGGCGCGGCGCCGGGGGGTGAAGTCAGGCCGCGCCTTTTTGGTGGGCAGTTTGTTGAGGATTTACATCCGGCGCAAACTGCGGTTGCGCCGAAACTTAACGATATCTGACGCCTTCCGGCCACCCCGGCGGCCCCTTCATCGCTCGCACGAATTTCCTGGGCCGCCTCGCCACGCCCGGCAACCTATCTCCGGGGATTGAATCCAATATGATCTTCGGATGAAAACTTTGTTACACGGCTCCCGCCGCGCGTGCGTTTTCATCCACGGCTTCCGATAGCCGGCTTCGTCCGTGCCGCACTTCCAATCCCCGCACCCAAAACAGCACATCCTCCGCGATGTTCGTCGCGTGGTCCGCCAGCCTCTCGAGATGCCTGGACGCCAGAACGAAATGCAAATTCGGCGCGGCTACGGCGGGATCCGCCGTCATTCCCGCCAGCAGCGCCTCGAACAACCGGTCCCTGTACTGGTCCACCACGTCGTCGCTTTCCAGCACCTGCGTCGCCAGATCCACATTTTGATAAATCAACGCGCCCAGGCACTTCGAAACCATCGCCCGCACCGCCGTCGCCATCGGCTCCAATTCCGCCGGCGACGCGACGTTCCCGAGGTTGGCCAGCGAGATCGTTCTCTCGCTCAGATTCACTGCCAGGTCGCCCATCCGTTCCAGGTCGTTGTTGATTTTGAGCGTGGCGACGATCAGCCTCACTTCCGCTTCCTGCAGATTTCCCTGGCGCAGCATGCGGATGGCGTGCTCGTCGATCACGATCTCCATTTCGTTGATGCGCGGCTCCGTCAGAAAAACTTCGCTGGCGATCCGCTCGCTTCTCTCCAGCAGCGCCCACAAGGCGCGATTCACCGACGCCTCGACCGTCCGCGCCTGCGAAATCAAATAATTCGTCAGCACGTTCTGATATACACCCTGGTGTCCTGTCCCCGTTTCTCCCATGGCCTTTTTTCCTCGTTTCTCGCTTCCTTTTGCCAAGTATTTTTCCGTCCCCGGCGCGCCGCCCCTCCCCGCCGCCAACGGTCTCCTAATACACGGCTGTCTCGCCAGCCAGAAAATCTAGATCCACACATGCAGAATCTTCATGTGTCATTTCAAGCCGATGACCCAGCCATGAATTTTCCGTGACTTGCAATTCGGAGGGAGTTCAGGTCGCCAGAGGAATCGAGAAGGAGAAAACGGATCCGCGCCCCACCTGGCTTTCCACCCAAAGGCGTCCGCCATGCACGTCCACAATATGCTTGGCAATGGAAAGCCCAAGGCCCGTCCCACCCGCCTCGCGGGACCTGGCCGCGTCAACGCGATAGAACCGCTCGAAAATTCGTTCTTGGTCGGCCAGGGGTATTCCGATGCCCGTGTCGGAAACCGTCACCAGGGCCTCCCGCGCTCCGGCCGTGGCGCTCACGCGAATTCGCCCGCCCGGAGGCGTGTACTGAATGGCGTTGTCGAGCAGGTTTTGCAGCACTTCGCGCAGCAGACTTGAGTCGCCGAGAAGGGGCGGCAGCCCGGGCGGGACGTCCACCTCCAGCGCGATCTGCTTCCGGCTCGCTTTCAACAGCGTGGTTTCCGCGCACCCTTCGATCAATTCGGCGAGCCCCATCGGCTGGAACTCGAGTTCCAGTTTTCCGGCTTCGATTCGCGCGAGTTTCAGAAGGTCGTCGGTCAACCGCGCCAATCGCGCCGCATGTTCGCGAATGATCTCCAGGAATCGGCGGTTATTGTTCGGGTCCTCCAAAGCGCCGCCCAGGAGCGTTTCGGCGAACCCTTGAATTGCGGTCAGCGGCGTTTTGAACTCGTGCGATACGTTGGCGACAAAATCCTGCCGCACTCGTTCGAGCCGCCGCAGCTCCGTCACGTCGTGCAGCACCACCACCGCGCCCGAGGGTTTTTCTTTTCCGTTGCCGCCTTCGCTCTGCGTCTTTTGGACCGCGGCGCTCCCCGCTGGTCCTTGTCTCTTCACCGGCGCGGCCGTCACCGCGAAGCATCGGGGCTGCACGATCCCCGTCAAAATGTCGCTTTGCAATCCCTCCTCTCCCTGGAGAGCTTTGCGGATTAGATTGAGCAGGTCCGTATTGCGCACCACTTCGATGATCGGCATTCCCTCCAGGCCCGAATCCTGCAGCGTCAATATGTCGGAAAAAGCGCGGTTGTAGAACACCAGCCGTTCCTGCGCGTCAATCACCGCCACTCCCTCCACCATGCTTCGCAGGATTGCGCTCGATTGATTCCTCTCTCCGCTCAGCGTCCGCACGTTTTCATGCAGCCGTGTTGCCGTCTCGTTCAGCGTCTTCGCCAGTGATCCCAGTTCATCCTCTTTCGAATCGGAAAGCAGCGGCTGAAAATCGCCCACCGCGATTCGCTGCGAAAATTCCTCGAGCTTTTCCACGCGGCTCGCAAACATCCGGGAAAACAGGAGCGACACGATCGCTCCGACGAGCAGTATTCCCACAGACGCCGCCACCAGGCGCTCCCGCAGCTCGCCGAGCGTGAAATTCACTTGCGCCAGCGGCAAGGCCAGCCGGATTACGTACGCCGAATGGTCCGCGGATTCGATGCGGAATGCGCGGTAGGCGAAATCTCGGTCCATGCGTTCGCTGCGCCGCATCGCTTCGCCGCTCCCCGTTTCGAGCGCCCGCTGGACCTCCGGGGGAATCGGCTCGTCGCTCCCCTTTTCCGGCGGTTCGGACGCGTCCATGAGTTCTTTTCCGGCCGCGTCGAACAGCGTCACTCGCGCTCCGCTGCCGGCCATCCAGTCCGACCACGCGCGCAAATCCGCAGGATTCTGGCTTCGCGGAGGACGCGACTCCGCCAGTTGGGTGAGCGATTGCAATTGGTTGTCTACCGACCGGATGTGATCGCTGCGCAGGACGCGCGCGGAATACAGGTCAACCGCGATGAGCACCGCAAAAAGCAGACAGACGTACGTCAGCCCCAGCTTCCAGAAAATCCTAGCTCGCACGAGTTTCGAAAAGGTAGCCTGCCCCCCGAATCGTCTTCATAAACACTGGGTGCTGCGGGTCCAGCTCGATTTTTTCCCGCAACCGCCTCACGTATACGTCCACGCTCCGCGGTGTTACAAATCGCTCCGTCCCCCACACTGCATCCAGCAGTTGATCGCGCGTAAACACCCGATTCGGACGCGTGGCCAGGAAGTATAGCAGGCGGAACTCCAATGTGCTCATGGGCACCGCCTTTCCACCCCGCGTCACGCGGTAGGCCGCCGGGTCGATTCGCAGCGTTCCGACCTCCAGAGCCTTCTCCGTCGCCGCACCCGGATCGGCGCGCCGCAGCAGCGCTTTTACGCGTGCCACCAATTCGCGCGGGCTGAACGGCTTCGTGACATAGTCGTCCGCCCCCAACTCGAGCCCCACCACTCGGTCCGCTTCTTCGCCCTTCGCCGTCAGAATCAGGATCGGCAGCCGGTTCAGCGCGACATCCTTGCGCACCTCTTTGCATATCTCGAGGCCCGACATTTTGGGCAGCATCAAGTCGAGCAGCAGCAAATCGGGAGGCGACTTGCGGATCTGCGCCAAGCCGGTTGCCCCGTCGCCGCTCGCCGTCACCTGGTAGCCGTCCTTTTCCAGGTTGTAACGCACCAATTCGACAATGTCCTTGTCGTCTTCTATTACCAGGAGTCTTTTCATGGTTTTTTTGTGTCGGATTCTTTGACAACATACGGGATTTCATCTGATGTTCGCAAGATGGGCACGTGGTTTAGTCCCATTTTTAATCCGCCAGTAACATCGTTTCATTCCGCCCATCATGAGCTTTCTGGAACACAGTGACCGCTTTAAGTACACGATCTTCTGTCGGGAAGCCCTGCTATGTATATGATAAAGCGCTTGTTATGTGACGATGGGCGGTTTCCCCTTTGGTCCCCCATTTGCTCTCCTCCTATTTGACCGCTTCGTTCTTTTGGCCGATGAGTAGATGGATACCGGCCCGAGGTCGGAGGACAAACCAATGGCATTCCTGTCGAATCGCAGGCTCGACCCGGAGCAACGCAGCGGTGAATCGCGCTCGTTTGAAGCGGCCCTCCGCCGGAAGATCGTGGGGCAGGACGAAGCGGTGCAGGCGGTGGTGGACCTGTACCAGGTCTTTCGCGCGGGCCTCAACTCGCCGGGGCGTCCGGTGGGGAACCTGCTGTTCCTCGGTCCGACCGGAGCGGGGAAAACG
>DATJTF010000018.1:0-239745 GCA_035503815.1 Verrucomicrobiia bacterium
CCAATGAAATCGCGGCTAGCCGCAATTTCATTGGGATGCAAGCAGCTGGAAACTCACCCTAGAGCTGGTACAAAAAAGCCAGTCCGATCATCTGATGTACACTCTCTCACTCGCGCTGGTACAAAAAGTCGGTCCGGTCACTCCAGGTGAATTCTCTCTCACTTCCCCTGGTACAAAAATCCCCGGTCACGTCAAAACGACTGCTCGAGCTGACCCAAACGGTTGACACTGCATCGGCCCCCTCTAAACTGATATGCGTCTTTATAGGTGACCCGCCATCCGGCAAAGAAATGTTCCGTCCTTAGAATATATTTCGATAACCAGATGGTCCGTCAGCGGAACTCCTCTTGAGTCGACCTTCAACGTAAGTGTCGATATCGGGGAGGCGGGTTCGGACTCGGAGAGCGCAGAGATTGGGGGTTGAACTTCCTTGATGAAAATGATTTTTGCCGGGCGTTCCTTGAATCCTACTTTCCACCAAGCTTTGAACGTTAGTCCCGCTATAAATGCTTCGGAATCTGCCTCCGCGGCCGGTATCGGTGGAAAAGTCGAACAATCCGAAAGCGAAGAATCAATGTCTATGAAGAGAGTATCGGGAAATACGGTCACTGCCTCACCCTGTCGATGGAAGGTGCGCCCAGCCGCAGTCTCTGCCGCCTGCAACCCCTCGAAAAAATCATCTGACCTGATGAAAGAAGCGAAGGCAGCGCAACGATTTCCTTTACGATACATGACATGATCAACCGTGACGACACGACTGTAGGCCGCATTTCTTGCTTGTCCCGCAGTCGAGTTGGTCGGCAGAATCCATATAATTTGACAGACCACAAGAAGCCACTTGGCCGTGCGGTGCGGGCCATAAATCACCTTCTTATTGAATCGACTGTCCAAAAATAGATGGGCCATACTCTAAGGAAATCTGAATGACGGAGTTAATCGCAGCCATATAGTTCGCAAAGTCAGCCGACGCTCCTGGGTCTCCGCTATTGGGACTCCAATCGGGCAGGTTGTTGTTCTGAAAGTATGACGGGTCTACCCACGTTCCACCCAAATTACTGCACTGACCAGGACTTCCCGAATCTGGGTCGTCAGCCGAATCATAGCTGCCGTCGTCCCACACGCATTCCATACCGGTTGGATCAATGTTGCTGAGTGGATTGTTCCGTACGTAGCTATACATGTTCCAACTCTGGGGATTCGTCGGGTCGGCTCCCGCATTCGCGGGGTCTGGCGACATGAAGCGCATTTCAAAGGAAGAGTAAAAGCGGGCGCTGGAATTGTAAAGGTTCGATTCGGTCGCCGGGTCAAGCTCTTTGCCCGTGAACTTATAGTTTGTCGAACAAGTATCCACAATCGGGTTTCTTTGCGTCCCAAACGGAAAGTAATCGCTATCGAAGCAGAGCGTCCCCGTATCCTGCCCCGCCGGCACTTCGACAATCGCACGCGTTGTGCCGACCTGGTCGTTTAAGTAGTAGAACGCATCATTTGATGCATCCCGACGAGCAACGCGCTGCCCGTCGAAATAGATGTATTCATCGAAATTGCCATTGGTCACGCTTCCTGTCCCGTCCGTCTCATCCAAGAGCGCCTGCTGTCGCCAACGGCCAAATGACATGCCCGCGTGAGCGGAAAACGCACGCGTGAGAGTTGCTCGCGGACCGTCTCATGCGATTCGCCGTAAACCTTCCTCCCTATAACGATTCCAAAGCGGGACAGCAATGCGGTCAGACGTTTTGAGATGGTCGGGAGTCTATTCGGACCCTGAAAGCAGGCGTAACTTTCCATTTCTCCCAATTATACTTCGACGGGATGCTTCTAGCGCTCGTGAGTCGCGGGAGGACCGGCATGAGACGCCTGGTTTTTTCAGTAATCCACTCGGTATCCATTACGGTGCTGGCCCTCGGGGTTTCGAGCGTTTTGTGCGGGTGTAAGCATCGGGAGAATTCGGGTTCTCCGATTCTCAGTCAGGCTCGAGAGTCCGATCGAGATTCTACCGTTGAGGGAGCCGAACTCGACCGCCGGCTAACTGATACTTACCTTCGGCATGACTCGACCGCACTGGCAGACCTCGTTGCGCCTGATTATTATGGGACTGGCGAGGGCTTCGAGTGGGACTTTGCCGCATTGCAACGTGAGTTCCCCAAGATTCATCTCTCCGAATTGCATCTCGAGCGGCAGCGCGTGAAGCGCTTGGCGCCCCATCTCGTTCTCGTAAACGATTTCGTTACGATGCGTGAAATCTACGGAGACCAGGACATCTCCGGCCGCTATTGGAGCTCCGACATTTGGGTTCAGCGCAACGGACGATGGTTGCTATTGGTCGAGCAAGAAGTTCCCCTGAAGTGACAATCCGTGTTCGAGACCTGTCCTTTGCGTGTTTATCTGTAACTTTTGCGAGATTTCCACACCAGAAACTGGCGAAAGGTCCTACCCGTCGGCTTCTGAGTCTTGGCCACGAAGATTGAGATCTTCGGCGACGAAGCGCTTCCCTGGCCGGCTCTTCAGTAGGATAAGCACGGTCAGAGAATCGGCGATATCACTCTTGATCACGCGATACGGAGGTTCGATTCCACTCTGGAGAACGCGGCTCGTGAAGCGCGCGAGCGCCTGGACAGCCGGGCTTTCGTGACCGGTCGAGACCGTCCTTCACTTGCCGGTTCTGAGCCGTCGCCGTGGATCAAACGCCTCACCACCTCGAATCTTACCCCGCATGATTGGACCGGACCGATGGCACAACGACGCCTCCGGCAAGTCGCGGATCGTAATGGCCGCCATGCCCGGCGCACCCTGGCGCGCCTCGACACGAATGCTGTGCGGGCCGCGATCGGAATCCGCTGGCACAACTCGTTCTCTCTCGTTCTCCCCTTGCGCCTCGGATGCCGATGATCATTGAGGTGTGGCGCCCATCGCCTGAAGAAGTTCGTCGTGCGCCTGGATATAGCCGAGCTGAGATTGAAGAAGCAGGGTCTTGGCATCGAACTCCTGGGCCACGGCGGCGTCTACCTGGGACGGAAGCGCTTCGC
Organism: Verrucomicrobiia bacterium; assembly: GCA_035503815.1. GTDB lineage: Bacteria > Acidobacteriota > Terriglobia > Acidiferrales > UBA7541 > Palsa-295. The sequence goes on from DATJTF010000018.1 coordinate 3,024, forward strand.
CTTTTTGCAGCTCTTGCGTGGTAACCCGGGCCGATTCGGTTCGCAACGTCAGGATCTGTTGCGACACGTTGACCATTTCCCGCGTTCGGTCCAATTTATTCCAGGCGGTTTCCACCTGGAGTTGCACGTCATCCGAAATCCGGGTCAGGTTCTCCCTGGCCTGTGCGAGTTCGGCTTCACTCTCGCCCACTCCCGCGCGCCTTCGTCCTCCGTCGAACAGGTCATAGCTGAGCTGGACACCGAAAGTCCCAAAATTGCGGGCGAGAAAAGGAACATCGCTTTGATAGTTGTAACGGGCAAAAGCCGTTACATCCGGAATGTAATCCGCCTTCGACAACCGCACAGCGGCCGACGCCTTGTCCACCTCGGCTCGGGCGGCGATGATTTCCGGGTGCGACGCGAGAGCCGTTTTGACGCAATCTTCTCGCGCGCAGGTTTGCAGAACTTCTGGGACGCTGGCGTCGAGTTCGAGCTGAGTCGTTACAGGCAGGCCTATCGCATCATCGAGTTGCATCGTCAGATCGGAAAGCTGCAACTCCGTTGTGAGCATGTCCTGCTTGGATTCGAGAGTTTGCGCCTGGCTCTCGATCAGTTGTTCATCGAGCGTGCTGCCATATTTCACTTGCTGCACGCGCTCGCTTTCCAGTTCCTGAGAAGCCTTGATTTTGGCTTCGACGGCGCGTTGATGAAGCTGCGCAACCAGGAGCTGGTAATAAATCTGATGAACCTTTAGCGCAATCTCGTTCACCGTCTCTTGCTCATTCGCCCGGGTGGCCTTCAGATCCTCGCGCGCGATTTCATTGGATGGATTGACTCGGGTAAGAATCTGGGTCAGCGGCTCCGATAGCGTTGTGCCGCTGATGACAAACGTCTTGCCGCCTTGACTGAGAGTCGCCGGCTGCGCTGGGATCGGGGTTCCCGCCACCGTACCCAGACCGCCCGCCGGAATTTGAATGAACTGCGTGTCTGTGACCGTGAAAACGCGGCTGTCGTTTGTGATGCTCGGGAAATACGCGCTCCGGGCGGCCTCCTTCGCGTGCTGCTTTTCTTGCACCTGGAATTCGGCGATGCGGACCATGTGATTGTGTTTCAGGGCCAGCTGCACTGCCTCGGGTAGCGTGATATGTTGCGGCGCCGCGCCGGGGGTTTGCGCTCTGGCGGAAATAGCGAAACCTGACAAACACAGGAAGATGCCCAGAGCCGTCCTGCTGAAATTCATCGCTTCTCTCCCCCCGCCGCAGCCGGTTGTTGGATCGTGCTCAGGTCGCCATAGTCCAGCGGCGGCCTGCGCAACAACGCCACCAGGATCAACGCCAGTGCGCAGCACCAGGCGATGAATAGGAATCCGTCGTTGATGCTCAAAGCGTAGGCCTGAAGGCGCAATCGGTCCCCAAGCAAATCGGCCGCGCGCGCCCCCGCGGCTGCCAAACCCGAAGATTTCGCGTAGAGCCCCGCCGTCATGTCGCGAAAGTTCAGATCGGTGACCCAATTTCCGGCGCTGACGTGCAGCCCCAGGAGGTTCGAGTGCAGCTTTTCGCGATCGGCAAGGAAGTGGCCCATATAAATGGCGCCTGCCGTCCCGCCGAACAAGCGCACCGTGTGAAAGAAAGCCGAGAACGTCAGGATCCACTCCGGCTTGGCCAATCCGCCGCTAAAGATGGCTTGCAAAACGATGCACCCGACCAGGCCGATGAATGCGAATGCTTGGCCGATGCCGACGAGCAACTCCGTGCGGTAAAAATTCTGCGCCGACCACGCGGTCGTGTAATGCGAATTGATCCAAGCGGCAAATGCCGTGCAGGTCAGCCCGATCGCAAACAGCATCCGCGGATCGAATTTGCGCACCAACAAAAAGCCGGCGGCAAACGCGACGGGCAGAAGGGGAAGCGCGCTCCAGATAATCGCCGGCCCGATCTGGTCCGCTTCGAAACCTCGGATCGACAGCGCCCCCGGAATCAAGATGATGGTCGTGCACAGCGTGAGCCGGAACCAGAAGAGCAGGCACCCCAATAGCACGGTGTTCCATCGGAGCAAATAAGGCAGCGCCACCAGAGGATTGGGACCGCAAAGCCTGCGCACCAGCGAGGCCAGCAGCAAGAACGTCCCGGACCAAAACAAAGCGTTGAAGACGCCGGAGCGCCACCAGTCGAGCCGCTCGCCTTGCTGGAGTGCGACAAAAATCAGTGCCACGCCGAAACTCAGATATAGAAATCCCGCGAAGCTGGGTGCGTGGGCGCCCTTTTTCCGCGGAGGCATTGCCGGGATGCCCAGATAAATACAAAGGAACATCACCGGCGCGATCACCGCGGAGTTCCAGAACATCCAGTGCCAGGACAGATGATCTCTGTACCAGCCATAAAGGGAGGGCGCGATATTCACCGCTCCATCCACAAAAGTGGCGTAGAGGGCGATGGTATACGGAAGGTAACGGATCGGAATGTTGCGGAGCGCGAACGTCAGCGTCAGGGGATAAAAAGTCCCTGAAGTAAGTCCCGCGATAATCAAGGCGAAGACCAACAAGCCGTACCCGTGGATGAACGGAAGAAAAAAGCAAGCGAGTGTGAAGACGCCGGCGGAATACAGCAGCGTACGCCGCGCCCCCAGCATCCCGCCCACATAGACGCTGAATGGCCCAATGAACATCAGCGCGCCGTTGTAGGCGCTGTCGAGCCATGCGCCGGCGTCGTAACTGATCCCGATATGCCCTCTCAGGTCCGCAAGGCCGAGACCAAGCATTCGGCTGGTCAGCGTGACCAGCCCGGCCCCTATCACCACTCCCAGAATCCCGATCAGCGGCCGCTCGGAGACCTGCGCGGGCATAGCCGAGGCAGCGGCACGGGCAACGTCTAGGTCGGACGGGCGACCGGCGATGGTGGAGGCGCTCATACGTTTTCGGCTACCGTCCCGTTCGGACGGTGGCGGTGACAGAAAGGCCGGGGCGCAGGCTGTCGGCAAAGGCCGAATCCTCGAGCCCGATCTTCACAGGAATCCTTTGAACGACCTTCGTGAAGTTGCCGGTCGCGTTGTCAGGCGGGAGGAGAGCGAATTGCGAGCCGCTCGCCGGCGCAATCTCCAGCACTTTGCCGCGGACCACCCGGCCGGGAAATTCATCGATGCGGATTTCCGCGGGGTCGCCGACTTTCATGTTCGTAAGCTGAGTCTCCCGGTAATTCGCCTGCACCCATTTGATTAGCGGGACGAATGAGACCACCTGAGTTCCCGGCGATACCAACTGCCCGGGGTGGACCTGCAATTGCCCCACCGTGCCATCCCCCGGCGCGTAGATTTTTGTGTACCCCAGGTCCACTTGCGCGACCGTTAGTCCAGCCTCTTTGACGTGGAGATCGGCCACAAGCTGCGCCTCCTGCGATTCCAACACCGACTTGGCCCTTCGTTCAGCCTCGACCTCTACCTCGCTGCTGCGCAGGAGAGAGTTTGCTTGATCCAGATCCGCCTTCCGGCTCGCCAGTTGCGCCGACGCCCGCTCCTGTTCGTCGACCGCTTGTTCCACACTTTGCTGCGTGGTCGAGCGAGTCTCGATGAGGCCCTCTTGCCGCTTGCGTTCGTCCACCGTGCGCACCACATCCGCTTGGGCGGCCTCAATCCCCGCCTGCGCGGCGATCACTTGAGCTTTGGCTTGGTTAACGCCCGCAAGCGCCCGATCGATTCGCGCGTCCTGCAGCTGTCTCTGGCGGTAGTTATCTTCGATGGCCGCTTTTGCCGCTTCAACAGCCGCGCTGGCTTGGGCGACTTGGGCCTTGTAGTCGTCATCGTCCAGTTGCACGAGCATCTCGCCTGATTTCACCTGCTGATAGTCCGAGATCTTGACGGCCCGGACGATGCCGGCCACTTTCGTGCTGAGAGGCGTAATATCCCCGTGAACGTAGGCGTCATCCGTGATCTGGTCGACCCGGCCGCCCTCCCATCCGTTCCAATTCCAGGTAATCGTGACGATCACTGCTGCCGCAAGTATCAGGATGACCAACGGCGTTGCGAGCTTTCGCCACTTCGATTTCGATTCCGGTTGCTCCGGGGCGTGTCCGGTCGCCTCATTTCCTGCCGGACCCGGCGTGTTCGCGGCCATTTCTAACGCACCTCACCTTCTCCACTCATCCCTTGGGAAAATGCACTTGCATCGCCACGAAGACCCTCGTCCAACTTCATGAAAATCAAAGCAGTTATTCACCGCGCCACCGAAAACGTCGTCACTATGTCCCCAACTGCGCATATGTTGACACCTTGCCCGCGCCCATCGCGCTGCGGATTTCCCGGCTAATGCCGCCAAAAGTGGTCTTGTGGATAACCCAAATTTGCCGGTGTATGATTCCGGCCATGGCTTCCCTGGGACGGAATTTCGAGCCCTTTGATATCCACCTCCTCGTCGATTCAATCCCGGCGCTGATTCACACCGCTAGGCCTGACGGTTACCTCGATTACTTCAACAAACCTTGGCTGGAATACCTGGGAGTGACCCTGGACCAGGTCAGCGGCTGGAATTGGCAGAATTTCATTCATCCCCAGGACGTTGAGGGGATCGTGGCGGAGTGGCTCGCTTGCCTTGCGTCCGGAGAACTCTTCGAATTCGAAACGCGAGTCCGCCGTGCGGATGGCAAATACCGCTGGATGCTCCATCGCAAAATCCCGCTCCGCGACGCGCGAGGGAAAATCGTCAAGTGGTATGGGTCGAGTTTGGATATTGAGGAACGGAAGTCGGCGGAGGAACAGGTCCGCAAAAACGCTCAGGCGCTGCAAAGAAGCGAGTTTTATCTCGCGGAGGGACAGCGGCTGGCCCACATGGGAAGCTGGGCCTTCGACCCCGACGGTTTCTACTACTGGTCTCCGGAATTATTCCGGATGCACGGACTCGATCCCGCCAGCAATCCGCCGAGTGTTCGGGAATACCTCGATTGCGTCCACCCAGACGATCGCGAATCCATGGCGGAGCTGGTCAAGCGGCTCGAGGGTGAAGCCAAAGCCTTTGACGCCATCAATCGCATTGTGCGGCCCGACGGCGAGGTCCGCTACATTCGATGCGTCGGCGTTCCTTTCGACGACTGCCAGAACCTCAAGAAGTACGTCGGCAGCGCCATAGACGTCACCGAACACGAGCTTCTGACCCAGGCGCTCCGGCGGCGCGAAGCGGACCTGGCGGAAGCGCAGCGGCTCAGCCAGACCGGCAGTTGGGCCTGGAGTCCAGACCTGGATATCAGGTACTGGTCGGAGGAATGCTGCCGTGTTCTGGGCTTTGACCCACAGGACGGTCTGCCCCGGTCTGAAGAATTTTTTCGGCGAATCCATCCCGACGACCAGCCCCTCTTCGAGGAACTAATCCAGGCGGCTGTCCGCGAAAAGACGGAGTGGGAGGCGGACTACCGCATCGTGCATCCGAATGGCCATGTCAGGGACATTCATGTTGTAGGTCATCCCGTCATCAGCACGACCGGCGATCTCGTTGAATTTGTGGGCACCGTAATCGACGTCACCGAGCGCAAACGGGCGGAGGAGGAACGGCGCAGAAGCGAAAGGGAGCTACGCCAGATTCTGGAACTGGCCCCTCAACATATCGCGGTATACGGCCCTCACCGCGAACGCATTTACGCCAACCGCGTTCTGCTCGATTACCTCGGATTCAGTCTCGATGACTGGTGCCAATCCGCAGGCGGCCGCGGCGGCTTCATTCATCCTGATGACAACGAGCGCAGCGACTTCATTTTTGATCGGGCTCTCGCTCGTTCCTCCGCGGACGAGTTGGAGGTAAGACTTCGAAGGCATGATGGAAATTATCGCTGGTTCTTGGCCCGCTTCAACCCATTGCGCGACGAACAAGGACTCATTACGCGTTGGTTCGTTACCGCAACGGACATTGAGGACCGAAAGCAGGCGGAAGCCAGGCTGCTCGGCGAAAACGTCGCTCTGCGTGAAGAAATCGACCAGGCCTCGATGTTCGAGGAAATTGTCGGAGCCTCCCCGGCCTTGCAGGCCGTGCTCTCGAATATCTCCAAGGTCGCCCGAAGTGATTCCACGGTCCTCATCATGGGCGAGACGGGAACCGGCAAAGAGCTTGTGGCGCGCGCCATCCACCGTCGTTCGGATCGCTCCTCGCGCGCCTTCGTCAGCGTCAACTGCGCGGCCATTCCCCGCGACCTCATCGCTTCCGAGTTGTTCGGGCATGAGAAGGGGGCCTTCACCGGCGCCACTCAACAGCGCTTGGGCCGGTTTGAACTGGCAAGCGGAGGCACGCTCTTCCTCGACGAAGTCGGCGATCTTCCCGCCGAAACTCAGATTGCCCTGCTTCGTGTCTTGCAAGAGCAGGAATTTGAGCGTGTCGGCGGCACTCGTCCCATCAGTACCGACGTCCGTGTAATCGCCGCCACCAACCGCGACTTGCAAGCCGCCATCCGCGCCGGATCCTTCCGCAGCGATCTCTTCTACCGCCTGAATGTTTTTCCGATTGAGATTCCTCCCCTTCGGGATCGAAAAGAAGACATCCCTCTGCTGGTCGAATACTTTGTCGACCGCTTCGCCCGAAAAGCCGGTAAGAAGATTACAACCGTCGAGAAGAAGACTCTTCAATTGCTTGCGTCATACCCCTGGCCCGGCAACATTCGCGAACTCCAGAACATCGTCGAGCGATCCCTCATACTGTGCGAGTCCGAGAACTTCTCGGTGGATAAAAGCTGGCTGTCTCAAAAATCGCCGGAGCGGACGGAAGCGGGCGACCCTTATCTCGCGGACAAGCTCGCGGCTCAAGAAAAGGAAATCATCGAAGCCGCTCTCCGGGAATGCAAAGGACGCGTATTCGGACCATCGGGAGCCGCCACGAAGCTCGGGATTGCGCGGTCCACTTTGGAGTCCAGGATTCGGACGCTCCGAATTGACAAGAATCGCTTCAGGGCTTAGCTGGGAATACCGGTCACGTTTGTCCGGTAATCGGCCGGAAGAAAAATGCCGGGAACAAGGGACCACCTGCGCCGCTTTCCCCGCAAGGCCGCCCGGCGTTTCGGGACTGGATCCAACATCTTGTTGACCAGAAATATCTCTTCAAATCGTTCTGCCCGAAGATTCACCAATTGTCGAACAAACGGTCAATCAAAACCCATCTTAAGTCCGTGCTTCCAGCAAGTTAACTTTGGATGACGAATTGCTTCCCTCTTCGTGAATCGCAAGCGGCAACGCCTCAATCGGGCGGCATTTGGTGTATCCACCGGCCGGGCCTCCTGCTCGTGGTGAAGCAAACGTCGGAGATTTGCCTTTGGCCGATTGGGGCCAGGGCCAACCGAGCTTGACCGATGTAATGATCGGGACGAGGCCTCTTGCGATGGAAAACGCAACACTGCGGCATTCGAACGCTTGGTAAACGCTCGCCCCGGAAAGCCGGGGCTAGCCGGGTTCATTTTTCCGCGCAAGCGATGGGTTGCGCCGGGAGGCAGGCTCGCGCTGATCCGCGGAACTCGCTTCTAGCGCAGGAAGCCTAAATGCTCAAAATCGACAGGTCAGCGAACGGTCGAATCGTTTTCACCCTCTCTGGACGGATCGAGGGAGGGGAGATCGAGCAGTTGCGCCAACTTCTCGGCTCGGAGCCGCCCGGAGAACACTTGGTTTTGAATATGAGGGATTTGACCCTCGTCAACCAAGAGGCGGTGAAGTTTCTCGCCGGATGCGAAAGCGACGGGGTCACGCTCGAGAATTGCCCTGCCTATATCCGGGAGTGGATCGATCGAGCGCGAAGCGATGGCAATCGCAGCCGAAAGCGGTGAAACATTTCGTATTTCCACGGCTCAAAACGAGCCGGAAGAAATGGGCAGGTTCGCGCGGGGAGCGCGTGGCTCAGAGATGAAATCTGTTGTCGCCGTCCGCTTGTCGAACGATTAAAGGAGGTCCTGTTATGGGATCACACAGCTTCGTTTTCGACGCTGTCCGCGACGAAGCGGATATTTCCGGACGCGAGTTGGTGGTCGCGGGGGAGGTCGGCCCGCTGACCCCCAATGAGACTCGATTCCTGGGAATCATTGGCGAGAGCTCGGCGTTGAAAAGAGTGTTGCGAATCGTCAAGCAGGTCGCGCCCGGCAATTCCACGGTGCTTTTGCTCGGCGAGACGGGCACGGGCAAGGAGATCATCGCTCGCGCGATCCATCATTGCAGCAGTCGAAGGGACCAGGCCTTTGTAAAGGTCAACTGCGCCGCGATTCCCAGCGGCCTGCTCGAAAGCGAACTCTTCGGGCACGAGCGCGGCGCTTTCACCGGAGCCGTCGCGCAGAAGATTGGACGCCTCGAGCTTGCCGATCAAGGCTCTTTATTCCTGGACGAAATTGGCGATATTTCGCTCGAACTTCAGCCAAAGCTGCTGCGCGTGCTGCAGGAATGGGAATTTGAAAGGCTGGGCGGCACTCGAACAAAGAAAGTGGACGTACGCGTCGTTGCCGCGACGCATCGTGATCTCGAAGGGATGATTCTCGAAAAAGAGTTCCGGCGAGACCTGTACTATCGCTTGAATGTTGTCCCGATATTTTTGCCGCCCCTGCGCGAACGTCCGGAGGATATTCCGCTGCTGGCGCTCCATTTTGCGCGGCGGTTCGCCCGAAGAATCGGACGAGCGATTGATACGATCCCGCCCGCCACCATGGATGACCTCCGGCGTTATCCGTGGCCCGGAAATATCCGCGAATTGGAGAACGTAATCGAACGCGCCGTGATTTTATCTTCCGGTCCCGTCTTGCGGGTTTCCCGGGAGGATTTGAGGACGCGCGTCGCGCCCGGCCACAGTGCGGAACTCGTCCAGACGCTGGAAGAGGTCGAGCGCAACCATATTCTGAAGACTCTGAAAGAGACTCGATGGACTCTCTCTGGACCTTGCGGCGCCGCCGCGCGACTGGGGCTGAACCGTTCCACCCTTTACTTCCGGATGAAGAAACTCGGCATCACCCGCAGCGTGGAAGCTAGCTTCGCCCAGGCAAAATGGGCCACGAACGACGCTTTCGATTGATCCGCGATCGCTCGGAGGCGGTGGCTCCCGAAGGGGCGTTCGAGACCGGCATAATTTGACGAAAGGGATGGGAAAAACGTCTGTGAGTCCGATGATCAAGAAAATTCTTTTCCCCGTGGATTTCACTCCCACGTGCGCGGCGATGGCCGGCTATGTGGGCAGAGCCGCCTCGATCTTCGGAGCCAAAGTGGCGCTGCTTCACGTGGCCGATCTCGCCAGCCACAGTGGATTCGAAGTCTTGGTCCGGCCCGCTCCCGAAATAGCCGAAGACCACCGCGCCCTGGCGCAGGAGCGGCTAAAGGGTTTCCTGCAAGGCGAGTTTCCGAACGTCGAATCGGAGCGATTTCTCGCCTTCGGCGAGGTAGCGGACGAGATCGTACGCACCGCCCATGCCGGTGAGTTTGATCTCATCATCATGCCCACGCATGCCGGCCGTTTCCGGCGCATGTTGCTCGGCTCCACCACCGCCAAAGTTCTGATTGACGCGGACTGCCCCGTCCTCACGAGCGAACACGCCGATGCAATCATCCCGAAACCGCTCGAAAGCCGGAAGTGGCTCTGCGCGATCAGCCTGAATGACGATTCCGAGCGAGTGCTTCGCGTGGCTGCGCGCGCGGCGGAAGCCAGCGGCGCGCGGCTCTCCGTGATTCACGCAATTCAAATTGGCAGCCTCGGCTTCTCGAAGGAACTCGGCCGGGATGAGGAATTGGATCTCCTCGAGGCGCGCGAAGCCCGCCGGCGCGCCGAACAGTTCCAGCGCGCGGCCGGATCGGATGCTCCCTTCCGGATCACCGCTGGTCCGTCCATCAAAGAAGCTTTGATCGAAGCGGCGGACCGGTCAGGCGCCGACATGCTCATCGTTGAGCGAAGGCGCCAGTTCGATCTTGCGTATCAAATTGTTCGCGATTCGCCCGTGACGGTCTTGAGCATCTAGCGATGACATCGCCGCCGGAGCCCGGAAAGCAGAGGCAGTTTGTATGAATGTCGAAGCTGAAAAGTTAGAATGGCTGAGCTGCACGACGGAAATTCCGCGCATCACGCGGAACGAAAGGCACGGAAATGGATAGCACCGGTGTAAAAAAACGCATCGTCATTCTCGGAGGTGGTTTCGCGGGCGTGGAAGCGGCGCGGTACCTTGACCGCACGGCCGCTAAACGCAAAGACATCGAGGTGACCCTCGTCAGCCGCGAAAACTTCACCGTGTTCACGCCGATGCTGCACGAAGTGGCCGCCGGCGAACTCGACCCCACTCATATCTGCAACCCGCTTCGCAAGCTGCTCCGCCGCGTGATCGTTCTCACCGCCGACGTCGACTCGGTCGACCTCTCTCAAAAGCGCGTCACCATCTCCTACACCACCAGCCTCATCCGCCGCGACCTCCCGTTCGATTACCTCGTCCTCGCTTTGGGCTCGGATACGAATTATTTCGGAATTCCGGGCGTCGCCGACCACGCGATCGGCATAAAAACTCTCGGCGACGCCGTCATCCTCCGCGCCGCCGTCATCGCTCTGCTCGAGGAGGCGAGCGTCGAACCCGATGACGCGCGCCGCAAAAAAATGCTGACTTTTGTCGTGGCGGGCGGAGGATTCGCCGGGGTCGAAACGATTGGCGCAATCAACGATCTCGCCCGCGAAAGTCTTCCGCACTACGGCCGGATCGATCCGGGCGAAGTGCGCGTCGTGTTGATTCACGGCGGCTCCGTCATTCTGCCGGAGCTTGGCGAGACGCTCGGGCGTTACGCGCAGAAAAAGCTTGGTGAGAGGCGTGTGGAAATCAAATTGAACACCAAAGTCACGGCCTACGAGAACGGCGCGGTTCGCTGCAGCGACGGCGACGTCATTCCCGCCGTGACTCTCGTCTGGGCCGCCGGCGTTTCCCCGAGCCCCACTCTGAAAACCACGCCTTTCGAATTGCAGAAGGGCCGCGTCGTTGTCGATCCCACGATGGAGGTTCCCGGCAATCCCGGAATTTGGGCGGCCGGCGATTGCGCTGCGATCGCCGATCCTGTCACCAAGCTGCCATACCCTCCCACGGCGCAGCACGCCCTCCGCGAAGGCCGCCTCATCGGCAAAAACGTCTGGTCGAAATTGAAGGGCGGGCGGCAGAAAGCGTTCGTCTACAAGGCGCCCGGACAGCTTGCCGCCATCGGCCGCCGCACCGGAGTGGCTCGCATGTTTGGGTTCAACGTCTCAGGGCTGGTCGGCTGGGTGATGTGGCGCTCCATCTACTTGATGAAACTCCCGCGCCTCGAAAAAAAGCTCCGCGTGGCCATCGAGTGGCTGCTCGACGTCGTCTTTGAGCGCGACATCAGCCAGTACCTCACTCTTCGCGACGTTCAATCCCTGAATCGCATGGTCGATCCACCCACGAAAGCGAATAGCGCCGGGAGATGAAACTCAAGGCTCGAGACGGTGACCGTAACATGACTCACGCCAGCGCCAGGCCGAGGGCGTCGAGTGGCGCCCGGATGCGATGGACTCTTCCGCTCGCCGCGATCCTTTGCTCGCTCCCGCTCCCCTTGTTCACGCTCTCTGCCCGCCAGGTGTCCTCGAGCTCCCAAAATGCCGAGCCCGACACGTTCTATCGCGAATACATCGGGCTCACCGACGGTGAGATCGCCTCCATCCGCGACGGCAAGGCTATCGCCAAAATCATCGACTCGCCCTCCCCGGATGAAGTCTTCGTCTTCGGCTCCGTCTACATCAATTCCACGCCGGAAAGTTACCTCAAGTACGCTTCGGATATCGATCAGCTCCGCAAACTCCCCGACTATCTCGCAATCCGCAAATTCAGCGATCCGCCGCAGCTCTCCGATCTCCAGGGTTTCACTCTCGATGACGACGACATCAAGCAATTGCAAGACTGTAGGCCCGGCAATTGCAAAGTCCAGCTTCCCGCCGAGTCGATGGACGAATTCCATAAGCAAGTGGACTGGTCCGCACCGGACGTCGCCGGCCAGGTGAACCGCATCGGCCAGCAAATGGCCCTCGAGGCTCTTCGCCAATACATCCAGGGCGGCAACCAAGCCCTCGGCACCTACCGCGATAAGAAACACCCCACGGCAGTCGCCGAGGCCTTCGCGTCCTTGCTGAGCCGCTCCAAGGCGCTCCCCGTGTATTTGCCAGAGCTGGACCGCTACCTGCTCGACTACCCTTCCGCGCCGTCAACCCAAATCCAGTCGCAGTTTTATTGGGAAAAGGTCAGTTTCGGCTTGAAGCCCACGCTTCGGATTGTGCAAGCCATCGTATTTCGTGGTGTGCCTCCCGCTCAGCCCGCCTACGCCGTCGCCGTCAAACAGCTTTATGCGAGCCACTATTTTGAAACCGCCCTCGATCTCACCGTATGCATCCCGGCGACGGACGTTCCGGGCCTGCACGGCTTCTATCTCGTCACGATAAAGGGCTCGCAACAGGCGGGTCTCACGGGATTCAAGGGCAGCATCGTGCGCAAGGTCGCCGTCGATAAGACCCGCTCCTCTCTCGAACGTGCGCTCGCGTCAATCAAGCAGAAACTGGAGAGCCAAACGCAGTAGTTCCGGGGATTCTAACTTTGTTACGAAGACGCATCTCAATTCCCGGTCACACCACATCCCTGCTCTCCATTTGAGTTCGCTTTTCACCTCCTTTTTCGCAATTATGTGACCCGCCCGCGACGCGCTCGTCATCTTCGCTTTCTCGATTCTCCTTGCCTCCCTTATCGATCCCGTCCTCCTGTTCTTGCAGCCGCACTCACTTCTCCCCGGAAGCCTCATGCCTGAGCTTGGAGACGAATCGAATCCGCGCCGGCCTTCTCCCCAAAATGTATGGGCCGGACATTCAAGGTAATGTTAGATTCTGGCTTTCGGCTTCCGCCCGCCTGGGCGAATTTCCTGGGCGTCTGCGCTACGACAAGGAGAGCCGTTTGCTGCCTCCATTGCCCGATTTCGGAGCTTGGCCCGCCCTCGACTGGGAACAGTGGAAAGACACAGCCGAGACCCTGCACATGTATATGCAGATTGTGGGGAAGACGCGCCTTGCTCTCACGCCGCTTCAGAACCACTGGTGGAATGTTCCGCTTTATGTGACGGCGCGGGGCCTCTCGACTTCGCCAATTCCTGCGCCGGACGGCAAGCTGCTCGACATCGAGTTCGACTTCCTTTCGCACGACGTCGTTTGCCGCACGAGCTTGGGTGACATACGCAAAATTGAGCTGAGCCCCAAACCCGTCGCCGCCTTCTTTCGCGAGTTTTCGAAAACTCTCTCGGACCTCGGCGTGCATGTCGCCATCGACCGGATGCCGGTGGAGGTTGCCAACCCCATCCGCTTTGACCTCGACACGGTGCACCACAGCTACGACAAAGACGCGGCTCAGCGCTTCTGGCGCGTGCTCATCATCATTGACACGCTTCTGAAGCGCTTTTCGACCAACTTTTACGGCAAGATCAGCCCGGTGCACTTTTTCTGGGGCTCGTTCGATCTGGCCGTCACACGTTTCAGCGGCAGAAAGGCTCCGCCTCGCCCCAATGCCGATGCGATTCAAGCCGAAGCCTACTCGCACGAAGTGATCAGCACGGGCTTTTGGCCTGGAAACGGCGGCTATGGCCGCGCCGCTATTTATGCCTACGCCGCGCCCGTTCCGGAGGGGCTCGACAAGGTTGTCCTTCGCGGGATGGGTTCTTTTAACTCTCAACTGGGCGAGTTTCTGCTCGAATACTCCGACGCTCGGAAGAGTTCCAATCCGGCCGAAAACGTCCTCGGCTTTCTGCAGGAGACCTATTCAGCCGCCGCGGACCTGGCCAAATGGGATCGCGCCAGTCTCGACCGCGCGCCAATGAAGTAACGTCCAGCGCGCGCTACGAACGCCCCTGCCGCGGCAATCTATGCAGCGGCCGGACACTCGCCACGCGTCTTCCGTGTGTCGTCGCCATTCACGTTTTTACGGCTGCGATTGTTACCATTCGCCCCTCGTTCCGCCCTTGAATTTGCAGCCCGGAAGCCGAGAGTTCGGAAATCACCCAGTCGGCTGGAAGTCGAAGTTTTCTGTAGCTGCTCTTATGGAGCGTCCAGCCACCGTCCTCGCCGCGAACATGAATCAGGTCGTGCACCACGACCCTTTCGGCCGTTTCATATTCCAGAAAGCAAGTCATCACGCGACGATCGTCGCTGCGCACGGGAATGAACCGGTCGAGCCCGCGAAGTTCGCCGCTCGCAAGGTCGCGGTACGTCACCACGAACTTCCCTCCCGGCTTGAGGGCGCGTGCCACCGAATCAAACAATCTCGAGACGTCCTGGCGGGCAGGCAAGTGCGTGAGAGTGTCTCCCATGCATACCGCAATCTCCACCGACGCTGGCTCGACCAGGGAATCGAGCTCGCGCAAATCGGCGCGCCGCACGGCGATATTGCGTGTACCGATTCTCGTGGAAAGTATGCCGAGGAGTTTCTCGCTCGTATCGATCGCCAGCACTTGATATCCGCGACCGGACAAGGCCAACGTCTGAAACCCCGAGCCGCATCCAAGATCCACCGCGAGGTCGCCCTTGACGCCGTTTCCTACGAATTCGTCTAGGATGGCGTTTTGTTCCGCGACTTTGGCTTCAAATGGCAACCCGAACATCCACTCGTAGTGGTCCGCCAATAAATTCTCGTAGTGTTCTTGAGCGTTGGCAGGCATGCGCGTTCACACGATCTGGATCAATGGGCTGGTCCGGGGCAAAACCTCCCCCACCACAATCGCTTCTCCGCCGCGGTCGTGTACGGAACGAAGCAACCGCTCCGACGCATTCGCGGATATCGAAAGAAAGAGTCCTCCCGCCGTTTGCGGGTCGAACAGCAAGGTCCTGGTTGTCTCGTTCACATTCGTCCTGAATTCCACGGCGCATTCGGCGAATTCGCGATTGGCTTTCAAGCCCGCGGGAATGCATCCCGCGCGCACGCTTTCCGCGGCGCCGGTCAGCCAGGGAACTCTCTCCGAATGAATGCGCAAGCTCACTCCGCTGCCCAACGCGAGTTCGCGGGCATGGCCGATGAGGCCGAAGCCGGTTATGTCCGTCGCGCCGTGCGCCTCCGCTCCCATTTCGATTGCGGCTTCCGCGGCCGGCCGGTTGAGGGTTGTCATGGATTTTGTGACACTCTCGATCCAGGCCGGTTCCGCTTTTCCCTGCTTGATCGCGGTCGAGATCACTCCGGTACCGAGCGCTTTGGTGAGAACCAGGACGTCCCCGGCCTTCGCTCCGCTGTTTGCCAGAATTCTATCCGGGTGAACGGAACCGGTGACCGCATATCCGAACTTGATCTCTTCATCCCGAATGCTGTGGCCGCCGATGACGGTGCACCCTGCTTCGATCATTTTTGAGAGCCCGCCCGCCAGGATGGCTCCCAGAATCTCCAAATCTGCCTTTTCGGGAAAACAAACCATCGCCAGCGAACTCATGGGGCGGCCCCCCATGGCATAGACGTCGCTCAGCGCATTGACTGCCGCGATCTGCCCGAAGGTGTACGGGTCATCGACGATGGGAGTAAAAAAGTCCACAGTTTGCACCAGAGCGAGCTCTGGCGACATCTTATATACGCCGGCATCGTCGGCTGTATCGAACCCGACCAGGACATTCGGGTCCTGTTGTCTTGGCAGTTTTCCGAGAATCGAGTCCAGCGCCGCCGGACTCAGCTTGGACGCTCAACCGGCTGATTTAACCGATGCCGTGAGGCGAACCTGTTCGTTGGGCTTCATACGCCGATTGTACAGGGCCCTCGAGGATAGTTGAAATGCGATCGGGAAATGGACGCGCTGCTGTTGGGCGCGAGCTGACTTTCAATTTGAATGAGGGTGCGGATTCTTGTACCGTCTACCAGGCGGCGGGTTGTAATCGTGTGGGAGCGTTTAGGCGGCCTCTCGAAACACGCGCGCGGTTCCTTGCCGCTGCCCTCGACGCGCACGCAACTTCCAAGCGCACAAGCTCCCGGCCCGGCCAGGATATAAGACCATGACGCAGCCCTCCCCCGAAGCCGGTTCGCAAGAGGCCTTGGTCCGCCCCGTCCCGCCCGGAGGCTTTTCTATCGGCCTGGGCTTGACCAACGAATGCAATCTTTCCTGCTCGTTCTGCTATCGCGACCCGGCCCGGCTTGACCGTCTGACCCTCGAACAAGTGCGCTCCGCGATGGCAAGCCTTCCGGTGCGTTCCGTGAATCTCGGAACCGGTGAAAACGGAATGCACCCGGAATTTCATGAAATTCTGGCGTACCTCCGAAGCTTGCCGGTAAAACTCACCATCACTTCCAACGGCCACAGCGTCGCCGTGCTCAACGACGAGGAGTTGCGCGCATTTCACGATATCGAGTTTTCGCTCGATTATTCCACCGAGGAAAAACAGGACGCCCAGCGCGGCTCCGGAAATTGGGCGCTGATCCACCGGCAGGCGGAGCGTTGCGTGCGCCTCGGAATTCCGGTCACGATCATTGCAGTAATGATGAAGTCCAATTACTTGGGCTTGGCCGCTGTGGCTCGCGTGGCCAAGCGTTTCGGAGCGCCGCTTCGCGTGAACGTCTATCAATCGGTGCGCTCCGATCTCTATGCTCTGACTTACGAAGAGTACTGGAAAGGATTTCGGGCGTTGTTTGCGGAAACCGACGTGATTGCAATTGGAGAGCCGTTGGTTCGTGCGATGGCGGGATTGCCCGCTCGAGCCGGCGGATGTGGGGCGAGCACCGTGCGCGTCACTCCTCGCGCCACCACGCAGCCTTGCGTCTATTGGCCGGGCTCAGGCGAGCCAATGTCTCTCCTGCTCTCGCTCGGTTCTCGAATCGTGGATACTTCGCCGTTCGTCGAGGCGCGAACCGCCCCGGAACCGTGCCGTTCGTGCGCCCACTTTGCCTCGTGCTTCGGAGGGTGCGCGGGACGCCGCCGCCTCCAAAACGCCTTGCGCGAGCCTGACTTTTATTGCCCCATCGTCCGGGGGAAAACCGAAAAACTCGACATTCGGATGGCCCCCGCGCGCGAACTCCCCAAAGGCGAGAGCGCTTGCACGACCATCGTGATCGCTCGCGATTAGGATTAGGATTCGGCTTCCGGGAGTAATAAACGAAGTGAGGGCGGGCACGATCGACGCCGGATTTCGGCCTCTGAAAAGGAGAGAAAAACCATGACAAACGCTTCAAGCTCATCATCCATCGGCTCTCAAGATCCTCCGCAACCCCAGGCGCGCGCCGGCCTGGCCATCGTTCGGTTCACCATCGGCGCGATGTTTGTCTGGGTATTTTTCGAGAACCTCGGGAAAGGTCTTTACACGCCGGGCGGTTACTCCGGACTCATTCACTTCTACATCCAGCACGGCCACTCACCCGCGATATGGAAAGCCGTCATGGCCTCGGCGGCGAGTCATGCCGCCATGGCGGCCCCATTGCAAGCCGTCACCGAAATTTCTCTCGGAATTCTGCTCGTCGCTGGACTCTTCACCCGTCCGGCCGCCGCTGTGGCTTTTCTCTACCTGGCCAGTCTTTGGATGTCCGAGTGGGGCACCGCGTGGATTTGGGAGTTGCTGGTTCCCGTGCTCGCTTCGCTGGGGCTTGCGGTGGGACGCGCCGGTCGAGCCTGGGGAATTGACGCCTTCTTGGCGCGTCGCTGGCCGTCTTCCCCGTGGTGGTGATTTGGGCCAGAATCCAATGCGAGTGTCGGTCGTTATTCCCACGCACAACGAAGCGCAGTCCATCGGACGCGTCATCGCCGATCTTCCGGCCGACATCGTCACGGAAGTCATAGTGGTAGACAGCAATTCGACCGACGGCACTCCCGGGATCGCCTCGAAAATGGGAGCCCGTGTCCTGCAAGAGCCTCTTCGGGGATACGGTCGCGCATGTTTGACCGGACTCGCCGCCGCAAATAAAACCGATGTTGTCGCGTTTCTCGACGGCGACTACAGCGATCGACCGGCTGAGTTGCCACTGCTCCTGAATCCAATCATTGCCGGCAGCGCGGATATCACCCTGGGTTCCCGTCTGGGGAAGCAGAGCATCCCCGGCGCGCTCCCTTGGCACGCCGCGCTGGGCAACCGTATGGCGGCGGCCCTCATTGGATTCTTGTACGGTCTCAAAATAAGCGACCTCGGACCGTTCCGCGCCGCGCGGGCCGATGTCCTTCGCAGCCTTTCCCTCGAGGAGGACACGTACGGCTGGGCGGTGGAAATGATTCTCAAGGGTGCGCTCGGCGGATTTCGCGTCGTGGAAGTGCCGGTGAGCTATTATCCGCGCATCGGAAAATCGAAAATCAGCGGAACGCTGAAAGGCACCATCGGAGCGGCGTGGTTCATCTTCTCTCTCATACTGAGATATTATTTTCGGCGCCGCAGCGGCCGAATTCCACGGCCCGCGTAAATTTTCACTGCGATCCCCTATGCCCTCTCCCATCGAAAAAACGGGCGCTTTCTCTGACGGACGCCGCACCTTGGTGATCATGGCAAAAGCGCCGAGGCCCGGCAGGGTCAAAACCCGCCTGACGCAGAGTCTTCCCGTCGAAGCGGTCACCGATCTCTATCGTTGCCTCTTGGACGACACGATGGCCCTCGTCCAGTCTCTCGGCTCCGTGCGGGCCGCCATCATGTGCCCCGCTCCGGATGTTGAAGAACTGGCCCAATTCACTCGAGGCGCGCTCGAAATTGTCCCGCAGAAAGGAGAAGGTCTCGCGGCGGGCTTGACCTCCGTGTTTGCGCGCTTCGCAAGCCACGACGGCCAGCGCGTTGTCGCATTCAACAGCGACAGCCCGCATTTGCCGCCTTCGGTGCTCGAGAGCGCGTTTGACGCTCTCGCGAATCACGATGTCGTGGTCGGACCAACCTTTGACGGCGGCTATTACTTGGTCGGAGCCAAGGCCGCGCACCCCGCGCTTTTCGATGGCGACCGCATGGGCACTCAGAGCGCGCTCGATGTTCTCTTGGCGCGCGCTCGTGGACTTCAACTTTCCGCCGGCTTCACCGACCCCTTTTACGATATCGACGTCGAAGGCGATCTTTCCCGGCTTGCCGCCGAACTCCGGCTCGCTCCTTCCCGGGCGCCGCGAACCGCCGGCTGGCTGGATCAGTGGGCGCAATCGTTAGCCAAGCCGCGGATAGACACGGAACGCCTGTGAAGCTCACGCCATCGCTCAGGGTGTACGCGCTTGGCGTAATTTTGCTTGTGGCGCTGCTGTTCTGTTCTCGCAACTTCAGCGCTGTCGGTCAACCCTCCTTCCTCATTCCCCTGTCTGTCGCCGGCATCGCCTACCTTTTCGCGATTCGTGAGTTCCTCTCCTCGCAGAAATTTCCGCGCCGCATCATCGTCTTCGGCCTCGCGCTGGCTGCTCTCTGGCATCTTCCGTTCCTTTTTCAGCCTCCCGGACCGGACGACGACATTCACCGGTACGTCTGGGACGGCCGCGTGCAGCGCCTCGGCTACAACCCATATATCATTATCCCCAATGACCCCGCGCTCGCCTGGTTGCACACTCCCGAAACCCGCACCTTGAATAACCCTGACGTCCCAAGCCCCTATCCGCCGGGAGCCGAGCTTTTCTTCCGCGGCGTCACCGCAATTCATGAGTCGCTCTTTGCGCTGAAACTCGCATTCGTCCTTTGCGACTTCGCAATCGCTTTCGTTTTGCTCGATGTCCTGCGCCGCGGCGGGCAGGGAGCGCACTGGGTTCTGGCTTACGCCTGGAACCCCCTTCTCGCCACGGATGTGGCGGGCAGCGGTCACGTTGATATTCTCGGCGCGCTGCTGCTGTTGATGTCCTTCGCCGCCCTGGCGCGGCGCCGGAACGCAATTGCCGCCGTCTCGTTTGGTTTGGCCGTTGCCGTGAAATTTCTTCCGATCGTCTTGCTGCCGCTCTACTGGCGGCGCGTTCGCGTCCGAGACGCCTCGCTCGCGGTCGCCGTAGTCGCTCTCTTGTACGTTCCCTTCCTCCATCATGGCCGCATTCCCATCGGCTCGCTTGGCACTTACGTCGAGAGGTTCCGCTTCAATGATCCCCTCTTCGCGCTGCTTGAGCATTTTGCCGCGCCGCAGCTTATCGCCGGGCTCGCCGTCCTCATCGGGTTTCTCACGGCAATCTGGCTGGTACGCAGGCCGCCGGAAAATTCCGCCGAGGCCTTCGCTTGGCCGATGGCCGCGTCGCTTTTTTGCGCGCCCGTCGTGTATCCGTGGTACCTGCTGTGGATGTTGCCCTTCGTGCGATCGGCCGCCACTTTGCCGCTCGTCGTCTGGACAGTCAGCATCATCCCGACTTACTACGTCTGGCATCTTCGTACTCTTGGCCGTCCCTGGTTGGTTCCCGGCTGGATTATGCTGCTCGAGTTCGGATCCGTCGCATTCGCCGCGGCCATTCTCATCTTTCGCCGGCTCACTCGTCCGGCGGTTGCCCCGCTCTCGGCAGGCTAGCCTCGCTGCGAAAAATATGGCTCGCCGGCCCTCCCACACTTTTCGGGCGCGGCCGCTTCACCATGCGGAAACACATTCGCCGGAGCTGTGCGGTATAATGCGCCGGGAACCGGCCCTGAGCGCAATCGGCTGGCGTGGGCAAAGGGTACTCCGCCGGCTCGCGCTCGAGTAACTCCGTACCCTGCCCTTCATCCAACGAACTGTCCGCAGAATTCGCAAAGGAGCGAACTCCATGATCAAAGCGAGCCGTTTGGCGACGATCTTTCTCCTGGCTTTCGGAGCGCTGCTGCTTCCTTCCACATCCCGGGCGCAATCGCGTCCGCCAATTGTCGAGCAGATGGCCAAGGCCTATGGCCTCGATTCATACGGGCAGATTGACGCCGTCCGTTATACCTTCAATCTGCAACTCGCATCATTGCATCTGAACATCTCGCGGAGTTGGACTTGGGAGCCCAAGACCGGAAAAGTCACGTTCGAGGGAAAGGACAAGGATGGCAAGCCGCTGAAGGTGACATATATCCGGTCGCAGCTCAACAGCGCCCCCGCGAATGTGAAGGACGAGATTGACCCGAAATTCCTGAACGACAATTATTGGCTGATCTTTCCCTTCCATGTGTATTGGGACACCAGCGCGAACGTAACCGTCAAGGAAAAACAAAAATTGCCGCTCGGAAAAGGGACGGCAACGCTCGTATCCGTCAAATATCCTGCAGAGGGCGGCGGCTATACGCCGGGGGATACTTGGGATCTCTATGTCGGCCACGACAACCGGATCGAAGAACTCCTTTTCCGGCATGGCGGAAACGTCAAACCGAGCGTCGTCATTGCCACCTGGTCGGGCTATAAGAAGGCAGGCCCACTGCTCGTTTCGACGGAACACCGTGGCACGGCCGACGGCAAGCCGTTGCGGCTCACCCTTTCCGACGTCGCCGTCAAGCTCGCAGGGTCGGACAAATGGCTGAACGCGCAATAAACTTCGGAAAGCTCCGCTAGATTTTTTTCGCAGGCGCAATCGGAACGAAGCGGCGGACCATCCCGATTTATCGCCGGAGCTTGCCGGTAGCTCACCGGGAAAGCCATCCTCCATCCACGGCCACCACTTCCCCGTGGATGTAGTCGCTTGCTCTCGAGCATAGAAAAACAGCTGCGCCCGCCACATCCCGCGGTTCTCCCCACCGCCCCGCCGGAATCCGCTCCAGGATCTGCCGGCTTCTCACGGGGTCGTTGCGGAGTTCCTCGGTGATATCGGTGTTTGTGTATCCCGGCGCTATCGCATTCACGTTGATTCCCCGCGCTGCCCATTCATTCGAAAGCGCCTTCGTCAGCTGCGCCACTCCTCCCTTTGCCGCCGCGTAGGCGGGCACCAGCACGCCTCCCTGGTACGAGAGCAGCGAGGCGATATTCAATATCTTCCCCGTCCTGCCACTCTCCAGCATCCACCGCCCGGCAAGTTGCGAGAGCCGGAACACGGCGGTCAGGTCCGCGGCAATCACATCGTTCCAATCCTCGGCGGAATACTCGACGGCTTTTGCCCGCCGGATGATTCCTGCATTGTTCACCAGAATGTCGATCGAACCGAAATCCGCCGTAATCTTCTCCACCAGCGCTTCGCAAACGGACGCACTCGTTATATCCCCGGCGAAATACTCCGCTTTTCGTCCGAGCCGCCGGATGTCCTCGCAGACCTGCCCGGAGTCGGCCTCGCGCCCATGGCACAGCACATCGGCTCCCGCCTCTGCGAGGGCGACCGCAATCGCCTTGCCCATTCCCCGCCGTGAACCCGTCACGAGCGCGTTCTTTCCGTGAAGTTGAAACGATTCGAGAATCATCGTTGGCACGAGGTATATCAGTCGTTCCGCGGAAATTCAAATCACAATCTCGATTGCAGGCATCCTGCATTCCAAACCCGGCGCGCTGATTTTCCCCGTTCGCCCGTTCTCGTGAACGTGCGCCCCGCGCTCATGTAATATACCCGTGTTTTCGCGCTACCTTAATTCGCGCCGTCATTCATTCAAGGGAGGAACCTTATGACTCCGCCGGCAAGACACACGCGCCTGGCCGTTTGTTTCCTGTTTTTCGCTGTTTTCGCTTTCTTGGATGTCTCGCCTTCCATCGCTCAGTCGCCAAAGCTCGCGGCCACTCCGCCCATGGGATGGAATAGCTGGAATCATTTCGAATCAAAGGTCGACGATGCCATGATTCGCGCCGAAGCCGACGCCATGGTCTCCACCGGAATGCGCGATGCGGGCTACGTCTACGTGAATATTGACGACACTTGGGAAGGAAAACGCGACGCTCAGGGAATCATTCATCCCAACTCAAAATTCCCCGACATGAAGGCTTTGGCCGCCTACGTACACAGCAAAGGCTTGAAGCTCGGAATCTATTCCTCTCCCGGCCCGAAGACCTGCGCCGGTTACGAGGGAAGTTACGGCCACGAACAGCAGGACGCCCAAACATACGCCTCCTGGGGCATTGATTATCTGAAGTACGACCTGTGCAGCTTCCGCGACGTCATGAATGCCGCCGGCTCGCCTGAAGCGGCCCACAAACTCATGGTCGGCGCCTACGTGAAAATGCGCGATGCTCTGCGCAAGACGGGCCGTCCCATCGTTTACAGCTTCTGCCAGTACGGCGACGACGCCGTGTGGCGGTGGGCCCCGGAATCCGGCGCCAATTTGTGGCGAACCACCGATGACATCAAGGACAACTATACTCGCATGTCCGATATCGGATTCGGACAGGCCGGCCTTGCCAGGTTTGCCGGGCCGGGACATTGGAACGATCCGGACATGCTCGAAGTCGGAAACGGCGGGATGACCTCCGAGGAATATCGCACGCACATGAGTTTGTGGGCCATCCTCGCCGCGCCCCTTCTTGCTGGAAACGACTTGACCAAAATGACCCCGGAAACCCTTGCGCTGCTCACGAATCGCGAAGTGATCGCCATCGATCAAGACCCCGCCGGGAAGGAGGGCGACCGTTTCTCCGCCGAGGGGCCGTTGGAAATTTGGGTCCGCCCGCTGGCGGACGCCTCGAAAGCCGTGGGGCTTTTCAACAGGCATCCGGGTCCCATGGAAATGCAGGTGAGTTTCCACCAACTCGGGTTCCACGGTGCCGTCAAGGTCCGTGATGTCTGGCAGGCCAAGGATCTCGGCGTGATGGACTCATACAAGACTCGAGTTCCTGCTCACGGAGTCGTCCTCCTTCGGGTTTCTGGCTCCTGAAGGCGCCCTGCTCGCTCTCAGGGAGACCCAGTCGGGCGCGCTGGGACTCTAGGTCCGCCTGCCGGCGCCTGGCCTCCACGGCCCATTGCGGCGAATTTCGCCCCTTGGACCCCAATCCGGCTGCGCCGCGGGACGATCTCGCTTCTCACTCGCCGTCATCTCTGATAGGATAGTAGGTCTATCTGTTCGAATTTTTCTCACTGGAGTTACGCAACAATGGCACTCGCATGTGAAATTTGCGGCAAAAAGCCCAGTTTTGGCAATGTCATCAGCCACGCGCACAATGTTCGCCGTCGCCGTTGGAACCCCAATCTTCGCCGCGTCAAGGCGGTCGTCAACGGCGCTCGCAAGCACGTCCGTGTCTGCACGTCCTGCATCCGATCGGGTCGCGTCAAGAAAGCCGCCTGACGGCGCGTTCTCCTTTGGAAGGAGCCCCGGTTGATCCGCAAAACTTTGATCCTGGCGGCCCTTGCTGCCTCCACGATTCTCGGCTCTTGTAAGAAAGAGACTGCCCCCGGCCCCGATGTCTGGGCTTCCGTCAACGGCAAGGAAATTTCGCGAGCCCAGGTTGACAAGTATTACCGCTCGCGGGTCAATGCCGAGGGCCCGGCCCCCTCTCACGAGGAGTCCCTGACTCTCAAACTGAATATTCTCGAGGATCTCATCAACAATGAGATTCTCCTCGAACGCGCCGCCAAGCTGAATTGCCTGGCCACCGACGCCGCCGTCGAGGACAAGTTCACCGAATCCAAGAGCCCCTACACCGAGGAAGAGTTCCAAAAGAAACTCAAGGATGCCGGGCTCACGGTCGAGGATCTGAAGGCCGATATCCGCAGCCAGCTTTCCATCCAGACGCTTCTCAACCGCGAAATCCTCTCGAAAATCTCGGTCACCGACCAGGACATCGACGACTTTTACAACAAGAACCGCGCGCAATTTGACGTCGCCGAGCCCCAGTATCACATCGCTCAAATCGTCATCACGCCTCATCCCGACGCGACCGTGCACAACCGCAAAAACGACAAAGCGACCAACGAGGCCGAAGCCGCCGGAAAGGCTCGCGCCATCGAACAGAAGCTCGCGGCGGGCGCCGATTTTTCCCAGCTCGCCATGGACTATTCCGAGGATTCAACGGCCTCCACCGGCGGCGATCTCGGCTTCATCCCCGAATCGGCTCTCAATCAATCCGACCCTTCCCTCAAGAAGGAAATTCTCGCCATGAAGCCCGGAGAAGTCAGCCCGCCGATTCCCGTGAAGGGCGGCGGCTACCGCATCTTGAAGCTCCTCGCCAAGGAGCCCGCCGGCCAGCGCGAACTTTCCGACCCGCAAGTGCAGCAGTCCATCCGCGACATGCTTCGCAATCGCAAGGAGCAGCTTCTCCGCACCGCTTACATGGCGGAGGCGCGCGACGAAGCTCACGTCACCAATTATCTTGCTCGTGAAATTCTGGAATCTGCCGGAAAGCTTCCCGCGAACTGAGGGACAGTTCGCTTTGCGATTTTCAGCCGCTTGAAGCTCGACACCTCTGGTTGAATCGAAACCCGGCGGAGCGTCGCGGCTTGCCGCGCTTCGCCAAAACTTTTATAAAAAAGGATCGTGGGCCTGAATGTGAGGATCGCAGCCGGAGCCTCAACGACCTGGCGTGGTTTGAGTGGTCTCTGCGCTCGTCTCCTCGCCCGCGAAAAACACGCCATCGGCTCCGCCTCGCTATCAGCGCGCCCGTCCCAGCCGTGACTCACGAAATGACCGCGAGCGCGTCGCCCGCGCTTACCGCTTGCCCTTCTTTCGCCAGCATTCGTTCGACCGTTCCCGATTTCGGCGACCGCACTTCGTTCTGCATTTTCATCGCTTCCACTACCATCAATCCCTGCCCTGCGCTCACCTTTTCACCCGCCTCCACCAGCACGCGCACCACCTTACCCGGCATCGGCGCCGTCACCTGTTGACGCCCTTCTGCCTCGAGCGCTCCCTCCCGGCCGCGCCCGAGCTTTCGTGGATCGCGAATTTCGGCTTCCCATTCGTATCCTTCGGCTTGCACGCGCAGCCGCGATCCGATCTCCGCCAGCCGCACCTCGATCGATTTTCCCGCCAGCAGAATCGAGTAGATTCCGCGCCTCGCTTCCACGATATCGGCTTCCACCGGTTTTCCGTCTATGGCAAATTTCCATCGCTCTCCGATTCGCGCTGTTTCGACCGCCAGCGATTTCTCGCCCAATTGGATCGTCAGTTTCATGATTTCTCAGCGCCGGGGAAACCGGCTGGCCGCTTCCTCGCGCGCCGCCCTCTTCCACAGCGATTCGCCGGCCGTTGATTGCGCGGCTATTTTCTCGCCCGCCCCGTTCCGCGTTCCGTGCCACACCGCCGCCGCGATCGCAGCCGCTTGTTCGGCCTCTGTCAGCGAGACATTTGTTTGGCCTGCGGGTTCCCTCCGCGCGCCGCCGGACGTTTCGCGCAGAAAATGATCGAGCCACTGCGTGTAAATGTCCCCCGCCACGAATTCCTTCGACGCCAGAATTCGCTGAAACAGCGATACATTCGTCTTGATGCCCGTCGCAAAATACTCTTCCAGCGCGCGCCGCAGCCGCGCGATGGCTTCGCCGCGGTCGCTTCCCCAGGCGATCACTTTTCCCAGCATCGGATCGTATTCGTTGGGCACTGTCCATCCGCTGTAAATTCCGTCGTCGACCCGGACTCCGGCTCCTCCCGGCGCCCGGTACTCCAATATTTTTCCTGGCGAGGGGAAAAAGTTGTTGTCCGGATCCTCCGCATAAACGCGGCATTCAATGGCGTGGCCCCGGATCGCTAGCTCCTCCTGCGAAATCGGAATCGGCTCATCCGCGGCAATCCGGATTTGCAGTTTCACCAGGTCGAGCGACGTCACAAGCTCCGTCACCGGATGTTCCACCTGCAGCCGCGTATTCATCTCCAGAAAATAAAAATTGCGCGCTTCGTCCACCAGAAATTCCACGGTACCCGCGTTCGTGTAGCCGCCTGCGCGCGCCAGCCGTACCGCCGCCTCTCCCATCGCCCGCCGCAACTCCGGCGTCATCACCGGCGACGGCGCCTCCTCGATCACTTTCTGATGCCGCCGCTGCACGCTGCATTCGCGCTCACCGAGATAGAGAATCTTCCCGCGATGATCCGCGAGAATTTGAATTTCGATGTGCCGCGGTTTCGCCAGATATTTCTCGAGATACATCCGCCCGTCACCGAAGGCGTTTTGCGCCTCGGACGACGCGTCGCGCCAGCCGCCCGCCAATTCGCTTTCGCGCTCAATCACCCGCATTCCTTTTCCGCCGCCTCCGGCGACGGCTTTCAGCACCACCGGAAATCCGATTTCCCGCGCCGTTTCCGCCGCGGCCGCCGCATCCTCGATCGGATTCAGCGTTCCCGGCACGGTCGGCACGCTCACCTCGCGAGCGATTTTCCGCGCCGCCGTCTTCGATCCCAATTTTTCCATCGCTTCGGCAGTGGGACCGATGAACGCGATTCCCGCTTCGTCACACGCGCGCGCCAGCGCCGGATTTTCCGCGAGAAATCCGTATCCGGGATGGATTGCGTCGCACCCGGCGTAGCGGGCCGCGCCGATGATTTTTTCGATTGCCAGGTAGCTTTCCCGCGAGGGTGCGGGACCGATGGGGTAGGCTTCGTCGGCCAGCCGCACGTGGAGCGACGCGCGGTCCGCGTCGCTGTACACCGCCGCGGCGCCGATACCGAGTTCCCGGCACGCGCGCGCGATGCGCACCGCGATCTCACCGCGATTCGCGATCAGAATCCTCTTGAACATACGGACGGAGCCGGCGAATTGTGGATTCTAGCACGCCGCCCCGTTCGAAGCGCGCCGCAGCCGCCGCAAAACAGTTTGCGAAGCCCGCCGATTCTGTCTCCGCCAAAAATGCAAGTTGGCAATTGCGTCGGTCGCGGCTATGATTTTTCCTGCGCTGAGCCAGCACGGCTACGCGTGCGGCGCGTCGAAAAAAATCATGGATGAAAAACAGCAGAGCGCGGAAAAAAAAGCGGCAGCCGTAGCCGCCGCTCAACTCGTCGAGAGCGGCATGTTAGTCGGTCTCGGCACCGGCTCGACCGCCGCCTATCTTGTGGACGAACTCGGCCGGCGCGTCGCCGAAGACGGCCTTCGCATCGTGGCTCTTCCGACCTCGGAAAAAACGGCGGCGCAGGCGCGCGGCTTGAAAATTCCTCTTGTTACTTTCGCCGAGCGCACCGAAATCGATCTGACCATCGACGGCGCGGACGAAGTCGTTCCCGGTCCGCTTTATCTGATCAAGGGTCACGGCGGAGCGCTGCTGCGAGAAAAGATCGTGGCATCCGCGAGCCGCCGTATGTTTGTGATCGTGGACGAAACAAAGGTCGTGGCGAAGCTGGGGTCGACGATGTCGGTTCCCGTCGAAGTGGTTCCCTTCGGCTGGCAATCCACGCAAAGAAAACTTGAAAAGCTCGGAGCAAAAACGGAGTTGCGCATGGCGGCGAACGCCGAGCCGTTCGTCACCGACGGCGGGCACTACATCATCAACTGCGATTTCGGGGCGATGGAAAATCCCAAGGAAATCGCGCATCATCTCGACCACGTCGTCGGCGCCGTAGAGCACGGCTTGTTTTTGGGATTCGCGTCGAAGGCGTTCGTCGGAGGGCCGCAGGGAGTGCGCGTGCTCGAAAAAATCGAAGCGAAGTGAGAACCCGAAAAAGATTCAGGCTCTCGCGATGCGGCGCCTAATTTTTCGAGCAGCCCCGCGGGTAAACGGCGTCCAGCGCTCCCCAGAGCGCCTTCAAAGTCCTCTCGGCGGCGCAGAGAATTTCCATTTCATTCGCGTTGGTTTGTCCGGCGAGCCATGTGCGCCAAGCGGCGCGGTGACGCACATCCGCCTCTTCATGCACCGCAAAGTAGGCGAGCGAGCGCGGCTCGTTGATCCCGTAGAAGCGGCGGAGCCCGGAAATTTTCTGGGTGGCGATTTCGGGAACCTGCGCTTCATAGGCGTAGAAGGCGGCGACGGCCTGGCCGAGCGAACCGTGCGAGGAAAGTTCGTCGAACGTATCCAGGAGGGCGGCGACGCCGGGAAGCGGCCGGGCGTCGTCGAGCGACGATTCGCTCACGCCGAGCGATTGCGCGAACTGGCGCCAGAGCAGCGGGTGAGGCGCGACCGGGTCGAGCTCCTCGGCCAAATTTTCATTCACCAAATCGCCCAGTTCGCCGTTGGTCCGCCCCTTGAGCTGCCGCAGATTTTCCGGAAAGGAGCGAACGTGCTGGTAATACTGTTCTGCGTAAAGCCCAAGCGATTCCCGGGACAAAGTCCCCTCGGTCCAGGCCTGATAAAACGGGTGCTTGAGCAGGTGGTGCTTTTCGATCAAATTGTCGAGCGAATCGAGCAGAGTCTTTTCCGACTTTTTTCCTTTACGAGCCACGTCAAATCTCCTATTAGAGCAAATGATGCGTGAAACAAAACCGCAACAGGCTACCTGAAAAAGGCGAGAAAAGCCAGCCGAGGGGCCCGATTGCGGCCGGCTCGCCCATAATTAAAATTCATTAAACTCAACCTTTTCATAGTCTTCCCACGACGCTCAATTTTTTTCTCATAGGGGGATGTTTCCGTGCTTTTTGCGGGGGTTGACGTCCCGTTTGGTTTCGAGCGAGCGGAGCGCGGCGATCAATTTCGGGCGCGTTTCGGCGGGCTCGATGACGGCGTCCACATAGCCCCGCTCGGCGGCGATATAGGGGTTGGCGAGGCGCTCGCGGAAGTCCTCGATTTTTTCGGCGCGAATCTTTTCGCGGGCGCCATCCTCGGCACGGTCGAGTTCGCGTTTGTAGACGATGTTGACCGCGCCCTCGGGGCCCATCACGGCTATTTCGGCGGTGGGCCAAGCGTAGTTGATGTCGGTGCGAATGTGCTTCGAGGCCATGACGCAGTAGGCGCCGCCGTAAGCCTTGCGCGTGATGACCGTGATTTTCGGGACGGTGGCCTCGGCGAACGCGAACAGGAGCTTCGCGCCGTGCTTGATGATTCCGCCGAACTCCTGCTGGGTGCCGGGGAGAAATCCCGGCACATCCTCGAAGGTGATGAGAGGAATGTTGAAGGCGTCGCAGAAGCGGACAAAGCGAGCGCCCTTCACCGACGCGTCAATATCCAGCACACCGGCAAGATACGCCGGCTGGTTGGCGACGATTCCCACCGGCCTGCCATCGAGCCGCGCGAAGCCGACAACGATATTTTTCGCGAAATGCTCGTGAACCTCGAAAAACGCGGAGTCATCGGCCACGGCGTGGATTACGTCCTTGATGTCGTAGGGCTTTTGCGAGTCTTCCGGGACTAGCGTGTTGAGAGCGGCATGGGAACGATTCCAGGGATCGGAGGATTCGCGGCGAGGAGGATCCTCGAGGTTGTTCGAGGGGAGATAGGACAGGAGTTCGCGAATCATGGCCAGACATTCGGAGTCGTCGAGGGAGAGGAAGTGGGCGACGCCGCTTTTGGAGTTGTGAGTCATCGCGCCGCCAAGCTCCTGCTTGGTCACCTCTTCGTGGGTGACGGTCTTGATGACGTCGGGGCCGGTGACGAACATGTACGACGCATCGCGGGTCATGAAAATAAAATCGGTGATCGCCGGAGAATAAACGGCGCCGCCGGCGCAGGCGCCCATGATCGCGCTGATCTGCGGGACGACGCCGCTGGCCAAAGTATTGCGGAGAAAAATCTCGGCGTAGCCGGCGAGCGACATCACACCTTCCTGAATGCGGGCGCCGCCGGAATCGTTGAGGCCGATGATGGGAGCGCCCTGGCGCATGGCCAGGTCCATGATTTTCGTGATTTTCGAGGCGTTGGCTTCGGAGAGCGAACCACCGAAGACGGTGAAGTCCTGCGCGAAAACGTAGACGAGGCGGCCTTCGACGCGGCCGTAGCCCGTGACGAAGCCGTCGCCGAGCGGACGCTGGCCGGCCATGCCGAAATCGGTGGCGTGGTGGCGGACAAATTTGTCGAGCTCTTCGAACGAGCCTTCGTCGAGGAGCAACTCGATGCGCTCGCGCGCGCTGAGCTTGCCTTGCTTGTGCTCGCGCTCGCGGCGTTCGGGGCCGCCGCCCGCTTCAGCCTCGATGGAAAGTTTTCGAAGCTCGTCGAGGCGATCGTGATGTTTTAGGTGCTGGGCCATGGGCCATACCCGCGACAGACATCCCTCGGAAGTGTTGCGATTAGGATGATGGGCAATCCTTTCTTTTCAGCAAGTTACGGCGATTTCTATTTCCGGGTGTGTTGCGATTAGGATTGCCGCAGGCCCCCAGGGATCTCCCGCGCGACGCGGGGGCGAAGCGTACGGGGCGCGCTTGCGTCATGAGACGCATACATCCATGTTGCATATCGGAGGGCCGAAAAGCAAATTTCGATGGCTGTGGACTTTTGAAAATCACAGACGGTCACGCAGACGAACTTTGCGTCAGCGCGCTCTGAAAGCTATCAATGTGACGGCGACAACCTGGTACAGACGGGCAATTCAACAGGCGGCTTGATCGCGCAGTAGGCGCAAACGATGAGCATCAATGAGCCGCTGGAGATGCAGGGCAGAGGGAAGATTTTCCCACGGGTTGGAGCCGAGGAGACAATTCAGATTGCGGGTTCGTTTTCGTCGGAGATGGGGCTGATATCGCCGCCGGGCAAAAGCCCATTTTCCCGGTAGACAGGGCGCATGACTTCCCGGATTTTCGGCCGCTCAAACGTGAACCAGAGCGAGCCGGCCACGCAGAAGGAGCCCGTGAGCATCACGGTGTGCTGCGCGCCGATGTGATGGGCGAGGACGCCGACGAGAAGGCTGCCGAAGGTCGCGGCGCCGAAAAAAGCCATTGTGTAATAGCTCATGACGCGGGCGCGCTTGTCTTCAGTGACGAGCGACTGGATGATGGTGTTGCTGACGGCGGCGGCCTGCATCAAGCCGAAACCGGCGAAGACCATGAGGAGCAGCGAAATCCAAAGGACGCGGGAGAATCCGAAAAGAATGAGAGCGGCGCCGAGCATGGCCGCGGCAATCTGAATCATGCGCGTGAGCCCGGCGACGGATTTGCGGAGGGCGAGGGAAAGGCCGGAGATAACGGCGCCGACTCCGGAAGCTCCGGTCAGCCAGCCGAGGGTGGCCGCATTGCCGTGGAGGACATTGCCGGCAAAGATGGGCAAGAGGACCGAGTACGGCCATCCCATCAGGCTGAGAAGCGCGAAGAGAAGAAGAATCGTGCGGACGGGACGGAACGCGCTGACGTACTGCCAGCCTTCGCGCATCTGTTCGAACATGCCGGCGGCCTTGCGGCGAATATCGAGAGGCTTGACGCGCATCAGGAGGAGCGAGGCGATAACGGCGAAGTAGCTGACGCCGTCGAGGAGGAAGCACCAGCCCTCGCCGAGAGCGGCGATCACCAGGCCGGCAATCGCCGGGCCGACGAGGCGGGCGCCATTGGCCATCGAGGAGTTGATGGCGATGGCGTTGCTGAGGTCGCCGCGATCTTCGACCATCTGAACGAGAAAGGATTGGCGTCCCGGCATGTCGAAGGCGTTGATCAATCCCTGAAAGGCGGTGAGAGCAATAATCTCCGAGAGGTTGATGACGCGGGCCAGAGTGAGAGCCGCCAAAGCGAGCGATTGCAGGGAGGCCAGGGCTTGCGTACACACCAGCAGCTTGCGGCGGTCCACGCGTTCGATCCAGACGCCGGCAAACGGAGCGAGAGCAGAAGTGACAATCTGGCCCGAGAAGCCGACGACGCCTAGGAGCAGCGCCGAATGAGTGAGGCGGTAGACGAGCCATCCGGTCGCGAGGCGGGTCATCCAGGTGCCGATGAGAGAAATGGACTGCCCGCCGAAGAAGAGCTTGAAATTGCGGTGGCGCAAGGCGCGCCAGGCATGCGACATGGAGCCGCCGCGACGCGGGGTCTGCCGTGTTTGCGAAGCGGCTGGCGGCTTGCTTTCGACGGGGCCGGACGCCATGTTGCGGCTCATTTTTCCGCTAAACGCCTGATGATTTCGCCGGCCTTGAAGAGAGTTTCGCGGTCGCGTTCGTCGAGCTGGTCGATGGCATGCGAGAGCCACATGCGCTTCGCGGCAGAGACGCGCTTGCGGACAGCGGCGCCCTTCGAAGTGAGAACGATGTTCACCTGGCGGCCGTCAGTGGGATGCGGCTTTCGCTCGACCATGCCCATTTCCTCGAGGGCGGCGACCGTGGCGCCCATGGATTGCGGCTTCATGCTTTCGGCGCGGGCGAGGCCGGCGGTGGTGGCGGGGCCGTCGGTGGAGAGGCGGCGCATGACGGCGGATTCGGTCAAGGAAAGCTCCTCGGAGGCCGCGGCGGCGCGGACGCGGCGGACGAGAAGGCCCATGGCTTGAATGAAGTCAGCGACCTCGGTTTCCGGAGTCTTGCGCGGCATGGCCATGATTTTACAAGATAACAGGAAACCTTGCAAGTTATACTTGCAAGTGTGACTGTTTATCGGGCGGCGCTCCGGGGACCGCGGGATGCGGCCGCGTTCGCTCCGGCATCCGGTTTTGCGCGGGGAGCGCGAGAGTCGCGCGCGCGACGGCGTGGTATCCTGCTGCCGGGAAACTCGAGCAAGGAGAGGAAGCGACTGATGGACCCGAAAGGCGCAGCGCAAGAAAGGCTTATCTCCGCCCGCGAAAGCTTAATTGGCCTGAGCCACCGCATCCATGCCCATCCGGAGCTGGGTTTCGAGGAGGAAAAGGCTTCGGAGTGGCTGTGCGAATCGCTGGCCGACGCCGGGTTCGCGGTGAGGAAGGGGATTTGCGGTCTGCCGACGGCATTTCGCGCGAGCGCCGGAACGGGGCCTCTGCACATCGGGATTTGCGCCGAATATGATTGCCTGCCCGGCATCGGCCACGCGTGCGGCCACAACATCATCGCCGCTTCGGCGGTGGGCGCGGCGCTTGGCGCGGCGAAAGTGGCGGACGAAGCGGGGCTGACGATCAGCGTGATCGGGACGCCGGCGGAGGAAGTGGGCAACGCGGGGGGGAAAAATCCTGCTGCTCGAGCGGGGGGGATTCGACGGGCTTCATGCGGCGATGATGGTGCATCCAGCGCCATTCGACATGCTGCGGTCGAAGATTATCGCCGCTTCCATGTTCG
The DNA here is from genome assembly GCA_035503815.1 of Verrucomicrobiia bacterium. Taxonomy (GTDB): domain Bacteria; phylum Acidobacteriota; class Terriglobia; order Acidiferrales; family UBA7541; genus Palsa-295. The sequence continues at coordinate 36,733 of DATJTF010000018.1, forward strand.
AGGTGCATTGCACGGGGAAGGAATCGCACGCGTCGGCGTTTCCGGAGCTGGGCGTGAACGCAGGAGACGCGCTGACCATCGCGCAAACAGCGCTGGGGCTGCTGCGGCAACACATTCGGTCAACAGACCGGATTCACGGCATCGTCACGAACGGAGGCGCCGCCCCGAACGTGATTCCGGCGCACACTTCGGCGAAATATATCGTCCGGTCGGAAACGCTGGAGCAGCTGGCCGAATTGCGCCCCCGGGTGTACCGGTGTTTCGAGGCAGGCGGACTGGCGACCGGAGCGAAAATCGAGATCACGGGAGGCGACAAACCGTACGCGGAGATGCGGCACGACGCCGGAATGGCGGAATTTTACCGCAAGAATTCGGAAGCGCTGGGGCGGACGTTTTCCAACCTGGGCGAATGGGAAACGCGGCCTACGGGATCGACGGACATGGGAAACGTTTCTCTGGCGATGCCGTCCATTCATCCGATGATCGGCATCCATTCACTGCCCGCCGTCAATCACCAGCCGGAGTTCACGGCGCACTGCATCACGGAGTATGCGGACAAAGCGCTCGAAGACGGGGCGCTGGCCATGGCCTGGACCTGCATCGACCTGGCGACGAACGCCGAAGCGCGCGAACGCCTGATGGCCGCCCGCTGAAAGCTTTCCGAAGCCTGGCCCCGCGCCGGGCGAAGAATCAGGGCACGGCGCAGGCGTCGGCGGGAATGGTTGCGGGCGCGGCGATGGGCAGCGGGTCAAGCTGGAGTTTTCCCAGCAGAGCGTTGGCGGCGGGGAGCGTGGTCGAGTTCAAATCGCGCCACAGGCTCACGGCTTTGTTGAGAGATGAGCAGGAATCGGCGATGGCTTCTTTGGCGGGGTCGGAAGGAGCGCCGTCGCCGACCTCCACCATAAAATCAATTCGCGCCAGGTCGCGATTGACGGGGCCGAAACCGGGCGCGTCATCGTCGCCATTTTCGACGGCCTCGATTTTCGAGGAAATATTTTTCAAGGCGTCGATCGCGCCGCTGGCCGCCGGATTTCCGGACATTTTCTTTTGGCGGTCCGCGACGGCGGAGCTCAAAGCTTCGGCCGCGCGAAACTCGTTCGTGCTGGCGGCGAGGCCGGAAGAGATCGAGCGAGCGGCGTCGAATTGAGCGACCAGATCGTTCTGCGAGACCTGGACGCGCGGATCGAGAACCACGTTGAAGCCTTGCTTGTACTCGACTCCGTTAACCGTAAGCACGGCCAGATACCGGCCGGGCGGAACGATGGCGCCGAGAGTCTGCTCGTGCGGCGTCTGGCCGGGAATGGCGTGGTCCGACAGAGTGTATTCGATGTAGTCGAGCGGATTGCCCCAGTAGCTGTAGGGCAGCGTGGGCGGGGGAGGATAGCGGAGATCCCAGGCGAACCGGTTCATGCCGGGATCCTTCGTGAGGGTTTCCTGAATGCCGAACCAATAGTCGGGAACGTTGGCGGGCAGATATTTTTCGGCGCGGGGAGCGCTGGAATAGTGGCGAATCAGGCGGCCCTGCGAATCGAGAATGTCGAGGGCGATGTCCGAAGAGGGCGCGGATTCGAGGTAGTAATCGAAAATGGCGCCGTCCGGAGGATTCGGAGTGGAAGGAAATTCGGGAGGAAGAGGAGTCTCCTGATCGTTGTCCCAGCGGACGCGAATCGCATCCTGCGGGCGAACCAGAGCGGCGGGTGAATCGGCGATTTGCGGCGCGGCCTGGCGGAGCGGGGTGATGTCGTCGAGGACCCAGAGACTCCTGCCATAGGTGGCGATCACGATGTTGTCGCGGTGGACCACCAAGTCGCGGACCGTGGCGGCGGGGAGATTGAGTTGAAGCGGCTGCCAATGATCGCCGTCATCGAAGGAAACGTAGACGCCTTCTCCCGTGCCGGCATAGAGAAGATCCTTCCGGACGGGATCTTCGCGGACCACCCAGCTGATCCAATCGCCGGGCAAGCCATTCACGATTTTCTGCCAGGATTTTCCGCCATCGTGCGTGCTGTAGATGTACGGGTGGGAATCGTGAGGCGCGATGGCCGCGATGTAGGCGGAATTCACGTCGAAATGAGAGGCGTCGATCGCTTCCACGTTGAATTTTTCGGTGAGATCGGCGGGTGAAACGTTTTGCCAGGTGCGGCCGGCGTCGCGCGTGAGCTGGATCATGCCGTTGGTGGTGCCCGCCCAGATCACACCGGATTGGAGAATGGAGGGCGCAAGGGTGGTGATTGCAGCGCCACGGTGGAAGCTCTGCGCTTCGTCTTCGTCGTCATCGCCGCGTTCGTAGGGAATGTGTCCCGCGGGAGAGCCGGCATCGGTTTTCGCGCCGACGGGACGAACGGTCAAATCGGGGCTCAGAATCTGCCAGCTTTCGCCGCCGTTGACCGTCTTCATCAGGTATTGGGTGCCGTAGTAGAGCGTGCGGGGATCCTGGGGCGAAAAAACGAGCGGCGCCATCTGGTAAGTGCGGAATTTGCCGGAGCGGACGAACACGTGCGTGATTTGGCCGATGGTCTTGTCGAAGCGGACGACGCTGCCGTACCAGCCGCCGGAGTAGACGATATTGGGATGAAGCGGGTCGGGCGCGATGGTGCAGTATTCGAAACCGCCGATGGAAAACCAGTCGCGGTAGGTGAGTTCGCCGTAATCGCTGCGATTGGGTACGGCCACGGTGCCGCTATCCTGCTGCGGGGCGTAGGAAACGTAGGGAAACTGGTTGTCGGTGATGACGTGATAGAACTGCCCGGTGGGCTGGTTGTACCACGAGGACCAGGAAGTTCCGCCGTCGGTGGAGATGATGGCGCCCTGATCGACTCCCAAGAACATGTACTTCGAATTTTCAGGATTGATCCAGAGGACGTGATAATCGTCGCCGCCGGGCGCGCCCTTGAATGAAATGAATGTCTTGCCGCCGTCGGTGGAGCGGTAGGCGGAAGTCTGCATCACGTAGACGGTGTCGGCATTGTTCGGGTCCACGAAGACACGGCTGAAGTAGGCGTTGCCGACGACGCGCGGATCTTTGGTGATCTGGCTCCAGGTCTCGCCGCCGTCATCGGAACGAAATAGGCCCTGCGTGACAATGGCAAAAACGCGCTGGCCGCGAGTCCCGGGAGCGACGGCCAAGCCCGTGCGGCCCCAGGGCTCCGCGGGCATTCCCTTGGCGGAAACCAATTTCCACGTGGAGCCTTCGTCCGTGGATTTATATATCCAGGCGTCCTGCTCGGTGCCGGGAGTCTCGCCGGACCGCCAATCGAACGGATGCCAGACCGCGGCGTAGAGGATGCGCGGATTGTCGGGATCCACTTCGAGATCATCCACGCCCGCCATTTCATCTTTGTAGAGAGTCTTCGACCAAGTTTTGCCGCCGTCGGTGGATTTGTAGACGCCCTTGGCCGCGCTGGGAGCGGACGTCGAGAGAATGGGGTGACCGAAAGCGCCGATGAGAACGATGTCGGGATTGCGTGGATCCACAATGACGGAGGTGATGTAGCGGGTGTCGTCGAGGCCCAGATGTTCCCAGGTCGCGCCGGCATCGGTGGATTTCCAAACGCCGTCGCCGTCGGTTTGCTCGCCAGTGCCGGCGTAAATGATATTGGGATTCGAGCGGGATACGGCAATGGCGCCGATCGAGGCGACGTGCTCTTGGTCAAAAATGGGTTTCCAGACCTGGCCCGTGTCGGTGGTCTTCCAAATCCCCCCTCCGGGTGTCCCTATGTAATACGTCGAGGGGTCGCCGGGAACTCCGGCGACGGCGGAGACGCGCCCACCGCGGTCGGGTCCGAGAAGCCGCCAGCGAAGGCTGGAGTAGAGGCTCGGGTCGATTTGCTGGGCGGGAGAGGGCGCGCTAAAGAAGAGCGCGGCAGGGATTACCGTGAAAACAAGCAGGAACAGCGTATTCGTGATTTTCAAAGGATTGCCTCGCGCGGCTGGGTGCCGGGATGAATGAAGGGCGTTGCATAACACATGGACAAGCTAGCAGTTATCGAGGAGCGATTTCAAGCGGGGGAAAGCAAAACAGCGGGCGGCGGCTTTCCGAAGGACAGCGTTCTATCATGATCGGCGAAGCGGACCAGGAAATTCTAGTGCAATCCGGACCAGTCGTCGGCGAGAAGAATCGAGTTCGAGGGATTCGAAGGGTCGTATTTCACGCTGGCCGTTTGTCCGGCGGCGATGCGGCTGAGGTGAGCCTGTTCTTCGAGTCCGGTGATATCTTGCGCGGTTTCGTAAGTGACGCCGGAAATCGAATAGGTGTAGTAGAGGAGTTTCTGCGCGCCGTTCAGCGGGCTGGAGCGCGGCTTTCCGAATAGAGCAGCGGATTTGGCGGGTCGAGTTGGTTCGCGCGGCTCGCGGGACTGGTCGACAATCTCGAGGACCTGGCCTTCGACAATCCGCCCGACGCGATTGAGGTAGGCACGGCGCTGGCGCTCGAGATCCTCGGGATCTTCGGGCTCGCGGCTCAGCCAGTAATAGAGGCCAATCACGGCCAGCACGCCGAGAACGGCCAGCGGAAGAGCGTCGCGCCAATTGGATAGGAGATCTTTCAACGCCTGCCTGCCCGCGAATTTTCCGGAGGGGAAAACCTCCGAAGGTCTCGGGCGCCCTCAACCCGAAGCACGTCGTTTCAAAGCCTGCCGCTTTGCAGCAAATGCAAGCCGCTTCGAGGCCTCATCCCGCATCGGAGGAAGCCACCGGATTCCGGAGCGTTCCGATGCCGCCGATGCTGACCTCAACCACATCGCCCGCGGAAAGCGGACCCACGCCCGAGGGCGTTCCCGTGGCGATCACGTCGCCGGGCTCGAGCGTCATGACCTGCGAGATCCAGCGAATTATAACATCAACGGAAAATATCATTTCCGACGTGTGTCCAGACTGTTTCCTGGAACCGTTGACGAAGGTTTCGAGAGCCGCACCCGATTCGGGCAATTCCGTTTCGAGCACAGGGCCGAACGGACAGAATGTATCGAATCCCTTGGCGCGGGTGAATTGGACGTCCAGCTTCTGCAGGTCGCGGGCAGTGACGTCGTTGAGGCATGTGTATCCGAGTACGTAAGGTTGGACATTCTCGCCCGGTGGCAGGCGCGAACAGCGCCGCGAAATAACGACACCGAGTTCGCCTTCGAAATCCACGCGGTGCGATGACGGAGGCAGCACGATGGGCTCGCCGGGAGCCAGAATCGAGGAAGGAGGCTTCAGAAAGATGAGCGGCTCCTTGGGAACGGAGTTTCCGAGCTCGGAGGCGTGCTCGCGGTAATTGCGGCCTACACAGACAATTTTTGTGGGAACCGAAGGAGGCAGAAAGCGGACAGTGTCGAGCGGCCAGGTCCGGTCCGTTGGAACTAATTCCTCGAGGAGGCTGCCGCGGAGCTCGAGCACCGCGCCGCCCTCGACGATGCCCGCCCGCTCCGGAGGATGGGATGCGACCGCATTGAGTCCGATGGAGCCGGAGGAAACCTCCAGCGGCTGGAAACGGCAGAGCTTCATGGCCTGGGATGCATTTCGCCGCCCGGCCGCCTTCTCCCCGGAAAGATGGGATGGCGGCGCGCGTGGAGCATCATGCCGCCCACCCAAGACCCCGCGGCAAAGATCGCATAGATGATGGCGCCCTCCACGAACGCTTCGCCGGGAGTCCGGAGGACATCGAACAAATTCCGGAAGAAAAATCCGGCGATGTCGTAGGCGACGACGAAAATCCCCCACCCGATAATCCCGGAAGTAAACATCTGCACGGGATGGCGAAGAAAGCGGACCACGGGAACCAGCATGAAAATCACGAAGAGGCCACCGGAAGCGGCATTGCGCTCGAGAGCGTACCGTTCGAGTCCGGGGATGCGATTGGCGGCCACGAGCGAGCCGATCATGACGATGATCAGAAGGGTTCCGGTATATAGGCCTGTGGCGAGCTCAAGCGAGGTGATCCGCTTGGCGTGAGAAACGCCGGTAGGTGAGAGGGCCATGTCGCCTAGCGCGAGGCCGCGGGAATGCCGCCCGAAACGGCGGCGCTCGCGGCGCTTTCCAGCCCGGCGTCACTCACCGCGGTGACGGAATAAAAGTAGTGAAGGCCGGGCACGGCATTCATATCGCGAAACGCGGGCGTTCGCAATAGCGCCGGATTCAAACGTTCGCCAGGCGAACCTTCCCGCTCACTTCGATAGACGTTGTAGCCCACCACATCGGTTTCGGGATTGATCGCCCAGGAGAGGTCGAGCGAGGCGGGCGCACTGCCCTGGGCGGGAACGAAAATCACTTCCAGACCAACGGGAGCGGATGGCGGGAAAATATCGCGCGGCGTGACAAGTACCAAATTCGAGTCGCCGGATTCGCGCGCCGCGCCCGCCGCCGAAAACACGCTGCGAATCGTGTACTCGTAGGTCGCGCCGAACGCGAAGTGAGTGTCGGCGAAATTGGCCTTCGAGGGATCCGTCTCCCCCAAAAGGAGGAAAGCCGCCTTCCGCCTTGGCGGCGAGGGCGACGCTGCCGAGGGAGCGGCCTGCAACTCCGCGCGGTACACGCGAAAGCCCGAAATCGTCACCGGCGCGCCGGTGACGCTCGCTGGGGGCGCCGTCCAGGTGAGCAGGATCGCGTCGTGGGTCACCTGGGCTTTGGCGTCGGCAACGGGTTGCGGAGGAATCGCGAGAGGGACGGCGACGATGTTGGAATCGTCGGATTCTCTTTTTTCCGAGGCGCGAGTGCGAACGGAATAGACGGCCTGCTCGCCCGGATGTTGCGCGAAATCCTGAGGTGAAATCACGTCGGAAAAGTGGATTTGCCCCTCCGCCGTGTACTGGCCGAGCATGGCGGGAGGAATCGTGACGACCAGCGAAAGGTTTTTCGGCGCCGCGCCCGCGGGCGAGAATCCCCGGTAAATCTCGACGGCGGGAGGAGATTTCAGGGGGCGGCGCTGGACCGTTTCATTCGGCAGGGTGAAAGTGAGAGCCACGTCGCTTCCCTGCGGGGCCGCGGCAAGGTCGGTGATCGCCGTCGGAACGGGAGGCCGGCGCTCGATGGGCTCGCCGGGGGCGGCGCAGCCGGCGAGGATCAATCCGAGCAGGGCAAGAGAAGCGAGAAATGGAGCCACCGCAGGCGCGGCACCCGCGGGGAGCCCCGCTCCAGGAATTCCCTCCCGGTTTCTCATCTTCATTCGCGGAATTCTACAGGATGTAGCGGCTGAGGTCCTGGTCTTTCACAATGCTGGCCAGCTGCTTCTGAACGTAGGCGGCGTCTACCTTGACCGTTTTTTTCTTCATTTCCGGAGCTTCGAAGGAAATATCCTCGAGAACTTTTTCGAGGATGGTATGCAGCCTGCGAGCGCCGATATTCTCGGTCTGCTCGTTGACCTTTGCGGCGAAACGGGCGATGGTGGCGATGGCGTCGTCGGTGAAGGCCAGCTTGAGCGATTCGGTGTCGAGAAGCGCGACGTACTGCTTGATGAGCGCGTTTTTCGGTTCGGTGAGGATGCGGATGAAATCGCCCTCGGTGAGAGAGCTCAGCTCGACGCGAATCGGAAACCGCCCCTGCAATTCAGGGATCAGGTCGGAGGGCTTGGTGGTGTGGAACGCGCCCGCGGCGATGAACAGGATGTGGTCGGTCCGCACCATGCCGTACCTCGTGTTGACCGTTGTCCCCTCGACGATCGGCAGGATGTCGCGTTGCACGCCTTCGCGCGAGACGTCCGGACCATGCCCCGATTCGCGGCCGGCAATTTTGTCCACTTCATCGATGAATAGGATTCCCATCTGCTCGACGCGGTCAACACCCACGCGGGTGACCTGATCCATGTCGATCAGCCTGTTTTCCTCTTCCTGAATGAGGTAATCGAAGGCTTCGGAAACGGTCATCTTCCGCTTCTTCTTCTGCTGGCCGAAGAAGCCGGAGAGCATGTCCTTGACGTTGATGTCCATTTCCTCGACGCCCTGGTTCGTGATGATTTCGAACGAAGGCATGGCCCGCTCGCGGACTTCGACTTCGACGAAACGCTGGTCGAGCTTTCCCTCGCGCAATTGGGCGCGCAGTTTTTCCCGCGTCCGCTGCGCTTGTTCGCGTCGAGCCGCTTCGGCGGCGGGGTTGGTGTCGGCCGGGAGGGGAGACGAAGGGAGAAGCAGGTCCAGAACGCGTTCCTCGGCGGCCTGCTCGGCGCGGTCCGCGACTTCGTCGAGCTTCTCCTCACGGACCATGTCAATCGAAGTTTCCACCAGGTCGCGCACCATGGATTCGACGTCGCGGCCGACGTACCCCACTTCCGTGTACTTCGAAGCCTCGACCTTCACGAACGGGCAGCCCGCAAGCCGCGCCAGCCGCCGCGCGATTTCCGTCTTGCCCACGCCCGTCGGCCCGATCATCAGGATATTTTTCGGAAGAATGTCCTCGGCCATCTCGGGCGAGAGCTTCTGGCGGCGGACGCGATTGCGTAGAGCGATGGCCACGGCTTTCTTCGCGGCGTTCTGCCCGATGATGTACTTATCGAGCTCGGCCACGATTTCGCGCGGCGTCAGCTCATCAAACGAGGGAAGCGGCTCCGGCTCTTGCGGCTGCGACTCCCCGGACAGGTAAATGACCATGTCTTTTTCCGAACCCCCTCCCGTGGGGGACTTCACAACTCTTCGACGCTGAAGTTCGCATTGGTATAGATGCAGATTTCGCTGGCGATGCGCATGGCTTCCTGCGCGATGTCCTTGGCGCCCATCTTCGTGTTTTTCGCCAATGCCCGAGCGGCGGCCAGCGCGTAGGACCCGCCCGAGCCGATGGCCGTGATCCCGTCGTCCGGTTCGATCACGTCGCCGTTGCCCGAAATGAGAAACGTAGATTTCGCGTCGGCTACAACGAGGAGCGCGTCGAGATGACGGAGGGAGCGGTCCGTGCGCCATTCCTTGGCGAGCTCGACGGCGGAGCGAGCGAGATTGCCGTGGAACTCCTGAAGCTTGTTTTCGAAGCGGGCGAACAGGGACAGCGCGTCGGCCGTGCTTCCGGCGAAGCCGGCGAGGATTTTGTCGTTGTAGAGGCGGCGCGTCTTGCGAGCGTTGTGTTTGATTACGCCTTCTCCCAGCGTCACCTGGCCGTCGGCGGTCAACACCACTTTATTGTCCTTGCGCACGCACAAGACCGTAGTCCCGTGCATCGGTGCGCGATTTTGTTGCATTGCCATCCGGACATTATACGCCACTCGAGGGGGAATCACTGAATTGTCGAGTCGAACCGGCGCGCCCTCGATTGGATAACTGCCACGACGGCCGCAGTTCCAAGCCGATTTTAGGTCTGCGACATTTGTATTCGAAAAGAATGCCGATGAGCGCGGGGACATCAGACGAATCCTCCGCCCAAAGCGCTCGCCGATTGAAACGCGGCATTCGCCGATGGCGTGCTTGCGTTCGCCGAATGCGAGTTCAGCGCGCTCGAATCACGCGCTAGGATCGCTCCGAAAAGGAGGATTTCATGACGACATATGTTTCGGATACGAAGGCGTACAAGGGCTTGGGAATGGAAGGCGCCATCGCAAAGTGGTATGCCTCGCTCACCCGGAAATCGCTGGAGGATTTTCGGGCGCTCGCCCGCCGCGTCGCCGCGCAAATTCTGCCGGGGAGCCGAGTCTTGGAAGTCGCTCCCGGGCCCGGTTATTTCGCCATCGAATTGGCGAAGCTCGGCGACTACAAAATCACAGGGCTGGACATCAGCGAAACGTTCGTCGAAATCGCCAGCGCCAACGCGGCGAATGAGAACGTGCGCGTCGATTTCCGGCGCGGCAATGCGTCGGCGATGCCGTTTGCCGATGAAACGTTCGACTTTCTTCTTTGCCGCGCGGCTTTCAAGAACTTCACCCAACCGACGCGCGCCCTGCAGGAAATGCGCCGCGTTCTCGCGCCCGGGGGACAGGCTCTGATCATCGACCTGCGCCGCGACGCTTCCCCGGAATCGATCGAACGGGCCGTCAACGGCATGAAACTCGGCGCGGTGAACGGCATGATCACGAAACTTACGTTTCGCTTCATGTTGCTCAAGCGCGCCTATACGAAAAGCCAATTCGAGGAGATGCTCGCGGCGGCGCAGTTTCAGGGCGCGGAGATTCGCGAAGATTTGCTGGCGCTGGAGATTCAGCTCAAAAACGAGCGAGCGGCCTCGTAAGCGGGAGCACGCGGCCGGCCCGGCAAGGCGCGGATACGTTCCGCTGCACGAACGTCATACGCACGCGAAGGGCAGGCTGCACGAAGGACCGGATCCAGAACGGTTCCGGTTTTTGTGCTGCCCGGCCTAGGCGCTCCCTTGAAATTCGCCGCCATTCGTGACAGGTTGGAGCAGGCGCACGACTCTCCGCGCCAACCGAGGCCCTGCATGGATCCCATCTCCATCACCGTGAACGGGAAGTTGCACGTCGTCGAGGTCGCGCACGAGACGCCGCTTCTTTGGGTCCTTCGCGACACGCTCGGCCTTACGGGGACGAAATTCGGGTGTGGAGCGTCACTTTGCGGCGCGTGCACCGTGCACGTCGAAGGTGAGGCCACGCACTCGTGTGTCACGCGCATCGCCTCCGTCGCCGGGAAGCGAATCACCACGATCGAGGGCTTGTCTCCCAACGGCAGCCATCCTGTTCAGGAGGCATGGATTGAGGCGCAGGTGCCGCAGTGCGGCTATTGCCAAGCCGGGATGATTATGACGGCCTCGGCGCTGCTTGCAAAGAATCCCGCTCCGACCGACGCCGATATTGACGATGCGCTCGGCGGAAACATCTGCCGCTGCGGGACGTACCAGCGAATCCGCGAGGCAGTCCATCAAGCCGCGAAAAAGCCGGCTGCGACTGCCCCTGCGGCCGCCGCGGGAGGCGCGCGATGAGCTCCGCCTCGAAGGTCGCTCCGGCATCTTTTGCCGCCCGCATCGCGAAGCCTTCCCGCCGTGAATTTTTGCAATTCACGGCCGCTGGAGGAGCGGGACTGATTCTGGGAATCTATTTGCCGGCAGCGTCGCCTCTCCGTGCGGCTCCGGCGGGTTCACAGGATTTCATTCCCAACGCTTACGTTGAAATTTCTCCCTCGTGCGAGATGCGCCTCTGGGTGGCGCGCTCCGAAATGGGACAGGGAGTGCGCACTTCTCTCTTGATGATTCTGGCGGACGAGCTCGACGCGGATTGGTCAAAAATCAAAATCGAGCAGGGCGATTGGGATCTCAAGTACGGCGATATGACGACGGGCGGGAGCTTCAGCGTGCGCTCGTCCTGGGATCCCCTGCGCCAGGCTGGAGCCACAGCCCGGGCCATGCTGGTCGCGGCGGCCGCCGAGCGCTGGCACGTCCCCTCATCCGAATGCACGACGGGCGATAGCGCCGTCTATCACGAAGCGACCAAGAACCGCCTGACGTACGGCGAAGTTGCGGCGAGCGCTGCCGAGCTGCCCGTCCCGAAAGACGTCCCGGTTAAGACGCCGAAAGATTATCGCCTGATCGGAACGAACAGGGGTCGCGTGGACGCCCCGTTCATCGTGATCGGCGAGGCGCATTACGGCATCGACACGAAGCTTCCCGGGATGCTCTTCGCGGTTGTCGCGCGTCCGCCAGTTTTGGGCGACCGGGTGAAATCCTTCGACCCCGCGCCCGCTCTCGCCGTTCCCGGCGTTCGCAAGGTTTTCGAAGTTCCGGCCGTTGAACTGCAGCCGCTCTTTGGCGAGGAGCGCGCACCGCATTCCGGACACCAGCATTATCTGTGGGGCGGCGTGGCGGTGGTGGCGGATTCCACCTGGCAGGCCATGGCGGGGCGCAAGGCGCTCCAGATCGAATGGGAAAGCGGGGCGGGCGCGGACGAGTCCACGGAGAAGCAGCGCGCGGCGCTGGCTGATTTGCTGAAAACGCCCGGCAAGGAATTGAAGAAGATCGGCGATCCAGACGCCGCGTTTTCCTCGGCGGCGAAGACCGTCGAAGCGGAGTACGAGACTCCCTTCGTCGCCCATGCGCCGATGGAGCCGCCCAACTGCACGGCAAGCTTCGCCGGGGGAAAATGCGAGGTCTGGGCACCGACGCAAAATCCCGGCGGCATGGCCGCCTCACTTGCGAGTGTGCTTCAAATTCCTCCTTCCGCCATCACCATTCACATCACGCTGATCGGCGGAGGATTTGGACGGAGATTGAATATCGAGTACGGCGTCGAGGCCGCGCTCGTCTCGAAATCGGCCGGAGCGCCCGTGAAGATCATCTGGACGCGCGAGGACGATCTTCGCCACGATTATTACCGTCCCATCACGCGCCATCGGCTGCGAGCCGCTCTGGATTCCCAAAACCGGGTGGCCGGCTGGTCGCACCACATCGCAGCGCCCTCGACCGACGGCACTTACCTCGGGGGCGAGATTCCAGACACGGTCGGGACCGAGCTCGCGGGAGTAGGGCTGGCCGCCGGGGCTGTCCCGAATTACAAGCTGGAGCAGAGTTTCCTGCACACGGCGGTCCTGCGCGGCTACTGGCGGGCTGTGGACACCAACTGGAACCATTTTGCTGTCCACAGCTTTATCGACGAAGTGGCCGCCGCGACAGGAAAAGATCCGCTCGAGATGCGCCGCGAAATCATCCGAACGAGCCAGAAGCCCGTGGCCGAGCAGGACGACGATAATACGGGCCCGGTGCACGTCTCCCGCTTGCTCGGCGTGCTGGAGCTGGCAGCGGAAAAGGGAGACTGGGGCAAGCCGATTGCTTCGGGCCGGGGACGCGGGATTGCGGGGCTCTACGCGTTCGGGACATACGTCGCGCAGGTTGCGGAAGTGACTGTTTCCAAAGACGGTGGAGTGAAAGTGGACCGCGTGATTTGCGCCGTGGATTGCGGGCAGGTGATCAATCCCGACATGGTAAAGGCCCAGATTCAGGGAGGGGTTGTCTTCGGATTGTCCGCGGCGCTCTTCGAGCAGATTGAGATTGAAAATGGCCAGGTGCAGCAGGCCAATTTTGATACCTTCCCCGTACTGCACATCGATGACGCTCCGCGCGTCGAGGTTCACATCGTCCCGGGCCACGAGTCTCCCGGCGGCATCGGCGAGCCCGGCGTGCCGTCCGCAGCTCCCGCCGTCGCGAACGCGATTTTCGCCGCGACGGGCAAGCGGCTTCGCCGCCTGCCATTTCAAACGCAGGAACTAGCCCAAGGCTGAGCTGGTTTTTTTCAGCCCCCGGCGGGAATTCGGTCTTCCGCTTGCGTGCTCGAAAGATCGGCACCAGTCGCTTCTTTTCCGAAAAATGTGACCACGGCCAGAAACGCCGCGACGATCAACGCGGTCCATGCCAGGACCGGAGCGAAATTCCCCGCGTAGCGCCGTTCCGCCAGCTTCGCCTGGATCGGCGCATTCCACGACGCCAGGAAATTTCCCAACTGGTACGCGAATCCGGGGAAGGTGCCGCGCACGGAAGCGGGCGAGAGCTCGTTCAAGTGCGCCGGAACGATTCCCCACGCGCCTTCGACCAAGAACTGGAGAATGAACGCTCCGACCGCCAGCATCCAAGGCTTCGTCGAGTAGGCCCACAGCGGAATCACCGGAATCGTCAGAAGGACGGCTACGATGATGGCGCGCCGACGGCCGATCTTCTCCGACCACGCGCCGAATACGATGCTGCCCAGCAGCGCCCCGACATTGAAGATCACCGTGATCAGGCCGACGATGTGCGGCGTCAGGCCGTGATTTTTAATGAGGAACGTCGGATAGAGATCCTGCGTGCCGTGGCTGAAGAGGTTGAACCCGAACATCAACACGGCCAGAAACAGAAAGGGAGCAATCAGAGGAAGCAGGGAGCGCAGCTTTTGGGAATAATAGAAGAGGCCTCTGGTTTCCCCCCGCGCCTTTTCCCGGTGCGCGCGGCCCGATTCCCACGCGGGAGATTCCTCGACACTGCTGCGGATGTACAGCACGAGAAACGCCGGCAGCGCGCCTACGACAAACATCATCCTCCAGCCGATGTGAGAGAACAGCGTGCCGAACGCGAGTCCCGCCAACAGGTACCCGGTGTTGTATCCCACCTGCAAGAGACCCGAGAACAGACCCCGCCCCTCGGCCGGCAAAGTCTCAAACGTGAGAGCCGCACCCACACCCCACTCGCCGCCCATCGCTACGCCGAACAGCGCGCGAAGGATCAAGAACACTTTCAGCGAGGGAGCAAACCCCGAAGCGAGTTCGAGCAAGGAAAAAGAAATAATGTCGAGCATCAAGACGCGGCGGCGTCCGAAGCGGTCGGCAAGAATCCCAAACAGAAAAGCGCCCACCGGACGCAGCGCCAGCGTCAAAGAAATCGCCTCGCTGACGGCGGAAACCTTGGAGTGAAATTCGGCGGCGATGGCGGGCAGGCATACGACGAGGATGAAAAAGTCGAACGCGTCGAGCGACCAGCCAAGGTAGCAGGCAAAGAAAGTGTGGCGCTGCCGCGGTGTAAGACTCCGGAAGCGATCGATGAAGTTCAACGCAGTTTCCCATAGCGAGCGAGCCCGGCGTTGGCGACGGCGTCCGTGACACGGGCGACGCGCGCCATCTCCGCCACATCGTGGACGCGCACAATGTGAGCGCCCTGCAAAACGGCCGCGGCCACGGTAGCCGCGGTCGCCCAGACGCGGTTTTCCGACGCGTCCAATTCCGGCGGCCGGCCAACCACGCGTGCAAGAAACGATTTTCGCGATGTTCCCACGAGAATCGGAAAGCCCAGTTTCGCGAGATCAGGCAAGCGAGCGATCAGCTCCAGATTTTGTTCCGCGCTTTTACCGAAGCCGATGCCTGGATCGAGAACGATCCGCCGGGCGGAGACGCCCGCCTTGTGCGCCACAGCTACGGCCCTTCGCAAACCGGAAATCACGTCACGGACGACATCCCCGGCAAAAGGTCTTTTCTGCATCGTCAGCGGCTCGCCCCGCATGTGCATCAGCACCAGCGCCATTTTCCGGCTGCGGGCCAGCCCCGCCATGCGCGGGTCGCGGCGGAGGGCGGTGACATCGTTGAGGATTTCGGCGCCGGCAGCAGCGGCGGCTTCGGCGACTTCGTATTTGCTCGTGTCGATCGAGACCGGGATTTTCAGCCGCCCGCGGAGCTTTTCAAGGACAGGGAGAACGCGCCCCAGCTCCTCTTTCGCTGTGATTCCGCGCGAACCGGGGCGGGTGGATTCACCGCCCACGTCGATGATAGCTGCACCGGAGCGCTCCATCGCGAGAGCGTGCTCGAGAGCCGCTTGCGGATCGAGGAATTTCCCCCCGTCTGAAAAACTATCGGGCGTCACATTGAGCACGCCCATAAGGAGCGTGGACTCACCGAGAAGGAGATTCCGGGAGGGGAGCGCGAGATGGAAACGCCTTCGGCGGAACATTGGACAGGTATTGAATCACGGTTTCCGGCAAATCGAAACCGGGAGGCGAGTCAGCGGCCGGCGGGAATGTAATAGGACCCACGATAGTCAATCGTTACGTTCGGGGCATCGGGAACTTCGACCCTCAAGGCGTGCCAACCTGGCTTGGGCGGTCCGCTCGGACTTTCGGAGGGAGGGAAGCCCAGGGTGTATTCCGCTCCGATACGCTGGGCGATTCGCCGAAAGGTGTCGGCCATGCTGGAGGCCTCGTTGAGAAAATACAGCTCGCCGCCGGATGCGCGGGCGATCTCCGCCAGGAAAAGCGTGTACGC
This sequence comes from Verrucomicrobiia bacterium, assembly GCA_035503815.1. Taxonomy (GTDB): domain Bacteria; phylum Acidobacteriota; class Terriglobia; order Acidiferrales; family UBA7541; genus Palsa-295. The sequence goes on from DATJTF010000018.1 coordinate 52,341, forward strand.
GGGAATCCCTTCCTGGCGAGCCTGGAGTCCGATGAGGGAACGATCGCGATGAGCCTGGAGCCAAGCGGGAGTAAGAATCTTCGGGCGATTTTCGGTCGAGACGGCGAAAACTTGGATGTCGTCGGCCGCCAGCAGCCTCTCCAAATCGTCGAAAGTAAGCCGGTTGTCTCCTGCACCCCAGGGACGGGTGCTTGCGGGATCGATTGAGAGGCCGAGGCCGCTGTCCTGCCCGTCGGTGAGCAGGATGATTCCCTTCCGGCCGGTGCGACCCGCAAACAATTTCGCGGCCGCGAGATAAACGGACTGGTAGATGTTCGAGCCGCCTGTGTCAGCGAGAAGATCGCGGACGTTCACGCGGCCGACGGCCAGGCGGAGAAGCTCGCGGACGGTGGTGAATTTCTGCTGCAAGTAGGTGTGCGCGGAAAAATCGACTACGGCGACTTCGTCCGAAGGCGCGAGTCCCTCGACCAGAGCATTTGCCGCGTCCTTCATTTCGCCCGCAGCGGGCAGCACGCTGGGGCTGGCATCAATGACGAGAGCGACGCTTGCGGGCTGAGAAGAATCGTCGAAATTGGTGATTGGGCGGGGCGAACTATCGTCAAACACCCGGAAACGCTCGCGCGCAAGCCCACGGATAGGAGTACCGTCGGGAGCAAACACGGAGCATGTGACGCGGACAACCTGCGCTTGGACTTCGATGGCATGAGCGGCGAGCGGAGCAGCGTTGGCTGGAGGGCCAGGAGGGGGAGCGGCGGATCGAGAGACGATGCCCAGTTCTCCGGTCGAGGGGTCCCTTTGATAAACCACTCCCGAATCCAGGACGACGGGGCGCTTATGTTTCCCGCGCTGTGCCCTTGCCCTCAAGGCGAAGAGCGGGACCAGCAGGACGAAAGCGCCGGCAAGAATTAGAAGGCGGAACAGAACGGACCGGCGGTTTTTTCCGGTCGCAACTGCGGAACGAGGCATGGCCGAGTTCAGTCGAGGTCGAAATCGCGAAGCGGCTTCTTGAGAGGCTCGTCGTTGGCTTTCTTGAGGTTTTCGGCAAATTTTCTGGCGAGAACGTCTTCTTTCATTTTTTCGGCCTCGACGGACGCGCGGAACTTCGCCTCGACGTGATCTTCATGCTCGCGAAGGAGGCGCGCGGTATCGTCCAGATCAATCGAAGGAGGCCGGACAGGCGCGGAGTGGGAAAGAACCACGCCAAGCGTGCGGTCGATTTTCAATTTCGCGCCGCAGCAGGGGCAATCCAATTCAATCACGTCGAAAGATTTGCTCGCCATGGCTGCATTTTACGCCGATTCGGGAAATGGGAACAGTGCCGAAGGGGAAAGGCCCAGCAGCCGGAGCGCGGGCGCCCAACAAAAAAAGGGCCTCGAAATTCGAGGCCCTTCCAGAAATCAGCGGGGACTGAACCGCCGGAGCGTCAAGCCGGCGCGGGCTTTTCGCCCTTGGTAAGCCCGGGAATCGGGCGCGGTTCGGGTCGCAGGGCGAGCTGGGGCTCCTTGGCCGGAACCGGCGGAGCCGAAGGCGGAGGCGAGGGCGGCTTCTCGGGGAGCGTTTTGCCTTCCATCAAAAGCTTGAGTTCGTTGGCGTCGAGAACTTCGCGTTCGAGCAGAGCCTGGGCGATGCGTTCAAGGGTGTCTTTCTGGCTTTCGAGAATGCCGCGAGCGCTGGTGTAACCGCGACTGACGATGGAGCGGACTTCGGCGTCGATTTTGATCGCCGTGTCTTCGGAATAATCGCGGTGTTGGGCAATTTCGCGGCCGAGGAAAATCGCTTCTTCCTTCTTGCCGAAAGTCAGGGGTCCGAGAGTGCTCATGCCCCATTCGCAGACCATCTGGCGGGCGATCTCGGTGGCGCGTTCGATATCGTTGCCCGCGCCGGTGGTGATGTGCTTGAGGAAGATTTCTTCGGCCGCGCGTCCTCCCATCAGAACAGCGAGCTGAGATTCGAGGAACTCTTTGGTGTAGGTGTGCTTGTCGTCGATGGGGAGCTGCATGGTGACGCCGAGAGCCATGCCGCGGGGAATGATCGTGACCTTGTGGAGCGGGTCGGCTCCGGGAGTCATGGCGGCGACCAGGGCGTGGCCGGCCTCATGATAGGCCGTGTTCTTTTTCTCCTCGTCGGAAAGAATCATGGATTTCCGCTCGGCGCCCATCAGGACTTTGTCCTTGGACATTTCAAAATCGGCCATGGTGACGAATTTGCGGTTCTGGCGGGCAGCCCAGAGAGCGGCTTCGTTTACCAGATTCGCGACGTCGGCTCCGGAAAATCCGGGAGTGCCGCGGGCAATGACGGAAAGGTCGACGTCATCCGAAAGGGGAACCTTGCGCGTGTGAACGCGGAGAATTTCCTCCCGGCCCCGGACGTCCGGACGGGGAACGACGACGCGGCGGTCGAAGCGGCCAGGCCGGAGCAAAGCGGGGTCGAGAACGTCGGGGCGGTTGGTGGCCGCAATCAGGATGACGCCTTCGTTGGATTCAAAGCCGTCCATTTCGACGAGCAGGGCGTTGAGCGTCTGTTCGCGTTCGTCGTGGCCGCCGCCGAGCCCGGCGCCGCGATGCCGGCCAACGGCGTCAATTTCGTCGATGAAAATGATGCAAGGAGCATTTTTCTTTCCCTGCTCGAAGAGATCCCGGACGCGGCTGGCGCCCACGCCGACGAACATTTCGACGAAGTCGGATCCGGAAATCGAGAAGAAGGGAACGTTGGCCTCGCCGGCAATCGCCCGCGCGAGCAGAGTCTTGCCGGTTCCCGGAGGGCCAACCAGCAAAACGCCCTTGGGGATGCGCCCGCCGAGTTTTTGAAATTTCTGGGGATCTTTCAAAAAGTCAATAATTTCGTAGAGTTCTTCTTTGGCCTCGTCAATACCGGCGACGTCTTTGAATGTGGCCTTCTTCTGCTGCGCGGTCAAAAGGCGGGCGCGCGATTTTCCGAAGCTGAGGGCCTTGTTACCGCCGGCTTGCATCTGGCGCATCATGAAAATCCAGAAAAGGACGAGGAGAAGAATGGGGCCAAGATTGATGAGGAGAGAAAGCCAATCGTTGTGGTTCGCTTCCTTGTAGTTGTAATGAACGTTCTTGTCGTCGAAGGCCTTGGTTACTTCGGGAATGGTGGCGTTGGCGACGGTGACGTGCTGGAATTTTCCGCCGTCCGTGTACTCGCCTTCGAGTTCAGCGCTGTTTTGGGAGAGGTAAATATTGGCGTCTTTGACGGCGCCACTCTGCACCTTGGCCATGAAGGTGGTGAAGCTGGGTTCATCCTCGCGGGCCGATTGGCCGCTCTTCGACGCCATTTCCCAGAGGACGACGGCCAGACAAATCATCAAAAGCCAAAAAAGTATGGTACGAACCGTTGAGTTCACTGTCTTACCTCACCCTCTTGTCCCTACACCCAGTTAGATGCATCGGCGACGCCGGTGAATTCAGCTATGTGCAAGAGCAAAAAACCTCGTCAAGTTCCCCGCGCCTGACTACCCTCGATCAGAACCCCTGCGCGAGTTTGGCGGCCGATGCCAAATTCAGCGGCTGGAGGAAACCTCCAGGCCCAAACCACCCGCCCAGCACTCTCGAGAACCGGCCAACTCGCACGCTGCCGGACCGGGACACGGCGGGCCAAAAAGAGCTGCTTCAATTTTTTCGACTGGCGACGCCCACAAGGCCGATACGCGTCACCCGGGCGCCAGTTCCGCAGGACCAGGGGGGTGCGGAGCAAATCGGCATCGAGAGCAACCGCGTGCATTTTAGTTTCTCGCTCCGGCAATGGCCAGTCAATGACTTTCAACTTGAAGCGAGCCCCAATTTCCGGAACGGAAACAAAGGTTTCGCCCCGTCCCGGAAGGGCCACGGCATACTGGTAAGACCCGGACTGAAACACCGTCTTTGTGGCGGAACCGGCCCGCACCGGACACGTATAAAAACACAATTCGGCAAAATTCTTCTCGACCTTCACGCCGCCGGGCAAGTGCAAGGCGCGGCCGCTGGACGAGCCGGAGGCCAAGGAAATGACTTGTTCGACATGGACGGCACCGAGCGCCGCGCGGCCGCCGCGAGCCTGTTCATAAAGACGACGGACGAGGCGTTCCGTAAGCGGACGAAGGAGGGCGGGAGCGGGTGAATCCAGATTTCCGCCGGCCGGCGCGAGAAAAGAAAGGAGCGACGGAGAGAGCAAATCCCTGGCGGGAATCGCGACACCTTCCGAAGACGGGCGAGCAAGGCGGTGGAAGCAAGTATCGACGACCGCATCCCAGAAGATTTCGTCCTCACGAGCCAAGCGAGCTAAATTGCACAGATGATCCACCGAGGCGGAAGAAAATTCGGCTTCCAAAACGGGCAACATGCGCGCCCGGATGCGAGCGCGGGTGCGCTGGGTATCAAAATTCGAGGAATCTTCCCGCCAAGGCTGGCCGAGGGATTGGAGATAGCCGCGAAGTTCGCCGCGACGGAAATTGAGCAGCGGGCGAACCACACACCCAGAAACAGGGTGGATACCCGCCAGGCCGCGAAGACCGGTACCGCGGATCATGTGAGACAGAAGCGTTTCGGCCTGGTCTTCGGCCGTATGGGCCACGGCGACGCGCGAAACGCGCCCGGCGGCGGCAACACTTTCAAAAAATGAATAACGCAGCCTGCGGGCGGCGTCTTCGAGATTCCAGCGGTTTTGTTTCGCGGCGGCGGCGACATCCCGGCGGTCACAGATGAATTCGAGGTCATGAGCGCGCGCGAGCGATGCGACAAAGTCCGCATCAGCGTCCGCTTCGGCGCCACGCAAAGAGTGGTGAAAATGCAAGACACGAAGGCTGGCGCCAATCTCGCTCTGCACTGCCAGCAAGAGACGGAGTAATGCAACGGAATCGGCGCCACCGGAAACGGCGACGCCGAGAGATTCTCCGGGAACGAACGACCGCGAGCGGCGCAGAAAAGAAGCGAATCGGAGTTGCAACTTTGAAGTGGCGGAGCGTCGCATCGAAAACAGCCAACCCCAGCAAGTTCCAAAACCATAGTAGCAGCCCGCGCAGCGTGGGTCGAGCCAGGGGGGCGCGATCCGGCGGGGATCAGGGGCGCTCGACAACCTGCTGAATCAGGAGTCCCCGGCTATAGGAGATTCTCCTGTCAAGGGCAACGGCGGCGAAATAGGAGCATTTCTGGCGCTCACGGTCGAGCCAGGCCGAGGCGCTCGGAACGAGCTTGGAGCAAAACGACGCAAGCATGTGCAGGATGGAGTAGTAGGTACCGACAGCGCGGATGTCCACTTGATCGTCGCCCTGCTCGGGGCATAACCGGACGAGCTGAAGCAGGCGATGAAAATCCTCGGCGGAGAGGTTGGCGCTGGCGACGCCGGTGACCTCGCGGACGCGGTCGGAGAGCTCCACAGTTCGGCTCGCAGCCAAAATCGAGCGGCAGTGGGAGACAAAAAACTGCAAAAACGCCGCAATCGAAATCACACAAATAAGGGCAGCAATCATCGGGCTTTCACCGCGAACGCCTCCGTCATCAAGCGAGACTCCTCCGGAACCTTCGTAAACGTGTAAGCCCAAGCCAGCGGCAGCCACGTCCCGAGGACGGGTGGGAGCCAACGCAGGCCGTAGTTTTGAAGCACGGGGAACAGGTTGTGAAGAGCATAGACACCGGCGGTGGCGCTGAAATAGACGCCGAGAGCGAGGATCAACTGGATCAGGCGCGTACGCGTCTCGCGCAATTTCAGGAGGGCGCCCCAAAGCAGGTACGTGAGGATGACGCCGACGAAATTGAGATTCTGCTCGAGTTCAACGACGAATCGCGAAGTCAAATGCTCCTTGGTCTGATAGACAACCAAGTAGGAGAAGAAAGCCGTGGCTCCGAGAAGGAGAACAGCCGCGACGCGAATATAGCGGGCGACATGCATTTCCGTGAAGACTTGCTGATAAAAGTGAATCATGACGAAATACATCAGGATGTAAAGGAGGCCGTCAGAATAGTAGTAATAAAAAAAGTAAGAGCGGGAATCGAATCCGAACCTATGGATATAGATAAACTGACCGCAAGTAACGGCCGCGGCGCAAAGCATGTAGATATTGAGAGTTAGGTAGCGTTTGAAGTCTTTGCGGAGGAATGAAGACACCACTACGTAGGATTCTAGCAGAAAACCTGCTAACCATAGGGTGTAGTCAAGTGGGCCCAGCATTACAATTCCAATTCCGAGGCCCAGCCCAAGCTCACCAGAACTGCATGTGCGGTGTGCCGCGCGGTCTTACGGCAGCACACTCACCTGGGTTTTTACCAGCGATCCGGAGGTACCGGGCCGCTGGTGCTGGCAGCCAGCCAGCGGTCCGGAGGAACAGGACCACTCGTGCTGTCAGCCAACCAACGATCCGGCGGAACCGGGCCGCTCGTGCTTGCCAACCAACGATCAGGTGGCACCGGGCCGCTCGTGCTTGCCAATACCGAGTGGGTTGACAACGATCTCAACCCCATCGCGCTGGCAAGGACAAGCAGCGCCAACACCACAACAGCCGACCACTTATACATGGGACCCCTCCGAGTAGGGAAACTACGCGGCGAAGTCTATAAGCGGTCAGGTGCCGTCAAGAGGGAAATTTCGGGGTCGTGTGCCCAAACGGTACACACCCCGACCCTCCTCTGGTCTGGCCAGAGCCTCTCCAAGTTGTCGCCACCAAGACTAGGGATTGGAAAAGTGCGGGTCAATGTTACGAAAGTACTGTCTTTGCTCGCCGGTCCACGATGCGGGAATCGGCGGAAATGGCAGTGTTTGCAATCATTCCAGAGCCGGGCCAGGAATGGGGGAACGCATGGGGCTGGCTTGACACCTCGACAAAGGAACCCTTAGCATCAAGAACTTGGTGTTGTGCCGGCGTAGCTCAGTGGTAGAGCGAGGGTCTCATAATCCCTAGGCCGTGGGTTCGATTCCCCCCGCCGGCACCAAATGCTTTGAGCGAGTTTGCAATCACGCAGGCCGACCACGAGACCTTCGCCCATAACCCGGTTCACGCTGGAACCCGCACCACGAAACTTTTCAACGAAACGAATTTGTGGCGGCATCCGGATGAAAATTGAAGCGAGCAGTTGCGGCGATTACACGGGCCGACGTGTATGTGAGCGGCCATTACGGGCAGCGGCAGACCAGAAGAATTCTCAGCGGAGGGGGGCGGAATGGGCTCACTGACACGGCGGGATTTCATACGGGCAGGAGCGGGATCGGTGGCGGCTGGAGCAGCGGCGAAGATGATCCTGCTGGAACCGGCGCCGTTGTGGGGCGCGGGGCGGCCGGTGGCGCCGAGCGATCGAATCCGGTTCGCGTCAATCGGGACAGGGACGCGGGGATGCGAATTGCTGAAAGCGTCGCTGGCGGTGCCGGGTGTCGAATGCGTCGCGGCGTGCGATTTGTATACGAGCCGGCATGAAGCGGCGCAGGAGGCGATTCAGAAAAAGATAGATGTGACGGGGAACTATCACGAGATTCTGAGCCGTCAGGACGTGGATGCGGTGATTGTGGCCGTCACGGACCATCAGCACCGGCGCGTCGTGGTGGACGCGTGCAACGCGGGCAAGGACGTGTACTGCGAAAAGCCGATGTCGCACAGAGTGGAAGAGGGTTTCGCGATCGTGGAGGCAGTGCGAAAAAACAATCGCATCCTGCAAGTGGGCAGCCAGCGAGTGAGCTCCATCGTGTTCGAGAAGGCGCACGAAATCTACGCTTCGGGAGCGCTCGGCGATGTGTTCTTTATCGAAGCGTCGATGGACCGCAATTCGGCGAGCGGCGCGTGGGTGTATCCAATTCCGCCGGACGCGAGCCCCGAGACAATCAACTGGGACGAGTATCTGGTGGGAGCGCCGGAACGCGGGTTTGACGCAGTGCGTTTCTTTCGGTGGCGCTGCTTCACGGATTACGGCGAAGGACTGGCGGGCGATCTGTTCGTGCACATGCTCTCGGGAATTCTCTCAATCGTTGGAATTGATGACGCACCGCAGCGGGCAAGGACGGCCGGTGGACTGTTCCGATGGAAGGATGGGCGCGATTTTCCGGATGTGATCGAAACGCTCTACGACTATCCACACTTCCGCATCTTGCTGCACTGCAATCTGAACAATGCGGCGGGCGACATGGTGACTTTTCAGGGGACGAAAGGGACACTGGAGATCAACGGGCAAACGTTGACCTTCACGCCCCAAAGCACCAACTACGGCCCGGAAACCTACTCGACACAAGGATGGCCGGCGAGGCTCCGCGACGAGTACCTGGCGAAATGGGCGGCAGACCATCCGGCGCCGGAGCCGCTCGATTATCAAGTCTCCGAAGGGGAGGCTTTCACGGCTCCGCCAGGGTACAGCGACGTTTCGGCCCATCAGGCCAATTTCTTCAATGCGGTGCGAAGCCGCAAGCCGCCCGTGGAAAACGAAGTGTTCGGCAATCATGCGGCCATCGGCTGCCACATGGCCAATTACGCGTATTTCAAAAACACGATCGCCACGTGGGATCCGGCGACAAAAACAATCCAGGGATGAGTCCGCGGCGGCGGTCGCTTCAGGCAACTTTCACAATAGATGATTTGCAATCGGGGAGTTTGAACATGAATCGAATTTCGAGAAGGACTTTTCTGAAGACCGCATCGGCGACGGCCGCGTGCGCAGGCGTGTGGGGTGCAGCTCTGCCGGCCACGGCCAATCCGCTGGGGCTGCCGATCGGATTGCAACTCTACTCGGTGCGCGAACTGCTGCCGAAGGACTATGCGGGAACGCTCAAGCAACTCGGGGCAATCGGTTATCAAGAGGTGGAGGCAGCGGGATTTTTCGGTTATACGGCCGATGAAGTGAAACAGGCGATGATTCAAGCAGGACTGCGCTGCGTGAGCGCGCATTACCCACTGGCACAGCTCATGCCCGAGGAAGGCGAAATCGTTCAGTACGCCAAGGACCTGGGGCTCGAATACATCATCTGCTCATCGCCAACCTTGAAGGATCCGTCGAGGCTGAAGCCGGGAGGCGCGCGGGCGCTCGCAGCAGTGATGACGCTGGACGATTGGAAATGGAATGCCGAACAATTCAACCGCATTGGGGAGCGCGTGAACGCGGCGGGCATGCGGTTTGGATATCACAATCACACGGGCGAGTTCCGCGAGATCAACGGCGTGGTGGCCTACGACCAGCTGCTACGGTGGACCGACCCCTCCAGCGTGACGATGGAGATGGACTGCGGGTGGGTGGTGGTGGGCGGGAAGAACCCGGTGGATTATCTGACACGCTACCCCACACGCTTTTCCATGCTGCATGTGAAGGAGTTCAAACTGGGAGGTGCGAGCACGGAGACCGGAACACCGCCGTCGACCGAGATGGGACGCGGAAGCATCGACTACCGGCCGATCTTCGAGGCAGCGAAAAAGGCTGATATCAAGCACATCTTCGTGGAGCAGGAGGAATTTGACATGCCTCCGCTCGAAGCGCTGAAAATCGACGTGGATTACATGAAGTCTTTGACGATTTAACGCGAACGATCTTGCGCCGCCAGACCGGGCAGCGCGAGTTTCCGCGCTAGCGCACCATACTCCGAATTACCAGATTCAATCCGACCATCAGGACCGCGGAAGCGGGAATCACCAGCAATGCCTTTTTCAAGCGACGCGGATCGTTGCCGGCGATAAAGCCGATGACGCGCGAGCTGACAGCCAGCCCGATCCAACCACAGGTGATGACGATGCCGATCGCCGTGCCGGTCATGCGCGGAAAGGCGTCAGCGACGATTGCCAATGTGGTGGGGAAGACCGGCGCCATCGAGAGGCCCGCCAGAAAAACCAGAGCGAAAGCCGCCGCGGGCCGGTTGGTCTGAAGCATCAGGAACGTCGTGACGACCATGGCGGCGGACGCGGCCAGCGTGACGGTGGTGGCGGGAACGCGGGCAAACACCGGCGCAACACCGACGCGGCCAACCAGCAGGCCGAGCGCAAATCCCAAGGAAAGGATGTTGAGAGCGCGCGATTCGGAGATTCCTTGCGCGATGAGGTGGCGGGGCAGCCAGTTCCAGATTCCCACTTCGCAGCCGACGTAGAGAAACATGAACAATCCGAGGAGAAATAGCAGGGGGCGCGCGAGAACAGGAGCCGCGTCGGCAAGGATGAACCGCCCAGCGCCAGCGGGAGGAGGCATTTTGGCCAGCGCTTGGATGAAGAGCGTGGCAACGGTGAGAGACGCCACCGCATAGCAAAGGCGAACCCAGTTTCGAGAGAAGAGATTGGCGGAAATAAAGGGGGTGGCAAGTCCACCGAGCCCGAAAAAGAGATTGACCAAGTTCAGGGCAACTGCGCGATGGGCCTCGCCAACGCCGCTGACCAGCGCATTCGCGCCGGTGACGACAATGCCTCCTCCCACGCCAAGTATGAAGAGGAGAAACAAAATGCTCCGAAAACCGGGCGAACGAGGCAGGACGAAAAGAGAGATTGAGATGAGAGCAAGACCCAGGATGAGTCCCAATTTGTCGCCTTGGTTATCGAGCAGCGGACCCACTCCGAGTGAGGCGATGATCAAGCCGAGCGCCTGCGCAAAGGCGATGGTGCCGTTGTGGCTGGGAGAAAGTTGGAATCGTTCGGAGAGCGCCGGGAGGATGGTGCCCAGCATGGCGGCGATCATCCCGTAAACGAAGATGGCGACAACGGCGGCAAGAATCAGCACGCGGGAACGCTCCTTTCAATTCCCAGGTTCGCGCGCTGCGACGTCGATCCAGGACCGCTTCCGGTGGCTCTGGAGCGCGGCGTCGAGGATGGAGAGTTGTCGCAAACCATCGATGAACTGCGGGTATTCGATGGGGGCACGCGGGTCTCCGATGGAAGAGTAGAAGCGGCGGAAGAGTTGCTTGAACGTGTCGTCGTAGCCTTCACTGTGGCCTCCGGGAAGATCGGCGTAACCGCGCGCACCGGGCCTGAGCAGAGACGGATCTTTGAGAAGAAGCTGATTGGGGGTATCGCGGTGGCCGATCCAAAGCTCGTCGGGACGCTCCTGATTCCAGGCGACGGATGATTTTGCGCCGTAAATTTCGATGCTAAGGCGATTCTTGCGCCCGGCGCAAACCTGGCTGGCAGTGACGCTGCCGCAAGCGCGCGGCCCCATGCGGAAGAGCACCGCGGAGTAGTCCTCCGTATCCACCGGCGTTTCAACATAGTCCTCGGGACGGAGCAGCTTATTGGCGAAGGTTTCAACCGAATGCTTCGGTTGTTTGCGCTTGGCGTGGAAGGTCTGAAGATCGGCGCAAAGGGATGTGACGCGCAGACCGGTGACGTGCTCTGCCAAATCAAACCAGTGAGAGCCGATGTCGGCCATGCAGCGCGAGGGGCCGCCATTCGCGGAATCCACGCGCCAGTTCCAGTCCGTTTCGAAGAGCAGCCAGTCCTGCGAGTAAGCGCCCTGGACGAGGAGAACTTCGCCGAGATCGCCGTCTTCGCAAAGGCGGCGCATCTGCTGGACCAAGGGATAGCAGCGCAGATTGTGGCAAATGCAGTTGCGCAATCCCTTTCGCGCGGCGAGCGAGACGAGTTCCAAGCCTTCGTCGAGCGATGTGGCCAGCGGTTTTTCACAGAGAACATGCTTGCCCGCCAGGAGCGCCTCTTTGGCCATCGCGTAGTGCAGAGAATTGGGCGTGCAAATGTGCACCGCATCAATGGATGGATCGGACAGGAGATCGCGATAATCGGCGGCAATCGCGGGGATGGAGAAACCCGCGCCTAAACGCCGCGCCGCCTCGATACTTCTGCCCGCAATCGCGGCGGCCTCGACAAATTCCAGGCGCCGCACGGATTCGAGGTGAACGCGGCCCATGAAGCCTGTTCCAAAGATCGCCGTCCTGATCGTTTTCATCGAGGCTGCTCCTCCCGCCGCGCTAGACCCACCAGGCAGCTCCAGGCTTTTCACGAATCACGATGGTGTTTAGGAAATTGGCGGCCTTCGTCAGGCCTTCTTCGGGCGAGAGGAGACTGTCTTCATGCTCGATAGAGAGGACAGAATCGTAGCCGAACATGCGGAGCGTGGAAACAAACTCGGTCCACCATTCCGCGCCATGACCGAAGCCGCAGGTGCGAAAGATCCAGCCTCGATCGCGTTCCTGAGTGTAGGGCTTGGTGTCGAGCACGCCGGTGCGAGGGAGATTGGCAGAGTAGAGCTGAGTGTCCTTTGCATGGACATGGAAGATTGTACCCTCGAGCACTCGAACGGCGGCGATGGGGTCGATGCCCTGCCAGAAAAGATGGCTTGGGTCGAAATTGCACCCGACGCTGGGTCCGGCGACGGCGCGAAGCCTGAGCATCGTCTCCGGACTGTAGGCCACAAAGCCGGGATGCATTTCGATGGCGATCTTTACGCCGTGATCCGCGGCGAACTTCGCCTGACCAGCCCAATAGGGAGCAACAACCTCGCTCCATTGCCAATCGAGAACTTTGAGGTAGTCGGGAGGCCAAGGGCACGTCACCCAGTTGGGAGCCGTGGCGCGAGGCGAATCACCGGGGCAACCGGAAAAATCGATTACGACCGGGATGCCAAGCTTTTCGGCGAGCAAAATCGTCTTGCGGCTCACGTCTCGGTCCTGCTGGGCGCGAGCCGCGTCCGGATGAAGCGGGTTTCCATGACAACTCAAAGCGCTGATATTGGCGCCGTGATCGGCGAGCACTCTCTGAAATTCGGCGAGGGCGGCAGGGTTATCGAGCATCGAAAGCTTGCAGTGGGCATCGCCGGGATAATTGCCCGTGCCTAGTTCGACGGTGTTGATTTGGAGAGCAGCGAGCTTCTTGAGCACCACCGGCAAGGGGAACTGCGAGAGAAGGGGGGTAAAAACTCCGATGCGCATGGCGATTTCTTTCTCCTCGGGTCAAGGCCTGTCCACAACGCGCGGCAATCTTAGGCGCGCCGAAGGCCTCGGATGAAGTCGAGACGGATTCCACGGCCATCGGGAACCCCGACAGGCTTTTCATGAGCGGCAGTAACTAAATGACTCAGCAGGCAGAGAAAAAGATTCACTGGCAGCTGAGACGCTAGCCATTCTATAGATGCCTGGCGGGATCGTCCAACTGGCAATCGACGATGATTTGAAGCGTATGAGTTGACGTGCTGCTAGCGCGTGCGGCGCTTTTTGCCCGTCCCGGACTCATTCGATTGCATGAGCGACAGGGGTCGGGATTGCGGCTCAGGAATTTCTCACCACAACAATTTCAGTCCAAATTGAATTTGGCGGGAAGTGGTGGAGGTGGATGTGATCACTCCCGCCGTGGGTGAAGGCCCGCCGGTAGCGGATGCGTAGACGACCGGGTTGGGCGCATTGAAATTCGCATGGTTAAAGACGTTAAAGAACTCGGAGCGGAATTGCAGATTGAACCGCTCCGAAAGTTTGAACTGCTTCGCCAACGACAGGTCCGTTTCCACCAGTCCCGGCCCCTCGAGAGAGTTGCGGCCGACGCTGCCGTATGTTCCGGGCAGAGGCTGGATGAACGCGCTGGGATTGAAATAGCGATCGGGTCCGCCGAGAATCACGGGTCCGGTGAAGGCGGGATTCCAGGAAGGCCGCACCGGATTGCGGGTATCGCCGTCGTTAGAGGGGTTGTAGGACAACTGGGGCGTGAACGGCAGGCCCGTTTGCGCCGTCTCAATGCCGCTCAATTGCCAGTCTCCAATCAGCTGATGCAGCCACGGATGTTCTCTGGCCACGCGGCCGCGCCCGAACGGAAGATCGTAAGTAGCATTGACGACCGCAGAGTGTTGTATATCGAATGAAGCTCTCCCATAATCCGCCTTCGGCAGATAGGGATTGGAAACGAAGGCAGGCGAGTTTGTGGCGACGCTGGTATTCATGTTGTCGCCGTCGTCGAGCGACTTCGCGAACGCGTACACTCCCCGGAATTGGAGACCTGATTTCCAGCGGTGATTCAGATCGAGTTCGAGCCCGTTGTAGGAACTGATCCCTTCCGAAAACCAGTGCGTGGAATTCCAGAGGGCCGGATTGGCAAGAGCCGCTCCGGATGGATAGTAATACGCTCCGTCAGGATAGCCGACCGGGCAGGGGGACGCGGGGCAGATCGCCGGAACAGGAAGGTTTGCATCCACGGAGAGAAGCTCGTGGTAGCCGTGAGAGCCGATGTAGCTGACGCCGAGGGAGGTGCTCGAAGAGAGTTCTTGATCGATTTTCAAGCTCCAGGAATCAACCGCCGGGGTTTTCAGATCCGGCTGCACGCCGCTGGGAATCGCTTTCGCGCCGGAGTAGGCCGCGCCCGGCGCGATGGCGGAGAATGGAATGCCCTTGACGGCGTAGACCGTGTTGTACGGAGGGTTCTGATCGAGACGATAACTCAAGTTATCAAGCAAGGAGTAATACTGGCCGAAGCCGGCTCGAAAGACTGTTTTTTTGGAGGCGAAGGGAGCCCACGCGACGGCGAAGCGGGGTTCGGGCAAAAACTTCGCGTGGTTGACGCTGAAAACGGAGCCGCCAATGACCGGCTGCGTGAGGATCACCCCATTCGAGTTAAAGGCGTAATTCGAAGCGCGCCCGTGCGCTTCGTTCCATCCATTGGTGGATTCGGCGCGGAAGCCGAGTCGCAGTTCCAAGGAGGGAGTGATCTTGATCGCGTCTTCGGCATAGAATGCGCCTTCAAGCGAACGCCAGTTCAAAGGCGTATAGGACGGAGCGTAGGTAAAGGTGCTCACGGTCCCTTCGAGAAATGTCTGCAGATTCGTGAACGAAACCTGGCCGTACTGATCTTGGACAAGAGTGTCGTTGGCTTGGATCCTTTGCAGCCATGCGCCAAAGCTGAATAAGTGCTTGCCGCGAGTCAATGTGATTTGGTCGGAGAGAGTGAAGAGATTGCGCGCGGCGCGAAGATTGCTGCCTGCGTTTGTGCCGCCATTGGTGATTTGCGAAGCGCCATTGAGAGTCGTGCCACCGCCGACAACCACGGCACCAACCGGCTGGCCCAAGTTGACCCAACTGGGCAGATCCACGGTGGTCGCACTGGTGAAGTAAAACGCGCCGCGGGAGAAGCCGAACGTGACCTTATTGAGGAGACTCGGCGAGAAAACGTGCGTTTCACTCAGGCTGGCGACCTGTTCACGCGAGTAAAGGTCAGCGAGGGTAAACGGATTGTTCGTCGGAGAATGCGCCGCGCCGTCGTCAATGGTGTAAACGGCGGCAAACGTATCGTTGTCCGTGAAAATTTGGTCGAGCCTCGCCGTCCCGAAATCTTCGCGCAGCCTCTGCAATGGATTGCTGAAGGCTTTGGCAATTCCGCTGGGAGCTCCTGTCGAGGTCGGGATTTCAGGGCCGTTGGCCACCGGCCACAAAGCAAGGAGCGGCTGAATGCTGGGAACAGCGCTCGCCCTGGAAGTGTCGTCGGGCACAAGCGATACATCGCTCAGGCCAAGATTTTGCCGGTAGCCCTCATAGTTCCCAAACAAGAAAGTCTTACCCTTGCGGAGAGGGCCGCCAAGCGAGCCACCAAACTCGTTGCGCCGAAATTCCGGGATATTGCCGAAATCGAAGTAATTCCTGGCATCCAAGGCGCTATTGCGCAGGAATTCGTACGCATCGCCGTGAACGTTATTTGTTCCGGAAGCGGTCACAATTTCAACTTGTCCCCCGGAACGCTTGCCGTACTCGGCGCCATAGGTATCTTTCAGAACAGAAAATTCGCGAACCGCATCCACTCCGAGGAGTTGACCGCTTACGCCGCCAGGGGTGTCGTCAATTTCGGACGCACTGGTGAACTCGACGCCGTTCAGCAGAAATAGATTTTCCTGAGGACGCCGGCCGGAGACCGCGAACATATTGCCGACAACGGAGTTGGAGGTGCCGATCCCCCCGGCGCGCTGCGAGGTGTAATTGATAACCCCGGGATTGAGCGTCATCAGCTGGTCGTAGCTGCGCCCATTCAGAGGGAGATCCTTGACCTGGCGCTCCCCGACCAAGCCCGACGAATCTTCCGTCGTGGCGGAGACTACCTTGGGGGTGGCCTCGACTTGTATCGTCTGCTGCACGTCTCCCAACTGCAACACCAGGTCGACCGTTTCCCGCTGGGCGACAGCCAAGGAAATTCCCGTCTTCACCTCGCTGCGAAAACCGTTTTTCTCCGCCTCCACCAGATAATGGCCTACGGGGAGGGAGGCCGCGTCGTAGCGGCCCGCCACGTCGCTGACCAGATTGCGTACGGCGCCTGTTTCCTGGTTCTTGATGAGGATGGTTGTCCCGGCAATCGCCCCGCCGGAAGCATCGCTGACGGCGCCTTGGATGGAAGCATCCGCCTGGGCGGAGCTGACCGGCGCGAGGCTTGCCCAGGTTACTGCCAGAAGCAAAGCGAACAGTGGGAACCTCACGAAGCGAAATTCATGAAGCCTTGGAAAGCTCATCTTAGTCATCTCCTCGATCCGTTGGCGGCCCATGCGCCTGTCCGGCGCGCCGGCATTCAGTTGGTCTGGAAAAAAGAGCTGGGAAGGCCTGACGCAAAGCGCGTTGACGACTTGGAGAGTTTCAACAACAGGCTGGGGAGGTGATACCGCCGCGGAGGAACGGGAACTGCATTCGATTCGAATCAATGATTCGGATCGCTTCCTGCGCGAAGCAAAGGACTCTACCGGCCACGGACGCCTCCTGCTTGCGCCGTCATCCTTGCGACAGCGGCGGAGTGCTGTTCGATCAGCCGGCGGCTGCCCGTAACAACAAGCTGCAATCCCGCGACGATGGCGATGAGGGCGACAATCGCTCGCAACCGCCTTGCCGGAACCTTTCGAGCGAGCAAGCAGCCGATGATGACTCCGGGAACGCCTCCGGCGAGAAGCTGGAGGAGCACCGGGTCATTGATTGATCCGAAGGTCCAGTGAAAGGCGCTGCCGATCACCGCCAGTACCAGACCGAAGACCAGATCGGTTCCGACAACTTGTGACGGAGACATTTCAGAGTAGTTGAGCAGAAGGACCGTTCCCAGGGCGCCCGCGCCGGCGGAAGAGAATCCGGATTCCATCCCGATGGGCAGGGCAAGCCAGGGAAGCCAACGGGAATTCTTGCCGGCAAACGAATGGTTTTGGGCTCGGCGAATAAAAGTGACGCTTGAGGATGCCGCAAGAAGAAGCCCCAAGAGAACGATCACGATCGGATTCCCAGCGTCACGGCTGAGATCGTGCAGCAGCCAGATGCCCAGGAGAAGGCCGGGAATCGCCCCTTTTAACAACAGCCAGAGATAGCGCGAATGAAACTGCTTTCCCAAGAGATAGAACGGAGAGGCGATCAAGCGCAGAACGCCGGCAAACAAAAAAGCGGTTCCCACGGCTTCACCCGCAGTGAGTCCAACGAGAAGCACCAGAGCCGGAACCGTGAAACTTCCGCCACCGATGCCCGTCAAACCGACGGCCAACGCAATGATAAATCCCACAAAACTATGCATCATTGCCCGCTCCGCGAAAACGTATGGATTCCGCATTCCAGTTTCTTGCCGCCCCAGCGCCCGGAGCGCGGATTATTGGGGTCTTCCGGAACGGCCGTGCAGGGCTCGCAGCCAATGCTGAGATACCCTTGATCGTATTGAGGCAGGCAGCTGATTCGGTTCTTCGACGTGTGTTCCCACACCTGAGCCCAAGTCCAATCGGCCAGGAGGCTCACTTTTAGGAGCAATTCTCCACTCGGCAGACGGTGTTCCTCAATTTTTTTGAGATTCTTGCGTGTCGGCGATTGCTCGCGACGCAAGCCCGTGAACCAAAGCTCGTAAGGCCGCAGAGCCTGAAGCAGCGGCTCGACTTTGCGGAGCTCGCAGCATTTTGTCGGGTCGCTGCGGTACAGTATCCCGAATTGCGATTCCTGCTGTTTCACCGTCTTCTGCGGGACAACATTCACCAAATTCAAGGACCATTCCTTCACCATTCGGTCGCGGTACTCATACGTTTGAGCGAAGTGATAGCCCGTGTCGAGAAATAGAACGGGAATCGAAGGAATTCGTTTGCGAAGCAGATCGAGAGCGATCATATCTTCGGCCTGGAAACTGCAGGTGATGCATGCGAGTTTTTGGGGATAGGCCTCAAGAACGGCGCCTAATGCCTGGTCCGGCGCAAGACTCTCTATATTTTCGATAGAGACCGGCGTATTCATTTCAAACCGCCTCTTCAGAGTTTTTGTCGCCGGCGGGAAAGCGGAGAGACTTGGCCAAATCGAGCACGCCATTCAGTGCTTCCGCATCTCCCGCAGGCATATTCAATTCCGAGAGGTCGAAAAAGCGATCTCCCGCGACAGATTTCAGCTCCAACTTGTCTCCAGAATCCAAGGCCAGATTCCGGCAGATCACGACAAAACCCGCCGCGTATAGAGCAGCGCCGGCAGTTTTCGACGAATCGAAGAGTGAGCGCTCACCATCCACTACGACCACTTCGAATCCCAGGTCGAAGAGGGCGCGCTCGATCGGAGCTGCCAGCGACTCGCGCTTGCCGGTCAAGATGAAGGCCGGGTAGTGCCCGTGGCGGCGATGGCGTTCAATCGAGGCTACGAGGGATTCCCAAGCCGGCGAATCATGGTGCGTATGGCGTCCGCTGAAGCCGGCGAGATTGTCTTGAATCATCCCGGCGGCCAACGTCGCGTTTGTCAGCGGGTCGATGACAATAAAACTTCCGGTCGCCCGATTCTGGGCGTAGAGGTCAAAGAAGAGCGGGCTGCTGGTTTCAATTTCCACGACAGCGATGTCGTTGATTTCCAAATGTCCGGCCGGCTCGACCTCCAAATCGTTGATGTTGACGCGATGACGGATTTTCGCAACCGTGCCCCGCACCTGGCGGGCGCATTGCTTGATCCAATACACTTGCCCGATTTCTAAGGGCTGCGCGTGCATCCAGACGATCGAAGCGGCAAACCGGCGCGAGACGCGCGGGGGACTATTGGGCGACACCAGCATGTCGCCACGGCTCAGATCAATTTCGTCCTCCAGCGTTACCGTGACCGACATGGGAGAGAACGCTTCGGAAAGGGGGCCATCGAAGGTGACGATGGATTCAACGCGCGATTTCTGGCCGGAGGGGAGCGCGGTAACCCGATCGCCGGGCCGGAGAACGCCTCCGGCAACTTGTCCGGCAAAACCGCGAAAATTTGCGTCTGGGCGAATAACGTACTGGACAGGGAACCGGACGCCCTGTGTGCTCGCGGGCTTATTCACCGGCACAGTTTCAAGGTACTCGAGCAACGTCGGGCCTGTGTACCATGGCGTCCACTCGCTGCGGTCGACGACGTTTGCACCTTCGAGAGCGCTAATCGGAATGCAGTGAACGGAGGAGATTCCAAGCCGGCCGGCAAGCCTCAGAAACTGCTCTTCGAGGGCAAGAAACCGGTCTTCGCGGTATTCCACCAGGTCCATTTTGTTGACGGCCGCGACTACTGCGGGAATTCCGAGCAGGGAGGCGATGTAGGCATGCCGAGTGGTTTGGGGAAGAAGGCCCTTCTCCCCATCGATGAGGATAACGGCCAGGTCCGCGGTAGAAGCGCCGGTGGCCATGTTGCGCGTGTACTGCTCGTGACCCGGAGTGTCGGCGATGATGAACTTTCGTCGCGCCGTCGTGAAATAGCGATAGCCCACGTCAATGGTGATCCCTTGTTCGCGTTCTGCGCGCAATCCGTCTGTGAGAAGCGAAAAATCAACCGGGCCGCTCGAGCGGTTGACCCGGCTCTTTTTCACGGAAGCGAGCTGATCCTCGTAAAGAGATTTGGAATCGTGAAGGAGCCTGCCGATCAGCGTGGATTTGCCGTCGTCCACGCTGCCCGCCGTGGTGAAGCGAAGAAGTTCCTTGCTCAGGTTCTGTTCGAGGAAAAGATCGAACTTGCCGGGAAGTCCGGGGTGCATCGCGGCAGACATCAGAAGTAGCCCTCCCGCTTCTTGATCTCCATCGAGCCTTCTTCGTCATGGTCGATTACGCGGTTCTCGCGCTCGGACCGGCGAAACAGGATCATCTCCTCGATGATTTTGGGGACGGTATCGGCACTTGACCGGATTGCCCCGGTGCACGGGACGCACCCAAGCGATCTCATGCGGCACTTGACCGGCTCGGGTTTCTCGTCGTGATGAAGCTGGGCCTGCGAATAGATGAGAATGATCGAGCCGCCGCGAACCACGGCTTGGCGCTCGCGGGCAAAGTAGAGCGGCACAATCGGGATATTTTCAGTATAGATATAGAGCCAGACGTCGAGCTCCGTCCAATTCGAGAGCGGAAAAATTCGAATGCTTTCACCCTTGTCAATTCTCGAATTGAAAATATTCCAGAGCTCGGGCCGCTGATTTTTCGGGTCCCATTGTCCGTGTGAGTCGCGAAACGAATAAATTCTTTCCTTGGCTCGCGATTTCTCTTCGTCGCGTCGCGCCCCGCCGAATGCGGCGTTGAAGCCGCCCTCGGCGAGCGCATCAAGCAGCGATTTTGTCTTGAGCAGACCGCAGCATTTTTGTGTGCCCAGCAAGATTGGGTTTGCGCCCGCACGGAGCGCCTCCTGGTTCTTATGAACGATCAGCTCCGCTCCAATCTCTTTGGCATATTGATCGCGAAATTGAATCATTTCGGGAAACTTGTAGCTCGTGTCGATGTGCAGCAACGGAAAGGGAATTTTCCCCGGGTAGAAAGCCTTCTGCGCCAAGCGCAGCATCACGGAAGAATCCTTGCCGATGGAATAGAGCATGACGGGCCGCGAAAACTCGGCCGCGGCTTCGCGCAAGATGTGGATACTCTCGGCTTCAAGAGCCTTCAAATGGCTGAGCTTGCGCTGGGACGATCCCGTCGGGTTCGCGTCCCATCGTTCGCGGCGCTGCGCTTCGACAATCAGTTCCTTCGGGGCACTTGCCATTGGTCCCGCATCCTTTATCGAATTTGACCCCAAAAACAAAAAACCCACCGGCCAGTTCATCTCGGGCGGTGGGTTAGAGGACTGACTAGCTAGGATAATTTCTTAGTTCACTAGCCTCCCGGCGCCAGAGCACACGTCCGCGCAACAAAGACAACAAGTCTGCGCGATACTCTGGCGAACTCGGTCGAATCTCATCAGAGGGATTCTACTAGGCGGAGAGGACACCTGGCAATAGCGAATGTCGGCTCACGAAATAAAATGTTCCATAACGCTGGGCCAGCCTCCATTCCAGGAAAATAACCTGGCAAATCGTTGCACCAAAAGCCCCGGAGCCGGATTTCCTCGGGTGCGAGACAGCAGCTCAATGTGTTCCCCTTTTTCGGGAGCCGATGGCCATATTTGGATTTCGCCGGCGGCCGCGAGGGGAGAAAAGACTTATTCTGGATGCGTTCGCGGATTTTTTCTTCGCGCGCCGCAGAAGAACCAAATCAATCCGGCGGCGAGGTAGACCAGATAAACATAGGGCAATTTGCCGTAGGGGCCCTGCGGAATGGGATAGAGATTGCCGACAAGCGCCAGCAGCATGGCGGCGCAAGCGAGCCAAGCGATGATCTGCGAGCCAGCGGTCGAGACTCCCTTATCGCGCAGAAAACCGGGCAACGCGGCGCAGACCAAGGCGTAGGTGACGATGAACCCATAGGTCGCCAGCGAACCGAGCCAGCCGTAGACATCGAGCCCGCTGACGCCTCGCGCCGCCAAGATGGCGACCGGAAGCAAAGCGGCCGTGCCTGTCGCCAAAACGGCGCGGCCCGGGGTTTCGTTGCGCGCGTGGGTGGCGCGCAGCGCTCCGTGAGCCAAGCCATTGTGGGCCATGAGCAAGAGGACGCGTGCCGCTGCGGTAATGCAAGCGAGCGTTCCCGCAAATAGGCTGATGAGCGCACCGGCGTCGATGATTACGCCGAGCGCCGGAATTCCTCCTATGCGCGCCAAGACATGCATGGGAGCCTGGTTGGTCCCCAAGTCCTGGCCAGCAACCCGGAATCCCAGTAATTCCGCATATGCGCAAACAGTAAAAACCGCTCCAGCCAGAAGGGCGCTTTGAATTACGGCGCGAGGGATTGTCTTCAGGGGATTTCGCGCTTCGCTGCCGAGCGTTGTCGCGCTTTCAAACCCCACGAAACTGAAAAGCGAAAGCACAACGCCAAGCCGCAGCCCGCTCCCCGTCATACCTCGCAAATGCAGCTGATTCCGATCCCAATGTGATCCATGGCGGAGCAATACGAGCGTGACAACAATGAGAATCATCGCGACAGAAACGGCTTCGATCCAAAGCATCAACCGGGCGGAAATTTTTACGTCGCGCCATGCGATGCAAATGGAAACTCCGGTAACCGCGGCTGCGAAAAACACGGCGGCAACAGTGCCTCCGGTCGCATGGAGAACCAAGAGTTTCGCGTAGTGGTAAAACCCGCCGATGACGCTCGAAGCGGTTGCGATGTAAGCGAGCAGAAGGCTCCAGGCAGCCGTGGCTGCCATCCACGGCGGAAGAGTGATGGAAACATACGAGTAAAGAGAGCCGGGCGAAGCCGAATAACGCGCAAAGCGGCCGATGCAGACCGCGACAAGCAGAATCGCCATCGTCGCCAGGGCATAGGCGAGCCAAGTGCCGTTGCCCGCCAGAGCGCAAACGAGAGGAATCGTCGCCACCGGCGTGGTGGTGGGCGCCATCGTAGAAACGGATTGCGCGAGCGTCTCGAGCGGCGAGAGAGCGTCGCGGCGGAGTCCATAACTTGCGGTAGGTGAATTTTGCTGCGCCACTGGTTTGGGTTAACGCGCGATGACGCTCCCGAGTCGGACGAATTGAATTCGGTAAAAGGTGCCCAAGATACAGGGCAGGGCGATTTCGCGCAATAGGCGCGAACAATATGTTCGTCTGAGTCGGGACAAACCGAGTCCGCACATTGAGCCGTGCGGCGGTATCTGAAATAATGCGGAACGAATCGATTGCGGACAGCCGCATAGTACGGTGAACTCGAATTCCTTTCCCGTCTCATGGGTTCTTCGGCGTGCCGCCCGTGGGTGCGGCGAGGGATTTCAAAATGCGAACTCAAGTAGGAATCGTCGGAGCTGGACCTGCCGGGTTGGTGCTTTCCCGCCTTCTGGATTTGCACGGCATTGAAAACGTCGTGCTCGAGAACAAAACCCGCGAGTACATACAAGAGCGAGTCCGCGCGGGAGTCCTGGAACAAGGGACCGTCGAACTTCTGACACAAATCGGCGCAGGCGAAAGGTTACGCCGGGAAGGGCTGGTTCATGAAGGAATCGAGCTGCGATTTAACGGGAAAGGCCACCGCATCGATTTCCGCGAATTGACCGGGCGATCGATCACGATCTACGCGCAAGCGGAGGTGATTAAAGACTTGATCGATCTTCGGCTCGCGGAGAAACGCGAGATTTATTTCGAGGTCGACGCGCTAAGCGTGCATGATTTCCAGAACGGCGAGCCGAAGATCCGCTATAGGCATCTCGGAAAACTACACGAACTGCGCTGCGATTTTGTCGCCGGGTGCGACGGATTTCACGGCGTGTGCCGCCCGAGCATTCCTACATCGGCGATAACCGAATACGAGCGAATTTATCCCTTCGGATGGCTAGGAATTCTCGCCGAGGCGCCGCCATCCTCGCAAGAGCTCATCTATTCGCGCCACGAACGCGGATTTGCTCTGCTGAGCATGCGCAGCCCCGAGCTCAGCCGCCTTTATATTCAATGCCGACCGGAAGAAGAAATCAGCGAGTGGCCCGACGAGCGCATCTGGAAGGAATTGCATGCGAGGCTCTCGATCGAGGGGTGGTCGCTGATCGAAGGCGCGGTGGTTCAAAAGGGAATCACCGGCATGCGAAGCTACGTGGTCGAGCCGATGCAATACGGCAGGCTTTTCCTCGCGGGAGACGCCGCCCATATCGTTCCACCAACGGGCGCAAAGGGCCTGAATTTGGCGGTGGCGGACGTCCGCATGCTTGCGCGAGCCCTTGCCGAATTTTATTCGTCGCGGCGCAAGGAACTTCTCGAATCTTATTCCGCCATATGTCTGAGGCGCGTGTGGAAAGTGCAGCGATTTTCCTGGTGGATGACTTCGATGCTGCACGTCTTCGAAGGAGATTCCCACTTCGACAGAAAACGACAACTCGCGGAGTTGGATTACGTCACGAGTTCGCAAGCAGCTTCGCGGAGCCTCGCTGAAAACTATGTCGGCTTGCCGTTTGACGACTGAGTCCCCGCTCCGCGCGAATCAATCCGCTCAGGGTTTCGATTCCAGAATTTCGCGGCCGTTTGTCGGCTGGATGGGACGCGCGTTGTCGGGATACCATTTCGCAAACGTGGCGATTTCGGCCGGGGAAAGCTCGACGGGATTCTTCAGCACGTACCAGGTGACCCCTTCAGAGCAAGGCGGCGTGGTGAGCGATCCGGCAAAGGTGTAGTAATCCCGGTCGGCCGGAAGCAAGTCGGCGGCGTTCAAATTGATTTTCTTCCGGACGACTTCTTTATCGATTTCCTTCGGCACATTCTTCCAGAGCAGATCCAGGAATGGATTCGGCTGGCCGCTCTCGAAAAGGATCGCGACCACGGCGAGATGGCCCTCCGCGTCTTTGTGAACCAGGTGCGCTACCAAATCGTACTGTTTTCCGCCGATCTTCTCCTCGCTCGGATGGTGAAAATGAAATTGGAGGAGCGAATACTGCTTGCCGCCAACCGTCATCGTGCTGCCTGGCTCATAGTTCACTTGAATCGTGTGCCCGTTGTTGATGATCCTCAGGGGCGACACTTGATATTCAAAACGGATCGGGGGCAACGCCGCAGGCTTGGCGTTTTCGATATCAATGGGCGATTGCCGCTTGCCCGTCTTGCATGTGGCGTAGGCCGGCTCGAGATCGCCCCAACGATCCGGCCCCCATTCGCCCGTGTAGCTCCAGTGGGGATGGTGATCGGAGGAGGATTGCTGCGCGCGCGCCGGGGCAACGAAGAGCAAAAGGCTGCCCAAAAGAAGAGCCGATGAAGCGCGAAATAGAGTGCGATCCGTTTTCATTCGAATTCTCCTTCGGCGCGGGAGATGTGCCCGCTCACCGGTCGTGAATGTGTGCTGGTCAACCCAGGCTCTTTCCTTTTTCAGGGAACGCAAGACAAAGCGAGCGGCCCAAGCATATCATGGACAACGAGGAGATTTCCGATGGCCAACACGTGTGCGCACATGAAGGAAATTCGAAACGTCAAGGCGAAGACAAAAGGATGCGAAGAGTGCCTGAAGACCGGCGACACCTGGGTCCATCTTCGATTGTGCCTGATCTGCGGCCATGTAGGCTGCTGCGATTCTTCGATCAACAAGCATGCTACGAAGCATTTTCACAGCACCAATCACCCGATCATCCGATCCATCGAGCCCGGAGAGTCTTGGAAGTGGTGTTACGTTGACGAGCTCGTTTTCGAGTGATCCGAGCTCGCCAAATATTCGCGAATCGCGGCAGATCCGGGGCGAGAGAGTGATTGGATCGTGAGAGCGACATCGGCTCCGCCGAACCATACTCCGCCACTGGAACCCCTTTCGCCGCTGCATTTCGCGCACTCTTTACGCTTTCCAGGAGACAACTTCGAACCGTGAAAAAGACTCGAGCGCTTGCTCTGCAAATCTGCGTTCTCTTCGCCTGTTGCGGAATATGGATGGGACACGCCGCGGCGGCAGAAGGCCAGTCGGAGGGTGCGCAGGAATTCGCGAATCTGGGTGATTTCAAGCTGCGGAGCGGCGCCGAGATTCGCGACTTGCACCTGGGCTATCGCACGATGGGGCAGCTGAATGCGGACAAGTCCAACGCTATCCTCTGGCCCACCTGGCTGGGAGGAAAAACCGAGGATTTGATTCGCTACGCAGGCCCGGGTAACGTCGTGGACACCAAACGCTATTTTGTGATCTTCGTCGATTCTCTCGCAAACGGCGTAACCACTTCTCCCTCCAACAGCACCCTCCAGCCCCGGTTGAAATATCCCGAAATTACCATTCGCGACATGGTTGATTCCGAATACGAGCTGGCAACCACAATATTTCATCTGAAGCACTTGCACGCTGTGGTCGGAATCTCGATGGGAGGCATGCAGGCCTTCGAATGGTCCGTCGCGTATCCGGATTTCATGGACGAAGTCATCGCCATGGCGGGCTCGCCGCAATCGACTTCCTACGACAAATTGCTCTGGACCGCTCAGATTGACGCCCTGCGGCTCGACCCCGAGTGGCGCGATGGAGAAGGAACAAAGCCGATGACATCGGGACTTCTGGTATACAACGAAATCGGCTCGATGAGCCTGACTTCGCCCGCCTATCGCGTGGCTCACACGCCACCACAGGACTTTGAAGCGTTTCTCGAAACATTGAGGAGGGAAACCTCCGACGCGAGTTCCGCGTGCGATTCCATCCGGCAGCGGCAAGCGATCCTCTCGCTCGACATTCCCGGCGAGTACGGCTTGACAATGGAAGAAGCCGCGAAACGAGTGCACGCGAAAATGCTGATTTTTATCTCCCCGGAGGATCACACCGTCAATCCTGCCCCGGCGCTCGAATTTGCCAGGTTTGTCGGAGCGCCGGTGATAACCCTGGATTCTCCTTGCGGACACCAGAGCACCGCATGCATTTCGCTCGGCCCTGTGGTGGCGGAATTTCTGACAAATCCCGGCGGTATCTCGAGCGCAACGATGAGGGACGGGGCCGGCCACTGACCGCCCGGCGCCGAACGGCAATCCCGCAGACACAGGGAGTGGCCCCCAAATGACAGAAACGCTCGTGATCGTGAATCCGGTGGCGGGAGGTGGACGCGCCGCCCGGGCGGAAGAAAAAATTTCCCGGATCTTCGCGAGCCGGGGGCGTTCATTCGAATTTATTCACTCCCGCTCCTCGGAGGACGCGTGCCGCCAGGCACGGCAAGCCGCGAAGAATAAAGTGAAGCATGTCGTCGCGCTCGGCGGCGACGGCCTGTTTCATCACGTGGTCGAGGGGCTTCTGGACAGCGAATCCTTCGCCGGTTTTTTTCCCGGCGGAAATGGAAACGATGTGGCCGAGGGCTTGGGGATACCGGACGACCCGGTTCGTGCGGCTGAACTTTTCTTGGACGCGGTGCCGCGGCCGATTGACGTCATCCGCGTCCGGTTCGCTGATGGCCATGTCGCACATATCGTCGGCGCCGGAGGAATGGGTCTTGACGCCGAAGCCGCGCTGCAAGCAAACACCCGATTTCGCAAATGGCCCGGAGTGTTGCGTTACCTGGCCGGCGCGTTTTGGACCTTCGCCCACGAACGCGCTTTCGATTTGCGGGCTGAAATCGACGGAGAACCGTGGACGGGAAAAGCGATCCTTGCGGCAATCGCGAATGCGCCCTGTTACGGATCGGGGATTCGCATCGCCCCCGGCGCCAAAATGAACGACGGGCGGCTCAATGCCGTCCTGGTCGAGGAGGTAGGGTGGCTGCGCCTGTTGCACGGACTGGGGATACTTCTGACCAGCGGAAACCTGAAATTCGAGGAAGTGAAAAGATTCGAGGCGCGCTGCATCCGGCTGGCGGCCGATCGAAACGTGAAAATTCACGGCGACGGCGAACTGCTGGGCGATTCTCCCGCGGAATTTGAAATTCTTCCGGGGGCAATCGCCGTGAAGGGAGTGTAATACCTCCAGGGGCTATTTTTTCTTGTGGATCAATTTCAGAACCATTTCAATGTCCCGGCGAGAATCGAAACTCGAAATGGTGCGTGTTGAGGAAATCAGATCGCCTTTCTCGGCGTGAATTTCGTAGTCTTCGTTAGGATCGAGCCCGCTGAAGCGGTAATTCCCCCCCGAATCGGCAAAATAGGTTCTCACGCCCTGTGTCTTCATATTTTCGAGAAAGACAATGCTGGAGGGCACGCCATTCTCATTCTTGTCGATCACGATGCCATGTATGGTGCGAAGCTCTGCCTCTTTCTTGTCATCCTGAAACGCGGATCCCGCCTTTGCGGGCTGAACGCACAGCAGGCAGAGGGGCGCGAGAAGAAGCGCGGAATACAGCAAAATCTGAGAGAAAAAAAGTCTTTTGACGAAATATTGTGTACGCCCACTGGGCCGGAACGTCGAACGATCGCGTGACGGTTGGGAACTTGAATGTATCATTTCTGATTGCATGGCCTGGGCAGTAGGGCGAGCGCCGGGACGGGTATCAAAGAAGTTCATTCTTCGATCTCATCGAGCTCGTCCTCATCTTCCTCCTTATCTTCCGAAGAATCTTCCTCGTCTTCGTCCACTTCCTCCTCTTCCTCGTCCGCGATAACAATCACATGCACCGGATGCGTCTGCGTCACTTCCAGCTCGACGTCACACTCCGGACAGCTCAGGATTTCGCCTTCTTCCACTTCATCTTCGTCCAGGTCGATTTCGGCGTCGCATTCCGGACATTTCACCACGGCGGGTTCCTCCTTCCTGGGCTTCACTGCACCAGCCGTCGTATTATATACCGCCGATGTCAAACTTTTCGCCCAAGGCCCCAAGTCAAGGTGCTTCGTGGAGAGAATACCCCAAACACCCGGTAGTCGGGGTGGGAGGAGTGGTGATCCAGGGCGCCTGCGCCCTGCTGATTCGCCGCGGAAACGCACCTTTGAAAGGCCAATGGTCCATTCCCGGGGGAACTCTTGAGCTTGGCGAGACAGTGACGGAAGGCGTGAAAAGAGAACTGGAAGAGGAAACGGGATTACGGATTCGCGTCGGCGATTTGATTGAAGTGTTCGAACGGATCGTTCCCGACGAAGACGGGCGGTTGAAATATCATTTTGTGATTCTGGATTATTTGTGCGAAGCCGAGAGCGGGACGGCCAAAGCGGGAAGCGACGTCACCGACGTAGCCTGGGCGCGCGAGGAAGAACTGGCCAATTTTTCGCTTACCCCGGTGGCCACACGAGTGATTCGCCGGGCGTTTCAGATGTTTCGCGAACAGACGGGGAAGAAATAGCACCGCGGCGGGCACTTTTCTTTCACCGTTCCAGCAAGAATTCAGCCGGCCGCGGCTTTCGGAAGGCCACCGAAGCGCCGCTCGCGCGCTTGAAAGTCAGCGACGGCGGCGGCGAGGTCTTCCTCTTCGAATTCCGGCCACATCCTCGGGGTGAAATGCAGTTCGGCGTATGCGCATTCCCAGAGCAGAAAATCGCTTAGCCGCTTCTCACCACCCGTGCGGATCAGGAGATCGACATCCAAGGCGGGTTCGTGCGAATGCATGACTTCGCCGAGCCGCTTTGCAAATTCCTTCTGGGAAATTTCCAGGCTGGAGAGCATCCAGCACGCCGCCCGGAGAATTGCCTCGCGCGCAGAATAGTCGAGCGCGATCCTCAGGTCGAGCGCTGCGCCCCGGCGCGTCCGCTGCTCGGCCGTTTCAATCGCCTCGACGAGCCGAAGAGGAAGCCGATCGCGCCGCCCGATGACCGAAACGCGGACTCCGAATTCGGCCATCGCGGGGACATCCTTGGAAAAAAATTCACTCAGAAGGTTGAACAACGCCGAGACCTCCGCAGGCGGACGCGCCCAATTGTCGGACGAAAAGGCGTAGAGAGTGAGAGCGGAAATTCCGAGGGATGGCGCACCGCGGACCACCCGAAGCACCGCCGAAACTCCCGCGCGGTGACCCTCCGATCTCGACAGCCCCCTGGCAGCCGCCCAGCGGCCGTTTCCGTCGGGCAGTATCGCGACGTGCAGGCCCGGCCGCCGGGAGTAAGGCACAGCCCTTGGGGTCATCTCGCTCGCACGCATCAATTTTTTCTCAGCTTTCACGAGTAGCGCGAATCAATGCTTCCATGTGATCCAAATACTTCTCCAGCGCGCGGCGCCCCGGTGGAGTCAGCCGGAATTCCGTGCGAGGGATACGGCCAGAGAAAGTCTTGGAGCAGCCGACGTATCCGGCGTCTTCGAGCTTGCGAGCGTGGACGCTCAGGTTTCCGTCGCTGACGTTGAGCAGTTGCTTGAGCTCGTTAAACGTCAGCGAAGCGTTTACGGCCAGCGCGCTCAGAATTCCAAGACGCGTCCGCTCATGGATCACGCGGTCCAGATTCGAGGCCTGCTCTGCAACGCGCTCTCCTGCGCTCCCCTGCTTCTCCGGGTCTTCAGGATGAACTTGGACTACTCTGGATTTAGCCGCCATAGTTCCTCGCAATTACCGCACCGAATAGAATGTGGAAACCTCCGAAGCCGGTTGCCAGCTGGATGTTCCCCCACGACGACGGGCAAAATAGCGCCACGGTCCCAAGAACCATGAAACACAGTCCCATCAGCCGCACCACGCGGATCGAGAACGCTCCGCCGGTCACAACCGCCGTTCCGTAGAGCAACAGCCAAATCCCCGGCAAGAGTCCCGCCGCCCCGGCTCGGAAAAGAACAAGAGTGAGAAAAGCCGCCACGAAAACAGGCGGCGCGAAACTATAAGCGAAGCGGCGAGCGGGCCCTGCGGCAAGAGAAACTCCCGTCTCGCGCGCCTTGGAGAAAATTGTCCAGGCCCCTATCGCCACGGCGATGGCAGCTTCGAGAATCCAGGCAATCAGCCAGGAGCGCGGCGATGCCTGCCGGGAAGCGATCACGGCCGCGCCTATGGCCGTAATGCCGATGGCCACGCCGCCCCCGCCGGGAACAGCCGTAAAGGAACCGGCGCGCTCCATCGTCTCGCGAATAAAACGCAGATTCTTGCGGGCGTGATCGTCCAAAGGAATCGGAGAGGAAGGGCGGTGCAGATTCCAAGGCATAAGCGGAGGGTGGCAGAAAGGGAGGCAGCTGTCAAGTACTTTGCAGCGCAAAGAGATAATCAGCTCTTTCGCCGCGGATAACAGCCCCGAATGCAGTTCCAGCGGATGTAGATCAGGTCAGCAAACATCTTCGCGCTATCGCGGATGACGTGCACCTTGGTTGCCGGATCGTGCGCCCAGCGGACAGGCACTTCAGCGATTCTCAATCCATGACGCTTCGCCAAAAAGAGAATCTCCGGGTCGAAACCGAACCTCTCGATTTTCTGCTGCTCGAAGATAATGCGCGTCCGTTCCCGGACAAAGGCCTTGAAGCCACATTGCGTGTCTTGAAAGGTGAGGCCGGTGAAAAATCGCACGAAGAGGTTGAAAATAATTCCCGCCAGCTCGCGAAGAGGCGCCTGGTGAACCGTAATGAGCGAGCGATCGAGTGCACGGGACCCGATCGCGCCGTCGTATCCGTTTTCGATCGCCTCCCGGAGCTTGGGCCACTCCTCGATGGGGGAGGAGAAGTCCGCGTCGCTGAAGAGCGCCAGCCGCCCGCGCGCTTCCACCATTCCATGGCGAACGCTGTAGCCCTTGCCGCGATTTCGTCCGTTCAGGACCACGCGCAGAGAGGGTAGATCGCGTTTCATTTCTTCGGCCACGCGAACTGTGGCGTCTTTCGAGCCGTCGTCAACCACCAGAATTTCCACCTGCTCCGGGCCGAGCCTTTGTTGCGCTAAGTAGTCACGAACTTTGGCCAAGGCGCGTGTCAGCCGGACTTCCTCGTTGTAGGCAGGTATGATGATGCTGAGCTGAGGTTCGGAATCGGGCGGATTCATTTGCCGGCTGACTCTTGGGAGGAGAATTTGCCACCCCAACCGAAAAGTCCCGTAAGTGGTACGAATCTGCAATTGCAAATCAATTCTGACTCGAATCCGCGCGGCGTTCGCACAATTTGACGCAACTCTTGCGTCTCGAGGTCGCCCACAGGGATCACGAGCGACCCTCCAGGCGCCAACTGATCGAGCAGCGGGGCAGGAACCCGCGGGGCCGCAGCGGATACGACGATCGCCGAATATGGCGCGCGCGCGAGCCACCCAGCCGACCCGTCACCCTCAATCACTTGAACGTTGCCGAATCCCAATCGGTGCAGGCGTTCACGCGCGGCGGATGCCAACGCGGGGTGAGACTCGATTGACGTCACCTGGCAGGACAGCAGTGAAAGTACCGCGGCCTGATAGCCGCAACCAGCTCCGATTTCCAGCACGGTCTCTTCGCCGTTCAAGGCCAAGGCCTCCGAGACGGCCGCGACGATGTAAGGCTGGGAGATGGTCTGTCCTTCGCCGATGGGAAGAGGAGTATCGCTGTAAGCGTCGAATGCTTGCTCGGGAGAAACGAAGAGGTGGCGAGGAACGGCCGACATCGCCGCCAGCACCTTCTCCGAGCGGATGCCGCGGCTGCGAATTTGCCGCGCAACCATTTCGCTTCGTGCCGCGTCCCAATCGGTTCCGGCCAGCTCAATACAGTCTCTTGGTGCGGGCACTCGCATAGTCCTTGTCGAAGGAAACGGCCGGGGCGATATTGCTGTAATGGGCGGATTCCCGATTTGACCGATCAGGGTGTCCGCTCCGGGCTCGCCAGCCGCTCTTCTAAAATTATCATGAGAAGAGCCGAGGTGCCACCCGGCGAAGGCTTGAAAATTGCAATGCGAGGCTTGGTCAGATACGATTTTGTAACTCGGGCGTCAGGGCGAGGAAAAGCCTGAACAACCGGAAAAAGAGGAAACCCAAATGAAAAACAGTCTTGCCCTGATTGCCGTACTGCTGTTCGCGCTCACGTCCGCCCGCGCGCAATCGGCCCCCGCCAATCCTTCGGGAGGGCCGCTGCATCGCGCTCCCGGCACAGCGGCTCCGGCCGCTGCCGCAAGCCCCGCTGAGGCGCCAAAAGCTCCGGAGAAAGCGCCGGTCACGATTCCCCCCGATGAAGAGAAAGCCATCCATCGTCTGATGGATCTTCTGGGATCAAGCAAGATCCCCGAGAACCTCGACCAAACGCTCAATTACCAGTTGCGAACTGCGATGTCTCGAACCATGCCGGACGATCGCTTAAAACAGTTCATGCAGGATTTCGGACAAAATTACGCGGGACAATCGCCCGACTCCAAAGTGACTCAAGCCATGGTCCAAGTGTACGCCTCACGCCTTTCCGCACAAGACATCAACGGCTTGGTGCAGTTCTACGAATCGCCGCTCGGCAATCGGTTCATCACAGCTTTGCCGGACATCATTCAGAATTCACAGCAGGAAGGCGGAAAGATTGTGAGAGAACAGGCCATCAGCGTCCTGCGGCAGATGACAGACCAGTACCCGGAGATCAAGCAGATACTTCCGCCCGAATCCTCTGGTCCCGCCAACGCGCCACCGCCGGTCCGGCCGGTTCCCGATCAGGCGCCGCCGCATCTTGAGTCGTCACCCCAAAACTAGCTAACGAACGATCGACCGGACAAATTGCGATCATGGATTCCATGCGAGGCCATCTGCAAGCCGCGAATAGCGCGGCGGCAATTACAACTTGCCGCCGCGCTATTCGCCGTCTTTTTCGGCCTTCCTGCTTGGACCTCGTTTCCACCTCTGAACCAGAAATCCGTTTCCCTCACAGTATCCGCTGCGATCAGTTTGAAGGATGCGCTCGACACTTTGGGTCCCTTGTATGAACGAGAGTACCCAGGATCCAGGGTCACATTTAATTACGCCGGCTCGGGGACGCTCGTGCACCAGATCGAGCAAGGCGCGCCGGTGGACGTTTTCTTCTCGGCGGCCGAAAAGCAGATGAACCAGCTTGAGTCCGAGAGGCTGATTCTACCCGACACTCGCACGGATATTGTGGAGAACGCTCTCGTGATGATTTCCCCTTCCTCCGAGCCGTCCCTTCATGATCTCTCCGGGCTGACGTCTCCCAGGATTCACAGTATCGCACTCGGAAAACCCTCCACCGTCCCGGCGGGTGAGTATGCAAAGGAAACCCTCGATCATCTCGGCCTGTTTGGCGCGATCGAGAAGAAGATTGTGTACGCGAAAGATGTGAGGGCCGTGCTCGCATACGTGGAGACGGGCAACGCGGACGCTGGCTTCGTGTATCGCACGGATGCGCTGACTTCTTCGAAGGTTCGCATCGCGGCGACGGCACCCTCGGGCGCGCACGACCCGATCGTCTATCCTGCGGCTGTTTTGAAGGGCTCGCGAGATCCCGGTGCTGCTCGATCTTTTCTGGCGTTCCTGAAGGGCCGCGAAGCGCGGGCCGTTTTCGAAAAATACGGCTTCCTCACCGCTGAAAATCAACCCAAGAAGAATTGATCCAGTTACAATCCTTCCGCGATGGATTGGTCACCGCTTTGGATCTCCCTGGCTACCAGCTTCACCGCGACGGCGATCACCTTGGTTGCCGGGCTCGCCGCGGCGGTCTGGCGTGAAAACCGCACGGGAACCGCGGTGGCGCTCGCCGACGGCGTCTTGCTCCTTCCGCTCGTTCTTCCTCCAACCGTTGTAGGGTTTTTGCTGCTGTTGATTTTCGGACGCAACGGACCCGTCGGCAAACTTCTCTTTCACGTGGGCGCCATACTTGTCTTTTCCTGGCCGGCCACCGTGATTGCAGCCGTGGTTGTCTCTTTTCCGCTGATGTATTTGACGGCGCGAGGAGCGCTCGAGCAAGTCGAACCTCATTTACTGGAAGCCGCGCGCACGCTAGGCGCTTCGGAATGGCGCGTATTTCGAGAAGTCGCTCTTCCGCTCGCGTGGCCCGGCGTCCTCGCAGGCGTGGTTCTGTCTTTCGCGCGAGCCCTGGGAGAGTTTGGCGCCACGCTGATGTTCGCCGGCGACATTCCCGGCCGCACTGAGACCATTCCGCTCGTGATTTATTTTGCCGTCGAATCCGGCGAAATGCGGCGGGCGCTTGCCTGGTGCGGCATCGATCTGGCTATTTCGCTCCTATTGCTTGTTGGGATTTATCGCTGGACGCAGGCGCTGTCTCCCTGGCGGGCGCGCTGGGCGCGTTGATATGCCTCTCGAAGTGCAGTTCCAAAAAAAGCTGCGCGACTTCGCTCTGGACGTTTCTTTTCAAGCCGGTGATGAACCGCTGGCCGTCCTCGGTCCCTCGGGCTCGGGGAAGACGATGCTTTTGCGCACCATTGCCGGCCTGGAGAATCCGGACAGTGGAACCATTTCTCTGAACGATCGAATCGTTTTCGACGACGCCCGCCGCATCCACGTCCCTGCCCGCGAGCGGCGTGTTGGAATGCTCTTTCAGAACTACGCACTTTTCCCGCACCGGACGGCGGCCGAGAACATCGGCTTCGGATTACACGGTCTCACACCTTCGGAACGGCAAGTGCGTGTATCGGAAGCTGCCGGGAGAGTGCATGTGTCCGGGCTGGAAGCAAGGTTCCCGCGCGAATTATCGGGTGGCGAACAGCAACGCGTGGCGCTGGCTCGCGCGCTCGTGATTGAACCGGAAGCACTGCTGCTCGATGAAGCGCTCGCCGCGCTCGATACTCATTTGCGCAACCAGGTGGAGCAGCAGCTTCAGGAAACTCTCGGCTCGTTCCGCCGACCGGCCTTGCTCGTGACTCACAACATCGAGGAGGCTTACCGGCTGGGACGCAAGCTCCTCGTCCTGGTTCGCGGACGAATCGCCGCCTCCGGAGAAATCGGCGAGGTTTTCAAGCGCCCGCCCAGCGTAGAAGTCGCGCGCTTGACCGGCTGCAAGAACTTTTCGGCCGCTCGCGCCACTTCAGACTATTCTGTCGACGCTATTGACTGGAACTGCCGGCTGCGCGTGCCGAAAATCTCCGGAGACCCTCCCAGCCATTTAGGGATCCGCGCCCATCACATCGATTTTGTCGAGGCGGGCGGCAACGGTGCGGAAAGCGAAAATGTGTTTCCGTGCTGGGTCGTCCGCTCTTCGGAGACCCCATTTCGCATCACTCTCTTCCTTCGCTTGCATTCAGACTCTTCCGGCGGAGGAGGCCCTCATCTCCAAGCCGAAGTGTTCAAGGAAAAATGGGATCGCTTCCGGCACCGTCCCTTTCCGTGGCACGTTCGGCTGTCGCCGGAATCGCTCCTGCTGTTTCCCGAATAGAGCCCAGGATTTTCACGGCCAGGTGGAGGCCTATTTCAGATGGCGGACAAATACGACATCGAAGCCGTACGTTCCGTTAATGTCCCGCACGAATTCAACGGAGAGGTCACGCCGGATCGAATACTCAACTTGAATGAACTGGTACTGGCTCGAGCTGGTGTTCGACGAATAGGTTACCGTCATGTCGTGCGTCACTTGTTGTTGGATGGTGACTCGCGCGGCGGCGTTCGACTCCGTCGCCGTCCCGGCCAGGAACGGATCCACTCGAAAATGCGTGATGCCGAACAGCCGCTCGATCCGCCCGCCGAGCCCGCTCGAAATCGCCTCGGATAGAAGAGCCGTCGCGCCGTAGTTTTGCGACCCAGAGGTTTGCGATCGGAATGCGCTCTCTTCCCCCGTGCTGCCGATGGCCAGCAGAGCGATGATATCGGAATCGGGCAAAGGCGGGTCGGAACGGTAGCTCAAGGTGAGGCGGCTGGCGCGTCCGGAAAAGTTGATGGTCACCTGATATTGGCTGATATTGGTTGTCGCCTCTATGTTGAGTTCCGGGTCGATTCGAAATGGATTGGCGAAGTTGATGTCCCCGCGGGTCAACTGATACGTATTTCCGCGAAAACTCATCTGCCCGCCCAGCAGATGGATATGCCCCAGAATAATGGGCTGATCCCAATTGCCGCGCATTCGGACATCGCCGTCAATATCCACGTGAGCGCCGGCCCATTCGATTCGCGCCCCTGGGCTGGTGTGCCCGACGACGTCGAATGTCAGGTTGCGAAGGAAGGGAGAAGTAGACGACGCCGGCGAGCTGAAAGAAGTGTTTTGAAAGAAGGAAGCAAGGTCCAGGTCACCTCCGAGCAGTACGCGCTTTACTTCCACCTGCCCGCTCAAGATTGAGGCTTCGCTCGTGCCGGCGAGTTGTAATTTGCCTCCCACCAGCCAGCTCATTCCCACGGGATATCGAATCCGGACCTGGGAAGTAACGACGTTTACTTCGTAACGCACCGGCCCGTCTCCATAAGTTACGCTTCCAAACAGAGTCAAGTCGCCACCGCCCGCCTGCGCCGTGATCCGATCGAAGAGCAGGCGGCTCCGGTCGAACACCAGGTTGCCTTTCACGTGGCTCAGCCCCACGGGAAAATCAGCGTAGTTGGCGGAGGCGTCCTGCACCGCAGCGGTCCCCGTAATCCGCGGATTCGAAACAGTTCCCTCGATCGAAACGTTCACCGTCATTTCGCCCTGGGCGTTGAGGTCCGGCAAGAAACCTTTCACGAATCG
Source organism: Verrucomicrobiia bacterium (assembly GCA_035503815.1). Taxonomy (GTDB): domain Bacteria; phylum Acidobacteriota; class Terriglobia; order Acidiferrales; family UBA7541; genus Palsa-295. Next base: position 89,329 of record DATJTF010000018.1, read on the forward strand.
GAGGTTGACTCCTCCAGCGACCGTGAAATGGAGCGGACGGTCCTCGTCGAATCGCGCCGAACCGCTGACGCGCACATCCGTATTTGGCCCGTGCAAATGCGCCTGTTCAATGCGGACTTCATTCTTCCTGTAAACCAGCGAAACTGGGCCGTCGTTTTCAATGTGAACCAGCTGGTAGTTGAATTCGATGCTGGAAATCGCTGCGGTGATTTGAATCGTCGCAGGACGCAGCAGCTCCCCCGTCAGGGAGAACTCTCCCGTCACGCTGCTGTGTCCCGTCACCTGTTTCAGGTGCAGGGCGGCCATAATCGCGGTATCCATATTGATTTGTTCGGCGGATAAATGGCCTTGAACGGGGAGGCCGTCCAACAACTGGACGTCCATTGCCGCGTCCAGCTTTCCGTTGTTCATCTCCGAATCCATCGTGAGGTGAGCCAGATGGCCGTCCGAAGCCAAGTGGCCGTGAAAGTTTCCCTGCACATCGGCCCCGATTTTCAGGTCCATAACGTGGAAATCACCCTCCGCCACGGGCGCAAGGAGAGGGCCGCTGCCTTGCAGACGAAAACCGATCGTGCCGGAGAATGGAAAGTTTGGATTCTGAAGCGCGTGAAAATTTTCCAGCTCGATCCCCTTGCCTGAAATGTCGAACTTCACGTCCCGCTCAATAGGCCGATACAGCAAATCCCCTTTCGCGTGAGCGTCGCCCTGCGTCAACTCGGCGCCGGTCAGGCTCCATTCGTCGTGCGCCAGGTGAAGCGAGCCGCTGACTCGGTCGATACGCGAGCCGTGATAATCCAGCTGGTCGATTCCAAAAGAGGCGTCGACCACCGGAGCCTGCTTCGTCCCGCTTCCCCGAAAGGTTCCGGAAACGAGTCCGGAAATCGGGTAGTTCGTTCCGAACATGTTCTGGACGTCCTCGATGCGAGCTTCTTTCGTTTGCACGTCCATTTTCCAGGGGCTTGCAGCTACAAAGCCCCAGTCGCCGTCGAATTGGAGACTCAAATCCCCGGTGGCAGTCGTCTTTCCCCAGCGAACCGTCGTGTCCGTCAGGCTGAACGAATCGGGAGAATATTCAAGCGCGCCATTGATTTCCTCCCAGGCCAGTTTGTCGTAGCTTGCGTTTTGCGCCGCCAAATGTCCTGAGAAACTCGGGCCTTCAATTGGGCCCAGGATGCGCCCGCGCCACTGAATGTCGCCGGCGATACGGCTTGCCACCGAATCGGGCCCACGAATATCGTTTATGAAATCGTCCCAGTCACGCAGGTTGGCGGAATTCAAATCCACTTCGAGGGAGGAATCGCGCGCTCCGAGCGTCCCTGCGAATTCTATGGACGTGTTCGGAGTGCGAATTTCGCTCTGCGCCAGGACTACGTTTTTGCGATCGGCGAAATAGTCGTAAGTGATCTGCGCGCTCACGGGAATCATTCCCGGAGCCAGCGCGGCGGGAGGAGCCCACTGCGACGTGCCGCGCGTGCGGAAGTCGTGAAAATTTTTCGTCCAGGTATTCACGGAATTCGCGCTCATCACCGCGTCCCAGTGCATGGTGTTGACCGGAAACCCGGGATTGTCCACGGCAGCCAAGGCCTCTCCCAAGCTCACGCCGCGCAGCGCCGTCTCCGTCCGAAATGCCATTGTCTGTGAGTCCATTTCCAGACGCCCGCTGATCTGCCCGCCCAACGCGCGGATTTCCAGGTTGGGTACCCTCAGACGGTTGTCGGCAAATGTGTAATCTCCCCAAGTCCGCATATCGGTAGCATGAAACCACCGATCGTGCAGTCCGATGCCTTTCGCGTCGTAGTGCCCCCCAGCCGTCCAATTTCTGTCCGCAAGCTGCGCCTGGCCGGAGAATTCCACGGTCCCGTCCGGCACTTTCGGCTCATGGAAAATCCGCCGAAGGTCCGCCAGGGCCAGTCTCCCGCGGTAATGGAAACTCCAATCGGGTTTCGAGAACGAGGGAAGCTCGGCGCGGAGATCAAGCTCCGTGCCCGGAAACCGGCAGACGAGGTCGTCGAGAGAGAACGACGAAGGGTATAAAGTAAATTTTGTCGAAAGGCTCATCAGGATCGGGGAATCGCGCCGCGCGGCCAGCTCCACTTGCTTCCATTGCAGGTTACCGAGGTATGCCGGAACGCCGCCCTCGCCCGACGCGGAGCGGAGTTGGAACTCAAGTTCGCTCCCGAGAATCGCCAACGGAATTTTACGGTTGTTGAACCAGACGCTTCCGTTGGTCATCTCGAAGCGCCCCACGTGAAGATCGAATAGCGTCTCGTTCCAAGGCCGCGTGCCGGATTTGATTTGGGGATGAGGAAGATTGGAGCGGCCCTGGGCATCCACGCGAATGGCAACCTCGGGTTGATCCACAAGAAGTTCGTTGAGAGCGACCTTCCTGTGGAATAACGAAAGAATTTGAATTGCGACCAGGATTCGCTTCACGTGCAGAAGCGGAGCAACGCCCGGACCCTCGAGGCCGTGCAGCGTCAGATCATCCAATTCGCAGCGCATCCTCCAAACATGCAGATGAAAACCGCCAAGCTCGACTTGCGCTCCCGTTCTCAATTCCAACTGCTGCACCAGCTTCTTCCGCGCCCAGCGCTGCACGATTCCGGTCTGCACCAGAGTCGCCACACCCGCCGCGGCCAGAATGCACACAACCAGGCTCAGGTAGATGCATCGCTTCGCCCAGCGGAGCCAGCGGACGCTCATTCTCCGCTCCCTCCGCCGGGGATTTCGATCCGCAGTTGCTCGCGCGTTTCATCCAGCCACTTATCTGCATGCTCGGTAATGGAACGCTGCACCAGCACTTCGTGAATCTTGTCCTGGACGGCATCCAGCGGGGGGACCGCCAATCCTTTGGCTTTCATCGCCGGCGCAAACTCATCGTGATAATAGGCGGCCACCTGCACGTCATCCACTTGCGCCGCCGGACGAAACCGGTAGTCGAGGAACCGTGAGAAGTAAAGCTGGTCGGCCAGCAGGCGGCGCACGTCTTTTTCGGTCAATCCGACGGACTGCAGCTGTTTTTGAAAATCTTCCTCGCTGCCAAATTGTTTCACGAAAGCCGCATATTCCCGGTCCACATCCGCAGTCGAAGGAGGCGCGAAGTTGGTCGTTTTCGCTTCGCCGCGAATGATCCATTGATCTTCGAGTTCTTTTAGAATTTCCGCTCGGGGCTCCGGCTTTCCGTCCACCAGTTGCTGGAATTTCCCGAGCTCCCGCACCTGGCTTTCCATGATGATGTCGTCTTCGATCCTCACGGCTATGCCGTCCACTTGCTGGCCCGATTCGCTGCGGGCCAAGGCAGCCGTCCGCACTCCCGCGACCAGTCGTGGAGTCGGCTGCGCGGCTCCCGCCGTCAGAATACAAATTGTCGCGGCAAGAATCGTCGAGATCGCCTTCATCAAAACACCGGCCCAATATTGAAGAAAAATTGAAATCGCGGCACGCGGAACACTTGCACAACCCCCGTCGTGTTGTTCGTCACCTGATAGAGCGGCGAATTCAGCTGGTACGCGAGATCCACGCGGACGGGTCCAATCGGAGTCGGGTACCTCACGCCGAATCCTACCGCGTGAGACAGGTAGCTTAGATCCGTCATCGAGGGAGGTTTCCATGCGAAGGTGATGTGATTTACATCCTTGTAAACGTTCCCCATGTCGTAAAAAACCTGGCCGCCCAGCTTGTTGCCTATAAACGGCAATTTCATCGGAAATCGCAGCTCTTGGTTGAAGATCAGCAGCGCCAAACCGCCGATGGGAAATCCCGTGCACGGGTCGCGCGGGCCCGCTTGATTCAACCCGAACGATCGCAGCGAAGTTCCTCCGCCTGCGAAAAACCGTTCCGGCAAGGGAATCACGGATTCGTCGGAAGTCGGCGCCCCCGACGTGCACTCGGTGGGAATTCCCGCCGATGTGTTCCCAAGCGGCTCCTCGAATCCGAATCGGACGGACCGGGCGAAGTCGAATGCTCTTCCGAAGGGATGGAAGGACGAATTCTGGAAATACGCCCGGAAAAAACTCGCGCTGGATCCAAGCGATTCGATCGCGTCACTCAAGTCCACGGTGTTGAACGTCCCTCGCGTCGCGTCAGCCGGGTTGTCCCGCCGGTCGACGGCAAATGTGATTCCGAAACCCGAGACCAGGGTAGGCTGGCTCAACAGAGGGATCTGTTCGGGGTCGATCGTCTGGTTCAAGTTAGACGCCTCGACCCGCCTGTAAAAATACCGGTAGAGCAGCGAACTTCCGTGCGTAAGCGTCTGCACCAGTTGGAACGCGCCTTCGTACCGCGTCGATGTGAATGTCTGAATGTCCTGCGATTTTTCAGCGAAGCCGGTGAGCTGCAAGCTCAGGTTCGGGTTGTTCAGGAAATTGTCGGCGGAATATGTCAGCGCCGACCGGTATTGCAGCGTGCTCGCGCGGACCTTGAACGACAACGTCTGCGCCCTGCCGAACATATTGGACCGCGCAATCTCAAAAATCCCCCGGGGGCTGGCGGCCAGAACCGTGGCGTTTGGATTGCACGGGGTTGTCGAAGAGGAAGTCGACGAGGACGAACAACTGGCCCCGATCCGCTGTACCTCGAATCCGAAGCCGTATCCGATTGTGTATCGCCTGCCCTCGGTGACGTCGACCACCACTGCCTTTTCCGGATCCGTGCCCGCCGGATTTTGAGGCGCGATCTGCACGCGCGTGAACACACCGAGGTTGTAAAGCTTGCGTTGCGTTTCCACCACGTCGCCTTCCCGCAGTGGTCCTTCCGCCTTGATTTGCACTTGCCGCCGGATAATTCCGGGCCGCGTGTATTGGTAGCCGGTCAGCAGAACGCTCGACACCAGCACCTGCGGCCCCTCCGAAATGTGAAATGTCAGATCCACGGTTCGCGGAGCCGCCCCGGGCTTGGCCTCTTCCTGAAAACTCGCGTTGGGAAATCCCTCATTGAAATACATCGCCAGAATGTTGTTTCGGTCGCTGGCTACGCTGGCCTCCGAATACGGCTGGCCCTTCAGCGAACCCACCACGGTCAGAAGCCTCTCGGTGCTCAGCGCGTGGTTGCCCTCGATGCGAATCGAACCCACCAACGTTTGAGTTCCCTCGACAATATGGAACGATACGAATAGGTTTCCCTTCTTTCCCTCGTAGCTGTCGTCCACCTTCGATGTAACCTGCGCGTCGTGAAACCCGTTCGCCATGTACAGCGCCCGAATCGAGTCTGTATCGTCCCGCACCATTTGCTGGCTGAACCGGCCGTTGAAAGCAAATGATGCCGGCTGAAGCGCCAGCCGGCTCTTCAAAAGCTCCGTGCTGAAATACTGATTCCCGGATATGGATACTCCCGCCAGCCGCGATTTTTCCCCTCGATTGATCTGGTAGACAATCACCCGCTCTTTCGTTTGTGGGTCGTCGTGAGACGACACCTCGTCGTCCGCGTCGAAATACCCTTCCCGTTGCAGGAAATCGCGGATGTTTCTCCGCCCTTCCTGCAGAAGGTCTTCGTCCACCGCGCCTTCCGCGTAAATCGGCAGCAGTTTTTGCAGCTGCGATTTCTTCAACTTCACTCCGGTGATTTCCACGCGCACTCGGGGTCCGGCCGTCACGTCGAGCGTCAGCCCTACTCGGTTGCTCGCCATATCATAGGTGCCGCGCATGAACCCCACCGCCGCGCCGAGATAACCTTGATCGACCAGGTATTTCTTTAGAAGTTGGGAAGCGCGGGAAACGCGGGAGGACGTCGCTTCGGTCTTCGGTTTGAGTTTCAATCGCTTCAAGAGCTGTGCGTCGCTGTACGATGTTTCGTTATGGATGTGTATCTGGCCGATGAGCGCCCGCGGCCCCGGAGTCACCGTAATCATCACGTCCATTTGCCGCGTTTCCGGGTGGGCCTCAGTCCTCGAATCCACTTGCGCTTCATACAATCCTTCGGACGCCAGCAAATCCTTCAGCCGGGCCACCGCGTCGCGAACGTCGCTTTCGCGGTACGGCTCACCCAGGTTGAGGCGCATTGCCGCCAGTGCCGCGCCTTCGTTTGGCGGCTCCTTCAACCCTTCGACGCGCACGACGTTGTTGTAAAAATCACGGCGAACCACGAAATCCACCCGCACTCCGCCGTCTTCCGCAATGGCCTCGACGCGTATATCCGCGTAATCGCCCGTCTGGTACAGAATGCGCAGGCTCTCTCGCTCGCTTTCAAAATCGAACGGATCGCCCGGCTTCAAGGGCAAGGGCGGCGCCTTTCTCGGCGCCGGCTGCCCCGACTCTTCCGTCACACTCACCTGCGTCACCGTCTTTCCTTCCCACTGTGTCTCCTGCGCTTTGGCGGGTCTCCCCCATATGAACAGCAAAAGAATTGCGAGGAAGGTCCATCGGAGCGCAGCCCCTGTAGCCGGGGCATCGCTAAAAAGCGGCTTATTTCGCGGAATTCTCATTCGCCTGAAGATGAGAGGAGAGGTTAGCACAGCCGCGTTGCCTGCCGGCCCCGAAATGGCGCTATCATGAAGTATCAGTAAGGAAACACGGCTTGGACGCGCAAAATACCCAACGCTATTCGCGCCAAATTCTCTTCGCGGGACTCGGTCAAGAGGGCCAAGAAAAGCTTCTCTCTTCGAGCGCCGTTGTCGTGGGCTGCGGCGCGCTCGGCAGCGTCGCTTCCAACCTACTGGTTCGCGCCGGGATTGGACGCTTGCGCATCATCGACCGCGATTTTGTCGAGCCTTCCAACCTGCAGCGGCAAACTCTGTTCGACGAATGCGACGCTCGAGAAGCTTTGCCGAAGGCAGTGGCCGCTGAGCGCCGCCTCCGCGCCATCAATTCCGGCGTCACCGTCGAAGGAGTGGTCGCCGACCTTTCGCCGAAAAACGCGCGCGAGCTTCTCCGCGATTTTCAAATTATTCTCGATGGCACCGATAATTTTGAGACGCGCCTCCTGGTCAACGATGTTTCCGTCGCCCTGAATGTCCCCTGGCTTTATGCCGCCGCTGTCGGAAGTTACGGAGTGAGCATGCCGGTCCACCCCGGCGTCACCCCCTGCCTCGCTTGCTTGCTCGAGGCCGGTGACTCTTCGGCTTCGATCGGCGCCGAAGAAACTTGCGACACGGCGGGGATCTTAAATTCCGCAGCGGGTGTCGTCGCATCGCTGCAGACTGCCGAAGCCATTAAGTTCCTCGCGGGAAAATCGGATCCCTCGGCTTCCCGCCTGCTTTCTTGCGACGTTTGGTCCGGACGTTTTCAATCCGTTCGCGTGGCGCGAAATTCAAATTGCCGCGCTTGCGCTCTTCGCCAGTGGATCTACCTCGAAGGACACACCCAGCCTCACATCACGATGTGCGGGCGCGATTCGGTGCAGATTCACGAGCACAACCGGAGGCTGGATCTGGGCACGCTCGGCCGCCGCCTCTCTTCGGCCTCAGTCTCCGCCGTTCGCGCCAATGAATTTCTTCTTCGCTTCCATGTTGAACCCTACGAAATGACCGTTTTCGCCGACGGCCGCGCCATCATCAAGGGCACGAAAGATCCCGCTGTCGCCCGCTCTCTTTACGCGCGCTACATTGGTTCTTAGAGGATCTTGGATGCAACGAAGCGGGGTTGAGTCCAAAGAAGAAGTGCATTCGGTGATGAGAATTTTTCCGGCAGCCGTTGGTTAACCGGCGAAGCGCCGGCTTGCAGCCTGCCTCATCGCGGCGCGGTCCAGATTTTCTCGCGTATTCATCAGCGTCAGCAGGGTGCTGAGTATGCGCGCCTTGATTTCATCGGTCATTGGAAACCCGCTGGTCGCCACGCGAATCAGCACTTCTCCGCGTTCCGCGATGCGCCGCATGAATTCCGTCTGCCGTTCATGCGTGTTGTTTCCCAGCGCCGACTCCCGGCGCATCTCCGCGCACTCTTGTTCGACAAACAGAGTGAAGTGCAAAATGCATAATCGCTCCGCCGCCAGCCCTGCGGGGACGTTCGCTTTGCACCCTTTTGCTCCGCACGCTTCCGCCACAGCCACACCCTCGCACCGTGTTTTTTGTAGCATCTTCCCCGCTCGAATTCCACTGGCGCGCAAGCGCATGACGCCAATCTGCCAGCACCATACGCCCTTATAGTGGCGAATCCCCCTTCCCCGCGATGGCCCCAAAAGGGACGAAACCCTCACTCCTTATCGGCCTCGTGCGGTTTACATCGGCAATTTCATTCCCGTCCTGTCTCTGCTTTCAGACCTTCGCTTGCATGTATCTTGAGCTGATGTTATCTAGAGAACCGTCGCCCAGCTGCTCTTTCCCGCCTATCCGGAGGAACTTCGCCTTTGCCGCACCTCACGCCTCACGACGTGATGACGATGTTTCTCGCGCTGGCCGCCCTCCTCGGCACCGCCAAATTCGCTGGCGAGCTGATGCAACGTTTCGATCAGCCCTCGGTCCTCGGCGAGATTCTCGCCGGCATCCTTCTCGGGCCCACAGTTCTCGGCCATTTTCGGCCGGACATTTATGCCGCCCTGTTTCCCTCGCAGGGGAATATCCCCATCGTTCTCGATACGGTCACCACTCTCGGCGTCGTCTTTTTCCTTTTGACGGCGGGTCTTGAAATTGACCTCCGCAGCATCTTTCGCCAGGGCAAAAGCGCTCTCCTCGTCAGCTTTCTTGGTGTCCTTATCCCCTTCACTTTCGGATTTGCCGGTGCCGCCGTTTTCCCGCAGTTTCTGGGGGCGCAGAGGGGCGCCGACCGGGTTATCTTCGCTCTCTTCGTCGGAACGGCTCTTTCCATCTCGGCCCTTCCCGTGATTGCGAAAATTCTGATGGACCTCAACCTCCTCCGCAGCGAGATGGGAACCGTGGTGATGTCTTCCGCCATGTTCGACGACCTTGTCGGCTGGATTCTCTTTTCCACCATCCTTGGCCTGATGCACGCGGGCGCTCAGGAGGGAAGTGCGGCGCGCACGATTCTGCTTGTCGCTTTTTTTGTTGTCCTGACGCTCACCGTCGTCCGCTGGCTGATCGACAAAATTGTTCCCTGGCTTCAGGCGCACACCAGTTGGCCGGGAGGTGTGCTCGGTTTCGTCTTTACTCTGACTTTGCTGGCAGCCGCCTTCGCGGAATTTGCAGGCATTCACGCGGTTTTCGGGGCATTCATTGTGGGAATTGCCGTCGGGGAATCAACACACCTGCGGAAGCGCACGTCGGAACAGATTCATCAGATCGTTACAAATGTTTTCGCCCCGTTCTTTTTCGCCACGATCGGCCTGCGCACCAACTTCGTTACTCATTTCGATCTGCCCGTCACGGTTACTCTCATTGCCGTCGCGAGTTTCGGAAAGCTCGCCGGCGCCGGTTGGGGCGCCCGCCTCGGCGGAATGGACCGCCGGACCTCATTCGGCATCGGCCTGGCGATGAACGCGCGCGGCGCCATGGAGATGATTCTCGGGCTCCTTGCGCTCCAGGCCGGGCTGATCCGCGAGAACATGTTCGTTGCGCTTGTCGTAATGGCGCTGTTCACCTCGATCGTTTCCGCTCCCGCTCTCCGATTCTTGATTCAGCGTCACCGGGCGCTGCGCCTCAAGGATGTCGTCACCGGCAAGCTGTTCTTTCCGAATCTCGAGGCCTCGACCCGCAAGCAAGCACTCGAAATCATGTGCGCCGCCGCGGCTGAGGCAGTCAGCAACGCTCCAGAGCGGCTTCTCCGCCTGGCTCTCGAACGAGAGCGCGTCTCGCCAAGCGGTTGGCACGACTCGCTTGCCGTCCCACACGCGCGTATCGCGGGACTCGTTGGCCCTCTTGCAATCGTGGCCCGCTCGAAGGCCGGAATCGATTTCGATGCCCGTGACGGCAAGCCTGCCCGCCTCATCATTCTGATCCTTACGCCGGACAATCAATCTCAGCACGATCTCTTGCAGGATGTGGGTCAAATTTTCGAGGGGACCGCGGCCATCGATCAAGCCCTCGCGGCAAATTCTTTCCTCGAACTTGTGGCGGCTATCAACGCGCCGGTCAAATAGGCGCTTCTCGGCGGCTCCGGCTCGGGATTTTCTTCCTGCGTGTTGAGGATTCGCTTGCCCCTGCGTTTCACACGTACCCCTTCCGCTTGTATCCGCCGAATCTCTGATTACGTCTAATGAAGTGAAAGAAGGATAGTTGCGATGAAAAACAATTTCGCAAAGGGTTTTCTAACTTTGGCTTTTGCGGCGATTGCCTTCGTGGGCGCGCCGGAGATGGCGAAAGCAGCTGCCCCCTTGCGCCCCTTCGCACAGCCCTCTCCGGATTACAACGCGGGTTGGCTCGAACAACAGGTCCGTCACAAGCTTTCGACGCTCCCCTGGTACTCGGTCTTCGACATCCTCCAATACCGGATTGACGGCGATACCGTAACCCTTTCCGGCAAGGTTGTGCTTCCCATCGTGAAGAGCGACGCTGTTGGTGCGGTGAAGTCGATCGAAGGCGTGCGGGTGGTGGACCGGATCCAACTCCTCCCTGTTTCTCCGTTTGATACCCAGGTTCGACGGCAGGAATACCGTTCGATTTTCTCTTACCCGCCGTTGTCGCGGTATTCCATGGGCGTGAATCCGCAAATCCACATTATTGTGGACAATGGGAATGTGACCTTAGTCGGCTCGGTTTCAAGTCAAGCCGACAAGGACGCCGCGGGCCTCCGCGCCAAACTTGTCCCGGATACTTTTAAAGTGACCAACGACCTTACCGTCGAGGGCTGATCGCTGAGTGCGCGTCAACACCGGGTCATCGTCCGGATGCCGCGCTCCCCGCGGCGTTCGGGCCCTTTTCCCCGGCTTCGAACTGCGTCCAGGGTCCGGCCTTCATGTCCTCCAGCACAGACGCCTCCCAGGAATATTCCGGATGCAGTTCCAGAAATTTCGCGGCGTTGAAATCCATCCCGCAAGGATGCCCGATTCGCGCAATGAAAGTCATCTTCGCGGCCATGGCGCTGTCCACCACTTTACCCTGCACGGCTCCATGGGGCTTGTAGGCCGGGGAATCCCATTCGGGATGCGCTTCCGGGTCCACGTCTCCATGCCCGCAGAGGGTTCGCAGGTCCGGTCCCTCTTTTTTCGTGTAGGCGTCGTAATGGTCGGAGAGAAATCCTTCGACCATAGCCGGATCGATCTTCCCCTTGTTCGCGCTCACCAGTTGTTCCCATCGGACGTGCCGCGCGTTGGGTGAGCTCGCCGCATTGTTGAGGTCAAATGTCGTTTCGTCCCGAATTACGTCGGGATCGCTGGGGAAATTCGAACCCACAAAATACCCGTCCTTCGTTTTCCATACTCGCGAATGCTTCAGCCCGTTTTCAAATCGCGCGATTTCTCCCGTCTTGCGATCCCCCAGCAGCCAATCGTTCGCGTACCCTCCATTGTTGCCGTCTAGCATGATCTTCACGAAGGAGTCGATCGAATCGGCGTACTGCATCGCTTTCCGCGCGCGAACGAATTCAGGCTTGCCGTTCGGGTCCCATCCGTGAAAATTTGAAATCGTCGTTTCGGTGACCATCAGGCCCCCGGAATTGATCGTGAAGTCGTCGTCGCTTACGATGACTCCGGGAAAGCCGTCCATCAGCATCCGGTAGCCGTGCTGCGGCACGATGTCGAAGATGATTTTCCATCGCGCCCCTTCCAGATAGCTCGTCCAGTTGTTGTGCCCCATCACGATTTGCCCGTCTTTCGTCCAGCTTCCTGTCGCGACGATCGCGCTGCACCGCTCCGGAACGTGTGCCGGTGCTGACGCCAGCTTCGTCTGTTCATCGAGCCACGGCACGTAATAATCCGGCAACTCCGAGAAGGCGTTCATAGCCACGATGTCGTAAATATCCAATCGCCCTTTGCGCGCCGCCAATCCATCCACAATCCCTTGCAACTCTGCCTGATATTCGGGGTCGATTTTCGGCCACAGCATGGTGCGCGCCGCGCGGCGGTAGAATTCCCAGTCCTTTCCGCTTTCGTGCGTCATCTCCAGCCGCAGCGCCACGAAAGCGTCCGAAATTTCCCGGGCAAGCAGCCATCCGTGCTGGTAGCCGATGTCATGAGGCGACCCTTCCAGGTGGACATAGATCCAGCCGCCTTTATCGAAACGATATGCCTTGGCCAGCACCGCTTCATCTCCACCGGACTGGGCTGGCGTCGCCGCCGTGCTCGCCCGCGCGCCTTCGGCTCGGCCCGAGAAAATCACAGGCGTCATCGTCACCAACAAACTTACTGCCAGCAGCCAATAGGCGAAATGGTTGCGCTCGGGGCTCATCCGCGGCTCTCCTGTGATTTCCAGACTTATATCGCCCGCGATGTTAGGCGGAGGCCACTCCCCTGTCAACGCAAGCGCTTTCGTTGGGTGCCGCTCGCCCCGGCCGCGCCGGTAAAGTGGTTTCGTTGACACTGTGCGAAACGCCTTTATAATCAGTTCTTCTGGAGGTTTCCTCGTTTTGTTTCTGTTCGCCAATCTAATCGTATGGCTTCAGCCGGGCGCCAATCCTCTTACGGAATATTGGCGCCGCAACATGGACCCGAGTCTCAATCCATTCAAGGGTCTTTACCAGTTGAATTCGTTCGACATCGCCATCATGGCTCCCTATTTCATCGTTCTAGTCATCCTCGCGGCCTACGGCATCCATCGCTACACCTTGGTCTATAATTTTTTCCGGCATCGCAAAAATGCCGCCGGCCCTCCGCCCGCCCTTGCGGCATGGCCGCGGGTTACCGTCCAGCTTCCTATCTACAACGAGCGCTACGTTATCGAGCGTCTGGTTGACGCCGTCGCCCAATTCGACTATCCGCGCGACTTGATCGAAATTCAGGTCCTCGACGATTCGACGGACGAAACCCAGTCCATCGCCCGCGATTGCGTCGAGCGCCACCAGGCTCTCGGGGTTCCGATTTCCTACATTCACCGCGATAATCGCGAGGGTTTCAAGGCGGGCGCCCTGCAGGAAGGGCTGCGGACCGCCACGGGCGAGCTTGTCGCCATCTTCGACGCCGATTTCATCCCTCCGCCTGATTTCCTTCGCCGCACCGTCCCCTATTTCGCGAACGGCAAAATTGCCATGGTGCAGACGCGGTGGAGCTACATCAATCGCGGCTACTCCGCCCTCACGGAAGTGGAAGCGATCCTCCTCGACGGCCACTTCGCCATCGAACACTCCTCGCGCTATCGCACCGGACTGTTCTTCAATTTCAACGGCACAGCCGGCGTCTGGCGCCGGGAAGCCATCAACGACGCCGGAGGCTGGCAGCACGACACCCTCACCGAAGACACCGACCTTTCCTATCGCGCCCAGCTTCGCGGCTGGAAATTTCTCTACCTTCCGGAAATCGACTGCCCCTCCGAGCTTCCCGTGGAGATGAACGCCTTCAAATCGCAGCAAGCGCGTTGGGCAAAGGGCCTCATGCAAACGGCGAAGAAAATTCTTCCCCGCGTCCTCCGCGCCGATGTCCCGGCCCCCGTCAAAGCCGAAGCTTTTTTCCACCTGACCGCCAACATCAGCTACCCCCTCATGGTCTTTTTCTCCATCATTCTTCTTCCCGCCATGATGGTGCGTTTCTATCAAGGCTGGTTCCAGGTGCTCACCATTGACCTTCCGCTCTTCCTCGCCTCCACGTGCTCGGTCTCCTCTTTCTATCTGGCCGCCGAGCGCGCTCTTTATCCAAAAACCTGGAAACGCACTTTCCTTTATCTTCCCTTCGTCATGGCCGTCGGCATCGGCTTGTCCGTCCGAAACGCGATCGCCGTGCTCGAGGCGCTGGTCGGCGTCAAATCGGAATTCGTCCGCACTCCAAAATATCGCGTCGAAGGCAAATCCAAAAATCAAGCCACATGGGCCAAGCGCAAGAGCTACCGCAAGGGGGCCGGTTGGATGCCGTTCGCGGAAGTTGTTCTCGGCGTCTATTTCGCGCTCGCCGTTGTCTATGCCATCCAGATGCAGAACTACGCCACGATTCCGTTCCTCCTCTTGTTCGTTTGGGGTTATCTCTACACCGGATTGATGTCCCTCGCCCAGGTCTACCTCGAACGCCTCCGGTTCGGCGTCGAAGCCGGAGAAGTCCGACCCGCTTCCACAGGCGTGCCCGGCTTTTAATTTTCACCGCTTTCCGGCCTCCGTCGTGTCCCCGCCGCTTTTTCCTGCTGGTATCATCTTTGGGAACCGCGCCCGCATTTCCCTAGTCGCGATCGCATGAACGAAGACTCGATGAAGCCAGTCCGGGAAAGCTACGACCGCATCGCGGACGAGTATGCTCGCCGCATTTTCAACGAGCTTCAGCAAAAGCCCTTCGACTGCGAGCAGCTCGATCATTTTGCCGCCCGGCTCGCCGGCTGTGGGACCATCTGCGACATGGGCTGCGGGCCCGGCCACGTCGCGCGCTATCTGCGTGAGGCGGGCGCCACAGTCTTCGGACTGGATCTCTCGCCCCGCATGGTGGATTTGGCCCGTCAGCTGAATCCCGGCATTTCGTTTCGCGAGGGGAGCATGTTGGCACTCGATCTCCCAAACGCCTCCCTCGCCGGAATCACCGCCTTCTACGCCATTGTCAACATTCGGAGAGAATTCCTCCCACAGGTTTTTCGGGAAATGGAAAGAGTCCTGCAACCGGGGGGACTGCTCCTGCTCGCTTTTCACGTCGGTGACGATGACCGGCGCGAGGTCGAGTTGTGGGGTCACCCGATATCGATGGATTTCTTTCTTCTGCAGCCTGAAATGATCCGGCAGCTTTTGGAAGCCGCCGGCTTCGAAGTCGAGCACCTGGTCGAGCGCGAACCTTACGCCCCGGAAGTCGAATATCAAAGCCGCCGGGCTTACATCCTGGCCCGTAAACCCGGCCCCGGTTCCCCTCGCTGAAAGCATCGCCGCGGCTGACTTCTCTCCAATACCCGTGCCTTCACAGCTTCTTTGACATCACAATGCTTTTGCACTCGACCCCCTTCTTCAAAGGCCGCGAAGGAAAAAATTCTTCGTGTCGCGTCTCGGCGTAACCAAGCTTCTGATAAAAAGGGAGCAATTCCGGCCGCAACGTCAGCACGCTGATGTCCATCCATTGGCAGCCCCGCTCGCGGCAATAGTGTTCGGCAAATTCGATCATCAGACGTCCCAGTCCATTTCCTTGCTCCCGCGGATCGACAGCCAGCATTCCAAAATATCCTCGCTCTCCCCGCAGCTCCGCAAAAATGCAGGCCACAATCCGGCCGTCCGGAACATTCGCGACGAAGAATTTCCCTTTGCGGGTCATCTCCGCAAATCGCCCTTCGTCCGTCCGCGTCCCGTCGATAAAATCCTCGACCGCAAACGCTTCGTTTACCACTTGAATGATCCGGCCGGTGTCCTCCGCCTTCGCTCCCCGGATTCGCGCTCCTGCCCTCGCGTTTGTCCGCTCGATCATTTTCTTATCGGACTCCGTCTCGTCGGTTTGACCCCGTGCTGTTCCGCTGGCTATAATTGCATGTTCTGCTCGCCGCTACATTCGCGCCGGGCGTGTCAGCCGCGTAATTCCGCGGCCCCAGGCTGTCGAGTCATCCAGCCGAAAATTCCAGCAGAGACTTCAGGAGCATCCGATGAGCACGCTTAAAGCAACCCTTCTGCGCGGGGGGATGATCATCAAGCACGAAGGCGACTTATTCCTCGTCTATAGCGTTGACCACCGCACTCCCGGCAACAAGCGCGCCGCCATGCAAACCAAAATGCGCAACCTCCGCACCGGCTCGATGATCGACTACCGCTTCCGCGCCGAGGAATTCGTCGACAAAGTCACTGTGGACGAGGTCGAATTCGAATACCTCTATTCCGATGGCGACGGGCACCACTTCATGAACACCGAGAATTACGAACAGCTCGCCCTGCAAAACGATATCGTCGGCGACGCCAAGGACTACCTCACCCCGAATCTCCCGGTGAAGATCGAATATTACGACGATAAACCTATCGGTGTTCTTCTCCCCGACACGGTCGATCTCAAGGTGATCGAAACCGAACCCAGCATCCAGAAGGCGACGGCCAGCGCCGTGATGAAGCCCGCCAAGCTTGAAACTGGGCTTGTTGTCAATGTTCCCCCGTTCGTCGGCGAAGGCGACATGATCCGCGTGGACACTTCCGAAGGGCGTTACATGCAGCGAGTGCAGTGACGATCCGCTTCTTTCGCCCCCCGGCGGATCTTGCGGAGCCCTCCGAATTGCCATACCTGAATCTGGCCCCGCGTTTTATTCGTATCGCAGAGCCACCATCGGATCCACCCGGCTCGCCCGCCGCGCTGGAACATACGTCGCCAGCCAAGTGACCCCGCTCAGTATCGCCGCCATGCCGATGATAGTCGCGGGATCCCAGGGCTTCACTCCGTACAGCAGGCTGCTCATCAGCCGCGTCAGCGCCAGCGCCGCAGCCACTCCGAAAATCACCCCCACGGCCGCCAGCCGCATTCCCTGGCTTACTACCATCGAGCGGACCTTTTGCGGGCTTGCGCCCAGCGCCATGCGGATTCCGATCTCTTGCGTTCTCTGCTGCACCGAATAGGCCATCAATCCGTAGACGCCGATTGCCGCCAGCACCAGGGCGATCCCGGCAAAGATCGTCAGCAGGGTCATGTTGAAATTGTTCTGGTCCAAGGATTCACCCTCCACCTGCGCCATGCTGCGAATGTGCGCCACGGGCAATCCTCCGCTCGCCTCGCGCAGTTGGGTCTGGATTTCAGAACTCAGCGAGAACGGCGGCACCTTGGTTCGCACCGCCCACGTCATCGGAGTGATTCGGTTGTTCAGCGCGATGATTCCGTCATTTACTTGCGCAATCGGAATGTACATGATCTCGTCGGCCGGCTGCCCGAGTCCGCTCTGATGTACATTCCCCGCGATCCCGATGATTTCCCGCGGCGGCTCCTCAAACTCCGGCCCCACTCCCTTCCCGATAGTAATCTGCGCGCCGAGCGCATCTCCTTTCGGCCAATATTTCTTGGCCATCGCTTCATTGATGATCACTACGCGGCTCCCTGCGGCACTGTCCTCATCCGAGAAAGACCGTCCCCTCAGCATCGGAATGCGAAAGACGTCAAAATAGCGCGGTGAAACGAGCAGGTAATCGGAATCGCCGTTGTAAGGGCTGTCCTTCGGCGGATTTCCCAAAATCGTAAACGGCAGATCGAATCCGCCTTCGAGCGGCAGGCAGCAAGTCATCGCCGCCGTTTCCACTCCGGGCAGGCTTTCAAGTCTTTGCCGCCCTTCACGCTCCAATTGGTCCACTCCCGCCGCCTTGTCGAATCTCTCCCCATTCAACGACATTTCCATCGTCAAGATGTCGCGGACGTCGAATCCCGGCGACACACCCTCGAGCGCCGCGAACGTCCGGATTAACAAAGCCGCGCCGGCCAGAAGCACCAGCGCCAGAGCGATCTCAGTCACCACCAACGACGAGCGCGCCTTGTTGTGCCGCAGGCTCGTCCCGGCGCGTGAACCGCTCTCCCGCAGCGTCACGCTCAGGTCCGACCGCGAGGCGCCGAACGCCGGAATCAGCCCAAACACGATCCCTGTTAACACTGAAATCACGAGAGTAAACGCCAGCACACTTCCGTCGAGCGCGACGTGGGACCCGGTCTCGCCAATTCGCGGAATTCCGCCCGCATTCATTGCCAGCAAGGTGCGGACCCCCGCATATCCCAACACAAGCCCCAGGACTCCGCCGGCAAGCGAAATCAACACGCTCTCGGTCAGCAATTGCAGGATGATTCGCCGGCGTCCCGCGCCCAGCGCCGCCCGGATCGCGATTTCGCGCTTGCGGATCGTGGCCCGTGCCAGCAGCAGATTTGCGACGTTGGCGCATGCGATTAGCAGCACGAATCCCACTGCCCCAAACAGCAACAGCAATCCTTTGCGTACATCCCCGATCACGCTGTCCCGGTACGCCACCGCTGTAAAGGTGTCCTTCGGGCCCATAATCGGGAGGTTGGGAAATTTCCGTCGGAATTCGTCCGCAGCCAAACGCATCGCCGCCTGTGCCTGCGCCAGCGTGACTCCCGGCTTCAACCGGGCCGTTGCCCGCAAGTAATGCCCCTGATCCGTGCTGTTCGGATCCGCTCGTAGCGGGATCCAGACGTCGATTGGCGACTCCGTCCTGAACGCGCCACCCAGGACTCCGATCACCGTGAACGGCGCTCCTCCGAGTTCAATCGACCTCCCAATGATCCCCGGATCCCCGCCGTAGCGGCTGTGCCACAACCCGTTGCTGATCACCACGACGTTTGGCCCGCCCGGCCGGTCCTCGTCGCGCGTGTACGTTCGCCCGATCGCCAGCGGCGCTCCGAATACGCGGAAGTAATCCGCCGAAGCATGAATCCCTTTCACTTGTTCCGGGCGGTCTCCTCCGGTTAGATTGATCCCCGGGCCGGAAAAATCGTAGGCCGCGACGGAATCAAACACCTGCGTCTGTTCGCGCCAAACAATGAATTTGGGTATCGAGGTGGTGTCCCCGTTCCCTTGCGGAGAACTCAGCTCCAGCTCCACGAGTCGCTCCGGATGCGGATAGTTCATGGGCTGCAGCAGGACCGTATTGACCACGGAAAATATGGCGGTGTTTGCTCCGATCCCGAGCGCCATCGTCAGCACAGCCACGGCAGCAAATCCCGGGCTTCTCATCAGCAACCGGACCGCGTAACGCACGTCCTGCCACAGCGTCTCCATGGTCTCTCCTTCCTATTGCATCCCCGCTCCGAGGTGAATCTACAACTCGTCTACGGACGAAACTCTAAGGAAGTTCCCTGGTTAGACTCCCTCCGGGGCCTTTCAGCTTTTCCGGTTTTGCCCTTGGCGGGTGCTCGTTTGAATTCATTGACGCGGAATGTTAGGTTGAATTTGGCCCCGAATGCCCATCCAATTTCCTCGTTCCGCTTGGTTCTCCTCTTGCGGCGTATTGCTTCGCCCATTTTGCGCGGTTTTGCTGGCGGCAGCCTCGACGCTTACATTCGCTCCGCGGGCGGGCGCGCAATCCGCGGAAAAAATCGTGGGTCAATATCTGCGCGCCATGGGCGGCTCGAAGGCGCTCGACAAAATCCAAACCGCCCGATGGGAAGGCATCGTTCATGAATCGGGCGACGAATCATCCGGCTCGTACTCCCTGATCCTCAAATCTCCGGACAAATTCTATTCCGAACTCCTCGTCGGCTCGTCTCGATTCACCGAGGCGTTCAACGGCAAGTCCGCTTGGGCGCAGGACTCCTCCTCCGGCCCTTACACTCTCACAGGATCGGGCCCGGCGCTTGCCGCCGCTTCCGCCCGCATCTGGAATGGCCGTCTGGCCGACGTGAAAAGAGACAAAATCGAAATTCGTCTGGTTGGAGTGGAGACTCTCGCCGGCCGCCCGGCCTATCATCTGGCCTTGTCATTTTTGAGCGGCGTCACCGGAGACGTTTTTATCGACGCGCAATCCCACCTTCTTGTCCGCGAAACCCTCATGGACACGGGGCAAATGAAGCCTTCGCCGGGCAGCGAGCAACGCATCGAATACGACTATTCCGACTTTCGTTCCGTCAACGGAATTCCCGCGCCATACTCCATCGCAATTCACCGCGGCGGCCGCGACTATTTCGTTTCCATGACACGCGTCGAATTCAATTCGGCGGTCGACAATTCCATTTTCGATTTTCCGGCAGTCTCCGGCAGTCCGCTTCCGGATATCCCCGCTCTTCTCCGGGACGTCGCCAAGAATCAGAACTTCATTGAGGAAATTCAAAGAAAGTACACCTGCCGCCTGACCGAGGTAGAGGAATCAATCGACTCCCAAGGGAAAATCACTTCGACCAAGGTGAGCGAATACGATGTTTTCTACATCGGAGGCCAGGAAGTCCGCCACCTGATCGCCAAGGACGGAAAACCTCTCGAAGGCGATGAAAAACGAAAAGAGGACGACCGATTCAACAAAGAGTTCGACAAACTCGAAAAGAAGCAGGCGGAATTGGCATCCGATCCGAAAAAACAGCAGAAGCAGGACCAAGAAGATCAGGCGCAAGTTTCCGATTTTCTGCGCGCCGAGCGTTTCACCAACCCGCGCCGCGAACGATTCCGGGGGCAGGACGTCATCGTCTTCGATTTCGGCCCCAATCCGGATTACAAACCGCGAAACCTGGTGGAGTCGATCGTGCAGAAAATGGTGGGCGTGGTTTGGGTGGACGAACAGGCGCGGGATGTCGCCCGGTTGGAAGCGCGCTTCAGTGAAAATGCGAAAATCGCGGGCGGCTTGCTGGCCTCGCTTTCGAAGGGATCGAATTTCGTATTCGAGCAAGCGATGGTCAACAACGAAGTTTGGCTCCCCATCTATGCGGAGGTGCACGCCTCGGCGCGTGTTCTGTTTGTGAGGGCAAAAGCCAATTTGATCGACCGCTATTCGGACTACAAGAAATTCGAAGTCGAGACGCGTATCGGCGCGCCCGCTTCATCCCCTTTGCAGCCGCAGCCCTCGCCAAAATGAATCCATGGGATTTGAATTATGAATTTTCGCGGCGCCCAAAATGCGCTGCTTTCCGTTGACTTGCGTCCGCCCTCACCCTACAGTGTCCCCTCGTTTTGGTTGCGGCGGCAACCCGGCCGCTTGCAGTTGCGCGAGAAAAAAAAGGAGAGCGGCGTTTGCTCGAGCGAATGTTCAAGCTGACGGAAAACCAGACTACCGTGCGCCAAGAGTTCCTCGGCGCCGTCACCACGTTCATGACGCTCGCTTACATCGTCGTCGTTAACCCCCAGATTCTCGCGGTCGCCGGAATGCCCGCGGACGGCGTGCTCTTCGCCACTTGCATCTCCGCCGCCGTCGGAACCCTGGTAATGGGGCTTGCCGCGAACTATCCGATCGCGCTGGCTCCCGGGCTCTCGCTCAACGCGTACTTTGTCTACTCGGTTTGCCTCGGGCTGCACATTCCTTGGCAGACGGGACTCGGCGTGGTTTTCATTTCGGGGACGCTGTTCGTGATTCTCACGGTCACTCGGGTGCGCGAGCAGATCGTCAACGGAATTCCCGACTCGCTGAAGCACGCCACCGCCGCGGGAATCGGTATGTTCATCGCTTTCATCGGGCTGCGGAACGCGAAGATCGTTGTGGCGAGCGCGGCGACGTTTGTCGGGATCGGCAACTTCTCCGACCATGCCGTGCAAGCGGCTCTGTTCGGTATCGTGCTGACGCTGATCCTGATGTCGCGGAGAATTCACACGGCGATTCTGCTCGGCATCGTCGGCACGTGGGCCTTCGGCATTGCCCGCGGGCTTTCCAAGTGGCCCGCGGCGTTCGTTTCTCTGCCGCACCCTTCATCCACGTTCATGAAGCTGGACCTTCGCGGCGCGATCCATTTGGGTTTGCTGGAAATCGCGTTTGTTTTTCTCTTCGTCGATCTGTTCGACAACGTAGGAACGCTCGTGGGGGTGTGCGAGCAGGCGGGATTCGTGAAGGACGGAAAAATTCCGCGTGTGGGACGCGCGCTCCTCGCCGACGGCGTGGCCACCATGTTCGGCGCTGTCACCGGGACGTCCACCGTCACCAGCTACATCGAGAGCGCGGCCGGAGTGGCGGCGGGAGCGCGGACGGGCCTCACGAGCGTGTTTATCTCGCTTTTCTTCGTCAGCTCCATCTTCTTCTCTCCGCTGGCCGCGGCGATTCCCGAGTTCGCCACCGCTCCCGCACTGGTCCTGGTCGGCTCACTGATGGCGCAATCGATTTCGCGCGTCCGCTGGAACGATTTCACGGAAGCGCTTCCGAGCTTCATCACGATCGTGGCCATGCCGTTGTCGTTCAGCATCGCCACCGGCCTGAGCTTCGGCGTCATCACGTATACGATCGCGAAAATCGGCTCCGGCCGGTACCGCGAAGTCAGCCCCGTCATCTGGGTTCTCACCGTCCTGTTCATCCTTCGCTACGTCTATCTTGCCAACGGCTGATTCTCAGGTCCCGGAGCGTCCTCGACGCAGCGGAACCCGATTGTGCCGGCCCGGTCGCGGCCCGGCGACATCAGCAGGTATTTCTCATGTTCGTCGAGACGGTAGGTCTGCGGGAAATACCAGATGGAACCGCGCGGCTGGTAGGCGGCGCCGCCGCGAATGATGGCCGCGCGCGTGTGCTCGTCTTGAAATTCGTCCGTCCACTGCGAAACGTTCCCTTCGAGATCGAGGACTCCGAACGGGCTCGCGCCTTCTGGATACGCATCTACGCCGGAGAGAGGCTTCATTGTCCGCCCGGTATCCGGCGGTGGGAGAGCGTTCGCGCGCCAATCGTTTCCCCAGGGATAGAGGCGGCCGTCCGAGCTTTGCGCGGCATACTGCCATTCCCATTCATGCGGAAGGCGCTTTCCCGCCCAAGCGGCGTAGGCCCGCGCGTCCTCGATGGAAACCCACGTGACGGGTTTGTCGGCCCAGCCGTCGGGGAACGTTCCATTCTTCCAATCACGGAGAAAGTTATGATCGTCCTTCGGATGATAATTCGTGGCGTCGAGAAAGAGCTTGAATTCGGCGTTGGTCACCGGGGTGCGGTCGATGTAGAAGCTGTTTATATGCATCCAGTGGGAGTGAAAACGGCGCGGTGAATCCTCCCAGGGATACTGGACGTCCACGCCGGGATCAAGGCCGCCCTCGATTTCAATTCCTCGCACGACAAAATCGAAATCGCCCGCGGGAACGCGAACCATTCCCGGAGGCGCGACACCGGCCCTGCGCGTGGGCGGAATTGGCGCGATCGTTTGCGCCACAAACTTCCATTCGCGCGAGCATTCGTTCAAAGGCTTCTCCGACCGCTCAGCCATGAATGCGAGCAGATCCTGTGCATCTTTTCCGAGCGGGCTTTCCTTGGTGGCCAGTACGGCGCCGAAGCCCAGGCCCTCGATGGGAAAACTCAAGGTTACTTCGCCCGAGCTCGCGAGCGGCGTCAATTGAACGCCATGCCAGAGATCGTAGTACCGTGTTCCAGCGTCGTACGGCACTCGCAACTGGGCCCCGGACACGTCGTACTCATTGCGATTGATGACGGTCCACAACGTGCGATCTCCCGCCGGAAACTTGCTCGCAAAGATTCCTGGCTGCAGAGTAGCCGTATGTGGCTCCCAATCCCCGCTGACCAGATTGTCCGCCAAGGTCCTTTCGATCCGCGTGATGCGGAGAATGGCCTCGGCATCATGGGGCGTGGTGCCATACCAGAAACCCCAAAGATTTTCGAGGGTGGCGTAGCCCGAGCCGTTGAAGAAAGCGTGTTGGAGACTATTGGTTTTATCGCGCGTATAGCGGTCAGTGACGTTGACGGTATGGCGCGGCTCGAGCCATTTGGCCTGGCTTACCATCGGAACGTAAGGATACGGCGTGTCTTCCCAGGTTACCCAGTCGTTCCAGCCAATCGTGCTCCAGGCGAGGGACTCATCGCGGATGGAGAATTGCGGCTCGAGGGCAAGCGGGTGGCCGGCGGCCTCAGCGGCTGCGTGAAAAGCGGCGGGAACACTTTCCAGGGTGTCGAAATTCACTCCGTCCGCGCCGATTTCCTTCATCAGACCGGCAAGCGCCTTCCAAGGCGGCTCGCCTTCATCGCGCGTGCCCGTGTCCCAGGCAAGCGTGGGAAAGAAGACCCTGACGCCCCGGGCGTGAAATTGGTCCACCATGTCGCGTATGCCCGGGATTCCGCCCGGCATGTCGCGAATAAGATCGAACTGGTTGCGATCGTCCACGCCGATATTGGGGTAGAGCGGCCAGATCAGTACGGCATCGATCGGGCCGATCCGGCCCTCGACGCCGTTTAGGAAGCGGTCAACGGTGTAGACACCTTTTCCGGGGTCGTAGAACGAGCGGTCCCAGATGATGAGCTGGACCTGCGAGAAGACGTGCTGCGTCCAGGCCATTTGCGGGCGCCTGTATTCGGAATCGTCGAAGTGCAAGCGCTCGAGTCGCTCTTTCCTCCACGCCTTGATTCCCGCGAGCCAGTGGGCATCGTCCGACGGAATTTCAGGGCCAGCCAAGAACACGTCGGTAGGAGAAGGGGGAACACCGAGATTCAGAACCCCCGTCGGGGGAAACAGCGGGTGGTGAGGGCGCCATTCATCGGAAAATGCGGCGACGGAAATCAGCGCGAAAACAAAGAGCAAAGAGGCGCAAAGTACGACTTTCGAGCGCCCATTCGCGTTAGGGGCCTGACCGGATGTCATCGGAGTCACCTGGCAGCGGAGGATTGGGAGCCGAAGACGCGGCGGAAGATGGCGTCGACGGCGCGGAGCTGGCGATCGAGATCGAACGTGCGCGCCAGCGCCTTTTCATCGAGAAATTTGCGGATATTGGCGTCGGCTGTGACGCGGTCTTGAAAACTCGTTTCCGATTCCCAGGCGGCCATGGCGTGGGCCTGGACCCATTTGTAGGCGTCTTCGCGAGGGGCCCCGCTCTCGACCAGATCCTGTAGAAGCTGGCCGGAAAAAATCAGTCCCTGCGTGGCGCTCAGATTGCGGAGCATGCGCTCGGGAAAAACGCGCATCGAAGAAACGATTTCCGTCATGCGGTGAAGCATATAGTCGGCGAGAATCGTCGAGTCGGGAAGAATGACGCGCTCGACGGAGCTGTGGGAAATATCGCGCTCGTGCCACAAGGCGACATCTTCCAGCGCCGCGACCGAATTTCCACGAATGACGCGCGCGAGCCCGGAAATCTGCTCGGCCATCACAGGATTGCGCTTGTGCGGCATCGCCGAACTTCCGCGTTGCTCCCCGCCAAACGGCTCTTCGACCTCGCGGACCTCGGTCCGCTGCAGGTGGCGAATTTCCTGGGCGATACGCTCGAGAGAGGCGGCAACAATCGCAAGTGTGGAAACGTATTGCGCGTGGCGGTCGCGTTCGATCACCTGCGAACTGATGGGAGCGACGGCGAGGCCCAGCCGCTGGCAAATTTTCTGCTCGGTCTCCGGGCCGAGGTGCGTGCAGGTGCCGACGGCGCCGGAAATTTTCCCGACGGCAATTTGACGGGCCGCGGCCTGAAAGCGTTCGAGGTCGCGGCGATTTTCGGCGAACCAATTGGCGATTTTCAGGCCGAACGTGATGGGCTCGGCGTGAATGCCGTGCGTGCGGCCGATTTGGGGAGTGTTCTTGAACTCCCAGGCGCGCCGCTCGAGAACCTGTCCGAAAGCCTCGAGACGCTTTTCGATCAGCTGAGAGGCTTCTCGCAGAAGGAGGGCTTGCGCAGTGTCTACCACGTCGTTGGAAGTTAGGCCGTAATGGAGCCACCGCGCCGATTCAGGGTCGCCGACGGATTCCTGAACGGCGACGGTAAAGGCGATGACATCATGGCGAACCTTGGCCTCGATTTCATTGATGCGACCCACGTCCACACGGGCCCGGGCGCGCAAGTTTTCGGCGGCTGTGCGGGGGACGATGCCCTCTTCGGCTAGGGCTTCCGTGGCCGCCAGTTCGACATCGAGCCATTTCCGGAACTTGTTCTGCTCGCTCCAGATGAGGCCCATTTCCGGCCGTGTGTAGCGTGCGATCAAGTGCGGCTCCTTTGGCGCGCGTGAGCAGCGGCGACGTGTGATTCTATCGCCAAATTGCGGATTTGCGACGTGATTTGCGCCGTGCGGAATTCCGCGCAACTCCGACGGTGAGATGGATGAATTGGCGCGGTCTTGCGTGCTTTTTGAAGCTTTTCTCGTCGCCACCGTGCCGGTTGGAATCCGGCAACCGGCGGCTGTGGGTTGGTATGCGGGGAATGGGTCAGTAGGCGGGAATGAGACGCCGCAATCGGCCGGTGAGCCACGAGCGAGCCAATTTCTCCAAGGCGACCGAACGCGCACCCAATCCAAGCTGGTATGAACGAAAGTGAAATTCAAGGGAGCACTGGGGCTGAAAAGTTCAACGACTGCAACCAGCCTGGTTCCGGACTTGTGGACAACTTCACATCGTTGCGCGAACGGAGAAAACATGTGTGGCACGGGCGCAAGTTGACATAAAAGGAAGCAGCGCCTATCCTTAGACCAGAGCGAAACGCGATGTTTGCCTCGTTTTATTAGCGAATTCCCTCCGCCCGGCGCCGGGCGCAGCCTTCACGGCAATCTCCGGACGTCCCGACCCCTACTTTTTCGTTGAGGCATGGCCATGACAAATTTGACCCTGTACGAAAAACTCGACCAAATCGAGTCGCGCTACGACGGGCTGACGCAGGAGCTCTCGTCGCCGCAAACGCTGGCAGACACGGCGCGCTACCAGAAGCTCGCAAAAACACACGCGGAGATGGCGGATGTGGTGTCGAAGTACCGCGAGTGGAAGCAGATTGACAAGAGCTCGCGGGAAGCCAAGCAACTGGCGGCGGAAGCGGACGACGCGGAAATGAAGCAGATGGCGCACGACGAAATGAAGGACCTCGAGGCGCGTCGCGAGACGGTCGAGCAGGAATTGAAGTACCTCATGCTGCCGCGGGATCCGAACGACGACAAGAACGTGATAGTGGAAATCCGCGCGGGAACGGGCGGAGACGAAGCGGCGCTGTTCGCGGCGGAGCTTTTCCGGATGTATTCGCGCTACGCCGAATCGCAAGCTTGGCGGGTGGAAGTGCTGGAAAGCTCGCCGTCGTCCATCGGCGGCGTGAAGGCGATCGTGGCGGCGATTCAAGGTAAAAAAGTGTATTCGAAGCTGAAATACGAAAGCGGCGTCCACCGCGTGCAGCGCGTGCCCGCGACGGAGACGCAAGGGCGAATTCATACGTCGGCGGCGACGGTGGCCGTCCTGCCGGAAGCGGATGAAATCGACATCAAGATCGAGCCGAAGGATTTGCGGATTGACACCTTCTGCTCGTCGGGGCCAGGCGGGCAATCGGTGAACACGACTTATTCGGCCGTCCGGATCACGCACATTCCGACGGGCCTTGTCGTATCGCAGCAGGACGAGAAGTCGCAGATCAAGAACCGCGCGAAGGCGATGCGTGTGCTGCGGGCGCGGCTCTATGAAATGGAGCAGCAGAAACAGCACGAAGCGATTGCGGCCGAGCGGCGCGGGCAGATCAAAACTGGCGACCGCTCCGAAAAAATTCGCACGTACAATTTTCCTCAGAACCGCGTGACCGACCACCGGATCAATTTCACGCTGCACCAGCTTGACCAGGTGATGGATGGAAAGCTGGGGCCGCTCGTGGACGCCCTGGTGGCGCATTTCGAGTCGGAGCGCTTGAAACAGGAACTGGTGGAGGCCTGAGGAGCGCGATGGTTCCGGCGGTGGCAACACGGATGGACGTTCGGACGGCGCTGAAAGAAGCGATGGCCCGGCTGCGGGCGGCTCGGGTCGCCTCGCACACGCTGGCGGCGGAATTGCTCCTGATGCACGCGCTCGGGCGCGACCGCGCCTGGCTCTACACGCATCCCGAAGAGATCCTGGACGCCACCGCGACGGAGAGACTGTTTTCGCTCGTGGCGCGGCGGGCGGCCGGTGAACCAGCGCAGTACCTGACGGGCAGACAGGAATTCTGGGGAATGGAATTCGAGGTTACTCCCGCGGTGCTGATCCCGCGGCCGGAAACGGAACACTTGGTGGAAGTGGCGCTCGACCGATTGGGCGCGCGGGGAATCAAAATCAATATGGCGACGGGCGAGCCCAGCATGCCACTTCGCGTTGCGGACGTGGGCACGGGCTCGGGCTGCCTCGCCGTGGCGCTGGCTCGGGAACTGCCGCACGCGACCATCGTGGCGACGGATATTTCGGCGCCGGCGCTTGAAGTGGCGCAGCGAAATGCGGCTCGCCACGGCACGGCGGAACAGATCGAATTTGTCCAGACGGATTTGCTGGCGGGCGTTTTGCCGCGCGTCCCAAGAGACGAAGGCCAGGCGCGGGGGTTCGATCTGATCGTCAGCAATCCGCCGTATATTCCCGAGCGGGATGCGCCGGGCTTGCAGAAAGAAGTGCGGGAACATGAGCCTGGGGCGGCGCTATTCGGAGGCGAAAGCGGCGTGGAAATTTATGCGCGGCTGATCGAGGAGTCGCGCGAACTCCTCCGCGGTGGCGGAATCGTAGTAATGGAGCTGGGCCACGATTCGCTCGAGCGGGTAGGCGCGATGATGGAATATGGAGCCTCCTGGCTCGGCATCAGAGTCACGAACGACCTGGCTGGAATTCCGCGGGTGATTTCGGCCGTTTGCAAGAGTTAGTTTCACTGCTACAAGCGGTATAGTTGGGGCAAAGCCTGATGCCCAAGATTGCGCAATATCGCGCGAAGCGAGACGCCGCGCCTCCGGCCGCGGGCGCACCGGCTGCCCAAGCAGGATCTTCCTCGACAATCCTCCACATTGATATGGACGCGTTCTTCGTCTCCGTGGAATTGCTCGACCGCCCGGACCTGCGCGGCAAACCCGTGATTGTCGGCGGCGAGCGCGACCACCGCGGTGTCGTGTCGTCGGCAAGCTACGAAGCGCGAAAATTCGGCGTGCATTCGGCGATGGCCCTGCGAACTGCGGCGAAATTGTGCCCTCAAGCGGTGTTCCTGCCGGTCCGCCACCAGCTCTACACCCAATGGAGCGACCGCATCGCGGCCATTCTCGGAAAATTTTCTCCGGTCGTGGAAATGGCGTCGATCGACGAAGCGTATCTCGACCTTGCGGGGACCGCGCGGCTGCACGGTCCTCCGCTGTCCGCGGCGGACAAATTGCTGCGCGAAATTACGGCGGCAACCTCGCTGCCGTGCTCGGGCGGATTGGGAGCGACGCGGCTGGTCGCGAAAGTGGCAAGCGATCAGGCAAAGCCGCGTGGGCTGGTGTGGGTGCCTGCCGGAAGCGAAGAACTATTTCTCGCGCCGCTTTCGGTGCGGCGGATTCCTGGCATCGGCAAAGTGACCGAGGCGGCGCTAAACAATCTCGGAATCACAAGCGTCGGACAATTGCAGACTGTGCCGTATGAAAAGCTCGAAGAGAAGTTCGGACGGTGGGGCGCGGCGCTGTACCGCAAGTCGCGGGGAATCGATTCGTACGAATTTTTCGTGGACGCCGAGCCGAAATCGATCTCGCACAACCAGACATTCGGAGTGGATACGAACCACCGCGAACTGCTCGACGCCACGCTGAGCTACCTGTGCCAGAAGGCCGTAAAGCGCCTCCGCGACTCGGGCTTGCACGCGCGCAATGTGACGCTGACGCTCAGGTTCGCCGATTTCAGGACGATTACGCGGAGCCGGACGCTCGCGGAGGCCTCCGACCTGGACGCCGACTTCCTGGCCGCGACACACGAACTCTTTAGCGGCGCGTGGAATGGCAAAGCCATGCTGCGGCTGGTGGGCGTGGCGTTGGCCGATTTTTCCGGAGGAAAGGCACAGCTCGACCTCCTCGATCCAGGGAGGCGGGAAGCTCTGGAACGTTTGGCACGGGCGACGGATAAGGTCCGGGATCGCTACGGATTTTCGAAGCTCCAGTTCGGCGGGTCCCTCAAGGCGCGCGACCGGGGTGAATGAGTCGCCGACAGGCGAAACGTACAGGTTTGTAATCCGCACAGGTCGCGCCGACGGCCCGGGAACATTTCCCTGGCATGACTTATAATTTCGTTTCCTATGTCTTCGACGACAACGAACGGCACTCCCGGCGTCCCCCGGTCGCGCAAAGATCGCGCCGTGGGACACCTCCGGAATTTCTGGCAACAAGTGACGGAAGGCTTCGAGTTGAATCAGCTCTGGGGGCAATTCAAGGCCGAGGCGCGCGCGAGCTATGGGTTGTACTCGAGAGACGTGGATTGGGACACGCTGCGGAAAGAGCCCAAACGGATGAAGAGGGTGGTGCTCACCGCCTGGGCTCTGTTTCTGGCTATGCTGATGAAGCTGACGCCCGCGCGACGCGTTCTGCTGCTCATCGCCATCGTCTTCATGATCTTCCAATTGCAATTCCCGCTCGGTGGACGGGAATTCACGTTCGACATGGGAGGCGTGGGCGTCCTCATCCTTTTTCTTCTCCTGGCGCTCGAGCTGGCGGACCGCGTAACCATGAAAAGGGATCTCGAAATCGCTCGGGAAATTCAGACCTGGCTTGTGCCGGAACATCCGCCGGCCGTGAAAGGCGTTGATATCGCCTTTGCCACTCGCCCGCAGAACACGGTGGGCGGGGATTACTACGACGCGTTCGTTCGCACCGCGGGCCATCCCGTCACGGGCGTTCGTCCGCTGTTGATCGCCATGGCCGACGTTGCGGGAAAGAGCGTTCCCGCCGCGCTCCTGATGGCGACGTTTCACGCGAGCCTGCAGGCGCTTGCCAGCACCGCGGCGCCTCTCGAAGAAGTGGTGAACGGGCTCGACCGGTACGTCCGGGCCCACAGCTTGGACGGGCAGCGATTCACGACGGCGTTTCTGGGGGAGATCAATCCGGAGACGCGCGAAATGCGCTACGTCAACGCCGGGCATAACGAGCCGATGCTTCGCCGCGCCACGGGATACGTGCAGAGATTATCCGTGGGCGGGCCGCCGCTGGGACTTCCGCAGCTTTCGGATACCGAGACGGTGTACGCGGTGGGGCAGGTGCAGCTCAATCCGGGAGATTCGCTGCTCGTTTTTACCGATGGAGCCGTGGAAGCGGTAAATGAAAACGGCGATGAGTTCACGGAGGCGAGGCTCGAGGGAATCCTGCAATCGGTGGCCGCGGAGCCCGCGGCGGACACGCTCAAGACCATCATGTCGAATGTAAACACTTTCGCGGGATTCGCCCGTCAGCACGACGACATCACGGTGATGGTTGTCCGGATCTTGCCGGAATAAATCAATGGGCGCAACAAACGCCCCCATAGCTTTCCCCAGTTCTTTTTTTCGCTCATAATCGCCCCATGGAAGCGCGTGCATTTGCGGAATCCGTCTGCCGCCGCCTCAGGGAGGCGGGACATCAGGCATTTTTTGCGGGCGGATGTGTGCGCGACCTTCTCCTGGCGCGCGTTCCGGCGGATTACGACGTGGCGACCGATGCGACGCCGGACCGCGTGCAGCAACTCTTTCCCCAGAGCGTCATGGTAGGTGCGGAATTTGGAGTGGTGCTGGTAGGGGAAGAGGGGGATTCGAGCGGGCCGGCCGGCGAGAAACGGAACGAAGTGGAAGTGGCCACCTTCCGCTCGGACGTGGGCTACACCGACGGGCGTCATCCCGACCACGTCGTCTACGCCCGCACCCCGCAAGAGGACGTGCTGCGAAGGGATTTCACCATCAATGCGCTGCTGCTCGATCCCTTCAGCCAAACTGTTCTCGATTTTGTCGGCGGGCAGAGGGACTTGCAAGCAGGCGTGATTCGCGCGGTCGGAGAGCCCGCCCGGCGCTTTCAAGAAGACAAGCTCCGGTTGCTTCGCGCCGTGCGATTTGCGGCCCGCTTCGAATACGCCATCGAACCCGCCACGTGGCGGGCGCTCTGCGCCGAGGCTCGCCAAATCACGCAGGTCTCGGCCGAACGGCTCCGGGACGAATTGACGAAGGTCCTCACGGAGGGCGCGGCCCGGCGAGGATTCGAGTTGCTCGACGGTTCGGGACTTTTGGCGCTGCTGCTGCCGGAAGTGGCGAAGATGAAAGGAGTGGAACAGCCTCCGCAATTTCATCCCGAAGGCGATGTCTGGATCCACACGCTCATGATGATCGAACAGCTGAAGTCCGGATGCAGTGCCACTCTGGCTTGGGGGGTGCTGCTTCACGATGTCGGCAAGCCTCCCACTTTTTCGCCGCCCGTCGGACCGAACGGCAGGATCCGATTTGACGATCACGTGGGCGTGGGAACGCGAATGGCCGAAGCCATCTGCCGTCGTTTTCGATTCTCGAACGGCGATGCGGCACAGATTGCGGCGCTGGTGGCGAATCACTTGCGCTTCAAAGACGTGCCGCAAATGAAGCCGGCGACTCTCAAGCGGTTCGTCCGCCTGGACCGGTTTGAAGAGCATATGGAGTTGCACCGCCTTGATTGTCTCTCGAGCCACCGGAACCTTGAAAACTACGAATATGTTCGGAGATTCCTGGCGGAAACACCGCCGGAACAGGTGCGCCCGCCCCGCCTGCTCACGGGAGATGATCTGCTGGAACTCGGGTTCCGCCCGGGTCCTGCGTTCAAGGAGATACTTTTTGCGGTGGAGGAAGCCCAGCTCAATGGCGACCTTAGGACATCGCAGGAGGCGCGGGAGTACGTGAAGGCAAAGTACCTGCGAGATGCAACCGCGTAAGTGATTGATTGTAAAATGTTAAATTGTTTTCCCCTTTCTCAGAAGGAAGGCGCAGAATCGCTGAGGACGCAGCTTGATCTCAAAGTGTTAGTGTGATAGGCTCAAGAATCCTTATACAGCTAAATGAAGGATGAAGTCCTTTTCGGCTTTCCTGCATCTAACCTGTCA
Source organism: Verrucomicrobiia bacterium (assembly GCA_035503815.1). Classification (GTDB taxonomy): domain Bacteria; phylum Acidobacteriota; class Terriglobia; order Acidiferrales; family UBA7541; genus Palsa-295. The sequence goes on from DATJTF010000018.1 coordinate 121,558, forward strand.
GGCTGCCGATTAGCCGCTTTAGGATTTGCTGCTGTTTGGGCCAAGGGGGAAACGTGAATCGAGGCAAAAGAGCAATACCGGACCCGCTGCCGATTCTGCCAGTTCGCGACACCGTGCTGTTTCCCGGCGCGGTAATGCCTTTGCCGGTTGGCAGGGAAAGCTCGCTGGCACTGTTGGACTCGCTGGAAGGCCCGGAAAAGATACTGGGAGTCGTAGCGCAATTGGATCCCCGCGTTGAGGCGCCTTCGGGGACAGACCTGCATGGCGTCGGGACGCTGGCGAAGGTCCACAAAATGGTGCGCATGCCCAACGGGAACATCGTCGCGTTCCTCGAAGGTTTGGAACGTTTCCGTGTTCTGGAAATCGTGGGGCTGACGCCATACATCCGCGCGCGCGTGCAACTGCAAGACGATCTGGAAACGCAGAGGGACGCGGAATTGACGGCGCTTGAGCGTAACGTGCAGGACCTGTTCCGCGAAGTCGTGGCCCGTTCCGCTCAACTGTCCGACGACCTCCAGAATGAAATGCTGCACAAAGACTCGCCGGGAAGCCTCGCGGATTTTGTCGCCGCGACGCTTCCGTCGCTGACCTCGATGGTCCGGCAGGAACTTCTCGAGACATTCAACGTCCGTAAGCGCCTGGAAATCCTGATCAACGAACTCAGCAAGGAAAAAGAGGTTCTGGAACTGCGGAACAAAATTCAAGAGCAGGTGCAAGAGCAGGTGAACCAGAGCCAGCGCGAATTTCTGCTTCGTGAACAGATGAAGGCCATTCAGAAGGAACTGGGCGAAGGCGACGACTCCCAGGCGGAGATCGAAGAATTCCGCAAGAAAATTGAAGAGTCGGGCATGCCCGCCGAAGCCAAGAAGGAAAGCGAGCGGGAGCTGAAGCGGCTGGCGAGAATGACGCCGGCCTCCGCCGAGTATATGGTCGCGCGGACGTACCTGGAATGGATGACTACGCTGCCCTGGACTAAGACGTCCGGGACGGAGGAAATCGACATTCCCAAGGCCGAAGCGATCCTCGATGAAGACCACTACGACCTCCTGAAGGTGAAGCAACGGATTCTGGACTACCTGGCGGTGAAGAAACTTCAGCCGGGGATGAAGGGGCCGATTCTCTGCTTCGTCGGGCCGCCCGGAGTCGGCAAGACCTCGCTCGGAAAATCCATCGCTCGCGCGCTAGGGCGTAAATTCCACAGGATTTCCCTCGGCGGAATGCACGACGAGGCGGAAATCCGCGGGCACCGGCGGACATACATCGGGGCATTGCCGGGCCAAATCATCCAGGGCATCCGCCGGGCAGAAACGATTGACCCGGTATTGATGCTGGATGAAGTGGACAAGCTGGGGCGTGATTTCCGCGGCGATCCGGCAGCGGCGCTGATGGAAGTTCTTGATCCGGAGCAGAACAGCACGTTCCGCGATCACTATCTCGACGTGCCGTTTGATCTTTCCAAGGTCCTGTTCATCACGACCGCGAACTGGCTGGATCCGATTCCCGAACCGCTGCGCGACCGCATGGAAATCATCGAGCTTCCCGGTTATACCGAGGAAGAAAAGATACACATCGCCAAGCGATTCTTGATCGCGCGGCAAACGAAGGAGCACGGAATCACTCTCGGCGAGCAGATCGACTTCACCGACGAAGCGCTCCGCGACCTGATCCGCCACTACACGCGGGAAGCCGGGGTGCGCAATCTCGAACGCGAGATCGGCACGCTCGTCCGCAAACAAGCCCGGCGTCTGGCCGAAGGCAAGACGGAGAAGCTGGTGGTGAATTCGGAAGTGATTCGCGAAGCCCTGGGCATGCCGAAATTCCGCCTGGAAAAAGAGGTGGAAGAGCGGGTGCAGAAAGCGGGCGTCTCCGTAGGTCTCGTTTGGACTCCGGTTGGAGGCGACATCGTCTTCATCGAAGCCAGCAAGATGCGCGGCGGAAAGTCGTTCATCATCACCGGGCACCTCGGAGAAGTGATGCAGGAATCGACTCGGGCAGCCCTCTCCTGGGTGCGGGCGAACGCGGACCGTTACGGTATCGACCCGGACTTCTTCCGCAAGAACGACCTGCACATCCACGTGCCGTCCGGTGCGGTCCCGAAAGACGGGCCGTCCGCCGGCATCGCGATGGTGACGGCTCTGGTCAGCCTGCTGACCGGGCGACCGATTCGTCCCCGGGTGGCGATGACGGGAGAGATTTCGCTCTCCGGCATCGTCCTGCCGGTCGGCGGAATCAAAGAGAAAGTCCTCGGCGCGAAAAGGGCGGGCATCCGCGAAGTGATTCTGCCCGAAGAGAACGAGCAAAACGTGCAGGAGGATCTTCCGCCGGAGATGTTGGAAGGCATGAAGGTGCACTTCGTCAAGACGGCCGAGCAGGCTCTGGAGATCGCACTCGGGAAATTCGAGCCGCGCGCTTCGGCGGGACTTGCCGGAGGCTCGCACGGGGAACACATCCCCGCGGCGACCCCGATTCACTAAGAAAGGCGCAGAACTCAGCGCAGTAACCGAAGGCCCGGAGCCGCCCAGCTTCCGGGCCTTTCTTTTTTGGAGCGGCTCTCGCGTTTTTCATTGCGGCGCCGCGAAGCATCGCGTACACGTAGAATCTTCTGATGCTCTACCGTCCCCGAGAACTGGTGATTCGCGCGCGCGAAGCGGCGGCGCTGCTGCTGGGAACTCTCGACCGCGACGAAATGGTCGAGCGTTTTCTGGATGTCTACGCGGCTGAAAACCGCCGGCCGGGCCGCGCGGACCAGCCCGCACACTACCGCGAACAGCGGGAGACGATCCGCAGGGAGTCGATCCTGGCGATGGTCGCCCGGATCGAGTCGGCGCTGCCGGCGCGCCTGAAGGTCCGAGTGGTGGTGAAGCAACAGACGCCGCAACGTACGAGGGGAAAAAAGAAGAAAACAAAATCGAAAACCGCCGCACACAAGAACCCCGGAATCGAAATCGGCATTCCCTTGCTCGACCTGTTCCGCGAGGAGTTTTTTGTCGCGTTGGGACAGGCGCTCGGTTGGCGCGAGGAAGACGCCGCCGAATTCTGGCGCGACCTGGAGCTCTACGAAGCGCTGACGGGCGGAGGGGCGCGCCGCGCGCAAGCCGGAAGCGCGAAACTCTCGATCGGCGGGCCGTTCGTGGATCGCACAGCCATGCTTCTCGACCCTTCGCTGATGGAGCAGGCGCGGCGGGCGGCGGCCCATTTCCAGAAGGAATTGTTCGCCGCTGCCGACCGCGTGTTGCGGAAGTCCTTCGCGGCCCGCCGGATCTAACTCCCAACGGCATCCCGCCCGAGCCTCCGCTGCCGCACGGAACGTCCTCGACCCGTCGCGGCGACGCCGAGCCGCCGCCCGGGTAATGCGTCTTACGCAAAGCATGCCAGAAACCCTGATGATTGAAGCCGGGGATGTTTGTTATTCTCCGCGCAGTGCAAATTCTTTTCTATGTCCTGGTTCTGGCGCAAATCGCCCTGGCGCTTTACTCGCTCTGGGAGGGCCTCGGGTGGTTTCGGATGGTGCGGCGCAGCCTGCAATCGCACGCGGGCTTTTACGCCCCGTCGGCCGCCCTGATTTGCCCGTGCAAGGGAAACGAACGCGGCCTTGAAGACAACCTGCTCGCGCTGACGCGCTTTGAATACGCGAACTACGAAATCTATTTCTCCCTGGCCACGAGCCTCGATCCCGCACTGAAAATCATCGAGCGCGTGAAGGCCCAGAGTAAAGTGCCGGTTCATATTGTGATTGCGGGGCCGCCCGAGGATTGCGGCGAGAAAGTTTATAACCTGCGGCGCGCCGTGGAAGCGCTCGGCGATAAATTCGACGTGCTGGTTTTCACAGATTCAGATGTGCGGCTCCCGCGCGGATGGCTCGCCAAGCTCGTCGCGCCGCTGCAGGACGGCCGCATCGGAGCGACGACCACGTACCGGTGGATCGTCCCGAGCGGAAGCATCGGTGCGGGAGGGTTCTCGAGTGCCATGGCGTCGGCATGGAACGCTGCCATTGCCACGATGCTCGGCGACCCCAAGCGCAATTTTTGCTGGGGAGGCGGCACGGCCATCCGGCGAAAGACCTTCACGGACGCCAACGTCCTGGAAGCCTGGAGTGGCGCGGTGAGCGACGATTTCGCGATGACGTGGGCGCTCGAACAGGCGGGCCTGCCGATCGTCTTCTGCCCCGAATGCATGGCGCCGACGCTGCAGCCGTGGACGAGCGCCGAACTTCTCGAGTTCACCGACCGCCAAATCATTATCACCCGGGTGTATTCGCCGAAGCGTTGGGCGTACGGCGCAGCCGCTCATCTGAGCTACACCGTGACGCTCGTGTTTGCGGCCATTGTCATCCTGGTGACGATGACGGGCGGCGATCCCTGGGGGCAACTGTTTCTCCTCGCGCTCTCCGTTCCTTTGCTGGCGGCGATGAAGGGCGCCATCCGGACGATCGCCATCTTGGAGCTTCTCCCGGAACAAAAGGGCCGGATGGGCGACTGGGCCTGGGTGTGGACGGCGCTCGCGCCGGTCGTGCCGTTCCTGTTTTCCTGGAATTTTTTGACTTCGCTCGCGACCAAGACCATTCGCTGGCGGGGAATCCGCTACGAGTTGGTCTCGCCCTCCTCAACGCGCATCCTGAAGCGCTAGGGGTCGGAATAGCGGGTTCCCCCGCTCAGACCCGCCAGAAACGCATCATCGGGGTTTCCTAGCCAAGTGAATCCAACACCCCGGAAATTCCGGCCGCGAAAGTATTTGCTTATTGCCGGCTATTCATCCGGAATGTTTGGCATCGTTGACTGAGATTGGTCAGCAACCTAAGATTGCCCCAGTATGGGTAATTCGCCCCCACTCGACGGCCAGAGCGTCTCCCACTACCGGGTCCTGGAGAAACTCGGTGGAGGGGGGATGGGCGTTGTGTACAAGGCAGAGGACACACGCCTGCACCGTGCCGTCGCTCTGAAGTTCCTTCCCGAAAACCTGGCACAGGACGGGCGGGCGTTGGCGCGCTTCCGGCGGGAGGCGGCTGTGGCATCCGCCCTAAATCATCCCAACATCTGTACGATCCACGACATCGGAGAAGGAGACGGCAGAATCTTCATCGCCATGGAGTTTCTCGATGGGGAAACGCTGAAGCACCGGATTGTCGGCCGCCCTCTCGATCTGGAATCTATTCTGAATTGGGGCATCGATATCTCGGACGCTCTCGACGCCGCACATGCTGCCGGCACAATCCATCGGGATATCAAACCGGCGAATATCTTCATTACCAAGCGCGGTCACGCCAAGGTTTTGGACTTCGGACTTGCCAAACTGGTCCCCGGACTCCAGGGAGCCGACTCAACCTCCTTCGGCGCCCAGGCGACGCCAGAAACGTGCCCCGAGCACCTGACCAGCCCCGGCAATCCCGTGGGGACGGTGGCTTATATGTCGCCGGAGCAGATCCGAGCCAGGGACCTCGATGGGCGCACGGATTTGTTCTCGTTTGGCGTGGTGCTATACGAGATGGCTACGGGCATCTTGCCATTCCGCGGAGAAACCTCTGCGGTCATCTGCGAAGCCATTCTGAACCGCACACCCAAGTCGCTGGCACAGCTGAATCCCGAAATCCCGGCGAAACTGGAAGAGATCATCGGCAAGGCGCTCGAAAAGGACCGCGACCTGCGGTACCAATCCGCGGCAGAGGTCCACGCGGATCTCAAGCGGCTGCGGCGCGACTCCGATTCAGGGAGGTCTTTTCCGTCGGACAAATTGGCGACACCTGAAGCCGCCGCGGGTGTTGGTACTTCTCGCCCGGGTTGGTGGTCTGGCCGGACACAAGCCTTTTCCGCGATCTGTGTGGTCGTTCTCGCGGCCGCTTTCGCGGTTCATCACTTTGCGACTCGCTCCAGGGAATCCAGCGGACCGGCCGTGATCGAGCAGATCAGCCACTGGAACAAGGGGATGCGAGGCGCGGCCATCTCCCCGGACGGCCGCGCTATTGCATTCACGTCGCCTGTTTCCGGTTTTTTCCAGGTGTTCGTCATGCTTACCTCTGGAGGCGAGCCGCTGCAGCTCACCAGGGACGAAGGCGACAAGGATCACGTTGTTTTTTCAGGCGACGGAACAGAAATCTATTACCAGCGCACGCCGGGGCGCGGCGAAGCATGGAGCGTCCCGACCCTTGGCGGCGAGCCGCGGCGGTTTGTCTCGGGAATCGCCGTGACGCCCTCTGCCGATGGCAACAAGTTGTATTACCTGAAGGGTTCGCCGGATCAAGGTGTGTACTGTGCCGAAAAGTCGGGCCTGGACGAGCAAGAGGTTTACCAGTTCGAAGGCCCGGCGACCCCTGTCAAGATACTGCCATTCCCCGGCGGAAACCGATTGCTTGTTTTGTCCCGGATTCCGGGGGCTGCCGGCATCGAGTTCCGCCCTTACGTTGTGGACCTGACCCACCGGACCGCGTCGGCATCGGGTGATCTCCCTCAGGAGCCCGACTACGTGTGGGGCGAACCCGCCAAATCCCTCCTGTTCAGCCGCACAGTAAACGGACTCACCAACATTTGGAAATACACGCTTGCCGATCAGAAATTCACACAGGTCACGACTGGCCCCGGTTCTGACTACTCTCCGATGCCCGATCTCGCAAGCGGCGGGCTCTATTTCGTGAACGGAAAATCGTCCGGCGCTCTCGCTGTGTACCACGTCCGTACCAAGGATTTTGCGGATGTAGTCACCGAAGATGCCACGCAGCCGGCGCTCTCCCGGGACGGGAAGCGCCTCATGTATATCACCAGGCCGGAAATGGGCCGCAGGGAGCTTTGGTCCTCTAACCTCGACGGCACGCAACGAACTCACCTGGCGACCGGCTCTGATTTGACTACCGGATTTTGGTCGCCGGACGGCTCGCTGCTTAGTTTCGTCGAGAATCAAAATGAAGGAAAAGGGCAGACTTACATCGTTGCGGCGGATGGCAGCGGGTTGCGGCAACTTGCAACGCCTGCGGCCGCTACCGACAGCGAGGCGTGGGCCAGCGATGGCAAGGCGCTGTTCGTTACCGGGTATGAGACATCCAGTTTCAAACAGGTTACGTGGAAGATCGGACTGGATGGCAACACAGTTGAGATCCTCCCCGGCGTGTGCGGCTTTGTGTGGGACGCCTCAGCGGATGGAAAGTACTTGCTAAGCACCCGCGTGACCGGCGAACAAGTCGGAATCTACGAATACTCTCTGGCAGAGCGCAAATGCACGGAGTTGCTCCCCGGCGCTTTGACCTTCTCCGTTTACCTGGCTCCCGACGGCAAATCGTTCCTGTACCCGGTGGCCTCCCGCGGAGAGGTCGCGATCTATCGCCAAGGCTGGCACGACGGGAAACTTGTCGGGACAACTCACGTTGCGCTGAAGGTGCCGTTCGCTTTCAATCTCTTCTATTTTGGAAACGCCTACGATTTTTCCCGAGACCTTTCCACAATCGTTTACGCGCGCCCCGGCGGCCAGGCCGACTTGTACCTCCTCCGCAAAAAATAAAAGCCCGTGGGAGCAAACGACGGCGACATCGGGAAACGACGCCCTCACATAAATGCGGATCCAGATGTGCCGAGGAAACAGGACGGCTGAGCCGAGCTCGGACTAAATTCGCCGCTGAATTTCGGGAAATTCCTGCCACACTTTGACGCCGCAGAAATGCGATCCCTCCGTGCAGATGGGTGTCGAAATCCCCGCGCGCAGATAGCACGGCGGGCCGATGTAGCGGGCGAGCTGCGGGAAAATCGCGCGGACCTGTTCCACTTCCTCGATCGATGACTGGTAAATCTCCTCTTGCGCGTTGAAACAGGTGCGCATCGTCCATTTGTGCAGCAGGTGAAGCAGGGAGCCGGTCTCGACGAGACGTATGGATTTCGCGTTGGGCAGCAGATACAGGGCGAATTCCGGCGGAACGCCCCGATCGAGCAATTCGTTTTTCGCTTGCCAGGCTTCCCTCATCGCCTCGCCATAGAGTTCCATCGCCGTGGGATTGTCGCGGACGAGCATCGGGGCGACGAAATCGGGCTCTCGGGTATCCGCCAGCGTGAGCAACGGCCGCGAGCCGGGGACCATGCGGTGGCGCTGGTCCTGGCTGTCCGCGGTATGGCTGATTTTCTTGGCGAAAGTGAAATTCGCGTGCTGCAGAGCTCGCAGGATGGGCGCATGAACGCCGATGTTCAGCGTTTCCCGGCGGTAGGGATTTCGCGCGGGGTTCAACAGCCGGTCCACGGCTTCGGCGTCCGGGCACTCCGCGGATGTGTGGCCGACGACGGCGCGGTAGGCCTCCGCCATGGTCTCGATCGCTCGGGGAGAATAATCGATCAGCAGCGAGGTTCGCGAGCCAAGCCTGCCGTCGAATTCGCGGGCAAAGCCGGCGCCTTCGCGCGGCGCTCCGGTCCATTCGGGCGGGTCGTCCATGGGCGCGTTGTCGAACCGGTCGAAAAACTGCGGATCGACGGCGCGCACTTGCCCGACCATCGCCCCGATCACCTCGCGCGCCTCCCAAGGCGTATCGGAAGCGGACTCCATGCGCCACAAGCGATGCAGCACGATTCCCGATAGCGTATGCACCATCGTGGTGAAGGCCGCGACAGGCAATACGTAGCGGGCCACTTCGATGGCGCGCTTCTCCGACTGTCTCTCCACCTTTTCGGCCCGCTTCGGATGCGACATCGGACCGACGTGCCAGATATCGCTGAGAATTTCCTTCGCCTGCGGCTGCAGAATTTTAGTCAGCGAGCGGTAATGCTCCCAGGCGCGGGCTATCGCGCGCTCGTATATCGCCCGCTCCTTCGCTCCAAAAAACAGCGACTCCGGAGGAACGAACGCCTGCGCGCGGTCGAGGCGGACGTATCTTTGGCTTTGCTGCTCGGAATTATGGAAAGGGTGCGCGTGGAGAAAGGCCCACACGAATTGCCGGCTGACGTTCTCGAGCCCGAATTCGAAGTGTGCGTGCTGATAGACCGTATGATGCCCGCCATAGAACGTGGCGGCGCCGATCAACGTCCGCTGCTTGTCGGTGATCTCCTCGGGTTGGATCAGCCGCGGCGAATAGCAGGTCCGGGCCGCGGCGATCGCGGAATCGAAGGGATGCGCGAACGAATTGCGAAGTGTGACGCGCGGCGCAGCTGTCTCAACGATTGAATCGAGTGAAGCGCCCGGCGCGGGATACGATTGAGCGGCCATCGTCTGCGAGGCATTGTACAACGGCGCGCGAGAGGAATCCCATCGGCCGGTGAACGATTCGCGCCCCCCGAAAAGAAAAAGCCCCCGGCAATCGCCGGGGGGCTTCTTCGCGCAAGAGTTTTGAAGGCGAGGCTACTTCTTGGCCGCGGCTTTGTCCGCGTATTTCTTCTGGAATCGTTCCACGCGCCCGGCCGTGTCGATCAGCTTCTGTTTGCCGGTGAAAAACGGGTGGCAGTTCGAGCAGATTTCCACGCGAATCAGCTCGCCCTTGAATGTCGACCGAGTGTCGAAGACGTTTCCGCAGGCGCAATGCACCTTCACGGGATGATAATTTGGGTGAATTCCTTCTTTCACGATCAGGCTCCTGTCTGCCGGCCGCCTGCCCGCCGATTGGCAGGTTCTGCACCACAAAAAGTGGGCGTACACAGTGGCGTCGCTAGGCCAGCGTCGAAACGTAAATTATACCCCAACGGACCCATAGATCCAAGGAAGGGTGATGGGTAGGGAGAGAGTAGGCCTATTGAGCGTTACATATTGACTTTATGACCATATAGGCCATTCCGCGACCGATGATTCAGAGCTATATTCGGGTTGAATCAGTTTCGAAGGCTAGCGGCGGAGTCTTACTTGTGGAGGAATGATGATTGGCCAGTCAAGGTTTCTGCCGCTAGTTGTGTGCGCAGTCTTATTCGTCCCTGCGAGAGCCTCCGTGGTCAGTGCTGCTGCATCCAGGAATTCTCCGAAATTCGATTGCAGTGAGAAGAGTGATCGCCGATTTGCCGTCTGCAGGGGAGCGTGGTCAGGGCAAACTGTGGCGCTTTTCAATACATGGACGTCCGCTGATACAAACCCCGAAAGATTCTTGAATTTCCCCTCACCAGACGGGAAAAAGATCATCCGGGTGCGTGGTTTTCAAGTCCGGCTATGGATGAATCGGAAGCAATACTGGACTCCATTTGGAATGATGCACGATGCCGATGTCGGGTGGGCCCCCGATTCGTCGCACTTGTTCGTAACATGGTCCGAGACAGGGCAACTCGGACCATGGCACACCCAAGTCTTTGATATCACCGACTCCGGGCTTGTCGAAATACCTGGCGTCACGCGCCATGTGAGGAGTGATTTGATAGGAAGGATGAAAAGAGCCCTCGTGCCGGAGTGGGCTGCGTCGGGTGTGCCCCGCGGCATGTGGGGCAATTTGTACTACTGCGCGGATGACGTCGTTGCGTTGAAATGGCTGAACGACTCGAACCAGATCCTAGTCGCTGCGTTGGCCGGCCCCGATAGCGGTTGCAAGTATATGGGGGACTTTGTCGTTTACCGAATTGAAGTCTCGACCGGGAAAATTCTGCAGTCATATACGGAGAGAGAGGCAGCAAAGATTTTCGGCAAGGAGAGCCTGCCGTGGATCGAGAAAGACGATGACGAGCTGTAGCCTGATGCGCAACCCGGAGGTCAAGAGACAAAAGCGCAGCCGACCCGGACGCGTCCGCCTTCATACGCCTGCGTGTAAGCTTTTTTCAAACTGACGCGCACCGGCGGCAAAATCGGGACGTGCAACACGGCGTTGAAGACGTTTGGCACCTGCTCTCCGCTCTCCAGAAGCAGTGCGACGCCCCCATAGCTGAGATCGAGCACGGTGGCTGTTTTGCCCTCGGGTTCGGCAAGATCGGCATGCGCACGGGTGCCCGCAAGTGAAACGCGCTCCCATTTTCTCTGGACTGAATATTGAGGCGCTCCGGCCTGTTTTGGGGGTGCCGGCATGGGATTGTCCGCTGGCGCGGCCTTCGCGGACGCCGGTTCGTCCGGGGCGTGCACGGGCGGCACCTCTGCCTTCGATGCGGTGGCTTGCGGCGTTGGCGCAACCGGCGCCGGTGTCGCTTCGGCTGGGACACGCGTCTCCGCGGCGTGCGGAGGTGTGCGAGTAGCATACTTCAACCGGTACAGCCGTTCATCGGCAACCCGCATCAACGCTCCTTTGGTGTCGCCGTCCTGCGGATGAACAGCGATGCCGAAATCCAGCGTGACGCCAAAATCGATCTGGATCGCCGCCATCTCGGCCTCGTACTGCGTGCGCACGCGGCGGCACAGCGTGAGCGCCTGTTCGGGATCCGTCTGCGGTAGCAGAAGAGCGAATTCGTCGCCCCCGATTCGGAACGAGAAATCGGACTGGCGAAGCGTCTTTTCCAAAGTTCGGGCGGCAATCTGCAGAGCTTGATCGCCGCGCAAATGCCCGAGTCGGTCGTTCAATTCCTTCAGCTTGTGAAGGTCGAGAATCACCACCGCCAGGGTGTGGGCGTAGCGCCGCGCGCGATTGAGTTCTTTCTCGCAGTATTCGTCGAAGAGCCGGCGATTATGCAGTCCTGTAAGCGGGTCGGTAGCCGCGTTGATCTGGAGTTTGCGGTACTCCTCGTACTCCATCATCACCGGAACGCGAATCAGGTTCGAGGTCGCCAGAACTTCAAGCAGCGCCGTCTTCAGCGAGACGGGGCGGCCGAGGGACTCCGCCAGCTCGCGGCGCCGTAGAACAACGCTCTTCCACAAAGCGCTGCTCTGCTCCTCCGGCACTTCAATTTGCGTAAGCGTGCGGAAGAATTGCTTCAGGAACTGGCCTCGCGCGGGCTCCTCGACTCCTTCCAAGGTCTCCGCAAGCAGTTCGAGAAACGCGTCATCGGCCGACGGTTGTCCCGCCATGGCCTCACTGGGCTGGGGCATCAATGATCCCGAATAGATGTAGAGTGCACCTTGGAAGTCAGGCGCACTGCGGGGGTTGTATCTTATAGCACGGCACAGTCCAATCCGTGACAGGAATATTCAGTCCGGCGGGGCGACTAACTGCCCTCAAAAGTGCGGTTTGGGCGGGAAGTCATGCGATACGGTGAATTGCCCTTTATGGGAGAAAAATCGAGGGCAAAACTATTCCACATTTTGCCGATTTTTCTTCACCCCGGGTCCACCTGCGGGAGTTGCGGGTAAGGCTCAACCAATCGGCTTCAGGAACTCCACGCCAATCAAATGCACGTCGCCGGCTTCCTGTTGCCTCTTGACTCTAGCTTGGATCGGCGGCATCCCGGCAGGAACCAGGCCGGAAGAGGTGATGGAGGGCGCGGGAATCGTTAGCGTAACGACATCGTTGAGCGCCAGAGGCCTTGGACAGGTTAGAAAAGCCCCTAATGCACTGATGTCAAGAGTCTTAGCGAGGTCCAAAAACTGCTCGCCAAACGCATCCTTGCCGCGAACGAACAGCGGAATTTGTAGGTGCAGTCGCTGCGAGCGTCGATGCTCATCGTACAGTTGACCCATTCCCAAATTGTGAGCGACTGCGTTTTCCCTGAGAGCCATTGGTACCCCGGTTTTAGTACTAAAAACAGTCGCAATTTGAATGCAACTGTCTGAAAAAATGGCCGTCGTACTAACTCTTTATCCCTGAATACTATACAGAGTTATCCACAGAGGCCCGTTTTGCCCGCTCCGCGCCAGTGTGCAAACAACTTCCTGCCATTGGCCGAAATTGTGCAAAGTAGGACGCATTTACCATTGACTCCCTGTTGGCCCTCTGCGAGCATACGCCTTCCGGAGAAGAACTAACTCCTTTCCCTCGTGTGTTCGGAAAGGCTTCTCAACGCGGAATTGATGGCCCGCTGAAACCAGGAGGAGAGTTGCCTAAGGCCCCCACTGTAGAGCAGCAAGCCAGTGGCCAACCCGTACTTCAGCTGATCTCTACCCTCTTAGATGCTTTAGACCGATCGGTCGTCGTGTGCGACCGGAACGGGCGGGTGCTATCCGCCAACTTGCACTCACAAGAGAAGTTAAGGCAACTCGGGGCGGCCCTGGGAGCCGACCACAATCTCTTCCGCGACTTGCTCCAAACCGATAGCGCCGGCATCCTGCGATCTCTCGCCGAAGGCGAACAGGAAGTCACCGTTCCCGCCCGGAGTGGCGAAATTGAGTTTCGCGCCCGGATCCGCTGGCTGCCCGAACTCGACTGGCTGGTAGCGTACATTGAGTCCGGCCCAACCGAAGCCTCCGCCAACGAAGCGGAGATGCGAAACACCGTGCAAGAGCTGATGCAGGAGCGGGAAATTACCTACCGCAACCTGCTTGCGGCCTATTTGCGATTGCAGGAAGTCAACCGGCAGAAAACGGTCTTTCTGGCGTCGGCGGCGCACGAACTCAAGACGCCTCTCGCCGTGATGAAAGGGTATTACGACCTTCTGCTCTCCGGTTCGCTCGGCAAGCTGGGCGAGCGCCAACGCGAGATTCTTCAGGAGTCGAAGGAGAGCTGCGACCGGCTGGTCCGTCTGGTCTCGATGTTCCTCAACTATTCGGCTCTGGAAAGCGGAAAGCTGGTGCTGCAGCTTCGCGACAACGACTTGAGGGACTGCATCCAGGACGTCACTTGCCGCTGGAACGACGCGCTGCAGCGCTCGAACGTGCGGCTGGACGTAAAGCTCCATCCCGAGCTCCCGGTCTTCAAGTTCGACTATCAAAAAGTTCAGCAGGTGGTGGCCAATCTGCTGGATAATGCGCTGAAGCACACGCCGGCCGGGGGCAACATCACCCTGCTGGCCGAGCCGCACTTCTGGGAGCGCCGCACGTCGGAGGCGGCGCCATCGAACGAGCGGCGGCGGGGGAGGGCCAGCCGGCCGAACAGCGTCCTCGTATCGGTGACGGACACGGGGACGGGCATCGCCGCCGAGTTTCATCAGGAAATTTTCGAGGAGTTTGTGCGTGTCGATCCATCCTCCTCGGGGATGGGTTTGGGCTTGGCCATTGCCAAGAGGCTCGTCCAGGCTCATCGGGGCAAGCTCTGGGTGAACAGCGAAATCGGCCGCGGAAGCTCGTTCTCGTTTTTGCTGCCGATTTTTGTGGAATAAATCACGGAAACGGCACGCGGCGACGGCAAGGCAAAGGTGAATGATGTCGGAAAAAGAAAAAATTTTGGTTGTGGATGACGAGCCGAGCATTCGGAAATACCTGCAAACCCTTCTTGAAGTGGAGGGCTTTTTAGTAACCACCGTTGCAAACGGCAAGGACGCCCTCGGGCGCATTGGCGAAGGCGAACGCCCGGACTTGGTCATTCTCGACGTGTTGATGCCGGAAATGGACGGCCTCGAAACTCTCCGGCAGATGATGCAGGTCGACCGGACGCTGAATGTAATCATGCTCTCCTGCTCGAACGAGGTCACCACGGTGGTCGAGGCGATTCGCCTCGGCGCGCTCGATTACCTCACCAAGCCGTTCGAGAAGCCGGAGTTGGACGCCGCCATCCTCAAGTGCCGCCAAAAAAAGGAACTCCGCAACGAAAATCAGGCGCTGCGCGAGTACTGCGAGGCGCTGACCGAGGATTTGTCGTTCCTGGCGGCCAGCCCCCAGATGCTGAAAATCCGCCAGCAGATCCTGCAGATTGCCCCCGTCGACGTTCCCGTCTTCATCAGCGGAGAGAGCGGAGTCGGCAAGGAAGTGATTTCGCGGATGATTCACCTGCGTTCGACGCGGCGCCAGCAGCCCTTCGTCAAAGTCAATTGCGCCGCGCTTCCGGGCGAATTGCTCGAGTCGGAGTTGTTTGGTTTCGAACAGGGTGCATTTACCGGCGCGGTGCGCGCCAAGCCCGGCAAATTCGAGATGGCGAACAAGGGAACGATTTTCCTCGATGAGATCGCGGAAATGAGCCCTCACTTGCAAGCGAAGCTCCTTCACGTTTTGCAGGACGGGCAGTATTCGCGCCTCGGCGCGCGCTCGGTGATCAATGTGGATGTCCGCGTTCTCGCCGCCACCAACGTCGACGTCAAGGAAGCCATGCGGACCGGTCGCTTTCGTGAGGATCTGTATTACCGGTTGAACGTCCTCTCGATTCACGTCCCGCCGCTGCGCGAACGCACGACGGAGATTCCGCTGCTGTTCAACCATTTTCTCGTCAAGTACAGCGAGAAATATCAGAAGGCGGCGCCGCACCCTTCGAAGCATCTGCTCGAGGCCGCCGCTCGCTATTCCTGGCCCGGCAACCTTCGCGAGCTCGAAAACTTTGTGAAGCGATATGTCATCCTTGAAGATGACGAAGGCAGTTTCCGCGAACTTCTGGAAATGACGGGGCAGCAGCAGCGCACCGCTCCGCGCGAGGAAGCGGCGCCGCCGAAGGACCAGGGACTCAAAGCGCTCGTCCGCAGCTTGAAGGACGAAGCGGAAATGGAAGCGATCGCCGACGCCCTGGAAAAAACCAACTGGTGCCGCAAAGACGCCGCGAAAATGCTCGGCATCAGCTACAAAGCGCTGCTCTATAAAATGCGGGCCTTCAACCTCGATTCGGGGCGGGGTTCGCGCTCCGCGGTCGCGAAGGCCGCCGCTCGTGAGAAGGAAGCCGCGGGCCGCGATGCATCCGCAGAGCCTGTTTCCGTTCCCGCGCCCGCGGGTCCGCGTTCGGGCGGCTCCTGATTTCTGTTGCTCGAAGCAGAGAAATTTTTTGACCAACGGAAACCCCGTTTGGCACCCCGAACCTGGAAGGATTTCCGAATGGCCTGCGCCGATGTCCCGAGGTCCGCTCCGAACGATTCTTAGTTCCATTACCACTGCAAAGAGTTGCATATCTAGAGCACAAGGCCAGAAATTTTTCTACCCAACCGAATCGACTTCGCATAGTATCCGCACCGAAAGGGAAAGTGCGTGACGGGGTTTCGCGCACGTCCCGGAGTTCTCCCTGCCCAGCCGAGAGCTCTTGGGTTTCCCGGGTGCTGTTTTCAAAGGAGTTGAGTCACCTGCCTGCGTCGAGTCCTATGGCGCGGACAGTACTGTCATTCGCCGAAATGGCACGGCGACAAGCAGGCGATAACACAAATCGAATTTGGAGAAGCGATTGCAACTCTTCTTGCCGGGGTTGCTACACTTCCAATCCAGCGTGGAGGAGCAGCGGGGATGACTGAGCGCCGCATGGCTCGCCGGTATGACCTTTCTTTGCCGGTGAATGTTCGTTTGCCCATCAATCGGGAACCGGGAATTCACAATGGACAAACCCGGGATATCTCGACACGGGGCGTCTATTTCACTGTCCACAAAGAACTCGCTCCCGGCACGGAAGTGGATTTCACTTTGACCTTGCCTTCGGAGATTACCCGCGGCGCCGAAGTGTTTGTCCGCGCGCACGGCCGAGTTGTCCGCATCGACAAGCACCGCGACGACGACCACGAATCCATCGGCGTGGCCGCCGTCATCGAGCGCTACGATATCATCCGCGGCGAAGGTACGCAGATTTAGGCGGACTCGCGGCTGATTGCTTTTTCGACAGGCTGCCGGATCTCCTCCGGCGGCCTTTTTTCTGTCCTCCACCCGGCCCCTTTCCGCGCTTCCATCACCTCGGTTCTCGTTCCGATTCCTGTTGCATGTACTCGGAATCGGGCCTAGGATGCGCCTAACTTGAACTTCCGGGAGGTCCCTAATGAGAGTGGCCGACCTGATTGCTCCGCGCAAGGAAGTCTTTTCCATCCGCGAAAGCTCAACCGTTCACGACGCCGCGCGATATCTTCGCGAACGCGAAGTTCGCGCCGTCGGCGTGATTGACGCGGAAGGCGTTCTCGTCGGCGTCGTTTCGCACAGCGATGTTTCCGACAAGGTCGCTGCGGAAAACAAGTGCCCGGCATGGATGCGGGTGAACGAAATCATGACGCGGCAGCTGGTGACCGCCACTCCCGAAACGTCTTTGGACGACTGCATGCGACTCATGGAACAGCACGGAATTTTTCACCTTGTCGTGCTCGACAGCCAGAAGGGCTTCCGCGGCATGATTTCCGTGACCGACCTTCTCCGGACGTTTGCCTCGGACCAAAAAGCGCGCGCGGACATGCTCGAGGCAATGATTTTTCCACAGCGCTGACCCCGGCCCTGACGGGCCTTTCTCCTTCGCTTTACCCCGGTCAGATTGCACGCGCGCGATTCTCGTCTTCCTGGTTCCGCTGCCCCAGATTGAGGGCCACCAATCCGAAGTGGGAAAGCTCGTTCCCGCAAATGGCAACGATTTTCTGGTCGGGAAGGCGCTCAGGTGCCGATTGAGCATCGCGGGAGCGTTGTCTTGTGCCCGAGCCCGATTCTATCTTATTGCATGCAATAGAGTTAAATGAAACCCGAGATCTCAAACAACATAAGTTGACCCGCTGCATCGGAAATTGTTTGGTGCTTCAGGTGCAACGTTAATGCTGGGCGGAGCGGGTGCCTCCCCCACTGAACCTATATGGCCTCAGCGGCAGCGACAAAAGTTTCACCGATAGCTCAAAGCATGGAAGTTCCGCCCGAAGAGGTTTATTTCGGGCCGTCCGGCGCAATGCAAGTCGTCCGGCAGCGCGTGGACCGTGCCGCAGCGCTGAATGTTCCCATCCTCATTTTGGGAGAGAGCGGGACAGGAAAGGAAGTTCTCGCCCGGTTCATCCACGATCGCTCCCCGTGGAAACAGGGTCCCTTCATCAAGGTCAATTGCCCGGCGATCCCCGGACCTCTGCTCGAAAGTGAGCTCTTCGGATATCAGAAGGGCGCATTCACGGGCGCCAACTCCAGCAAACCCGGGCGAATTGAAATGGCGCAGGGCGGCACGCTATTTCTCGACGAAATCGCGGAGTTGGACTCGAGCCTCCAGGCCAAGCTGTTGCACGTGCTGCAAGACGGGCATTTCATGAGCATCGGCGATCACGAGGAAAAATCGCTCGACGCGCGCGTCATCTGCGCGACAAACCGCGAGCTGAAACAGGAAATCGAAAGCGGGGGATTTCGCGCCGACCTCTTCTACCGCATCAACGTGATCAGCATCACCCTTCCGGCTCTGCGGGAGCGCCGCGACGATATTCCTTACCTTGTCGAATATCTCCGCTCTCGTTTCAACCGCCGCTTTCAAAGAGAGGCTCCCGCCCTTTCGCGCGAGACGATGTTGTTGCTCCAGCAGCGTGAATGGCCCGGCAACATCCGCGAGCTTGAAAACTGCATGGCCCGCTACGTGGTTCTCGGAACAGAAGACGCTTTCTATTCCGATCCCCATGCTCAAGAAAAGAAGCCGTTCAACGTCGCCTACGAAGTCAACGAAGAGGGCAATATTCCTCTGAAGCGAATCTCGCAGCAGGTGACCCGCCGCATGGAGCACGACCTCATTCTCAGGGTTCTCCAGGCGAATCACTGGAATCGGCGCAAAGCCGCGGAAGTATTGAAGATCAGCTACCGGGCCTTGCTCTACAAAGTCCGCCAAGCCGGGCTCCCGCCCAAACGGCCGCAGCGCGGCGTTTCACGTGAAACCGATGTCGCTGGGGATCTTCCCGGCTCGGCCGACTAGCCCATTCGCACTCCCTTTACTCGCCTGAACCAGACGTTTCCCCCTTATCAGCCCGCGTCTTCGTCCCCAACTGCCCCAAAGTGAAACATAGACAAGGAGTTAGCACACTTGAGAGATTTCATTACCCTCCGACGGCAATCCGCTGCCCCTTTTTATTTTCGCCGCGTCTTTTGCCCCTTTTCTTTCAATAACTTGGGCCCCGGAAGTCTGGCTATTGAGGTGCATTCCCCCTTGTAGAGAAATTGCAAAGGACCCAGGGACAAACAAAAGACATGAACACTCGATTCTCAAGATGGCTCTTCATTGCTGCAGTCGCCGCGATTCTGTGTTTCGCGCCTTCTGCGTTGGCGGACGGCGCTCAAATGGATCTCACCGGCGCGGGCTCCAATACGCTGGGTGGCGCCTACGTCGGCCCCTACACAGCGACGGTGAACGGCGTCTCGACGCTGGTGGTCTGCGACGACTATGCCGACGACAGCTACGTCGGCGAGACTTGGACCGCCACCGCCAACACGCTGGCCAATCTGACCGGCACGAAGTGGGGCGGGAAGAACCAGGCGGTGCAGGGCTACGATGAGATGGCCTGGCTGTTTACGCAAATGTTCAGCGCGAACAATCCATCCGTGGTCGCGGACCTTCAGTACGCGATCTGGGCTGTCTTCGATCCCAGCGCCCTGAGCGTCATCTCGGGTGAGAATCTCTTCAACACGCTGTGGTGGCTCTCTCAGGCGCGGCTGCAGAAGTATTCGGCTGGGGAATTCTCGAATATCGTTCTCTACACGCCGAACACGAAATATCCAATCAATTGTAACGGACGCCCCTGCCAAAACACGCCGCCACAGGAATTCATGGCCTATACGCCCACTCCCGAACCGGCATCGCTCC
Source organism: Verrucomicrobiia bacterium (assembly GCA_035503815.1). Lineage (GTDB taxonomy): Bacteria > Acidobacteriota > Terriglobia > Acidiferrales > UBA7541 > Palsa-295. Next base: position 140,909 of record DATJTF010000018.1, read on the forward strand.
TCTTGTTGGGCACGGGGATGGTCGGTTTGGGGTTCATGCTTCGCCGCGCCCTGGCATAGCTTCCCTCTGAAGGCCGATTTCGAGGCCGCGCCGGGGAGCAACCCGGCGCCGCCGTCCTTATTGGGTTTTCACTCCGCGCGGCAGTTCCGCCGTGCGACTCCAGCGAACGTTTGTTTTCCGGTAACCCGTGCAATCTAAGAAATCTTCCCGCGTCTCTTCCTTGCTCCCTGTGCGGGGGATTCGTTAGCCTAGAGTAGGAAGCCCCATCACTCAGAGTTGATTAGCCGGGTGTCCGGAAGTGCCGGCGTCCAGCGGAAGCCGGGTCGAAGTTTCGCCGAAATTGGTCGCTATGGCGCGTGCGTAAAATGGCAAAAGCCGCCACCAAACAAAATTTGAAGGTATGCCTGCTGTCGCCGCACCCCATGGTGCTCGACGAGTTTCAGCGCCTACTCGAGAAATCGGGCTTTCAGATCATTTTCCGCCAGCTGCATTCGATGCTGGCTCCAGACCTGCGGCAGTTCGAGGTCCCCCGAGCGGGGGTCTACGTGGTCGATGGCCATGCCGCCCGCCAGGCCACGGGCGCGCTGCTTTCGAATATCCTGGACAGCCAGCCATCGAGCCGGCTGATCGTCGTCGGTGAAAATTTCAAGGAAAGCGAGTGCCACACGCTCCTTCGCCAGGGTGTGAAGGGAATCCTGAATTACGCCGAGGCGAGGGAACAGCTCCCCCGGGCCGTCCCCCTGGTCGCCCAGGGAGGCTTCTGGGTGCCCCGGAACGTTCTTTCTCGTTTCGTGGACTCGATCCTCAGCACCGCCGCGGGACGCCGCATGAGAGGCGAAACGCCTGCCGACCTGAGCCGCCGCGAGCAGGAGGTCCTCAACGGCCTGCTGGAAAACATGGCGAACAAGGAAGTGGCTGACCGGCTGAACATCTCCGAACGGACGGTGAAATTCCACGTTTCCAACTTGCTGGCAAAGTTTGGCGTCCGCCGCCGCGCGGATTTGATCCTGCTCTGTTACCAGCGCCGTGGCGGCGGAGTCTGAGGTTTTAGCCCCCTCCCCGCGGTTTCCCCCTGAACCTCGATTCATCGAATTCGCTGCTATAATTCTTGGCTTGCCGCTCTGATTCGGGCGCCATTTCGCATGCCCACTTTCTCCATTGAAAATTTCGGCTGCCGCGCCACAGACGCGGATGCGGCGGCGATCCGCGACTCCCTCGCGCGGCGCGGCTTTTCGCTTGCCGCCCGCCACGACCAGGCGGACGTCGTCGTGCTCAATTCCTGCACGGTGACCGCGTCGGCGGACGCGCAATCCCGCGAGGCCATCCGGAAAATTCATCGAGCCAATCCCTCCGCGCGAATCATCGTCACCGGCTGCTACGCGCAACGCGCTCCCGATGAACTCGCCGTCATTCCCGGAGTGGCGGCGGTGGTGGGAAACGCGCACCAGTCGGAAATCGCGGAGCTTGCCGCGGAAGTCGGCTCGTCCAGCTCCCCGGCTCTCGTTTCCATCGCGACGCTTGAAACCGGCTCCATGTCACTCGAGCGCGGACCTGCCAAAATCCTGACCAGCGACATATTCAGGCAGGCGGACCTTTCATTCGCCGCGGCCGGGCCGCCGGCCGGCGATCGAACGCGCCCGATTCTGAAGATTCAGGACGGATGCAACAATCGCTGCTCCTATTGCGTGATTCCCTATGTACGCGGAGGGAGCCGCAGCCTTGCTCCCGGCTCTGTCGTCGAAGAAGCGGGAAGGCACGTGGCGGCCGGCGCGCAGGAAATTGTGCTCAGCGGGATCAACCTCGGATCTTATGGACGCGACCTGACTCCGCGCACGAGCCTCGCCGAAATCGCCGTCCGCATCCTGGCGGAAACGGAAATCGAGCGGCTGCGTTTCAGTTCGATCGAGCCGCAGGACGTGACGGAAGATTTCTCCTCGCTTGTGGCCGCCAATCCGCGTATCGCTCCGCATTTTCACGTTCCTCTGCAATCCGGATCGGACCGCATCCTTCGCGCCATGCACCGCCGCTACCGGGCCGCGCATTATGCCGAGCGCATCAGGCGGCTTCACGGGCTGCTTCCGGACGCGGCGATCGGCGCCGACGTGATTGCCGGATTTCCCGGCGAAACTCCGGCGGATTTTCAGGCTACGGCCGATCTAGTCGAACGCTTGCCATTCTCCTACCTTCACGTGTTTTCCTTTTCGGCGCGGCCGGGAACGAAAGCGGAAGGGATGCAAGGAGCGGTGCCGGCGGCGGAAATTCACGAGCGGGCGCGATTCCTGCGGGCGTTATCGGAGAAAAAGGCCGCGGCGTTCCGCAGGTCGCAACAGGGCCGAATTCTGCGCGCCCTCGCGCTGCATCGCCGCGGCGAAGGCTGGACGGAGGCGTTGACGGGGAATTACTTGCGCGTTCGAGCCGCGGGAGAATTTCCGGCAAACACGTGGATCACGTTGAAGGTCACACCCACGCTCGAAGAGCGGGCCGGGGAGGCCCGGATCCACGAAGCGGCCGCCCGGCCGGCAATGCCGCCGGAGACCGCGCTTTCCACCTACTCGTAGCGCAGGGCCGTCAGCGGGCTCACGCGCGTTGCCCGGCGCGCCGGAAGCCAACAAGCCAGCAGCGCCACTCCAACCAGCAACGCGACCACCAAGATATACGTCAGCGGGTCGGCTGCGCCTACACCGACGAACATGCTGGCAAACGCCCGCGTCCCACCGAATGAAACGACCAAACCGACGACAATGCCGATGGCTGTGATGGCGAGCCCCTGCCGCAGTACCAGCCCGAGTATATTTTTTGGCTCGGCGCCGAGCGCCATGCGAATTCCAATTTCGTGCGTCCGCTGCGCCGCGGCATAGGAGACCACGCTGTAGACGCCAACCACAGCAAGAATCAGCCCGAGCAAGCCCATCGTGCCGGTCACTTGCGCTCCAAAGCGATAGAGAAAATAGCCGTTGCCGCCGTTTAAAGCGTCCGTCATCGTTTGGACTTGGGAAATCGGCACCGTGGGACCGATTTCACGGATTGCATTTTCAATGGGAACGACGAGTGTTTCCGGAGGCACTGCCGTTCTCAGCTGAAGCGTTTCGAAGGGAACGGAATTCTGGTCGAGCGGCGCGAAATAATACGGCTCGGGAGTTTCGGTTATGCCTTTGTATTTTTCGTCCCGGACCACGCCGACCACTTCGACGAGCTTTTTCTTGTCTTCCAGCACAGTGAATCGCTTGCCGACGGGATCCTCGTTCGGCCAGAAAGTCTTGGCCATCGTCTGATTGATCACGACAACCTGTGGCGCCTTATCGTTATCGGCGTCGGTAAAAACGCGGCCCTTCAACAAGGGCACCTGCATCATTTGAAAATATCCCGGCGTGACGATATTGTTGGAGACCGCCGGAGGCTCCTCGCCCGGCGCGAGAGGGTGTCCTTCGATCACGATCTGATCTTGCGAACTAATTGACCCCATGGGGAAAGAGAAGGCCTCCGCCGCGGAAACAACTCCCGGCAAAGCGCGCACACGCGTCAGAACCTCGCGATAAAATTCCCGCGATTGCGGATCCTGGTATCCGACCTCATCGGGAGCCAGCGAAACGATCAGAATGTGGCTGGGATTGAACCCGAGATCCACATGCTGGGCGTTTCCCAGGCTTCGCGTAAAAAGTCCGGCCACTACGAGCAGCAGAAGAGAGCCCGCCACCTGCGCTGCCACCAGGACATTGCGGACAAAATGGCGGCGCGGGCCGTCCGATGATCCGCGCCCTCCTTCGTGCAGCACCGAGCTGACGTCTGTTCGCGCGACGCGGAGCGCAGGTATGATGCCCACGATAACGCCCGTCAGCAGCACGGCGGCGAATGCAAAAAGATAGACCCGGTAATCCGGGCTGAAATTCATATACAGCGGGACCTGGGAAGTCAGGCGCAGCAAGCTGAAAAATCCGTCCGCCCACGTCGCCATCACCAGGCCCGCGATTCCTCCCAGCAATGCCAGGAGAAAACTTTCGGACAGGTGTTGCCGCACGAGTCTGGCTCTACCAGCCCCCAGGGCCGCCCGAATCGCCATCTCTCTTTGACGCACCGTGGCGCGCACCAAGAGCACGTTGGCAATGTTGAAACAAGCCACGAGCAGGACCAGGGCCGCCAACGCCATGAAGGCTATCGCAGCCGTTGCGAGCGTGTTGTCGGGAGTGGGATCGGGACGCGCGAGCCATTCCGGGTAAACTTGAATCGAATCGTCCTTGTCCGTGTCCGGATATTCGGCGGCCAATCGGTGTGCCTCCACCTGCATCGAAGCCGTGGCTTCCTTGGTCGTGACGCCGGGCTTGAGCCTGCCCATGAGAATCAAATCCCGCTGGCCGCGCTGCGTCCATGCGCGTTGTGCCGCGTCGCTGCTGTCATAAAAAGGCGCGGTGTAGGGCACGAACGCATCCATGTCCAGGATGAAATACGTCCCGTGGAAATCCTTCGGAGTGACGCCAATGATGGTCGCCGGATGGTTGTTGATGTCCACCTGCTTCCCAATCACATTCGGATCTCCATTGAACCGTTTCTGCCAATAGCGGTAAGACAAGTCAACCACGGGAGCGGAGCCCGGCGTTTGGCCTTCGTCCGGACGGATGAGCCTGCCCAAAGCCGGCTGGAGGCCCAGCGAGCTGAAATAGTTTCCGGTGACCCCGCTGACCAGACAGTGGTCGCCTCGCCCGTCCACGGTAATTCCCGCCAACGTGACGTTGTATGCAAATAGATCGCTGAACAAGCCGGGCTGTTTTTGCAAGTCCTGAAAATCGAGGAACGAAATGCGGTTGTTGGGATCTTTCGCGCCCTGCTTGAGGGTTAACACGGTAATCTGATCCGGGTGAGGGGCAGGGAGCGGGCGCAGGATGATCCCGTTGACCAGACTGAAGATCGTGGTATTCACGGCCATCCCCAGCCCCAGCGTGACGATTGCGATCAGGGCAAAGCCCGGCGATTTCCTCAGCGCTCGAAATGCATATTTCACGTCTTGCCAGATCCTGTCCACGATGCGCCTCGCATTCTCCCCGCAAAAATCCAGCCGTATGATGGCAAGTTTGCTACCGAACGAAGTCGGCGGAGCAGCCGGCAAGCCCTGTGGATTCATTACATTGCCGCTCCGACCGTTGCCGCCGTAAATCATGCTGCCCGATTTTGGGATGGCACTGTCGCCGGATCGGACACCAGGAAAACCAGCCGAACAAGCAGGAAAGAGACGGATTTGCTAGCTTTCGAAGATTACCTGGGCCAGTGCGAAGTTTCCGCTGTGTGTGATGGTCAATGCGATGCTGCGGACATTCATGGCGCCCGCGATCCGCGCCGCCACTCCCTCCAGATGCAGCGAAGGCTTCCCGCTCGCCGCCCTTACCACCTCAATATCCTGCCAGCGAACGCCCCGGCTCCAGCCCGTCCCGAGCGCCTTCATCGCCGCTTCTTTGGCCGCGAATCTCCCGGCGTAGCGCTCAAAGCGGTTTTTGTACCGCTCGCAATATTCCATCTCGCGCGGCGTGTATAGGCGCTGGAGAAACGCTTGGCCGTGGCGCGTGATTGCGGCTTCGATCCGGTCAATTTCCGCGATGTCCAATCCGAGTCCGACGATCACGCTTCCTCCCGATCCTCAATGCGACATGATCTGCAGCCGGGCCGAATTATACCTATAATGAACGAGCGGAGCGATTTGCGCGCAGCCATGGCGCCCTCGACAAAAATCAAAAAAAGCCGCGGCGTGAAAAATGCCGCGACCTCCTCGCCAGCCGAATGGAAGCTCCGGCGCGCCGGGGGATTGCAGATTCTCGAATCGCCCCGCTTTGCCGGCCTCGACTGGCTGGTTCACGGCTTCAGCACGCGCCCGGGAGGCGAGAGCTGCGTTCCGGAATCCGGCCGCCGGCGGCAATCCAGTGAGCGCGCGTTGAATCTGGGTTTCACGGAATGGGACGAGCGCGAACGAGTTCTCGGCAATCGGGAGCGGTTCTTCCAGGCGCTTGGCGCCGCGCGCATGCGTCCGGTGATCCTCCGGCAGATTCATTCGGACATTGTCGTACGCGCGGCCGCGGATTCGATCGGCGAATCCCCGGATCTCCCCAAGGGAGACGCGCTGATTACTTGCGAGCCGGGCATTCTCCTCATCGTCCAGACAGCCGATTGCATTCCCGTGCTTCTGGCGGACACGCGACGCCGCGCCATTACGGCGGTTCATTCGGGCTGGCGCGGCACGTCGCAGCGCATTGCCGAGAAAGCTCTCGGGCGGATGCGGATGGAGTTTGGGACTCGGCCGGAAGACGTGCTGGCCGCGATTGGCCCGGGCATCGGCCGCTGTTGCTATGAAGTGGGCCACGAAGTGGTCGCCGAATTCGCCTCGAAATTTCCCGCGGCCCGCGATTGGTTCGATGGGCCGTTCGACGCGCTCACCGGCGGCGACAACGACCCGAATTGGCTGCCCTGGCTCACCATGCGGCCGCCCGGCCATTCCCCGCCGCCGCCGCGCGCCAGGCTCGATCTCTTCGCGGCAAATCGCGCCATCCTTGCCGACGCCGGAATCCCCCCTGAAAATATTTCCGTCTCCGGCCTTTGCACCGCTTCGCGCACAGACCTGTTTTTCAGCTATCGCCGCGAACGCACCACCGGCCGGATGATGGCCGCGATCGGCATTCGGGCGTAGCGCAAGGCCGGCTCACAGGGCGGGAGAGATTTGCGCCGGCGCAGGCTTCGCCTCCGCCTCGAGCAGCGCCAACTGCCCGCACGCCGCCATCACGTCTTGCCCGCGCGAGTAGCGCACAAACGCGGGGACGCCTTTGTCCGTGAGGATTCGTCGGAATTCTTCGATCCTCTCCGCGTCCGGCTTTTCATAGGGCAAATCGCCCGGGTTCCACGGAATCAGGTTCACCTTCGCCCGCAATCCGCTCACCAGCCGCGCCACCCGCCGCGCGTCCTCGGCTGAATCGTTGAATCCTCCCAGCAGCACGTATTCGAACGTCAGCTTCTCCCACGGCCGCAGCGGATATTTGCGGCACGCGGCAAGCAGCACCTCGAGAGGATATTTGCGGTTGATCGGCATCACCTGGTCGCGCTGTTCGTTCGACGATGCGTTCAGCGAAATCGCCAGCTTCGGCCGGATTTTTTCGCACGCCAGTTTTTCGATGCCCGGAATGATCCCGCTGGTCGAAAGCGTGGCATGTTTCGGCGAGATTCCGATCGCTCCGGGATCGAGCAGAATCTCGAGCGCGGCCGTCACGGAATCGTAATTCAGCAGCGGCTCGCCTTGCCCCATCAGGACAATGTTCGTCTGAGGTTTCAGCGCTTCCCGGTTGTCGCCGAGCGCCACAAGCGCCTGGCCGGCAATTTCTCCCGGCGTCAGGTTGCGAATCAGACCAAGTGTCGCCGTCAGGCAAAAATGGCAGTCCACGGCGCAGCCGGCTTGCGTGGAAATGCAGATCGTTTGCCGCTTCTCCTCGGGCATGAACACGGTTTCAATCGTCGCCGCCTTTTCGCGCGGCTTCGCGGCGGCTTCCCCCGCGCCGGCGAGCCCCAGGACGTAACGCACCGTTTTGTCCCCCGAGCGGTATCGCCGCACGATTTCCGGCAGGGTGATCGTCGCCTCGCGCGAGAGGCGTTCGCGCAGGCCCGCGGGAAGATTGCTCATCGCCGCGAAATCGAATTTCCGCTCGGCGTAGATCGCGTGATAGATCTGCGCCCCCCGGAATCCCGGCTCGCCCAGCGATTCGGCGAATGTGCGCAGCTCTTCCTGCGATTTTCCCAACAGTTCGGTGGCGGCGACAGATTTCACGAAAGGCCTGTTCTTTGGATGATAGCACGCCGCCCGTCGCTCGATTTTCTCGCTCCGCCGCCCCGCCCCGCGATATAATCGGGGTGTTTCCGGTGGCTCCGTGCACACACCGGTGGAGGCGCGGCCAATGGAGGTCCTTGCGGTCGAAGACTGGGTGCAGCAGCTCGCTTCGATCCCGGAAAAAGAGTTCAGCATCCCCCGCGTTCTCGAGTTCACCCGCAGGAAGGGCGTCCAGCCCGAATCTCTCTCGCCCTATCTGTTTTACGCCCGCAGCCACTACACTCGAAATCTCGTCTTCAAATGCGATTTATTTGAAGTCATCGCGATTTGCTGGGAGATCGGCCAGGTGAGCCGCATTCACAACCATCGCGGGCAGAATTGCTGGATGGCGGCGCCGATCGGCCGCCTTCGCGTCCAGAATTTTCGCGTTTCCGACCGCGACCCTCTCCACGGGAAATGCCATCTCATCCCCACTGATTCCTACGACATGGATCCGGAGCATCCCGCCGTCGTTCAGCCCGAGGAGCCGGTTCATCAGGTTCTCAATCCCGCGGAATTTGCGCAGCGCGCCACGAGCCTCCACATCTATTCTCATCCCTATTCGAGTTGCGAGGTTTATCAGCTGGAAGCAGGCTCCTACTCCGACGTTCCGCTCCACTATTCGAGCGAATACGGCAAACTCTCTCCCGGCGAAAAGCTTCTCTAACCGTCCGCACCCCTTCGCCCCGCAAGGGAAATTCGTTCGCGATGCGTTGTGACAACGCTGCGGCAGCGTGTCAAAATGGATGTGAACATGGTGAGCAACGGCGAAAACGTCAAAAAAGAAATTCTTCCCAACGGCTTGACCATCATCACCGAGGCGATGGACCACGTCCATTCCGTCTCGGTGGGCGTCTGGATTCGCGCCGGTTCACGCCGCGAGCCCCCCGAGTTCAACGGCCTTTCGCATTTCATCGAGCACATGGTCTTCAAGGGCACCGAACGCCGTTCCGCCGAGGACATCGCGCGCGAAGTGGACAGCGTCGGCGGAATGCTCGACGCGTTTACCTCCAAGGAGATCGTCTGCTTCAACACGCGCGTCCTCGACGAACATCTCCCCAAGGCTTTCGACGTGGTCGCCGACATGGTCCTCTCCCCGAAATTCGCGCTCGAAGATCTGGACCGCGAGAAATCCGTGATCCTCGAGGAAATCCGCATGACGCAGGACAATCCCGAGGATTTGGTCCACGAGTTGTTCACGCAGAATTTCTGGGCGCCGCATTCCATCGGCAAGCCGATTCTCGGAACTCCCGAGACCGTCTCCGGCTTCACCCGCGACAAATTGTTTTCCTGGTTCCGCCACTGGTACGCGCCGAACCACATGGTGATCACGGCGGCGGGCCATCTCAACCACGCTCGCTTCGTGGACCTTGTCGCCGGCCATTTTGCCCGCCTTGCGCCCACCACCGACGGCGTTCCCGATTCGCCGCCTTTGCCCTCGCCGCACATCACCCTTCGCTCGAAAAGCGAGCTCGAACAGGTTCACGTCTGCATCGGCGTGCCCGCGCTGCCCATGACCGACCGCCGCCGCTTCGCCGTCTCGCTGCTCAACAACATTCTCGGCGGCGGCATGTCCTCGCGCCTGTTTCAAAATATTCGCGAGCGCCAGGGCCTCGCCTATTCGATCTTCAGCGAAATGAACTCATACCGCGACGCCGGCTCGCTCACCGTTTATGCGGGGACGTCGCTCGAAACCGCCTCGCAGGTCATCCAGTCGGTTCTCGAAGAATTCCGCCGCCTCCGCGATGAGCGCCTTTCCGCCGAAGAGCTCCGCCGCGGAATGGATCACCTGAAGGGCGCCACGCTGCTGGCTCTCGAAGGCTCGGGGCAGCGCATGAACTCGCTCGCCCGCTATCACATCTATTTCAACCGCTACTTCTCTCCCGCCGAGCTGATCTCTCTTCTCGAAAGCGTCACCGCCGAGGACGTCCAGCAAATTGCGGGCGAGTTTTTTCAGACCGGCCGCGTCGCCGCTTCCGTCGTCGGCAACCTCGACGGCTTCGACCTCTCCCGCGGCCAACTCCTCCTGTGATTGCCGCCTGCTTATCTCCCGTTCTCTTTCCCGCTGGGAGCGAAGAATCGGGCAACGCCTTTTCATCTCCGCTTGACGCTTTCTTCGCACTTTGCCACTATGCCTAACGGACTCACGGGAGCGGCGCGCATCACGTTTCGAATCTCCATTCTGGCTTCCGGCAGCTCGGGCAATTCCACACTGCTCGAGACGGGCCGCACCACTCTCCTCGTCGACGCCGGATTTGGCCGCAAAGAAATGGTCCGCCGCTTCGAAGCTCTCGGCCGCGCCCGCCCCGAGCACGTGGACGCGATTCTCCTCACCCACGAGCACACCGACCACTGCAACGGCCTCGCCCAGCTCGCCCGCGACTGGGATTGTCCCGCCTACCTCACCGAGCCGACCCACCGCGAAATCAAAAAAATGTTCGCCGGCATGCCCACAAAAGCTCCGGGGCGAGTCGAATACGTCCGCCCGGGCATCAAGTTCGAAATCGGCGATATCGAGGTCGCTCCTTTTTCGATTCCCCACGACGCCGCCGATCCAGTCGGATTCGCCTTCCGGGCAGGGCGCGCCAAAGTCGCCATCGTCACCGACCTCGGCTATCTCCCCGAACTCGTGAAGCATCACCTCCGCGACGCCGATTTCCTGATCCTCGAATCCAATCACGATCTCGACATGCTCAAGGTCGGCCCCTATCCCTGGTACATCAAGCAGCGCGTCATGAGCCGCACCGGACACCTCTCCAATTCCATCGTCAGCGATTTCCTCGCCGATTCCGAGGTATTCGACGCCCAGCCGCAACATCTGGTCCTCGCCCACATCTCCGAGCAGAACAACACGCCCGATCTCGCCCGGCTCTCCGCGGAAGAGGCACTTTCCCGGCGCCCCGGCGAATTTTCTTTCCGCGGCCAGCTCCACGTCGCCTCCCAGCGCATCCCCCTCGGCCCCTTCGAGCTGTAGTCATCATCCCTTGCCGGCGAGTAGGACTGCTTCGACTCCACAAATTACCCATGCCGTTTATCTCGAATTGATATATCTTTCTGTGATTCGCGAGGGCTGAAATGGACAACGGGGGCGGCATGGTCCTTCTGATTCTTGGCGTAATTCTTCTGCTGTTTGTTCTGTCGATTTTTTTTGGCTCGTTTTTCACCATCGAAACCGCGCACGCGGGAGTCGTCCAGCGCCTTGGCAAATTTTCCCGCATTGCCTCGCCCGGCCTGAACTTCAAGATTCCGTTCATCGAGGCGCTCATCGCCCGCCTCAGCCTGCAAGTCCAGCAGATGGATGTGAAGGTCGAGACGAAGACGAAGGACAACGTCTTCGTCCAGATCCCCATTTCCGTCCAGTACAAAGTGATTCCGGAGAAAGTCTACGACGCGTTTTACAAGCTTTCCGATCCCACCAAGCAGATCGAATCGTTCGTCTACAACGTGATCCTCGGCCACGTCCCGAAAATGACTCTCGACGAGACGTTCGACCAGCAGGCGCAGATCGCCATCGACGTCAAAAACAATCTGGACGATTCAATGAAGGAGTTCGGCTATTCGATCGTGAAATCGCTCATTACCGACATCGTTCCCGATGAAAAAGTGAAGGCCGCGATGAACGACATCAACGCCGCGGCCCGCGAGCGCGAAGCCACCGTTTCCCGGGCCGAAACGGAAAAACTCCTCCTCGTCAAAAAGGCCGAAGCGGACGCGGAATCGAAGCGCCTCCAGGGCGAAGGCATCGCCAACCAGCGCAAGGCCATCATCGAGGGGCTTCGCGATTCCGTCGAGAAATTCTCCACTTCCGTCGAAGGCGCGACCCCCAGAGACGCCATGGCCATGGTGCTTCTCACTCAGTATTTCGACACCCTCAAGGAAGTAGCTGGAACGAACCACAGCAACACCATTCTCATGCCGCATACGCCCAACGCTCTCGCCGATCTTTTCGAGCAGTTCCGCAATGCCGTCATCGTCGGAGACACGGCCGCCAAAAACGCCTCGAATGCTCCTCTGGGCGCGCCGCCGCCCGCACGCTCCTGAGGGCTTGGTCGAGCCGCACCGTTCGCGCACGCCGCTTGACGCGGTTTCTCGCCGCGGGCGGAATCATTCGATTTTTCGGGTCGGTTTACTTCGTGGAATCCGAGGAAGAATCAGAATCCGATTTATCGGCGGCTTTCTTCTTGGCCTGCTTCTCGATCTCCTTCTTTCCGACTTTGGCCCAGCGATCTTCCAGCGATTCCCGCGTGAACAGCGAATCGGCTAGCCCGGTGTTGTACTCGCACTTGTCGAAGAAGGCCTGAAAGACTTTCATGCCATTGCGCTCGCGCGCGATTTGGAACGGAGTTTCGATGCCGTCCACGGGATGGTAATTGGAATAGTAAAACCGGTATGTCATCACCGTTTGCGTCGAAGGGTCGCGCACCTCGACGTACTCCTGAATGGGAAGGTGAGTCGCCCGGGCGAAAGCGATTCGAATCGTGCGATTCTGCGGATCTACCATCTCCACCCAGTCGGATTCCTTCAACTCGACGATGTCCGGCCCGCCGTAGCGGATGATCATTCCCTTCTCGTGAATTCGGTGGCGGAGAACGTAGTCGAGGTCGAACTGCAAATCGCCCTGCCATTTGGCCAGGTCCGAGGGGGATTTGTCGGAAACCCCGCCCCGGTCCAGGTCCCATCCCTTGTCGCCGTTGTACACTCCGATGATGTTGCGCTTGGGAAGATTTTCCTGGCGCTCCTTGTCCGGCGGAATTTCGTAGTCGATGAAGTGCCCGAACCCATTCAGCTCCCCGGAATGCCCGAACGTGCCCAGCCGTCCGGTATAGGTGATATCACGCACATTCAAATACGCGGGACCGCCCAGAGCCGCGATGCCGTCCTGCAGGATTTGCATCCCCTTGGCCTCGCTCTGCGCGGGCATCATGTCGTCGGGGTTCTGCGCGGCCAGGCGCGGAGCCGCCAGCAGGCATGCCGCTGCCGCCAAAACAGCGCCGATAATCCTTCGTTCCATTAGCCGCACAACACCGATCCTCCGTTAACGTTGATTACTTCACCCGTGATGAAGGTTGCCAGGTCGGATACCGCAAACAGAATCGGCCCCGCCACATCCTCGGATGTGGCCACGCGCCTCAGGGGAATCGGCACGAGGGCGCTCTTCAGCCCCGCCTTGGTCCGCAGCACCGATGCGGACAAATCCGTATCTACCCAGCCCGGCGCGACGCAGTTCACCAGAATATTGTGCCGCGCCAGCTCCACCGCCAGGCCCTTCACCAGGCTGATAATCGCGCCTTTGGTCGCGCCGTAGTGCGTGTGGAACGCCTCGCCCCGCTGCCCCGCCGTCGAGCTGATCGCCGCGATCCGGCCTCCCTTTTGCACGATCATGTGCGGCACGGTGTAGTGAATCGTCGCGTAAACGCTTTTCAGGTTCACGCGGACCATCTCGTCCCATTCGCGCTCCGTCATCTTCTCGATCGGCGATTCCTGGTCGTTCCAGATACCGGCGTTGGCCACGAGAATGTCGATCCGCCCTAGCCGCTCTCGCGCGTACTCGATCAGCTTCTTCGCATCCGCCATTTTTCCCAGGTCGGCCTTGATCGATTCCACTCGCGTGCCGTGTTTGCGAGCCTCCTGCTCCACTTGCGCGGCCGCCTCGCGGTTCTTGTTGTAATTGAACACCACGTCAGCGCCGGCCCGGGCGAACAATTTGACGCTGGCCGCGCCAATCCCGCGAGAGCCCCCCGTAATGACTGCCGCTTTGCCTGCCAGAGAAATCATTTGTCCCCCAGAATGAAGTGCCAAGAGTTTAGTGCACGGAAATCAGAAACGCGAATCCCTGACCGTGGATTTCCCGGGGCGGCGCCGCGCCGCCTCCGCCAGCCTGCAAGCGCATGCATGTCCCTGCCGGGGTGAAACTACGGAAGTGTAAGCCGCTAGCTCGCCACCGGTGCTTTTCGAGCCGCCGCTGCCAGCGCGGCAAAGAGAGCAATCGCCAGCGGGTCGCCGCCGGATGTCATCCTCTCCGGATGCCACTGCACACCCACCACCCAGTTCGAGTCGCCGGTCCATTCTACTGCCTCGACCACTCCATCGGGAGCATGGGCGGTGACGTGCAGCCCGCGACCGGGGGAAAGGACGGCCTGGTGATGCGAACTATTCACGCGAGCTTCGGAACCCCGGGCCAGCTCTGCCAGTTTTGAGCCGGGTTCGATTGAAACCGTGTGGAACGGCTCGGGCCCTTTATGCTTCGGCCAGGAGTGTTGAATCTTCGTCTTCACTTCGCTCGGAATATCTTGCACCAACGGGCCCCCGAGAAATGCGTTCAGGCTCTGAATCCCGTAGCAGATCGAAAGCACAGGCTTCCGCTCGGCAAACGCGAATTCCAGAAGGGCGTAATCGGTCTGCTCGCGGTTCGGGTCCGGATCGGCGCACTTCTCCGCGCGGCGCGCCCCATATTGAGCCGGGTCCACGTCGGCGGGACTCCCGGGAAATATAAATGCATCGAGTTTCTCCGCCAGATGCCACAGGTCGGGCTTCGACAAGCCGAGAGAGATCTCCTTCGGCTCAAGGCCCGCGCGCCGGGCCGATTCAACATACTGATCGAATGACGCGCGGCTGTTGTTAACCTCTTCTTTTCGAGTGCGATAGGGGATCCCTACGCGCGGTCGGAGGGTGTGGTCCAGGCTCATGGAATGCCCATCCTACCATCCGCGGAGAGGCCCGGCAACTGGCCGGAAATTCCGGCCGCGCCGTCAATCTTCCTCAGGGGCTCTTCTTGTCAGGCGCTGATAGGTGCTACGAGTTGTCGCGGAAGGGCGGTCCCGCGGCTTCAGCAGGCGCGCCGAAGCGCGCTCACTTCCCGGACGTTCATGGAAAGCCGCTGCGAGGCGCGCGCGGGTTTGCGCGGCGGGTGGGTTTTTAGCCACTCTTCGTAATTCTCGAGAATTTGGTGCAGGTGGTGCGGGATGTGGCGAGCCTGCAGGCTCACCCACGATTCGAACGTCATGCTGCCATGCCGGGGATGCTGCACGGTGGCGGCCCACAGTGTGTCGGAAAGATTGTCCAGCAGCCGGCAGGTCATCTTGCGAAGCCGCGGGATGATTTCCAGCGCCTCGCGCGTGCTCTGGTAATAATACCCAAGCGAGATCGCCCATCTCGACGGATCGAAATCCAGAACTTGTCTTCCCGGCTGGGCGATGAACCCGCGGCAGCGGATATACGCGGTGGCCTCGCTGTCCGCGAGGTGCAAGATGATTTCGTGAATGCTCCAGCGATCCGGAGCGGGCTTGTACAGCCACATTTTCTTCGGAAATTGCCGCAGGGCCGCGCTCAGGACCGCTGGTCCGCGCGCAAGAGACTCGAGCATTGATTTACGTTCTTCACCCGGCATAAGGTTCCCCCGCTGTTTCCCCATTAGACGCGCCAGCGGGAATTTCGCATTCCACGTTCTGTGCATGTAACGAAAAAAATGGCGGATTTGTTCCCGGGCGGCCGTATCCACGTTCCAGCGTCCGCTGTTGGGATGGCCGTGTTCGGCCCTGGGACAAAAGAGACAATTCGCGGATTTCTCTTCCGATTGGTATAAGAAACAGGGATCTGTCCGCGAAAACATGCCTTCCTGTTACGAAACTACGCAGAACTAACGCAAATCTTTCGGAAGCGGCGGGGTGACGGTCACCGCAGCCGTTGGCGCGCGGCGCAGGTTCCATTCGTGCCGCAAATCACCGACGAGAAACAGGGAACCCGTCGCAAATATAGCGTCGTCGGCGCTCGCCTCTGCAAGCGCTCGATCGAGCGCCGCCGCTGGATCGGGCGCCACCTCCGCTTCCCGCGCCAATCCGGCGGTCATTTCCGCCAGCAGCCCGGCGGAGATCGACCGGGACTGCCGCGGCTGCGTGAGAAAAACCATTTCGGCGCGAGGAAAAAGCTCGCCCGCAATTTCATCCACGGCTTTATCGCGCATCGCCCCATAAATAAGAAAAATGCGCCGGCCCGCGAAATGATCGTCCCAGAATTTTCGAAGCTCCCGCGCCGCCGACGGATTGTGCGCGCCATCCAGATAAACGGCGGGATGCTCCGCCAGCCGCTCGAGCCGCCCCGGCCAGCGCGCCGACGAAATTCCCTGCTCGATGTCTGCCTCGGAAATGCGGTGTCCGCGTTCGCGCAGCAAAAGAGCCGCGGTCGCCGCGGCCAGCGCATTGTCAACCTGGAATCGCCCCGCGAGCGAGGGCGCGATGCACAGCTTCGCTCCCGTCGTCCGGTACGTAGCCGCCGCGCGGTATTGGCCATCCTGTGATTCCACGGACTCGACGAGCCATCCCTCGTCCACGTTCCACACCCGGGCGCCCATTTCTCCGGCGCGGCGGGAAATCACACGGCGCGCCTCTTCGCGCTGGCGCGCGCTCACAATCCACCCCCCCGCTTTGATGATCCCCGCTTTCTCCCCTGCGATTTCGCCGATCGAGTGTCCGAGAAACGTCTCATGGTCGAAATCCACGGGAGCGATCACGCCCACTTCGGGCACGACGATATTCGTGGCGTCCAGCCGCCCTCCCAGACCCACTTCGTAAACCGCAAAATCCACTGGCCTGCCGGCAAACGCCACAAACGCAATCGCCGTGACGCATTCGAAGAACGTCGGATGAGCCGCAAGTTCTCCGCGCGCCAAAAGGGACTCGATGACGCTCTGAATTTTCGTCCAGCTCGCGGCGAACGCTTCGTCGGAAATGTCTTCGCCGGAAAAGCGGATTCGCTCGTTGATCCGTTCGAGGTGCGGCGAAGTGTAGAGTCCCGTGCGCATTCCGGAAGCGCGCAAAATCGAGTCGAGAAAAGCCGCCGTGGAGCCTTTTCCGTTCGTCCCCGCCACGTGCGCGCACGGAATCGCGAGATGAGGGTTGCCGAGGGCGCGAGAAAGCGTGGTGATGTTGTCGAGCGCGAATTTCTGCACGTGCGCCTGCCGCGGCGAGGCCAATTCCCGGCCCAGCGCCAGCAGCGCGCCGACGGATTCATCGTAATTCATGGCTTAATCGAGGAAGAAACGCAATGCGTTGCCGATGTACGTCTTCAACTCCTTGCGAGGCACCACCGCGTCGAGGAATCCATGCTCGAGAAGGAATTCCGCGGTTTGAAATCCTTCGGGGAGTTTCTGGCGGATGGTTTGCTCGATCACGCGAGGCCCCGCGAATCCGATCAGCGCCCCCGGCTCGGCGATGTTCAGATCGCCCAGCATCGCGTAACTCGCGGTCACTCCGCCCGTCGTCGGATCGGTGAGCACGGAAATGAACGGCACGCGCGCTTCGTCGAGCCGCGCCAGCGCCGCGGACACTTTGGCCAGCTGCATCAGGCTGACCGTTCCCTCCATCATTCGCGCGCCGCCGGAGCAGGAAACGATGATCAACGGCGCCTTCAACTCGATCGAACGCTCCACCGCCCGCGCCACTTTTTCGCCCACCACCGCGCCCATGGACCCGCCGATAAACCCGAACTCCATCGAGCAGCAGATCACCGCCCGCCCGTTCAGCTTTCCTTCGGCCGTAAGAATCGCGTCTTTCATGCCCAGCTTTTTTTGCGCGTCTTTCAGCCGCTGCGCATAGGGTTTCGTGTCGGAAAATTCCAGCGGATCGCTCGATGCCAGGTCCGCGTCGCGCTCCGTCCACGGCTCTTCATCCAGCAGCAGGTTGATCCTCCGCCTCGAATCGAGCCGGAAATGATGCTCGCATTTCGGGCAGACTTCCCAGCCCGCTTCCAGATCCTTCTTCCAGATAATCGACCGGCAAGACGGGCATTTGGTCCACAGCCCCTCGGTGCGCACCCGCCGCTCGTCGCTGGGCGTCGGGTTCTCGATCGGCTTTTTGTCGCGCTTGAACCAGGTCATGTTCTTAGTAATCGATTCCGCGCTGCGCGAGTATCCCCTTCGTGTACGGATGTTTTACTTCCCGCATCTCCGTCACCAGATCCGCCGCTTCCACCAGCTTCGGATGCGCATTTCGTCCCGTGCAAATCACGTGCACCGCTTCCGGCCGCGCGGCCAGCGAATCCACCACCCGCTCCGCGTCCAGCATTTTGTAGCTGATGACGTAATTGATCTCGTCCAGCACCACCAGATCGTATTTCCCGCTGAATATCCGCTCGCGCGCGAACTCCCAGGCCTGCTCGCACAGCCTCACGTCTTCCGGATCCGTCTCCGCCCCGCCCAGTTTGACGAATCCCCGCCCCATCGGCAGGATTTCAAATTTATCGTCGCCCAGCATTTTGGCCGCGTCCAGCTCGCCATAATGCCACGACCCCTTGATGAACTGCACCATCAGGACGCGCAGCCCCTGCCCCACCGCCCGGAAGGCTGTCCCGAGCGCGCAGGTCGTTTTCCCCTTGCCCGGTCCTGTGTAGACAATCAGCAGCCCATGGCCTTCCGGCATCCGTCCCGCTCCGTCGAAACAGTGTGCCACAGGCCGGGCAGCCCGGCGAAATCTCAAATTTGCCGCCGGCGCCGGCTTGCCCAGCCCGCGCCCTCCGCCTGGAAATTTGACTTGCCATCCGCTTCGAGGCGAAAATCGCTGCGGCGAATTCCCCGGTCATTCCTGCCCGCATTTCCCCGGAATGCCCTCGATATCTCGATGGAGGAAGACATGCGAAACGGATTGATTTGGTTCTGTAGCTTCGTCCTGGTGCTGCTGGCCGTAGCCGCTCCCGCCCGCACCCAGGAGGATAAGAGCAAGCGCCCCAGCCCCCCGGCGCAGGCCAAGTTTGCATTTCCTGACGGCAAGACCATCACCATCGACTATTCCAGCCCGCGCATGAGGGGGCGCAAGATCTTCGGCGGACTTGTTCCCTACGGCAAGGTCTGGCGGCTTGGCGCGAACGATGCGACTACGTTTGTCACCACTTCCGACCTGAACGTCGGCGGCACGGCAGTTCCGGCCGGGAGCTACACCCTCTTCGCCATCCCCGAGACCGGCAAGTGGACTCTGATTATCAGCAAGACGACCGGGGAGTGGGGCACGAACTACTCCGGACCGGGCAATGACCTGGCTCGCATCAAAATCGACTCCTCGGCCCTTTCCTCTCCCGTGCAGGATTTTCTGATTGCTTTCGACAAGAGCGGCGACGCCTGCGTCCTGCGCTTCGATTGGGAGACGACGCGCGCCTCCGTTGACATCTCCGAAAGGAAATAGCCGCCCCGAGCCACTTGTGGCCGCGCCGGAATGCCGCGAATCCGCTCTGCCGTCTAGGCCGAATGCGGCTGAGGCGCTCCGAGAATGCGGCCGTTCGGCGCTGTCTGATTCGGCGATTCGCCAAACAGTTCCCCCCGGAACCGGGGCAGGCACTGCGGATAACGCTGCTGCAAAAATTGGATCAGCTTTTCGCGCACGTAGCAGCGCAGGTCCCACGCGATGCTCGAATCCGCCGCGTCCATCAGCGCGCGGATTTGAATGGCGTGCTCGTTGGCATCCGTCACCTGCAGGACGTTGACCTGTCCCTTCCATTTGTTCGTGGACTCCAGGATTCGCGTCAATTCCCGCCGTATCTCGTCCACGGGAACCGTGTAATCCACCCACAGAACCACGTACGCCAGCAGGTCGGCGCTCGTGTGTGTCCAGTTCTCGAATGGATGCTCGATGAAATAAGAAAGCGGCAGCACCAGCCGCCGCAAGTCCCAAATGCGCACGACGACAAATGTGGTCTGAATCTCCTCGATCCATCCCCATTCGCCCTCCACCACCACCACGTCGTCAATTCGTATCGGCTGGGTGAGCGCGATCTGCATCCCCGCGATGAGACTCGAAAGCGTCGGGCGCATCGCCATTCCGACGATCAGCCCGGCCAGTCCGGCCGAGGCGAGCAGGCTGGTTCCAATCTGCCGGATCGGCGGAAAAGTCATCAGCATGACGGAAGCGGTGACCACCACGACGATCACCGCCACGATCCGCCGCATCACCCGCAACTGTGTCTGCACCTTCCGCGCGAGCAGATTATCCGCCACGTCGGTGCGATACCTCGAAGCGATCAAATCGAACGCCACTTCGCTGACCAGCGCCACCAGCCACGCGACCGAGGCGATCAGCGCCAAGCCCACGAAATGCTGCAACGGCAGCATCAACCGGGCCGGAAGCGGCGCGTACGGCAGCGCGATGACAACGGCGAGCAGCGGAAAAATCCAGCGAGCCAGCCTCTCGCTGTGGTGGATCACCGAATCCTTCAGCAGCGAGGGCGTCCGCCTGCCGAGGCGCCGGAGAAGCGCAAATAGCACGGACCTCACCGCCAGCGCCACGGCGATGCTCCCTCCCAATATTCCGGCGGACAAGACCCACGATTGCCAGTTTGCGAGCACGAATTGCATGGGGCGTTACCTCCTTGCGAAAAAGATTGCGCACTTTCATTGTGCGCATCTCCGTGCGAAGAGGGAAGCCCCGCGTAAATATTCGATGGCGGGAAAAATGCGAAAATCGCGCAGTGGGGCTGCGTTATTTCGGATACGGATGCCCGGCCAGAATCGCGAATGCGCGGTAAATTTGCTCGGCCAGAACCACGCGCGCGAATTCGTGCGGCATCGTCAGCGTCGAAAGCGAAATTCTCTGCGCGGCGGCGGCACGCAACTCGGAAGGGAACCCTTCGGCGTCGCCGCACAGAAACACCGCCTCGCGCGTCCCGCGATCCCGCAAATCACCCAGCCATTTCGCGAACTCCTGCGAGGTCATCTGCTTCCCCGCGGCGTCGAGGAGAACCACCACCGCACCGGGCTCGATCTTTAATTTGCGCAGTGCGGCGCCGCTCGCTTCGCGCAGCTCGCTCACTTCCACTTCCGCGTACCGCCGGATCCGCGCCACATAATCGTCCACCAGCTCGCGGCACTCTTCCCGCCGCGTTTTCCCCAGCATGATCAGCCGGATTTTCATCTTTCGAGGCGACTCGCCAAAAAACGTTCAGATCAGCCCGTATTTTTTGCGCTTGTCCAACAGCGTCTTTCGGCTGATCCCCAAAATTTCCGCCGCCTGTGCGATTTTGTAATGCGTCGCCTCCAGCGTTGCCCGGATCGCCTCCTTTTCAATCTCCTCGAGCGACCGCAGCGGCCCCGCCAGGTTCGGGCCCGTCCCGGCGGCAAGTGCAATCGCCGGAAAATCCTCGGGGTGCAGCGCCGAATCCTTGGCGAAAATCAGGGCGCGTTCGACGGCATTCTTCAATTCGCGCACGTTGCCCGGCCAGGAATACGCTTCGAGCAGCCGCGCCGCCGATTGATCGAGCGAAACATCCGCTCGCCCGTGAGCCGGCCCGAGCCGCTCGAGAAAATGCGCCGCCAGCGGAGCGATATCGCCGCGCCGCTTCCGCAGCGGCGGCACCTCCACGGCCAGCACGTTGAGCCGGAAGAACAGGTCTTCGCGAAACTGCCCCGCGGCCACCGCCCGTGTGAGGTCCGCGTTCGTCAGCGCCATCAGGCGCGCTTCCATGCGCAGCGCCGACGTGCCGCCCAGCCGCTCGAATTTCCTCTCCTCGAGCACGCGCAGCAGCTTGGCCTGCATCCCCGGCGCCAGCGCCGCCACTTCATCCAGAACGATTGTCCCCTCGCCCGCCAATTCCATCCGGCCCGGCTTTTGCGACACCGCCCCCGTAAAAGCCCCGCGCTCATGCCCGAACAGCTCCGATTCCACCAGCTCGCTCGGAAGGCTCGCGCAATCGATTTTCAGAAGGGGAGAATCGCGGCGCGGGCCGGCTTCGTGGATCCAGCGCGCCAATTGATCTTTTCCGCTGCCGCTCTCGCCGGTGATGAGCAGCGTCGTCGAAGGTTCCGCGAGCTTGGCGGCGATTTCCAGCAGTTGCCGCGAAGCCGGGTCCTCCGCCACCCAAACGGTGTTGTTTGCGCTCACTCGACGCCCTTCCCGCTCCCGCGAACGCGGGAATCAGGTGTTTGCCGCTTGTCCTTGGGCCGGAAAATCGATGCGTTCGGCGGTGCGCCACAGCCGCTCGAGATCGTAATACCGTCTCGCGCGGTCGCTGAAAATATGCGCTACGAAATCGCCGTAATCCAGCAGCACCCATTCGGCGTCCGATTTTCCTTCCCGGTGTTTCAGCCGCCGTCCATGCCGCTCCAGTTGTTCCTCCACCGCGTCGCTGATCGCCTGAATCTGCGGCTGGCTGTGGCCCGAGCACAGCAGAAAATATTCGGCGAACGCTCCCGTCCCGGCGAGCTTCAGCACCGTAATCTCTCCCGCCTGCTTGTCCTGCGCGGCTTCCACCGCCCAGCGGATTTCCGCCTGCAAAGAGTCTTGGATCACCGGTAAAGGGCCTGCCCGAGAATGTATTCCTCCACGCGCGGCGGGACAAGCCCGTGAATGGATTGCCCTCGCCCCAGCCTCTCCCGCGCCTCGGTGGACGAGACGTGGCTCGACACCGTCGTCAGCAGGTTGATCACGCTCTTGCGCAGCGGAATTTTGTTCGGATCCGTGGACGCCGTCCGCCCCATCTTTTCCGGCGGAATCACCAGCCGCAGCGCGTCGATCCGGAATCCAGGACGGCTGGCGATGATGAAGTCGCACGAATCGAGCAGCGTTTCGTAATTCCGCCAGGTGGGGATCTCCAAAAATTGGTCGGCGCCGACGATAAAGAACAGTTGGTCGTCGGGATGCTCTCTGTGGAACCGCTTCACCGTGTCCACCGTGTAGAACACGTGCGGCGCGCTTCCGTCCACCGGCGCTTCCGCGAGCGAAGGATGGAACTTCGCATGGTCCGCGCAGGCCAGCGCCACCATCGCGTAGCGGTGGACAAACGGCGTGAGCCCCGACTTCGATTTGTGCGGCGGCTTCGACGACGGAACAAAATAGATCGCGTCCAGGTGAAACCTCCGGTCGGCGGCCTGCGCCACCGCCAGATGGCCCGAGTGAATCGGATCGAACGTCCCGCCGAAGATCGCGATTCTCCGCCGCGGCCCGTGCCCGTGCGGTTTGTCCGCCCCGTGAGAGCTCATTTCTCCTCCGGCAGCGATGCAGGCGCCACCAGCGGGGCTTCCGCCGCGTGCCCGGCCGCGTCATTCGCCGGCGCGGCGGCCGGCTTGGGAATGCGGTCGAGTGCGTCGGCAGCCGCGCGAACCAGCGCCACGACTCCTTCGCCGGATGCCGATGAAATCGCGAAAAACGGCAACCCGCGTTTTCCGGCGAACTCCCGCAATTCGTCCAAGTGCTCCCGGTTCGTCGTCGCGTCCAGTTTCGTGGCCACCACGATCATCGGCTTCGCCGCCAGGTCCGGGCTGAACGATTCGAGCTCGTGCACGATGATTTCAAAATCGCGCACCGGGTCGCGGTCGTTCGCGTCGCTCGTATCCACCAAATGCAGGATCAGCCGCGTCCTCTCCAGGTGCTTCAAAAATCGCGTCCCCAGCCCGACGCCTTCGTGCGCCCCCTCGATCAGCCCGGGAACATCCGCCACCACAAACGTCCGCCCTCGCCCCGCCCCCGCGTCCGGATCGGCCGATACCACGCCGAGATGCGGTTCGAGCGTCGTGAAAGGGTACGCCGCGATTTTCGGCCGCGCCGCCGAAATCCGCGAAATCAAAGTGGATTTTCCCGCGTTCGGGAATCCCACCAGCCCCACGTCGGCCAGCAGCTTCAGCTCCAGCCGCAGGTGCCGCTCCTCGCCTGGCTGCCCGTCTTCGTGCTCGCGTGGCGCCTGGTGCCACGGCCGGACGAAATGCGGGTTGCCGTTGCCGCGCCCGCCGCGTCCCCCTCGCGCCGCCAGAAATTTTTGTCCCGGCTCTGTGAAATCGAACAGTTGCTCGCCCGTGTCGCCGTCGAAGACCACCGTGCCCACCGGCACCGTCAGCGTCGTGGGCTCCCCGTTCCGCCCGTGGCAGTCGGACCCTTCCCCGTGCCGTCCCCGGTCGGCGCGAAATTCGCGGTTATACCGGTAGCGCAGCAGTGTATTGTCGTGCGGATTCGATTCGATGTAGATATCCCCGCCGTGTCCCCCGTCCCCGCCCGAAGGCCCGCCTCGCGGGACGTACTTCTCCCTCCGAAACGCGACACAGCCATTGCCGCCGTCGCCGCCCTTCACCAGGATTTTGGCTTCGTCTGCAAACACGGAATTGGCTCGATCGAGAGAATGGGCGCCCGCCCTCCGGCGCCACACTGGGGGCAAAAACAAAAATACGCGCCCCCGCTCGCGAGGCGCGTATCGAAAAACATCCCGCTAGTTCGCTGCCGCGGCTGCTTCCGGCTTCTTCGATGCCGCCGCTTCTTCCAGCGGCAGGACGCTGATAAACCGTCCCGTGCGGCCCTTGTCCTGAAACTGCACCACGCCCGTAATCAGCGCGAACAGGGAATCGTCCTTCGCGCGGCCCACGTTTTTCCCCGGCTTGTACCGGGTCCCGCGCTGCCGGATGAGTATGCTTCCGCCGTTCACCACTTGCCCGCCGAACCTCTTCACTCCCAGCCGCTGTCCGTGCGAGTCGCGTCCGTTTACCGACGACCCGCCGCCTTTCTTGTGTGCCATGATTGCCCTCTATGCCAGTTGGATGTCGCTGACTTCCACGGCCGTTAGATTTTGACGATGCCCGCGCTGGATCTTGTACTGGCGGGTCTTCTTGAACTTCAGAACTTTGAGCTTCGGCCCGCGCGTTTGCGCCACGATCTTCCCCACCACCTTGGCTTTTGCCGCCGCCGCGCCTGCCAGAACCTTCTTTTCGTCGGTGCGGACCGTGAGCACGTCGTCAAACGTCACTTTTCCGCCGACCTTGCCCTCGAGCCTTTCCACCTCGATCTTCGTTCCCGGCTCGACGCGATACTGCTTCCCTCCGCTGCGAATCACCGCGTACATGCTGCCTCCCAATACGTTTCGGAAACCCCAATTATACGGGTTTTCCGCGATTTGCGTCAACGGATGTTCGCGCGGTTCCTCCATCCGATTCCCGGTGTTTCCGGCTCAACCCCTGTGAAGTGTGGCCAGTCCAGCCACCTTTTTCGAGGGGGTGTCCGACGGCGCAGGCCGCCAAGCCGGGTCCATGAACAACGGAGCTTGAATCAGTCGCGATGAGGGGTTTAGTGCGGGAGGCGCTGCCGCTTCTCACTCCGCCGCGCGCCTCTCCCACGGCGGTGGAACCCTCACTGACGCCATCCCCGCCGCCGTCGCCGCCTGAATTCCCATGTCCGTGTCTTCAAACACCAGGCAATCCTTGGGCGCCACTCCCAGCTTTTCCGCCGCAAGCAGGAACGCCTCAGGGTCCGGCTTCCCCTTTTTATAATCCTCCGCGCAGACCAGCGCCTCGAATCGGTCCAGCAGATGGAGCGTGGAAAGCGACGCGGTCACCGCCTCTCTTGTGCTTCCCGACACCACCGCGAACGGCAACTTTCCGTGTTCGGCTTCGATGTGCTCCACGACCTCGGGGATTGCCTTGAGCTGCGGCAGCAGTTCGTAATAGAGATCTTCCTTCCGGCGGGACACTTTCTCCACCGGCATGTTCAACCCTCGCTGCTCGTTCAGCGTCGCGATGATCTCGGCGATGGGCATCCCGCCCCACGCGTAGAAAAGTTTTTCGTCGAAATCGCAGTTCCACTCGCCGAGCGCCTTTTTCCACGCGATGTAATGAAGCGGCATCGAGTCCGCGACCGTCCCGTCGCAGTCGAATAGGTACGCTTGAAACGCTCCGGCAGGCAATTTTAGCTTCATCGGTATTCAGCCGTTTCCGTTCCGAATTTCTTCCGGGAATCCCGCCTGCGGGCCTTTCAGGCGTAGGCCGCGCGGCAGCTCTCGTGCTCGCGGCATGTGGAAGGACAATTCGTCTTGTCGATGAAAATGTAGTTGTGGCAGTGGGCGCAAACGACTCCGTAAATCGTCTCCGTGAACTGTTCGTGGCTCGTTTTCGACGTATGCTCGCTTCGCGCCTGTTCTCGTGTCATCCCCATCGCATCGCTCCTTACGGTTTCCAGGCCGGCTGGCTCGCAAAGGGCAGCAGCGGGTACACGTCGCCGAATATCTTCTCGATTTCGCGCTCGAACCCCGGCTTCGTCGCCACGGACGCCTTCAATTTCTTCCGCACCACCCAGCCCTGCAGCTTTTTCCAGTCCTCGCCGTCGAGTGGCCACCCCGAGTGTTTGGTCCACTCGCCTTTCTCCGTCGAATACCAGTAGCTCTCATATTTCCGTCCGAGCCTCTTCTTCTGCTGCCCCAGCCAGCCGGGATTCTCCGCTCCCCGTCCCCTCCCGAACTGCGCCAGTGGCGAATCCTTGCCTTCGCCGTAGATTCGGAACCCCGCCGTCAGCGACTCCGGCGAAAGCCCGACGTAAATCTGTCCGCCTTCTCCTCCGCCCACCGAAAAGAAAAGATACATTTGCGTGCGGTAGGGCGATTTATCGGCGGCGAACCGGATGTCGCGGTTGATCCGCGAAAAATTTTCCCCGGTTCGCCCGCTGATTTGAAATTTCGAATTCAGCTTTTGCGCCATCGGTGTCAACCGCTCCAGCAGCTCGCGAAACGGCATCACCACCGCCGATTTGTACCGTCCGCGGTTTTCGTCCATCCAGGGCTTGCGGTTGTTCTCCCCGAGCTCGGTGAAGAATTGCAGCGTATCAGTGCTGAAAATTGGCCCTGCTTTCATATAGACTTCCCTGTGCTTTCCGCTCGCCGGTCGAGGCTCGGCGGGCGAATCTCATCCCGTTCGGGATTCTTCGAGGTTGGCATGAAAAAGTATAGCGCAGGTCTTCTCCTCATCGCACTCTTCTGCCTTTCGGCCCGCGCCGGTGGGAAGCATCCCTTCGGGGCGGACGATTGGGAATCGCTCCATTCGGCGCAGCCCATCGCCGTTTCCCCCGACGGCAAAACCATTCTCTTTCTTGTCGAGTACGGCGCCAGCAAAGGCCCCACCAAGGAAGAGTGGCATCTCGTCTCCCCCGACGGAAGCAACGACCGACTCCTCAAGCTGCCCGAACATTTCAGGCCTTCTGGTTTCACGAAAGACGCCGCGTCTCTCTATGGCCAATTCGAAGTTTCCAAGCGGCCGCAATTGGCCCTCGTTTCCCTCTCTTCGACGGACGCTGCTCCCCAGGTTCTGACCTCCATACCGTCCGGCATCGGGCACGCCATGCTTTCCCCGGACGGCTCTCGCTTCGCCGTGCTGGCCAATCCCCGCCCGCTCGATCCCCTCGAAGTCCAGGATGTTCACACGGTCGTGCAGGACCAGCCCACCAGCCTTTTTGTCATAGACGCCGATGGAAAAAATGGATCGTGGTGGTGCCCCTCGCTCAGGCAGATTGCCGGCGCCGCCTGGTCCGGCGACGCTTCCTCCCTTGCCCTCGTCTCCCAGACGCAAATGATCGGCTACCACTACGTGCACAGCTCGATTGACGTCTGTTCGGCTTCCGGCGTCCGCCACCTCGCCGAAATTCCCAATTCCGCCGCTTCCGAAATTCCCACTGGGTTTGGCGGAATCGCTTGGAGCGCGGATGGAAAGGAGCTGGCCTTCCTCTCCACCACCACGGATGTTCTGACTCCGGATCACGTCTGGACCATTCCTGCCGCCGGAGGCAAACCCGTCGACCGCACCCCGCGTCTTGCCGGTTCCGCCATGCAGATCAACGGCGATACGAAAGGGAATGTGTGGGTGGTCGTCGCCCGGGGCGTCCGCAATGAGGTGGACTCGTTTTCCAGCGGCAAGCTCACGCCCGTCTATGAATGGCCGGGCGGCTCGATTCGCCAGAATCCCATTTTTCCAGAAATTGCCGGGGCGCCCCAGACTCTCGCATTTACGGTGGGCGATCCCTCCCATCCCTGGAACGTCGCCGTTCCCGACGGCTCGAAACTCAAAAGAATCACGAACGAAGGCGATGCCCAGCTTGCCCAAGTTGCATTGGGAGATATGAAAATCGTCCACTGGAAATCCAAGGAAGGAATCGCGCTCGAGGGCATCGCCACGTTTCCTCCGGGATACGTCGCCGGGAAGAAGTATAAATTTTTGGTCTTTCCCCATGGCGGCCCGGAAGCCAACGACCAGCTTGTCTTCGACGCATTTGACCAGATCGTTTCCGGAATGGGTTACGTCGTTCTCGAGCCCGAATACCGGGGATCTACCGGCTACGGCTCCGAATTTCTCAACGCCATTTACCAGCACTTCGGCGACCGCGCCTATCGCGACGTGGATAGCGCCACCGATTTCGCCATCGCGCAGGGCTGGGCCGATCCCAGCCGCCTCGCTATTTTCGGTTGGAGCGCCGGCGGCTTCATGACCTCCTGGACCGTCACCCAGACGCACCGCTACAAAGCCGCCGTCGAGGGCGCGGGAATCACGGACTGGCTGAGTTTCATCTGGACCAGCGACATCCAGCAGATTGATTACGACGCGC
The DNA here is from genome assembly GCA_035503815.1 of Verrucomicrobiia bacterium. Taxonomy (GTDB): domain Bacteria; phylum Acidobacteriota; class Terriglobia; order Acidiferrales; family UBA7541; genus Palsa-295. The sequence goes on from DATJTF010000018.1 coordinate 169,052, forward strand.
GATGGCCCGAGTCCGACCCCGAGGCGTTTCTCCGCTTCTCGGCCGTCATGCACGCTTCCGGCGTCACCACTCCCTTGCTCATTCTTCACGGCGCCGCTGACCCGCGCGTTCCCACCTATCAGGGCCGCGAATACTTCCTCGTCCTCGCCGCGCATCACAAAACGGTTCGCATGGTCACATATCCCGGCTCGCTGCACTTCCCGAGGCTCTGGGAACAGCGCGCCGATGTGGTTCATGAACTTCAGGCATGGCTCGCGAAATACAATCCTTGACCCTCACAGGAGGCTCTTTCGTGATGCTCCAATCCCCGCGTCTCTCCGCGGCCGCGATTCTGGCCGTTCTTCTCTTCGCGTCCGGCGCGATCCTCGCGCGTCAGGCGGATAAACCCGATTCTTCCCCCGCGCCCGCGAAAAAATCCGCTGAATGGAAGCCTGACGATTTTGTCTTCGCCGAGGGAGTCGACGACTTCCGGATTTCGCACGACGGCAAATCCGTCGTCTGGGTGAAGAGCACGGGCGACAAGGACAAGGACGTCCGCGTCAGCAATCTCTTTCTCACCGTCTTCGCCGACAAAAAAGAAATCCAGCTCACGCGCGGCACGGACGACGTTTCGAATCCCCGCTGGTCGCCCTCCGACGACCGCATCGCCTTCCTCAGCACTCGCCCGCTTCCCAAGCCCGACCCCAATCTCGCCTCCAACCAGCTTTGGCTCCTCAACACGTCCGGCGGCGAACCCTGGCCCGTCACCCGCTTTGTTCGCGGCATCAAGCAGTTCGAATGGCTCGATCGCGACACCCTTCTCTTCAGCGCCGAGGAGGACCCTTCGCTCTACGAGACCGAAACGAAGCAGCGCAAGGACAATTCGGATGTTGTTGACGACTCCGCCCACACCCCGCCCGTTCGCCTCTTCAAGCTTTCCCTCAAGGACAACAAAGTCACGCGTCTCACCGCCAACTCCGATTGGATCGAGTTTTTCGAGGTCTCCCACGATTCCCGCAAAGCGATTGCCGTCGCCAATCGCGAACTCAGCTTCGACTGGGATCAGAAAATTCCTCCCGTCACTTATCTCGTGGACCTTTCCTCCGGAAAACTCACCCCCATTCTCACGGACGGAAAAATATGGCCTGAATCGGCCGCATGGACGCGCGACGATTCCGGCGTCTATTTCGTCGCTCCTTTTTCCTCCGACACGCGCTTCCGCACCGCCAGCGTCGAACGCGCCTATTTCTACGATCTTGTCGGCGGCTCCCTCACCGAAGTGAATCTCGATTGGGACCGTGGTCTCGCCAACGGCCGCCTTTCCCCCGTGGACGACGGCTTCGTCGCCCTCATGGCCGACGGCGTTCACGACCGCCCTATGCGCTACACCCGCCACGGCTCCCAGTGGACCCGCAAAACCATTTCCGCCGAAAACGCTCCCAACATTTTCAATTTGTCTCTCGCCGACGACGGCCGCTCTCTCGTCTACGACTATTCCACCGCCAGCAAGCCTTCCCAGCTTTTTCACGCCCGCCTCGACGGAACCAAGATCACTTCGCCCGCGCAGTTCACCAATCTCAATCCCGGATTCGCCTCCAAGCCCATCGCCAAGTCCGAAATCATTCACTGGAAAGGCGCCAACGACGACGAGGTGGAAGGCATTCTTTTTTACCCCGACCAATACGACCCTTCGAAAAGCTATCCGCTCATCGTCGCCACCCACGGCGGGCCGGCCTGGAACGACCACGACGCCTGGGAAGAAAGCTGGGCTTACCCCACGAACCTCTACACCGAGCGCGGCGCCTTCGTCCTCAAGACCAACTACCACGGCAGCACCGGATACGGCTTGAAATGGGTCGAATCCATCTGCTGCGGAAAATATTACGACTTGGAAATCCCCGACATCGAGAAGGGAGTGGACTCCCTCATCGCTCGCGGCCTCGTCGACTCCGGCAAAATCGGCGCTCTCGGCTGGTCCAATGGTTCGATCCTCTCCATCGCCCTCACGGTCGCCGATCCCGATCGCTACAAAGCCGCCTCTGTCGGCGCGGGCGACGTCGAATGGATCAGCGATTGGGCCAACGTGGATTTCGGCCTGGCTTTCGACAATTATTATTTCGGCAAATCCCCGCTTCAGGATCCCCAGCTCTACATCGAAAAATCACCCTTCTTCAAAATGGACCGCGTCAAGACTCCCACTCTCATCTTCTTTGGCACCATGGACCGCAACGTTCCCACCGAGGAAGGCTGGTCGCACTATCGCGCTCTCTACTCGATCGGAAAGGTTCCCGTCCGGTTCATCCTCTTTCCCGGCGAGCCGCACGCCCCCGTAAAGCTTTCGCACCAGCTCCGCAAGCTCAACGAGGAATCCGCCTGGTTCGACATGTACCTCTTCCACGCGAATCCGCCGCCGAACGAAGCGCTCAAGACGGGTTCGCCCCTCGACTACGCTCTTCGCCGTCGCTCGATTCAAAAACTCGGCGCCGACTTCGGCGTTGCTTTCCAACCGCCCGCGATTCCCGAAAACCCTCCCCCGCCCACTTTGATCCCGGAGACCGTCCCGCGCGCCGGCATCGAAATCGGCCGCTTCGAAATCACCCGCGCGCAATTCGCCTCTTTTGACAAGTCCTACTCGTTCGACCCCGGAACGGAAAATTTCCCTGCCAACGGAATCACATTCGATCAAGCGCAGGCCTATTGCAAGTGGCTGTCCGATCTGACCGGCGAAACCTATCGCCTGCCGGACGAAAAAGAAGCCGCTGGTCTTTACAAATTTCGCGCCGGCGAAAACACTCTCGATTATTGGGCTGGTTATTCCGTGAATCCTGACGATGCCGCGAAGCTCTCGGCGGAATTAAATCTGCTCGGCGAAGGCGCTCCGCTCCTCCGCGAAGTCGGCAGCTTTCCGCCCGATGTGGACGACCCCTCGGATGCCGCTCAGCCCCTCGTCTTCGATCTCGACGGCAACGTCGCCGAATGGGTGGTCGCTTCCGACGGCTCCGGCAAAACCATGGGCGGCAGCGCCGATCGCCCCGCCGACCCGAAGTCCCGCCTCTCCCCTGCCGACCTCGCCTACACCGGCTTTCGCGTCGTCCACATTCCTCCGCCTCCGCCCCCACCCCCGGCGAAGTGATCTCGCGGCAATTTGCCGCTGTTCGCGCTACGGCGCGCTGGCGTCGTTTGCCGTCAACGCGGCCTGCCGCCTCTGCAAAAATCGCCGCACAGCGGCATCGCTTTCAAGACCAATCGCCATCTCATACGCGCGCCGTGCTGCCTCGCATGCCCCGGCCTTCGCCAGCAGTTCCGCTCGCGCCGCCCAATACGGCTGATATTCCCCCAACCGCGCGTCGTCCGCCGCATCGGGCATTGCCGCAAGCCCCGCTTCCGCTCCCTCCAGCTCCGCAATTGCCAGCGCTCGATTGATCGCCACCACCGGCGACTTCGCCAGCGCGAACAGCGCGTCGTAAATCCGCACCACATCGTCCCAATTTGCTTCGCCCGTTCGCCGCCGGTGGACGTGCGCCGACTGCAGCGCCGCCTCCAGCTGAAAGCGCCCGATGAACCCCAGCTTGCTCGCGCGCTTCAGCAGCGCTTCCGCCTCTTCGATCATTCGCGCATCCCACAGCGCCGGATTCTGTTCCGCCAGCGGCACGAATTCCCCCTTCGCGTCCCGCCGCGCTCGGCGTCTCGCTTCCGCGTGCAGCATCAGCGCCAGCAGTCCCAGCGCCTCCGCCGCCTCCGGCAGAAGCTCCGCCGCAACCCTCGCCAGAAATATCGCTTCGTCCGTCAACTCCCGCCGCGCCGCATCCGCCCCGCCCGGGTCGCTCCACCCTTCCGCGAACCCCGCGTAAATCGCCTCAAGCACCGCCTCCAGCCGCTCCGGCAACTCCTCGCGCTCCGGCACGCGAAACGGAACTCCGGCGTGGCGTATTTTTTCTTTTGCGCGGACCAGCCTCTTGCCCATCGCCGCCGGAGAAACCAAAAACGCCGACCCGATCGCCTTCGCGTCGAGTCCCAGCACCGCTTGCAGCATCAGCGGCGCCCGCACTCCCTCCTCGATCGACGGGTGCGCGCACGCAAACATCAGCGCCAACCGCTGATCGGGAATCGCGCCATCGCTCGCCGCCGCTTCCAAACCGTCGGCGGTCGCCCGCATTTCCGTCGCCGCGAATTCATCCCGCCGCCGCCCGCGAAACATGTCGATCATCTTCCGCCGCGCCACTGTCAGCAGCCATCCTTCCGGATTTGCCGGGCACCCCTTTTGAGGCCAATCCGCCAGCGCCGCCGCGAACGCCTCCGAAAGCGCGTCTTCGGCTGCCGCCACGTCCTGCGTCCGCGCCGCGAGAAAGGCGACGAGCTTTCCGTAGCTCCGGCGCGCCACTTCTTCCGCCGTGCTTCTTGCCTGCTCGCCGCCTTCGCTGAAGTTCATTCGCCCACGCTATGCGCTGGCTTCCGCTGCCGTGCTCCACACTGGACGCACTTCGATCGTCCCGTGGCTCGCTCCCGGGCACTTCGCCGCCCAGGAAAGCGCCGCGTCCAGGTCCGGCGCTTCAATCAGGAAATAGCCGCCCAACTGTTCCTTCGAGTCGGCGTACGGCCCGTCGAGCACCTGCGTCTTCCCGTTCGTCACCCGCACCGTGGTCGCCGTCGAAACCGGACGCAGCCGGTTTGATCCCACGTATGCCCCGCCCTTTTTCAGCGCCTCCGTGTACGCCATATAAGCCGCCACGGCCTGCTCCTGCTCCGTTCTCGCCATCTTGGCCCATCCGGACTCTTCCGCGTGCAGCAAAAGTAGAAATTGCATCGTCTTTCTCCTTCTTCGGTTTTGTGCGGCCATCTTCCTCCGCCACTACAATGACGCCCCGCCCCCCTCCATTTGGACATCCCTCCCAAGATATTCTCTCCCCGCCCACACCCGTGTCACCGCATTCCTCAGCTCCCTCCAATTGACTTGCCTTCCCTCTGCGCCTAACATCCCAGCCCAATACATTCAAAATCAACGGCCGGCCTGAATTTTGCCGAACATCAATCTCGCCAAGATGCCGGCACGTCGCATTGTTTGGGAACTCTGCGAATGTCTCTTCGACAGGACGTGATTTGACAGGAGGGCGCCATGATTCGGCAACGCGCGCTGCAGGTTGTGATGCTCGTGTTGGGCTTGCTCTTTTGCGGCATGATTTATCCCTTGAAGCTTTTTGTGCTGCAAGAGCCTCCGTTGGCGATGATGCTCAGCCTTTACGTCACGCTCGGGATACTCTTGCTGTTGGCCGTGCGTAACCCGTCAGCGCATCGCAGCCTGATCGCCTTCACCGCATGGTCCAGCCTCGCTCACGCCTCTGTAATGGCCTACCAGGCATTTCACAACGCGATCCCACGCGGACAGCTCCGCGACGTCGGTGTCTTCGTCCTCATCGGTATAGTCCTCATCTTGCTGGCTCCGCCAAAGCAACCCGTCGCGCACGCCTCCCCCGCCGCCGCGTAGCCCGTGCCCCGCAAAAAACTCCGGCCCCGCCAATACAATACAAAAAAGGCCTAGCGCACGTACACCAAGCCGTGATGGTTCCTCTTTCTGCAGCCCAACCCTCTGGTTTGGTGTTTATGTCCACGCCTGGAGCAGTCGTCCCCGTGGCCACTTAATTCTAGTTGCGCCGGGATTGACCACGCGGGCATGTGCCTTAATTAAGAAATGACGTCGTTCCTCGATGCACAATTCATCCGACGCTTATATCTGATGTTCTGACGCTATAACCGGACAGGGTTCACCTTGAAATCCTCCTTCTCTTTGTTGGAGAGCCTGATCGGCACGCGACCGGTTTCTGAGGCTTTTGTAAAGAACCTGTTCCTCCAAAGAACTTCTTTGCGCGTGAGGTCTTTTCCGTTGGTGTTTCGGGTATGAGTCTCGATCACCTGCCTCCGCCAGCCGCGTTCTTTGGTTAGATATGAGTTGTAAAGCTTGTTGCTGTAGCCGCTGACTAGGACCATACACTTAGCTCGGAGGCAGATTTCAAGCAATTCGACGTGAAATTCCTTCTCGTTAGCATCCACTTTGTAGCCATGATCACGATTCATCAGGTAAGGGGGGTCGAGGTAAACCAAGGTCGCGGGTCGATTCAAGAACATCTTGAAAAGTTCACGCGCGTCGCGGTGTTCAACTCGAACTTGTTTAAGACGATCCACGACCTTCTTTAACCTCTCTGGCATCGAATTCCACCGACTAACCCGCGCCTCATGCCCATTGCGGGCATATGATTGTGAATACGAAAACCCACTATGCTTGATTCCCGTCTCTCGTTTCCCGATAGCCCCATTTACGGTCATCATGGATGCAACCAGGAACCTTCGTGCTTGCTCTAGTTTGTCTCCGGCTTGGTTTTCCATGTATGCGTTTTCAAATTCTGTGCGCGCGTATGGCGTGAGTTCTACAAGGCGGATAAGCTCTTCGGGGCGTTCTCGTAATTGCTGAAACACTGTCACAATCTGTGCGTCTGCATCATTGATAATCTCTATCGGTGCTGGAGCTTTTGCCATCGTGACCGCGGCAGAACCGCAAAACGCCTCAACCCAGGCGTTGTGCGGCGGAAGCATTTTCGCGATATAGAGGGCCAATCTTTTCTTAGCTCCAAAATAGCCGAACGGACTGGTAGCGACGGGTGAAATATCAGCTGTCGAAGAGGCAGTGCTCAGCACATTTTCGGTGAGTATCTGTGTCGCCATGATAGGCCGCTACACCTTAATGCGTTTACCTTGCATGTCACACTCCACAACCAAACCCTGTGGCGATTTCTTGAACTTGCTGCTCTCTAATATCGAGTTCACAGGGTCACGGACCAGAATGGGCTCATCTCGGGCAACACCTTTCGACGTATCAATAGCGCCTTGGAAATAAATCCAGTAACGCTTACCCAATTTTGTAGCTACCCTGATTTCGTTATCGCTCCAAAAGAATCGCATCCCTCGTCCTCGGGCACTCTTTACCTCAATAAACCGATCATAAGCGACAGCAGGAGACGACGAGTCAAACGATTCGATATCGTAGCCTGCATTAACGCGCAAATTGCTAATCCGCCTTACGCACCGCGCTTCTACGGTGTTGCCCATCCTGATGAGCCGGCTCACCTCGTACGCCTTTACAAGGCTCTCGCCGAGCTTCCCCACTTCTTCTTTTTCCTTAAGGTACTCTCTGAAGCTATCTTCCGACCAGCCCTCACCCTCTTCCAAGAACTCGGCCACAGTCCTTGTATAATCTGCCCGCACTTCCCAGCCGTCATCCCGACGTTCCAGCAGCCCCAACTGGTTCATATGCTCCGCGGTCCACTCATTTGATAGTGGAGGACTGTCGTATGAGGACCAACGAAAAGCGTCTATTCCAAGACCCGGTGAAAACGCCCTCAGGACGGCCATCGCGTGTTGCCGTAGCGCCCCATGCAGATAGCAAGTGCGCAGCAAAACGCGCTTTTGTTCCTCGGATAGATCGTACTGGGAGGACGGGTTAAGCTCGATGAAACCCAGGCCCTCGTCCGTGAGCCTGATCTCTTTGCCATTAATGAGAAGCAGTCCAATCTGACCCGCAAATTCTACACTTACTTGATGCTTCGGGATACGGGCCTCAATGACGGTTGCCTTGCAACGCTCGATCACAATCTCAAGATCTGCAATTCCGTCCGCGTTTCTGAGTTCGTTTACGGCTAACAGGACTCGATTCAGTTCAGCAAGCTTCTCGATCATGGCTATGACCGCGTCTCAATTTGGACATCGCGTTGCAGTTGCCGAATCAGCGCGGAAAAATCCTGATCCTCTTCGCTTTCTTCGCTGAACTCGGCCTCTCCATAGTCCAGGCTCATGACGGAGATGTCATCATCTAGGAGGCTGCGCATCCGAGCTTCCTTTTCCGTTAGCCTTTCGTCAATAACTTCATCAATTGTGTTCTGGCTCTGGAGCAGGTAATACTGCACTTTGTCGCCCGGGTTCATGCCGACCCTATGGATTCTGTCCAGAGACTGCATGTAGTGAGCGGCGTTGAATGTGCGATCCAGGTATATGGCGTGCGTGCAAACGCGATGCAGTGACACCGATTCAGCGCAAGCACTCGGATTCGCAATCAACAAGGGATATTGGGGGGAAGTGCGAAACTCCGCGATCATCTTCTCCCGATTGAACTCCAAATCTTCGTCCTCATCCTTCGGCACGTCACCGTAGATGGTCCGGGGGTTAAAGTCGAATAGAGCCCGCTGAAGTGTGCGAATATTGTGGACAAAAGAGGTCCAGATCAGGACTTTCTGGCCCTTTCGGATCAAGTCACGAGCGAGCTTTATCGCAAAATCCACTTTCACGGGCACCTCATATTGCGGGTAGCGTTGAATCAATTCATCGACCGGGAGCCCGGCGGCGCTCATAGGGGGAACCTGGAATTCTTCGGAATATTGCGTCAAGAGCGCCGGATTGGACGCAGCCTGTAGCAGGCGCACCATTCGCGCCGTTCTCCAGACGCGCAGACTTGCCCGCTCTTTCGGAGCCTTAACAACTTCCGACAAGACCTTGGCCGCGAGCACGCGGTAGATTGCAAGCTGATACGGACGTAGACGGAGTCGAACTCTTCGAAACCTGGGCTTCGGAAGCTGAAGATCGCGTTTGCGAATGCGCCAGTAGAAGGGAAAAAGCTGCTCTCGGACTTGGTCTATACCTTCGTTACCCATTCGCGTCTTGAATTGTTCCCTGGTACCCAGGATCGGCGGATTAGGCCAGAGAAACGTCATCTGGGACCACAGATCAGAGATGGAATTGGGCGCGGGCGTACCCGTGAGTATGATTCGCCTTTGGGCGTAGACTCCAATGTCGATAAGCGCCGGTGCCCAGGTTCCGCCCTCAAAGCGTTTTATGTTGTGAGATTCATCGAGAACCAGCAAGCACGTGTGCTGTTGCAGAAGCCGAGCTAGCTTGTCACGGTCCTTGTTTGCCATTTGATATGACATCAGCACCAATTCTGCGTTTTCAGCTTCACGAAAGAGGCGGGCCCGACTCGGTTTCGTGCCGGAAATCCTGACCCGCCGAGGTTTTCGCGAAAAGCAAGACCGAAACTCGTCCTCCCAGGGCTGGAATGATGAACGCGGCCCTATGACAATGATCTTTGTCACCTCCCTACGAGCCCGGAGGATCGCGAACACGGATAACACGATCGCGGTTTTTCCACTTCCGGGCACAGAGAAGTTGGCCGCATTCTTGACCGCAATTGCGTGAGCAACTGCAGGAATCTGATACGGCTTCAGTGGACGTCTAAGCTTTGGGACCTCGACCGACTTCGGCGGAGCTGATTTTATGGCGCGACCAGCTTCTCTTCCATCGCTCAGATCAGAGGACGCGCTGTTAAGCTGCTCGATGGTCTTCCTAGCACGCTCATTGAATTCCGCTTTAACTTCGTGCTCTTGAAGGTAGTCGACGACGCTAAGGAGCAGACTTGGCGCGGGGGATGTGATCACGTAGCCCAATGGCTCCGTGCTGGGGTCAAAGCCCAATACATTAAGGAAGTAGATACGATGGACCCCAGAGAGCAGTGGCGATTCACCAATCAACTCCACCGCCAGCGAGTCTTCTTCCAGAAGCACGCGTGCGCTGTTGCCCGCCATTACCGGGTTCTTGCCTTTACCCCAAGTAATCGATCAACTTCACCTTTTATCTGATTCAGAAGACTTTTGAGGGAAGCCTCGGCAAGCGCTTCATGATCATTACCGATTCCCTGCAGGGCTGATAAAGCTTTCCGAAGAAGCCGTTCAGGTTTGTTCTTATTTTGTTGGGCCTCGATGACCTCTCTTGCGGTTGCAAAATTCTCTTCGAGCCTGGATTTTGGCTCGGAGAGCGGCCTTGTGGCGTCATAATTTCTGTACAACTCAGCACGCGCCATCGAATCCTCGCCTATTTTGTTGAGCAGGCGGATGTCCCAATGACTCAGATCGGTTTTATGAATCAGCATAAAGGCTAGGACTGATAGTTTTGCGATCTCAGATTGTTTTAGCGCACCATGCTTTTTTAGGGGCGCAATCACATTAGCCTGTAGACTATTGAACTTCTCCATGCTGCGCTGCTCCTGAACTATGTGGTACTGACCTGGCTTCCCGATGAATTCGAGGTAGCTTTCAATCAGCTTCAAGACCTCAAGCCGCTCCCGCACGCCGGCTGCAGTGAATCGACCCAGGAGGGTTACTGAGATTTCCTCGGGCGAGAGTCCACTCTCTCGACCCTCCTTCAGTTTCAGCAATTCATTAACAGGGCTGTAGTCGAGGCGAAATTCTTTCGCAAACTGAAGACCAGCTTCAATGCGCCAAATGTCCTTCTCATCCACGTCCTTTGGCAGCCGCGCCACACGCAAGTATTCGAATTTTGGGTCATGCGTTTCCTCATGCAACAAAGACAGAATCGCCATGCGCCGGTTCGCGTTAACCACAGCTCCGTCGCGAGTAATGACGCCGGGATCAAGCTGGCCGTTTGCGTTGAGATCCTTTTTGAGAGCCTCGGTTGCGTTCTTATCCAATTCGAGAAGGATTCTCTGGATTATCTTCTCGTCCGCTGGAACAGCAGCATCGAGCCTGCGCTTCAGCTCACTCTCCTTCTGAAGAAGTTCAGCCGTGAATCGACCGTTCCTGATGTTGAAGATCAGGTATTTGATGGGCACACGGTAGACCTGAAGTCGCTCTGGCTTTCCCTTGAGAACCAATCGCAGTATCTGCTCATCCTTCGCCGACGCCTGCTGGAGATACGCGTCCAATTGCTTCTCACGATTCGTCTCCAGCTTCATCAAGCCTCCGGTTCTAGCATTCGCCGATTTGGATGTATATCACAACCTATGCATATTACCAGCACTGTAATACTGTCGTGCTTTTTCAGGCTCTCACGCTCTCCCGCCTTGTGCTTATTGCTCCCGGTTCGATCCACGAACTTGAACACCATTCACCACTGACGATTCTTCTTTCACTAGCGACCAGTCACAAATCACGAATCACTACTCATCAATCACAAGCCACCAATCACGCCTCACCATCCAGATTGGCACTTGCCGCCTCCCGCCGCGCGCTTTACGCTCCTTCCATGACTCCCATCACTCCTTCTGAGCGTACCACTGTGCGGCGCCTGCCCGATCGCGGCCGCTACGACGCCGAAACCATCCACAAAATTCTCGACGAGGCTTTCGTCTGCCACGTCGGCTTCGTTGTGGATTCGCAACCCTACGTCATCCCCACCAACTATGCGCGCGTCGGCGACCGCCTCTATCTTCACGGCTCTTCCGCCAGCCGCATGTTGCGCTCGCTCGCCGGAGGCATCGCCGTCTGCGTCACCGTCACTCTCGTTGACGCCCTCGTCCTCGCCCGTTCCGCTTTTCACCACTCCGTGAACTACCGCTCCGTCGTCGCGCTCGGCCGCGCCACTCTCGTCGAGGACCCCGCCGAAAAAATGCGCGCCCTCGAGCTGTTCACCAATCATATTGTCTCCGGCCGCTGGAACGACGTCCGCCCGCCCACCGATCTCGAGCTCAAGGCCACCTCTGTCCTCGTTCTTCCGCTTTCCGAAGTCTCCGCGAAAGTCCGCGTCGGTCCTCCGAAAGATGACGAGGCCGATTACGCTCTTCCCATCTGGGCCGGAATCTTGCCGCTTCCTGTCGTTCCCGCGGCGCCAGTCTCAGATCCGCGCCTCAATCCCGGCCTCGTCCCTCCCGAAAATGTGAGGAATTACACCCGTGGCTGACGCCGCCGCCGCAATTCGCGCGGTTCTTTTCGCCGCTGGCTCCCGGCAAGAGAAGGCCTGCGCCGTGGCTGAATCCATCCGCAGCATTGGACCTCACCGCTGGGTGGGCCTCTATGACGTGGACGCGCAATTTGTCACCATCATCGCTTTCAGCGGACCCGGCGCTCCCGCCTTTCCCGCCTTTCCGGTCACCAAGGGATTGACCAGCGCCGCAATTCGCGACAAAGCTCCGCTCATTGTCAGCGATGTCCGCAACGATCCGCGTTATCTCACGGCCTTCGGCAGCACTCTTTCGGAAATCATCATCCCCGTGTTGAATCCCGTCGATGGCAGGGTAATCGGCACCGTGGATGTGGAAAGCGAACGCGCCAACGCGTTCGGTGCCGCCGATTCCGAAAGGCTGCAATGTCTTGCCGGAGCCGCGCTTCCTCTTTGGACCTCTTTGCAGTCATAATTCGCTGATGCGGGAATTTTCGGCTCTCGTCGTCGCTTTGCTCGCTTCCTCCTTCGCCAATACGCCTCTCGTCCCGTCATCCGCGTCACCCGGCCTTCCTATCGACGGCTTCATCGCCGGCCGGTATCACAGTCCCGGCGGTGAGTTCATGCAGTATCGCCTTTTCGTTCCTCCCGGCTACGACCCCGCGAAAAAATATCCCATCATTCTCTGGCTGCACGACGCTTCCGGGCGCGGCTCCGGCAATCTCGCGCAGATTTCCGGCTCCAATCGTCTCGGCAGCCGTTTCTGGACTTCGCCCGAAAATCAGGCGAAGTATCACGCCTTCGTTCTTGCCCCGCAGGTGTCCGAAACGAAAGGATGGGCGCGCCCGCACGCCAATACGCCTCCGGTTTCGATCCGCCTCGCGCTCGAAATTCTCAACGTCGTCGAAAACAAATACGCCATCGACCGCGACCGCGAATACGTCGTCGGGCAATCCATGGGCGGTGAAGGCGCCTGGCGCGCCCTCTCGATCGATCCTCATCGTTTCGCCGCCGCTCTCGTCCTCTGCGGCTATGCGGACCAATGGGAAATCCCGCGCGTCGCGAAAGTTCCTGTCTGGATTTTTCAGGGGCAGGCCGATGCGATTGTGGATCCGGCTCGCGCTCGCCGCTGGGTGGCCTGGCTTCGCAAAGCGGGTGGCGATCCGAAATATTCGGAATATCCCGGCATTGGTCACGACGTTTGGGACGCCGCGTTCGCCGAGCCTGGTCTCGCCGCCTGGCTATTCTCGCATCACCGTGCGGAGGAGCGTTGATTCCCGGGTAGAAAACCTGTGGGAGCGGCGATCCGGCTTTGCAATCTCGAGTTCGCGCTTAAAAAAAGTCGGACGCAGTCTGTGTCCGAGGAGAATTTCCCGGCGGTAACGCCGGCCTCTCGCCTAGTGGCAGCCGCAACCGCCGCCGCAGCAGCCGCCCCCGGACCGCGGCGCGGGTCCGGATTTCGCGCCTGAGGAGACGGACGCGCCGTTCGATTTGCCGTTTCCATGCGCCGAAAACACGGAGAGCTGAATCGTCTTCTTCGAGCTCTCGCACTTCGGGCACGTCACCGCCGTCTTCTGATTCATTACGATGCGCTCGTAATGCTCGCCGCAATCGTCGCAAACATATTCGTAAATCGGCATGGCTTCTGCGCTCCGTTCGCCGGACTGAACTTCGGTCTATTTTAGCAAGAAAAATCCACGGGAGCAGCTTCAGGGTGCATTGGGGTCGTAGTGCAGATGGGAATCGGGGCTGGTCGCGCTGGCCGTGCTCGATTGAACTTCCTTCGTCACGTGGTAGAACACAAACGCCAGCACGATCGCCCCGATCGCGACGAATCCCGCCCGCTTCCATTTGTCCCACGGGCTCCTCGAAAATTCGCTCTTCGCGAGCGCAGACCACCCCAGGCTTGGTCGTTCGCCCACCGTCTCTCCTCCATCCGCAAATCGTGTTGGAGAGATAGACACCGCGCCGCGGCATTCGTTCCTCGGGAAATTGGCTCCCGAAAATGCAACAGCCCCGGTCGAAGCCGGGGCTGTTGTGAGAAACCGCCAGGGTTGAATAAGACTTAGTCGCCGGCGACCGGCTCGGCCACTTCCGGCTTCGCCGTCCCGTTTCCGTTCCCAGCCGCGTGCGCTTCCCCGCTTCCGTTGCCGTTCGCCGGAGCGATCTGCACCGGCTTGCCCGCCGTGGCGGGGTTGACGGTCGCTCCTGGCACCGCCATCTGCATCTGCTGCAGCGTGCCGATCTGCACGACGGGTTCGGACGACTTCTTGAGCACCAGCTCTTCGTAAATCTTGCGCACCTTGGCCGCTTCCTCGAACGCCTTCTTCCGCCGGATGCGGTCTTCTTCCGCGGCCGTCAGCGGGATGTCGTGCTCCAGGTGACGCACGCGCGCGGCGTCTTCCTCGTCGATCCGCAGCGAATGCTCGTAGCTTTGCAGGTCGACTTTCTTGCCCTTGGCGAAAATGTCGTGCTTGCCGTGCGTCTTGTACCACTCGGCGACCGTCGCGTTCTTGTACATGTTCTCGATGATCTTCCGCCAGCCGATCCCCGTGTTGTACGCGCAGAAGGAAATCTCGCCTTGCTGCGTCGCGTAGGGAATGATGCACATTTCCGTGCGGCGGAAATCATAATTGAAGAGATCCTGGAACCACATCCCGGCGATAAACAGGAAATTCCAGGGATCGTCGCTCCGGCGCTTCATCGCGTCCTCGTACGTGCGATCCGGGCTCACCTTGCCGTACTTCTTGTCCGCCCCCTTCGAAAGCGCCCACGTCTTGTCGAATTTCTTCCAGAGATCCTTCAGACGAAGGCTGGGCGGCGCCTGGAAGGGGCTGTAATTCTTCAGCAGCGCCAAGGCCATCATGAAGTTTGAAAAATTCTTGCTGCGGTTGGCGTCGGTAATGGCCGTGACGTCTCTCGTCAGCCCCGTCGCGTTCAGGAATCGCGGCACCGGCGCCCATTCCTTCGTTTCCTTGTTGATCATCAGCGCCGTTCCCACTCCGCAATTCGGGTGGCACCCGCAGGAAAGCGAGCCCCATTGCGAATCCGGCCCGTGGACCATGTCCGAAAATCCCGCGAACGTCGCGATGAACGAAATCGGAAACCAGTCGCGCGTCGGCTCCACTTTGCCCACTTGCGCGCTCACGTCCTTCGCCAGATGCGACAGCGTGTACCTCTGCCTCATCCGTCGCTCCGGCGTGATGTCCTCGTCGCGACCTGTGAACGAAACCGGCTGGAACGATACGAACGAAATTTTCTTCGGATTCTCCATCGCGAACTTCACGATCGGACCCACTTGATCGTTGTTCACGTTGTTCACGATCGTCGTCACCAGCACGATCTCGATTCCCGCCGCGTGCATGTTCTCGATCGCCCGCAACTTCACGTCGAACAAGTTCCCCACCTGCCGGTGGCTGTTCGCGTCGTTTCCGATCCCGTCGAACTGCAGATACGCGTAGCGCATCCCGGCTTCGAACGCCTTTTTGCAGAATTCCTTGCTCTTCGCGAATTCGATCCCGTTCGTCGCCGCCTGCACGCTGTTGTAACCGATCTTCCGCGCGTAGCGCACCGCATCCAGAAAGTACGGATGCATCGTCGGCTCGCCGCCCGAGAACTGCACCGACATCTGCCGGCGCGGCTTGATTTTCAGAGCGTTGTCCAGAATTTCCTGGATCTCTTCCCAGCTCAGCTCATGGACATACCCCACCTGGTTCGCGTCCATGAAGCAGGGATCGCACATCATGTTGCACCGGTTCGTAAGATCTACCGTGAGGACCGAACCCCGCCCGTACCGCACCGTGCTCGAACCGTGCCGGTGCAGCCCTTCGTCGTTGTGCGCGGGAATATCGCGTCCGGGAAACTGGCTTTCGATCCACGCCAGGAACTTCGAATCCACCGCCATCAAATCTTCGTACTTCCCGTGCTGCGGGCACTCCTTCACCATCCAGACCTGGCCGTCGCGCTCGATGATCTGCGCCTTGATCTCTCCCACCTTTTCGTGCACCAGATCGGTCCAGTCTTTTTTCCCGTTCATGATCGCGTCGCGCGCTTCCTTCACGCAATCCGGGCAAAGCGAATCTGTCGTCCGCGGCCAGCCGAGCGTCGGCTTCGACTTCTCCCACGACTTGGGGAGCGGCTTCTCGGACCACTTCGGTGTAAATGAGGGGTTGGGGTTGCGTTTGTTGAAGTACTGTACCGAGTCAAATACGGCCCCGGCCGTCTTACACAACGCCCAGTCGAAAGTTTTCCAAAGTTTGGTACTTACTGTCTTCGCCATAGCTTCCACCTTCTCCCGTACCTAAAATTCCCTCGTTTTTCCCCCCGAGGGTCCGCCCTATAGAAAGGACGAATGAATACCGTAAGCGGTTACGCTACCAGAGTTTGCACGATTTCCGAGGGGCCAGTCTAGCCGCATGCGCCCAAAGGTACAATTCGGGGGTCGAATGGCGCCTGGGGCCCCCCAATGGGCCGGCCGGGTGGCCGTAATGTTACTTCTAGGCGAAAGGTTTTTGTCTCCGGGGTTACACAAAGCCGGCCTGAAATGAGTTGCAGCTCATGCCGGTGGCCGTCCAATTTCGGCGCTTATTGGCAAACCCGACTCCGGGAGTTGGCCCAAGCTTGGTGAATACAACCGGTCCTTCCGCCATTTGCCCGAGATCGCCCACGCCAGGCAGCCCGGGAATTTCAGCCTGGCCGTGCAATCTTTGGCCGGGTTCACTGAATCTAAGACGGGCGGAGAGAACGCTCCGCCGCGGCGCGTTCTCGGCCACGGCTTGCGGCATCGTCTGCCTGGGCATGTGCGTGTTAGTCTTTAGATAAACGTGATGAACGATCTGCCGATCCTGATCACCCACTACGGATACCTGATTATCTGCCTGGTCGTCTTTGCGGAAGCAATCGGCGTCCCGGTCCCGGGCGCCATCGCTTTAATCGCTGGCGGAGCCGCGGCGGCCGCGGGCAAGCTGTACGGCCCCGCGGTGATTCTGTTTGCCGTCGTCGCGATGCTCGTCGCCGATTCCTTGCTGTACATTCTGGGCAGCCATACGGGATGGGCCATCCTGAAATTCCTCTGCCGGATTTCCGCCGATCCCGACACCTGCGTGCTGAGCGCGGCGGAATCGTTCTACAAGCGCGGGCGAACCACGTTGATGGTCGCGAAGTTCATTCCCGGCGTCAGCACATTGGCCGCACCGCTGGCGGGCAGCATGAAGATGCCGTTCCTGATGTTTCTGGGATTGGATTTCGTGGGCGCCTCAATCTACGCGCTCGCCTACGGCGCGGTCGGATTCGTCTTCCGCGACTTCCTCGCGAAGATCATCAGCGGATTCCGGGCGGCCGAACATGTGGCGGAGTTCGAGATCCTGCTGCTGGTGATTGCCTACGCCGGATATCGCGTCTCGCTCTATTGGAAGCACCGGAAGGACCGCGTCGTGCCCCGCGTGAAGGTCGCCGAGCTCGCGGAGAAGCTACGCGACGAAGGTCTGAAGAAGATCCTTCTGGCCGATGTCCGCAGCCACGGTTACTACAGCGTGACCGCGGTGCGCATTCCCGGCGCGATTCGAATCGAGCCCAACAATCTCAGCGACGAAATAAAACTTTTTCCCCGCAACAAGGACGTTTATCTCTACTGCACTTGCCGGAACGAAACGACGAGCGCAAGCGTTGCTTACCTTCTGCGCCAGAGCGGCTTCAACGCATTTGTCCTGCACGGCGGACTGGCCGCGTGGCGCCAGGCGGGAAATCCGATCGAGCCCGTCCCGGCAACCGACGTCGTCCACCTTCCCACATTCAGCCGCTAGGCGGCTTCGGTTCGCACCGCGTTTTATTCGGCGTTCAGAGGAGTGCGCAAAACGCCGATGGCGAAATGCGCGAGGTGCGGAGCTTCGTCGTCGAGCTGGATCCAGCGCACAACGCAGTGGTCTCTGAGGTATTGCGACACCTTCGATTCGTTGATCTCGAGATGTTCAGCCAGCTTGGATTTCAAATCCGCGTCGGAAATGCTGCGGCCACCGCGGCTGCTGCCGCGATTTCCGCGCGTCCCGCCGCGAACCAAATTTCCGAGCCCGACCCGCAGAGTCTGGCAGGCCTCGACGTAGTAATACCCGGTCTGGTCGGAATCGGAAAGCAGGAAGACGCCCGGGCCCGCCGGCGCTTCATCGATCGCGTCGAGTTTGTGCAGCGGGCTTCCCACCAATCTTCGAAGCATGGATTCGAGCTGCGCCATCCGCGAAGCCAGCCCCGGATCGCGATGCCCGTGAGCCGCGCGCTCGGACGGCAGCATCGGAGGTTCGGCCGAAGGAGGCGTGGGACGCGCCGATTCGCGCGGCGCGAAATTTTCCGCGGGACGCTCGCTCCCCGCGAAGCTTGTCTGCTTGTAAACCGGCGCTTGCGCGGGCGCGGGTTCGGCGTAGCTCCGCGACGGCAAACCCGCCGGAGCGCCTTCAGTGCGGCGATGGCGTCCCCGTCCGCCCCGGCGTCCCCTGCGGCGCTTTCCGCGAAACGCATCCGAAGCGGGCGACGGAACGCGGCCCACCGGCGACTCCGCCTCGACGGCCTCCGCGCGCGAAGCGGCCTCCATAATTTCGTCCGCAGCGCCCGCGGATTCCTCGTGGGTTCGTGCCGCGGAAGATTCCTCTTCGCGGTCCTCGCCGCGCGAAGCGGCCGCAACATTTTCTTCGGCGGCTGCTTCGGCGCCGGACGCGGGCACTTCCTCGCCCATCCGCGTCAGCGCTTCTTCCGCCTTTTTCTTCCAATCGGCGCGGCGGAATCGTTCCCAGGCTGTCTTGTACCACTTCACGGCTTCCTCGGTGTGCCCGTTTTTTTCGTAAATCGTTCCCAGTTCCCAGGCGACCATCGCATCGCGCGTCCGCAGATACAACTCCGACAGCTTCGCCAGCGGGTCCGCAGCGGTTTTCGCCTTCCGGATACGAGCTTGAATTTGACGCCAGTCTGCCACGACCCCGCATTGTAACAGCGCCGTCTCTTGCAAGCTACTCCCGGACTTGGCCCGCGACGGCGGACACCGGCGCGGCAAGCCCGGCGGCGGCAAGCGCAGGAAGCGAAAGAGAAATTCGGAAGTGTGGCGGCAATTTTGGCGCGCGGGGGGAGAGTCGAATGGATGTGCGAGGCGGATTTTTCGCGCGGTGGTGGAAGTAGAGCAATGCGCAATTCCGTTTTGGAGGTCGTCGAAAACACGGGAATCGCATGATCGCGGGGTCCTGCTACGTCGCATTCGTGCGAAGGCCCCGGGATTGAATCAACGAGAGCAGCCGAGAGGGAAGCAGCGGCGGTGGGCGCGCATCCACATGGAGACAGCCGGACAAGGCTTATTGCGCGACGAGCTGTTGGCCGCCGTCAATGTCGTAAGTGCCGCCGGTAAGAGCGGTATTGGCCATGAGGTGCACGGCGAGCGCGGCGATGTCGGCCGGGCCAACGACGCGCCCGATCGGGAGCGTGGCGCGAAGCCGCTCGCGGCGGGCATCCAGCTGGTCGCCAAGCAGAGACGCGGACAAGGGCGTGTCCACAAACCCGGCGGCGATGAGGTTGACGCGAACCGGAGCGATCTCGAGCGCCAGGTTTCTGACCAACGCCGGCAGAGCGGCCGTGAGGGCGCCGATCAGCGCCATTCCCGGCGCGGTGTGGCGGCCGCCGGTGCCGCCCATGAAGAGCAGCGTTCCTCCCGGACGAACCTTTTTCGCGGCCAAGCGAGCCACCTGCATCGGCAGAAAAAGATGAGCCTCGACGTCCCGGCGGGCCTTGTCGAAATCGAAATCGGCCAACGGCGCGTAGTAAGGGCCGGGACCGGTGAGAAGAACGTGATCAATCCGAGCGGGCAGTCCATTGAAGAAGCGCTCGAGTTGAGCGAAGTCGGTGGCGTCAAAGGCGGCGGTGCGCTGCGCGCCAAGGTCGCTCGCCGCGCGCTGAAGGGCTTCCGGATTGCGGGCGGCGAGGACGAGCGCCGCTCCCTGCTCGCGCGCGAGGCGGGCGGTTTCGAGGCCGATGCCGGCGCTGCCGCCGATGACAACGACGGTTTGGCCGAGAAGCTGGGGTTCGCGCGGCAGGGGAGAGGATCCGGCGGCGGTGCTCATAATTCCTCCAATAGGCTTTCCAAGCGCGTCCGTTTGTACAGTCAGAGAGCCGGCCAGGAGCGACTCGACCGCTCGTCACGCGAGCGGCGGAAACTCGCTGTCTGGAGCGGCTTCATATTGCCGGCAGAGGCATTCACGCCGGCGAAGCGGGGCGGTTACTTCGGGAGCTCCGCCCCGCTGGCCTCGGCGATCATGTACGCGGCATACCAGTCCGGCCAGTTTGCGTCCTTTTGTCCGATGCGCTTTTCATGCTCTTCGTGGGCCGCGGAGGCACGGCGCATTGCGCCGGCCAGGTCGCTTACCGAGCTGAACGAAGTGGCGCCAGGGTCAACGAGCCCGGGAAGCCGCGCTGTGATTTCCTGCAGAATCCAGATGTTGCCGTCAGGGTCGTCGAATGCGGCCCGGGAGCTGTAGGTGCGGCGCTCGGGGTCGAGGCCGGCGGAGACGCCGCCTTCGCCAACGTGGAAGAACTCGCCGACTTCGATGCCGCGAGCGATCAGCGCGTCCCGAGCGACCACGATATCGGAGACGACAAGGTAGGCCTTAAAGGAACCGGGCGCGGCGGAGCTTGCAAAGCCGTCGTTTCGGGTCGCGCCTTGGCTCGTCCCGAAATGCACGGAGCAGCCGGAACCGGGCGGCGTGAACTGGATGGCGCGTTGTCCATTGGCGAATCGGAACTCGCGATCGAACCGCCATCCTAGTCGCGCGTAGAACTCTTTGGCGCGGTCAACGTCCGACACGGGTATCACGACAACCTCGAGCTTCATGTCTATTTTTGCGACCACGGGTTCGACCTTTTGCCGGGAGATGCCGGCGCCTGTGTGACTCATCGAATCCTCCCTCGCGATTGAAACTCTTGCTTACTCAGCGTTCATTTCCGAAAAGCTCGACTGAACTGAGGTGCGGCCTTCATCAGTGAAAAAGGCCAGCGGGCGGCGTTAGCAGGCTCCGCTTTGGTGTCATCGTCGTCCGAGCGGCCGGCTCAGGTCAGTAGTCGATGTGGGAACCGCCCACTTTTCTCCCGGGCGCAAAAACAAAAGGCACGCGCGTGTAGCCCGCCACCACAACCGGCACGAGCGTGGGCCGCAGCCCGGCTTCCTCGACGCGAAAGTCGGGCATGCGCCGGAGTATCTGCCCAAGCATGGTTTGGAATTCGAGTCGAACCGTATCGGCTCCGACGCAGTAATGGCGGCCCACGCCGAAGGACATGTGGCGCTTGTTGGCGCGGTCGAGATCCACCTGGTCCGGGTTAGGGAACTCGGTCTCGTCGAGGTTGCCCGAAGCCCAGGACAAGAGCACATGTTCGCCCGCTTTCAACGATTGCCCGCCCAGCTCGACATCGCGCAAGACGGTGCGGGTGAGCGCGTGAAAGGGCTGGAAGACGCGGAGGAGCTCTTCGATCGCGCCGGGCAAAAGTTCCGGCCTTTCGATAATCCGGCGACGTTGCTCGGGATTGCGCGACAGCCAGACGAAACCGGACGCCATAGCGGCCGGCGTCGTAGCGACGTTACCGAGGAGCAGCCAGATGAAGGCTTCGATCTCCCAAGTCTCGAGTTTTCGCCCGTCGATTGTCGCCTCAAGAAGATGGGCGATCACTCCAGACGGAAGAGGCCGAGTGCGCTGACGAACCACCTCGGCGGCGACTCGTTCATGGAGTTCGAGTTCCGAAGGATTTTTCGTTCTCGGCTGGACGCTGCTGGATCCAGACCTGGCCGACTGGATGAACCAGGCGTAGTCCGACCAGTCCTCGAGTGGGAGACCGAGAAACTTCATCGTGTAGATGCTGGCCAGCGGCGTGCTCAGGTCGCGGCAGAAATCGGCTTCGCCCTTGTCGATGACGGCGTCGATCAGCTGATCCGCCAGCGCCAAAATCCACGGCGCCATTTCGCTGAGCGCCTCGTGCGAAAATGGGGCTTCCACGGCTTTGCGGTATTGGCCGTGTAGCGGCGGATCGAGTTCCAGGGGGAGGAAGTCGAGGCGCGGCGCTTCGCCATTGGGGCCTGAGGGATAGGCGGCGAGCGGTCCGGTGCGCTCCTCGTTAAGCGGGCCAAATCCTCGCTTGCCTTGTTGGGGACTTGTAGGCGACGAGAAGACTCCGTAGCTCGACGAGAAGGTTTCGGAGTCGCGCGCGACTCGGGCGATGTCCTCATAACGCGTCACCACCCAAGATCCGCCGCGTTCGTCGGTATGGGCAACAGGGCAATTGGCCCGCATATGCCGGTAAACTTCCCGGAAGTGCGGCCCGTACTCCGGGCTGAATTCGTTGAAGCGTTTCGCGAACGTTGCCGGGTCAAAACCGGTATCGGTCTTGTCCGTAGGCTTCGGTTGCTTCGCCGCCGTGGCGTCGTCCGCGTGCCCGAATCCAGTCAGGTAGCGGCCGAAATTCAGTTCGAAATCGCTGCGGACGCCGTACCCGATCCCGCGGAGTTTGCCCCGGCGCGCGTGCGCATCGGGCCACGCCAGCATCGGGAAGATGATGTCATTGCTGGACTGAAGCTCGGCGGATGTGGGCATCCCAAACCGATTGAGCTGGGCTTTTGCCGTGGCCAGCGTTTTGCGGTCGAACGAAGCCAGACGCAGCGCGAGCGCGTCAACAAAAGAGTCGAGGTCGATATCGTTCAGCGCGCGATTCACCCAGCCGTAGCGTTCGGCAATCTCGGCGTCGAAATCGTCGGCGCTGAGCACGAATTCAAGCGCGCGCGAGCGGCCGATCAAGCGCGGCAGCCATTCCATCGCTCCGCCGCCCGGGACGAGTCCGACGCCGACCTCAGGATTGCCGAATACGGCGCTTTGCCGGCCGGCGAAGCGCATGTCGCAGGCCAGCGCGAACTCGTTACCGATGCCGCGCGTGCGGCCTCGAATTTTGGCGATGCTCACGATTGGCGCGGACGAAAGGCGGAGGACAAAATCGCGCCACAGGTCCAGCACTCCTGGCCGTTCAGCCGCTTTGGCTACGTCGAGATGAGCGACGAAGAAATCGGGATTCGCCGACTGGAACACTATGACTTTCACGGACGGGTCCGCATCGAGCTCGGCCATGAGCGCTCTCAATTCGTCGATCGTTGCGGGAACAAACATATTGATCGGCGGGTTGCTGAACGTAATCGTCCACCGGCCCGGATAGCTGCGCTCGATGTTGAACTGCGATGGGTCGCCGCGGTGTTGTGCAACTCCTGGTTGGCTCATGATATCGCTCCTCACTCGGATTGAATCGAGGTTGGTGTGTTGCGAAAAATTGCCATGTAGCCTCTTCTCCTAGATTCCGGGCTTGAGAGATGAAGGGTCCTCTATTTCCTGCTAGGGGCCGGAGAAGTTAGAAGACTGGGAAGAATTCTTTTCGAGTTTGACGAAAAACCACGGCCACAGCCTAAGCATCGAGGCTGATTGGCGGATGGTAGCACAGAATGAAACGCGCGAGAGTTAACGCCCCCACACGGGGCAAATTCACGCGCTCGCTGCGATCCTACCGGCCTGACTTGTCAACGTAACGGAACGGCTGGGCGGGATTGCCATGCGGCGGACCCGGCATGCCACTCTGCGGGCGGCGCGGGGCAATAACCGAAATTTATCTCCCCGGAAATAATTCGAAATTGGACTTATGGTGCGGCGCCGCGCCTAATTCTTTGAGGAGGCGCCTGAATGGCTTCGCCGCCCGATGTCAATCTTTGGGACACGGCCGAGCATGCGCTCGACTACCTGCGCCGCGCCGATTCGATTCCGCATCGCGTGGAAGGCGAAGCCGCGCTTCTTGAATTCATTCCACCGGCGCCGCGGCGGATTCTCGACCTCGGCTCGGGCGGCGGGAGGCTCCTGGCGCTGGTCAAGGCCGCGCGTTCCCAGGCGGAGTGTGTCGCGCTGGATTTTTCTCCCGCCATGCTCGATGCGCTGCGGCTGCTGTTCGCCGGCGAAGCCTCTGTCACGGTTGTCGACCACAATCTCGATCGGCCGCTTCCGCCGCTCGGAAAATTCGACGCCGTCGTCTCGAGTTTCGCAATCCACCATTTGGCGCACGCCCGCAAACGCTCGCTCTACGCCGAAATTTTCGAGGCACTCGCCCCGCAAGGAGTTTTCTGCAATCTCGAGCACGTCGCCTCGCCCACGCCCGGCCTGCATCGCGGCTTCCTGCACGCCATTTCCTGGGAGAACGAAGACCCCTCGAATAAGCTGCTCGCTCTCGAAACCCAGCTCGCCTGGCTGCGCGAGATTGGCTTCGCCGAAGTGGATTGCCACTGGAAATGGCGCGAACTCGCGCTTCTCGCCGGCGTCCGTCGGCCCTGATTCCTCCGCCGGAGGCCCCGCCGCGTTCATCTCGGCGTAACACGCCTGCGCTATCTCTCATCTCCCCGCGAAGCCGCTCGAGAGGCGTGCCGCAATTACGCACCGGGAGCGCGCACAAGTCGCGCAACCCGGGCACGAGCGGTTTATACTGGCAGGCTCGCGGAGGGCGGGAAAGCTCGCATGCAAACTTATGATCTGATCGTGATCGGTTCGGGGCCGGGCGGGCAGCGCGCGGCCATTCAGGGAGCGAAAGCCGGAAAGCGGGTGGCCATTATCGAAAGCCAGACGGCCATCGGCGGCGTCTGCGTCAACACCGGCACGATCCCCAGCAAGACGATGCGCGAAGCCGTCCTGCATCTTTCAGGTTTCTATTCCAAAAATTTCTACGGCGCCAATCACAACGGGACGGAGAAGATCACCATGAGCGATCTTCTCTTCCGCGTCCAGCGGGTCATCGAAAACGAAGCCAGCGTGACGCAGGACCAGTTGCGCCGCAACGGAGTCGAAGTCGTCCACGGCGTCGGAAAATTCATGGACGCGCACAATGTCCGCGTGGACAGCGGCATCGGCTTCGCCGAGCTTCGCGGCGAATACATCGTCATCGCCACGGGCACGAAGCCGGCCTCGAATCCGAAGGTGCCCATCAACGGCCGCAACATCATCGATAGCGACCAGATTCTGCACATGCCGCACATTCCGCGAACGCTGATCGTCGTGGGCGGCGGCGTGATCGGCGTCGAATACGCTTCGATGTTCGCCCCGCTCGGCGTCCGGGTCATCATCGTCGAAAAACGCCCGCGCCTGCTCGAATTCGCCGACACCGAGATGGTCGAGGCTCTCAGCTACCAGATGCGCGACAACCGCACGACCATGCGCCTCAACGAAGAGGTCGAAAGCGTCGAAGAACTTCCCGACGGAAAAGTCGCCGCCAATCTCGTCAGCAAGAAACGGATCAACGCCGACGCATTGCTGTACGCCGTCGGCCGCCAGGGCAACGTGGACCGCCTCGACCTGGCCGCCGCGGGAATCGAAGCCGACAATCGCGGCCGCATCAAGGTGGACGCCGATTTCCGCACCTCGCAGCCGCACATCTTCGCCGTCGGCGACGTCATCGGCTTCCCCAGCCTGGCCTCCGTTTCCATGGAGCAGGGGCGCATCGCCGCCGCCCGCGCTTTCGGCCTTCAGGTCCAGACCGATCCCGAAAGCTATCCCTACGGCATCTACACGATTCCCCAGATTTCCTTCATCGGCAAAACGGAGGAACAGCTCACCGACGCCGATGTGCCCTACGAAGTGGGCGTCGCCTATTACCGCGAAATTGCCCGCGGCCAAATTTCCGGCCATACCGATGGCCGGCTGAAGATTCTTTTCCACCGCGAAACGCTCGAGCTCCTCGGCGTCCACATCTTCGGAGAAAATGCCGCCGAGCTTCTGCACATCGGCCAGGCCGTCTTCCGGCTCAAAGGGAAAATCACTTACTTCATCAACACCGTCTTCAACTACCCCACCCTCGCCGAATGCTACAAAACCGCCGCATTCAACGGGCTCAACCGCCTGTCTTGAAGGCTCGTCCCGAGGCGCCTTCGCACATCCGGCGCGAAGTCTGCGCCCGAGCCCGAAACTCGGCTCCCCGCGTTCTCGTTATTCCGTGACGCCGAGCCTGTCTGAATCCGCGACACCCGCTTCCCAAAATCGGACATCCGCGAAGAAGATGCGGCTCCGCAGCTTCAATTAACTTGCAAAAAGAAAGAGACTTAGCTAAATGGTCCTTCGGAGACCCGATTGCCGGTCGTTTCGGTGGACCTTTGGGGTTATCCGGGCCACATCGTGCTTGTGGCAGGAATCGTCGGGCATACGCTCTTGAATCCAGCTCGCCCGCCATAATTGACGGCGGAGCAGCCGCAGCGATGGAGGAAGTCCATGTCGTTTCTCCGCGACTTGAAGATCGCCGTCCGGTCCCTATCCCGCGCGCCCGCCCTGTGGATCACCGTCGCCGTCACATTGGCTCTCGGGATCGGCGCGAACGCCGCCATCTTCAGCGTCATCCGCGGCGTGCTGCTCAGCCCGCTCGCCAATCGCGATGAGGACCGCTTGCTTTATGTCCGGCAGAGCGCGCCGGGCATCGGCGACGAGAACACCACATTTTCGATTCCGGAAATCCATGACATCAGCGGCAACCTGAAAACGATCAAAGAGGTCGGCACTTTTTCGGAGATCGACTTCACGGTCATCGGGCTCGGCACCCCGCGCGAAATCAGCGCCGGCGTCGTGGACGGCAACTATTTCGATGTGATGGGGCTGCGCCCTGTTCTTGGCCGCCTCCTTGGCCCCGGCGACGACGGCCCCAACGCCGCGGGCGCCGTCGTGCTCACCAACCGCTTCTGGACCACGGCGATGCATTCCGATCCGAGCGTCATCGGCAAATCGATCCGCCTGGAAAGCTTCGCCGGGTCGCGCACGGCGGTCGTCGTCGGCGTGCTCGAGCCTTCGGTTCCCTACCCCGTGGAAACGCAGCTGATCGCCAACGTGGTGACCAGCCCGCATCATCTTTCCGCCACCATGGTTCAGGGCCGCGAGCACCGCATGACCGAAGTTTTTGCGCGCCTCGCTCCCGGTGCGACGCTCGAATCCGCGCGCGCCGAGCTTCGCGCCGTCTACGCCGGTATGCTGGCCGCCCATCCGGAGGTCTACAAGCCCGGAGACCACTACACCATCACGGTGACGCGGTTGCACGACCAGATCAATTCGAATGCGCAAACGATTTTGTGGGTGCTGTTCGGCGCCGCCGGGCTGCTCTTCGTCATCGCCTGCTCCAACGTCGCCAATCTGATTCTGGCGCGCTCGGTCCGCCGCGAATCGGAACTCGCCATTCGTTCCGCGCTCGGCGCCACGCGTTCCGTCCTTCGCCGGTCGCTGCTCGCCGAGAGCATCGTAATGTGCGGCAGCGGCGCGCTCGCGGGAGTTCTCATCGCCGCGCCGATGGTTTCCGTGCTGGGGCGTTACGCGGCGCGGTTTTCCGTCCGCGCGCTCGACCTCAAGCTCAGCTCGAATCTCGTTTGGATTGGCATCGCCCTCGCCTTGGTCGCCGCGATTTTCCTGGCGTTCGTTCCGCGCCTCCCGTCGTCGGACGCTTCGCACGGGCTCGGCCTGTCGAGCAGCGGCGTTCGCGTCACCAGCGGCAGCAATCGCCGGCTTCGCCTCTTCGCCGTCACTCAGATCACCGCCTCGTTTCTGCTGCTGGCCGGGGCGGGCGCGCTGGTGAAGACGTTGTTGGTCCTCGAAAAAACACAGGCGCCGTTCGATACCGCCCACGTCCTGGCCCTCGATCTCCCGGTGATGACCTACGGGCGAACGCCGGAGCAGGTG
This sequence comes from Verrucomicrobiia bacterium, assembly GCA_035503815.1. Classification (GTDB taxonomy): domain Bacteria; phylum Acidobacteriota; class Terriglobia; order Acidiferrales; family UBA7541; genus Palsa-295. The sequence goes on from DATJTF010000018.1 coordinate 196,474, forward strand.
CGCGAGTTCTATCGCAACGTCCAGCAGCGGGTCAGTTCGCTCCCCGGAGTGGAGCGCGTTTCGTCCGGCTTCAGCGTTCCTTGGCGCGACACCCGCGGCCTGAACATCGGCTTCACCTTCGCCGCCGAGGGCGCCCCGCGCGAAAACGGGCAGGACGATTGGCGCGCGCGTTTCCGCAGCGTTTCTCCCGGATATTTCGACACCTTGGGCATTCCCGTCATCGAGGGCCGCGATTTCCGCGACACCGACCGCGACGGTTCCGAACGCGTCGTGATCATCAGCGAGAGCGTCGCGCAAAAACTGTTTCCCGGAGTAGACCCTGTCAACCGGCACATTTGGTGGACCGACGGTGTGATGAAGTTCATCGGCATCAGCTATGACCAAAGGCGAATCATCGGCGTCGTCCCCGACTTCGACGATGAAAGCATCGTGCCGCAGCCGCTCATGATGGTCTACCAACCCGTTGACCAAGAAGGCTGGGGCGGGCGCCTCTTTGTTCGCGCCATCGGCGGCAATCCCTATTCGCTCGTCCCTTCCATCGTTCAGACGATTCACCAAATGGACCCCGACCAGCCCGTCGAGCAAGCCAGCACTCTCGGAGACATTCGCGCCGGCATTCTCGCTCCCAACCGGCTGAATGCCATAGTATTCGGCGGTTTCGCGGCGGTCGCGCTCTTGATTTCCGTCGTCGGCGTCGCCGGCGTTCTTGCGTTTTCCGTCAGCGGACGCACGCGCGAATTCGGCGTTCGTCTGGCGCTCGGCGCCCAGCCCCGCGACCTTCTCGCCAACGTCCTCCTCGAGGGCTTGGTGATTGGGAGCATCGGCGTGGCGACGGGCCTTTTCGTGGGCTTTGCCTCCGCGCGCGCGATTGGCAAATACGTGGTGGACATGCAGCTGCCCGGCATGATCTCGCTGGTCGCGGCCGCGGTGGTCATCCTCGCCGCCGCCGTCGTTGCATCCGCCTTCCCTGCGGCTCGCGCGGCCAGAGTGGATGTGATTCAAGCGCTGCGCTCCGAGTAATCCGCACTTTTCAGAAATTCGGCATACAATTCAGCGCTAAAGCGCTCCCCCCAGGGCCGCGTTTTTCGGGCCCGCGCGGTCGCTGCGCAAGCGGCGCGAAAGTGCGGGACGCCGGGGGAATCGAACGCCCCAATTGAGCGGATTTCCGCCGAAGGGTGGAAGCATGAACCTGCAAGGAATTGCAAAAGGAGCGGCCGGGATTATGCGCTTCCTTCTCGCCGCCGGCTTTTTCCTTTGCGGCATGTTCTTGCCGCCGGCCGCGGCGCAATCCTGCGGCGCGCAGGGCGTGGCGGCGCAAGTGCTGGGATCGGGCGGGCCGGAACTGCAAGACAAGCGCGCGATGTCGAGTTATCTGGTGTGGGAAAACGGGCGCGCGCGCGTGTTGGTGGACGCTGGGGGAGGAAGCGCGCTGCGATTCGGAGAAAGCGGCGCGACGATGTCCATGCTCGACGTCATTCTGTTCTCTCATTTCCACGTGGATCACTCGGCCGATTTTCCCGCGCTCATAAAATCATCTTGGTTTGGGGATCGCAACCGCCCGCTGCCGGTTTACGGCCCGCCGGGAAACGACTTCATGCCCTCGACGACGGAGTTCGTCTCCGATTTTTTCAGCTCCAACCGCGGCGTTTACCGGTACTTGAGCGAACTCTACGAGCCGGCCGAGGAAGGCGCCTACAAAATCCAGCCCCACAATGTGGTGGCGGACCAAACGCCTGTCGCCGCTTTTCATAGCGGCGATATTTCCGCGTTGGCGGTGCACGTGGTTCATGGCGGGGTTCCCGCGCTGGCGTGGCGCGTCGAAATTGGCGGCAAGACGATCGTTTTCAGCGGCGATACAAACGGCGAGGGCGAAGGCCTCGTCCGGTTGGCGGCGAATGCCGGCCTGTTCATCGCTCACAACGCCGTGCCGGAAGGAGCCACGGGAACCGAAAGGCGGCTGCATATGCCTCCGTCGGTGATTGGACAAATTGCGGCCGAAGCGCGCGTGAAAAATCTGGTCTTGTCGCATCGCATGCTGAGGACTTTGGGCAAGGAAGACCAAACCTTGGCCGAGATCAGGAAGCGTTACTCGGGCCCCGTCGAGTTTGCGAACGACCTCGATTGCTTCGCCGTAAAATAGGATGCGAGTTTGGGAAGAGGCGCGAAGGTGCGGCAACGTCGCGGCTGGGACAATGGCCCGTGGGGCGGGAAGATTTGACGACTCGCGCGGCGCGCGCCCAAACCGTACTATGATTTAATCTGCGAGGGATTTCGAAGCATTTTCGAGGCGATCCATGCAACCCCGGCTCTTGGCCATTATTGCTCTTGCAGCTTCGCTCGGCGCCGCCGGTTGCCATTCGGCGCCCAAGCAGGCCGATGTGGCGGCCATGACCCAAACCGCTCAAGCGGTGGACGCTCTTCGAGCAGCCTACGCCGCGTTCAATCGCGGAGATCTGGACGCCGCCGTTGCGTCCTTCGATCCCCAGATCGAGTGGACCGAGCCCGCCGAATTTCCCGGTGGAGGCGCCTACCACGGCCGCGATGCCGTGAAGCAGTACCTCGCGCAATCGCGCGCCGGCGCGGCGCAAGTGATCAGCCGGCCCGAACAGTTCATCGCCGTAAGAGATAAAATTGTCGTGTTCGTTTTCGCAAGAGTCCTTCCCAAGGACAGCAGCGAATGGAAGACCATCCGCCTCGCCGATGTCTACACCATCCGCGATGGCAAAATCGTCGCCATGCACGCCTTCGCCAATCGCGACGAAGCCTTGCGCTGGGCGGAAGCCAAAACCTCCGACTGAAAAAATCCTTCGCCGTGCGCGCGGCTGCACCCTTTGCGCCTGAAATAAGATTCACACCCTGCTAATTCGGCTCCCGGGAGACACGAACATCCGCGCGGAGTAATATAGCGTCATACGAGAGAGCCGGTAGCCCGGCGGACCCGCAAACACTCTCCCGCAGGATGGCTCTTTCGCCCGGCTCTTCACGCCGCGATTTCGAACACCAGGTGCACCGATGCCTGATATCTTGCACTTCATGATGGATCGAATCGAGACCCCCATCGGCACGCTCTTCGTCGTCGCGGACGCCCGCGGAAACCTGCGCGCGACGGATTGGTCGGATCACGATCACCGCCTGCGCCGCTTGATGCAGATTCATTACGGCAAGAACGGTTTTCGGCTTGAATATTCTCCGAACCCGAATGGGTTGACGCGCGCGATCGGCGCCTACTTTGCCGGCGATCTTCTGGCCATCGACGCTTTGCCGGTGCAAACCAGCGGCACGCCGTTCCAGTTGGAAGTATGGCGGGAGCTGCGAAAGATTCCCTGTGGCGCCACTATCTCGTACGCGGAGCTTGCCCGCCGGATCGGGCGCCCCAAGGCCGTTCGCGCCGTGGGGCTGGCGAATGGAGCCAATCCAATCGGCGTTGTCGTTCCTTGCCATCGTGTAATCGGATCCAACGGTTCCCTCACCGGCTATGGCGGGGGCATCGAGCGCAAGCGCTGGCTGCTCGATCACGAAAGCAAGAGTCAACAGCTGCACCTTCAACCTTAGCCGTGCGTCCCGCCCGCGCGGCTCTCTTCGGTTTCCCTCGGACTCCGGTCGACCCGCGTCCGTTTCTCGCGCTCGTGAATTCCGCAAGCGAAAATGCAGAGTAAAATGACGGCGTGGAAAGCGCGGACAAAGCGCGTTGGATTGTTGACCAGGCCAAAGCCATCGGCTTCGATCTCTGCGGCGTCGCGCGGGCCGAGACATGGCCTGAACTCGAACACCTGCCCGAGTGGCTGGCGCGCGGTTACGCCGGAGAAATGAACTACCTCGCGGACTCACGCCGCGGAAGCCCGCTGAGCGCGTTCGCAAATGCCCGCAGCGTGATCGTCGCGGCGCTCAATTACAATTCGCTCCGCCCTCGCTCGGGCGGGCGTCCCTCCCGGCCGATAAACAGCGCACCCGCGCAAGACGATCCCGCCCGAGGCTGGATTTCCCGGTACGCCTGGGGCGACGACTACCATGATGTCCTCGGCAAAAAACTCGCCGCGCTTCTGGCCGCCATGCGCGCCGAATTTTCGGACTCGTTCGACGCTCGCTGGTATGTCGACACCGGCCCGATTCTCGAACGCGTCGCCGCAAAATACGCGGGGCTCGGCTGGCTCGCGAAAAACACCTGCTTGATCAACGAAAGGCTCGGCTCGTGGCTCTTCCTCGGCGTGATCGTCACCACACTCGAACTCGCGCCCGCTCTCGCTCCCGGAGAATCGCCTCCGGCCGACCGCTGCGGCTCCTGCACACTGTGTCTCGACGCCTGCCCCACCGCCGCCTTTCCCGCGCCGTACGTGATGGACGCTCGCCGCTGCATCTCCTACCTCACCATCGAGCTGCGCGGCGCGATTCCCGAGGAACTCCGCCCTGCCACCCGCTCCCATGTGATCGGCTGCGACATCTGCCAGGATGTCTGCCCCTGGAATCGCAAATCCCCGCTGGCGCAGATTCCGGGATTCCAGCCCCGCACGTTCCCTGTCGCGAACATTTCAGCGGAAGGCGAAACGCGCGAGGAAACTTTGTTTGAGCCCGACCTGGCCTGGCTGGCGGGCCTCACGCAAGCGGAGTTCAGCGCCGTATTCCGCAACAGCGCCGTCAAGCGCGCCAAATGGCGCGGCCTGGTCCGCAATGCGTGCGTGGCCCTCGGCAACGCCGCGTGGAATCGCGGCACTCCCTCTTTCGCTCGCGCCGCCTCTCTCCTCGAAGGGCTCGCGGCGAGTGACGACGCAGTCATTGCCGAACACGCCCGCTGGGCGCTTGGCCGGCTCGCCGCCGCTGCCGCGCGATAAAATTAACGCGTTGCAATCGCGCTCCCGCCGCGACACTATTCCCGCAGTTCTTCGAGGAGGCTGTCGAATGATTTCCGCGATTTTCACGGGCGCGCTCCATTTTCCGGGACCGCATTTTTCTTTTCCTTCCGGCGGAGGCATCAACGAAGAGATGTCGTTGCGCTGGATTCATTTTCTGGCGGGATTCGTCTGGATCGGCCTGCTCTATTTCTTCAATCTGGTGGGATTTCCGGCGATGAAGCAGCTCGAACCGCCGGTCCGCGCGAAAGCCTATCTCGCGATCATGCCGCGCGCGATGGCCTGGTTCCGCTGGTCGGCGCTTGTCACCGTCCTCGCCGGCCTTCGTTACTATTACATCCTTCTCGCCGCGGACGCGCGGAACTCCGGCAATTCTCGTCTCGCTCTGCACTGGCTCGGAGATTGGTTTCTCGTCTGGATCGCCGCCTACGCGCTCATCTATCCGTTGCAGCTGCCCGCGCGCGGCTCGCTCGACAGTGGATGGCTGCGTGCCGTCCCGATTGCCGCGGTCGTGGTTGCCGCTTCATGGGCCACGCTCGCATGGAACGCCGGACCGCAAGTGTCGAACGCGCACCTTTCGATCGCCGTCGGGGGCGGAATCGGACTTCTCATGTTGCTGAACACCTGGGGCGTGGTCTGGCGGGTGCAAAAGCGGCTGATCGAGTCCACTCGGCTGAATGTCGAGCACGGCGCGCCGATGCCGCCGGAGGCCGCGCGGCTCGCGCGCTGGGGATTCATCGCCTCGCGCGTCGGATTCTGGCTGTCGCTGCCGCTGCTTTTCTTCATGGGCGCGGCGCAGCACTATCCGTTTTTAAGCGGCATCGGCGGATGAATCCCTTCCCGCGCGCCGCTCGCGCCACTTTTTAATTGATGCCGCGATTGTCCGCGATGAAGTGCAGCGCGGCTTCCGCCGTGCGGTCGCCCGCGTGCGAGCCAAACACGTTCGACTCCGACTTCTCGAACTGCGGATGCCTCTTGGAGGAAAACCGCGCCGGATCGAAGGCGCCGCGCCGCGTGTGAAACACCCAGACGTACTCGTGATGGTTTTTGTCCATCTGCGAGAAGGGCACGAGCGCCGAGTCTTCGGTCCGCATCGGCGTCCAGTCCGAAAGCCCGCTTGCATCCGTGCGCACCGGCGCGGGCATCGTGAAATTGTAGAAGTTCACGTCGTGCGTGAAGATCACGACGAAATCCACCAGAGCCGGCGTCGGCGCCGGACAAATTCCGGGAAATTTCTTCCGGTTCGTCTCGATCCATTTGTACTGGTTCGGCGAAAGCCCGTACGCCGAAAAATACGCCGTGCAATTCGCGCGGTTCGCGGGAGCGGAGGCCTGCGCCGAATCGTCGCCATCGTCGTCGGGATCGTCATCGTTCCCGCGCGCCGGAGTGTGAACCAGGGGCGCCGCCGGATTCGAGACGAATCCATCTCGTTCGGGTACCGCTGGGACTGCGGCGGGAGCGGGAGCGGCCGCAATTGCCGGGGCTGCGGGGGCAGGCGATGCGCTCACCGGTGCGCTTGGCGCCGGCATCGGAGGCGCCGCGGCGGGCGCAGGCGGAGCTTCCGGCGCCGACGTCAAAACAATCTCAGGCTCGGATTCTTCGGCTGTCGCTTCCGGCGCGGGTGCCGCGCTCGCCGGCTCGGCAACCGCCGCCGGGACATTCGCCGCAACCGAAACCGCAGCGCGACTTGGCGTGGGAACCGCCGGCGGCGGAGCGACCGCCACGGGATGCGCCGCGGGACGCGGGCTGCGCTTCGCGGCCACCATCGCCGCCGAGCGCAACGCAACGGCGGGCGGCGCGGCCACTGGTTGCGCGATCGGCTGCATTTCAGCGACCGCGACCGGCTGCATCGCCACCAAGTTGGCATTCGCTGCCACCGCCTCGACGGCCGGCTGCGTCACCGGCGCCGCGGCAACAGGCGCCCGCGCGGGCGCTGGAGCGCTGGCAGCCGGAGGAGCCGCGGGAGAATTCGCCGCGTACGCGGTATAGCGCCGCCGCGCCAATGCCGCCGCTTCCGCCAGAGTCGGTTGGTGCGGCGCGCCATTGGCGTCCGTGCCCGCGGGTGGCGGAGGAAGTTGCGGCAGCGCGTTCAACGGCACGTAGCCTTCCTGCCCATCCGAGCTGCGGACCTTCACATAGCCCGGCGCGCGGCTTTCCACTTCCACGGTCGCGCCGCAGTCGAGCCGCTCGACCACGTTGAAATTCGTCAGCGAATCGTAGAGCCACACGCGGTCGTCGTTCGGACCGCAGTGCAGCGTCGCGGGGCTCGCGAACGTCGGAATCGCCGCGATCAGCAGCCCCGCCGGAATCACAACGACGAAAAGAGCGGCGCGAATCCCCGCTCCGACCTTGCCGTGATGCGAGAGGCACGCATGTTTCATGGCAGCACCTCGAGGAAGCCCACGGAAGCGAAAAACCCCCACGGGACAAACTCAATATGGCGCGCCGCAAAGGGTCAAACAACTGGTCGCTGGTTCAAAATTGGGTCAGGCGAAAGGTCGCGCGAAGAAAAGGAAAAGAGAAAGGAAAGGTGAATTTCTCCGGGAGCGGCCACATTCGGCAAAAATACCACGCGCAGAAATCGCGCCTCACAACAGGCCCGCGGGGACGCTCCGCGCCACAATCTATTCAGCGCGGCCCGTCCCTCCGCGCATCGCAACCATCACGACCGCCAGCGCAGCGTCACCGGCCCGGCGAGCGGCGAAGCCACCTCTGCCGTCGCAGCTCCCGCCCTCTGCGCCTCCAAATACGCCGCCTTCAGCTCGAAATACCAACGCGCCGGCCGGTCCGCATCGTCAATCAGCATCATCCGCTCCTGATGCCGCAGCCCGATCGCCTGCCGCTTGATCACGTCCACATCCTGCGCGATGAACCGCGGCCCCAATATATGAATGATCCCCGCGACGATGGGCACGAGCGGCAAAATATTCCACGCTGCGCAAAAATCCAGCCGGCACAAATTGCTCTCGAGCGGCGTCACCGTCGTCCGGCTCGAGAGCCAGTATTTCCCCGCGCGAATCTGCTCGAACCGCACGTTCGGCAGCACGAAGTCGATCGTCGTCGTCGCCGGTTCACCCGTGAGGAATTTCAAAAGTTTGTACGGCGCGGAATTCGCCGAGGGCGCGTGCGGGCTCATCCGGAAACCGTTGGGGATCGGCTCGTACTGCTTGGCCTTCTCGCGGATGCTTCGCCGCGTTCGCCACCACCACGCCTGGTGGACGAACGGCCCGTGCGCCGGATCCATCAGCCCGATGATGCCGTGGTCCACATTGCAGGGCAGCATCGCGGATAAATGCGCGATCTGGAATTTTTCGCTGTACGTGGGCAGCGCGGGAATTTCCGGAAGGATGTCGTCGCCGGCTCGCTCGCCGCGTCCCTCCGCGTTCGTCATGAACACCCAGACGTACCCGTCGCGCTCCGCGCACGGAAAGCTGCCGGCGAAAATTCGCTCACACTTGAGTTTCGATTCCGGCGTCAGCGACGGAATCAGCTTGCACTGCCCCGTATGCGCGTCGAATTGCCACCCGTGATACGCGCATTCGAGCGTCGCGCCCTCGGGGTTCGCGTCGTTGAATTGCCCGAACGACAGCGGAAACGCGCGGTGCGGGCACACGTCGCGCAACGCGAACGCCTTTCCCGCGGCGTCGCGCCCCAGCACCAGCGGCACTTCGAGCGGCGTCGCTCGCCGCAGCCGCCGCCCGCGCAGTTCCCCGCTCCGCAGCGCGGGATACCACGCGCGCCACAGAAATTCTCCCGTCGCTCTCGTCGGTGAAGACGCCGCGATTGCTTCGGCGCGGCCCGCTTGCGGAGTTGTCGGTTCGCCAGAGCTCATAGTTGGCAGCGCGCTATCGTAGTACAGGCTTGCTCCGCCGCGCAAAGCCGCGGCTCGTGAATGCCGGCTCGCGCGCGCTTTGCTTCTTCGCAATAACTGTTAAGCTCGCAAAATACCGGCCGGCTGATCGCAAGCGCGCTCGAGGCGTAAACTAGGGACAACGTGATCGAGCAAAAGATCAACGAATTCTTCGGCGATTCCGAATCCACGGGTTTCGGCAAAGGCTGGTGGAGCGGAGTATCGTCCGCCTTTTTCGGATTTCTCGCGCTCGGCGGCGTCTTGTGCCTGTATTTTCCGCAGCTCCTCACCGATCCCGAGCTGCGTCCGTATTATTCCCTGCACGTCATCCGCCTGCTGATTCAAGGCCTCATCGTGGCGGCGTTCGCCTTCGGCGTCGCTTCCTCGATCTTGCGCAGGAAAAAAATCCTCGGGTTGACGGGAATGTTGCTCGCGTTGGCCGCCACGGTCTTGGGCGGCTCGAGCGTGCGCGTGAACCACAACCTCGGCCAGGGTCCCGCCATCGGCCTGGACTGGTTTTTGCTCGACATGCTTTTGATGGCGATCATCTACGTCCCGCTCGAAAGGCTCTGGCCGAAGTATCCCGAGCAGGGAACTTTCCGGAAAGATTGGACGCAGGACGTGGTTTACTTCATGTCCACGCATCTTCCCATCCAGATTTTATCTTTTCTCGTTTTATTGCCGGCCACGCAGGCCGTCAAATATTTGGGAGTTCCCGCGCTTCAACATCAGATCGCGCGGCTGCCTTTCCTCGTGCAATTTGTCCTGGCCGTCGTGGTCGCGGACGTCGCCGAATATTTTATTCATCTCGCGCTGCACAAGGTTCCTTTCCTGTGGCGCTTCCACTCCATCCATCATTCTTCGAAGGCGCTCGATTGGATCGCCGGCTCGCGCTCCCATTTTGTGGACGACACGCTGGTGCGCGGTTTCATCCTCGTGCCTCTCATGCTCGGCTTTTCGCAAACCATCATTCTGGCCTACCTGATCTTCGTGACGCTTCACGCCACCTGGACGCATTGCAATTTCGGTCCAAACGCCAAATGGCTCGAAAAGGTCCTGGTGATGCCTCGGTACCACCACTGGCACCACACCTCGCAAAAAGAGGGCATCGACAAAAACTTCGCCATCCACTTTCCCTGGATCGACCGGATTTTCGGAACCTATTACTATCCCGCCGAATGGCCGGAGCGGTACGGCCTCGGCGGCGAGGAAATCGCTCCCGGCTTTATTCGCCAGACGATCGACCCGTTCCTGAAAAGAAATAAATCCTCCTCGCAAAACGAAACAACGGCGCCCTAAAAATCCAGCGCCGCCAGCGAAACGTCCTTGGGCACGAACATGCCCCGGGACGTGGCTTTCACCAATCCTAGTCGCTTCAGCGCCTTCACCGTCAGGAACCCAAAATCGTATTCGGAATCGTCGTGGCTGAGCCGCAGCATCGTCTGATAGTGATGATGATTGTTCTGCAGGCAGGCGCTGAACGTCGCGGTCACGGGCAGCCATTCGCCAATGTTCATCGCGTTGTCGCGCTGGTCGTCGTACCGCCGGTATCCGAATTGCCGCGTGTGGGTCCAGTAGTTTTGAACCATATTCACCCACCAGCCAAAAATCCTCACTCCCACCCACATCACCAGCGTGAACGTCAGGCTTCCGGCGAGCTTCCACAAAAGAAAAAAAGCGGCGGCTTGCGCGACCACGGCGAAGATCCGGTTTCCCACGATGCGGAAGGTTCGCGAGCCCAGGATTTCGTCCGTGGCCAGATTTTCCTGGCAGCGGTAGGGGAAAAGACACAGCGACAAGGTCCGCCAAAATCCGTCGCCGGAAATTTTGTTGGGATCCCCGTCGTGGTCGGAATTTTTATGATGCAGGCGATGGCGGTTCACCCAGGTGATCGGGTTCACATAAATCGCGAAGACGTTGTTCACCACCGTCACGGCTTTGATGAACCACACTTCGTAATCGAGCGCGCGATGCGCGATTCCCAAGTGAAGGATATCCGCGAGATACAATCCGCCGAGAAACCAGCAAAAAAGAAAATACGCCGCGCCGACGGCCAGCCCCTTCCACGGTCCCCAATGCGGCGGGGCGAAGAAGATGCAAGCCACGGCATAGCTGGCGATAATCAGATAGCCTGAGGCGGTGTAAATCTTCATGGGCACGCTCCGTGGAGGAGATTCTGAGGACAATTCAAGCAGAAATCGGAACTCCTTTCAATTCGGACGCGGAGGCTTTTGCCCACGTTTGGAAATTGACGATGGAAGCAACGGCTTGTCGGCGCGGCTGGCGAAAGTAAGGAGCGGCATGGTAGAGTAAGGAATCGGAGCTCGTCATGAAAAAGACCGCCAAGATCACCAGCAAGGGACAAGTCACGGTCCCGCACGAAATTCGCCGCGCCCTGGGCGTTCAGACGGGCGATAAGCTCGTCTTCGAGAAGAAGGACGGGAACGTGGTTGAAATCACTCCCGAGCGCATGAGGGATCCTTTCGAAAAGTACAGGGGCATTGGGAATCCAGGCATCGGCAAAGGGAGAAAAGCCGTGATCCGCTGGGTGCGCCAGCTCCGCGGGGAGTGACGGCGGACGATGGTCACCGCGGTTGACACGAACGTCCTGGTCGCGCTCTGGAGTCCGGCCGATGAGCTGAACGAGCGAGCGCGGGCGGGATTGTATGGCGCGCGGGCGCGGGGTGGGTTGGTCATCGTCGCGGCCGTCTACGCAGAGCTCCTCTCGGCACCCCATCGAACGGAGGCGTTCATTGATACATTCTGCGCCGAAGCGGGGATCGCGGTGGACTGGAATATCCGCGAGGGGGTGTGGCGCGCGGCGGGGCGAGCGTTTCAACAATACTCGCGGCGCCGGCAGAGGCATGGCCACGGAGCTCCGCGAAGGATTCTGGCTGATTTTCTGATCGGCGCGCACGCTCTCCAGAACGGCTTCCGGCTGCTGACGCTCGACGACCGCGTTTACTCCGCCGCTTTTCCCCGCTTGCCAGTCGTCACGATTTGAGGCTGCCTCGCTGCTCGAAAAACCAAACAGAGGGGTGCGAGAAGTGTTGCGATTAGAATGGAGCGCGAGTGTGTGTTTTGAGGGAGTTACGGCGAATTCTATCTCCGGGTGTGTTGCGAATAGAAAGAGGGTGGCGAGTGTGAAGTGGCTAGTGGCTAGAGAAGAGCGTTGAAGCGAGCCGGCTGGATGAAATTCAGCGGGGAGGAAGTGACGGTGGGGCGGCGGGGCGGACGAGGCGCTCGGTGTCCCGGAGGACAGCTGAGCCCGACGGCTGCGCGGCATAATTCACTCGATAAACGCTAGCACACGAATGTTGCTGGGTGATGAATGCGAAGGACAGGAAGAGCGCAGTTCTGGGGCCTTTCTTCTTGGTTCGCTCTCAAAAAGCATTTACTATAACGGCTTTAGAACTTAGAGTTTATCGCGTTGCGCGGCATTTAACCGGGTAGGGTCATGTACATTTCTCAATTTAAGCTGGGAAATTTTAAAAGCTACTATGACTCGGACCCGCTCGCTTTTCTGCCGGGCTTCAATATTATCGCGGGCCAAAACAATGCTGGGAAAACCGCATTACTAGAGGCTCTCGGCCTCGACCTCGAAGGTAAGCCTCACCGAAGCCTGAGAACTCTGCCAAAAAGGGATGCGGCTTTCGACGAAAGGTCATGGCTTGAGGTGGCTTTCGTCGTTCCTATTGCTGAGGTATTCGAGCTGATATTTTCTCTCGGCAACGCTTCGTTGGAGATTCCTTTACCGGCCCTCAATTCCCCAATCGCCAGGGAAATCGGATTTGCGACCTCTGTGCCTGACGCGGATAAGAGATTTCTTCGGTGGATCTTTTCACATGAGTTCTTGACTTTCAGACTTAAGGCTGAAAGGCGGGTAGGCGCTGGTGGCCCAAATTGGTCGCTCCCTGCTCTCCCGTCGTTTGGCTTATATGAGGCGCGAATGTCTCCTGCGGCACATTTTGACTATATCGCCTTCCACGTGGATCCAGGTGGCGATCTGGTCCCGCACGGGGGACGTTCGGGGGCGGACCGGACAGATTTCGGGCTTCAATTGGTGCCTGTATTGGTGCGCCATGTCTACAGGTTCACAGCGGAGAGAATGAATGTCGGAAAAGGTGGGCATGGTGGGTCCACATTTCTGTTGAACAATGCGTCAAATTTGCCCGAGGTCCTAAATCAACTCCAGCACAACAGGACGAGGTTTCGGGCTCTCAATTTGCAGTTGAATCGGATCATGCCTCAGGTAAGGGAAGTAACTGTCCGCGGTGTCTCGAAAGGTGAAGTTGAGATTGTCGTATGGAGTCATGATCCTGAGTCTCAGCGGGATGATCTAGCAATTCCATTATCGGAAAGTGGAACGGGAATTGGCCAAGTTCTCGCGATTCTCTACGTTGTAATGATTTCCGAGCGTCCGCAGACGATTATCATCGACGAACCTCAAAGTTTTCTCCATCCTGGGGCGGCGAGGAAGCTCATCGAGTTTTTGAAGTCTTATCCGCAGCATCAATACATTATTGCGACGCATTCGCCGACAATCATTTCGGCAGCAGACCCCGAGACAATTACGCTTGCTCGCTTTCAGGACGGCGAGACAGTCCTCGGGCAGTTGGACCCGATGGCCGAGAGGAGCATTCAGGGGATGATGGCTGACCTGGGAGTCAGGCTGTCAGACGTTTTTGGTGTTGACAATGTTCTTTGGGTCGAAGGGCAGACCGAAGAGAGATGCTTTCCGTTGATCGTCGAAAAGATACTCAAGAAACCTCTGCTTGGGACAGCAATCTTGGGCGTTAGACAGACCGGAGATCTTGAGGCGCGGGACGCAAGGCGTGTTTTCGAAATCTACGATAGATTGTCGCGGGGCTCCAGCCTGTTGCCGCCAGCACTGGCATTCATTTTGGACGACGAGTGTCGGAACGAGCAGGACAAGAAGGAACTCGTCCGCATGAGCGGTGGGCTCGCGAGGTTTCTGCCAAGGCGAATGTTCGAGAACTACCTGCTAAATCCGAAGGGGATTTCCGCGATAGCAAATTCGATAGAGGGTTTTAGTCCGCAACAGATTACGGAAGAGGCCGTCAAAGCTGAATTGGAGTCGCGCTTGACCGACGGGGTGTCACAGTGCCGGATGAAAGACAGGGTGCCTGGGAATGCCAAGCCTGCCCTCAGCGTTATCGACGGTTACAGGATCCTGAAGGAAGTGTTTGCAGTCCTCTCTGAGACACGGGTTGCGTATTCGAAGGTTCGACACGGGGTTGCCCTTGTCGAGTGGTTGATTGAGAACTCGCCTGAAGATTTAAGTGAAATCAGCGAGTTGCTCAGTGGGGTGCTCAAGGATGGCGGAGTCGGAATTTAAGCAGCTGTGCCGCCTTCCCGCCCCATCCCCGGAGCGCTGACTCCTAAGAATTAGGATGCCTGTGGCGTCGCGGAGAGAAAACGTGCGCGACGCGTACGCGACGGCCTGGCCGGCAGCAAGGTGTATTCGCGCGGCGGTGCCTAACGGCGGGGATTAATCCCCGCCCTTCCACCTTTATTTGCGGGGCGGGGGGACAACTCGTGCGGGGAGCGTCAGAGCCAAAAAAGAAGGAGCGCCGCAATCAACACGATCACGGCGCCTAGTAAAATGCGCGACCAGCGCGGCGCGTCTTCATTCCAATAGCGCGGCGCGGCCCGAACGTCAGGATGCGATTGGGGCTCCGGATGTACGATTTCGTGGTTCATGTTCCGCTCGCCGGAGCGCCGGCGAGCAGCACGGCGCCCGGGCTCACTTGCGTGCCGGAATGGGCCACGCGAAGCGGTCGAAGAGGCGCGACCGCACTTCCACGGTGTCCTCACGTTGCACGCCAAATCGCCGGGCCAGCCGCAAGGAACGGACATTCGCCGGATGAATGAGTGAAATCACGCGGGCGAGCCTCCGTACATCGCGGACATATTCAAAGACGCAGCGCGCTGCCTCGCTCGCGTAGCCCTGTCCCCAGCTTCTCCTATGAAACGTATATCCAAGCTCCGGCTCATACACGACGTCGGCGCCGGTCGGCACCTCGGAACGCTGATACCACCCTCGTGGAACTGCGGAGACACTTGCTCTGGCTTCCAGCGCGAGGTCGCTCAATCCGCAACGCCCGATCAGGGCGCGATCAGACTTGCGCTGCACAGCGAGTTGCCCCAGCTCCAAGTCCTCGTAGCTCCGGAGGACGGCATTGAGCCAGGTCCGCGACTCTTCAGGCGACCTCGGATTCCCGTGCGAGAGATATCGCGCCACTTCCGGATCGGCATGCAGCTCGATGAAGAAGTCAAAATCATCCCGGCCGATCCTCCGTAATACGAGCCGCTCGGATTCAATTCGCGCGGCGCCGTGTGCAAGCGTCATGGAAGGATTTCAGAACAAAGAGCGTCTGCCGCGCCAGCCCCAATTTGGCCCCCGCAAATACTCCCGCGGTTGGCCATCTTGGTTGGATGGCCAACGGGAGGAATGACATCCAAAAAGAAAAACCCGGTCGCGGTGCGGCCGGGTTCAAAGCGTAGCGGCTGGCGGGAATTACTTCCCGCGGATTTCGGCGATGGCTTTGCGGAGGATGTCGAGGACGCGGCGGCGCTCGTCGGGAGGCGCGTCGAATTTTTCGTAGAGCGCGGACTTCAGGTCGTCGCGGACATCGCGAAACTCCTTCTTGGCGGCGCGCCATTCGGGCTTGATGCCGCGGGCGGAGCCGGGGGAATCGGTTTCCTCGTTTTCTTCGGCGAAGCGCTTCTGGAACTCGGAAATCTTGCGGCCGAAACGAGCGAGCTGCTCGAGCGTTTCCTCGGCGGCGGCGCGATTTTCGTTCAAATGCTTCGTGCCGGCTTCGGTGATGCGGTAAAGCTTCTTCGCGCCTTCGGCTTCCGATTCGGCGTAGCCCATCTCCTCGAGATAGGTGAGCGCGGGATAGACCATGCCGGGGCTGGGCGCGTAGGCGCCGCTCGAATGCTCTTCGATCTGCTTGATGATCTCGTAGCCGTGGCGGGGCTTCTCGCTGAGCTGAGCGAGGATGATGAGCTGCAAGTCGCCCGAGGCGAGCATGCGGGCGAAGCGCATTCCCGGGCCGCCCATAAAGGGTCCGCCGAAGCGGCGGAAGAAACGGCCACGATGGCCGAAGGGGCCGTGGTGGCCGCGAAAACCAAAGTGTTCACAATCGTGATGTCGGTGCATGTAGTCTCCTAATAGATAGAGCAGGGAGCAAAGTCACCTGCAATATCGTGGACTATATCGTACGATATAGTATGTGTCAATTGAATTTTGCAATGCGCGTTTTATCAGCAGGTTGCGAAACAGGGCCCTTTCGCAACCGGCGCGAGCGCGAGTTTGCAATGCCGCGCTTCGCTGGCGCAGGCCGCGGCCCCGAGCAGCGCTTGGCGAACCGGACGCCGGAGAGTGTGCTATGGTTTCGAGGCGCGGGAGCAACCTCAGCGAGAGAAAGGAAGCGGCGACTTGGCGGAAAAACGAGTGATGGCGGGATTTTGGCCGGAACTGGTGGCGCTGGAAGCGGGCGACCAGGCGGAATGGATCTGCAACGCGGGAAACCTGAAGATCGAGTTCGACGCGGCGCGATGCCCGTTTTCGTCGAACGTGTTTCAGGCTCCGGCGGGAGTGCGGCTGCTGAGCGGGCCGGTGAGGCCGGGAACGTATCCGGGGTCGTATAAATACAAGCTTTCGATGAACGACGTGGTGGTGGGACAGGGAGAAATTCTGCTGCGCGGAAAATGAGCGCGGCGGGCGGGCGAAAAAATTGGTTGCCGAGCCCGGGTTAGTCGGAAGCGCCGGCGGCCGCGGCGTGAGCGCGCTCGGAAGCCAAAGCGTCGGCCAGAGTGCGGCGGACCGGCCCGAGAACGGAAGCGGGAACGGGACGCTCGCTGGGAATGCCGATTTCGGCGGCTTTGCGGGGAAATTCGGAGCGGCGGTCGAGCCAGAGGCCGTGGCCCTCGAGGAGATCGCCGGCGAGATTGGGGTCGTCGGAACGCTCGACGGCCCAAAAACGAAGGCTTTCCTCGTTTTTCTGGAGAGTTTGGAGCGATTCTTCGAGCTTCTTCATGGCGGCGTCGAAGGAAGAAGCGAGAAAATAGACGGGAAGCGCCCATCCGCTGCGGCCGAAATTGGCGCGGATGCGGACGTTGTATTTTCCGCTCTGGCTTTTTTCCATCGCGCAAAGATATTCGTTCGCGGACGCCGACGATTTCCCTGGCATCGTGATCCTCACGTGGTCCTTGAGTTTTCCCTTCCCAGCCAACGAACGGGCCGCCATCCGCCGAACGGAAGCGGAGGGCGCCGCGGAAGCGGAGCGGGTACTGGTCCTGCGAGCCTTGAACTTGTTTGCCGCCATGTGAATGCTCCTTGTGTCGAGCGCTGAGCGATGACCAGTGAACGTCAAGCCGGAAGGGAGAGCTTGATGCGTACGCGGATTCATCGGGCAACACCCTCCGAACCGGTAGGCCCCGCTGGCAACGGGGTAGGCTCTGCGGAAGAAATATGCTAGCGGAGAGCGGGGAGGGGGTCAAGAGGGCGGGAAAGATTTTATAAATACAGCGTTTACAGCGAGTTACGGGCTAAGTGGATTTGGTCAAGCGCTGCAAGACGTCGGAATTGACGACGATCTTGCCTTGGCGGGTCAAGCGGTCAATGAGGGCGGAGTGGAAGGCCTCGAAGGCGGCTTGCTGCTTGGTCTGGAGCAACTGGGTGCGGATGGAGGCGGCTTGCTGGGCCAAATCGGCGGAATTGGCGAGCTGGTGAGAAACGACGCGAAAGACGAGCCAGTTGCCGGCAACCTGAAGAGGCGGACTGACCTTTCCATCGGGCATGGAAAAGGCGGAATCGAGAAGCTTGGCGGCGCCGACATCGGGAACGTTGCCGGTGCGGGAGAAAGCTTCGGGGGTCACGGTGGCGAGGCCGAGAGATTTCGCGGCCTGGGCGAAATCGGAGGACTGAGCCTGCTTGGCGAGATCGGCGGCCTTCTGCTGAGCGAGGACGACGGATTGGCTCTGCTGATAATCGGAGAGAAGTTTGTCGTGAACTTCGGCGAGAGTGCCCTGATGCGCCGGGAAAATTTCCTTGGGAGTGATGACGACGAAGCCCTGGGTGGTCTGAATGGGAAGGCTGAGCTCGCCGGGGCGAAGCTGAAAGAGAGCGGTGCGGACTTCCTGAGAATTGCCGAAAGCGAGCATGGGGTCGGTATCGGAGACGGGAGGAGCGTCGCTGACGGTGAGGTGGAAGCGCTTGGCGAGATCGGCGAGAGACTGGCGATTGGACTGGCGAACGGCTTCGGCGAGCTGGTCGGAGATGTCGGAAGCTTCCTGATTGACCTTTTGGTCGAGAAGGACGGGAAGGATCTGGCTGCGGACTTCGTCGAGCGATTTGGTGTGAGCCTGTTCGTGGTCGATGACTTTGATGATGTGGAAGCCGTACTGCGTCTTGACGAGGTCGGAGACGGCGCCGTTGGGCAAGGAGAAAGCGGCCTGCTGAAATTCGGGGACGGTCTGGCCTTCGACGATCCAGCCGAGATCGCCGCCCTTGGCCTTGCTGGTGTCGTCCTGCGAATATTTTTTGGCGAGGTCTTCAAAATTCTCGCCGTGCTTGGCTTTGGCGAGGACTTCTTCGGCTTGCTTTTTGATTTCGGCGACTTCGGCGTCGGTCTTGCCGATGGTCTTAAAGAGAATGTGCTCGACGTGAACGCGATTCTGGACCTTGTAGTCGTCAATATGGGCGTTGTAATAGGCGAGGACATCGCTATCGGGAATCTTCGTATTTTCGCGGAGAGTATTGAGATTCAAGATGGCGTAACTCGCCGAACGCTTCTCCGGGATGAGGTATTGCGCCATGTGCTTGGAGTAGTAAGCGGACAGGTCGGCATCGGAAGGATGAATCGTGGAAACGAGATCGGCCGGCTTGACGAGGGCGTATTCGATCTGGACTTTGTCGTTGCGGCGGCGGAATTCCTGCTCGATTTCCGGGGAGGTGACAGAGATGCCGTCGGTGACGAGGTGGTGGAACTTTTCCTGCAGCATCATGTCCTGAACTTCACTCTCGAATTCGGAAACGCTCAAGCCGGTGAGACGCTGGACTTCGGCAGGGTAGCGGTCTTTCAGCCAAGTGTCCCCCTGAAAAGCTGAGGGAAGCAATTGCTTGATGCGCTGGGCTTCTTCTTCGGGAGTGACGCGGATGCCGAGACGGTCGGATTCCATTTGCAAAGCCTGCTGGAAAATCATTTGATCGAGAACTTGCTTGGAATAAAGGCCGCGAAGGACTTGAGGAATCGACTGCCCCTGGGAAATCATATCGAGGCGCTGCTGAACGGCGGGGACGGAGATCTGGACGGAGCCGACAGTGGCCACCGTATCGGGATTGGTGCCGCCCGAGAAACCAACGAGCCCGGGAACCAGAGTGACAACCATGGCGAAGCAGATGACCAGCAGAATGACGCTCATGGTGATTTTGACCCAGCGGTTTTTGTCCAGGTCACGCTGCTGAATGCTTCTCAACATGGCTCTACGCGGCTCCTTAAGATCACCAAATCAGTCAATTATAGATGAGTTTTCGCGCGGGCGAAAGTCCGATCGGAGGCGTAAGGTCGGGCGCGTAGCCGAGAGCGGCGGGGCCGAGTGGACGAAGGTCAACTCTTCGCGAGGTCTTCGGTGAGAATCTTGCGAATCTCGCCGGCCTTTTCGAACTTCGGATCGAGCTTCAAGGTCTCTTCGAGTTCTTGTTTGGCTTTGGCCGAATCCTTCAATTTGAAGTACGTCATGCCGAGGTGATAGTGGTAAGTGGGACTTTCGGGATTGGATTTAACGGCCTCCTGGAGGAGGTCGACGGCGGTGGCGTAGACGCCTTCGGAATAAAAAGCCCACGCCAAGGTATCCGCCGTGTAGGGAGAATCGGGCATGCCGCGGCGAGCGGTCTGAGCGAGGGAAAGCGCGACGTCCTGATTGCCGCCGTGCTCGAGCATGACGTAGGCAAGGTTGTTGGCGGCCAGAGGATATTCCGGCTGGACGTTTAAGGCATTTTGGTAAGACGCCTGAGCCTTCTGCCAATCTTTCTGATTTTCGTAAAGGGCGCCGAGAGCAACATAGAGGCGAACGTCGCGTGGATTGTCGGAGATGGCTTTTTGATAGCCGGAGATCGCCTGATCGGTCGAGCCCATGGAGGCCTGGACCGAGGCAAGAAGCAGGAAGGCGGGAACGTTGTTGTCGTCAAGTTGAGTGGATTTTTGAAGAGCGGCGACGGCTTTGGGCTTGTCCTGATTGCGCAATTCGACCTGGCCGAGGAGAGCGTAAAAGGAACTATTGTCCGGAACCTTGGCGATCTGATTTTGAACGACTAGCAAGGCTTTCGCGGGCTGTTTGCGGATGATATTGATGTTGACGAGGCCGGTGAGGGCGTCGCTGGCAGAGGGATTGATGGCGAGAGCCTGGGAGTAGAATTTTTCGGCGTCGTCGTATTTTTTTTCGGCCATGCGGAGGTCGCCCATGCGAGCGTACCCAGCGGAATTCTGGGGAGCGATATCGATTGCCTTTTTCAGATTGGCTTCGGCAGCGGCGGAATCCTTCTGATTGAACTTGGCGACCGCGAGGAAGATATAGCCTTCGGGAGAATCGGGCTCGATCTTGATCAGATTTTCCGCGGAGTCGGCGAGAGAATCCATGTTGCCGCGACGCAAAGCAAGACTCGCGAGGGCGCGCTGGGGCTCAACCATTTGGGGGCGCAATTTCGCGGCCTGGCGCCATTCGGACTCCGCCTGAACCAGGTCGAAAGTGCCGACATAGGCCATGCCGAGATAAAAGTGAGCGGGGGCGTTGGCCGGGTTTTCCTTCACGGCGCGCTGAAGAGTCTGTACAGCGTCGGCGTAATTGCCGCGGCGCTCCTGAATTTGGCCGCGAAGGACCAGCGAGTCTGGGTCGGCGGGATCGGCTTTCAAGAGGGCGTCCGTCAACTGAGAGGCTTGGTCCAGCTTATTCCTCTGGATTAGGACCTGAGCGTAGGTTTTGGAAACAAAATCGTCCTTCGGATGTTCGGAATGGAGAGAAGAGAGCTCCTGCTCGGCCAGGTCGAGATGGCCATGAGCGATGTAGAACTGAGCCAGCATGCGGTAGGCGGCGGGGTCGTCCTTCAAATCGGACTTCGCCTGGCGAAGGACTTGCTCGGCCTGATCTTCCTTGCCTTCGAGGGCGTAGAGAGAAGCGAGGCCGGACCGGGGAATGATGCTCTTGGGATCCGCGGCGATGCCCGCCTGAAATTCCTTCTCGGCGCTATCCCAGCTTTTCTGCCGGACGTAGAACCCACCCAACGCGATAATTCCGGGAACGAACTTGGGATTGAGCGAAACCGCCTTCTGATAATTCTGGAGGGCATTTTCCATGTCGCCGTTGCGTTCGAGAATTTGAGCGAGATTCAGCACAGTTTGAGGGTCGGAGGGCGAATCGGATACGGCCTGCCGCGCCGTGGCGGCGGCGGGGCCCAAATCGCCTTGGGTGGCCTGAATATTGGAGAAAAGGATCAGAGCGCGAATATTTTTCGGGTCGGATTTGAGAACCGTCGCGATCCGGTCATGGGCCTCGGCGGACTGGCCGGCGGCAAGCAACAAGCCGGCTAAATCGATCTGGGCGTCTTTGTTTTGAGGGTCCAGTTCGAGCGTTTGAGAAAGCTCCGAGTACGCGCGGTTCCAATCCGATAGCTTTAAGGAAGCTTTTGCCAGGCCGTAGTGCGCAGGAGCAAAGTTGGGATCGGCTTGAATGGAGTTCTGATATTGAATGGTAGCTTCGCGGTACTTGCCCTCGTCGAAATATGAATTGCCGCTCTCGAGATACCGTTGACGCATGACTTTTGGATCGCGGCGGCAGCCGGACAAATCCAGGGCGAGAACCGCCAACAGGGCGATGACAACCAGAAATTCAACTTGCCGTTTCATGTATGGCCTTTCGAGCCGCAAGAGTCAGTTTTGAATCCCGCGCGGCCAGCCCGGTGAGGGGAGCTCCTTCGCCCCAGACGGAAAATCAGCGCGGAATGAAGCGATCCAACTGCGGTAGAACCAGGTTGATGAACGCGAGAGCGCGAGCGTCGGCGTCCTTATCCGATTCATTCGGAATGATCGGAGTGACGACGCGGACCATGGCTCCGTCGGTGCGGTTCATTCGGATGGCGTCCTCGACCAGATAAATCTTGGCCCAATACTCGCTCGGAGTAACGCGGCCGTGGGCCTGGTACCAATAGTAAACAAGTTCGCGATCCAGACCCTGGGCAATCACAATGCGGTTCACGGAGATGGCGCCGCCGCGGGGAAGAGGAATGCGAACGCGCGATTGCTGCAAAGGGGTCCAGCCGCCGCCCGGCAGACAATTCTGCGGGGAGTGAATGGTGTCGCCAGAGCGCTGGGAGAGATAGTAGGCGATGAAGAGATTGACCGGGGGCGAGGAGGGAGAGCGGAGATAATCCCGCAAAAGGAATTCGCCCGGGCCGAGCACTCCCAACTCCGCGGGAGTGAGCGAACGCGGAATGCTTTGCCAGAATCCCAACTGCGCGGGAAAAGAAGAAAGGGGAGTGTGTTCAGGAAGATCCTCGACCCATCCTCGAGCCTGGAGGACAACCGCCGTTAGACCCAGCAACAATAAGACGGGAAGAAACCGCACCCAGGAAAAAGCTCGGCGCATCAGGCAGGCCTCGATCCAAGAATTTTGTCCGCCAGGCCAAAAACGGAGCGGATGGATAAAAGGAGAAGCAGGGAGAGGACGAAGATCAGCCAGCCAGAAAACGTGTGGAAGAAGCCCTCGGCGAGCGTGGGGCTGACATATTCGCCAAGAAGACCGCTGCCCATAATGCGCAAACCGTTGGCGAAAACAGCGATGGGAATCGACGAGAGAATCAAGATGATTCTTCGCGAAGGGCGAGGCTCGAAAAGATAGCCGTAGAAGACGGAGAGAGTGATCAGGGAAACCAGAGAGCGGAGCCCGCTGCAAGCCTCCACGACATCCAAAGTGAGAGAGGGAAGGTGAATCACATTTCCTTCGCGGAGCACGGGAACGCCCAGGAAAGCCAGCATTCCGCTGGCGAGACGCGAAGCCAAAAACTGCAGGGGAAAGGCAATCTTGTTCAAGAGGATCACGGGAATCGGGACAGCGAGAAAGAGGACTGCCCAGGGAAACAGAACCGCGCGAAAACAGGCCCACCCAAAAAAATAAACAATCAAGCCCGCCAGAAGGAAGAGGAAGGAAGTGCGAGCGAGGAAATTCTCCGCGCCCAAAACTCCAAGGCAGAGGACCCCCATGGAAAAAGCGACGATCAGCAGACCGCTCGCATGCGGCAGGCGAGGCGCGGCGACGATCTGTTCGCGGCGCTTCCAAACCACCCAGCCGGCGAAAAGGGGAACGAGAAATCCGTGCGAATAGTTGGGGTCATGAATCCACTGCGAAACAAGAGCGGGAAAAATGTGGAAGTAGAGAAGACACGTGAGCGCCAGGAGAATCGAAAGCTGAATCCAGCCGGTCAGCGCGCGTTGAGGCGTCGCGATGGAGGGCACGGCGATGTCATTCGCAATCGGGTTCATAGATGAGCGCAAAACTGGCGCAAGCATGAGGGGGGAGCAATTCATGTGCCACGGGAAGCCCGCAGGCACCTCTGGGGAGCGCGGCGGCGAAGGTTACTCCTAACATCTTTTTTTTGTTAGACATATAGACACTATTTCCTGACACCCGCGAGTCAAGATTCATTAAAACGACCGACCAGAAACTCTATCACAACCCATCTGCGAGGGAGATTTAGTTCTCGCGAATTCCCCGAAAAAAGGAAAAAAGGGAAAAACATTTGCCCAAAGATGGAAGGTCTATAGGAAAATTCTCAAAGTACAGCCTATTCCGGCGACGGGTGAAATATCTCGTAACATGCACATTACATTGTAGATAGTGAATATTTTCCCCTCGAACGGCGTTCGTGAACTCTTGGCATCAGCATTGCAAAATCAAAAGACGGATTGGGCTCCCTCGGGTGAGCATTCCCCTGCAAGGAGCAGAGGCGTATGACCAGCACCGGGCTAAGGATCGAAGCGGCCGAGAAGACAGGGTTCGAAGCGACCGGAATGAGCGCGGCGATTCAGTCGCTCGAAGGCGTCCTGCGGGAGATTGCGCCTACGAATATCCCCATTTTGCTGGTCGGGGAAATCGGAACCGGAAAAACGTACTACGCACAACGAATCCACCAGTTTTCGAGGAAAAGCGGACAACCGCTGCTGAGGATTCCCTGCGCCTATTTGAGTCCGGTAAACCTAGCGGAAGAACTGGGTTTGAACCATGCGAGCGGGAACGAAACGGAAGGACAGCGCGCGGGGAGCGTCTTCCTGGACGAAATCGGCGATCTGGATCCGGCATGCCAGAGACAACTTCTGTATGCCTTGCCAGACGGAAAAGCGACGCCACGGCGCGGCGCATTGACCGGACGGGTGATTTCGAGCACGGCGCGCAATCTCGACGAAGAAATGCGAGCGGGGCGTTTTCGGAGCGAACTTTACTACCGAATCAGCGGGGTCTGCCTGAGGCTGCCGCTGCTGCGGGAACGGCGCGAAGACATTCCTCTGCTGGTGGAACATTTCCTGACGAAGCACGCGGAAGAGATGGACCGGGCCCGGCCGTCGGTGAGCGCGCGAACGATGCGAACCCTGCTGGATTATTCCTGGCCGGGAAACATCCGGGAACTGGAAAACGTGGTGAAGAAGATCGTCGCCCTGGGAGACGGGGAAATAAGTCTAGGGGAAATGGCGGCGCAAACGGCGGAATCGCAGGCGGCGGCGCCGGCGCAGACGCGCGATTCGTCTCTCAAAGCGGCGGCGAGGGCCGCGTCGCGGGAAGCCGAAAAGCAATTAATACTGGATACGCTGGCGAGGACGAGGTGGAACCGCAAACGGGCCGCACAGGAGCTTCAGATCAGCTACAAATCGCTGTTGTTCAAATTAAAGCAAATTGGTTTGCAGGGCACGGAAGAAAGTTAGAGAGGCAGGGAATCGCATGGGCAAGAGATCAGCATTCATCGCAATTCTGGCGGCCAGCTGGCTGATGGCGGCTCCGCTGCGGGCGCAGCAAAAGGACGCGTCATCGGGGGAAACAGAAAGCGCCGCTGCGCAAAACGCGGCCAACCAAAGCTCGAAGGCGGCGACGCAGGATCCGAACTACGTGATCGGCGCGCAAGACGTGCTGGATATCAACGTGTGGAAAGAACCGAGCGTGTCGCGGACGGTTCCGGTGCGGTCGGACGGAAAAATTTCGCTGCCCCTGCTGGACGACGTGCAGGCGGCGGGGCTGACGCCGATGCAGCTGACGGCCTCGCTGACGGAAAAGCTGAAAAAATTTCTCGAGGACCCGCAGGTGACGGTGATCGTGACGCAGATCAACAGCCAGCGGGTGTACATCATCGGCCAGGTGATGCGGCCGGGCGCGTTTCCGCTGCTGCCGAACATGACGATCCTGCAGGCGCTGGCGACGGCGGGGGGACTGGCGCAGTTCGCGAACGGGAAGAAGATCTATCTGCTGCGGACGGAGGGGGGAAAGCAGGTGCGGTACAACTTCAATTATAAGGATGTGCTGAGCGGGCGCAAGCCGGAAGAAAACCTGGTGCTGAAGACGGGAGACCAGATCGTCGTGCCGTGAGCGCGAGAATTCCAATGAGAAAGCGCATTCCATGGAGTCTGGGGTTCTTGCTGGCGCTGGCGGCCTGCGCGCCGTGCGTGCGCGCGCAAAGCGGCGGCACGCAGGACCAGACGCAGCAGCCGACGGCCCCCGAACAGCCGCTCGGCACGGAAAACTCAAACGGGGAGAACAACAGCGGGGACGCCAACACGGTGCCAGCCATCGTGACGACCGATACGGAGAATCCGCCGCTGTCGGGGGTTTTGCTGCCGTCGTTCGGGGTCCCGGCGGAGCACAGTTACATTCAGCCCCGATTCGATTTTGAGACGGCGATGAGCACAAACGGAGAGTACAGCTCGAACGGCAACCCGAATCAGATGTCGGCAATGGAAACGGTGACGGGGGGAATCACGATCGAGAAGGTGGGACGCACGAACGAATTGCAGGTGAATTATCTGGGCGGCCGAACATTTTTTTCGAGCGGCGACATTTCCGATTCGACGATTCAGAACTTCGGATTGATGGACAAATGGGTGGGAATGCGATGGAGCGCCATCGTGGCGGATCAGATGTCGTACACGTCCGACCCCGTTTTCGGGATTGGGATCGGAGGGACGACGAGCACGCAAACCGGAGTGAACATCCAGCCGGTGTTCACGCCGGGGCAGGGCGTGATCACGCCGCGAACTCCGACGCTGAACAATTCTTCGGCCGCCGAACTGGATTACCAAATGAGCCTTAGAACGTCGCTGAGCTTCGCGGGGACGTATTCGTTTTTGCATTACTACGGGCCGGGGCTGATCAACAGCGGGGCGACGAACGCGCAGGTGGGATACAACTACCGGCTGAACGCGCGGGACACGATCGCCGGGATTTACCGGTACGGATTGCTGAATTTCAGCGGCGGGGTGCAGTCGGTGACGGAGAATATCGCCGAATTTTCGTACGGGCACACGGTGAACGACCGGTGGAAATTTCAAGTGGCCGGCGGGCCGAACTTCGCGTTGATCCATCAATTGGGGCTGCCCTCGCAGAACTACTTTTCGTGGACGCTGACGTCGAGCCTGGCGTACCAGGCCGGAGTGCGGACGACGGCGTCGGTCAACTACACGCACGGGCTGACGGGCGGAGGAGGGACGTTCGAGGGCGGATCGAGCGATTTCGTGAACGGCGGCGTTGCTTACCAGCTCTCGAAGAACTGGTCGACGAGCGCGAACGTGGGATACAACCGGACGGCGACGCTGCCGGGGATGACGACGACATCGCCGGCGAACGCCGTGGACACGCTGGTGGGCGGGGTGGGAATCAAGAGGACGTTCGGGCGAGACATCGTGCTGGGGCTGAATTACCAGGGCTACTACCAAATTTCGGGAGAGCCGATCTGCGCGCAGCCGACGTGCGGGACGAATTTGACGTATCAGAGCGTGGCGCTGACATTCAGCTGGCATCCCACGCCCATCCCGATCGATTAGTTTTGAAAGAAAGAGAGCATCCGGAAAATGCTGGGACAGAGACAACTGACGATTGAAGATTATACGGCGATCGCGCGCCGGAGAAAGTGGCTGATCATCATCCCCGTGATTCTGGGGCCGATCGCGGGCTATTCGCTGGCGAGAATTCTGCCGAGCAAATACACGTCGCAGACCATGGTGCTGGTGGAAATGCCGACGGTAGATCAAAAGCTCGTGCCGACTCTCGGGGCGGGAGATTTGACGGCACGGCTGGAGACGATGAAGGAGCAGATCCTCAGCCGGTCGCGGCTGGAGCCGGTGATCGAAGAGCTGGGGCTGTACAAGAAGGACCGGCCGAGGGTCGCCATGGAAGACCTCGTGGGGCGGCTCCGAAAATCAATCGAAGTGACGGTGGTGCAATCGGCGTCGGGATCGTCGAACAATGAAATTCCGGGGTTTCAGGTGCGGGTGACTTATTCGGATGCCCGGCTGGCGCAGGCGATCTGCGCCAACGTGACCTCGATGTTCATGCAGGAAAACCTGCGGTTGCAGCAGGCCAACGCGCAAAACACGACGGATTTTCTCTCGAAGCAGCTGTCCGACGCGAAGGCAAACCTGGACAAGCAGGACTCGGCGCTGGCGGAATTCGAACGAAGGAATATCGGAATTTTGCCGGACGACCAGCAGGCGAATCTGAGCTTGCTGACGGGGCTGAATTCGCAACTGGAAGCGACGACGCAGGCGCTATCGAGGGCGCAGCAAGACAAGAGCTTCGCGGAGACGAACCTCGAGGCGCAGTTGTCCGCCTGGCAGGCCTCGCAAGTAGGGCACGACCCGCAGACGCTCGATAAGGAACTGGAACTGAAGCAAAGCCAACTGACGGATCTGCGTTCCCGGTACACGGACGACTATCCGGACGTCGTGAAATTGAAGAAAGAGATAGCCGACTTGCAAGAGCAGCTGGCCAGCGAGCCGAACTCGGCGGCCGCGCCGAAGAAAACGGCGGCTGCGGGTGTAGAGCCGCCGCAGATCCAGCAGCTACGCGCGCAAGTGCACCAAGCGGTGCTGAACATCCAGACGATGACGGCGCAGCAACAGGACATCCAGCAACAAATCAAGCTGTACCAGGGACGCGTGCAACTGAGCCCGGCGGTGGAGGAAGAGTACAAGGAGCTGACCCGGGATCACCAAACGGCGCTGGACATGTACAACGATTTGCTGAAGAAAAAGTCCGAGTCGGCGATGGGCACGGCGCTGCTGGAGAGACAAGAGGGAGAGCAGTTTCGAGTGCTGGACGCGCCGAATCTGCCGGATATTCCGTCGTTTCCGGACAAGAGGCTGTTCACGCTGGGAGGGCTGGCGGGGGGCTTCGCGCTGGGGATTGGATTGGCGCTGTTGATGGAGCTTCGCGACGCGTCGTTGCGGACGGAACGGGACGTGGAGTTCGTGATGAAGTTTCCGGTGCTGGCGATCGTGCCGGCGGTAGAACCGTTGACGAGCAAGCGGCCGGCGCGGGGCGGAGAAGCGCTGCTTCCACCCGGACGAGCGGGAGCGAGGAACTAAGGAAACCATGTACAGCACATTTTTCGGGCTACACGAGAGCCCCTTCAACGTCAATCCGGATCCGCGCTACCTCTATTTGACGAGGCAAACGCAGGAAGCGCTGGCGGGATTGACGTACGGAATTCAGAACCGGAAGGGATTCGTTCTTCTCACGGGCGAAGTGGGAACAGGGAAAACGACGCTGCTCAACCGGCTGCTGGATTGGCTGCACGGACAGAGGGTGAAGACGGCGTTCGTGTTCAATTCCAAGCTGGACGTGAACGAGCTGCTGGACTTCATTCTGGCGGATTTCGAAGTGCCGTGCGAATCGCGGCAGAAAAGCCACATGCTGATGCGGCTGAACCAGTGGCTGCTCGAGCGATATCGCGCGGGGGAAACGGCGGTGCTGATCATCGACGAGGCGCAGAACCTGTCGCTCGAGGTACTCGAGGAGATTCGGCTGCTGACGAATCTCGAGACGTCGACGGAAAAGCTGCTGCAGATCGTGCTGACGGGACAGCCGGAGCTGGAAGAAAAGCTGAAACTCCCGCAAGTGCGGCAGCTGAGGCAGCGAATCACGCTGCGGTGCCGGACGACTCCGCTGACGCTTGAAGAAACCTTCGGATACATCGCGGAACGATTGCGGATAGCCGGAGCGAACGGGGAGCCCATTTTCTCGAAAGAGGCGATTCAGACGGTGCACATGTATTCACGCGGCATTCCGCGCGTTGTGAACTTGCTTTGCGAACATGCGCTGATCAACGCGTACGTCGACCACGTGCGGCCGGTTCCAGCCCATTTGGTGGAAGAGGTGGCGAGGGAGTTCCAGCTGGATGAAATCGAGCCTACGGTTCCAGTAGCCGCCAAGCAGCCGGCGGAAACGATCGAGAGAGCGGCAGGAACCCAGGAATTGCTGGAGAATTTGGATGAATTGCTGTCCCGTTTGCGACAGGTGAACGTCCTGCCGCCTGAAATGCGCGAAAGGAAGCCATGAGCCGTATCCACGAGGCACTCAAGAGAGCAGCAGAAGAAAGGGCCACGGCGCAGAGCGCGATAGCTCCCGCAGCGGCTGAACCGAGTGAGGCGATCGAGCCGCGCCCCGTCGAGTTACCGGCGCTTCCGGCGCCGGGACGCCAACCGGTGCTGGCGACGCACTCAACCGGTTACCTGCGGTTCGACGAAATCCAAAAACACTGCTCGCGTCCCACGTGGAATCTCGATCCGAACCAGAACATATTCTTGAACCCGTCGAACCCGCATGGCGCCGAGCAATTTCGAACGCTGCGGTCGAGGCTATACCAAATCAGGGCCGCGCAGCCGATGAAAACGGTTCTCGTGACCAGCGGCCTGCCCGCCGAGGGAAAGACTTTCGTGGCTTCGAATCTGGCGCAGGCGATCGCGCGTCAGCCGGATCGCCGCGTCCTTTTGATCGACGCGGACCTGCGGCGCCCCCGGCTGCATGTTCCCCTGGGCGCGCCTTCGGCGCCGGGATTGACGGACTACCTTCGCGGCGAAATGGACGAGCTCAGCGTGATTCAACAAGGGCCGGCGGGAGGGATGTGCTTCATTCCGGGGGGAAACGAGGTTACCGAACCGGGAGAGCTGATATCCAACGGGCGTTTGAAAGTTCTAGTCGAGCGTCTGGCGCCCGTATTTGACTGGCTGATTCTGGATTCACCGCCGTGCGTGCCGGTGCATGACGCAAGCCTGCTGGCGGATCTATGCGACGGGGTGCTGCTGGTGGTGCGATCGGGATCGACTCCGGTGGACGTCGCCCGGAAGACGGCGCAAGAGATGGAAGGGCGGAACGTGGTGGGAGTGGTGTTGAACGCGGTGAAGGAAGTGAAAGAGTACGGATCGTATTACTACTACTACGAGGGAACGAACAAAGACCAAGGAGAAGCCGCGCGGTGATTCGAGTATTCAACGCGTACGTGCCGAGCCGAACGCTCCTCCTGCTGGGGGGAGAGGTAGCGATCATTCTGTCTTCCTTCACCCTGGCGATTTTGATTTCATTCCGGGGCGCGAGCGGAGACGTACTCCGCGATACGCATTCGCTCTGGATTCTCGGTTGCGTGACCCTTCTGGCGCTGCTTTGTTCCCATTACCTGGATCTATACGATCTGCGGCGGCTGGCGAGCCCGGGAGAAATGTATTCGCGAATCCTGATTCTGGTGGGAACGCTGTCGCTGGTTCTGGCGCTCCTGACCTATGTGGACCCGAATTTTCTGCTCGGGAGAAATGTCCTGTTAATCGGGGTCTGCATATTGTCGCTGACGTGGAGCTTCTGGCGGTGGGCCTACGGGCGGATGATACTTTTTCCTGCTTTGCGGGAGCGAGTGTTCCTGCTGGGCGACGGCGAACGCGCGAAGCGAATCGCCGAAGCCATCCGGACCCGCGGGGAACTGGGGATGGATGTTGTGGGATGGGTCCGAGAGGAGGGGGCGGGAGCGATCAGCCGGGACTCGCTGGGACGAGTGCTGCGGGAAATGGCGGACCGCCGCGCGGTGGACCGCGTGATCGTCGCGCTGACGGACCGGCGCACCACGCTGCCGGTGGACGATCTGCTGGACTTGCGGCTGGGCGGGGTCCGGGTGGATGACGGGACGTCGCTGCTCGAAAAGGTTTCGGGGCAGATCGAAGTGGACGAGCTGAATCCAAGCTGGATCATTTTCGGGGACGGGTTCCATCTGAATTCGTGGGAGCGCGGCGCGCGGCGCGCCCTTTCGATCCTTCTGGCGCTGGTTCTGACGATTCTGACCCTGCCGCTGATTCCTCTTATCGTTCTTCTCATCAAAATGGGCTCGCCGGGACCGGTGCTTTACCGGCAAAGACGGGTGGGAATGCGAGGGGGCGTTTTTGATTGCTACAAATTCCGGACCATGCGTCCGGATGCGGAGGCGGACAGCGGGCCGACATGGGCGACGGATGACGATCCAAGGATCACGCGGATCGGGCGGATTCTGCGGCGGACGAGGCTGGATGAAATTCCGCAATTGTGGAACGTGCTGAAGGGCGACATGGCGTTCGTGGGGCCGCGGCCGGAACGCCCGGAATTCGTGGAGAAGCTGAGCCAAGCGATCCGGTATTACAACCTGCGGCACGTCACGCGTCCCGGGATCACGGGGTGGGCGCAAATCAGCTATGGATACGGCTCTTCGGTGGAAGAGGCAAAAGAGAAATTACGGTATGACCTGTACTACATCCGGAACGGCTCGATCATGCTGGACCTTCTGATTGTGTTCTATACGGTGCGAGCGGTGATGGTCGGGCGCGGAGTGCGGTAGCGCATGGGGAAATCCTGCGATCGGCCGATTGAGCCAGAGGTGAGCGAGGGCCAGAGCGAAGACGTACGATGATTACCGAGTCCCCAATCCGAATCCTGCATTTGATGGGCAGCTGGTTCATCGGCGGCCCAGAAAAGCAGATCCTCCAGCACGCGGCCGATCTGAACTCGCCCGAATGCGAAATGATTGTCGGGTCGTTTCGAAACGGCAACGGGACGCCCGACATCCTGCTGCGCGCAAAAGAGACGGGCCTGAGGACGCTGGAGCTGCCTCCGGGACGGTTTAACCCGCGGACGGTGTTTGCGCTGGCAAAATATCTGCGGGAAGAGAAGATCACACTTCTTTGCACGCACACCTACAAAGCGAACGTGACGGGATTTCTCGCGTCGCCGCTGGCCGGTTGCACGCAGATCGGATTTGTGCGCGGGTGGCTTGCGGAGACGTGGAAAGTCCGGCAGTACGAGGCGCTGGACCGGCTGGTTCTTTCTCATATGAAATGGGTGGCCTGCGTTTCGAGGCCGCAGGCGGAGCTCCTGAAGAGCCGGCGAGGGAAAAAGCGCGAGCCTTTTGTGATTCCCAATGCCGCCTTGCTGCTGGCCCAGCACGGCGAGAACCGGGACAAGAAGGGCGAGTTGCGGCGGTCGCTCGGGCTGCCGGAAGAGTGCCTGCTGGTAGGGGCAATCGGGCGGTTCAGCATCGAGAAGGGGCACCGTTTTCTGCTGGAAGCGATGAAAGCGGTTATTGCGAAACAGCCCCGGACTCACCTGGTTCTTTTGGGAGAAGGAAGGGAACGGGAGAATCTGGAAGGAATTGTGGTGCGACTCGGCCTTCAGGCCAGCGTCACGTTCCCGGGATTCCAGAGCAACATCATTCCATGGATACGCGCTTGCGATGTGGTGGCAAATCCATCGTTAACGGAAGGAACCCCGAACGTGGTCCTGGAGGCCATGGCTGTTGGGACGCCGGTGGTCGCGACGGCGGTGGGTGGAGTGCCGGACGTCATAGAGGACGCCTGGACAGGACACCTGGTCGCCGCGGGAGATGTGAATGCGCTTGCCGGCGCGATCATTCGAACGCTGGATGATCCGGCCGCGACAGCCGAAATGGCCGAGCGGGCGTATCGCAAGGTGACGCAAGATTTTTCGCCTTTGAAGCAGAGACAGCTGCTGGTTGCCATGTACGAGGAAGTTCTTTCACCCCTCTCGCTGAAAACCAGGGACATCAAACACGCCTTTTCTCCGAAAGACCCGGCCGCAAAAGCGATCACGGCAGGCGACCATCCATCGCTTCCCGCCTCGTCGTAATAAGCCCTTCCTGTTTTACCGACGTTAAAAATCACAAATCGAATTTCGGAAAAGCGGGCGAAAGGCAGAATTTTGCGGCCAATCCCTCGTCGCACTCGAAATCGTGGGGCGTGTAAACGGCAGATAACGCTCCGATTGACGACTGGAACGGCTCACCGAGATTATGAAAAGCGGAGGAGAGAATCTTTTTCCACAAGCCAGTTTTACAGCGGGGCGGACCTTTTTACATTCCAAGAAACGGGAGTATCCCCGGAGTCCTTTGATTTTACAAGAGTTACTAAATTCCCCCTGTTGGCATACGGTGTGCTAGTGGTCCCTGCTCTCCGGTAAAGCCCGGAGGAAATTCCTCAGGTGATCTCCGGAGCGCGCTTCGGGATTGGAAAGAACGATCGTCCCGGATCCTGGAGCGGGGTTTGCAGTTCAGTTCAGCTCGCTTTCGCAATGGGCACTTCTAACGGGGTCCCGTCGTTGGGGTTAGTTGAAGCAAGCCGGCTTTCCTGGGCTGGCAATGAATCGCCAGTTTCAGTTCGACGCAGCCTTCACAATTGAAGTTTTTGACGCTTTTCATCTGCCGAACCTGCCGTTGATTCGGTTCAGGTGAAGTTTATGCGGTTTTAGATGCATGCAGGAGGTAAGCATCCTGAAGTGGCGCGCGTGATGGCCTGTGCATGCCGAGCGGGAAGTCGCAAATCGGCGCCACGTAGGGCGGAAAGTTTGCGGGGAACGCTGGTTGACCGATGAAGGGAGACGGCTTGGGGCAAAGTCTCATGCGGAAATCAGCGAATAAGCGGGTCATCCCCTTGTAGAAAAAAATAAATCCAGAACAAAGGTCGCCTCGTGTTGAAAAAAGGGATTCGCAGGTTCGA
This sequence comes from Verrucomicrobiia bacterium, assembly GCA_035503815.1. Taxonomy (GTDB): domain Bacteria; phylum Acidobacteriota; class Terriglobia; order Acidiferrales; family UBA7541; genus Palsa-295. The sequence goes on from DATJTF010000018.1 coordinate 230,250, forward strand.
TTCGATCGAATATCTCCCGCCTTCGCTTTGCCCAGCGATGCCTTGGCTCTCCGGAAGCAGAAAAACCCCCAGCCACAAAGGAATTCGCGCCCTGTCCGAAGGTACAGGTCCCGCAGTACAGGCGCTCTGCTGGACCAAAGCCCTTCCCCTGACCAGTAGTTTCGGACATCGGGCAGTTGCTAGGCTCATCGTGCGAGGAAACCGATGAGTTCAAACAGAACTGGCCGGAACGGTCTGCAAATCAGCGCGATTCTTTATTCCCTCCTATTATTCGTCGTCATAACGGCCACGGTCATGAGCTCCGGGTGCGCCGGCGTAACTTCCGCAGGTCAAACGACGGGAACGGGCGATCCGCCGCCGACGCTTGCGGTCACGGTGAACAGTCTTCCGACCGGCGCGACGCAAACCGCCTACTCGGCGGTGCTTTCGGCCAGCGGCGGCACGACTCCTTATACGTGGAGCATCTCTTCCGGCCAGTTGCCGACAGGGCTTTCGCTGAATGCAAGTTCGGGCGCGATTTCGGGAACGCCGACGGCAGCCGGGGCATTCACATTTACGGCGAAGGTGACGGATTCCGGGAGCCCGGCGCAGACGGCGAGCGCGGGACTCAGCATTACAATCACGAGCTCAAAAACTCCGATGCAAATTTCCGTAACGGCGCTTCCTGCGGGCGAGACGGGAGCGAGTTACAGGGCGATTCTGTCCGCGACAGGCGGAACGGCGCCGTACACATGGTCCCTGGCGAGCGGATCGCTTCCGGCGGGACTTGCACTTTCGACGAGCGGCGACATCACGGGCACACCGACGCAGGCGGGAACTACGTCGTTCACGGTGAAGGCGACGGACTCGAGTTCGCCGGCGGAAACCGCGACGCAGTCATTGAGCATCACGATTGCCGCAGCGGGTGGTCCGCTGCAGATTACGACGCTATCGCTTCCCAGCGGGCAGGTGGGGACAGCGTATTCGACATCGCTTGCGGCTATCGGCGGGACGACTCCCTATTCCTGGTCGGTCACTTCGGGCTCTTTGCCGGCGGGTGTGAGCCTGAACGCAACATCCGGGGCGATTTCGGGGACGCCGACGACAGCGGAGACATCTTCATTCACGATTCAAGTGAAGGATTCGAGCGTGACGCCTGGAACCGCGACGAGAAGTTTCAGTGTGACGATCGCTGCAGCCCAGCCGCCCACGATTAGCACGTCTTCGCTTCCGGGCGGGACGGTCGGCACAGCCTATTCAACTACGCTTGCGGCTACGGGCGGGAAGACGCCATACACTTGGTCGATTTCATCGGGGTCTTTGCCGGCAGGATTGAGCCTGGCGGCTTCGACGGGAGTTATTTCGGGCACGCCGACCACGTCTGGTACGGCTTCGTTCACGGTGCAGGTGAAGGACGCGAACAGCAGCACGGCGACGAAGAGCCTGAGCATCGTCGTGGCTGCAGCCCAGCCTCCGACGATCAGCACGTCTTCGCTGCCGGGCGGGACTGTCGGGACGTCATACTCCACGACGCTTGCAGCAACAGGCGGCAAAACTCCCTATACCTGGTCCATTACGTCAGGTTCGTTGCCTGCAGGGTTGAGCCTCGCTTCTTCGACGGGAGTTATTTCGGGGACGCCGACTACGTCCGGCACAGCTTCGTTCACGGTGCAGGTGAAGGACGCCAACAACAGCACCGCGACGAAGAGTCTGAGTATCGTCGTGGCCGCCGCAGCACAGCCGCCAACGATCAGCACGTCTTCGCTTCCTGGCGGGACGGTTGGCACAGCCTATTCGACCACTCTTGCAGCGACCGGCGGCACGACTCCTTATACGTGGAGCGTCACTTCCGGCGCGCTGCCGGCGGGATTGAGCATCGCGGCTTCAACGGGCGTGATTTCCGGCACGCCGACCACGTCTGGCACAGCTTCGTTCACGGTGCAGGTGAAGGACGCCAACAACAGCACCGCGACGAAGAGTCTAAGTATCGTCGTGGCCGCGGCCGCGCAACCGCCGTCGATCAGCACGTCTTCGCTCCCTGGCGGCACGGTGAACAGCTCCTACTCGACGACCCTCACTGCAACGGGCGGAAAGACGCCGTACAGCTGGTCCATCTCGTCGGGATCCTTGCCGGCGGGATTGAGCCTTGCGGCCTCAACGGGCATCATTTCCGGGACGCCGACGGCGTCGGGAACTTCATCCTTCACCGTCAAAGTGACCGACTCGAGCTCTCCGGCGCAAACGGCGACGAAGAGCCTGAGCATCGCCGTGACCGCGCCGGTACTGCAAATCACAACGGCGTCGTTGCCCGGCGGAATCGTGGGAACGTCCTATTCCGCGGTTATGGTGGCGAGCGGCGGAACGTCGCCCTACACATGGTCGCTGAGTTCGGGTTCGCTGCCGGCCGGATTGTCGCTGAGCAGCGCGGGCCAGATCACCGGCACGCCAACGACGGCTGCGAGTTCGTCGTTTACGGTGAAGGTGACGGATTCGGCGAGCAACACAGCGACGGAGGGGCTGAGCATATCAGTCCTCGCGCCGAACGGCTCCGATCCACTGAACACAAGCTACCAGCCGACACCAAATTGCACGAGTGGCTTTCCCTCGAATATCTGGATCACGAACGACCTTGTGAAAGTGCGCCAAGATTCGGGCACACCGGGTACAACCTACTGCGCTCTGATCTGGGGCACACAAAACGAATTTGTGGACTTCCAGGTTCACTTGCATGACACCGGAAGCGGCACACCGGACATGAGCGTGACAATAAGCAACCTAGTGGGACCAAATCCGTCGAACACAACGACCATCTCCGCGTCAACCAATAGCATCGTGGTTTACCGGGAAGCCTATCAACATGTGACGACAAAGACGGCCAGTGGGGATACCTTCTACAACACCGCCGGCTACTTTCCCGACGCTTTGATTCCCGCGGTTGATCCCTATTTCCACCAGACGACGAACGCTTGGCCGGTCAGTGTTCCCGCCGGGGACAATCAAAGTGCGTGGATCGACATTCTAGTTCCCAAGACGGCGCCGTCTGGGTATTACACGGGAACGGTAACAGTGACGAGCGGTTCGACGATTCTTGGGACGTATCCCGTAGTCCTCGGAGTGTGGCAGTGGCCGGGAGGGGGATACATGCCTTCGACGGCGACGTTGAAGAGCGACTACGCCCTCGACACAGAGGCTTTCTGTGTCGCGATCTATGGCAGTTATAACGCCTGCTCGGCCTACCCCGGCGCCGGAGGAAGCTCCGACACGGCTATTGCGTACATGGATGCTGACGGCGCTTCGATGTTTCTGGACCATAGGATGAGCCTGTTCGATCCGCCTTATGCATATGATGATTACGGCAGGATCTCAGGAATGCCTTACGGGCCGCTCTTGAATGGCTCGACAGCAAACGCTCATGCGCCGACTATGCTCGTGGGAGCGAAAGGGACAAATGCCGAAATTTACGGTGCCAGCCCTGGCGACTACTCGACTTGGGCAGCTAACTGGGCTTCGTATGGATACACGGGGACCCTTGAGGCGTTCAACGTCAGCGAGCCGAGCGGTTCGGCTTGGACTTCCATCAACACGAGGGGTGCAGAAGCGCACGCTACGACGCCAAAATTGAGCACGATGGCGAGCACTGATTTGGTGAATGTGACAGCGAATGGCGCTCTCGACAACCTCGACGTGATCGTAGCGAATTGGACCCTCATGCAGCCGATTGGGGGCGCAAATACCCGCTCGACGTATAACACTTGGCTGGCTGGGAATTGCTGCGGCACTGGCAGCCCCACAAGGCAGCTTTGGTCCTACATCAGCTGCTCAAACGGGGGAACGTGCGGAAATGGCACGATCGGTCCGAGCAATTACACCTACGCGAATGTGGATGTGGATGGAGTTCCCGCGGCGAATCAGGCCGAGCAATGGCTTGATTACTGGAACGGCCAGACCGGCTTTCTCTATTATGACGTAGACTGCTATTGGGTTGGAGGGTGCTACACGGGAAGCCCCAACAATCCGTGGACGGCGGCGGTATACGCGTTCGGCAACAATGGCGACGGAACGCTTGCATATCCAAGCTCCTTTGGGGGCACGAACTACGTCACCAATTCAAGCGGTGGAGCGCTGACGACTCCTCTTTGGATTCCTTCCATTCGCATGAAGGAAATCCGCGATGGCGAGCAGGACTACGAGTACCTGAATGTGCTGACGAACAATGGCGAAGGAGTGTTTGCCATGGGTGAGGCAAGCAGTTGGATAACGAACAGCTACACGTTCGACGTTTCAGCGGGATCAGGCGCCGGGACATTGACGGCAGCCCGGTGCGCGCTGGGCGGAGCGATACATCAGTTAACTTACTCCTCGTCCGCGGGACCGACTTGCCAGGCGTCATCCGGTAGCGCGCCCTAATCTGGCGAGTTGCTGCCTGGTCTTGGTGGTCATATATGGAACCCGAGAGGGATTCAGGTCTCCTGGCGTCTCGGGAGTACGCCAACAGGAACCGTCACTGGATGGTTCAAGCTTTGCTGTGCCCGTGAAGTGACCTGCGGAAATCGACAGCGATAACGACAGGCTCTGCTACACCCAAATTGAAGTGGCCATATCCCGCCGGTAAGAGCAAAATCAAAAATCTGTAATGCCAGGGTTTCTTGAGGTGTTGGCGGCGCGTTACCTCTTGGTTTATTCGCCCGCCGGGGCGGCTGGCGTTTCTGCCAGTCTGCAAAATCGGAGAGTATCATGAAGAAACTGATTTTTTTTGCCCTTCTACTTTCGATGCTCCCTTCCGTTGCGGCGGCACAGCGAATTGATCCCCTGAGCGCTGCCTTCAGCCCGAAAATTGACGAGAATCCCTCTCACTATCCCTCGAATATCTGGATCACGGGCCCGCTCGAGAAAGTGCGGCAGGATTCGGGGCAGCCAGGGATGGTTCACTGGGCGATTGTATACGCGACGCAAAACGAAATTCAGAGCTTCCAAGTGCACGTGAAAGCGCCAGCGGGCGGAATACGGAAGCTGAATGTAACCGTGAGCGATTTGGTGCAGACTGCTCCTTCGCATTATGCGATTTCCGCGTCGTCGACGGACATCGTGGTCTACCGCGAGGCCTACATGCACGTTTATCCAAAGGTAACGGCCGTTTCGTCGACCTACTACGGGACAACGGGCTACTATCCCGACCCGCTCATCCCTGCAGTCGATCCGTACTACCATCAGAGGACGAATGCGTTTCCGTTTGACGTGGCGGGGGAAAATGATCAGAGCGTCTGGATCGACGTTCATGTTCCCCCATCGGCGCCATCCGGATACTACCTCGGGAAGGTAACCGTCAGCGGAGACGATCACAAACTGGCCGAGATGCCCGTCGTTTATGCAATCTGGCAGTGGCCTGCGAGCGCGGGAGGGAGAATGCCGTCGACAGCAACCTTGACGTACATCACGGGGATCGGGTACGCGAGCCTTTGCAAGCAGGAGTACGGCGATTCATCTTGCGATGGGTACCCGAACGGAGTGGGGGGGATGGAAGCGGATTTCGGGGCGCAAGCGCTGGACAACCGGATGAACAGCGCAACCACGAATGTGTTCCCCGACACCGGGAGTTTCTCACAATTCAAAGCGGAGCTCGGCCCTCTGTTTGATGGCAAGCTTCGAGGTTTGAACGTCAGGACGATTTTGCCGGGAGCCCGGCGCACGGCGATGCAATTGAATTGCGCTGGCGGGTGCTTGAACCCTGGCATCAACACAAGGGGCATCATTGAGAATTGGGTGAAGAACTTTCAGGCAGAGAAATGGCTTCCGACTCTCTTCTATTACTTGTGGGACGAACCGACCAGCGACAAAGACTGGGTCGGAGTGAATGCGAACGCCCGCGAGATCAGAAGCTACTCCGATCCGAAGTTGCCGATGTTAGTTGAAGCGGACCTCGCAACCGCCCAAAAGCATGACGCTCTCGATTCGATCGACTGGCTGGTGGTGCTCGTCAACAACATGGAACCCATTGGAGGAACAGGCCAGCGTTCAAGCTATGACAATTGGCTCTCTGGAAATTGTTGCGGAGGTGCGGGCCCAAAGCGCCGGTTAATGTCGTATCAAAGCTGTTCGTCCTCGGGGACATGCGGTAATGGGACCGTAGGCAGCGGCGTGACATATCCGAATTACGATGTAGATGGTCTCCCCGTGGCGAATCGCGTGATGGAGTGGATGACGTTCCGGAATAACGAGAGCGGAGAGCTCTACTATCTTCAGGACGGATGTTTCTATTATCCCTGCGGCACAGGGACGACAGATCCTTGGATATCCGTATACGAATACGGGAACTGGGGCGATGGCGATCTGTGGTATCCAGGGACAACGGCGCATGTGGGGGTCAAGATCCCTATATGGATCCCCTCGATTCGCGTCAAAATGATTCGGGATGGCATGCAGGATTACGAATATCTGAATTTAATGGCGAACGAGGGAAAAGAATCGCTTGTCCAAAGAGAAATTTCATCTTGGATAACCAACGGGTATACTTTCGACATGAATCCGGGTGGGTTAGCCAGAGCGCGTCAAGCATTGGGCAATGCGATGCATGAGCTCAATTACCCAGCCAATTTGCAGGGTTCTTCTAATCGGGTCGGCACGCCGGAATAACCGGAAAGCTCGATTCACTTTCTTCGGTGGAAATTTCCAAAGCCTAGCTTCCTCGGCGTCGCGGCTCGTCGAGAGGACAGCTAATCAAACCCATCCTAATCTTAGTTATCTGTCTGGCGGTGGTGGTATTGCACCTAGAAACTCGACATTCCCTGGAGTCGGCGGTAGTTGCACAAAATCGCCTCGACGCTCCGAAACTTGTAGGTGGCTGAAGAAACTGTGAATGTCAGCCCAATGGGCGCTCGGGCCAGCCCCCTCCACCCAGCCCCATCCCCTTTGTGGAGTCGGATCCAGCAAACCCCCGCAGATCCAAACCTCATCTTCGCGTTGCCATGTCTTGAGCGCAGTTGACGCAAAAATCGCGCGCCATTCACGTTCGTTCCTATAGCCCAATGGCACGATAGGGCTTATCTCGGGAGCGACGGCAAAGCTGTCGGATGGCCTCAAAGAAATAGGCTCAAGTCCAAGTAAGGGATCTCCTGGAAAGACGACAATATATCCGTTCGCGGCCTTAGGCCCTAACACGCTGAGTCTCGCCGCCAACGAACGGTCTTCGGCATCGCGGACCCACCGCAAATCTTTTGGGACGTTTACAGCCAACAAGGCGAAAATAAACCCTATAGATGTGACCTTCAGAACGAGCGGCGGGCGGGAGTCTAGGGCACATGCCGCGGCAAACAGCACGGCCGGAATGGCGTCGAGGTACCTCTCCATGTCTCCCCCGTACCATTTCAATCCAAACGCAAAGACAGGCACGAACGCCAGTGCGAGAAAGGCTAGAATGCGACGATCTGCGGTCGAGCCGAGCGCCAATTTGAGTACGATCGCTCCAAAGAGGGTGTAAGTGAGGATCAGCTTCCAAAAGCCTGCAAAGAACAGGGTGCCAAAGGAAATGTGAACGTAAGGGTCCTTCAGAAGAAAGCGGCGAAATTCGATACCGGCCCTCCCCATCTCAAACCACGACCGATTGAAACCATAGATTGCGCGTGGAAAACCACCAATGGGGATGAGTGAATGAGACGATATCGCGATCCAATTATGAATTTCGTCGATGCTTGACAGATGCAATTTCAATGCCACGCAGCTATATGCTCCGAGCCCGACGAGCGCACAGACGGAGGTTGCCCTGAGTGAGAACCAGATCGAACGACGATTTAAACCATGGAGGACAATGGAAAGCAGCAGTATTGCGGGAACGGCGAATAGGTAGGGAAGCCAGACAAGAACTGCAACGGCCAGCGACGCACCGAGCAAGCTGCACCCACCCCAGGAGTCCCAATCTCTGTCGGTCTGCACAGTCGAGAGGTCCATGGCGAGTAGGAGGAAAAAAAGGCCGAAAACATAGGCTGCCCCCGTGTGAACGTAGTTCAGAAATGCCTGATTAAGCATCATCGCCAGCGTTGCAAGGATTGTAATGTGTGGGCTCGCAAATCTTCGGGTCACGCGCGCGAAAAGCAGGACGCATCCCAACCCTGCGAGCCAGTTTGCCGCAAGCATCGTATGGAGGACAAGCGAGGAAGAATCCGCAGCCGGGGCGATGAGGTTAGCAAACCGGAAGAGAGCCCAGATCGCCGGCCTCCACATGAGGTGTCCGAAATCCCAAAAGATGAGATCTCTACCGCCGGAGTATTTCAAAATAGATGAAATATAATAATACGTATCGGCCATAGCGACTTCACGGGTCAATGCGGTCACCGCGATATAGAAAATGGAAAGGAAAAGTATGGCGGGTCGCCGGAGCCCCAGGTTCGGCTCTGGCGATGCACGGGTATAACCTCTCGTTGTCACATTCATGAGGCTTGGCCCCCGCAGCGCTTTCGCAGCTAGGGTTCATTTGTTCGGTCGTAGTGCTGCATCTGGCCTAACGAAAAGGGATACAAGGTTCGGCAGAACTCAGCGCATTCAAAGGCCGGCGCCGTCTCGAGCAGGGCGACACCTCTTTTATTGTAGAAGGAGAAACGCTGTGCGCACAAGCAGCTTCGGCCGGGATCGCGCAGTCGTACCTCGACTGGGTCAATCCGATCGGAATTGTGGGCGAGTATGTCTCTAATCAGGCCTACGGATTTTCTTGGTTTGCGAGAGAGCTAAAGGCGAGGAGATCTGATTGCCATTGGCATGACTGCTCCCCTTTGAAGAGCCGCGGGATGTTTGAATCCCCTGGGCAGGCTCCGCGGGCTGCTGTCGCGATTTCCAATCCTCGGACGCGTGGCCCATGGCAATTGAAATGCCGCCGATCATGGGGAGATGAAAAAGGTAAGCAAAGTTCAAGAAAAAGATCGCGCTGCAGAAAGCAACCACGCTCAACCGCAAGAAGAAGGCCGCCTGGGTAAATTCCTTGGCCCGGACATCCTTGCCCCATTCGCGTCCGATTCGCCGGAGAATCCCAAACGACGACACAAGGCCGGCAACCAGGAAGATAAACGCGGGGATTCCGCACTCGCAGGCCGCTTCGGTGTAGGAATTGTGAGGTTCGAGCCAAAATCCCTTTCTAGATTCGCCCTCGGCAACGCTGAAGTCTCCCGGCCCCACGCCAAAAAGGGGATTTTTGAGAGCAAACATGATGCTGTCTTCCAAGAGTTGTGTTCGAGACTCCTCGGACTGCGTCGCCCCGCTTGACTGGGAGCTAGTCGTCTCCGAAAAAGAGAAGAGCCGATGAATCGCCTCGTCGGAAACCAAACTAAAGGCAATCGCCAGCATGGCGGTGCCGATTGACAGAGCAGCGATTCGTTGTTTATTGGAGGCGGAGAACAAGTAATAGATGGCCGCGACTCCCACCGCGATCAGGGCTCCGCGCGAGCCGCTGGCCAATATTACGTAAAGGCCGTACCCAAACGCGCCAAGCATTATGATGCGCAGAATGAACGACTTCGTAGTGGAAGCCACCCAC
>DATJTF010000019.1:0-153919 GCA_035503815.1 Verrucomicrobiia bacterium
TTTGCCCCGGACACACAGCGCACACAGATGCAGCCCCCGCCGAATTGCATTACCCTGGCTCATCTAACGCCCGAGGTCAGCGGTCTATTTGTGAGCGCTTTCGCTCCGAGCGGGGTCCAAAGTGGGCGGCCTAACGGCGGACAGTGGATCGCCGCCCTGGATACGCTTGGACGACGACTGAAAGAATGCTCGACGAACAAAGCGCATAGTTTTTTTCAGGGGCTATCGGCCTGTCCGTGGTGCGCTATAGAGGCGCGAGCCGGTGTTTTGTTGTTCGTAGGCTACGGTGTTGCTGTCGGTTCCTCCGGGTTCAAGCTGGACCTGGTTTGGGCCCAGGTATCATCGGTGCAAAGTCCCGGGCCGACTGTCTTCCCCGATTTTGCCCAACTGACGGCGAGCATCCGGGCCACGTTGCAGGCCAAGGCCGCAGGCTGGAGACGTCGAGGGGAGATTGCTGCTGTTGTGTTGGTGGTGCTAGTAATCTTAGGGATATGTCTTGCCTCGGGGCTAGGAGCAGCAACTTTCTGGGTTGGCATAGTTTGTGTTGCAGTGGCGAAGAGCATGATTAGCAAAGCCGGGCACAGGAAAACAGGTTTTGAAAATGAGGCCAGGGCTACTGAAGCGCGACTGCGGGTGATCCAAGAGCGGTGGCAGCGAGAAGCTTCCGAAGAGGCATTCACAGCAAAGATGACGGATTTGAAGAAACTGGCAGAGGAGCACGCCCAACTTCCGAGCCGGAGACAACAAAAGATTCGGGATCTTGAACGTGATCTTTACAACGTCCAGCTTCGACACTATTTGGAGAAGTTCGATATAGCGTCTGCCGACATTCCGCACGTCAAGGATAATCGGAAGGCGATGCTTTCTTCATACGGAATTGATGACGCTGCCGACGTGACGGCAACCGCAGTGGAAGCGGTCCCAGGATTCGGACAGTTCCTAACCGAACAGCTGATAGCCTGGAGGCGATCCCACGAGAGCAGATTCAAATTCGATCCGAAGCGTGGCGTCGATCCGTTGGATGTTCAGCGCGTCGACCAAGAGATCGCAAAGAGGCGATTGGAAATCGAGCTGATGCTGTCGAGGGGCCAGATGGAGCTGACAGAAATACGGCGGCGAATCGTTGTGGCCCGGGGACAATTGCAGGATCAAATCCAGAAAGCCTGGATGGAAATGGCACAAGCGCGGGCGAACGCCCGAGCTGCGTAGGGCTGGCACGGAGACAGTCGATGGGATGGAATCTAAGGAAGGCCTTCAATTTTGGCCTATTGAGGATAAATCTTTCCAAGAAAGGTGTCGGCTATTCGGTCGGGGTTCGCGGTTTCCGTGTCGGTCGCGACGCGAAAGGTCAAGATTACAGTCAGACCTCGATTCCGGGCACGGGGTTTTATAGACGCAAGTACTCGGGGCAAACTACGAGCCGCAAGAACTGGGGCATAGCTGCCCTGATCGTGGTTTTTCTCATCCTTGTCCTGATGAAGATCCTGCTTAGATAGCTAGTTTGGATTTTTGCGATCACTGGGCTCTTAGTCGGGTGCTTTCTGGGTGCGTGACTTGGTGCAGGGTCAGCGTGTGTTGGTCTCCTTTGCAAGTTCGCCAAGGCGGGTGACTATCGAATCGAAGGTGGGCGACTCGCTTTGCATGGGCGAGACATGAGGGACAGCAAGACAAATGCAGTCTACGTGGACAAGCAGCAGAAAAAGCGTGTGCTCTGCCTTGAGTGCAAAGCGAGGATTTCACTGGGTCAGATCGTGCGCTTTGTAGAGTGGTCAGAAGAGAAGTGTGAAGTCTGCAAACGTCCTTTTTCAGTCAACGTCTGATGCGCTGTGCGGATTTCTGCTAAAATCGGAGCAGTTCGCGGCCGTGGGACGATCATTCAGTTTGTATTGGAGAGTGCTGCCGGTTTGGTGTACCGGACGGTGACTGCGAATCACTCGGAGGCCCCTTCGGGGGCTGATGGGTTCGACTCCCACACTCTCCGCACTTTTATTCTCTTGACAGGTGCGAAGGCTGCGAGTAAACTGCCCTGGATTCGCAGTCACCGATTTCTGGTGCAGATCTTTCGGGCGTCTCGATTGGGAAACCGTTGAGACGCCCTTTTTATTTTCGAGTTGACTGTCGAAGGGCTTCAGGGCGCTCGGAAGCGCTGGGAGCAGCGTCCACGGACTTTGGTGCGCGCCGCAGCTAGCATAATTTCACTGTGCCACTGTGCCATTAAGGTGTCCATCGCTGTCCATCGCTGGCATTCCGAGGCACAACCGACACGCGTAAAAGCCCAAGTGAATCAACGAAATGCCCATAAAAGCCAATATTTCGAGGGGATACACGGCACACTCCCCCCTTCCGCACCAATTTTCTCCCAAATGATTTCTGGCGATCCTTCGGCGATGTCCGCACCAGCAGCGAGTCCGTCCTCTCCGGCCGTTCGCCTGTTTTCGACTCGTCACACGACGATCGGCATCGAATACCTTTCGCTCGCCTTCGTCGCCGTGACCATTGGCGTGGTCCTTTCAATCCTGATCCGCTTTCGCGTGTTCTGGCCTGGGCCTAGCCACCCGCTTCTGTCTCCGGGTGGGGTTTCGCCGGTGCAGTTTGATGCCGTCGTCGCGATGCACGGCACGATCATGCTGTTTTTCGTGCTGGCTATCGCGGTCCAATCCGGGCTGGGAACGTACCTGCTGCCTCTGCAAGTTGGCGCGCGGGAGATGGCTGCGCCGCGGATCAACGCTCTCGCGTTCTGGGGAACGTGCATTTCGCTGGCGGGAGTGCTTGGATCATTCCTTCTGCCTGGAGAAATTGCCAGTCAGACGGCCTGGGTGGCCAGCATCTGCTTGTTCTGCGTTTGCGCGATGGCCTGCGCTCTGAATTTTGTGGCAACGACGATCGACCTGCGCGCCCCGGGCACGGCGCTGCTTCAAATGCCGCTGACCGCATGGGCCTGGTTCATCGCCGCGATCCTGATTCTTATGACTTGCAGTGTCGAGCTGGCTGCCGGAGTCTTGCTGACGCTCGATCGCGTGGCGGGGACCAGCTTTTTCTACTCTCCCGACGCCATTGTGGCCGGCGGGTTTCGCGACCTGTTCGGTAATTCCACACTCACTTGGTCGCACCTGTTTTGGTTTTTCGGCGACCCGCTGGTGTACATCGTTCTGCTCCCGGCCCTTGGCATCGTCTCGCACGTTCTCTCGGTCTTTTGCCGCAAGCCATTGTTCGGCTCGCGGCTCGCCGTGCTGATGATTTGCGCGCTCGGGTTTCTCGGCTTCGCTATTTGGGGACGCCACATGTTCATCAGCGGCATGAACCCCTACGCGACCTTTTCCTTCTCCGTGCTGGCGATTTCGATCGGAATTCCCGCGATGGTGATGACGCTTCTGTGGCTCGCCACGCTATGGCGCAGGCCCATCGAGCGCACTCCGGCCATGCTCTTCACGCTTGGTTTCGTCGCTCTTTTCGTCACCGGCGGCGTTTCAGGCCTGTTTCTGGCGCTGCCCGCGCTCCAAATCGTGGTTCAGGGCCCGGAATACGTCTCCGGCCATTTCCACCTGATTCTGGCAATGGCCGCGGTCTTTGCCATATTTGCGGGGATTTATTTCTGGTTCCCGAAAATGTTCGGCAGGACGCTCAACGAGCGCTGGGGAAAAATTCACTTTTGGCTAACGTTCGTCGGCGCTTACGCGATTTTTCTGCCCCTTCATTTTCTGGGGTCATCCTTGAATGCCACTGGCCCGGGAACTCATGCTGTTTTCGGTGCACTTTCCTCGGCGGCGTGGCTCGAAGCGGTGCCGGGCGTGGCATCCATCGTTACGGGAGCGGCGCAGCTGATTTTTGTCTTTAATTTCTGGGCGAGCCTGGCGAAGGGACAAAAAGCTCCAGCGGACCCCTGGCACGCCGGGACACTCGAATGGGCCGCGGATGACGGCAGCGCTTCGCACCGCAGCGGCCACGGACTTGTAACTCTGACGACCGTCTCGCTCGGAAGCGTTCTGGTATTTTTCATGGCGCTCGCCAGCGCCTATCTGATTCGCCGTGGCAATCCCATCGGACAGGCTATGGCATTCGCCCCTCCGCGCGCGGAGTGGGCGGGCGTAGCTTTCCTGATCGCCGCTACGGTGGCGACGGCCAGGGGCTGCTCCCTCCTGCGACTTGGCGCCGCCCCCGAAGCCCAGTGGGCTCCCGCTTGGCTGAAGATCGGATCCGGCACTGCGTTCCTCTTTCTGGCTTTGCAAGGTTTGGTCTGGCGTCATTTGCTTTCGACGGACGCTCCACTCGCCGCTGATCCGAGCCGCGACTATTTCTTCCTCTTCAGCGCTGCCCAGGGGTTGCTGCTCTTGGGTGGAATTGCGGCAAATTGGGCGGCCACTCGCTCAAAAGCCGGCGATATGCGCTCCGCGATGGCCGAGCCGCTCTCGATCTATTGGAATTTTGCCACCGGCCTTTGGGTATTTTTGCTGGCTCTGCTCAGCCTTCGGGCGTAGCTTCGGCGCGCGATTGAGATTTCGCGATCGTCGAAAAAATCACGAGAGCGCGGAAGGCCGCGAAGCGGGCCCTTACCGCTGCTTGTCGGACCCGCGGCCTAACTCCTCTTTTTATGTATTTCCGTGCAGATGGAAACGGCGGTATTGGGGTTCACCGCGCCATCGCCTTCTTCGATGTGCTGAATCTTTCCGTCCTTGTCCACGACGATGGTGGTCCGGTTCGCCCACTCGTACTTCTCTCCCTTGACGTCGTACGGCTTCAGGATTCCGTACTGGGTCATCACCGTGCGGTTCATGTCGCTGAGCAGAGGAAAGGTCACGCCAATCTGTTTGGCAAATGCGGCGTTGGCGGCGGGACTGTCGATGCTGATTCCCAGAACGACTGTGTCGCTGGCGTTGAGCTTGGCCATATCAGCCTGATAGGCCTGTAATTCCTTCGTTCAACCGCTGGTGAACGCCAGCACGTAAAAGGCGAGGATTACGTTTTTCTTCCCGCGATAATCGCTCAGCTTGACCGGAGTCCACGAGTCGCTGAGCAGCGTGAAATCCGGCGCCGTCTCTCCCACTTTCAGGTTGGTCTTGGCGATGACCGGCGTCTGGGCGGAAATCGTCCCCACGGCCGACGGCGAAAAAAGCAAAAGAAACGCGGAAAATCCCAGCAATGTCCTTTTCACACCAGCCTCACTTTCGCGTGCGATTCGAGACTCCAACGGAATTATACGCTGCGCCTCGCCCGGCTGGGCGAACATCCGGGCAAAAATCCGTGTTAGCCTTGCTTCGATTCTTCAAAGGACGGATTGGAAGTGTTCGCATCGCGCACGAATTGGGACACGCGAAAAAACCGATTGGCCTTGGCGTTTGACGAGGTGCGAAGCGCCGGCCGGCCGGTTCTCGATCTGACTGCCTCCAATCCGACGAAGTGCGGATTCCAATTGGATGGTCGCGAAATCCTCGAAGCCCTGGCCGATCCCCGCTCGCTCGTATACGATCCCGACCCCCGCGGGCTCGAACCCGCTCGCCGCGCCGTCGCGGATTATTACGGGGCTCGCGGCGAAAATATCTCTCCGGATGACATCCTGCTGACCGCCAGCACGAGCGAAGCCTATTCCTTCCTTCTTCGCGCTTTGTGCAATCCCGGCGACGAGATCCTCATCCCCGCTCCCGGTTATCCCCTGCTCGATTTTCTCGCGGCGATCGAGGACGTGCGTATCGAGCGCTATCCGCTCGTCTACGATCACGGCTGGCAATTCGATTTCCACGCCCTCGAACGCAAAATCACCCCGCGCACCCGCGCCGTCATGGTGGTCCATCCCAATAATCCCACCGGCCACTATTGCAAGCCGGAAGAAATCGTCGCGTTAAACGGCTTGGCCTCGCGCCACTCCCTCGCTTTGGTCGCCGACGAAGTCTTTTGGGATTTTCATCTCGCGACAATTCCCCCGGCGTCTTTTGCGGGCAACTCTCAGTCGCTGACCTTCACACTCAGCGGGGTTTCGAAAGTCTGCGGGCTCCCCCAAATGAAGGCCGCCTGGATCGCCGCCGCCGGCCCGCTCGCTCTCAAGAACGAAGCGCTTGGCCGCCTGGGCATCATTGCCGACACCTATCTTTCTGTTGGCGCTCCGGTGCAGTGCGCCCTGCCTCGCTTTCTCGAATTGCGCCACGCCTTCCACCGGCAACTCATGCATCGCATGCGCCGCAATCTCGCTCAACTGGATCGCGAGCTCGGCAGCCAGTCCACCTGCAGCCGGCTCGCCGTCGAGGGCGGCTGGTACGTGATCCTGCGCGTTCCCGCAATTCGGACGGATGAGGATCTGGCGATAGAGCTGCTGCGCGCCAAGGGCGTCTACGTTCACCCCGGGCATTTCTACGACTTTGCCGGTGAAGGGAATCTCGTGGTCAGCCTGATCGCGCCAGAAGAGGAATTCTCGGAGGGAATTCGCGCCGTTCTCTCGATGGCCTGAGCGGCCGGCCGAAAGCTTGCGCCGCTAGCGGATCCTAAACCTTTTCGAGCGCCGTCAAATGGAATGGATCGCCGGTGTTCTGGTGCAGCGCCAGCCACACGCGATCCGGTTGCGATAGAAAAATCTCGACGACTCGCGGGTCAAATTGCCGTCCCGAAAATCTTTTGATCTCCTCGCGCGCCGCCGAAATGGGAAGCGCCTTGCGGTAGGGGCGGTCGGAAATCATCGCATCGAGAGTATCGGCCACGGCGAATATTCGCGCTCCGAGCGGGATCTGCTCGCCCTTTAATCCCCGGGGATAGCCGGATCCGTCGTAGCACTCCTGGTGGGAGAGAACGATCTCCGCTGCTTCCTTGAGAAACGGAATTCGCTCGAGCACCGAATACCCGATCTCGCAGTGCCGCCTCATGATCTCCCGCTCCTCGGTGGTCAGCGGGCCCGGCTTGCGGAGGATGCTGTCCGGGATTCCCATCTTGCCGATGTCGTGCAGGAAAGCGCCGCGGGCGATGTGGCGAAGCATCGATTTGTCGACGTTCATCGACTTGGCGATCGTGATCGTAAACGCCGTCACGCGCTGGCAATGCCCTTCCGTCTCCGCGTCCTTCGCGTCCAGCGCGCCGCCCAGCGCCTCCAGGGTGTAGTCGTAGGACTGCTCCAATTCCTGCAGCGCCACGGACAGCTGCTGCGTGCGTTCGGCCACCAGATGTTCCAGATCGCTTTGATACGTCCTGTTTTCCAGGATGAGCGCGCGGTGTTCGAGCGCGCGGCGAACACTGAGGTGCAGCTGATCTTTCTCGAAAGGTTTCAGGATGTAGTCGTAGGCCCCGGCGCGAATCGCTTCCAGCGCGATGGCGATGTCGTGCATCGCCGTCACCATGATCACCGGCACATCCGGATCTTCCAGGCGCAATTCGCCAAGGAGCTTCAACCCGTCCATTTCCGGCATCACGATGTCGCTGAGAACAAGGTCGTAGGACCCCTTGCGGAATGCTTCGAGCGCCAGCCGCCCGTTCGACGAAGTGGTGCATTGATAGCCCTGGGCCGACAGCAGCGTCGAGACAACCTCTCGAATCGCCTCCTCGTCATCCACGACGAGTATTTTCTCTGGTTCCAAGGGAAGCTCCGTAGATGTCCATTATACGGCTGCGGCCAACACCGTCGAGTCCGGAGTGCCGTATCATGTACGTCGGTTTCCCCACAGGCAATAGGACGACTGTACCGTCTCCAGGTCTCAGTAGGACTCGCCGGGCCGGACCATCGTGCCCTCTACGCGGGACCAGAAGCTGCCGAGAAGTTCCGACATCCGCAGCAGATCGTTCATTGGGTTCAGCCTCCCGGAGCTGATTTTGAATGCGACCCACCGGTAGCCCAGTCGAAATCGCGTCGCCAGCAAGAAGCCGTCGAAATCATGTCTTCTGGGACCCGTCGAGGAGAGTGAACGGGCCATGCGGTCCAGCTTCTGGAGCTTGGCAAAGTCTTCTCCGAGGGCGGTTAGAAATTCCCTCAGCAGCCGGCGCCGCTCCTCGCTCCACGGCTGTTCCACGGCCCTCGTCGCCTCAGTCCGTGTCGAATAGAGCTTGTCGGCTGTCTCCAGGGACTGCCGGAACTGTTGAAATCTGGCGGGATGGAAGGGAAGAAGATCCTCAATCGGAAAGCGGGCAGGCATCGTCTGTTCTTCCGGCAGTGGCCGCAACATCCACCAGCCGGCAATCGCGCACAGCACCGCTCCAAGGCACGAAATTCCGATCAAAACGCTCATATGATTCCGTGCTTGTCGTGCGTCTGGGCCCGCAGACAATCTGGGTAAAAAGTCTGATGCGATGATAGCACTCTTTGGATGCCGCAGAGGCCTTTGCCTCCCGTCCAGCCCGCGCGCATATCCTTCAAGTTCGGCTGCCTGGCGAGCAATGTTAGCAATGTCCACGGGCGGCCGCAGGTTCTCGCCCCGCCCTGCCGTAACGGTTGACGCTTCCCGGAATCAGCGCTAGTATCTTTGGCGTTAAGATGACCAGAAGTCAACGGCAGGCTTTGGGGGGCTTGCCGCCTCGAAGGACGACTGCCGGTCCCGGTCCGGTCATATTCCGCGCCCGCCCTGCGGGAGTCGAAGAGGATACGGTTTGGAAACGATTGAGCGGTACTCCCAAAATCAGCGCATTATCGAGGAATTTTCCGACCGTTGTTTGGCGCTTCTCGAGAGCGATTACACGCGCCTTCTCGCCTTGTCCACCGCAAGGAATGTTTCCACTGGCCGCTACTTTCACCCGGATTTTGGAAGGACGTATTCCGAGCCGGCCGTCCATCAAGCTCTGATTTACTGCCACGAGGAAATTTTTGGGCGCGTCCTGGAAATGCCGCTTGAATCCCAGGAGTGGGAATTGCGGCGCTGCCTGGCGTCCATCGGCGGCTGTCCCGGTGAAATCGCCGCCCGCTGGCTGCAGCTCGAGTACTACCGCACCTTCGTCCCGTTCGGCACTCCCTCCTATCTCCGCGACCTTTTCAACGCCAATATGCGCGTGATGCTGCAATCCATCGTTCTCGATCATGCCGAGGTCGCCAGCGCGGCCTAGCCGCGTTCCGCTTTCGCTCCCTGACCCGGCGCTCTACAGCGGCACATGCGACAGATCTCGTGGTTGATTGCTTCGCCTTTCCTTTTCGCGCTGCTCCCCGCCGTTTCGGCCCAAACATTCCTCTGATCCGGCCTCACGCATCGCCTCCGGAAAACCTGTTATCCTGAAAGTGCGTCGAAGGAGAGATGCAATTGGTAAGGTTGCTCCAGGCATTCCTGCTCTTCTGGCTCATCGCGCCTGTCTTGCCGGCGCAGCATGCCTCTGATTCGCCTCCAGCCTCTTCTCCGTCCGTCTCACCCCCATCCGGTTCGAACTCCGTCGCTGGATCCCCCGGCGCATCCGCAAAGTCTCCCCAGTCTCCTCCCGACTCGAATACCGCCTTCATGAAAGCGGCGGACGAAGTCCTTCACCAGATGAGCCAGATTTTGAGCCTCCCGATCAAGGAGCCGCTCAAGAAGAGCCTCCGCTCCAAAAGCGAAATTCGCGATTATCTGGTTCGCGAGCAAAAAGAAGACGAAACCGACGCCGAGCGCCACGCCACCGTGAAGACTCTCGAAGCGTTCGGCCTGATTCCCCAGGGGTTTCCGCTCGATTCGTTCCTCCTCGACGTTCTCACCGAGCAGGTCGCGGGCCTCTACGATCCCAAGGCGCAGGAGTTCTACATTGCCGATTGGATCCCTATCGACGAACAGCGACAAGTGATGGCCCACGAGCTGACGCACGCTCTCGAGGACCAATCCTTCCACATTGACCCGTGGATCAAGGCGGCGCGTCCCAACGACGATGCGGAAATGGCCCGCGACGCGGTCAGCGAAGGCTCCGCGCTCGGCGCTATGGAAGACTATTCGCTCTTGGACGAAAAGATGAGCATTCGCGAACTCCCCGATGTCACTCTTCTGGTCCGCGCCGGAGCGCTCGATGAAGCCAACAAGGACCCGAAACTCGCCAGCGCTCCACCCTTCATTCGCGATGAGCTTTTGTTTCCCTACCTCGGTGGGATCGGATTCATTCAGCAATTCCTGAAAGCTCACAACGGCTGGCAGGACCTTCACCTGCTCTTCGAAAATCCTCCCGTCTCGACGCAGCAGATCATTCATCCGCAGTTGTATCTGAAGGGCGTTCAGCCGGAAAAAGTGACGCTGCCCGATTGGAAGGGAATTGCGCCCGCCGATTGGAAGCTGCTCGACGAAAATGTGCTGGGCGAATTCGGCCTGAATGAAGTCTTGAAGCAGTTTTTGGGGCCCCAGCGAGCCGACGCGATTTCACCCATGTGGACGGGCGACCGCTACGCGATTTTTGAGGACCAGAGCGGAGGCGGATCGCATCTGGTCTTCCGGGTGACCCTCGACACGCCGGAAGACGCCGCGCGTTTCTTCGGGCAGTACAGCGAAGTCCTCGAAGACCGCCACAACGACCGGACAGCGCTGCTGCGCCGCCCCAATTATTTCGAGTTTCAGACTCCCAGAGGTGGAGCGTTCCTTTATTGCGCCGGGCGCGGCTGCCTGATGGTGGACGGCGCAACGCGCGAGACATTCGAAAAAATCAATCGCGCCCTTGGCTGGCCGCCGCCTCCGGGCGCCGCCCGAGCCAAATCGTCTGCTCCACAGGCATTCACGTTTCTTGTGCCTTCCCGCGCGGCTCACGGCGATGCCCGGCCCGCGCTTTAGCGCCGGCGCGGGAGACGCCCTGCAAATCGCCCATCCAATTAAGTCCGGCGAATCACCATCACCGTCTGATCGTCCGCCTGATGCGCACCTTTGGAAAATGCGTGCACTTGATCCAGCAGCGTTCCGACGAGCTTTCTCGGCGGCAACCCATGCTGATTCGCCGCCACCCGCGCGACCTGAGCGACGCCGAACTCCAATCCATCCGGCCCCGCCGCCTCGGAAATTCCGTCCGTGTACAACAGCAGGGCGTCTCCCGGCGCCAGCGTGACTCGGCTCACGGTATACGTGCTCTTTGAAAACATCCCCAGCGGCACGCCCGTCGAGCAGACTTCCGCGACCCCGTTTTTCGAAATGTGCAGGGCGGGGTAATGCCCCGCGCTGGTAATTTCCACCACGCCGCCCGCTCCCGCGTGGCCGCAGATCAGCGTCGCGTATTGCCCCGCAAACGTGCTCTCGCAAAATACGCGGTTCGCGGTTTCGATCAGCTTCGCCAGTTCGAGCCCCAGCCCCGAAAGGCTGCGAAACATCGCGTGCAAGTGCGTCATCAGCAGGGAAGCGGCCACGCCCTTTCCCGCGACGTCGCCCAGCAGGAAGGTCAGTTTTCCGTCGCCGTTTTCGGGAGCAATCACGTCACAGTAGTCGCCGCTCACCAGCCCCGCCGGCTGATACTGGTAGTGAACGTGCCAATCGCCGTGGTGCATGTCCGGCTGCGGGAGCAATCCGCGCTGCACTCGCGACGCCAGCTCCAAATCGCGCTCCAGCGCCCGCTGTTCCTCCCCCGACAAGTGGTCGAGGCACAGCCGGACCAGCGGGTCCGCAATCAGGCGCTCTTTTTCGATCGTATCCTGGCACACTTCGCAGATGCCGTACGTGCCCTGATCGATCCGGCCTATGGCTGCGTCAACCTCCACCAGCAATTCCTGACAAGCCATTCCCGGTCCTGCCGCCGCGACCGCCTGGTTCAATTCCTGGCGGCGTTTTTCGAGCTGTTCTCGAATGTAGGGTTCGGTGACCTCGGGCATACCTGCATCCTCCGCTATCGATATTCTCGCGGTTCTTGTGGCAGCGCTATCCGGATTCGGCATGGAACTTTCCCCTCCTTGCCCCAGTTCAATTGGATTCGGCCGCGGAGGGGCAAGATTCAAATTCCAGCCTCTCGAGAAGCGTGCGTCCCGCCTTCTTTTCCAGGCGAGCCAGGCGATGTTCGAAGTCCGCCCGCCTGGCGCGATACGCCGGCGCCGCCATCGTGCCCAGGCGATTTGCCCGGCGAAGTTCGGCGAGCGCCTTGCGCACGATTCCCGCCGCGCGCAAGGGATCGTGCGCGCGATGCTCGTAGTGAATCGCCAGCTCCCGGTACGCTTCCCAACCTTCCCGCGTGTCGCCCGCCACGCTTTCCCACAGCTTGACCGCGCCCGCCCAATCTCCCCCGCGCTTCGCCAGGAGCGCCAGCGACTTCCTCGCCGCGCGATCCGCTTCCGCGGGCAGTTGGGCTTCGAGCGAACGCGAATAAAGCCTCCGCGCGCGCGTGGTTTCCCCTCGTCTCTCGCACAACCGCGAAACCCCGAATAGATCGAGCGCGTGCGTTCCGTGATTTTCCGGGTCCGCGACCACCTCCAAAATCCGCGTGGAAATCCCCGCCAGCCCGCGCAGGTCCATCTGATTGTGATAGAAAACGGGTACGAGAGGATCCGGAGTCCCCCCGCGCAGAAAATCGAAATAATATTGCGGGATCAGCTCCGAAAAGCAGTCTCCCTCGCGCCGCCACCCCAGAATCTTTCTTTCCAGATCGGCCAGCCGCACAGACCCGATTCGCATTCGCCACAGTTGCCTCGCCGGATGCAGAAAATCCAGATGCGCGCGCGGAGCCGGAGTCTTCACCGTACGCGCCATCCGGTATCGCGTGTCCAGCAGCGGCCAATCGAACGTCTTCCCGTTGAACGTCACCAGCACTCGCCGTTCCGCCATCCGTTCCGCCAGCGCCGCCAGCACCGAATGTTCCTCGCTGTGCTCGCGCATGAAGAATTGCTCCACCTCCAGCCCTCCCGCGTCCCACCAGGCGATCCCGATCAAGAACGCGTACGTTCCCGTGCCGCCCGCCAACCCCGTTGTCTCCGTATCCAGGAACAGCCACTGGCGCGGGTCCGAAGCCTCTTGGGGCGCATTCGGTGCCAAAAGTCCCATTGCAACCCGCGACACCGGCGAATTTTCCGGCTCGTCAGGCTCCGGAAACCATCGCCGCAGCGCAAGATGTTCTCCGAACGCCGTCCTCGCGGTCGACGCCCCCAAAAGCTGCGCCAGCCGGTCCGAACCCTCGGGAATATCCGGGGCGTATCCTCGCGTCGCCGCCGCCGATCCCCTGGACTTGCGCGCCGGCTTCAGCGCCGCCAGCCGCGAAAATTTGTCGCCCTGTGCCGTCGAACTCATGCGCCGAGCCGCTCCAGTATCGCCAGCGCTGCTTCCTTCGTTCGCTCGCTTTTTTCACCCGCCGGCCCGACGCACGAGGGGCATCCTTTTTCGCACGGGCAGTCGGCAATCAGTTCTCGCGTGCGCCGCAGCAGCAATTCGCACGCCTCGTAGAGAGGTTCGCTGAATCCGATGCCTCCCGGATAGGCGTCGTAGAGATAAAGATTCGGCTCGAAGAACTCCTTCATCTCCGCTGGATTGGTGATCGCGGCCGTTGCCTCCTGCCATTCATGTTCGATTCCCGCGCTGGGCGGCCTCTCGCCCACGGCCGTCCCCAGATCGCGCCGGTCGCACATCAGCAGCAGGCAGGCGATTGATTCCAGCGCGTGCAGCAAGCCGAAAATGCCGCACTGCCGGTCCGAAAGCGCGAAGGGCAGCGATTCCAGCAATCCGCGCTCGAGCGTGATCCAAAAAGCCGTCGTGTGCATTTCGTTTTCCGGCAATTCCAGCTTTCCCGCGCCCACGTTCTCGTTGGTGAAAAACTTGATCTTCTTGAACCCCACCACCTGCGACCGCACCAGCACATCCCCCTGCGCGCGCGTGGCGCCGGGGGCGGCGCGTTCCTCCTCGGCGATTTCCAGCACGCGCACCTGCGTGTAGCGGATCGCGTCCGTGTAGTAATCCACTTTCACGGGCCGCACGTAGGCCTTGCGTTGGTCAAAATCGAGCCGCTCCACGTGATACTGCTGTCCCTGGTGAAGATAGATGGCCTTGGTGTGCACTGTTGTCAGCGCCGAGGAAAAATCCACCTCGCCGATCACCTCCGGCGCGCCATCTTCCTCGCCTGAAATATCGATGATCACAAAATTGTCCGACGTCACCGACCGCAAGCTCACCGTATCCGCCGGATATGCTTCCTGCACCCAGTGCCAGTTTCCCCCGCTGCGATGCAGGAATCCCGCTTCCGCCAGCCGCTCGCACAGCCCCGCCACATCCATCCCGCCGAATTTTTCGTCCGGCGCGATGGGCAGCTCGAAAGCCGCGCACTTCAAATGGTTCACCAGAATTTCCAGATTGTCGGGCTGCACGTAGGCGTGCTCCGGCGACCGCCCGAAAAAATATTCCGGATGCTGCACGATGAATTGGTCGAGCGGCGCCGACGACGCCACCATCACCGCGCACGATGTTCCATTGCGCCGCCCCGCTCGCCCCGCCCTCTGCCACGTGGAGGCGATCGATCCCGCGTATCCCGCCATCACGCATGCGTCAAGCGATCCGATATCGATTCCCAGCTCCAGCGCGCTCGTCGCCACCACGCCCCGCACCCGCCCTTCGCGCAAACCCCGTTCGATCTCTCTCCTCTCGCCCGGCAAATACCCGCCGCGGTATCCGCGCACCGGCTCGCTCTGTCCCGGCTGCGGCCGATTCTCCTTCTGCAAATACGTCAGCAGAACTTCCGTATGCAGCCGGCTGTTCGCGAAGACGATGGTTTGCAGCTTCCGCCCCAGCAGATCTTTCGCGACCCGCGTCGTCTCGTTCAAATAGCTCCGCCGGATTCCCAGGTTCCGGTTCACCATCGGCGGATTGTAAAAAACGAACATCTTTTCCGCCGTCGGCGCTCCGTTTTCCTCGATCACCTCCACCGGCTTCTCGATCAGTTGCCCTGCCAACTCCCCCGGGTTGGCGATCGTCGCCGAACAGCAGATGAATTGCGGCTCCGAGCCGTAAAATCGCGCGATCCGCGCCAGCCGCCTCAGCACGTTCCCCAAATGGCTCCCGAAAACCCCGCGGTACATGTGCAGTTCGTCCAGCACGATGTACCGCAGATTCTCGAACATTCGCGTCCACTTCGTGTGGTGCGGCAGGATCCCCGTGTGCAGCATGTCCGGGTTCGACAAAATGATGTGTCCCCGCTCGCGAATCGCCTTTCGCGCGTCCGACGGCGTGTCGCCGTCATACGTGAACACCCCAAAGTTGTCCTCCAGCCGCGCCGCCAGATCCAGCAGCTCCGCCAGTTGGTCCTGCGCCAGCGCTTTCGTGGGGAAGAGATACATCGCCCGAGTGCCCGCGTTCTCGAGGATCGCGTTCAGCACCGGCAGGTTGTAGCACAGCGTCTTTCCCGACGCCGTCGGCGTCACCACCACGAAGTTTTTTCCCGCCCGCGCCATTTCCGCTGCCGCTGCCTGGTGCGAGTACAGCCGCTCGATCCCCTTCGCCCCATAAGCTGCCGCCAGCTCCGGCCTCACCCATCCCGGCATCGCCCGGTATTCGGCTTGGCGCGCCGGGATGTGCTTCACCGCCGTCAGCACTTCGTCCGTCCTGTAGCGCCCCGCCAGCTCGCTCAGAGCCTCCTGGAACGTATCCAGCGTCGTTCTGGGGCGCACAGCCAGCCCTTGTGAACTCAGCGTCATTCGTGCTCCCATTCGCGCACACCTCCCCGCGGAAAGCCCCTCCGCGTTTTTCGCCTTTTGTTCGCTTACCCTACCACGCTGCCATCCCCCGCGCAACTCAAGAAAATTCCGCCCCTCGCTCCTCCTAAATTCTCCTGCCCCGAAGTATTGCATTGGGCAATCTCGATCGATTCCCGCGGCCGCTTCCGCACCGCGGCGCGATATTCTGGCTTCATCGGCGTCCCGTTCGTCACGCACTGTCTAGAAAGGAAACTGTCTTGGTGAAACCACCGAAACTTCCGGCCTGCTTTCATCTCTCCCAGCCGCTGGCGCTCGTCCTGTCGCTTTTCGTCGCTTTCTGCCTCTGCGCGCCTGCGTCCCGGGCGCAAAAGGACACTCCCGGCGTCACGCCCACCAGCATCAAAATCGGCTCCTGCAACGCCCTCACCGGCCCGGCGTCCTTTCTTGGCCTGCAAATGGTGATGGGCGCGAATGCGTATTTCGGCATGGTAAACGCCGAGGGCGGGGTCAACGGCCGGAGGATTGACCTCATCACCAAGGACGATGGCTACGAAGCCGACCGCGCCGCTCCCTGTTGGGAAAGCCTGCAAAAGGCCGGAGTGTTTGCCGCCGCTTTCTTCGTCGGCACTCCCACCGGCGTGAAATACATCCCGCTATCCGCAGAAAGCCACACTCCCCTCGTGGGTCTCTTCACCGGCGCGCAAGCTCTCATTGATCCCGTTCACCCCACGATCTTCAACATTCGCGCCTCGTATTTCGACGAAACGCGCGCGCAAGTGGACGCCCTTTGGGACCAGCTCGGCATGCGCAAAATCGCCGTCCTTTACCAGAACGACGCCTTCGGAACCGCTGTCCTCGAAGGCGTCAAGCGCGCCCTCGCTCGCCATCACTCCGCGCCCGTCGCTCTCGGCACCTTCGAGCGCAACACCCTCGCCGTTGATCAGGGCATCAAGGAAGTCCGCGCCGCCGATCCCGACGCCGTCGTCCTCGTCGGCCCTTACGCTCCCGTCAACGCCATCCTCAAACAAGCCCACGCCGATGGCTGGCATCCCCGCTTCCTTACCGTCTCCTTCGTGGGAACCGAGGGCTTGCTCAATATCGCCGGCGCGGATGCCGAAGGCTTGATCATCACTCAGGTGATGCCTCCCTACGACCGCACCGACCTCCCCACCGTCAAGCTCTACCGGGAGGCCCTCGAGAAATACATGGGCAACACTCAGCCCTCATTTATCAGCCTCGAAGGTTTCGTTGACGCCATGGTTCTCGTTGACGGCCTGCGCGGCGCCGGACAAAACCTTACTCGCGAGAAACTGATCGCCTCCTTGGAAAGCATCCATCGCCGGGACATCGGTCTCGGCTCCAATCTCCTTCTCAGCTTCAGCCCCGAAAATCACAAGGGCCTCGATTCTGTCTACATCACCGTCATCAGCGGCGGGCGCCCAGTCGTGGTCACAAATTGGGCTCAGCTCTCGAAGCATTAACCGTTCCCAGCTTGTCGTATCTCTAACGGCGCAATTGAATCGCATCATTCTGCCGCTTGGCTTGACTTGCAGCCGCGCCAGCCCTTAACATCTCCCCGTTTTGGCCAACCCTTCATGATCGGGAAAACTCTTTCGCATTACCTCATCCTCGAAAAACTCGGCGGCGGAGGCATGGGCGTTGTCTACAAAGCCGAGGACACCAAGCTCGGTCGCTTGGTCGCCTTGAAGTTTCTTCCGGAAGGTTTCTCGAAAGACCGCGCCACTCTCGAACGCTTTCAGCGCGAGGCCCGCGCCGCCTCGGCCCTCAACCACCCCAACATCTGCACGATTTACGAAATTGACGTTGTAAACGACGGCGGCGATACCGTTCCGTTCATCGCCATGGAGCTTCTCGAAGGCCAAACCCTCAAACACCGCATCTCCGAAAAGCCCATGCCGTTCGACCAGGTTCTCGAGCTCGGCATCCAGATCGCCGACGCCCTCGACGCCGCCCATTCCAAAGGCATCGTCCATCGCGACATCAAGCCAGCCAACATTTTCGTCACTCGCCGGACGCAAGCCAAAGTCCTCGATTTTGGCCTCGCCAAGCTTGCGCCTGTGGGCGTCGGTGTCGGCGCATTGTCTTCCGCGATGCCCACGGTTGCTCCCGAAGCTCTCCTCACAAGCCCCGGAACCGCCGTGGGCACCGTCGCCTATATGTCGCCCGAGCAGGTCCGCGGCGAAGATCTCGATGCCCGCTCCGACCTCTTCAGCTTTGGCGCCGTCCTCTACGAAATGGCCACTGGCCGCCAGGCCTTTACCGGCAACACGGCCGGCGTAATCACCGAAGCGATTCTCAATCGCGCCCCGGCTCCTCCCAGCCGCGTGAATCCCGACCTGCCCGCCGAATTTGAAATCATTCTCGCCAAGACTCTTGAAAAAGACCGTGAAATGCGCTGCCAGACCGCCGCCGAACTTCGCGCCGACCTCCGCCGCCTCAAGCGCGAGACCGACTCCGGCCGCTCCAGCTCTTCCTCCGGCTTCTCCTCCTCCGGACAAAAGCCCGCCGCCGCGCCCGCGCCGGCCCCCGCGCGTCGCGTCTGGATTCTCACCGCCGTGGCCGCCGCCATCACCCTCTTCATCGGCCTCGTCACTGGTTTTCTCTTCGCTCACCGTGACCGCGGCGACTCGCTCCCCGTCTACCATCAGGTCTCCTTTCGACGCGGCACCATTTACGCCGGCCGCTTTGGCCCCGACGGCCACAACATTTATTTCAGCGCCGCTTGGGACGGCAATCCCGTCGATATCTACTCCACGCGCATGGGTAGCCCCGAATTCGCTTCGCTTGACTACAAGGGCTCTCAACTTCTGGCCATCTCTCCCTCGGGAGAGCTGGCTGTCCTGCTCCACAGCCGCTACGGCCCTTTCCAGTCGGTCGGCACCTTGGCCCGCGTCCCCATGGCGGGCGGTGCGCCGCGGGAACTTCTCGACAAAGTGAATTGGGCCGATTGGTCGCCCGACGGCTCCAATCTTGCCATCTCCCGCCCTCAGGGTGGCTTCTTCCAACTCGAATATCCCATCGGCAAAGTCCTCTACAAGACGCCCGGTTGGATTGGCGATGTCCGCATCTCCCCGAAGGGAGACATGATCGCTTTCCTCGATCACCCGGTCCTCAACGATGATGGTGGCAGAGTCGCTGTCGTCGATTTGAAAGGCAACATGCGCACTCTTTCGCAAATGTGGATCAGCGCCGACGGGCTGGCTTGGTCCCCCAATGGCTCGGAAATCTGGTTCACCGCCACTCTGCAGGGCCTCTCCCGCGATGTTCGCGCCGTTGACCTCTCCGGGCACGAGCGTATCCTGGCCCGCGTTCCCGGCACGCTCACCATCTTCGACGTTGCTCGCGACGGCCGCGTCCTCCTCAAGCGCGACGCGAATCGCCAGGAGATCAAAGGCTTCATTAATGGCAGCACTCAGGGGCGCGAGCTCTCTTGGTTTGATTACTCGCTCCCCGCTTCCCTCAGCCCTGACGGCAAGCTCCTCCTCTTCGCCGAAGTCGGCGAGGCCGGCGGCGCCACCTACGCCATCTACATCCGCGGCACCGATGGCTCTCCTGCCGTCCGCCTCGGCGACGGCAATCCTCAGGACGTCTCGCGCGACGGCAAATGGGTCCTCGCCGCAAACCACACCACTCCTCTTCAGCTCTACCTTCTTCCCACCAAGGCCGGCGAATCCCGCGCCGTCACCAACGACAATATTGACCACCTCGCCGCCGCTTTCATGCCCGATGGCAAGCGCATCGTCTTTGCCGGCACCGAGCCCAATAAAGGCGTCCGCCTCTACCTCCAGAACATCGAAAACGGAAAGCCCCAACCCATCAGCCCGGAAGGCGGAGGACTCCCTATCGTCCTTTTGACTCCCGACGGAAAGTACGCCATCGGTGTGGATGCCGCGGGAACTCGCGTCCTCTACCCCGTGGACGGCGGCGACCCTCGCCCCATCCCCGGCATTCTTCCCGGCGAAAATCCCACGGGGTTTTCCGCCGATGGCAAATCGCTCTTCGTCCACAATATCGCCGGCCTTCCCACCGTCGTCACCCGCGTGGACCTCGCCACCGGCAAGCGCTCCGAATGGAAGCGCCTCGAGCCCGCCGACGCCGCCGGTGTGGATTCGGTCGGCGGCATCAACATCACCCCCGACGAAAAATCCTACGTCTTCGCCTACACCCGCCAGCTCTCCGACCTCTACGTCGTCGAGGGCCTCAAGTAACGCTCTCGGCGTCCCACCTTAAACAGCGACGCTCTCCTCAGTGTCCCTGGTTCCTCGGTTTCCATTGTGTTCGCGCCGTTGCTCCTCAGCTTCGGCCTCCGACAATTGCACCATATCAGTGCATCCGCCCCGCCAAACCCAATCGCACATTTCTCCTGCTCGTGAACCCCTGAAATCCCCAATGTTTTAGGCCCTTCCCGCAATTGCCAAAGTCCACGCTCGTTTGTTTTTCCCCTCTGAAAGTGCTAGCGTTGTTTGAGTGACTTATGAGCCGCATCGCGGTGAACGTATCGCCTTCTGGGGCGCGAAACGCTTCGTGCGGCCTGTTCGCTGACGCGAGCGCTCAGTTTCCCGCCCTCGCGCGAATCCCCGGATTACCCAATCTAAACTTCGCCGGTCCTTTGAAATTTCCGTTCCGCCAAATTCTGATCGCAACACATCCGGAAACCGAAATCACGCTAAGTTACACAAAACAAAGAGTCGAGACACTTTCTAATCGCAACACTACCGGATACCTGCTTTGCGCTTCTGCCCGTGCATTCGCTGCCCCTCGCTTGACACACTTCACCGGGGAGAATATAGAAGATCCATGGCCCAAACATTTTTGATTTTCGATTTCGGCGCGGATGAAGAAGCGGCCCAAAAGGCGCGCCATAAAGTCGAGGGCTGGAAGCAGGGCTTCCGCCTCGGCAACAAGATGCTTCTAAAATTCGACCGCGAAGGCTCGGCGGAGAAAAAGGATGCGCCCGAGGAGATCCCCGCCAAGGGCAAAAAGAAGGCCTCCGCGAAGAAGGAAGAGCCGGCGAGCAATGGAAACGTCAAGCTTCTGATCCGTCTCGATTTTTCCGACCACGAGAAACTGTCCCATCACCGCTGGGTCGAGCGCATCCCCGCCGAGGAACCCTTCAAATCTGTGAAGGCGGAGATTGTCCGCCCGGCCGACGAAACCTTCGAGAAGACGGCAGGCCAATTTGACTCTTTGGACTGAACGCGGCGCTTGCTGGGCCTCTCTCGGCGGCTTTGGCCTTCCGCCCCGAGCCGCTATAATGGTCTGCGCCGAGCCGTTGATTTGCGCTTCTCCGCGAAAGGCGGCCCATGTCCTCTCCCGCTAAGGTGAAGGTGGCGAAGTTTGACGCCTCCAAATACCAGGGGCTCAGCCGGGAAACTCTGATTCGGATTTACCGCACGATGTACCTCTCCCGGCGTCTCGACGACCGCGAAATCCAGCTCAAGCGCCAAAACAGAATTTTCTTTCAGATCAGCGGCGCAGGGCACGAAGGCGTCCTCATAGCCGCCGCCTTGGTTTTGCGGCCCGGCGTCGACTGGGTCTATCCCTACTACCGCGATCGCGCTCTGTGTCTCGCTCTCGGCGTCACCCCCTACGAAATGCTTCTTCAAGGCGTGGGCGCGAAGGATGATCCCGCCTCCGGCGGGCGCCAGATGCCCTCTCACTGGGGGCACACGAAGTGGAATATCGTCACGCGCTCATCGCCGACGGGGACGCAGTGGCTCCAGGCGGTCGGCGCGGCCGAAGCGACCCTCTATTACGACTCGTTTCCCAAGGCATTCGAGCAGGCGCGGCGCGCTCCTCTCGGAGATTTCGTTCATCACCATCCCGACGAGATTGTCTACTGCTCGGGCGGCGACGGCGCCACAAGCGAGGGAGAATTCTACGAGGCCGTGAACGCGGCTTCCAACAAGCGCCTGCCGCTTCTCTTTTTGATCGAGGACAATGGCTACGCCATCTCCGTCCCCATCGAAGTCCAGACCGCCGGGCAGAGCATCTCGCGTTTGATGGCGAACTTCCCGAATACTCTGATCGAGGAGTGCGACGGCACGGACCCTCTGGAAAGTTACGCCGCGCTGAACCGCGCCGCCGCTCATTGCCGGCAACGCCTCGGGCCCGCGCTGGTGCATTCGCATGTCACGCGGCCCTATTCGCACTCGCTTTCCGACGACGAAAAACTGTACCGCACCGAAGGCGAAAGGGAGGAGCAGTCGAAGCGCGATCCAATTCCTAAATTCGGCCTGTTCCTGGTTCGCGAGGGCTTGATCGAAGAGGCGGAGCTCGAAGAAATGGAAGCCGAGGTGGATCGTGAAGTCGCTGACGCCACCGACCGCGCTCTCGCGGCCGAACTCCCCGACAAGGATTCCATCTACCAGTTTGTTTACTCGCCCGACGTCGATCCCTCGAGCGGGCAATTCGTGACCACACCGAAACCCGAAGGCGGACCAAAGACGATGGTCGAAATGGTTTCCGCCACGCTCCTCGACGAAATGGCGCACGACGAGCGCGTCGTCGTCTTCGGCGAAGACGTCGCCGATTGCAGCCGTGAAGAATATCTTTCAAGCGTCAAAGGCAAGGGCGGCGTCTTCAAGGCCACGGCGGGCTTGCAGAGGCGGTTTGGCCCCGCGCGCGTTTTCAATTCGCCGCTCGCGGAAGCCGCCATCATCGGTCGCGCCATCGGCATGGCCACCCGCGGCCTGAAACCTGTGCCCGAAATTCAGTTTTTCGATTACATCTGGCCGGCCATGATGCAGCTTCGCGACGAGCTTTCGGTGATTCGCTGGCGCTCCGCGGGACACTTCAAGGCCCCGGTCGTGGTCCGCGTCGCCATCGGCGGATATTTGACGGGCGGCGCGATCTATCACAGCCAATGCGGCGAAGTGACATTCACTCACATTCCCGGCTTGCGCGTCGTGATGCCCTCCACCGCCCTCGACGTTTGCGGATTGCTTCGCACGGCCATTCGCGCCGACGATCCCGTGCTCTTCCTCGAACACAAGCATCTCTACCGTCAGCCGTACAACCGGTCGGTCTACCCCGGCGCCGATTTCACGATTCCATTCGGCAAGGCCCGCGTCGTCAAGGAAGGAAACGACATCAGCATCATCACCTACGGAGCCGTTGTCCGCCGCGCGGAAGTGGCCGCCGCGGAATTGGGTCGCGAGGGAATTTCGGTCGAGATCATCGATTTGAGGACGCTCAGCCCCTACGACTGGGAAGCGATCGCCGCGACCGTCGGCAAGACGAACCGAGTGATCGTCGCCTACGAGGACACCCGTTCCTGGGGATATGGCGCGGAAATCGCGGCCCGTATTGCCGACGAACTCTTCGACGATCTGGCCGCGCCCGTGCGCCGCATCGCGGCCACCGACACCTTCTGCGCCTACCAGCCGAAACTCGAGGACGCGATTCTTCCGCAGTCCGGAGATATCGTCCGGGGAGTTCGCGAGCTTCTGGAATATTAGGAAACACAGCGGGGCGGAAAGTGAACTCGAGGAAACTATTTCGGCGGGCGAATCGTATATTGAAGTAGCAAGGGCGGAGCGGGCTTCCGCCGGAGGAGGAAAAAAGATGATTTGCGCGAATTGCCGGCGGGAAATCGCCGAATACTCGAATTTTTGCTATTTCTGCGGCACGAAGCAGTCACACGCGCCCGAGGGTGTGCCCGCCGCGAAACGCCTGATGCGGTCGTCCACCGATTGCAAAATCGCCGGCGTTTGCGGCGGGTTTGCGGAATATCTAGATGTGGATTCCACGCTGATCCGGCTGATTTGGGTCCTGCTGGTGATCTTTCCCGTGCCGCTGGTTCCCGCCGTGCTCGGCTATTTCGTGGCCTGGCTCGTCATGCCTCGGGCGCCCCTGCCGGGACCGGTCGTGGCCGCTCCCGCACCGCAGGCAGCCCCCCCGCCCACGGCGCACGCGGTCTGATCGCGCTCGATTTTTTTGGGTTCGCGCGGAGAATTTCTGCGGCGAATCAATCGCGGTCTTTCGGCCGCGGCTTCCGCGAAGATTTCGCCCCGTTGCGAAAGACCAGCGCGTCAATCGAAATAAATCCCGCGCCGAAGCAAGCCAGCGCAAACGATCCGACGGCCAGCGCCAGCGGAAATTCGTAGTTGTGCACCGCGGTGATGGGTCCCATGGGCAAGTGCACGCGCCAGATCGCCACGGCCATTTCTCCCGCCAGCAAAATTCCCGCCACGCGCGTGAACAGCCCGAGGATCAGCATCAGCCCGCCGAAGAATTCAAACACTCCCGCGATGTAGACGAAGTAGGAGGGGAATCCCATGTGCACGAACATATTCATGGCGTTGGCCGTATTGGTGAACAACTTCGGATAACCGTGCGTCGCAAAAATGATTCCGATGGCCAAGCGCAACAGCAGCAGCGCGAGTGGCCGAAGCCTGTCCAGAGATTGCATCCGATGTTCCTCCCGAATCATCGCCTATCAGAACGATGCCGCGCCGCATTTTAGCAAAATAAAGCCGGCGTTTCGCGGCGCAGGGACGCCGGCTCCGCGCGCCGGGTGTCGTTGCAGGCGAATCCGCCGCCTCGCTGAATTGCGATGACTCGAGTTGCGATGGTGTAAAATCCGGAGGTGCGCGCAAGCGCGCCGACATGACCCAGCCCGAAGCGTTCGAAGACAGAAATAGTTCGACGGAACCCGGAAGCCCGGATGGTTCGCCGCCGCCCAGCGGAGGAGCCAGCGCCGCCCGCAAGATCCTGATCGGTTTTGCGCTGGTGGTGGTATTCGGAGGCGGCTACTACCTGATCCATCACCACTCGAGATCTCCGCTGGAGGTTGCTTTTGCCGGCAACCGCCACGTCACGCTGTGGAGCACGACGGCGCAGGTTCGTGAGCCAGTCACCGTGGTCAACTACGGAACTCCGCTTGATGTGCTGCAGCGATCCGAGGAACAACTAGAAGTGCGGACGACGGGCGGAGTGATCGGATGGGTGAGCGACAATGAAGTGCTCTCCGCCGATCTCTGGCTGAAAGCCAAGGATCTCGATGAGAGCCTCGACAAGATGCCGATCGAAGCCTCGGGGCACACGCGAGTCATCGCGAATCTGCACATTTTGCCGGGGCGCGACGCCGTCCGAGTCCGGCAGCTCCAGAAAGATATTCCGGTGGATCTATATCTCCGCAAGCCTGTGGATGTCCCGTCCACAACGAATGCAGGGGACAGCGAGGAGTCGTCGGTCGAGCCCGCTGAAACGAAAAAAGAGGATTGGTGGCTGGTCCGAGCGCATACGAGCAAGGACGATTCGGTGGCGGGCTGGGTGCTGGGGAGATTTATCGGACTCGACATTCCCGAACCGCTGCCCGATTATGCGAGTTCGGCGGGCGTGCACATTGTCAGCTGGGCGGTGCTCAATCAGGTGAAAGATTCCACAGGGCATATTCACCGGCAATATCTGGTATTGGCGTCGGAAGGGCCCGAGGGACAGCCGTGCGATTTCACGATGTTGCGCGCGTACACGTGGGGAATCAAAAGCCAGCGGTACGAAACGGCATTCGTCGAAAGCGGACTGTGCGGAATGCTGCCGCTGCATCTCGATGCAGCGAAGCAATTGGGAGGCGACGCGACGTTTTCATTTCAAGACGAAAGCGGCGGCGCGCCCGAGGTACGGACTTATCACATGAGGCAGACGATCATCCGCCGGGAACGCGAACCGGGCGAGAGCGCGCGTCCAGGCAAGCACGCACGATGAGCCGGATGAACCAGCGAGCCGAGATTTTTCGAGAACATGTCTCCCTGCCATTTCTTCCGGGCGCTGGAAGCGGCGCGATGCGAATTTTTTTTCACGCGCTCGGTTTCGCCGCCATCTTCGCGGGATTGGCGGGTTGCGCGGGAAGCCAGACGTCCGCGCAAACGGAGGCGACGCCGCGACCGCCGCTCGCGTTCATCAGTTCCTGGGGCGTGAAGGGAAGCGATCCCGGGCAGTTGGAAGACCCATTCAACCTCGCGACCGACGCCGTCGGAAACGTGTTCCTGGCCGATGGCGGGAGCGGATATATCGACAAATTCGACTCGGCGGGGACTCCACTGCTCTCGTTCCAGCAATCGGGATTGAAACACCCGCAATGGATCGCTGTCGACAGCGGCGGAGCCATATACGTGAGCGATCCGGTGCGGGCCAGCGTCTTCGTTTTCCTTCCCGACGGCGACAAATACCGCGAACTGAGGGTGCGGGCGCGGCCGAGCGAGGATAATCTGCTGAGCGTCGCGGTGAACGACGATGGAACCGTGTACGTGCTGGATGGCAGCACGGGGAGGGTATCTCAATTCAATTCGCGGCTGCGATTTGCCCGGAGCTGGCTGGTTCCGGGAATATCGAGGGGCGGCGGCGCTCTTGCGGGACCGATTGAAGCGGCCAAGGATGGATCGCTCTACGTGGCCGATCCGGGGAGCGGATTGATCCGGCATTTGACGAGCGAAGGCGGCAGCGAAGGGGAAATCGGACCTCCGGCGACGGGCGGAAAATTGGGCGGGCGCTTCGCGGTGTCTTCCAACGCCATTTTTGCGATGGATGCGGACGGGAGAATGCTGCACATCTTCTCGCTCGACGGAGCGCTGAAATCGAGCATCGATCTGGCGCCCCAACTCGGGCAAGGCTCGCGCGACGCACCCGCCGTCGCGGCCAGCCCGCGCCAAGAGTTGCTGGTGCTCGACAATTCGGCCACGCGGATTTTGAGGTACCGCATCCAATTCTGAACGCAAGGTCCGGCGAGAGTTCCGAAAGCAAGGGAGAATGAGATGGCGCTGTGGCTGACGGAAGCGGAAGTGAAAAGCATTCTGACGATGCCGCTGGCGCTCCAAGCCGTTGAGACTTCATTTAGCGAGCTCGCGGCGGGTAGGGCGGTTCTGCACCCGCGTCACCGCTTGCACATTCCTCAGAGAAGTTATCTTCACTACATGGCAGCCGGGGACGCCGCCGGCGGCTATATGGGCATGAAGGTGTACACGAGCTCGACGGGCGGGCTGAGATTCCTCGTGCTCTTGTTCAGCGCGGATTCCGGCGATCTGCTGGCGCTGCTCGAAGCGGATTATCTTGGGCAGGTCCGCACGGGGGCAGCCAGCGGATTGGCCACGAAGCGGATGGCCCGGGAGGACGCGAGGAAAGTGGGAATCGTGGGGACGGGCTTGCAGGCGCGCACGCAACTGGAAGCGATTGCGCAAGTGCGAAAGCTCGAAAGCGTTCGGGCGTACAGCCGGAGCCAGGATCGCCGGGAGGAGTTTTCGCGGCAGATGACGGGTGTGTTGGGCGTTCGAGTCACGCCATCGAGTTCGGCCGAAGACGCGGTTCGCGGCGCGGATATCGTAGTGGCGGCCACGACGTCGAGCCATCCGGTGATCGAGGGAAAATGGCTCGCGCCGGGCATGCACATCAACGCGATCGGCGCGAATTTTCCGCAAAAGCGGGAGCTGGACAGCGAAGCCGTTCTTCGGGCGGATGTGGTGGCCGCGGATTCCGTCGAGCAGTCGCGCGAGGAGGCCGGCGATTTGATCGCGGCGTACGGGATGGAAGAAGAAAAATGGAAAGCGGTGCGCGAAATTTCGGAGATCGTGGCGGGAAAAACGCCGGGGCGGACAGGCGCGGCGCAGATCACGCTTTTTAAATCGAACGGAATCGCGACGGAG
Source organism: Verrucomicrobiia bacterium (assembly GCA_035503815.1). Taxonomy (GTDB): domain Bacteria; phylum Acidobacteriota; class Terriglobia; order Acidiferrales; family UBA7541; genus Palsa-295. Next base: position 27,145 of record DATJTF010000019.1, read on the forward strand.
GATGTGGCGGTCGCGGGAAAATTATACGAAATCGCGCGCGAGCGGGGAATCGGAAGAGAGATCGCATTGTGGAACGATTCGAGCCGGGCGGCGGAGGCGAGAGGGTTGTAACCCGGACAGTTACTCGCGGCACTTTTCGGCGCGAAGTTTCTTCAACAGCGCTTGGTGAAGGCGGCGGTGGGTATCTTCGGGGAGAGGGGCGGGCTCGGAATTGCAATAAATCTGGATTGTCTTGCGAGTGGTGTCGACGATCAAGCGGCACTTCTTGCACTTGCCCAGATGCTGTTCGATTTCCGCCCGAAGGGCCGGATCCAGTTCCGCGTCGAGATAATTTTCAAGTTCGACAACGATGGTCTTGCAGTTCACAGATGATCGCTCCGCCGAAAAGATCGGTTCAATTTCTGGCGCAGCTTCAACCGCGCCCGCAGCAGCCGAGATTTGACGGCAGGAATCGAAAGTCCGAGTAATTCCGCGGTCTCTTCGGTCGACAATTCTTCGATGTCGCGGAGCTGGAAAACGATTCGGAAAGATGGGTCCAAGTCGCGGATGGCCTCATTCAGGATTTCGCCCAGCTCGTTCTGCTTGTACCGCTCCTCCGGAGAAGGGCCCCAGTCCTCGATCTCCCGGGTCAGCATTTCCTCGCCCGTGTCGATCTCTTCGTCGAGCGAGACCTGATTAGGCCTCCGCTTGCGAAGCTTCATAAGAGCCTGATTGACGGCGATTCGCACCAGCCAGGTGTAGAACCGCGAATTGCCCTCGAACTCGCCGAGGTGCTCGAAGGCTTTCAGAAAAGCCTCCTGCATGGCGTCCTCGGCGTCTTCCTTGTTTTGCGTGATGTTTTGCGCCAAGCGGAAGATTTTCCGCTCATAGCGCGTCACCAGGGTGTCGAAGGCGTTCAGGTCTCCGCCCTTAGCGGCCGCGACCAGAACGGGCTCGTCCTCCTTCACGACTTGGGAAGGAAGCGAGTGGGGTTTCACGGGTTCGACATTTCGTGTGCTCATTGGGGGAAGCCGTACCGGAATAGGTTAGCACAATTGAGAATGAGGCGTCTGGGCGAATGAAACCGGGACAGAGGGAGACTTGAAAAATGAATTTAATACCTTGTGCATCAATCGCTTATGAATCCGGCAGAATGAATGCCGGAGGCCACGGTTTCCACCCCCGCACGTGAGCGCCAATTCCGCCTTGCCGGAAAGCCATGGCCGCCGGATAATTTTGTGGGGAGGCAGGGCCTGAATTCGAGGCAGCCCGGGGGCATCGGATGGCCAGAACGCTGGCTGCGGGAGAAAAGGAGTTGGTCCACTACCGCGCCGATGGCGGCCTCGCCATCTTGGAATTGAACGATTCGCCCGCCAACACATACAGCTACGAAATGATGTTGCAACTGGACTCAGCCATTCTGCGCGCGCGGATGGACGAATCGGTCCACGTCATCGTCTTGCGGGGAGCGGGTGAGAAATTCTTTTCGGCAGGGGCCAGCATTCAATCGCTTTCAACTTCCAGCCAGTCGTATAAGTACTATTTCTGCCTGCATGCCAACGAGACGCTCTGCCGCTTGGAGCAGACTCCCAAATTGGTAATCGCCGCTTTGAACGGGCATACGGTGGGAGGAGGGCTGGAGGTGGCGCTGGCGTGCGATATCCGGCTTGGGAAAAGGGACGGGGGCAAAATCGGACTGCCGGAAGTGAACCTGGGAGTGTTGCCCGGGACGGGAGGGACGCAGCGACTGGCGAGAGTTGTGGGAAGGGCCCGGGCTATCGAATTGATGGCGACGGGGCGTACATTTGGGTTCGAAGAAGCGGAAAAAATGGGTTTGGTGCAAGCCGTATTTGAGCAACGAACCTTCTGGGACGAAGTTTTGACGTATGCGCGCCAATTTTGCCCGCCGCAGAAAGCTTCGGCCGCGGTGGGGCGGATCAAGCGCGCCGTGGTGACCGGCTCGGAAGTGGGGCTGGGGGAAGCGCTTGGCCTGGAACGCGAGCTGCAGCAGTTGCTGTTCACCGGCGAAGATGCCCGCGAAGGGCTGAAAGCCTACGTGGAAAAACGGCCGCCGGAATTCAAAGGGAAATAGGGATGCGAACGCTGCCCGACTATTTGAGGAAGGGAATGAAATTGATCCTGGTGGGCGCGAACCCGGGGGAGCGATCGGCGCGCGTCGGGCACTATTACGCAGGGCGAGGGAACCAATTCTGGCCGGTTCTCTACGAATCGGGAGTGATTCCCGAGCCGCTCGGATATGAAGACGACCGGCGGCTGGTGGAGTTCGGGATTGGGCTGACGGATCTGGTGAAGCGGCCGACGCGAGGCATCGAGGAGATCGAGCGGCAGGAGTTCGCCGAGGGGCGGGTCCTGCTGGCCCAGAAGCTCGAGGACCTGCGGCCACGAGTCGTGGCATTCAACGGAAAAATGGTGTATGAGAAGTTTGCGGGGCGGACGTGCAAGCTCGGCCTGCAAAAAGAGAAGCTTTACGGAGCCCATGTATTCGTGCTTCCATCCACCAGCGGACAAAACGCCGGCACGGAGCGCGGGGTGAAGACCCGGTATTTCAAGAAGCTCGCCGCGCTGCTGAAGACCCTGAAGGAATAAGGAGGGCGGACCGATGGCAGGAGCAACGCAGCAGCTGACCACTTCGCCGACGATCCAGGAAGAGCACTCGAACGGGGTCGCCATCCTGCGATTAAATCGCCCGGAAAAACTGAATGCGCTGAACCTGGAGATGAGCCGGGCTCTGGTGCACGCGTTTCTGCGGAATGCGGAAGACAAGTCGGTCCGCTCGATCGTGATCACAGGCGCGGGGCGCGCCTTCTGCGCCGGAGGGGATTTGGGGCAAATCCGCGACGCGCGGTCGCGGCATGCGGGGAAGGAATTGGAAGGGTTGCTGCACGCCGGGAAGGAGATCTGCCTGGCGATTGCATCAACACCGAAACTGGTACTGGCAGCGGTGAACGGGCCGGCCGCGGGAGCGGGGATGAGCCTGGCGCTGGCGTGCGATTTGCGCGTGGCGGCTGAGAGCGCGTCGTTCGCGCAGTCGTTCACGCAGGTCGGGCTGTATCCGGATTTCGGGGCGACATATTTTCTGCCGCGGCTCGTGGGCTTGGCGCGCGCGTCGGAACTGTTCTACACCGCGGACACGCTCTCCGCGGCGGAAGCGCGACGCATCGGAATCGTATGCTGCGTCACGCCGGACGACAAATTCGAAGCGGAGGCGCTGAAGCTTGCCGAGCGGCTGGCTGCCGGGCCGCCGCTGGCCTATCGCGACATCAAACACACCATGATCGGCGAACGCCGCAAGGAATTGGAAGCGGCGCTGGACGAAGAGATCCGCCTGCAGATTCACTGCTTCTTGTCCGAGGATTGCGCGGAAGGGCTCACGGCGTTTTTCGAAAAACGAAAGCCGAAGTTTCAAGGACGCTGAGCCTTTTCCGAATACGAACGGAACGATTCAGCCGACCGATGACCGCCGACAAGCCGGAAAAGGAACCGCAAGCGAGCGTGGCGCCGCGCGATGGAGAAGATGCGGGCCGAGGCTACACTCTGACCGAGTTGATGGTCGCCGCCGCCGCACGCGAAATTCGCGACGGCGAGTGGGTGTTCGTGGGCATGCGATTGCCGATGCTGGCGTGGAGCGTAGCGCGGCAGATTCACGCGCCCCGCTCGCTGGCACTGTTTGAAAATGGAGTGATCCGCGAAACCCCTTCACCCGAACTCCTCTACACCATGGGCGACCCGGCGAATTTGACGGGCGCAGCGCAATGCGGCGGGATGCTGGACGTCATGGGATTGCTGCAACAAGGCCGGGTGCACGTGGGATTTCTGGGCGCGGCGGAAGTGGACCGCTTCGGAAACCTGAACACAACGTGGGGACACCGCGACCGCGAAATGCAGAGGCTGCCGGGTTCGGGCGGAGGCTGCGACATCGCGTGCCTGGCGCGGCGGACGGTGCTGATGCTGGCGCACGAGCGAGGGAGGCTGGTGGAGCGAATCGGGCATATCACTTCACCGGGCTACGGAAGGGGAACGGGATGGCGTCGGCACACCGGATTGCCACCGGCGACGGGCCCCTCGTCGATCGTCACTACTCTGGGAGTGCTGCGATTCGGGAATGATTGCGAAGCTTATCTTTACTCGGTGCATCCAGGAATCAGCGTGGAGGAGGTGCTGGCGAACACGGGCTGGCCGCTGCGGCTTGCACACGATTTGATTGAGACGATGCCGCCTACTCAGGAAGAGCTGGCGGCGATACGAACGCTCGACCCGAAGAGGTTCTGGACGCGTTGATATGAAATTTCAGACGATCGAGGTGGAAATTGCCGGGCGGACGGCGCGGATTACTCTGGACAGGCCGCCTCTCAATATTCTCGACGTCCCGATGATGCAGGAGATTGCCGGATCGCTCGATCGGCTGCCTCCGCCGGTGGAATTTGTGGTATTTGCCGGGACGGGAGAGCGAGGTTTTTCAGCCGGGGCGGAAATTCGCGATCATGCGCCGGAGCGGGCAGCGAAAATGCTGGGGGCATTCCACGGAATTATCCGGCGGCTCGCGGCTTCCGATTGGATTACAGTGTCGGCGGTCCACGGAATTTGCCTGGGAGGCGGGTGCGAGCTGGCGACGTTCTGCGATTTCGCGATCGCGGAGGAATCCGCAACATTCGGGCAGCCGGAGATCAAGCTGGGGTGTTTTCCGCCCGTCGCGGTCGTAACCTTTCCGCGGTTGATCGGCCCGCGCGCCGCAGCGGAAATGATTCTAACGGGGCGAACGATTGGAGCGGAGGAAGCGCGGGAGCTGGGGCTGGTGTCGCGCGTTGTACCGGGGGGAGAAGCGCGAAATGCGGCTTCGAGGCTGGTGGAAGAGCTGAGCTCGCTGAGCGCGAGCGCCCTGCGGCTGGCGCGGCAGGCGCTGGGGCAATTCAGAGGGCCGGAATTTGACGCGGCGCTGCGGGAAGCGGAGGAAATTTACGTGAAACGCTTGTTGCAGACCGGAGATGCCGCCGAAGGAGTCCGCGCGTTCATCGAGAAGCGAGCACCCGTCTGGCAAGGAAGACAGGCAAGAATGCGATGACAACCAGCTCGAAACGAATGAGCATGCACGACGCGATCGAGCAGCACGTTCCTTCGGGGTCGATGGTCCTTCTCGGGGCGCAGCTCGAGCAATTGATTCCGTTCGCCGCGGCGCATGAATTGATCCGGCAGGGGAGGCACGACCTGACACTCGTCGGGCCGATTTCAGATATTTTGTTCGACCAGCTGATCGGAGCCGGGTGCGTCTCGCGCGTGATGGCGGCGTGGGTGGGAAACGTTTCGGCCGGAGTCGGCTATTGCTACCGGAGGGCGGTGGAGCAGGGAATTCCGCGGCGAATCGAAGTGGTGGACTACTCGAATTTCACGCTGGCGCTGGCGATTCACGCGGCAGCGCTGGGCGCGCCGTTCATGCCGACGTATTCGACGCTGGGAAGCGACCTGCTGAAGAAAAACGGGAATTTGCGCGAGTTTCCATCGCCGGTCGGGGAAGAGACTTTGATTGCGGTGCGAGCGCTGAAGCCCGACGTAGCGATCCTGCACGTGCAGCGCGCGGACGAGCAGGGGAGCGCGCACGCCTGGGGAAGCCTGGGCATTCTGGAGGACGCGGCGCGGGGAGCGCGAAAAGTGATTGTCGTCGCCGAAGAAATTGTGGAGACGGGGGTGATCTCGTCGGATCCGAACCGCACGGTCATCCCCGGATTTCTGGTGTCGGCCGTGGTGCACGAGCCGTTTGGCGCGCACCCCTCGCCGGCGCTGGGCTATTACGGGCGGGATCATGCCTTTTTTTCGGAGTATCACGAGCGGTCGAGACGCAGCGAAGATTTCGAGCGGTGGCTGGAAGAGCGGGTGATCCGCCCCGCGAACCGGAGCGAGTACATGCAACTTCTCTCCGCAGAGCGGCGAGAGTCTCTTTCCGTCCGGCAGCACGCGTATTCGACGCCCGCGGACTTCGGCCACTAGGAGACCATTGCGGGCATGGACGAAATTCTCGACAACGTCGAAATCGCTCCTCAAGAGGTGAAGGACCGCATGGATCGGCAAGAGCCGTTTCTGTTTGTGGATGTTCGCGAGCCGTGGGAATGGGAAACGTGCCATATCGCGGGTTCGGTGCTGATACCGCTTCGCGATGTTCCCGCGCATCTCGGCGAATTCGAAGACGCCAATGAGATCGTCCTATACTGTCATCATGGAATGCGAAGCGTGGACGCGGCGGCGTGGCTGCGCTCTCAGGGAGTTGCGGGGGCGCGTTCGATGGCCGGAGGGATCGACCGCTGGTCGGTGGAAGTGGATTCGAGCGTCCCGCGGTATTGAGGGATAAGCCGATGGCGACGAAAAATAAGAAAAAGAAGAAAAAGAAGCCGGTAAAAACCGCGCGGTTCCTGCACAAGCCCAACTGCACGACGTGCCGCAAGGCGCGCGCCTACCTGGAGAACCGCGGGTTCGGATTGCATTTCCGCGACCTCGGAAAAGAGCGGTTGAGCGCCGCCGAACTCGAGAAGCTGATCGGGGAACGCGATCACCGGGAGTTCCTGAACCCGCGCAATGAACTCTACCGGGAGCGCGGAATGAAGGACAACCCGCCTTCAAGAAAAGAAGCGGTCCGATTGATGGCGCGGGAGCCGAATCTGATCCGCCGGCCGGTGATCCTCTGCGGCGGGCGTGTCGTCCTGGGATTCAATGAGGAAGCGATCAAGAGATTGTGATTCCGGCGGGCTCGGCCGTCGCTAATTGCTATCGGGTCTCTTCTTCAGGACGGGCCTATCGGAGGAAGAGGCGGCGCCGGAATTGGACGGCTGGTTTCCGGACGTCGAAGAGGCGGGGGCGGCCGATGAGGAAGCCGACGCGGCGGAAGGAGTCGCGCCGTAGCCGGTGAACGGCTTCTGAATGTACATCTCCGCCACGGCTTGCGCTCCGGCCGTATTGTCGTTCAAATGCTGGGCGAGCTGATATTCGTTGACGGCTCGAGCTCTCTGCCCGTTCAAATCGTAAATCTGACCGATGTAAATATGGCTCCAGACTTCGAGCCATTTCGGATCGAGGTCGCCGCCCAGAGCCGCGCGAAACGAATTCGCAGCGGCGTTGTAATTCTTCTCATAGAACAGGGCTTCACCCGTGCGGAAAAGAGCGAGGGAGCTGTTGGATTGGAGATCGAGCGCGCGCTGGTATTCCTGAATGGCGTCGTAGTATTTGCCGAGCTGGGCGAGGCTCTCGCCGCGGGCCACGAGGGCCCGGACGTGGAGCTTCGGACTTGATTTCAGGAGGTTGTTGTTGGGGTCGATGGTCACGCCGTTGGGCTTCGGGCGGCCAAACGTATAGATGGTGAATTCGGTGGATGTTCCGGTGACGAGAATTTTCTTGGTTTCGGGATTTCCTTCCGTGTCGACGCGGACTTCCACCGGCATGCGGAACAGATCGAGGCCCTGCTTGATCCTGCCAACGACTTTGAAGCCCTTGGGGATGCGGTAAACGATGTAATCCATGCTGAATTCGGGGATGCCGGTGGAATTGAGCCATTGGGAGAAAAACGAGACGAGATTCAGCGGAGGATCGCCTTTGGCGGGAGGCGGAACCTTGGTTGCGGCCAGGGATTCAAATTGGGCGAGGGTGACGTTTTTTCCGACGTGCTGCTTGTAGAAATCGAGGAGGAGGGAGTCGAAGGCGTCGTCGCCAATCTCGCTTCGGAGCATGTGAAAGACCATGGCGCCTTTATCAACGACGATGGAGCGGTAGCGTTCTGTGAACTGGTCGACATGCTCGGATTCGGAAATCGGGATCGTGTCGTCGAACATCAAAGAGCCCACGGCGAAATTTTCAAGAGCTTTGTGCAGGCCCGCGACGCCTTCGCTTTCCTCGGCGTACATGGCGCTCGCGTAACTGGCCATCCCATCGGAAAGCCATTCATCGGCAAGCGAGGCGGGCATCACGCGATTGTTCCACCACTGACCCGCAGCCATTTCCGCGAGGAGAAGTTCGTCGGGCTTCGCGGACCACTGCCGGGCGCTGATGAGAATCAATCCGGGAGCGGAAAAACCGGAAAGCGAACCATCCGGCATTTGCGCAATCGTGATGTCTGGCCGGTTGGGAGGGTCTACGAGAGGGCCGAAGGTCTCTTCATAAAAGCTGAGGATTCTCGTCAAAGAGCTCGCGTAGGCCGGAGCGGTGGCGGCCTGCGCCGGCGGAGTGTAAACCGGAATCGACAGACCCTCGGATTGCTGCGGAGAAAGCTGGAGCTCGCCGGCGACAAAGGTGCCCACGGGGCCAGCCTTGTCGCAATGAAACACGTAGGCCGCCTGCCCGGGCTGTCCGCGCCCAATGCCCGGCATCATGGCCGGAGGTTCGCCGCGGCCTGTGCCGACCACGGCAAACGTATCCGGGACGACGATCTTGAATGTGCCGGTGTAGCGGTTGGCAGGGTAGTCCGTGAGCGGAAACCACCGCGCGGGCTGAAGGAGGTAAGCCGAAGTTTTGTCCACAGAGGCGAGACGGATCCCCTTGGCTGGACTATCGTCTTCATTCGATACCGGGCCGGAGTATTCGAAGGTAAGAGTGACCGTCTTACCCGGCGACTCCACTTCGGGGAGAGCAATATTCAGGAGGAGGGGAGAGTGGTCGTCGCGTTCAAAATTGAGCGGCTGGCCGTTGGGCGTCTTTATGGACTGGACCTGCAGGTCGGGATGGAGCTGAACCAGAACATTTCTGGAAACCTCTGCGGCGGTGAATTCGACGCGCGCCTCGACTTTAATGGTTTGTTCGGTGGGCTGGATCAGAGCTTCGACGTCGTAATGGGTCGCGCGGAAGGGGTAGGGACGCTCGGACTGGGCGGATGCGGGAAGGCAGGCACAGGCAAGCAGGAGGAAAAGGACTGGAAACAAGCGCATCCTGTGCAAGAAATTACTCCGTGTTCCGGGAGAAGAAATGTGCCGATTCTTTTGATACGGATTCACGATTGGCAGTTGCCCGAAGCGTTCATCTTCCCAGACAGGTTACATCATCGCCGCGAAAATGTCCGCAGCACGGTCGATAGCTCCCGGAGGGCCGAGCCGAGCACGCACCTCGGCCAGGCTGGCCTTCATTTCCGCGCGGGCATCGGGCGAATCGAGCAGCCTCCGGACTTCGCGCTCGACGTTGGCGGGGCTGAAATCGTCCTGGATCAATTCCGGAACGGCGCGCTTTCCGGCCACCAGGTTGACCATAGCGAAAAACGGAGTGCGCACCATGCGGCGAAGAATGAAGGCGGTTAACGGGGCGACGCGGTAGATAACGACCATGGGCGTTCCCAAGAGCGCCGCTTCGACCGTGGCCGTTCCGCTGGCCACGATGGCGCAATCGGCGGCGGCAAGCGCGTCATACGTCGCGCCTTCAACCCGATGGATTGGAAAGCGCGGCTGCGCGTAGCGCGAGAAGAGTTCGGGCGAGAGCCCTGGAGCCGCGGCGTGAACGAACTGGATGCGGGCATCCTGGGCGAGTCGCTCGCACGCCGCAATCACGAGAGGATAATTCAAGCCAATCTCGCTCGGGCGGCTGCCGGGCATAAGCGTCACAATGGGGCGGGAGGGATCGAGCCCGCGCGTCCGGGCGAACTCGTCGCGCGACATTGAAGGCTTCACGACATCCACCAGAGGATGCCCCACGAAATCCACCGGGACGCCTGCCTTTCGGTAGAGTGGTTCTTCGAAAGGAAAGATAACGACAATTCGCTTCACACGCCGGCGGACAATCCGCACTCGCCCGGCGCGCCACGCCCAAATCTGCGGCCCGATGAAATATCCCACCGGAATGCCGGCACTTTTCAGGCGGCGGGCCGTTCCCAGGTGCGTTCCCGGAGAATCAATGAGGATGGCGAGGGACGCTTGCCGCTGCACGGCTTCGCGAGCCAGGCGCCGTTGCACTCCCACGACAGTTGGAATTTTGCGCAAGACTTCCGTGATACCGACGACGCCGATTTCGTGGTAATCGGCGATCAAATCGACTCCCGAGGCGGCCATTCGCGCACCGCCCATACCGAAGATTTGCGCGCCGGTTCTCTCTCGAAGCGCTTGGGCCAATCGGGCGCCGTACATGTCGCCGGAGGCTTCTCCAGCCGAGAGCAGAACGTGACGCGCGTTCATGGACGATGAGTCAGGAGCAAAGCGGGCAAGATGGAGGGGCGAGGAGAAATGTGCCTTCGGGGGCGCGACAGACGGCCGCGAGCGTCAGTCATTTGCAGGCAGAGGTTCGGGAAATCCCGGAGCAGCCGCTCCGGGGAGGGAGAAAGCGACTTCCTGCTCTTTGTACTGGAGCTGATAAAGCCGGTAATAAATTCCGCGCAGGGCCAGCAACTGCTGGTGCGATCCCTGTTCACGCAAGCGGCCCTTGTGGAATACAAGGATTCGATCGGCATGTTGAATGGTGCTGAGGCGATGAGCGATAACCACGGCAGTGCGGCCGCGAAGTAGGCGGTCGAGCGCGTCGCGAATCATCAGCTCGGTCTTCGTGTCCACACTGGAGGTCGCTTCATCCAGGATCAGGAATCGCGGATTGTGGGCGAGGGCCCGGGCGAAGCTGACGAGCTGGCGCTGGCCGACGGAAAGCGTGGCACCTCGCTCCGTTACGGGTGTTTCGATACCTTCCGAAAGGTCATCCAGATAATCTCCGAGACCGACTTCTCGGAGCGCTCGCTCGGCCGCGGGGCGGTCGACGGATTCCGTGGCGAGGCGCACGTTGGATTCCAGCGTGCCGGTGAAGAGGAACGGATCCTGAAGCACGATGCCGAAGAGACGCCGCAGGTCCTGAAGGTTCAAGGTGCGGATATCGGCGCCGTCCAGAAGGATTTGGCCGCGCTGAATATCGTAGAAGCGCAAAAGGAGCTGAATGATCGTGGTTTTTCCAGCTCCGGTGTGGCCGACGATGGCCAGCGTCTGCCCCGGTTCGACGCGGAAGGAAATATCGCGCAAGACCCAGTCTTCATCCTTGGGATTCGCGCCGCCCGTGTAGGAGAACCAGACGTTGCGGAATTCGATTTCTCCGCGGGGAGAGACGATCCGGGCGGCCTCGGAAGGAGACGCAAGGGTGACCGGCTCGTCGAGGAGCCTGAAGATTCTTTCGGAAGCGGCCATGGCGCTCTGGAGAATGTTGAATTTTTCGCTGAGGTCCTGAATCGGGCGGAAGAAGCGCTGCGCGTACTGGACGAACGCGAAAAGGACGCCGATCTCCATCGTGCCGCCGATGACGCGCAAGCCTCCCTGCGAGCAGAGGAGAGCGATTCCCGACATGCTGAGAAACTCGACGGCGGGATAGAAGAAGGAGAAGGCGTCGATGGCGTCTTTATACGCCTCCATGTGAATCCGGTTGAGCTCGGCGAACTGCTTTTGCGATTTGGACTCGCGGTTGAACAGCTGGACGATGGCCATGCCGCTAATGTGTTCCTGCAAGAAGGCATTGATGCGGGCGATGGCGGTGCGGATCTTGCGGTTGGCGGCGCGGACCTTGTTGCGAAAGAAGTAGGTGACCAGAATCATGAAAGGCAGCGGCGAGAGCGTGAGGACGGCGAGATAGTGGTGCCATTTGAAGAGCACAATGGCCAAGCCGAACAGCATGACCATGTCGTTGAGCATGGCCGCGACGCCGGAAGCGAACAGATCGTTGAGCGCGTCAACATCGGTGGTGGTTCGGGTGACCAGGCGGCCGATGGGGCTGCGGTCAAAAAAACTCATAGGCAAGCGCTGCAGGTGGGCAAAAATCTCCTTGCGGAGATCGTACATCGTTTCCTGGCCCACCCATTGCATGATGCGAACCTGCAAATATTGGAGGGCGAATCCGGCCAGCAAAGCGCCAAGAAAAGCCGCGACAACCCAAGCCAAGCCGACCATGGCGTAATGCCGGGGGATCGTTCCGGCCTGTCCGGGAAGGAGGTAATCGTCAACCGCGACGTGGAAAAGGAAGGGTCCGACGAGCTCCATCGCCGTGACACCCAGAGTAAGCGCAATGGCGGCGGCGACCTGCCAGCGGTACGGCCGCAGATAGTGGAACAAGCGGCGCGTGAGGCGCGAATCGTAGATTTTGCCGAGCTTCTCTTCTTCGCGGAAATCGCTCATTCGCGTTCGAGTTCCTCTTCCAGCAGCTGTTTCTGATACAGGTCGGCATAGTAGCCGTTCTGGTCCAAGAGCTGCTCGTGCGTGCCGCGCTCGATAATGCGGCCGTCGCGGAGGACGACGATCTGGTCGGCGTCTTTCACGGTTGAAATGCGGTGGGCGACGATCACGGTCGTGCGCTGCTTCATGACATCGCGAAGGCGGCGGAGGATTTTTTCTTCGGTATCCGTATCCACGTTCGCCAGGGCGTCGTCGAGGACGAGAATCTTCGGCTGGCGGAGGACGGCGCGGGCGAGAGCGGCGCGCTGCTTTTGTCCGCCCGAGAGGGTGATCCCGCGCTCACCCACCATCGTGTCAAACCGTTCGGGGAATCCCTGGATGTCGCCGGACAAGCTGGCGATTTCGGCGGCTTCGAAGACGTGCTCTTCCCGGGCGTCCTCGACTCCAAAAGCGATGTTTTCGCGGATCGTCTCACTGAACAAATAGGTGTCCTGCGGGACGTAGCCGATAGCGCGGCGTAATTCCGCGACCGGATAATCGCGAATCGAGCGGCCGTCGAGGAGGATGGTTCCCGGAGGGGCTTCCCAAAGGCGGGCGACCAGGGACGCCAGAGTGGATTTTCCGCTGCCGGTGGGGCCGACGACGGCAAGAGTCGAGCCCGCGGGAATGTGAAGGCTGATGTCACGCAAAACCGGGCCGGCGGTCGAGGACCCGCTTGACGTGGGGTAGGAGAACGTCATGTGGCGGAATTCGACATCGCCGCGAATCGCCGATTCCGCCGGCGCCGCGGCTGCATTGCCATTTCCCGAAGAGCCTGGATGGCCCGCTTCGAGGACGGAGACGCCGTCGCGAATGGCGGGTTCAGCGTGAAGGATGAAATTCAAGCGGCCCATGGAAGCCGCGCCGCGCTGGAAGATGTTGGTGACCCAACCGAGCGCGATCATGGGGAAGACCAACTGGAGCAGAAACATGTAGAACGCGGTGAGGGCGCCGATCGAAGCTTGCCCGCGCATCACCTCCGCGCCGCCCTTGGCCAGCAGGATGACAAAGGTGAGGCCGATGATCGCGGAAAGGCCCGGAAAAAAAAGACTCCAGGCGCCAATCCATTGAATGTTTTTGGTGACGTACTCGCGATTGGCCTGGTCGAACGAAGCGCTTTCGGCCTCTTCCTGGGCGTAGGCGCGCACCACGCGAATGCCGGTGAGATTTTCCTGCGCGCGGGTGGAAAGGACGCCGAGAGCGGCCTGGATCCGTTCCGAAAGGCGATGAATGATCTGCCCGAAATAACGGACGGCGATGGCCACGACGGGAACCGGAAGCAAGATCCACAACGTGAGGCCGGGGGAAAGCTTGACCATGAAATAAATGGCGAGCGCCATTGTGGCGATGGTCGTGGCGCTATACATGATTCCCGGGCCGAGAACCATGCGCACCGCATTCAAATCATTGGTTGCGCGCGACATCAGGTCGCCGGTGCGGTTGCGGACGTAGAATTCGGGCTCGAGCTTCACGAGTTGCGAAAGCAGGTCATTGCGGATGTCGTATTCCATTTCCCGGGAAATGCCGATCAAAATCCAACGGGTCCAGAACGACAGAAATCCCTTCACGAGCATCACGCCCACGAGAATGAGACAAAGCAGCCCGACGGTGTGCCCGCTCTTCGGCGAGTAGATGTGAAACAGCGGTTCGAGAACGGCGCGGGAGAGTCCCGACAATGTGGAGAGCGCGCGGGGTTCGCCCCCGACGCAGTCGAAAACCTCGCCAACAATCAGCTGGGGCAAGGAGCCCACGATTCCAGTCATGGCCAGAGCGAGCAGACCGAGAGCCAGCATTCCTTTGTATTTTCGGACGTAGGGAAGCAGCGTTTTCAGATGGGTCCAGCCTGAGGGCGGGCGCGCGGGTTTCTCGGCGGCCGCAGCGGGAACGGGTTGGGCGATCGCACTCATCGAAGCACCGATTGCGGAGTAGCCAGTTGCTGGGTTTCGCCGAGAAAAGCTTCGTAATTCCGGTCGAGCGATTCGTAACGGTTCACTTTCGGATTCCAGCGAACGCCGATGGTCTGGATGTAGCCTCCCGCAGGTTTTGCCAGCGGCGTGAAATACAACATCAAGCCCTTCTGAGCGTCCTGTTCATATTGCAGGCGCCAAGCGGGGACCTCTGCCAGGGGCGTTCCGCCGAGATATCCGTGCGTATTCTTGAGGTGCTCGTCGCAACGAAGCACTTCTTTCCATTTGCCGCCGTCCTTTTCCACCACGGCCAGGCGCGTGATCAGCGTTCCCGGCACCGCGCCCTCGGGAGCCGCTTTGAGACGGTTGACAGCCAGGAATTGATCGCTTCCCGTCCTGGCGAGGTCTCCGAACGCCAAGACCTCGGCCTCGTTGCCGAGAACAGATTCCGCGGCGGTCTGCACGTCAGCGGGGATAGCAGGCTGGGCCGGCGCCGCAGCCGATGGGCCCGGCTTCGCATCCGTGGGAGCGGAGGAGCCGCCGCAGGAAACAGAGAACAGGGCCAGTAAGGCGAGGGCCAGACATGGAAAGAATCTCGGCATAAACTCCTTCGCTGATTCTAATGCGTGATTGGACTACGGCCAAGCTCTCCAGGATTCCGGTATCTCAAACAGGCAAGTTTCAGCCTGAAGCGGAGGCTGGATGCCGGCGCCAAGGGGATTTTCAGCGAGCCGCAAGGATCTCTTCGATCCTCGCCTCGAAATTTTCCTCGCCTTCAGACCAGAACAGGACTTTATCCACGGGCAGAGTTCTCTCGATTTGCCGCACCCAGTCGAAAAGCTTCCGGATGTTTTCCCTGGTTTTGTCGCGATAGGCCTCGAGGACGTCGGGCCAAGCCATCGCTTCCAGGAACCTGGCTTCCTCGTGCGATTGGGGAGCGTCTTTTTTGGCTTCACGCGCCAGGACGCCGGCGTGACCGGTGAAGAAATGCTCGAAACCCAAGTCCACGGAAAAGTGCCCTCTCTCGTGCCACACCCCTTCGTCGTAATCGAGGCCATTACAAAAGACAGTGAGCGGCTCGGGGCCCAAGACGGATTTTCCCGCAGCGGCGTCGAAGGACCAGAGATCCCAATGGGAAGAGACTTCGCAGGAAGAGTCGGCTTGCAGATAGCCCGTGGTCATCTCGATCACTCGTTCGGCGTCGATCGAGACGGCGCGAAGATCCTCCTCGAGCACGGGAGTCTCCGCCGCGTTTACGGCTCGAACCGCGAGCGCCGTGAAGCCGGGGCGGGTGGCGGAAAAGGGGACGGTGGCCAGAAACGCCGCCAGCCTCTCCGGCATTTTTTCTTCAGGAAAATCGCGGCACCACACACCCAGGTAAGCCAGATTGGACATGAAATTCATTATACCGGAGGGCGAGAAAAATGCGGCAGCGGCCGAAAAGGGGAAATTCAATGGCAGGGAGGGCCGGAGGGCTACTTTTTGTCTTTCGCGGGCAGATCTTCGGAGTCAATGTCCGTCGAGATTCCGAGCAGCCGGTCTTTCAACGTGTCGCCCATCCCGGCCAGGACATCGGCGACCGTCTGGCGCATTCTCTTTTCGGCGGATCTGGCAAGGGTATCGAGGACGGCTTGGGAGCGCTGGCCGAGGGTCGTCGCCGACGCGAGCAACCAGGTGTTCGAGGCGTTGTCGAGGCGCGCCCGGTATTGCTCAAGGGTCTGCTCGGTGGTTTTCTTCAACTCCTCCATCCACTGGAGCTGCTGCGCTTCGCGGCGATTGTCCCACGATTCCATCAAGGAGAGCAGTTGCGACTGAATCTGGACACGAGCGCGTTCGCCGCCCTCGAGGATGGCTTCGTCGAGCTTGTTCTGAAAATCCGTGAGCGATCCTTCGCGCGTGAACTCCATGTCGGAGCGGGCCTTTTCGAGAGCCGCCCTCGAGGAATCTTCAAATCGCTGAAGGGATTCTCCGGTCACTCGAGCGACGCGATCGGAAAATTCGGCGGTGGCGATTTCGGCGGTTTCGGTGAGCTTCTCGCGCTCGCGGGTGACGGTCTCCTTCGCGGCTTCTTCGATCTGCGCCTGGCTGTGTTCGACGTAGGTCCGGCGGTAATGATCGAGCTCGGAAGCGACGAGGCTTGAAATTTCCGCGGCGCGGTCGCGCAGCGCGGTGGTGGATTGCTCGACGGTCCTCTCCATCGAGGTCTGCATCGTCGTCTGGGCCTTTTTCTGATACCAGTCGGCCGCCTTGAGCAGAGCTTCGTAAGTGTCGTGCTGGGCTTCCGTGCTCTTTTGCTGCAGGTCTTCTTCGGCCTTCGCGATCATCTGGCGGCAGGCGGATTCGACTTCGGAGGGGAGCTTCAAGGTCTCCTGGCGCATCCGGTCGAGCGATTGGACGACGACTTCCTCGGAGGCGCGCTGCACTTTTTCCCGGACCGTGTCCTGCAGCTTGGCCGCTTCGTTGATCGCCAGCTGCATCTGCTCCTGGATGGCCCGCTCCATCTGACTCACTTGCTGACCCGCCGCCTCGATATCCGCCAGCGCTTTCTGCACCTGTCCCAAACGGGGGGCAAGGCTCTGCTCCATCTCGGAGGTGAGCCGGTCGGCGACATTTTGGGCGGAGGATTCGAGCAAGGGTTCGATTTTTTGGATATGACCGGCGACGAGCTGGTCCACAACCCGGCCGGTCTCTTCGTATTTTGCGGAGGCGATTTCGCCGATTTTCTGGGAGACGCGGTCAATGGCCGCGCTGGCCGCGTCCTGCAGGAGCGACTTCGTCTCCTCCGCCTTGGCCTTCTGGTGCTCGACGCCGGCGCCGAGCAGCTGGATCATTGCTTTGGCTTCGGCGATGGCTTCATCAATCGAGATACGCGCTTCGGTCGAGCGTCCGGCGAGTTCCTGCTGCGCGCGTGCCAGCGCGTCTCCGGCGGTCTCATTCAATTTCTGGCTGACCTGGTGGGACGCGTTGGAAAGCGAATTTTCAAACTCTTCCCGCCACTGGCGGCGCGCCGATTCAGCATCGGCGCCGGCCTGTTCGATGGTTTGCGCGCGGATCCCCTGCGCCGCATCCTCGAGATTCCTCCGCCACTGATCGAGATGGGCCTGCGCGGCGTCGGGCGAGGAAAGAATTTCGAGCGAAGGGGTGGAAGCCTCCCGGCGGCGAAGAGCTTCCTCGACAGCCGCGTCCACGGATTCCTTCAGGTTCTCCGCGGAAGCCCGTTGCGAAGCTTCGCGGGCAGCTGATTCGGCCGCGGCCGCCACCGTCTGCTCGACGGCTTCGCGAATTTTCGCGTCCAGGCGCTCGGTGGAAATTTCGGCGGCCTTTCTCGCATCTTCGACAATCGCCGTTGTGCGCTCAGAGGCCTGCTGCACGACCTTGCTCACCACGTGCTCGGAGGCCCGGTCCATCGAAAGACGGATGGCTTTTTCCACCGCTTCGTGGAGCTGCACGTCGAGCTGCTGCCGAACCACGGTCATTTCTTCCGTCACGGCGGTTTCGACGCTTCGCTGCGCCGTCTTTTCGAGCGACGATTTGGCCTCCGCAACGATCGCCGCCACTTGCCGCGCGATCACTTGCGAATCGATGGCGGGCCGGGGCGGCGCGGGAGCAGGAGGCTGGGCGGCGGAGGACGGGGGGGCCGCAGCCGGCACAACGTGGAGCTTGCTTTCGCTCGGGGCGGGCGAATAAAACGATTCGGTCGCCGGCGGTGCAGCGGACCCGGAAGGAGGGGGCGGTACAGAAACTTGCGACCCGGCGGGCTCCGGCTTCGAAACAGGAATCTCCGGGGCGCTCTTTGCCGCACTGGGTGCGGGAGTCTTCCCGAACGCTTCCGTCAAATCCAATTCGGAAGGAGCAGGGACACTCGCGACATCGTCCGGAAAGGGAAACCAATCTTCGGGAGGAAATGCGATTCCCCAGACGTTGCCCGCCACTTCAAATTCGAGGCCGATCTGAAAAAGCTCGCGCACGGTGCGCGGCCGTTGAACCCAGACCACGCGACCCTTCACTGAGCGGGGCGGGAAGGCAGGCTCAGGGCGGGGAATGTCGAGAGTAACGATCGAATTTTTGGGAACGTAGTGTTTTGACTGGTACTTACACCCGTGGCAGTTGACCATTGTGGTGGTCGTCCGCTCTTTGAACGGCTGGCCGAGGGCGTCGACACCCGTAACGGTCAACGGTACGGCTTGCACAATTCGGGTGCTGCGCCGTTTTTGAGTCTCTGCGTCGTCAGCTGGCAGAAGGTCGCTCAAAGGAGCTCCGAGGGAGTCTTCCAAGAGTAGCATCAGGCGAGGGGCGGTGTCTGGTACGAGGGTCCCGGTGTGCGTAAGGGTAACTTCGCCGAAGGCACTCGGTGGAAATTCCCGGAGGCCACCTGGCTTGCCATCCGGTTACGGGCCAAGAAGAGGGGGACAGCTACCAAGGCTGGGCCGGACCTTTGTTAATACTGGCCTATCGTTCCGCCGAGCGGTGCGATTTGACTACCAGCGCGTCTTTTAATTCCTTCGCAATCCAGATCGGACCGACCAGAAAATAAATCACGCCCTGGAAGAAGGCAGGCTTGTTCCCCTCGATGCGGTGCCCGGCGAACAGGAGTATCCATCCCCCGACGAATAGCGCCAGCCCAATTTTCCAATGGGTCAGGATCATCAGGACGATCCCCGCGAGAATGACGGGGATTCCGACCCCGTGCAAAAGTTTGTTCCACGGGTTGGTGTGCTCGTGGTCGTACTGCGCCATGTATTTCTCGAGTCCGGGCAAGAGGCACCTCCGGGCGTCCTTGCGAAGTATATACGCCTGTCGAGGAGGAAAGGGAAGCGGGGGAGGCGAGTCTGCGGTTGAATCGGAGTTGGAGAGAGAACGAATGGTTTCGAGAGCAAACTAGAGGTCGCGGCGGCCCTCCATGGCCTTCATCATTGTCACTTCGTCAGCATATTCCAAGTCGGAGCCGACCGGAATGCCCATGGCGATGCGGGTGGCGCGCACGCCGAGAGGCTTGAGGAGTTTCGAGAGGTAGACCGCGGTGGCTTCGCCTTCGGCCGTGGGATTCGTGGCCAGAATGATCTCTTCCACGCCGCCTCCCTTGAGACGCTCAATCAAGCTCTTGATTTTGAGCTGATCGGGACCGATCCCTTGCAGGGGAGAGAGCGCTCCGCCGAGCACATGATAGAGCCCGCTGAACTGCCGGGTTTTTTCAATCGCCTGAATATTTGTGGCTTCTTCGACGACGCAAATCAGGGAGCGGTTGCGCGTCGAACTGGTGCAGAAATGGCACGGGTCGGCGTCGGTGATGTTATTGCAGACGGAGCATTCCCGCACGCGCTCCTTGGCTTCCCGAATCGCGTCGGAAAGCGCCATAGCCTGGTCGCGGTCCACACGCAGTAGATGAAATGCCAGGCGCTGCGCCGTCTTCTGGCCGATTCCTGGAAGGCGTTTCAGCTCCTCGATCAACCGATTGACGGATGGGGCAAAATCCGGCATGGAACTCCGTTCCTAATGAGGGTAGCAGAAGAGTGCAATTTCAGAAATGGAAGGATAAAACAGGCCTGAAGAAAACTCATCCGGCTCAGAACAGGCCGGGGATCTTCAGGCCGGGAATGCCGGCGACCCCGCCGGTGATGTCCTTCATCTGGCGCGACAGCTCTTCGTCCACGCGCCTCGTCGCTTCATTCACTGCCGCCATCATCAAAGTCTGCAACATCTCCTGATCCTTGCTTTTGAACACTTCAGGTTCGATGCGCACGTCGGTGAGCTGTTTCTGCCCGTTCATCCGCACCGTCACCATACCGCCGCCGGCCGAAGCCTCGACGGAGATTTCCTCGATTTGCTTTTCCAGCTTTTCCTGCACCTGCCGGAATTGCGCCAGCATTTGCTGCAATGCTTTTACTTCCATGGATCAGTCCTCGCCCGGACGCTTGACCTTCGAAATCTGTCCCCCGAATCGTTCGAGCAACGCTCGAACCATCGGGTCTTCCTGAAACCGCGTCTGCAGGTCCGAGCCACGAGCTCCGGCAGGGCGGCTACCCTCGACTTTAACACAGACACGCAACGGCTCGCTCGTCGCACGGCTTAGGATTGTGCGCAATCGTTCCATCGGGTCGCGAGCCTGCAGCATTTCGGCCAGGGTGCGGCTCTCGAGGGGAAAATAAATTCGCAACTCGCCGCTTTCCACTTCCCAGCGTGAGGCGGCTCCGGCCATTGACCACAAAAACTTCTGGCTCTGCACGGCCGCTTTGATCGCACTCACCTGCGCCGAGTCCGGCGCGGCGCCGTCATCTGCTCCCGTCGCCGGAATCGCTTCGACGGCAACAGCCGGCGAAACGCGCGCGGGCGCGTCCGGCAATGGCGAGGGCGTTTCCAACGCGGCCGACGCATTCGGGATCATCGGGGCGGCGGATGAGGATGAAGCCGGCGCCATGCGTACCGCCGTCGCCGCCGGCGCAAATCCCGCGACGGGCGAAGAAATCCTGGTCGAAGTCGCACCCGGCCTCGCTTCCGCCGATCCAGAGACCGCGCGAGTAGCCGGCGTGGCCCGCGAAGATTGCAGCGTTCGCGTGCCGCCGCCTCCCGCGCCGCGCAGCTCCGCCAGAATCTCCTCGAGCGGGGCCAGCCTTTGCGCGTTGATCAGCTTCAACAAACCCAGCTCGAGATGCAGGCGGGTGTCGGGCTTCCGCCGCAAATCGTCGTCGGTCAGGAGCAGGAGATTGAAAAACCGGGTCAAATCCTCCTCGCCGAATTGCGCCGCTTGTTCCGCCAATCGGGGCCGTTCGTCGCGCGGCGCGGCCACCAGATCGGAATCCGCGCCGCAAACGCGGGTCACCAGAAGATTCCGGAAATGGCGGATGGCCTCGCGGCAGAAGTGCTGCAGATTTTGCCCGTCGGCAATCAAGCGGTGAGCGAGATTTAGCGCGCGCTCGGCGGATTGTTCGCGAACGGCGGCCACCAATTCGTCGAGAACGTCTTCGGCAACCACGCCGAGGAGCTCGCGCACTTGCGCGTCTGTGATCCTATCGCCCGAATAAGCGATGGCTTGCTCGAGCAGGGAGAGAGCGTCCCGCAAGCTGCCTTCCGCGGCTCTCGCCAGCACAGCGACAGCGGCGGGCTCAATTTTCAAATTCTCGGCCTTGGCGATTCTTTCGATTTCTCCGGCGATTTCCTGGAATGTGAGCGTCCGGAACTGGAAGAGCTGGGCGCGCGACTTGATGGTGTCGGCGAGGTCTTCGGCTTGGGTGGTCGCCAGGATGAAAATTACGCGTTCGGGAGGCTCTTCGAGAGTTTTCAGCAGCGCATTGGACGCTTCGTCGGTCAACTGATGCGCTTCGTCGAGAATGACAACTTTGTAGCGGCTCGAGGCCGGCGCATAGCGGACCATTTCGCGGAGCTCGCGAATCTGATCGATGCCTCGATTCGAGGCGGCGTCGATTTCGAGCACGTCCAGAGACGTCCCCGCCGTGATTTCACGGCAGGAATCGCAAGTGTTGTCCGGATGAGCCGTGGGGCCCTGGGCGCAGTTCATGGCCTTTGCCAGAATGCGGGCGGTGCTGGTCTTCCCCACGCCGCGGACGCCGGCAAAAATGTACGCGTGGGCCACGCGGCCGGCCTCGATGGCGTTCGCCAGAGTCCGAGTCACGTGCTCCTGCCCGACGACTTCGCTGAAATTGGTCGGCCGATACTGGCGTGCTATGACTTTGTAGCTCATGCGTTGAGGTTTTGCGGACCACCTTGCGGGTCCAAGGCCGCCACGGCGCGATCAGAGGAACTTCGGGTACTCCGCGGCACACGAAGCGGACCCGTTACCGTTGCTCCCTTCCGGGCCTGGCGGGGTTCACGGGGAATCGTTGCACAGAGCCCGAAGTTCCACTCGTCGGCAGTCGGCGCGGAATTTTTCCGCGTCTCGACTGCAAGCCGCGAGTCTAGCACACCGCTCCATCACGTAAAAGCAAGCCATCGCGAGCGCCGCCGCGCGTGTCCGCCGCGGGAGTCCGGGGCATGGCCTTATGCGTCACCAACAGAGAACATTTTCACGCAACGTCCTCCCGGTTAGGAGTATCGTGGCGGTGGACGCATCCTCCGCGTCCTTTCCGCGCGCCAGCGGCAATCCCCACGAAACGGGGCAGGCCCCTATTTTCCCTGGGCCACCCAATGCGACCACAATTCGGGCAACCGCCTCGAATCGTTCGCCTCGGATCTTAAGGAGGATCCATGAAGCGTTTGACAGTATCGCTTTTCGGAGTTCTGTTGCTGGCGCTGCTCGCCACTCCTGGCGTGCGGGCTCAATCGAACCAAGTTCTACCGGGGACACAGGTGAGGCTGACGCTGGTGAACGGGCTCAGCACCTCGGTGGCGCATGACGGAGATCCGTTTACGGCCGTCGTCGCCGAACCTGTATTTGTCGGGAGCCAGATGGTGCTGCCCGCCGGGGCAATCGTCCATGGGGAGATTTCGGACGTCAACCGCCCAAAGCTGTTCTCCATGTTTCGGGGCGGGGCGTCGATGAACCTCGTCTTCCGGTCCGTAGAAGTGCAAAGCCGGATATTCCCAGCCCAGATGAGCATTCTGGCGCTGTACAACGGCGGCGCGGAATCGGGAAAATCACGCAAGGATTTGAAGACGGTCGAAGGGGAAGTGGTTCAGGAACGGCGCGACATTAAAACGGATGTCACGGACGTGGCTCTGGGCACAGGCGGCGGCAGCCTGGTCGGAGTGATTTTCAGCCACGTCGTTCGCGGAACCGTAATCGGCCTGGTGGGAAGCTCGGCGTACATCGTAGCCAAGAAGGGCAAGGATGTTGAGTTGCCCGCGCAGTCCGGCATGCTTGTGCGCATGGATTCGACACTGTCGCTGCCCAATTCGCTGATGCGCAACGCGTCTTACGTGACCAGCGGCCGCTAAAACGCGGCTGGCGGATTCCGAAGGGGCAAGCAGGAGGGGTGTCGAATGCCCCGGCGAATCGCTAGGTTTGCAGCGCCGACGGCAACAAGCTGGATCCGCGGTGGGATGGCGGCGCATGTCTCGCTCGGACGAGTCACGCGCCGCTGGGGGGCTGTGCGGGGAAACTGCAGGGAAGCCTGAGATAAAAATTCTAGGAAGACCGCGTTCGTCTGGAATGTCCGGGCAGAGGTTCGAAGAGACGCGCCTGCACGATTCGCATGGCTCCCTCGTTTCGGACTGCGCAGACCCGGAACAGCGACGAGCAAACGCGATTTTCACCCGTAGGAGCCTCCGGGACCGGGCGAACGGACAGAATTTCGTCCAGCTCTACTGCTGCCTTCAGACGGAACTCGCGGAGCCCGTCAACAACGGTTTTCGCCACGGTTCTCTCGATGAAGAATCGCCCGTTGCAATCCACGCCACAAATTTCCAATACGAGTTTCTTGGGTTGGGGCTTCTGAGGAAGCGGTTGAGCATCCGAATCTTCTACAACCGCCGCCCAATGCTGCCAATTCATTTGCCGGTGACTCATTCCAGCATAAGGAATGCATCCGAGAGGCCAACAAAAGTGAAAAGAGGGCATGCAAAATCAATGAGTTATGGATGGACGCGAGAGGCAACGTGGAACAAAAGGAAACAGTTGTTCGCGTGCGAAACAGACGGGGAGGAAACCAGATGTGGGGAACTCAGGCAGCGCCTTTGGCGGCCTCGTGCCGGTTGGTGCGCTTCAGGAACCGGTAAAGGCTCGTCCGGCCGATTCCCAGCATGTGCGCGGCGCGAACGCGATTGCCGTTGCAAGTCTCAAGAACGCGCTGGATATGCTGCTTGCGGACTTCCTCGAGCGGCAATGGCCTCCACCCTTCTTCGGCCTGGGCGGCCCGACGCTTGGTGCGGAGCAAATTCTCGGGCAGGTCGTGCACGTCGATAAAATCGGCGCTCGCGGTCAGAGCAGCGCTTGAAATCACGTTTTCCAGCTCGCGAACGTTTCCCGGCCAGTCATGCTGCAGCAGAACCATCTGAGCCCGTCGCGTCAGCCCCTGGAAGGCCTTTCCGCAGGAGTCGCCGTATTTTCGCAGGAAGTGCTGAACGAGGATGGGAATGTCTTCATGGCGCTCGGTCAATCCCGGCACTCGAATTTCAATGCTGCTGAGACGGTAAAAAAGGTCTTCGCGAAAACGCCCAGCCAGAACTTCGGCTCTCAGGTCCCGGTTCGTCGCCGCGATCAGGCGCACGTCGACTTTCTTGACTTCGGGCGACCCCACGCGCTGGATTTCGCGGTTCTGAATCACGCGGAGAAGCTTCGACTGCATCTGAATGGACATTTCGCCAATCTCATCGAGAAATACCGTTCCCCCATTGCCATATTCGAAGAGTCCGGGGCGGGTGTCGGTGGCTCCGGTGAAAGCGCCTCGCACGTGCCCGAATAGCTGGCTTTCCAGCAGCGTGTCCACAAGCGCCGAGCAGTTGCAGACCGCAAACCGCTCCTGCGCGACCGGGCTCATCAGGTGCAGCGCGCGGGCGACCAATTCCTTGCCGGCTCCGGTGGGACCGGTGATCAAGACGTTCGTATAATGGCGCGCCACTTTCCTCGCCAAGTCGAAAACGTCCAACATGGCCGGGCTCTTTCCGACAATCCCCTGGAACTGCAGATTGGGGAGAAGGCGCTCTTCGAGATTTCGAATTTCCGAGCGGGCGGTGAACAGGTCCGCCAGCTCGTCGAGAGTTTTCAGCAGCCGGGTGTAATCAATCGGCTTGCAAAGATAGTCGTAGGCGCCGCGCTTGATTGCCTCTATGGCCGACTCGACGGTGTAAAACCCCGTGACCAGAATTACGTAGATTCCTGGGTCGCAGCGCAGCGCCCTTTCAAGAAATGTCATGCCATCCATGGAAGGCATTTTGTAGTCAACCAGCACCGCGCGGCATGCTCCCTGCCGGATCCTTTGCAGTACATCCTGGGGATTCGAAGTGCCGGTGACGGGAAATCCGGCCTTCTCCAGTTTCGTGGACATCAATTCCACATGGTCTTCTTCGTCGTCGACGATGCAAATCGGCAGGTGCCTTCGCGCTATTCCAACAACCGGTTTTTCGGAGAGAACGGGCATGTCACAGCGTTACAGGCAATGTTTTTGCCACTTCGCTCTGGAAAACTTTCGGAGGCCCTAAAAGAAAAGAGGCCGTTCGCAGCCATTCGGCGAGACGGCCTAAGAGACTTTGATTCTTACGGTTATTCGTTGGGGAAAGAAACGGCGAAAATCGCACTTCGCCGGCCTTTATTTTGTTTCCAGGACCAATTCAGAAATTTCGGCAGGCGATTCCTCCCCGAATTGGGACGCCTGTATCGTTCTGGAACCGCGACTCTCCCCGCACCGCGCCCGATTAACCCAAGCAGATGATCCTCTTCTTCACGATTCTCAGGCAATTTTCATCTCGGTCGTTTCAGATTCCTGTGCAAAACCTTCCGCGCCACGAGGGTGCATCTGCTCGAGCTTCACGCGCGCGAATCCCTTCTCGTCCGGCTGGTCCAAGTGCACGGCCTGATAGGCGATCGGGAAAGCAGCATTCTCAATCATTTTTTGCACCAAGCGCACGAAGACGATGCTGCCCATTCGCAGCGGCGAGCGCAAACGGACCTGATGCTTTTGGTCCTGCCCCCACTCGAGCGAAGTCCGCTCCACAAAGAAATTTTCGGCTTTGTCCCAACCGGAAATTTCAACCGGATACGAGTCTTGGGTCTGCCAGATGGTTTCCATTCGCGACCTCCGATCTGACAATTGCAGGAGGGCTGCCAAACGAAGGTTCCGCAAGTGATTCAGCGCGGGCGTGTTGCGCAACTGCACTCCACGGGTCCCCATCTGAATGTGTGCCGCTCGCATCGTGCTGTTTCGCCATGAACCATAGCCCACTCCCCGGCCGAAAGACCGTCGTCCGTGGATTTTTACCTTTTCAGGACCAGTGCGAGCCGGGATAGAGGAGGTTCAAGGCGAGAGTGAAGATGAAGCCAAAAATTTTGTCGTAGCCGTACCAGGCAACCACGAGAAACAGCAGGCCCAAACCCTGGCTGTGCGTCCAATCGAAGAATCGCACGGCCATTTCTTCGCTCATCAACACGCCCACGCCGGTCCCGCCATCGAGTGGCGGAATCGGCAGCAAATTGAACGTCCCCAGGACCAGATTCAAAACGAAAACGATGCTGAGGACCGTGGCGAAGAACTCCGCCATTCCGGGGCCGGCCGCCTGCGCCACATTTGACATTCCCACCGAAGAGGGCATTTGAAAATACCCCAGCGCCATTCCGATGTGAATGCCGATGCCGGCGAGGAGCATGAGCGTGAAATTCGCCGCCGGGCCGGCTAGCGCCATCCAGGCCGCCCGGTGAGGATGGCGCCGCTGCCAATCGGGATCAAAAGGAGCGCTGGCCCAGCCCATCATCCAATGGAACATCGCGTAGGTGATGAGCGGGACGACGACCGTGCCCATCGGCTCGCGGCGGATGTGGGGCAGGGGATTGAGCGTGACTTGGCCACCCAGCGCGGCGGTCGGGTCGCCGCCGAGCTTGGCCGTCAACGCGTGGGCGCCTTCGTGGCACGTGGTGGAAAACAGAAAAACGATGTACCAGATAATGCCGAGAATGAGGAATTCGGAGCTCATGCCGCCGCATAGACTACGCATGGCGGGGCGATTCCGCAAGCCCGGGCGCGCTTTCCCGAAGTCTGGGGTGTACTCTCCTGCTAATCTACTTGACTTGATCCGGCTTCGGGATTAGTGTCTTTCGTCAAATCCCCAATTCTTCGGCCAACATTCCACTTCCGGACGATCGAAACTTGGGAGGCCGTCATGGTGATCAAATTCAGCAGGCCATGCTTTCCGCGCTCCGGGTCCACCAACGAATTTGAGAATTTGCTGCGCCGGAGTTACAAGCTTCTCCACCCCTCGCAACCGCGCCTTTTGCCCAAGGGCGGGGGAAAACCACACGTGAAAAATCCCGCCGCCTGAACCGTTTCGTCACGGAATTATTGCCAAGCCAATCCTAATCGTCCAGGTCCTCCAGCCCTAAGCCAGGCTTTCACATGATGTTGAATTGCCATCTTCGCAATCCGGATGATATCCTTCCCAAACCGTTGGCGAAGCCGATGAGGTTTCGCGATGTGAAGCGAAAGAATTCCGTGCTGGAAGGAAAGGCTGAATCCCTTGAAGTGGCGCCGGTCCGAGATAGCAGGGTTTCCTGAAGCGCTCCTTGCGGCGGGTGCTCTCCTTTGCGGTCTTCTCGGATGGTGCCCCCGCGCAGGCGCGGCAACGGTTCCGTCGCAAAGGTTATCAGCCCCGACGTCGCAAATCGAGGCGGAGTTTACGATCGCTGACTTCGATGGCGACCGGCGGCCCGACCTGGCTGTCGTGGAGGTCGGACAAAGTGGCCCGCGAGACGTCCTCTATTGGATTAACTTTCGTTTGAGCAGCGGGCTTAGCCAAAGTCTGGGCGTCACCGCCCCCCGCGGTGGCTTGCAGATCTCCTCGCGGGATGTAAACGCCGACGGGTTTCTCGATGTCGTCGTCACCACACTATGGACGAACCGGCCGATCGCCGTTCTGCTGAATGACGGCCGGGGAAATTTTCGGCTCTCCGAGCCTTCGTCATTTCCCAAGGCCTTCACGACATCGAAAAATTTCTGGACCGTCAATCCAGCCGGAATCGGATATGCGTCCGCTGCGATTCTCTCGCCCAACGGGCGGAGCGATTTTCTGTGTCTCAGCTCTGCCGGGCTTCGCTCGATTTTGTCGAGATTTTGGAATCCTCGGGCAACTGGAATGCCGTATTGTGCTGCCGTCGTTTCCTTTTCCGGCCGGGCGCCGCCTTCGTTGACTCGTTGCGTCTAGAACCCGCTCCGGAAATCTGAGGACGGAGACGCCACACTTACCCTTAAAATTTCAAATTTTTCCGACGGCTACTCGCATCACTCAAGGCTTATCTATCAAGCGGGCTTGGCGCCGTCCGAAGCGGGTACTTCTACTCGAAGGAACTTGGGAGCAAGTGAAAGATGAAGCGAAACATACCTATATACGTGGCGCTCCTTTCCGTCCTCTGCGTGTTTGTTTCGGGCTGCGGGTCGGATAAAGCGGACCCACAGGCAGAGGCGCCTCCGCCCGCACAAGTGATACACGTCGAGCAGACGAACATCTTCGAAGTTGACAATCCACAGCAATTCCCACTGGTGCAGGCCGGTCGTTACGACGCCGCATCCGAGTTGTCGGTCACCGGCAGCGTTACCCCCGATATCTCGCGCAACGTCCCAGTAATTTCGATCGCCACCGGCCGAGTGGTCGAGGTTTTTGCCCGCCTCGGCGACACTGTCAGGAAGGGCCAGCTATTGTTGCGGGTGGAAAGCAGCGATGTCTCCGGCGCCTTTTCGGATTATCAGAAAGCCGAGGCGGACGAAACTCTCGCCCGCAAGCAGCTCGAACGAGCCAACGACCTGTACACCCACGGCGCGATTGCGCTCGCTGACCTGGAAGCGGCTCAAGACGCCGAACAAAAGGCAAAAATCGACGTGGAGACAGCCGCCGCGCATCTGCGGCTGCTTGGCAACGACCCCAGCCATCCAACAGGGGTGGTCGACATCGTCGCTCCGGTGAGCGGCGTTATCACCGACCAGGAAATCACCAACGCCGGCGGCATTCAGGGGCTTTCCTCCCCGAATCCCTTCACCATCTCCGATCTCTCCTACGTTTGGGTTCTTTGCGACGTCTATGAAAACAACCTTCCCGATATCCACGTCGGCGAGATGGCGGAAATTCGCCTGGATGCGTATCCCGGAAAAGTGTTGAGAGGGAGGATCGGCAATATCGGAGCGATCCTCGATCCCAACCTGCGCACCGCAAAAGTCCGCATCGAGGTCCGCAACCCTGGTTTCCTGCGGCCCGGCATGTTTGTCACCGCGACTTTTTACGGGCTCCACAAGGAAGTCCACGCTTCCGTCCCCGCCTCCGCCATCCTCCATCTTCACGATCGTGATTGGGTGTATGAGCCGGCCGGCGGCAAGACATTCCGCCGCGTGGAAGTCGGCGTCGGAAACATGCTGCCCGGAAACA
This sequence comes from Verrucomicrobiia bacterium, assembly GCA_035503815.1. GTDB lineage: Bacteria > Acidobacteriota > Terriglobia > Acidiferrales > UBA7541 > Palsa-295. The sequence continues at coordinate 56,192 of DATJTF010000019.1, forward strand.
TGCAGGAGGTCACTTCCGGAGTCGCGCCCGGCACGCAGGTTGTCCGCGATTCGCTGTTGCTCCAAAACACGGTGGAACAGTAGATGATCCGGAAGCTCGTTGACTTCGCGCTCCAGAACCGCGTCCTGGTCATCGCCGGGGCCATCATGCTCTTTGTCTGGGGCGCCGTATCGTTCCATCAGCTTCCTGTCGAAGCCTATCCCGATGTGGCCAACAATTATGCAGACATCATTACCCAGTGGCCCGGCATCTCCGCGGAACAGGTCGAGCAGCAGGTCACCATTCCCATCGAGATAACCATGAACGGCATTCCGCACGTCACCTCCCTTCGTTCGTTCTCCCTTTTCGGGCTTTCTTACGTTGAACTGATATTTGACGACGAAGAGTCAAACGCCTGGAACCGCGAAAGAGTTCTCGAGCGATTGTCTCAGGTGACCTTGCCCGCCGGACTCACTCCGCAGATGGGAACGGATTGGAGTCCCGTAGGGCAGATCTACTTCTACACCCTTCAAAGCACCAATCCGAACTACGACGTCATGGACCTGAAGTCCCTCGAAGACTGGGTCGTCGAAAAGAACCTCAAATCCGTTCCTAATGTTGTTGACGTTTCCAGCTTCGGCGGTCCCACTCGGGAATATCAAGTGCGCGTTGACCCCAATAAGCTCATCGCCTACGGCCTCAGCCTCGCCCAGGTCGAGCAGCAGCTTTCCAATAACAATGCCAACGCCGGCGGCAGCTTTATCGAATCCGGGCAGCAGCAAATTAACGTCAAGGAAGTTGGCCTGGTCCGCAATGTGCAGGACATCCAAAACACTGTCCTGTTCACGAAGTCCGGAACGCCTGTTCGCATGAAGGACATCGCCGTCGTGGCGCAGGGGCCCAAGATCCGTCTGGGCCAATTCGCCCGGGCCTATCATCGTCCCGACGGGAAAATCGTGGACGATAGCGACGTCGTTTCCGGCATCGCCTTGCTCCGAAAAGGCGCCGATGCCGACACGACTTTGCTGGGCATCCACGAAAAAGTGAAGGAGCTCAACAATCGGATTTTGCCGACGGGAGTGAAGCTCGTCCCATTTCTCGACCGCAGCGATTTGGTCCATTTCACCACGCACACCGTGCTTCACAACCTCACCGAAGGGATCGTCCTTGTCGTTGTTATTCTCTTCTTGTTTCTTGGCAACGTCCGGGGAGCGGCCATCGTCGCCTTGACCATTCCGTTTTCGCTTCTCTTCGCGGCCACCTGTTTGAAACTCAAAGGCATCCCCGCCAACCTGCTATCCCTCGGGGCGCTGGATTTCGGGATGGTCGTTGACGGCGCAGTCGTCATGGTCGAAAACATCGTGCGCCATCTCGGGCACGCCGACCGGACCTTCAAGACGCCGATCGAATGCATCGGAGAAGCGGCTCACGAGGTCCAGCGGCCGGTCTTTTTCGCCATCGCCATCATTGTCACCGCGTATCTTCCGATCTTCACCCTCCAGCGTGTCGAAGGTCGCCTCTTCCGTCCCATGGCCTGGACCGTGGCATTTGCCCTGCTTGGGGCGCTGATTTTTTCCATCTTGGTTGCGCCGGTCGTTTCCGCTATCTTCTTTGCCAAAGGGACTCGCGAATGGCACAACCCCGTCTTGGCGTGGCTGACGGCGCGGTATCGAGTCGGCGTCCACTGGACGATTGCCCACCGGGGCATCACGATGGGCATCGCCATCTTCGGGTTAGTCGTCGCCGCCTATCTCGCTCTCGGGGGCGTCATTGGCTCGGAATTCCTTCCTCACCTCGATGAAGGCGCCCTATGGGTCCGCGGGACCCTGGCTCCCAGCGTGGGACCCACGGAGGCGCTTCGTGTCTCCAACAGGGCCCGCATCATCCTTTGCTCTTTTCCCGAGGTGACGCAATGCACCAGCCAGGAGGGCCGGCCTGACGACGGCACCGACCACACCAGTTTCTTCGACACTGAATATTTCGTGGACCTCAAGCCCAAGGAGCAATGGCGCCCCGTTTTTCACGAGAACAAGGACGAATTGATCGCCGCCATGGACCGCGAACTCGAGAAAATTCCGGGCGTCATCTGGGGTTTTTCTCAGCCGATTGAAGACAATATGGAAGAGGCGGTCAGCGGGGTGAAAGGCGAGCTGGCAACCAAGATTTACGGCGACGATCTGCACGTTCTGGAAGACAAAGCCGACGAAGTCGTGAAGGTCATGAGCCAGGTCCGCGGAATCAAGGACCTGGGCGTCTTCCACGTTTTAGGCCAGCCCAACCTCGAAATCCAGGTGAACCGGAAACAGGCGGCTCGGTACCAGATAAGCGTTGCAGACATCCAGGACGCCGTACAAACCGCCGTCGGCGGTACGGCGCTCACCGAGGTGCTCCTCGGCGAACAGCGCTACGATCTCGTCTTGCGTTACCTTCCTGAGTACCGCGACACCGAAGAAGCCATCCAAAATATCCGGCTGTTGTCTCCCTCTGGTGAACGCGTCTCCCTGGCCCAGCTCTGCGACTTCCGCGAGACGGACGGCGCCTCGGAAATTTACCGCGAAGCGAATCAGAGATATGTCGCGATCAAGTACAGCGTTCGCGGCCGCGCTCTCGGCGACACGGTTGAAGAAGCCATCAAAAAAGTCAGCGAGCAGGTCCAGCTTCCTCGCGGCTATCGCATCAGCTGGGAGGGCGAGTATGAAAGCGAAAAGCGCGCCGACGCGCGGTTGGCCATTATCGTCCCCCTTACCATCCTCTTCATCTTCATCATTCTTTTCGCCATGTTCCGGTCCTACAAATGGGCTCTGCTGATTCTCGGCAACGTCGCTTTGGCCCCCATTGGCGGGTTGCTGGCTCTCTTGATTACCGGCACGCACTTCAGCGTGTCCTCGGGCGTCGGCTTTTTGGCTCTTTTCGGAGTCTCCGTCCAAACGGGCGTGATAATGCTGGAGTACATCAACCAGCTCCGCGCCGGCGGGCACACGATTGAAAGCGCGGCCGTCGAAGGCGCCGTCCTCCGCCTTCGCCCCATCATGATGACCATGCTCGTGGCCACCTTCGGCTTGCTTCCCGCCGCCACTTCCCACGCCATCGGCTCCGATTCTCAACGTCCCTTCGCCATCGTAATTGTTGGCGGGCTCGTCGGCGCGCTTCTTCTCAGCATCTTTCTGCTGCCTACTCTGTACGTCTGGCTCGCGCGCGACGGAGACAAACTCCCCGAGACTGAAACCTCCCTTGAGGTCTGATCCGTTGCCAAAGGAGCCTGCCCTGTGAAGAAAAATGACGTAAGCGCTCGAATCCTCGAGGTCGGAATCGTCGCCTCGGTGCGCGTCGCTTCCACCGAAGACGCCCGCTTCGCGGCTGAATCGATCTTTCGCGGCGGCATCCCCGTTGTTGAAATCACGATGACGATTCCGGGGGCTCTGGATTTGATCTCCCAACTGCTTCAAGCGTTTCCGAAAATGATTGTCGGCGCGGGCAGCGTTTGGGACACCGCTTCGGCTCAATCCTGTGTCTCCGCCGGGGCGAGATTTCTCACCTCCGACGGCCTCAGCCTGCCCGTCGTCGAATTCGCCGTCAACCACGGCGTCGTCGTTTTTCCGGGCGCTTTGACGCCCACTGAGGTCGCCACCGCCTGGAAGGCAGGCTCGGATTTTGTGAAGGTGATACCCTGCGCGCAAGTGGGCGGCGACACCTATATCCGCGCTCTTAAGATGGCATTTCCTGAAATTCCTATGATCGCCGCGGGAGGAGTAAACCAGCAGACAGCGTTGAGTTATCTTCTGGCAAGAGCTTCCGCGCTCGGCATCGGAGGCGAACTCGTCCCCGGTGACGCCATACATCTCCGCCAGACCGACCGCATCGCCGAGCTGTCGCGCCGGTTTTTGGAATTTGTGAAGGAAGCGCGAACGCGATTACACGTCCGAAGAGACGTTCGCGAACGCAAATAGCCGCGTGCGAATCCGGATCCGAGCGGGCAATCGATCCGACCGGACAATCGGTCCGACCGCCGCGTTCCTCTCACAGCCCGCAATCGAAGAACACCGTCTCTTCCGGTCCTTGTAGCACGATATTCCATTCGAGAGTTCCCGGGCGTCCCGCCACGTTTTTGGCGATCAGCGTCCCGCGCCGCGGCGCCTCGACGCGGCTCAGCGCAAAATCTTCCGCGTGTCCGGCGTCGTCTGGGAAATAAATCCGCGTCACCAGCCGCCTCAAGAGTCCGCGCATGAATACCGAAACCACGATATGCGGCGCTTGCGCCTTTCCGTCCGGGCCAGGAACGGCGCCCGGCTTGATCGTCGTGAATCGAAACGCGCCTTGTTCATCCGTCGGAATTCGGCCAAAACCCGCGAACCCCGTCTCGACGGGCTTGTCCTGTCCATCTTCCTGGTGCGCGTATTTCCCCAGCGAGTTTGCTTGCCACACTTCCAGAATGGCGTCGGGCACCGGTTTGCCATCGCCGTCGATTACTCGGCCTTCGATGGCAATTCGCTTTCCCGAAACGTCCGGTCCCGCCAGGTCCGTTTGATACACCCGCGACATTCCAATCGAAAAAAACGGCCCGACTGTTTGTGAAGTTGTCGCTTCGAGCGTCATCTCACCGCTCCATCGGCGTCGCGTCGCGCCCGCTTAAGACAATGTCGAACCGGAATCCGAGCGCCTCCGCGGGAATCGTTGTTTCCCAATCAAACGCGGAAACCAAGCGCCGCCGCGCATTTTCGTCCGCCGTGCAGTTGTAAATGGGATCGAAGGCCAACAGCGGATCGCCGGGAAAATACATTTGGGTCACAAGACGAGTTGCGAATGCCGGGCCGAACACCGAAAAATGAATGTGCGCGGGCCGCCACGCGTTCGGGTGGTTTTGCCAGGGGTAGGCGCCCGGCCGTATGGTGACGAACCGATACCGCCCCTCCTCATCCGTCATCAAGTGTCCCTGCCCGGTGAAGTTCGGATCGAGCGGCGCGTGGTGCTGGTCCATCTTGTGCAAATAGCGCCCTGCGGCGTTCGCTTGCCAGATTTCCACCAGCGCGTTGCGCACCGGCCGCGCGTCTTCGTCGAGCAATTTCCCGCTCACGATGATTCGCTCACCCAAAGCCTCGCCCGCGGGCTGGCGCGTCAAATCGCATGCGCGAGTGATTCCCGGCTCTCGCGCGAACCGCGGCCCCGTGATTTCAGACAAAGTGTGCGGCAAATATACCAGGGGTTTCGTCGGGGCCCGCTTGATCGAGGAAACGTACTTTGGATGGAGAAACTGGGGCTGCGTCCCTGCGACGGGCCGCCGGTAGCCCACAACGCTGGTCATTCAGCCTTCTCTCTCCCGCAGTGGCCCGCTGGCGGGCCGGAGAAGCGGGGAAGTGGCTCCGGGGCCTGGACTCGAACCAGGATAACCAGCTCCAAAGGCTGGCGTGCTACCAATTGCACCACCCCGGAATTCCTGCAACAGGCTCTTGCAAGTTTAGCATGACTGTTTCTTGTCACACCCCGCTCCGAATTGGGTTCTACGGGGTTGTCTTTAGCTGCGGGACGCCGGCAGCGCTAGCCACGCGGCGGCTGCGTCCCCGGCTCGCGCCCCCGTGGGACGCCAGCAAGGGCTTGCAATCTTCCGCCGGGGCTGCTATTTCCTTTCTGAACTGATCTCCCGGCCGTCAGCGGAGGAAACCATGCGTCCGGACAAAGTCGCAATCTCGTGGGATGCAACGAAATCGAGCTGGCTGATTCGAATCGAAATAGGCGAAGAAGTGGTTCGCCGCCACGCGGATCTGCCGAAGAGCGCGAATGACGAGGCGCTGCGAGCCGCCGCTCAAAAGGCGGTCGAAGACGAAGGCTACCAGCCCGATTCTTCTCTGGTCACCGTCGCCCGCTGACCCGCCTTCTTCATTCAGCCTGACCCGCCGGAGCGCTGTCTCTGCCGTGATCCTGCGACGCGGTGCGGTGGCATCGCTCATACGATTTTCTCTTTGCGTGCTGCGCTCCAACTGTCCATTTCGTTTCAACCGCTTCGAATCTTTCCGCTCTGGCGTCCATCAAAAAGGAGATTGCGAATGGCGCGTCGAATCAAGCCCGAACAACCCGTGAAATCCGCCGCATGAACAGAGGCCGGGCGCGGAAGTTGTGGTATAGACTTTGGTCTTCTTTCAGGAGGCGGGACATGCCCGAAAAAGTGCGGTGGGGAATTCTGGGAGCGGCGAAGATCGCCATCAAAAAAGTGGTGCCGGGAATGCAGCGGGGGCAATGGAGCGACGTCGTCGCCATCGCCTCGCGCGATATTCGCAAGGCGCAGGCTGCCGCGAAGGAAGCGAAGATTCCCCGCGCCTTTGGTTCGTATGAAGAGCTGCTCGCCGACCCCTCGATTGAAGCGATCTACAACCCACTGCCCAATCATCTCCACATTCCCTGGTCGGTGAAGGCGCTCGAAGCCGGTAAGCACGTCTTGTGCGAAAAACCACTGGCGATGAATGCCGCCGAGGTCCGTGCGCTGATTGCCGCCCGCGACCGGTCCGGAAAAAAGGCCGGCGAAGCTTTCATGGTGCGCACGCACCCGCATTGGATTCGCGCCGGGGAATTGGCGCGTGGCGGGAAAATCGGGAAGGTGCTCGCCGTGGCCGTCTGCTTCAGCTACGACAATCACGACGCCACCAACATCCGCAATATCCCCGAAACCGGGGGCGGGGCGCTGATGGATATCGGGTGCTATTCGATTTTCGCAGCGCGCGAAATTTTTGGGCAGGAGCCGCTGCGTGTCGTCAGCCTGATCGAACGCGACCCGGAGTTCAAGACCGACCGGCTGACGTCGGCGCTCATGGAATTTCCCGGCGGCCATGCGACGTTCACTTGCAGCACGCAGATGGTGCCTTACCAGCGCGTGCAAATCCTCGGAACGCGCGGCCGCATCGAGATCGAAATTCCGTTCAACGCGCCGGTGGATCGCCCCTGCCGCATTTTCATCGACGATGGCCGCGACGTCTTTGGCGGCGGCATCACCGTTGAAACCTTTCCCACGTGCGATCAGTACGAAATTCAAGGAGAGGCATTTTCACGCGCCATCCGTGAAAACACGGAAGTGCCCGTGCCGCTCGAAGTCGCCCTCGGCAATATGGCCGTCATCGACGCTGTGCTCCGGTCCGCCGAATCGGGGCGCTGGGAGAAGCCGGAACTTTAGTATTCGGTTTCGAGGAAAAGAAGGGAGAGCGACCGGCGGGCCGGCACTTGAAAGGTTACGGTAGGACGCCCGCAGTCCAAAGCCTCGATGAAGAATATCCTGGCGGCGGTAGGATGGCGGAGAGGGTGGGATTCGAACCCACGGTAGGGTTCCCCCTACACTCGCTTTCGAGGCGAGCTCTTTCGACCGCTCAGACACCTCTCCGCGGTCATCAGTTGTTTTCTAGCTTAACAAAGCGAACATGGAGTCACAACGGGGCTCGCCCACGCCGATGCCCGGCTGAGCCCGCGTTGCTATGATGAGACGCGCTATTTTTCGGGTTGAGCTGGCGCGATGCTCCCCCGGAGAACGACGATCGACGCGGCCGGAAGCTGGAACTGAGTGTCCGGCCCACCCTGAATAGTCGATTGCAGCACCGGACCATCGGGATCAGCTTTGCCGCCGATGGGATTTTTCTCGTCGGGATGCCATTGATATTGGGCACTGCCAAACGTAAACGCCGTGATGGGTCCGGAGAAATGGCTGACCTTACCGGATTTCTCATCGTCAAACGCGATGTGTACCGTGTGCGCGTTTTCCTGATCCTTGTTGACGATCATCAGAGACCAGAGCCCGTCGGGCCGCAGCGCCGCATAAGCCGTCACCAATGTGTGTCCCGCATCGTCGCGAATGTCGCTTGAGGCCGGAAACAGGCGGTGCGCGTCATCTCCCGGCTCGACCCAATCGAGGTTGATGAGCTGGCTCGCGAAGAATTGCGAGAGTGGCTGCTCGATCCGCAGGTTCTTGTCCGCGGAAAACATTCCAAACGTTCCCAAAGAAGCGTTGCAGCCGCGGTGAATGCCGAGCGGCAAGTAATGAAAATAATAAAGGGCGTCGCCACCGGCGGAGAGGTACGCGCCCGCGTAGTCAGCCAGCCACAATGCTCCGTAAATATCCACGTAGGCTTCGCTGGATGACGAGGACAGATTCGACTCGGTGATGAACATGGGAACGTCTCGCGGCACGCCGTCTTCATGCCAGACGTCGAGCATGTGCGAAACCAGGTAAGGCTCGTCGTAGAGCGTGCTCCAGGGAATCTTGCAAGGATCCATGGGGTAGTGCTCGAAAGAAAAGAACGCCAGATCGGAGAGATGGTGATGCGAGCGGAGGTAATTCACGAATCGCTCGGTGAACGAGGCGTCCCCGCTGGCGTCGGGCCAGACTTCCACGTCCTTGTTCTGCCCGGTGAAGATGGGCCCGCCAAGCTTCAGTTTGGGATCCACTTTGTGCAGCGCTTCCGCCCACTGAATGTAGAGCGCGGCGTAATCCTCGGGCAGCGTGTAATGGCCGTCCGGCTCCTCGCCCATTTCGACGTAGGAGATCGGATAGCCGCGTTTCTCGATATAAGCAATTTCCGCTGCGGAATCCTCGGGAGTGCCGTAGAGCATGGCGATCGGAATCATCGCGGGAAGGCCGCGAGTATAGCCGCCGGTGAAAAACAGGTCGAAGCCGACTTGGTCACCCGCCTTCTCATCCAGGTCCGCCGCCGTATGCCAGGAATCCACGGAAGAGCAATACGTGGGAGTCTGGTCCTGATCGGGCGTGTGGCGGATGACATCGTGAAATTTCCCGTCCGCAGTCGTGGTACCCAGGTAGAGTTCCCGAATCGCGTATCCGACGCAATTGCGCCGGTCGGCGGAACCGTGCGTGTCGCAGGTGTTGGACGATTCCGTCATTAAAATGCGGACGTATTGAACCGGGATAGGCGTCGAAGAAAGCTGAATCGTGGCGTCGCCGCCGCGACCGTCCGTGACAGTTCCTCCCGGGAATGTCTCCCAGGCGCCGAGGGCGGGTTTGCGGATGGGGTCCTCGCCCGTCCAGTATTGGACCAGATAGTGTCGCGCGTAAGGGTCGGCCCAGGCGATGCGAATTGCGTTGATGTCCTGCCGCACCAGTAGATCGAGAAACACCCATTGCGGGTGGAGCGAATCATCTTCGCCGGTGAACGCCTGCGTGAGATAGGGATTGCTCTTCCAGTACGAATTCGGATCACCGTCGGTGAGGCGGGAATAGCCAGAAGTGTCGGTCCCGTCGTCTCGGGTAACACCCCGGTGCGGGAGCGGATATCCGTAGGAGTGGCGAATCGGTTCGCCCAGGTCTGTGCTGCCGGTGAAATAACCCTTGCCGGAGGGATCGCTCCACGTCCCATTCGGATTCCAGTGCCAGGCCTCGATGTGGAGCTCGGTATTCTGGCGGTAGGTGATGGGACCCCAGCCGGAAGACAGGACTTGCTGGATGGTGGGCTGGACGTAGAGCTTGTCGACGGCGTCATAAGGCAATCGGTCGATGCTGGCGCCAAGAGCGCGGTCCGGGCGGATGGTGTTGGTGGAATGGCCGGGAGTCGCATCGATACGAATTGTCTGCGCAGAAAGCGGGAGGGCGATGCACAGCAGAATGGCCGTGGTAATCAGAGCGAACAATGAAAAATGGCGGCCCTCACGCCGCAGGAAGCGGTCAACTTCAACCGTGAATTTGAGCTGGGTCAAGACCAAATCCTCCTTATGATTTTTCGAGAGGCCTTCATCTTACCTTCGAAGTCCGCGGCATTGCAGAAAATGCGCGGCTACCCATCCCTGCGGCGGGCCGCGGAAATTGCCATCGCATGAATGAGCCGTCCGCCTCGAGATTTGCTCGTTTCAGAGACGTGCGAACTACGCTCCCGTCGCGCCGCTGTTTACTCCGGATTCGCCGGCGGAACGACAGGCGCAATCGGCGGAATGTCGGCGCGGCGAATCTGCTCATTCAAGGCGGCAAGATCCTTCGACTTGATCTCCTTCCACTGAGCGGCAAGCGCGTCCACCTTTCCGCTAAGGTCGTTATAGGCGGCATAATCCGCGGCTGTCGGTTCGGTGTCGGATTGCTCCATGAATTCGGCGAGCCCCTTCAATTGATCATTGATCTCGTCGGGAAAGTTCACGTCTTCTTCACTGGCCTTCATCTTGCCCTGCCAGAGCTGAGAGTCAATCGGCTCCATTTTCTTTTCAATGGCGGAAGCGCTGTCCAGAATGCCTTTATTCTGGACGTCTGCGCCCAAGCGAGCGCGGAGTGCGGCGAACTGCTCCTTGACAGAGTTCATTTCGTTGACGGTCGTATCCGCAAGAGTGGTTTCGTCGCGAATCTTGAGCGAAAGGTCAAATTGCTTAGCAAGAGCTTCCGGAGCTGCTTTGACGCGCGTGTCGAGCTTGACGGTCAAAGGCTCGGTCAGCGTTTTGCCCTCGGCGATCAGGCGCACTTGATAGTCGCCGGGAAGAGCCAAGGTGCCTTTGGGGACATCGGCGCTGTCCCACACCTCGCCGGGGATCAGGGCGGGTGCTTCGAACCGCAAATCCCAAACGAAACGGTTCATTCCGGCCTCGGCGGGAATGGATTCCGGCGGGTGGTACTCATCACCGGCTTCCGCCGGCTGCTCTTCTTCCTCCTTGGCTTTGCTTGAATATCGCCGGATGACTTTTCCCTTGGCGTCGAGGATCTCGAGAGAAATTTTATTTTTGGGCGCCGCTTTCAGGTAGTAGTCGATCACCGCCCCGTCGGGGGCATTTTCGCCGTACCAAAGAAAAAAGCGAGCATTCGCCGCGCCCCGGCGCGTACGCCACGCTGTGGCGGGCTTATACAGATGGACAGTTTCGTTGGCGGTATCCGAAGCGGCCTGGCGCAGAGGCGACACGTCGTCGAGAACCCAGAAAGACCGGCCATTTGTGGAGACAACGAGATCGTCGTTCTTAACCGTCAAATCCGTGACCGGGGTAGTCGGCAGATTCAGCTGGAGCGGCTGCCAGTGGCCGCCGTCGTCAAACGAAACGAAGACGCCGGTTTCCGTGCCGCAATACAAGAGATCTTTTCGCACGGGATCCACGCGCACCGCGTGAACCCAGCTGTTCTGGTCCGGCAATCCGTCCGTGATTTGTGTCCAGGTTTTGCCGAAATCGGTGGTCTTGAAAACGTATGGATGGAAATCGTCCAGGCGGTGGCGGTCGGCGGCCAGATAGGCCGTGCCTGCCGATGAAGGCGAGGGATCGATCAGATTGATGCGCGCCCATTCGGGAAGCCCTTTCGGCGTCACATCGGCCCAACTCTTTCCCCCATCGCGAGTGATGTGGACCAGCCCGTCATCGCTGCCCACCCAGATGAGGCCGCGCTGAACGGGGGATTCGGCGGCGGTGAAGATTGTGTCGTAGTATTCCACGCTTGTTTCATCGATCGTAAGCGGTCCTCCGGAAGGCAATTGTTTGCTCTTGTCGTTCCGGGTGAGGTCGGGGCTGATGGGCGTCCACGTCATTCCCGCGTCCGTGGATTTAAAGAGCTTCTCACCCCCGATATAGAGTTCATTCGAGTCGAAGGGAGAAAGGAAAATCGGCGCGGTCCACTGAAAACGATGAGGCAGCTCGCCGGCGCTCCATCCACTCGGATTGACGGGCCAAACTGTAATGTCCTGCGTCTGTCCTGTGTGGCGGTCATAGCGCGTGATGATGCCCCAATTGCCGCCGGCGTAGACGATATCGGGATCTTTCGGATCGGCGACGACATATCCGCTTTCTCCGCCGCCGACGTCGTACCAATCTTTACCGGTGATCAGGCCGTGGTTGGTCCGGCTGGCAATGGCGACGGTGGAATTGTCCTGCTGCGCGCCGTAGACGAAGTAGAAAAACCGCGAGTCGGTGCTTACGTGATAGAACTGCGCCGTCGGCTGATTGCCTTCCGTCGTCCAGGTCTTCCCGCCGTCTACAGTGATGGTAGCGCCTCCGTCGTTTCCTTCAATCATGCGGGAAGGGTCCTGAGGGTCAATCCATAGTGCGTGATCGTCGCCGTGGGGAGCGGGAACAACGTCAAAGTGGATACCGCCGTCCGTGGAGCGATACGTTCCCGTGTTGAGTATATAGACCGTTTCGGGGGCTTTCGGATCGGTCCAAATGTGCATGTAATACCAGGCGCGCTGGATGAACCGCTGGTCGCCGTTCACGAATTTCCACGTTTTTCCCGCATCGTCCGAGCGATAGAGGCCGCCCTTCTTGGCTTCGATCAGAGCGTACACGTGGTCGGAATCCGAGCCGACGGCCAGGCCGATGCGGCCGTAGATTCCCTCAGGCAAGCCGTGGCCCGTGATTTGTGTCCACGTGGAGCCGCCGTCCGCGGACCGGTAAATTCCGCTGCCCGGCCCTCCGCTGGTGAAATTGTACGGAGTGCGAATCTCCTGATAGAGAGCGGCAAAAAGTATATGGGAATTGTTGGGATCGAAGACGAGGTCAACAGCGCCAGTCTTGTCGTCCTTGTAGAGAACCCTTTGCCACGTCTTTCCGGCGTCGGTGGAACGGAAGACGCCGCGCTGCTCATTCGGGCCATAGGCATGACCGATTGCGGCGACAAAAACAGTGTCGGGATTTTGGGGATCAATCAGAATTTTCGAGATGTGGCGCGTATCCTCAAGACCGATGCGCGTCCACGTCTTCCCGCCGTCGAGGGATTTGTAAATGCCGTCGCCGTGGGAGATATTCCCGCGAAGGCAGGGCTCGCCTGTCCCGGCGTAGATGACGTTGTGGTCGCGCGGGTCAATCGCGATGGCGCCGATGGAAGAAACGGATTCCTTCTGGAATAGAGGGTCCCAAGATTCGCCCGCGTCCACCGTTTTCCACACTCCACCCGCGACGGCGCCAAAGTAGTAGACGTTCGGTTCGCCCGGAATTCCGGTGACGGCCTCGACGCGGCCTCCGCGAAAGGGTCCGATGTTGCGCCATTTCATGCCCGACCACAGCTTGGCGTCGAGCGTTTGGGCCCGCGCCGGGGCTGCTAAAGGCACACTTGCGGCGATAAGGATCACAGCGGCGAAGAATGAAATGATCCGGGAGATATTCATTCCGGCTCCTTTGGACATTAAAAAATGACGCTCCGAAATTAAGAAACCAGCCCGCACATCGTAAACTCCGGTAGCCTGGGACACAACGGGTTTGCCTTGAAAAATTTTGCCCCCGCGGCAACGGAAGAGCCGGTTCGCTTCGGCTCGGGTTGTCAGCAGGGCCGCCGGAGCCCGCGCGGCGAGATTCGCAAAGACAGATCCGTCTGAGAATATTCGAAGATTCCAACACCGTGTTCAGCAAGAGGGTGGTCTCAAGGCACTGAAGCGGGTCAATTCGATCTGCGTGAGCCCGGTTTCCCGACGGGGCCTCCAATCTTTGCCAGCGTTTGTTCCGCGAGCGGCTTATAAGGACTGTCAATAGAAACGCACTCGGTGAGGACTTTTCGAGCTTCGAGAGTGTGGTCCAGTTTGGCCAGCGAGAACCCCAGGCGATACAGATTGCGAGCGTAGCTGAAGCTGTTCGATTGAAGAAGCGGGCTCGCCTCCTTGAACTGAACGACGGCCTGAGCAAACCTGTTGTTGACCGCGTGGACCTGCCCGAGCGAAGTGTAGGCGATCCCTTTCTGAACCGCAATCTGCAGCTCCCAATCCTGGTCTGTGACGTTGGCCGGTTTTTGCGCCTTCGCCAGCAGATCGAGAGCTTTCTGAGCGTCCGCGGCTGCTTGCGGGAGCTGCTGCCCGTTGTCGCTCCAATAGTCCGCAAGCATCAGAAGGATTGCCACGTTGTCGGGGTCGGATTTCAAGATGGAATCGGCGGTTTCGAGCATCTTAGGCTTGTTTTGAGCCTGCTCGTAGGCGATGGCGGTTTGTTCGCGGATCGTGGGTGTGTAAGACGAATCGGGAAAGGCGGCCGTGAAACGCTCGAAGCAGGCGGCGCGCGCCGCCGGGTCGGCAACTTTATACGAGCCCGAAACCAGGGCATATTCGACGTAGGCGACATTCGGCTGCGTTTTTTGCAAGGATTCCGCTTTCTGAGCCGCCCAATCTTCCGGTGAAGTTCCCGCGGGAGGAGCCGACGCCTTAAAATCCTTGAGCATTGCAGCTACCTTCTCGCCATACGTGAATAGAGCCGCAGTGTCCCCCTGCTCGTCGGCGGCGTGAACAAGGTTGATGGCGACAGAAAGACCCTGCGGATCGAGCGCCAGCGCCTTTTCGCCGTACTCGTAGGCCTTCGCGTAATTCTTCTGGGCGAGATAAGTCTGCGTGTAGAGCTCGTCGGCGAGGAGCTCGTAATCGCCTTTCCCGTATTCGGCCATGAACTTATCGAGCATCGCCACTTTGTCGGGACCATCCGGCGCAGCGTAGATGGGCGACAAGGCTTTGTCTTCCGGACTTCCTGCGGCTACGGAAACTGTTTTGCCGATTTGAGCGGCGGAAGTTCCAGCAAGGACGAGCACGCCCGAGAGAATTAGAAGGGTCCGGTTCATGGCTCACCTCCGAGTCAAAGTCGCCGCCAGGGCGGCAAAACTCAACGGCTTCGCGCCGGCAGCGGCAAAAAACGGGGCACGCGCCGGCAATACTCCTCGAAAGAAGCGCCGAAACGCGAGCGCATCTCGCGCTCCTCGAAACGTATGGCGATCCACATCAGCAAAGTCCACGCCGTGGCCACATACCACGCGAGCGGCTTTCCCGCCATCAAACACGCCCCAACGATCGCCAGAAACGATCCCAGGTAACGAGGGTGGCGAATGTGCGCGTAGATTCCTCGCCCGATCACTTCGCCGCCCCCCGAGAGCTCCGTTTTTCCCACCAGGCGCGCTGTGCCGAGATCGGCTTTCACGCGCCAAAAGATCCAAACTTCGAGAGCGATTAAAATCAATCCGATTGTGGAGGCGGCCGGCGACGGCGGATGTTCGCGCATCAGACGCTGGCGGAAGAAAACAAGGCAGGGAGTCACGAGGCCCCAGGAAAAGATGAGTCCGACGTAGTAAACCGCCCTGGGATGGCGCCGCCAGAAACGGACCGATGGATGCACGACGAACCAGTAGAGAGGGATGGGGAGCTGAAGAAAAAACACGACGGCGGTGATCCAGCGAAACACACGCACGCGCGAATCTTAGTCGAAGCGGCGGGTATGCGCAAACCTCTTTGCCCATGCCTGGTAGGGACAGCCCGCATTTGCCGGCCTCTCGATTCGCCGGCCCGGAACCAGCTTCGTAGACTGGCGAGCGGGAAATTTGCCTGCGACTCCATACCAGGCATTGACCTGGTTCGGGTTTCGTTGGAGGATTCCTAGGCGCATTTGAAGAAAGAAAGAGGCGAGACATGCCCGTTCCGATTCCGTGGGAAAAATTAGATTGCGAACAGTTGAACCCGAAAATTGCGCGGCAAATGACAAGCGGCGAGGACGGCACGATCGCCCGTGTTCTGATTGCCAAGGATGGGGTGGTGCCGCGACACTCCCACCGCAGCGAGCAGTACACGATGATTCTATCCGGCGCGCTGAAATTCATCTTCGACGACGGTGAGGTGGTTGCGCGGCCGGGAAACGTGCTGGTGATTCCCGCGCACGTTCCCCACGCGGCCGTGGCGCTCGAGGACACCGTAGACATCGATTTCTTCGCGCCGCGGCGTGAAGACTGGATTCAGAAACAGGATTTTTATCTGCGGGAAACCGGTGAAAGGAAGTAGCGACGATGGATTTGGGGCTGAAAGGGCGGGTGGCAATTGTGGTGGCCGCAAGCAAAGGTCTTGGGCGGGCGGCGGCCGAAGAGCTGGCCAAGGAAGGCTGCAACGTGGCGATTTCCGCCCGGACCCTGGCTGACCTCGAACGGACCGCGGCCGAGATCGCGAAGTCCACGGGGAAGGAAGTCTTTTTCCAGGCGTTCGACGTGAAGCGGGAAGATGCCATCCGCGAATTTGTCTCGGCGGTGGAGAAACGGTTTGGACGCATCGATATTTGCGTGACCAATTCCGGCGGCCCGCCTTCCAAGAAATTCGCGGAGACGACAACCGGCGAATGGCAAGCCGCGGTGGACGACATGCTGCTGAGCGCCGTAACTGTTGCGCGCGAAGTGCTCCCGAGAATGCAGAAAAACCGCTGGGGCCGGTTTATCACCATCACGTCGATTTCCGTCAAGCAGCCGATCGACGGGCTGATCCTTTCGAACGCGGTGCGCGCCGGAGTAACGGGACTCGCGAAGACGCTTGCGGGCGAGTATGGGTCGAGCGGAATCACCGTCAACAATGTTTGCCCCGGGTTCACGCTGACGGGACGGCTGGAAGAGCTCGCCGACAAGCGCGCAAAAGATTCAGGTTCGACGCGTGAGCAGGTGCTCGCCGCGATGGCGGCTTCCATGCCTCTCGGCCGTGTGGTGAAAACGGAAGAGTTCGCGGCGCTCGTCGCCTTTCTAGCTTCGGAGCGGGCCTCCGCCATCAATGGAACCACGATCGCGGTCGACGGAGGCATGGTCAAAAGTCTTCTATAGCGCGCCGGCAGACCGACTCGCGTGATCGAGCGGGCTGTTCCGGAAAGCCGCGCGTGCCTTCCGTACCGGCGCCGCGCGAATTATCTGGATTCAATCGAGGAGAAGAGGATGAATTTGACAACAAGGAGTCTCGTCCGCCTAAAAATGAAAGTGGCCGCAGTATTGCTCCTGGCACTCGCAGTCTGCTTCGTGGGGGTCGCCGGATGGGCAGACGAACCCTACGCCAGGAGCCGCGACTATGACCTGCAGAACGTGCGAACGCATTTGTGGCTGGCAGCGGGACAGAGGTCGTTTGGCGGCGAAGTGACGCACACGCTGACTCTGCTGCGTGACGGAGTCTCCGAGCTTCAATTCGACAGCGTGGATTTGAAAATCGAGAGCGTGACGTTGGACGGGAAAAGCGCGAAGTTTTCCACGACGGCTGAAAAATTGATAGTTCCGTTAGTTGTGCCGGGAAAGCGCGGCGACAAGCACGAGGTGGACATCCGCTATAGCGGGTCCCCGAAAAAAGGCCTCTACTTCGTTTTCCCGGATAAATACTATCCCGACCGTCCGAGTGAGGTGTGGACGCAGGGTGAATCCGAAGACACTCGCTACTACATTCCGATTTACGACTACCCGAACGACAGGACGACGTCCGAGATGATTTTGACGGTGCCGGGCACCTGGATCACCGTTTCGAACGGATCGCTGGTGGGAATCAAGAAAGAGGCCGGCGGCGATAAAACATGGGATTGGAAGCAGAGCGAGCCTCTTTCCACGTACCTGATTTCCGCCGTCGCCGGGGATTTCGTCGAGAAAAAGGACAACTGGCGGGGAATCCCCGTGCGCTACGTAGTGCCGCGCGGAGATGAATCGAAGATCGAGCCGACTTTCGAGCGGACGCGCGAAATGATGGATCTGTTTTCGACCAAGCTCGGAGTTCCGTATCCCTGGGCGCAATACGCGCAAACTTCGGTGGATGATTTCGTCGAAGGCGGAATGGAAAACACGAGCGCGACGACTCTGACAACCCACGGCTTGGTTCACCCCGCACTCGCACCCGAGGACCGCATCGGCTCCGACGACCTCGATTCGCATGAGCTCTCGCACCAGTGGTTCGGCGATCTGGTGACTTGCAAGGACTGGTCGAACCTCTGGTTGAACGAGGGCTTCGCGACTTTCTTCGAACACTACTGGCTGGAGCAGCATTACGGCAAAGACGAAGCCGACTACGAATTCTGGCGTGACCAGTCCCGCTGGTTTGAGGAGAAGAATCTTTACAGCGTTCCGATCATGAACCGCAATTTTACGGATTCTCTCGACTATGCCGGGAATATCTACACCAAGGGCGGGTGGGCGCTGCGGATGCTGCGGGCGCAGCTGGGCGACGAAGATTTTTTTCGCGGGCTGCACGGCTACCTCGAAGCGAATCGCAATCAAAACGTAGTCTCCGCGGATCTGGCGAAGAGCATCGAAAAGGCGACTTCTCGGAACGTCGACCAATTCTTCCACCAGTGGATTTACCGCGCGGGCGCTCCGGAATTTGACATTCACTACACGTACGATGCCGCCGCACACGCGGTGAATTTGAAAGTGGAGCAAACACAAAAAGTGGAAGGGTTGGTGGGATTGTTCGATTTGCCGGTGCAGGTCGAGATTGCCACCGCGAGCGGAAACAAGACTTTCCCCATTCATGTGAGCAAGCAGAACGAGACGTTTTCGCTCCCCGTGGATGGGCCGCCCTTCATGGTTCTGTTCGACAAGGGCGACAAAATCCTGAAGAGCGTCAACTTTCCGAAGGATCCCGTGGAACTGATGTACCAGCTCAGGAACGCCGAAACAGCGCCGGACCGCGCCGACGCGGCCGTCGCTCTCGCGGAAGTGAAAGACAATCCCGAGGTGATCGCGGCTCTCGGCGCGTCGGCCGTGCACGACCCCTTCTGGGGTGTGCGAAACGAGGCGCTGCGGGCGCTCGGCCGAATCGGCGGCCCCTCGGCCGAGAAGCAAGTCCTCACGGCTCTCGCGAACGAACATCCGTGGGTGCGGGAAGTGGCGGTTAGCGAGCTCGGCAAGTTCGACGATGATGCGCTCGCCGCGAAGCTCGAGGACATCGCCGCCAACGACAAGGCCTACCGCGTGCGGGCGGCGGCGCTCGAATCGCTCGCGGAGTTACACGCCCCCAATGCCTACGCCATTCTCGCGTCCGCTGTGAAAATCGAATCGCCGGACGACTTGATTCGCAACGGAGCCCTCCACGCCTTCGGCACGCTGGGCGATGATCGCGCCGTGCCGCTGCTGTTGGATTGGTCGGCCCGCGGGAAACCCTTTGAAACCCGGCAAGCAGCCATCCGGGGTATCTATCAGCTCGACAAGAACAATCACGCGATCACGCAGGCCCTGATTTCCTATCTGCAGGAGCCGTATTTCGACATCAAGTTCGCCGCTCTGTTCGCGTTGGGACGCCGGGGAGACCCGGCCGCGATCGGCCCGCTGGAAGATTTGCTCAAGAGCAACGATCTGAGTCTGGGCTCGGCTCCGTACGTCGAAATGGAGATTGCGGCGCTAAAACGCAAGAATGGGGAAGGTCAACCAGCCAAGGCCGCACAGGTCGCGCCGGAGGGAGCGCCCGCCGAAAATCAAGATGCGGTGCTGAATGACTTGAAGAAACTCGAGCAGGAAGTAGGAGAAATCAACGAAAGGCTCGAGAAAATCGAGTCGCAGCTCGCCACCAGCAGAAAATGACGGAACGCCGGCTGCCGCGAGTCACCACAAGTACCGCGCGCCCGCGCATCGCTCCGGATCAACCCGCGAGCAAGATCCGCAAATCGCGAAGGTTGTTGCCCGTCGGCCCGGTGACAATGGGATCGCCGAGCCGCGAGAAAAATGTATAGGCATCGCTTCGCCTGAAGTGTTCCCCTGGATCGAGCCCCATGGTTCGCGCCCGGGACAAGGTTTGCCCGTCCGCCACGGCTCCTGCGGCGGGGCAATTGCCGTCGATCCCGTCCGTCCCCGCGCTGAGGACAGTGATATTTTCTCCGGCAATTTTTTCAACGCAGGAAAGCACGAAGGCTGAATTTCGTCCGCCCACGCCGTTTCCCGTCACCGGGCTGCTAAGCTCTCCGATGGCCACGACGGCCGCGCGCCTCCCGGGGTTCATCTTTTGCGCGGTGCTGAGTTCGTCGAGCAGATGACGCGCGGCCTTTTCCACGGGCCAGTCGTCCGTCGAATCGTCGCAAACGCAGACGTAGCCAGCGGCTTCGCAAAAGTGGTGAGCGGAATGGCGCAAGTCATGAGGCCGAAGGACCAGCTCGAAGTGGGCGTTGGCAAATGAAGGATCATTTTCCTTGGGCGTCTCGCGCAGGTGATGTTCTGCGATAATCGCCGCGAGGGGCGGGGACAGCCTTTTCGTCAGGGCGTAATTCTGCAAAATGCGCTCCGCCTCGGCGACCGTGGAGGGGTCCGGAAGAGTGGGCCCGGAAGCGAGCGCGGACTCCTGGCCTTCCGGAACGTCGGAAATCGCAAAAGTCAGCTTGACCGATCTCGGCGCGGCACCCGCAAGCCTGCCGCCTTTTGTGGCCGAGAGATGTTTGCGAACGATGTTGATCTCCTCGATGGACGCGCCGCAGGAAACGAGCAGGGAATGGAGCTGCTGAAAATCGGCCAGCGTCAGATGTGAGTCGAGTGGACATTCAACCAGCGCCGACCCGCCCCCCGATATCAGGAAAATGACCAGCGTCTTTTCGTCGCACCCCGCGAGCGCATCCAGGATGGCCCGGCCCGCCGCGAAACTGTTCTCGTCGGGAACCGGATGTCCGGCCACGAAAGTTCTCCAGCCCGGAATTTCGCGAGCCGGTTGGGCCGGCGCGACGAGAATTCCAGTCGGCGGAAAATCCGGCGCGATAATGGAAGTCAGAGCCTCCGCCATCGAATGCGAAGCCTTTCCGAATGCGAAGGCGGCGACGCGCCGATAATCGTTGAGGTCGAACCGGCGTCCGGCGCAGAGAATCGTGGCGCCGCTGCGATCGAGATGGCGCGCCAGGGCGGCCGGGACGTCAATCGCCGCGAGGGTGTACAGGAAAATTTCGCGGGCGATGTCTTTGGCGCTTCTTTCGGCTTCGGACGTCCTCGCTTTCATCGTTTTTCGAAGAGTTCGGGATTCAAGGCATCCGGCGGGCGGAGCCCATCGAAAAATGCAACGACGTTTTTGGCGGCGCGAAGACCCATGTTCGTCCGTGTTTCGATGGATCCGCTTCCAATGTGCGGAGTCAAAACTACGTTGCTCATGGGGAGCAGAGCGGGAAGAACGACCGGCTCGCGCTCGAAGACGTCCAACCCCGCCCCGGCGATTTGTCGCGCCGCCAGCGCTTCCGCCAGAGCGGCTTCGTCCACCACGGGCCCGCGCGTGGTGTTGATCAGATAGGCGGTCGGCTTCATCTTCGCGATTGCTTGCCGGTCGATCAAGTGCCGCGTTTCCGGCGTCAGCGGAACGTGCAGCGAAACGAAATCCGATTCGCGAAGGAGCGTATCGCGGTCCACAAAGGCCGCATGAAACTCCTTCTCTTTTTCCAGCGTCACGCGGTTCCGGCTGTTGTAGAGAATCCGCATCTTGAAGCCGGCGGCCCGCCGCGCCACTTCTTGTCCGATGCGGCCGAAGCCGATGATTCCGAGCGTTTTTCCCCAGACGTCTCCGCCCATGAATTGGTCGATTTCCCAGCCTGTCCATTTGCCGGCGCGGATCATGGCATCGCCTTCCACCACGCGCCGCGCGACGGCCATCAACAGCGCCCAGGCAAGATCCGCCGTAGTGTCGTCGAGCACGCCGGGAGTATTCGTTGCGGTCACATTGTGTCTCGTGCAGGCGGGAACGTCGATATTGTCGTATCCCACGGAGACGGTTGCGGCGATTCGCAGTTTCGTGGCCCGGCCGAGCAATTCATCATTGATTTTGTCGCTCAGCAGGCAAACCAAGCCGTCCTTGCCGGTCACTCGCTCGAGTAATTCCGGCCGCGGCATCGGCTGCGGCGCCTTCCAATATTCCGTTTCGAAGCGCGAATCCAGAAGGTCGCGGACGCCGGCGAATAGCGGATGCGTGACCAGAATTTTCGGGCGACTCATAGGGCTCCTTCAGGCCGGCCACAGAGCGAACCGGTGCGTCACGTTCGCACACAGAAGGATTTCATAACGATGTCCCGCTTCGCAACCCTTGCGTCCGGGCGCAAGAAGCGTTGACGCCCGCTTCGACGGACGACTATAGTGGCGGAGAACCCCTGCGGATGATGTTCTGTTCTCAAGGAAGATGGACCCACGCCTCATTCACGAATTGCGGAAGCTCGCCGGCGACGAATATGTCCTGCACGCCCCTGAAGATCTGCTCCTCTACGAATACGACGGATCGGTCGAAATTGCGCGGCCCAATTGCGTCGTTTTTCCGCAGACGGCCGAGGATGTCGCCGCCATTGTCCGCCTCGCCAACCGGTTTGACACTCCGCTGGTTGGACGCGGCGCCGGAACAGGCCTTTCGGGCGGAGCGCTTGCCCGCCAGGGTGGAATTCTCGTCGTATTTTCGAGGATGAACCGCATCCTTGAAATCGACGCCGAAAACCAACGCGCGCGCGTCCAGCCGGGCGTGGTGAATTCCGACCTCAGCGCGGCCGTGGCTCATCTGGGGTTGCATTTTGCGCCTGACCCGTCGAGCCAAAAGGCTTGCACGATCGGCGGAAATGTTTCGGAAAATTCAGGCGGCCCGCATACGCTGGCCTATGGGGTGACGACAAATCATGTATACGCGCTCGAGGTTGTGCTGCCCTCGGGAGAATTCATCCGCCTGGGAAGCGCCGCCCTCGATCCGCCTGGATACGACCTGACGGGACTGTTTGTCGGCTCGGAAGGGACATTCGGTCTGGTCACAGAAATCACCGTGAAGCTCACCCGCCTGCCGGAATCGGTTAAAACGCTTCTCGCCATTTATGACGCGGTCGACGACGCCACCGAGACCGTCGTCGAAATTACGGCGCGAGGAATTACCCCGGCTGCTTGCGAGATGCTCGACGGCTGGACTCTTCGCGCCGTGGAAGACTACGTCCACGCCGGATTCCCGAGGGACAGCGCTGCCGTCTTGTTGATTGAAGTGGACGGGCTCCGCGAGACGGCCGAGGCCGCCGCGATCGACGTCGCCGACGTCTGCCGCGCGCACCATGCCCGCGAAGTCCGCGTGGCGCGCGATGCCGCTGAGCGCGACCTCCTATGGAAAGGGCGAAAGAACGCATTCGGCGCCGTGGGGCGCCTTTCCACCACCTACTACGTCCAGGACGGCGTCATCCCGCGGACGAAACTGCCGGCGACCTTGCGGCGGATCGCGGAAATCGGCAAGAAGAACGGCTTCGCCATCGGCAATATCTTTCACGCGGGAGACGGCAATTTGCACCCGATCATATTGTTCGATGCGCGAGACGAATCGCAATTTCGCCGCGTCGTCGCCACCGCCGATGAGATCATCGGGTTCTGCATCGAGATGGGCGGCTCGATCACGGGCGAGCATGGCGTGGGAATGGAAAAGGACAGGCTGATGCCTCTGCTCTTCAGCGAGACCGATCTGCGCCTGATGAGCGGCGTGCGCGACATCTTCAATCCTCGCGCATTGTTGAATCCCGGAAAGATTTTCCCCACGGCAAAAGGGTGCGGGGAGGTTCACGTCAACCCCCTTCCCGTTTCCGGCGCGATTCCCGCATGAGCACAAGCCCCGGTGCTGTCTTGTCCCGGCTGGCCTCGATCGTCGGGGCCTCGCACGTGACCGAGGATGCCTCCTCGGTCCAAGCCTATTCGATCGACGGCGTCGCTCCCGTTTCCGCCGTGCGTCCCGGCAGCATTGCCGAAGCCGCGGAAGTGGTGAAATTTGCCGCCGCTGAAAGACTGGCGCTTGTGGCCTCCGGCGCGCGCACGAAGCTGGCGATGGGCCTGCCGCCACGGGAATACGATCTCGCGCTCGATCTCTCTCGTCTCGACCGCATCTCGGCCTACGATCCAGGCGATCTGACGCTCAGCGTCGAAGCTGGGATTCCTCTGTCCAAAATCGCCTCTGCCCTCGCACAGCACGCTCAATTCTTGCCTCTCGCTGTTCCCTTTGAGAATTCTGCGACAATCGGCGGGACCATCGCGTCGGGCATCGATTCTCCGCTTCGTCAATTTTTTGGAACGGCTCGCGATTTCGTTCTGGGGATGGAATTCATCACCGGCGATGGTTCCCTGGCAAAGAGCGGCGGCCGTGTGGTCAAAAATGTTACCGGGTACGACCTACACAAGTTGATGATTGGTGCGATGGGGTCGCTGGGAGTGATCGCGCAAGTTCATTTCCGGACGTTTCCGGCGCCGCGCAGCCGGCGAGCGTTTCTCGCTTCTTTTGACCGCTCGAAACAGGCGTGGACGCTGCGCCAATCGATTGCCGACTCTCCGCTGCGCCCCTTAACGCTCGACATTTTGAGTCCAGGCGTCGCGCAGCTCTTCGGAAGCAATTCGGCGGCGAAACGGGCGCCCGAGCCCTACAATCCCAAAATGCTCGCGGACCGGCGCTGGACCCTCACGTCAGGCTTCGCTGGAAACGCAAAAGCGCTCGACCGCTACGCCGCCGACTTGCGGCGAATGGCCGAGCACGCGGGCGCCGCGGAGATTGCGACGTTTGGGGAAGAAGGCATTCCGGGTGCGTTCGGAAGGAAGCGTGAATTCATTCCTATCGCGCTTGAAGCCTCTCCTGCTACCGTCGTTTTGAAAGTGAGCGCGCTGCCGAGCCGCATGAATCAAGTGTTGTCGGCCGCTGAAAAGGCCGCCGCCTCGCGAGGCATCGATTGGGCGGCGATCATCCGTGGAGTGGGAGTCGCTTATGCAGCCTTGCTGCCGAAGGATCGCGGCGCGGAAAGCTTGAAGGCTGTGTTGGCGGCAACCGACGAAATTCTGGCGGCCACGGCGGCCGCAGTAGGCAACGCCACAATTCCCTGGTGCCCCGCGGAGTGGAAAAGCCGATTGAAGATCTGGGGCCTTGACCGCGCTGAATTCGCGCAGATGAAAAAATTGAAGGCCTTTTTCGATCCCGCGGGGGTCTTTTCGCCCGGGCGGTTCATGGGAGGCATTTGAAGCGATGGCCGGACACGCCCCTCAATCCGAAGAGGACGCCAGGCGGGAATTTGCTCGCACGCTGAGCGGGTTCTCACCGCACGATAAGCCCGAATACGAGGACTATTCACGCTGCGTCCACTGCGGCCTATGCCTCAATCATTGCCCCACTTACCGGTTGTGGGGGCAAGAAGCCGATTCGCCGCGAGGGCGAGTCCGCCAAATGGCGTTGGTGGACCAGGGGCGCATGGAAGTGGGCGAGTCGTTTGTCACGCACATGGACCGCTGCCTGGACTGCCGGGCCTGCGAGACCGCGTGTCCCTCCGGCGTCGAATACGGAAAGCTGATCGAATTGGCGCGGGCGCAGATTCACCAGAAATACCGCCGGGCGACGTTGGAGCGCTTCATCAGCGACGTCGTCTATCGCAAAATCCTTCCTTATCCGCGCCGCATCGCCGTGTTGGCGCGCTTGGGGAAGGCGTATCAGCGCTCCGGCGCGGAGGCTCTGGTGCGAGGAAGCGGAATCCTCCGGCTCTTCGGCTTGCAGGAGCGCGCCCGGCTTCTCCCGCGGATTGATTCGAAATTTTTCTTTTCAGAAGCGGGCAAGACGTTTCCGGCGAAGGGACCGCGCCGTGCGCGAGTGGCCTTCTTCGCAGGCTGCATCGCGCAAGTCACGTTTAGCGAGTTGAACCGCGCCACGATCCGCGTTCTGCAGGCCAACGGCTGCGAAGTGGCAATCCCGGCGGCGCAGAATTGTTGTGGCGCGCTCGCGGCTCACTCTGGAGACCGAGAGACCGCGCGCGCACTTTCCAAAATCAATCTCAATGCCTTCCATCCCGATGAGTTTGATGCCATCGTCACCAACGCCGCCGGATGCGGCTCAGCCTTGAAGGAATATCCGCTGCTTTTTCCCTCAGGCGCTGCGGAGCACGAAAACGCGGCCGCGTTTTCGGGAAAAGTTCGCGATGTGACGGAATTTCTCGCCGACCTCGGTCTTTCGGCCCCGCTCCGGCCGGTCCGGCTGCGTGTGACGTACCAGGACTCCTGCCACCTGGTACACGGCCAGAAAATTCGCGAAGCTCCGCGAAAGCTGATTCGGGCCATTCCCGAGATTGAGTTTGTGGAAATGTCGCTTTCGGATCAATGTTGTGGCTCGGCGGGCGTGTATAACGTGACGCAGCCCAAGGCTGCGAGCGAACTCTTGGACCAAAAGATGGACTCTATAGAGCGCACCAAGGCCGCGGCCATCGTCACGGCAAATCCCGGCTGCATCCTCCAGCTTCGCGCCGGCGTGAAATTGCGCGGCGCCGCCCAGGAAGTTCTCCACGTCGTTGAGCTTCTGGACCGCTCGACACCGCGCTAGGCTCCTCTACTTCTCTCCAATCAAGTAGCGGCAGCCCGCGGGCCCTATTTTGGCCGAGTGCACCGTTCCCCCCGGAACATCCACTCGGTCGCCTTCGCGGTAGGTTCGCGCATTTCCCCGCATCGTCAAACTCAATTCGCCTTCCAATATGACGTGGGCGGAGTCTCCCATATGAACGTGGTCCGGATAAAATGCGTTTGGGGCGTCCTGCCAGACATATACGGTCGAGAACCCCTCTCTTGCCAATTGCCGGCTATATTGACTCTCACTCGACATAGAGCCTCCTGGAAACTTTCATTGCGGATTCGAATCGGAGGAGGAACTCGCGGGCGGCGCGTGGTGGTGAACGCCCGCAAGTATTGGTGTGCAGCGGAGGAAGAAATTGTCCCGGTCGATTTATTGGGCGTCAGGACCTTGGTCCAATGGTTCTGCCTTTCGTATTTCAAGAGCGTGGCCCTGCTTGACCGTATAGTCCGAGGGAACTTGGAACAGGGTCTCGTCCGGCTCGGTGCGCTGGATGTTGGTGAGTTGATAGACGGAGTCACCGACCATTGGATCGGTGTGCTTCAGAAGAATAACGGTTTGCAAATCCGGCGAATACCACCTCTCGACTGTGATTGTAATCGGCTTCTCATTGCCGATTTCACCCGCCGGGATGGTCCGGATCGTTCGCGTTCCTTCGGCGCTTACGCCGTTGATCGTCTGGGTGCCCAACGATACGGTCGTCGTCTCCTTCTGAAGTTCCGCGGAGAGCGACGTCCCAAAGCGGCCTCGCGGCCCCAAGTCACTTCCGGACCGCAGGCGCATTTCGTGCGCTACTTTGCGGTTCGCATCGAGAACATAGCGCGTCCCCGCCACAGGATCGCTGATGAACGTCGTGCGAGGCGGCTGTTTTCCTGAAGCGGCCCACGGTCCAATCGCCGGCAGAGTCACATCCCGGCGAACGCGCCCCTGGCTGTCTCGGGCAAAGCTCCCGGTCGTGTCTCGTACGATGCGATTTCCGTCTCCGAGAGTCTGCGTGGTTTCCTGCGAAATCGTCGCTGTGAAGGGAGCCCCTGTCACCACCTTCTGATCGAACGGCCCTTCAAAGCTCACGAAGCCGATCCCGCCATCCAGTCCCATGGGGCCCGGCCCGGTCCTTTCGAAAAAAAACACATTGGGACCCGGCGGCGGTGGAGGAGGAGCCTCACTCGATTGCGCCCAGGCCGCCGAAGCGCACAACCAGGCTGCGCCCATCACGGCCGCGCCGACCACGCTTCTGAGGAGGAAACTCTTCATAGGTCCTTCCTTTCGACAACCAAATCGGCTGAACTTCAATTGGTCTCCGTCTGCGCCACCAGGCGAATGGCTTCCGGCGTTCCATCCTCATCGAGGAGCAAATCGGCCGAAACGTCTCCCGACGACCCGGCATAAAGCGTCCGTACACCCAGGGATTCGAGCGCCTCAGGGGTCAAAATCACGCGAACCACCTCTCCCCCTTCCATCCGCGACGTGGAATCCGCGTAGGGAAGCGGGATAAAGGCAGCCTCTTCGGCTTCCGCCGGTATAGGTGTCGCAGCTTGGTGCAGCGAAGCCTGCTGCGGCGTTCCCGCAGCCGGAGCAGTTTCCGTCTTATTTGCCGCGGCCGACAATTTGGCGGGCGAAGAACTCGCGGGCGATGCCGGCGCCGGAGTTACGAGCGTGCGGTTGGTCGCGTTTGCAACGTGCTCAGGCGAGCCGTGCTTTGTCGGAATGCGCCCGGTCAGATAAAGGCTCGCGGCCAGCGCAAATGCAGCCGCTACGCCAAGCGCCGCCAATTGCCAGCTTATCTTTCGAGCGCGTTTGCCGTCGCGGTTTTCGCGAAACTCCTTGAGGAGGAGCGATTCAATTCGCGGAGCCGCCGTCTCAGCCCGCGCGGAACCAGCCAGCGCTCGCAGGTTCATATCGAGCGATTCCGACTCCGTCAGCAGAAGTCCGCATTTCGGACAAACCTCCGCATGCGCCAGCGCGGATTCGCGCAACGCCGAAGGGAGGACTTCCGCCCGGTCGAGATCGGCGACGATTTCCTCGAACAAATGGCAATTGATCGAAATTTTGGAGACGCTCATTCGCCCACCACCGATGCGCGAATCACGGGCCGCCTTTCGCGCAATTTTTCCATCAGCAGAGCCCGCGCCCGGTGCAACCGCGACCGAACTGTTCCCACCGGACAATCGAGCGCCGTGGCGGCCTCTTCATAACTCATCCCTTCGAGATCGCACAGCACGACGGCCTCTCGGTATCCTTCTGGAAGGGAATTGACCGCTTGCCGGACCCTCGCGATGGTTTCAAACGATGCGGGGTTGGAATCGTGGTCCACTTGCGATTCCTCGTAGGCATCCGGCAGCGGCACCAGCCTCTGTTCCTGGCCCCAACGCTTGCGCAATTGGTTTCGCGCAATCCCGAAAAGAAATCCGCCGAGCGTTCCGCGCTTCGGGTCGAAATTTTTCGCGTTGTGAATCAACGCCATGAAAACCTCTTGCGTCACATCCTCGGCAATCGCTCGGTTTCCGCTCATGTGCAAGGCGAACCGGAAAATCGCCGGATGGTTCCGGCGATACAATCGCCGGAAGGCATCTTCGTCGCCCGCCATGGCAAGTCGCAGCAGGCCGTCGTCGGTCCGATCGATCGGCTGACTCATTTCCGTATAAGTATGACGGCCCTGGTTGCTTCTCGTTACATATTGCCATCGGCGGGCGGCTAAGTTCCCGAATCTTATAGCCCGTACGAGCTCTCATCTACTCCCCCGAGACCCTTCTCCACCGTTGGTTTCCTGTCCTTGACCAAAGAGCCTTGTTTCAATACCGTAGGGGCCAGCCGACTTTGTCCGGACAGGTGCGCGCGGCAATCCGGTCCTGTCCCATCGTTGAACCCCGACGCCCACCCAGGAGGGCCTATGCAAGAGTTTGACCCGAAGGTCCTGAATGAGAAGCCGATTCCTCCTCCCGATGATTTTAGCAAACGGGCGCGAGTGAAGTCGCTCGACGACTATCGCGAATTGTATGGCCATGCCAGTGAGAAGCCGGATGAATTCTGGGCGGAGCAAGCCAAGCTGCTCCACTGGTTCGAGCAGCCCAAGCAGATCCTGGAATGGACGCCGCCTCACGCCAAATGGTTCCTCGGCGGAAAGCTGAACGTTTCCTATAACTGCCTCGATCGGCATCTCGAGAAAAACGCCAACAAGCCCGCCCTGATGTGGGAAGCCGAGGACGGCTCGACTTTGCAGCTTACGTACGCGGAATTGCACGAGCGTGTTTGCCGGTTCGCCAGTGCGCTTGAGGCTTTGGGAGTCGAGGCCGGAAATTGCGTCGCGATTTACATGCCCATGATTCCCGAGCTCCTCATCGCCATGTTGGCTTGCGCGAGGATTGGCGCGGTTCACTCCGTCGTTTTCGGCGGATTTAGCGCCGTTGCCTTGGCGGACCGGATTGCGGACGCCAAAGCCAAAATTCTCGTCACCGCCGACGGCGGCTACCGCCGCGGGAAAATCGTCCCGCTCAAGGAAACCGCGGACGCCGCGTTGAAATCTTGTCCCACAATCCAGAAAGCGGTCGTTGTGAAGCGGACCGGCGAGCCCGTCGCCTGGCAGGAGGGCCGCGACGTCTGGTGGCATGAACTCGAGGAAAAAGGAGCGAAGGATTTCCCCGCGCCCCCCTTCAATTCCGAACATCCCCTCTTCATCCTGTACACCAGCGGGACCACCGGTAAGCCGAAGGGAGTCTTGCACACATCGGCGGGATATTTGCTCGGAGCCACGTGGACTACGCGATTGGTCTTCGACCTTCGCGAAGACGATGTCTACTGGTGCACGGCCGACATCGGCTGGGTCACCGGCCACAGCTACATTGTTTACGGTCCGCTCGCCAATGGCGCCAGCATCGTGATGTATGAAGGCGCGCCGGACTTTCCCCGCCGCGACCGTTTTTGGGAAATCGTGGACCGTTACAAAGTCTCGATCTTCTACAGCTCCGCCACCGCCGTTCGCGCCTTTATGTCTTGGGGCAAGGACTGGATCGACAGCCACAAATTAACCAGCCTGCGACTCCTGGGCACGGTCGGTGAGCCGATCAACCCGGCCGCCTGGAAATGGTATTTCGAGGTCATCGGCAAGGCGCGCTGCCCGATTGTCGACACGTGGTGGCAGACGGAAACCGGCGCCATTATGATTTCGCCTTTGCCGGGCGCCACCCCGGCCAAGCCCGGCTCCGCTACCTTGCCGCTTCCCGGCGTAGCAGCGCGTGTCGTGAACCTCAAAAACGAGCCCGTCGCTCCCGGTGAAACCGGATATTTGACGATTCAAAAGCCATGGCCTTCCATGCTCCGGACAATCTACGGCGACGACGAACGCTATGCCCGTGAATATTGGGGCCGCATTCCTGGCGTTTATTTCGCGGGTGACGCCGCGCAGTGCGACAAGGACGGATATATCTGGGTTCTCGGGCGAGTGGACGACGTCATTAAAGTGGCGGGACACAGGCTGAGCTCGATGGAAATTGAGAGCGCGTTGGTAAGCCATCCGGCAGTGGCGGAGGCGGCCGTGGTCGCTCGGCCCGACGAAATCAAAGGTGAGGCGATCGTCTGCTTTATCACGCTGCGAGCGGGCCAGAAACCCAGCAAGGATCTCCGCTCGGCCCTGGCCGATCACATCGCGCTGACCATCGGCACCATCGCGCGTCCGGCCGAAGTTCGATTCGCCGACATCCTTCCCAAGACGCGCAGCGGCAAAATCATGCGGCGTCTCCTCCGCGAAGTCGCCCAGAAAGGTGGAATATCCGGAGACATTTCCACGCTTGAAGACCTCTCCGTCATCGAGCGTTTGGCCAAGGCCAAGGGCCAGGAGGAAGAGTGATCCTACGGGGATGACATGGCGCGCGCTTCAGCGGGCTCTCTCAGGATCATCGGCAGCGGATATTCTTGCAGGCGTGCGCTCTCCGCGACGGGCAGCGGATTCAATTGGATTCCCATCTGGTTCGGCTCCAGCACTCGCATGACGCATCCCGAGGCGCTCAGCGGCTTCGTGTCCGGGGACAAACTCAGTGTAATTTGAACTGTGGAGCCCTTCGGAAGTGTGCCGGAGGTTTGGACCAGCAAACCGTTCAAGCTGATGTCGAGCGTTTCGCCGGTCAATTCCAGTTTTGACCCGCTCAGTTTCACTTTGCTTCGCAGAGGTATCCGCCGGAACCTCCTCCGCTCATGCTCGATCGCTCCTTGCATGGCCCGAATGAGCTTCAGCAAACGGCTCTTATCGATCGGCTTGTACAGGAAAAAACTGGCGCCCGCCGAAAACCCCTCGGAAACGGCCGAAGTCGCCGCATCGTCGCTCAGCAAAATAATGGGAGTCATTTGATTCAGGCCCGACGAACGCGCCATCCTTGAGAGTTCGATCCCGTCCGGGGATGCCATCCGCAAATCGAACATTGCGACCACGAATTTTTCCTTTTGCAGGTAGCCGGGAGCCTCCGAACTTCTGGAAAGAGTGAACACTTCCATCCCGGTCGCGCCCAAAAGAGTCTGAATCAGTCCGAAAACCGCGGGATCGTCGTCCACCACCAGTGCGCGCCCCGTCATATTTTCCTCCGGAATCTATATCGGCTCTGGAGGGAATTACTGGAGCGATATTCTAAGTGTCTCGTCTCGCGGCCTTTGGGGACGGGATCCGCTGGAAGTCGAATGTCTCTTGACCGCCGGCTTTGCAAGCGGCCCAAATATGGTTCACTCCGTAAATTCTGCCGTGCCGATCGTCAGCCCTTTTCAGGACGCATCATCTTGGCCGCCATCTGGGTCACAAATCGTCGCGGGACCACCCGCTCGCACTCCATCATCACCCGGTTCATCGGTCCCGAAATGACATAGCTCTTTCCCTTTGCCATTCCCGCCAATCCCACCCGCGCGACTTTTTCCGCCGTTTCCGCCACCTTGAACGCGCGGTCCGGCTGTTTGGCCACTTCTTGAAATTCTGTCGTAGTCGGCCCGGGGCAAAGCGCGCAAACCTTCACTCCTTGCGGACGCACTTCCTCGGAAAGCCCTTCCGCGAACAGCAGGTCGAACGCCTTTGTCGCCGCATAGACGGTGTTGAATGGGACCGCCTGGAACGCGGCCGTGGACGCCACGATCAACACATATCCGTGCCGCCGTTCCACCATTCCGGGCAAGTAAAGTCGCGTCAATTGAACGACGGCCGTGCAGTTGACCTGAATCATCTCCGCCATTTTTTCCGAGGCAATTTCGTGGGTATACCCAAATGCGCCAAAACCCGCGTTATTCACCAGAAGCTCGATCTCCAGATTCCTTTTCGACGTGTAGTCGAAGATCTCGCCGGTGGCTTCGGGCTTCGTCAGGTCAGCCGTAACCACCACTGCCTGAATTTTGTGTTTGGCAGTGAGGCCCGCGGCCAGTTTTTCAAGGCGCTCCGCCCGTCGTGCGGTGAGCACCAGATTTGCCTCTCCCGCGGCCAGCTCTTCTGCCAGCGCCCAACCAATTCCCGCGCTCGCTCCCGTAATCAGGGCCCATTTTCCCGCCCATGTCCTGTTGGGTTTCCGCATTACTTCCTCCTGTCTCTATAGGAGAGGCATGAAACCACAAACCGGACCAGTTCGGAAACGGGAATTCGCTTAGGAGGGAAACAGCGGACCTGGACGGACTAGGCGCCGTCGGCCCGGCGTAGCAGGACTGTGTTCCGGAGCCGCTCGCCCTGCTTTTTGAGGTTTTCGAGCAAACGCTTGGCCCAGACAAACTCCGCCGCCAGGACACCCAATGCCACAAAGATGGTGACCCAGCCCGGACCCGGCGTTATGAGCATCACCACGCCGGCAGCGAGCAAAGTGAATCCAAACACGATCTTCATATACCGCTTTGCCTGTTGGAGCGTCTCAATCCACATCAACTTCTCTCCGCCCGACTCTTCGCCAAGCCTTCCTATCGGCTACATTCCGCCTACCATTAGGATGCTTCAATATGAAGTTTGGTCTCGCCTCTCTCTCGTTTGTAGTTTCCATGCACGAATGGGGCCAGACTTTCTGGTCGTGGCCGGCTCGTGAGTTCACCAACTCCTTGCTGTGGCTAATCCCTCCACCGATAATGGGTCGGCGAATTCAGCCGCGGATTCGCTCTACGCACAAATCAATACGGGGGCAGGAATGGAACTCTCAACTGTGAAAATGCAAATTCCCGAAGGCGCCAATATCATTCTGGGGCAAGCCCATTTCATCAAGACGGCCGAGGATATTTACGAAGCGGTTCTCAACACTGTGCCGGGCGGGAAATTCGGGGTTGCTTTCAATGAGGCTTCCGGACCCTGCCTGATTCGAACCGAAGCCAACGATGAGGAGCTGCGATCCGCTGCCGTCGCCAACGCCCGTTTAATTGGCGCCGGACACGTCTTTGTGCTTCTGCTCCGCCAGGCCTATCCAATCAACCTTTTACATCGCTTGCGCGACTGTTTCGAGGTTTGCTCGATATACTGCGCCACAGCAAACCCGTTGGAAGTGATCGTCGCCCAGACCCCGCAGGGCCGCGGCGTGATGGGAGTCGTGGACGGCAATTCGCCGAAGGGCGTTGAAGGACCTGAGGAGACACGGCAGAGGCGTGAGTTTGTGCGCAAAATCGGATACAAACTTTAGGAACGCAGGCCGCTCGTGGGATTTCCAACTTCGGCAGGGGGATCGTAGCGA
The DNA here is from genome assembly GCA_035503815.1 of Verrucomicrobiia bacterium. Classification (GTDB taxonomy): domain Bacteria; phylum Acidobacteriota; class Terriglobia; order Acidiferrales; family UBA7541; genus Palsa-295. The sequence goes on from DATJTF010000019.1 coordinate 89,778, forward strand.
TGAAATTGGCAGCTCGCCGCATCTCACCCGGCCACCTGCAACGCCCTCGGCCGAGTTCGCTCCAACCCAGGCTTCAGATTAGAACTTGAAAACGACCCCAGCCGAAAACTTCGGGCTGTACTGCGTCGTTCCATAAAAGGTCGTCCCTACCATGTCCGCCGCCAGCCGGTATGCGAACCGGTGATGGTGCGCGTTAATGTCCACGCCGCCGCCCACTTGGTAGGCGAGAGAGTCCGTGCCGCCATAGGGTGTCTTCAGATTGAAGCACGACCCGCCCACCATCCCGTGGCCCCACAATTCGATGCCGTGCCCGGCCGACCACCGTACACGTGGACCTCCTCCGCCAAAGCAGCCGTGAGCCGTATACGGTCCCTGCGAACCCCAGCCCGATGCGAACTCGCCATCCAGCCCGAACCAGTCGGTGATGTAGTACTGCATCGAGACGTTGAACCCGTTCAAATTCTGTGTAATTGAAGGGATTTCGTAAAACCGGTAGAAGGTATATCCGATGTAGACTTCCATCGAGTATGTCTGGAAAACGCCATACACACCCTGCGGCGGTGCCGGGGAGGCTGCGGGTGCCGGTTCGGAAAGTCCCAGCGTATCGGTTGGGTGAGGAGCGGGCGAGCTCAGAAAGGGAACAGGATCCGCTGCCGGAAGCGGTTCGACAGCCAAGGTCGAATCCAGCTTGACGGTGGGTGCTGTCAACAGCTGCTCATTCCCCACGTTGACCTGCGCGCCAGCCGAACAGGTCCATACGAGTAAAAACCCGACCAAACCAAGAACGTATTTCATCGTTCTTTCCCCCAGATTCTTACCTGCGCCCAGAATGGCCCCCCTTAATTTGCCGGAGAAGCCGTTGACTGTCCACTCATTTTGTTTGAAAAGCTGCCTGTGCTGCAATTTGCCCCATGATTTCCCCAACGGTAAGAACACGCGGATTTGACTCTTGACTCGGTGCGCGCATTTGATATGCTTTTCTCGCTGCCTAATCAGCAGCGCTTATCCAGAGTGGCTGAGGGGACAGGCCCGACGACGCCACAGCAACCTGGTGCAATTGCCAAGGTGCTAATTCCTGCCCAGTAGGGGAGAGATAAGATCCTCGGCTGACCGGCTCACGGTCTTTCGAAGATTCAACTCCCAAACTGAATTTGCAGTGGGCGTGCAGCTATTGCGCTTGTCGCACTGGCTCATGCTCCTGGCCGGCGCATTCGCGCTGGGCGTGGCATTGCCATATGGCAACGCGCATCCAGCGCTCGAATCGCCTGGGCGAAGCCCATTTCGGAAGCCTGCCGTACCCGCGGGACTCTTCGAAGGCCGGAAAAAATTTGGGAACGACTTGAGAGTTGAGAAAGGAGCCGCACCATGAAGTTTGCCACCAAGACGATTCATTCCGGGCAGCCTTCCGACCCTGAAACGGGCTCGTTGATCGCCCCAATCTTTCAGACCACTACCTACGAACAGGATTCGCCCGGGCAGGATAAGGGTTTCAATTATTCCCGCACGAATAATCCCACCCGCCAGCGCCTCGAGGATGTCATCGCTTCTCTCGAAAATGTCAGCCATGCCGCTCTCTTCGCTTCCGGGCTGGCCGCGGAAAACGCCGTTCTCCAGGCCTATCTCCGCCCCGGCGACGAAATCATCATCCCGCCCGACGTCTACGGCGGCACCTACCGAATTCTCAATCGCGTCTTTCAGCCGATCGGCGTCGTCATTCGCCAGATTGATATTGCCAACGAAGCCGCATTCGACGCGGCCCTCTCGACGCGCACCAAAATCGTCTGGCTGGAATCGCCCACCAATCCGCGCTTGCTGATCTACGATATCGCCGCCGTCTCCAGGAAAGCGCATGCCCAGGGCGCCCTCGTTGTCGTGGACAATACCTTCGCGACGCCCTATTTCCAGCAGCCGTTTGCCCTCGGCGCCGACATTGTCGTCCACAGCGTGACCAAGTACATCGCGGGACATTCCGATACGATTCAGGGCGCTGCCTTGGCCAAGGACCCCGCTATCTTCGAGCCCATCAAGTTTCTTCAGAACGCCACCGGCGGAGTTCCTTCGCCGTTTGATTGTTGGCTCACGTTGCGCGGCTTGAAAACCCTGGAACTCCGCATGGAGCGCCACGCGCAAAATGCCGCCGCGATTGCTTCGGCGCTTTACGGCCATCCGCTCGTTCGCCGCGTCTATTTCCCCGGCTTGCCGAGTCATCCCGGCCACGAAATTGCCAAGAAGCAGATGACCGGATTCGGCGGCATGGTCTCGATCGAAATTGACGGCACGATCGAGGAGGTCGCCGCTTTCGCGTCCTCGCGTCGCTATTTCACTCTCGGCGAAAGCCTCGGCGGGGTGAAAGCCTTGCTCTGCCATCCCGCTACCATGACTCACGCTTCCATTCCTCCCGAAGCCCGGGCGGAGTTGGGATTGTCCGATTCGCTGCTTCGGTTGTCCCCGGGATGTGAAAATGCCGGCGATTTGGTGGAAGATTTACAGGAAGGGCTCGCCGAACTCGAAACGTCCCGGGCGAGCGGAAGGGTGACCGCGGCAAGTGCCCGTTAGTTCTTCATCTCCGGGCGCGGAAAGATTCGCTTCCCGTCCGCGCATTGACGTCGGCATCCTCGGCGCCACCGGCACCGTCGGCCAGCAATTTGTCGCCTTGCTGGCGGATCATCCGTGGTTTCGCGTCACTTGGCTGGCCGCCAGCGAGCGCTCCGCCGGGAAATCCTACGGCGATCTTCCTTGGCGTCTTTCCGAGCCGCTACCCGCCCACGTCGCGAAGCTGACGGTCGAACCGCTAAAAGCGGGCCTCGGTCCTCAACTCGTCTTTTCGGCTCTCGATTCTTCCGTCGCCGGCGAAGCCGAAGCTGAATTCGCCGCCGCGGGACATTGGGTCGTATCCAACGCGCGCAATCACCGCATGGATCCGCTCGTCCCGCTTCTGATCCCTGAAATCAATCCGGACCATCTCCGGCTCGTGCCCTTGCAGAAGCAAAAGAAAAATTGGAAGGGCGCGATCGTCACCGATCCCAACTGTTCGACCATAGTCCTTTCCATCGCCCTTGCGGCTCTCCGCCAGTTCGATTTACAGCGCGTCCTGGTCACCACCCTGCAAGCGCTTTCGGGCGCCGGATATCCCGGCGTCGCTTCCCTCGACGCCACCGCCAACGTCATCCCCTTCATTGACGGTGAAGAACCGAAGCTGGAATCCGAGGCCAAAAAAATCCTGGGCCGTTTCTCTTCCGGCTCGATCGAGCATCACCCCGTCACGATCAGCGCCACCACCACTCGCGTCCCCGTCGTCCACGGCCACACCGAATCCGTTTCCGTCGAGTTCGGGCAGAACCCTTCTCGCGACGACATTCTCGCCGCTTTCCGCGATTTTTCCGGGCCGCCGCAAAAGCTTGGCCTGCCCAGCGCTCCTCCTCGTCCCGTCGTTTATCTCGACCAGCCCAACCGCCCGCAGCCTCGGCTGGATGTCGACCGCGACGGCGGGATGTCCATTCAGGTTGGCCGCCTCCGGCCCTGCCCCGTCCTCGGCCATAAATTCGTATTGCTCGGCCACAACGTCATCCGCGGCGCTGCCGGCGCGGCCATTCTCAACGCCGAACTCATGGCCGCCGACGGCATGCTCGATTGACGGTGTCGCTCACATTCTTGAATGGATCGCCTTTCAGGTTCGCAATTTCAACTCTCCGCTTTTTCGCTGGAACGGCTTCTTTGAGCCCACGAGCGCACACGAATCCTCAAACAGTTTTCCGGCGCCACGCACACACCCTCCGGATAACCGCTCTCTCGATGTCTGATTCAGCGGCGTCTTTCCTGCCTGCTCTTTCTATTCGGCGTCGGTAACTTTGCCCTTCACGAATGTGACTTTGAGGTCCTTATACACGTAGATTTGTTTTGCACCCAAGTTGATGATTTTCTCAGGTTGTCCCAGTATCGCCGTCACCTGGTCCGGCGTTTGGCCCATCTCAACTGTAGCCGGAGGTGCGGCAGGGGGCGGAGGTGCTGCCGGAGCCGCGGGAGCCGCCTGAGCTTGGGCCGCCGCTGGTTGCTGATTGGCATCTCCCCCGGCGGGTGCCGGCTGCTGGTTCCCTGAGTCGCCGGAGTTCGCGGAATCATCCGGTTGAACTTTCAAGACTTCGCCGACCGTGCTGAGCACCTTGTCGGGAGGTGGCATTGCGCCGCGCGGGAAAATAAACTTGAGCGTCGAGTAATACCGAACGTCGCTGTAGGGGTCGCTGAATAATGTGAAAACCACGCCGTCGGGCTCCACATCGATTTTCGTCACCCAGAATTTCTCTCCCGTCACAAATGTTCTCATCTGCACGTTGTTGGGCGTCGGGTGCCCGATAAAGCTTCCAAATCCCTGGAATTTCTGGTGCACTCCGAATGCTCCCTCTGAAAGCTTTCCGTCCTTATAAGTGTTTTGTGGCGGGATTTGCGTCGTGGTGCTGTACATCAGGAGTTTATCTTTTTGCAGCACCAACACGGCCCCCGCGGTCACGATGTCGCTCTTGTCATCGGTCGTCTTCGTCAGGGCGTACTGCGCTTCCAATTGGCTTTCCAAAGAGCCGGAAGCCGCGTCTTGCGCCCGCGCGGCGAACCCCGGAAAAATTCCTGCGCCTGCCAGGATTGTAATGAGCGCCAAAATCCCGAATCTTGCCTTCATTGAAAAATCCTCCCCTGGGCCGGCAAGCCCGTCAGTTCTGTCGAAAATTTTGTCTTTGAGGATTGCATTTCAGCTTCGCCGGGCTTCGGAACGGAAACGCCTGTGGCGTCAGCCATGACGTTCCCGTCCCGGTTGCCCGTTCGAGTTGGCAGCCTTCGCAACCTGTCGCAGTTAAAGCCCGACTAGTCGCTGCTGCCCGTAGAGCTTGCTTCCTGTTGCGCTTCCCCTTCCGCTTTGTCCGCGTCCGCCTGCTGGCTCGCCAGCTGCTCCTTCACATCCGAGTCGGGCTGCACTTGGCCGTCCGGGTTCGCATGGCCCCCGGCGGCGGGAGCCGATGGCAAGCCGTTCTTCCCTTGGTTGTCCGCCAGGTTCTTCAGGCCCGAATCCAGTTGCTCGCGGAAGTGGTTGTGCATTTCCTGAAGATCGTCGACGCTCATCGCCACTTGCGATCCCGATGGGCAATCCGACTTCTGGCTGGCGCTCACCAGCACCTTCACGTCCTTGTTCGCATCGGGGGTGTCCTCAATCCGTGTGACCACATCTCCCGGGGACAATGAGCAGTCCTGTCCATTGGGTCCCGGCTCGCTGAGGACTGTGCTGACGATAAACGTTCGATGATTCGGATCCAGCGCCGCTGGCGTTTCTTCGGGCGGTGTCGCGTCTGCCGTGGATGCGGTGTCTTGGGCGGGCGCCGCCTGGGCCGCCGGAGCCGCGGTTGGTGCCGGCGCCGCCGCTGCGCTTTGCTCCGCGGCCAGTTGAGCCTTCACTTCATCGGCGATCGCTTGCTTCACCTCCGGAGTGAGCGCTACCCCTCCGCCTCCTCCGTCTGGGGTTTGCGCGCTCGCGTCGGATTGCGCTTGTGCGTGCGCTTGCGCGGCTGCTGCGGCATTGGCATTCGCTGCCGCTTGCGCGTCATACGCCGCCTGCAGGTTTTGGCTGATGATGTAATCCGTCATCCACAAAGCCGCCGTCGCGTACACAGGGTATGGATTGAAATAGTAGCCGTAGTATCCGTACCACGGCGCTCCTCCCCACCCCCATGAGTAAACGACAGGCGCAGCCCATGGATTGTAGGCCCAGCCGTAGAATGCCGGACGATAGTAGTAGGGCGGCACATACCCGTAATAGTAGCCTCCGTGGTAGTAGTAACCCCGGTAGCCGTAGGCGTAGGCTCGCCCGTGGTAGTAATACGTCCGCCGCATATACGGTCGCCCGTCTCGTCCGCGATAGGGATGTTCCGCGTAACCGCCGTGCCGCCCCATGCTGACCAGCCGGCCATGATCCGGAAGCCGCGACTCCACTCTTCGGCTTCCATTCGGCCCTCGATCGATCCGCGTCCCATTGGCGGTTCGGATTGACGTCACTCTGCCGTTCGCGCCGACTCGCGCTGTCGCTCCGCTTCTCGTCGTCACCGTTCTCGTCGGTGGATGCGCTGCGCCCGGCGCGCCGGTTCTCCCGGCCGATGTCGTTCCTCCCTTGGCGCCGCCTGTCGTTTCACCCGTCCTGGCTGAAGTGGTTGTCGCATGGCTCCCACCGGTGGTCGTCACGCCGCCGTGATTCGCGGTCGTCACGCCGCCGTGATTCGCAGTCGTCACGCCCTCGCCGTGATTCGCGGTCGTCGCGCCGCCGGGCCGTTCCGCTGAAGATGTCGGATGCGATGCTGCGGGCGCATGAGGAGCCGGGGCAGCGGGTCGAGGCGCGCTGCTTGGCTTCTTCGATTGGCCCATCGCATAGCCGGGAAACAAGATGAGGCTGAAAAGCAGGAGCCACTTCGTCAAACTGTTAAACCCGGGCCGGGTGCATGTCATTGAACTCTCCTCCTTAAGCTGAATTCCGTCGAACGCCCTTCCCCTGGGAACGTGCCCTTCTTGAACCCTCGCGGCCGTTTCCGTTTTCCATTCCAAGCAACTTTCTTCATCTGTGTCCCGCGCTCCTCACTGCCAGACGAGCAAACGCATTGTCGTCCGCTGAATCGAGACGTTCTTTTCAGGCGAGCGAATTTTCCGTGAACGCCGGCTATTCAAAAGCATTCGGCCTGTAACACCCATTCTCTTTTTGGAGCCACTCAAGTCGTGGATGGGAGACCCCGTGCTGGCGTGCTCTGTTAACAACATTTCATCCCTTCGGCACAGATTTGCCCAGCTGGCTTTCTCACCGTGCCGGAGCGTGAGGGGTCGGTCGGTTTCGAAACATGAAAAAGACAACGTGAATGAGGTGAAACCGCTATCTCGCGGCTCTCTGGATTTTCCAGCCGTCCTGTTCGGAAACTGTGCAGCTCCCGCTCAACCTTTATTGGGGCCCAATGGCGCGAAAACTTTCTTTGACAGCCACCAAGGACTTTCTTTTCTTGGGAAATGTATTGTGCAAGAACATAGGCCCGCCGCCCGTCTCTGTCAAGCGCCTTAACCTTGCGAGGGGTTCGAGCCTTTCAATCCGCCTCGCTCCCACCGGAATGAAGCGCCGCTGGTTCGGAAGGCTCCCTCGCTCGATCGCATCGTCTCGCCCGCTTCGCCTTTGTTTTTTCGGAGTGCGGCGAGCTCTCGCCGCTATGCCTTTCCCGTTGTTGTCTGCTCGTAGGGGCACGACATGTCGTGCCCGTCCGCCTTTGTCTATTTGGAGTGCAGCGGACTACCTGCCGCAGGCAGGAGACTCTTTGGTTTGTAGGCCGCGGCTTTAGCCGCGGCAAAAAAAGCAGCCCGCCTGCGCCTGCCGCTTGCGCAGTTCTCTTGCGCAACTCTTCGCCTTTTCCTTCGCGCAGCCGTTTATCTCAAATGTGAGCTTGGCGATGCCTTCGCTTTCCATTGCGCTGGTGTCTCGTCGGCTTCGCCGTTGTCCCTGCCGGCGCTTTGGCCTTCGTCAGGGCACGACTTCAGTCGTGCCGATTTCCCCGCTGCTCGGCCGCGGCTTCAGCCGCGGCAAAAAAAGCAGGCGTCCCGCGCCTGCTGCTTGCGCAGGTTTCTTGCGCAACTCTTCGCCTTTTCCTTCGCGCAGCCATTTATTTCGAATGTGAGCTTGGCGATGCCTTCGCTTTCCTTTGCGCTGGCGTCTCGCCGCTTTGCCTTTCCCGTTGTTGTCCGCTCGTAGGGGCACGACATGTCGTGCCCGTCAGCCTTTGCCTATTGGGGTCGCGGCGGACCTCCCGCCGCAGGTAGGCTTGTCTGGAGCAGGCAGGCCTGCCCGCCGTAGGCCGGCTTGCCCGCCGTAGGCCGGCGACTCTTCGGTTTGTAGGCTGCGGCTTCAGCCGCTGAGGCAATCTCGCCCCCGCCATTATTTTTTGGAGAAGTGCGGCGAGCTCTCGCCGCTTTGCATTGAGTGCCGCGCCCTGCGCGGTTCAAACGGGTTTGCGATCCGCCAGAACCAAATAGCTGGGCACATGGACTCTTGAACATGAGCGAAGGTATGTAAATGGCGTCGAGAAAGAAACGGATCCTGGCGATTTGGGCCCAATCTTCGCGGCCTCCTGACCGGGGGTCTCAAAGCGACATCGCGCGAAAATCAGTTCACGGATCGGACGGATGCCGGCGGGATCAGCACAAGCATGCAACCAGGGAGTTCCGGCTCGCAGTCCAGGATGGCGCGGCGGAGGATCTTTGTCGGGTGACTATCGGGAAAGACTGCGCAGATCTTCCCCGACGGCAAGATTTCACCCGCATTGCGCAATTCCTCCGACCCGCTGATGAATTTCATTCCCGTGAGCCTTGGCCCCGGCTCAAAGACCAGGAAAAATTCCGCGCTGGCATGCTCCTTCGGCTTTCGCGGAAAAGGCGTGAGCTTGAAGGTGCGAAGATCTTGAAGAGACGGTCCCTCCTCAATCCCGCGTTGTGAAGTGCTCCCCTGCGCGCGCAAAGCATCCATTCGCTCCTGGGTACCATCGGGCGCATTGTGCGTATCAAGGGTTTCCTGGTAAGCAATCATCGCCTCGCGTTTCTTTCCTTGCTTCTCGTACGCCTGGCCCAGATGGTCGCCGCTCACGGGAAATTGCGACAACAGCCACGCAGCGTTTAAGTACGTCACCGCTTGATCGTAATGCCCCAGCCGGAATTGCACCCACCCGAGTGTGTCCCAATTTGCGGCAAGTTCTAACATCATTCGTGGGTCAGTCGGCTTCAGTGCGTCGATGGAAATTTTCGCGGTGGCGTCCTCTTCGTCCCCAACCGCTTTCTGTGCATATTTTAGCGCCTCGTCGAGGTGGATATTGTCTTCGGCGAAGTCATAAGCCACCAGATTGTTCATGAATTCGCTGGTGTCCATGGTGATCGCCTTCTCCATGTCCGCCACTCCCTTTTCCGGTTGATTGTCGCGGACGTAAGCCTCGCCAAGCATTTCCAGGAGCGTCGCGTCGTTCGGCTTGCCTTCGCGTGCCTTTTCATATTCCGGGATGGCTTCGGCGTAGCGCTTTTGCTCATTGTAAAGATTGCCCAATGCGGCATGCACATCTGGATTGTCAGGCTCGCTCTTTTCGAGGATCTTCCATATCTCAATCGCATCGTTTGTCCGGTGAGAAAACGTCAACATCGCCAGCACCATGCTCGCGTCGGTTATCGTCGCGGGATCGAGCACAGCAGCCTTCTTCCAATCCTCCACGGCCTTGTCGATGTTGTGGAGCTGGAATTCCGAATCGCCCAGCGCTGTCCAGCCGCGTCCGAATTTGGGATCCTTCTCAACCGACTGTTGAAATAGCTCGTGCGCTCCGGGGATGTCTTGCCGAGTCCAGGCATCACGGCCTTGGTCATACAAGCCTTGCGCCTCAGGATTTCCTGCCGTATCGGTCGCGGCCGCCCAAACGGATCGAAAGACCGGAATGTACGTCGTCGAGTCGTTCACGATCGCCTTCTCAAACGCCCGGTAAGCCGAAAATTGCGCCGGATCCACTTTGCGAGCTTTGGTCACCAAATCGCGCTCCACCTTGAAGCTTCCGCCGATGTATGAGTAAGTCGAATGGTAGTCTGCGAAGCTCTGGGAAAGATTCACGGGCGGAGGAAGCTGCGGGTCGGCGCCCGGAGGCAAGACGAGCGACGCCTCGTATTTCAGTTCGGTCGGAGGTCCCAGGTCGATTGGCTTCGGGTGGCCCTCCGTCTCTGATGGTGCCTCGGGAAGGAACATGGGAGGGAAGGGCGGCGTGATTCGTTTGTTCTCCCAGTCCGAATATTCTTTTCGCGTGTATTTGTACTCGATATGGAAGGGAACGTTCGTGTCGTCGGGTGAGGTCGCGGAGACTTCGCTCACCGTTCCTCCAAACCCCAGATTGGACGACACCTTCTGCATGACATCCTTCCACTGCGGCTGTGCCTCCTGTCGGAGCAGCATCCGGTAAATCAGTTCGGAATCTCCGCGGAACGTCATTTGCATTTTGCTTTCGAGCGTTCCATCGGCCCCCAGTGATCCGTCCGCCACGAAATGAAAGTAGGAGTGAAACGGCGGGTCAAGAGGAGTTTCCACGAGCTGCGTGGGCCCCGTGTCGGGAACGACAAAAGCATTCTTTCCCCGCAACTCTTCGATCAAGTACCCGTAAGGCGCCACCTCTGGAGTCGTGTCCAGGAATAGAAATCCCTGGCCCTGCGGAACGGCCGTAATTACGTGGTCGAATTGCGCGGGGCTCGGAACGTCGGGGTCGATTTTTGCATTGGTATTGACCAATGCCGGATAGGCCTTCACTCCAGAGGCCGCGAGCAGCGCCGCAAACAGCGTGTGCTTGTCTTTGCAGTCGCCATACTCGTTCGTCAGGACGTCCGTCGCGGCGTGAGGTTGGAAACGACCGATTCCGAAGGCGATCCCGATATACCTGTAATCCGAGGAAACAAATTTGTAAATCGCCTCGATTTTCTCTTGGTCCGTCTTCGCATTCCGCGTCAATTCGGCGGCTTTTTCTTGCACTGCTGCAGTCGGAGTCGCCATCGGCGCAAAAAGGCTATGCACCCATTGGCCAAGTTCATCCCAGGTTCGGAAGCTCGTCAACTGGATGTCATTTCCCGGGGTCGTATCGGTGTCGCTATCCTTGTCTGCGGTCCCTTTCAGATGAGATGTCTTCCATCGGTAAACGTGGTAGGCGCCCTCGTCCGATTCCGTGGGTTGCACGTGCGCGCTTTTGACCTTCACGTAACGCCCTCGCGGCACTTTGATCTCCGCGTCCTCTTCCAGCACGACTCCTTGCTTGAAAAAGTCGTAGGTGAACCAGAACTGTCCGGGGTCCAGCGGCTTGGTCATCTGGGCGCGCCATTCGAATTCCAATGTGTCGCCCGCCTCAAGGCCCTTAACCGCGACCTGTTTGGCTTCTATGTCGCTGTAGAAGGGCGCCGCGCGCGTAATATCGGCCGGCATTTCGAGGATGTTTTCAGCCGGCGTCACGACGACTTGTTGATTTGGCTTGATGACTTTGACGTACACCACGTCCAAATTCGTTGTCGCCGAGGCAAAAGGGAATGTCAGTACTCCAAAGGCCTGCAAGCCGGCCTGCGACTGGATTTTGATTCGCGCGATAAGGTCCTCGGTGTATGTCCCATCATTCGCGATAACTGCGCTCAGGCTCCTCTGCTCGATTACGAACGCCTCTTTTGAGTAGTCCGGGATTTGGGCGGTCTGCGCGTGTAAATTCTGCAGAGGACGCAAAGTCGCGAAAAAGACTAAACAGGGAAGACAACCGAGGAGGAACCGCCAGGGTGCGATCAAATCTTGACCCGCCCGAGTCATGGGGTGTCGAACAGGAGGTGAATCATATAGCAACTTAACGACAATGTATAGGCCATTCTCGATTGGATTCCGGCAGCGATCATTCCTGCCCCTCTCGCCTGGCAGTAACTTGGAAAACGATGCGACGGCGGGTGGCTAATACATTGGTCTGTGTCCTCTACCCACCGTGATCAACGCTCGAAGCTTCCGCTTCACACACGGCCTTCCAACTTCTCACCTCATCCCTGAGGGTGCCGCATCCATTGCAAAGCAATGGGTGCGGTTTTTCCTCTCGGTTTCTCTCGCCACTCGCCTTTGGTCCCCCACCCCCTGTCCTTCCGTACAGTTCTAGTAGTCCAGTCCTAAAACTCGACCTTTTCTCTTCCTTCGTCCAGCATCTCCCCCGCTCGCTTCCTGCTACCCTCCCCAGATGAACATCGCCCGCACCTCAAAGTCCTCCCCGCCGCTCTTTCCCTGCCCTGAAGACACGCGCTGCTCCATCTCCCTCCTCCGTTTTCGCTCTCCTAGAATCGCAGATCCCCCTTCACCCCCGCCCTCCGGAAACGCACGAATTTCCGCCTTCCGGTTCGCAACACACCCGGAAACCGGAATCGCCGCAACTCGCGGAAAACAAACAACCGGACCCATTCCGGTTCGCCACACTTTCCCGACCTTGCCCTCAATTCTGCGGAGCCCAAATTCGCCCCGGAAATTCCCTCCATCGCCCCGCTGTTCTTCATTCATTCCATCATCTTCCTCGGCCAACTTTTCCTCTGCTTCGGCGGCCTGCTGGCGGGATATACTTCGCCCAACGTTTCCCTTCATCCCCGCGCAGGAGAAGCTCGAGATGACCGACGAAACCAGGTCCACCAGGAAGGGCGATTACGAAATTCTCGGCGTCCTTGGTGCCGGAGGCATGGGGAAGGTCTACAAGGTGCGCAACACCCTTTCCGACCGCGTCGAAGCCATGAAGGTTTTGCTGCCCGATCTTTCCGAGCAGAAAGATCTCGCCGACCGTTTCTTGCGCGAGATAAAAGTTCTGGCCGGACTTCATCACCCCAATATCGCCGAGCTCCGCACCGCTCTCACAATCGGAAACCAGCTCGTCATGATCATGGAGTATGTCGAGGGCGGCACTCTCGCCAACCGTCTTCTCCAAGGCCCCATCCGCTACGCCGACACCCTCGCCTATTTCGATCAGATTCTCGCCGCGCTCGCCTGCGCTCACGCGCAAAACATCGTCCATCGCGACATCAAGCCCGCCAACATCATGCTTACCCCCGACGGCGTCGTTAAATTGATGGACTTCGGCATCGCTCGCTCCGGCAACGACCTCGGCCTCACCATGACCGGCACCACTCTCGGTTCCGTCGCTTATATGTCGCCGGAACAGATCCGCTGCGAGCCGATTGACGGCCGCTCCGATTTATATTCCGTCGGCGTGTCGCTCTACGAATCCATCACGGGTCAGCGCCCCTACGTCAGCGACAACAATTTCGAGCTCATGCAAGCTCATCTGCAAATTCCTCCAACGGCGCCCATCGATCTAAAACCCGACATTTCGCAGCCTCTCAGCGAGTTGATTCTTATGGCCATGGCCAAGGATCCCGCCCTTCGATTTCAGACTGCCGACGCTCTGCGCGCCGCCCTGAGAAGTGTTGCTCCCAGCTTTGGTGAACCCTCAAAAATCGCTCCGGCGCCGCCTTCGCAGGCCGTCGAAGTGACGGCTCCTTCCACGCCTCGCCCCGTGTCGCCCCTTCCTCCGCGTTCTGCGCCGGCTCGTCCGGTCACGGCGCGCCCGATTACGGCCCGTCCCATCCCTCCGCAGCCTGCCGCCGTCCAGCCAAGTCCCACCGTGCCGCTCTCCGCCGCGATCGCGTCGCCACACGGCAGAGCTCAATCCCCGGCTGCTGCCGCGCCATCGCAGCGCAGCTCGGGCAATCGTCGGCCGCTCTTTATTGTTCTGAGTTCACTGATTGGCCTGGCGTTCTTGGCGGCCGTCGGCCTCGCCATCCCGCGATGGATGCATGCACGGTTCTCTGACGGTCACGCGCCCACGGCGGCGACTCTGACGCCTGCGCCTCCACAACCTCAGCCGCAACCCTCGAATGCTTCGACTGCCAAATCGCTTCCTTGCCAGCCGGGCGCTGCGGGATGCGGCAACAAGTCCGCCGCGAAAACCGTCAAACCGCCCGCTCCGCCGGCGGTAAAAAGTCACGAAACTGCGTCCCCAGCCGTCCAGAACATATCGCCGCAGAAAAGCATCCCGGCGGCTCCGCCTCCCGCTCAAAAAGATCCCCGCGCCGCCGAGGAAGCCGCTCGCGCGACCGAGGATTCTGTCGCTCAAATTGCGGCTCTCGAGCATGAGGAACTCGACGAGCTTTCCGGCCGCGCAACCTCCGTCGCCGCCCGCGTCGCCGCTTTTCAGAACCAGCAAGGCCAGCAGCTTCCCGGCGATATTCTGGCGTCACACCAGCGCGTCCAGCGCTATATCGCCCAGGCGCAAGCCGCCCTGCGCAATGGCGACGTTCAAAACGCTCAGAAATATATGGACCAAGCCGGCGCCGAGCTCGACAAACTCGAAAAATCGGTGGGCCGATGACACTGTTGAGAAGGCGCGCGCCGTTGGAGGCCGGCGATTGTGAGTGTTCTGCGCGAAGGGTTCCATCGCTCGAAAAAATCTCCGGATTTGTGACGCCCGCCTGGTACGCGGCTTTTCGCCTTCGCCTCGTGCCCGGTTTGCTGCCCCGCTCGCCATTTGTTAGTCTTTTAAAGCCCGTTGGCGCCGGAGAGGTGTCCGAGCGGTTTAAGGAGCACGCTTGGAAAGCGTGTGTTGGGGAAACTCAACCGTGGGTTCGAATCCCACCCTCTCCGCCATTCCGTTTTCTCGTTGTCCTCACACCACTCTCCGAATTCGAACGGCAGCGCGGGAGAAGTGACGCACGATTGGTTCGAAGGCGGGAGGCTTCTACCCGATCATTCGTTCGAGCAGAAGATGCGTAGCGTAGAGGATCGGAGACCACGCGTGGAAGACGACGGTGGCGGCCGCGATGGCCAGCAACGCGCCGCACGCAATTCCTGCGATCCGCCAAGCCGGCGTCCGCGAAGGCAACTGCCTTACTGCGTCCCCGTCCATTCGCAGCAATCGCTCGACGCGTTCCGCGAGGTCCTCTTCGGCAATCAACGACGCGGAAAGCTCGGAAACGCGCGGCGCGCCGAGCCGGGCGACGCGGACCAGCGCATGAGCGAGAGCAAGCGGAGCTTGCGGATCGCCGGAGGCCGCATATTCGTCCGCGGCCCCCTCCGATAATTTTGCCCACGCTCGTTCGACGGCCCTGAAGCATCGCGAGAAGGGCAGCGGCTCCGGCGCCAACAAAAAAAGCAGCCGTTTGAGATTGTCCCGGGATTCTCGATGCGCCAGTTCGTGCCGCAAGGCAACGTGAAACTCTTCGGCGGAAAGGGCACGCTGAACTTCGCGGGAAAAAATCAGGCGCGGGCGGAAGACTCCGCACAACGCGAAGATCGGACGCCCCCCCGAAAGCACCCAAGCCTGCAAGCGTTCGCCCGGAACGGATATGGCCACTCCCGCGTGTTTCACGGAACGCGCGAACTCGAGCGAGCGATTCAGAGAGCGAAGGCTGCGGAAGATCGAAATGCTCCAAATCGCGAGGCCGAAAATCGCGGCTCCGGAACACAGCAGATCCAAATGCTCGGCATATCCCCGGGGTTCGAAGAGCAAATAGCTTGGAACGCACAAGGCTGCTACGGAGAGCAGCGCGAAACAGACCGGAAAGAGGCGCAGGCAGAGAAGGAATCGAGCGCCACGAAATTGTCCCGCCTTTTCCGCGCGCCGGATCGCTCCGCCTGAAAAAACATGGACAGCCAAACTCAGAACGGCGTGAACCAGAAAAAAAATTGCAAAGCAAAACGCGGCGAGCTTCAGGGTGTAAGGCAGGATCATCGGCGGCCTCGCCGCGAAAGCTCCTCGCGCCTCTGCTGAATTTTCATTTCGAGGACGTCGAGGACTGACTGATCGCGCTGCCCGACTGCATCCACGAGGCTGGAAAGCAGCAGGTCGTGAGAGGGCTGCGTCTCGTCGAGAAACGCCGCCACAAGATCTCCCACGCGTTCGCGCTGCCAATCCTGGCGAGACATCCGGGGAGAATAGAGGAAGGCACGACCCGCTTTGCGGCGCGACAAAAAGAGCTTCTTGAACAGGCGTTCGAGAGTGGTCATCACGGTGGTGTAAGCGAGCGGCCTGTTCAGACGCTCGCGAACCTGGCGGACGCTGCTCTCCCCAACCTCCCAGAGAATTTCCATCACGCTGAATTCAAGATGTCCGAGAGAGGACGGCGCATCCGCACGTTCTTTCTCAGGGGGACGATTTTTGAAGAAGCGGAACATCGCTTTGCGCCGAGATTCTATCAAACGCCGCGGCAAAAGAAAAAATGGAGCGCGGCGGAATTTGCGCTTGCCGATTGCCGGGACGGCAGCCGTCAAAAACTGACTTTTGCGGAAAATTGCAGGGAGCGCGCCGGTAGCTGGTTTGTAATTCCCGCGAGCGGGAGTCCGAAGCCGGTGCCGGGAGTCGCTGCGTTGCCGTATGTTCCGCTAAAGCCGACAAAATTCGGATGGTTGAACACATTGAACGCTTCGGCCCGCAAATCCAGCTGGACTCGGTCGCCCGCGAAGGAAATCGGACGTTCGATGAACGGATCGAAACTATAGATGGGCCTTCCATGGCCGGCGTTCCTTCCCACAACGGCTCCGTTGATAACCGGGCGATCGGTCGTGGCTCCCGTATCGCCGCTGTTTGTGGTTCCGGTGGTGAAATTGTAAGGCAAGCCCGAGGCCAGCGTGGCGATGCCGCCGATCCGGAATTTCCACGGTGCTGTGTAAAATCCGCTGAGGACGAACCTGTTCCTCTGGTCGTAAATCGCGTTGCCCTTTTCCTGCGCGCCCGTGAAATTGGGGTCGTTGGGATTCTGGCTGGGAATATCGGGATCCACGTTATCGATGGCGTGCGACCAAGTATAGCTGGCCAGCAGGGAAACCCCGTGGCTGAAACGATGGCTGAGATTCAAATCGAGCGCGTTGTAAAAAGCGAATCCGTCGTTCACATCACTTTGGATCGTGCTGTAGGCGGGAGTGATGCCGTTGGCCGAGTCGTAAATCCACAGGGGGCGCGTGGCGTTGGCCGCGTTTACGGCGCAAGTGGAGAGAGGCGTGTTTGCGGTGTTGCCGATGGCGGGATTCGGAATGCACTGCTCCACGCCCGAGGCGTTCGGCGCCGCCCCGCGAAACTGGTTGGGCATGGTCCGCACAAAAGGCGCCGGCGGATCCACGTCCAGCGGCCGGTTGATTTTCAAGGTATGCGAGCCGACATAATCCGCGCTCAGAATCCATTCCGGCGCGAGTTCGCGCTGCAGGCCAAAGGTCCATTGTTCGGTGTAGGGGTTCAACAAGACATTCGGGTAGCCAATTAACACGGAGGTGGGGAAGAACTGGTTGAGATAAGCGCTTTGGCCCGGACGAATGTAGAGGCTGCGAAGAGGCGCCACGGCTCCCGGCGGAAACGAAGGCAAAGGAGCATCGGAGACACTTGCCGGAAAGCCGACTTGCCCGGGAGTCGCCGTGTAGTTGAAAACACCGGTTGGCCCCGTCAGCGCGTAATTGGCCTCGGAATTGTCCACGACCTGGGAATAGTAAATTCCGAAGCCGCCGCGAATCACCGTTTTCGCGTCGCCGCGCAGGTTGTAAGCGAAGCCGACGCGAGGCGCGATATCCTTATTCGAGTCGGTAAAGGTCTGCCGCGCGTAACGCAGACCCAGGTTGACGGTCAGATCGCTCCGGACTCGAAAATCGTCCTGCACGAAGAGAGACCAGAGCGTGTCGTCCACCGTGTAGTTCGCGTTGCCGTAGCTTTGTGTGTACTTCTGAACATTGTTGATGTCATCCAGATAAGCGGGGCTTTCGCAGACGGATGCGGCCTGGGCGCACACGTTGTAGACGAACTGCCCCAGGTAAATCGGGCCGCCGAACTCCTTGCTGTCGCCGCCATTGTGCGCGTGGATTACGTCCGCGCCGAACCTGATCGTATGGCGGCCATGCACGGAGGAAACAGTGTCGTCCGCCTCGTATTGGCGGTTCATGAGCAGAGCCGATTGCGAAGTGCCGGAGGTGAAGGTTCCGCAAGCGACTCCACCGGCGCATTGAGACGTAATGGGAACCGAGAACTGCGTTGCGTCAACAACCGGGACAAACTGCGTGATCGGAGAAGCCAGTTGGAATTGCAATCGGACCTCGTTGACGAAAGAACCGCCCAATTGCGCCGTCTCGCCGAGAAGTTCGGAATAGGTCCGGCGCTTGAAGACGCGATCCACGCTGGGGAGGCTGTTGCCTCCCACGATGCCGTTGGGATTGGTGTCCACGAAGCTGTCCACATTGCTGCGAAAAAAAAGATTGTTATTGCCGTTGATCTGGTGGTCGAGGCGAAACAGGGCCAGCCAGCCGCGGTAGCGCCCCACGAAAATTCCCGGTTCAAGCGGAGAGGTAATCGGAGAAGACCTGTTCTCCCAACTGTACTCGCCGCTGGCAAAGAACTGCGTCCGGCCGTCGCTTCCGACCGGCCCGGAGAGAGAAGCGGCCGTTTGCCGAAGCGAATCGCCCGCGACATCATTCCCGCTTGTGGCCGTACCGGTGGTGAAGCCCGAGAGCGACGCGGAAGTATCCGCGGGCCGCCACAATCCGAGCAAATCTCCGTGGAATTTGTTCCCTCCGCTTTTCGTGACGATGTTCACCACGCTTCCCGCCGTGAACCCGTATTCAGCCGAGAAGGCATTGGTCAAGATGGTCAGCTCCTGCACGGCATCGAGCGGGACGTTGCTGAAGATCGTTTGGCGGCCCCAGGCGTCGACCCCGTTGCTTCCATCCACTTCAAACCAAGTCTGGCGGCGCCCCGTGCCGTTGGTGGTGAAGAGATCCTCGTTCATGAAGACGTCCCCCTGATTGATCGCGGGACGATTGGCGGCGTCAAGCAGGGGAAGGTAGGTGATGCGCCGGTTCAACAACGGAGTTTCCTGCGCCTGCGTCGCGCTCAGGTGGTCGCCCAATTGCGGCTCGTCGGTCCGCACATCGCCGACCGGGCCGGTCACGACGATTTGCGAATGTCCACCGGCAACGTTGAGTTGCAAATGGAGATTGGCTGTAATCCCTCCGGCCAACGTGACGCCGCTCAGATTCGCTTCGGCAAATCCCTTTTTCCGCACGGAGATGTCGTAATTCCCGGCGATGGGGAGACCCGCGATAGAGAAGGCACCCGCTTCATTCGTCGTTGCCTCGCGTTCGAGTCCGTTCAGAGTGTTTTTCGCCGTCACCACTGCGCCGGGAACAGGAGCGTGAGATTGGTCGACGACATGGCCAAGCAGCGTAGCCGTATCCGGAGTTTGGGCGCGAACAGCCGTGGCAGAAGACAACAAGACGAAAAGGAAAACGGCGCTAAAGCCTAATTTCTGGCGGCAGAAAGTCATAGGAGATAGAAACCTAACCCAGGCTTAAAACTACTACCACGGATAGTAGAGTGCGGAGTCGCAGGCGCCTTCGAAGCAGAACGGGCAGGGAATTACGCTTGAAGGTCCGTGAGCTTATCCGCATTGCGCAATTCGGGAAATTGCCAGGCCCACAGCGCCGTCACGACAAGCGTTCCGATGCCGCCCAAAACGACCGCAGGGACTGTGCCGAACCATTGCGCGGTGAGCCCCGACTCGAATTCCCCAAATTGGTTCGACGCCCCGATAAAAATCATGTCCACGGCATTCACGCGGCCGCGCATTTCATCGGGCGTGGCGATTTGCACGAGGACGCCGCGCACGATCACACTGACCATATCCGTGGCTCCCACGAGCGCCAGCGCGATCATGGAAAGAACCAGGCTCTTGGATACGCCGAACAGAATCGTGAAAACTCCGAACCCCGCCACGCACCACAGCATGACGGCGCCCGACCGTTTTCGCAGCGGACGGTAAGCGATCAGAATGGCCATGGCGGCAGCGCCGATTCCCGGAGCGCAGCGCAGCAAGCCAAGTCCCCACGGCCCCGTCTTCAGAATCTCGCGAGCGTAAACCGGGAGGAGAGCGACAGCCCCGCCCAGGAGCACGGCGAAGAGATCGAGCGAAATCGAGCCGAGTATCACCTTGTGGCGCCAGATATAGTCAATTCCGGCCGCGACGGTCCGCCATGTAACCGGCTCGCGCGGCCGCGCCTTTTGCTCCGTCTTCACGCGAAGCATCAGAAAGGCCGCCGTGAATCCGGCCAGCAGCGCCAATGCATAGACGGCAGCCGGGCCCCGGAAAGCGGCATAAACTACGCCGCCGAGCGCGGGTCCCAGGATGGTCGCGCTTTGAAACATGGTTGAATTCCACGCGACGGCGTTTTGAAAATGTTCGACGGGAACCAATTGTGGCATCAGCGCCCGGCTCGCGGGGCCCGTAAACGACCGCGACACGCCCACCAACACCATCACCACATAAATCCAAAAAACCCGGGGCGCCCCATGGATCGCGAGGTGCAACAGCAAGCCGGAGCAAAGAGCGTATCCGAAGTAACAACCGATGAGAACTTTTCGCCGGTCAAACCGGTCAGCCGCATGCCCGGAAACGAGAAACAGAAGGATGCCGGGAAGGAACTGCGCCAGACCCACGTATCCCAAATCCAGAGGGCGTTTCGTAATTTCGTAAACCTGCCAGCCGACGGCGACCGACTGCATCTCGAGCCCGGCCACAATGAACCAGCGAGCCAGCAGATATACGACAAATCCAGGATGTTGGAAGGCGACGCGGCCTCCGTCGCTCAAGCCCCCCGATTCGGCCATGAATCGATTTCGCCCCTGATGATTCTGGAAGCCGGCGCATAGCAAACTTCTCTCGTCCGTCTTCCGGCGCGGCTCATTTCGTGATTACGGCATTTCAAAAGTCATGTACTCGAGCTTCCCGTCTTCCTCCACCTGCAAGACGCCGGGCTCTCCGGGTTGCATGGCATTGAGCGCATCGCGCAGCCCTTGAAGCGTGGTGACCGGCTTTCCATTCAGGGCATGAATAATGTCCCGGGCGGCCAGATCCGTGTCGGCTCCGGTCTGATCGGCGGACATGGCGACAACGAGCACTCCGGATGGGATTCTCAAATCGCCGATCGAATTCGCCAGCGTGTCGTTGATTTCCAATCCAAAAAATCCAAGTTTGGCCACCAGGTGCCTTTCCGGATTCGAAACTTCCGCAAGCTCGTCCACGTCGGGCGCCGCCGCCTTCACCGGAATGTCCAGGCTGAGCTGTTTTGTGCCACGCAACACGTCGAACTTCAAAACGCTTCCGGGAGGCTGCGTTGATATGGCCAACTGGGTCATGGGCACGCTTTCGACGGGCTGTCCCCCGACCCGCAAGAGGATGTCCTGGATTTGCAAGCCGGCCTTGTCCGCGGGGCCGCCGGGATCGACGTCGGCTACGATGACGCCGCGTTGGCGCGCCAGGTTGAGCCCTGTGGCCAAGTCCGGCGTAATGTCTTGAATCCCCGCACCGATCACGCCGCGCTGGACGTGCCCGTTTTTGCGCAACTGTTGATAGGCGTAGGAAACCACGCTGCTGGGTATCGCGAATCCAAGCCCCTGGCTTCCTCCCGACTCGCTCAAAATGAGCGTATTGATTCCCACCAGCTCCCCGTTCGTATTTACCAATGCTCCGCCGCTGTTTCCGGGATTGATTGGCGCGTCGGTCTGAATAAAGACGGACGACACGTCCGGGTCCGCCTGCCTGGCCACGGCGCTGACAACTCCCATGGTGACGGAATTTTCAAGTCCTTCCGGGTTTCCAAACGCCAGCACCAGCTCTCCCTTCTTCAATTTTGAATAATCGGCGAACGGCAGCGCGTGGAGTCCATGGGCTTCGACTTTGAGCAGCGCCAGGTCCATGGTGGGCGCGACCCCCACAATTTTGGCTTGCAGAGGGGGCGTCTCGGTCCCGCCGGCTGCATCTTCCTCCGCTGGGGAGCCATCTCCGCTGCTCGGAGTCAGCATCACCAGCACGCGCTGCGCGCCCTTGACCACATGAGCGTTCGTCATAATGTATCCATCGGGATCGACAATCACGCCGGAGCCCAGGCTCTTCTGATAGCCGATTTGGTCGTCCGTGTCGTCTCCGCTTTTGTCCACAATAGGACGGTAGCCGGTGACGACGATCTGAACAACCGAGGGCGAGACGCGCGACGTCAATTCATTCAGCGAGTCGCTGAACCGAGAAAGCAGTTCGCCACGATCGGAGACCGCCGGAGCCGGCGCCTGCGCCGGTAGGGAAGGGGCCACAAAAAGAACGCCCAACATCGCGGCAATGATCGCCGCCGAGCAGCGCACCCGGCGTTCCCGAATTGCATCTTTTAACTTCACAGTGGTTGGGTACTTCATTTCTTATCCCCCGGCCTCCCTTCGCCACCGGATTGCTCGCGGGCAATCCACGGTAGCGAAACCGCATTCACCGCCGTGCGGCGAAAAATCCTTTCAAAAGTTCCGCAGACTCCTCCGCCAATACGCCCGCAGTGACCTGCACGCGGTGGTTCAACCCGGAATGATCGAGCAAGGAAAAAGAAGTGCGCACCGCACCGCCCTTCGGATCGTCCGCTCCGAAGACCAGGCGGGAGATCCGCGCCTGGATGAGAGCTCCGGCGCACATCACGCAGGGCTCGATGGTGGCGTACATCGTCGCACCCGTCAGGCGGAAATTTCCGGCACGTTGCGCGGCCTGGCGCAAGGCCACAATTTCCGCGTGGGCCGTGGGATCGCAATGAGTGATCGTCCGGTTTCCGCCACGCGCGATCACGCTGCCGTCGATCACGACCACCGCCCCGACGGGCACCTCGCCGCGCTCGGCGGCCTCGCGGGCTTCGGCGATGGCCACCCTCATGAATTCGAGGTCTGTATCGACCGGTTCGCTCATCGCCGCCCAGAATAGCACAGCACGGATTCGCGGCCTTCAATGCCTGCGCGCGTGCCTGAATTCGGCGAAAAATCCGGCGGCTCGGCTCGAATTTGCGGAAGCAGAGACGCCTTCCATTTTGAGCAGTCTCCCTCTTGCGCTAAGATGACTCGTTCTGTTTTCACGGGAGAATCATGGAGCTTCGCAAAGATCCCATCACGCGCAGCTGGGTTGTGGTCGGCCATCCGGCCCAGGAGAAAATCAAGCCCGATCCTTGCCCACTTTGTCCCGGCTCGCGCCTGGAAACACGTGTTTTGCTGGACCTTCCTTCGCAGGGCCCCTGGCAGGTTCGTGTATATCCGCATCTTCGCCCCCTCTATCGCATCGAAGGCGATCCGGCGCGATCGGCGGAAGGGATTTACGACCGGATGGCGCCGATCGGGGCGCACGAAATAGTGGTCGAGACGCAGGACCACAACTTGAAAATCGCGCAGATGAGCGATGAACAGTTGGAGAGAATTCTGGAGGCCTACGCGAGCCGAATCGCCGATCTGAAGCGCGATCCGCGCTTCAAGTACATCACGGTGTTCAAGAATCAAGGAATGGCGGCCGGCGAGGAGATGCCGCACGCGCACTCCCAGATCACGGCCACGACTTTCGTTCCGCGGCGCATCCTGTACGAATTGCGCGCCGCCCGGGAGTGGTTTCGCGACCGCGAGCGCTGCGTATTTTGCGACATCCTCCGGCAAGAGATTCGCCAGACCAAGCGCGTCGTGGATAATGTGGGCGACTACTACGCCTTTTGTCCCTACTCCTCCCGAGTGCCCTACGAAATCTGGCTCCAGCCGCGACAGCACAATCATCAATTTGAAGTCCTGGCCCCCGGCGAAAACCGCCGCCACCTGGCGGCGCTTTTGGGACGCACCTTGCGACGCATCAGCCAACTGACGTCCGAATTTCACATGGTGCTGCACACCTCTCCCAACAGCTCGCAGAACAAGGGCGAACTCAACGAGTACTGGCGGACGATTGCCGGCGACTACCACTGGCACTTCGAAATTCTTCCCATCCTCGAGTCGCGCAGCAAGTCGTATAGCATCAAGGAAGTCTATTTCAACGGCACTCCGCCGGAACAGGCCGCGGAAAAACTGCGCTCGCTCGACCCGGGCAAATGACGCTCGCTGCCGGACATTTCATTGCCGACACCGCGGCGCAGCGCGGGGGAATCTTCTTCCGCTTCCTGTTTCTGATTTGCTTCCTCTTTTTTCTGGCGGTTCTCTATTTCGCGCGGCACCCGCTGCTTCGGCTAGCCGGAGGTTTTTGGGTGGCCGGGGAAAGTCCGCAGGCGTCCGACGCCATCGTTATCCTGAGCGACGACGACTTTTCCGCGGACCGGGCTTCGCGCGCGGCCCAGCTTTTCAAGGAAGGATTTGCTCCCCGGATCGTGGCGAGCGGACGCTACCTTCGTCCGTACGCGAGCATCGCCGACCTCATGCATCACGATCTGACCGATCGAGGGATCCCCGATTCCGCGATCGTCCTTTTTCCGCTGCACGCAGACGACACGCTCGAGGAAGCCACGGCTCTCAGCCAGTTTCTTTCCTCGCGCGGGTGGAAAAGAGTCCTCGTCGTTACGTCTAACTACCACACGCGCCGCGCGCGCTACATCTACGAAAGGGTCCTGCCACCCGGTTTCGAACTGCGCGTCATCTCCGCGCCGGATTCCGAATACGACCCTGACAATTGGTGGCGCACTCGCGAAGGAGAGAAGATCTTTCTCCACGAGCTGATTGGCTATCCCGTCGCGATCTGGGAGCTCCGCAACAGGCCCGTTCATGTCCGCTGAAACGGGCGCCCATCCGGCGCCGCGAGCGCCCACTGGACAAATCCCGCCCGCGTGCTCCTCTCCTCGTTTCCTGTTTTCCTAAGGGTTACCGCTGCGCTGTTCATTCATTTACTTGACTCTCCCGCTGTACTATATTCGTTTCGCCCGCTCGAACACCTGACACCCGGCGCAGGGGTTCCAACTTCTCCTGGGGGAGGAATCTTATGTGGCGCAAATCGGAAGAGGCGAATCCCTCTTCAAAACCAATAATCAAGGCGGAGTCCGCGGCGGCAGATCCTTCTCCGGCCGCTGCGTCTCTTGCAACCATGCCGGCGAATCCTGCCGTGCCGGAGCCGCCATCCGCGCCTCCGGCTTCCATCGCCGCGCCGGAAGTCGTCTCAGTTGTGACGGATGCCTCTCCTTCCCAAATCAGCGCGGGATTGAAAATTCGAGGCGAAATCACGGGAACGTCCGATCTGTGGATTGACGGCGACATTCAGGGAAAAATCCAGCTCACCGGATGCAAACTCACGGTCGGGCCTTCGGGGCGAATTAAGTCCGACATCGAAGCGCGCGAGATCAATGTTTTGGGGACGGTAAGCGGCAATCTGAAGGCCGCCGAGACGGTCACACTGGGAAACACGGGGCGCGTCGAAGGAAGCGTCGTCACCCGGAGAATCGCCATTGAGGACGGTGCGCGCCTTCGAGGCAAAGTGGAAATGGTGCGCGTGGAGGCAGCGCCGGCGGCGAAGGCTGCCGCGGCTTCGGCGCGTTCGGGCGCCGCATCCGCGGCTCCCGCGGAGAAGGAGAAATCGTAGGCCATGAATTGGAGCGCCAAATTGCGCCCCAGTGGTCCGGCACCGTCGCAGGCGCAGTCGGCAAAACCCAGACCCACGCCGACGACGGCCGGAGGGGCCGCTGTCGCCGCCGCCCCGGGTTCGCCGAACGTCCGCGCGACCAATGGCCTCAAGGAGTTTCTCTGGCTCCTCAGCGACATCGAACAGCCGCGAATTCTCGATTTGGGCAACGTGTCGCAAGCCACGCTCAATTTTTTCATTAATAAGGGCTTTCGGATTTCCACGGAAGATATTCTGCGGTCCTGGAAGGAGTTCATCGCTTCCGAAGAGGATTCTCTTCGGCGCATGCCGCCGGGCCAGGAAACGGGACGGATTTCCCAAGCGTCACTGGCCGAAAAATTTCTCGCAGACGCCGTGTCGTATCCCGAAGAAAATTTTAACGGCGTGCTTGTCTGGGACCTTCTGGACTATCTCGATTCTGAATTGATGCCGCGGCTGATGGATCGGCTTTTCGACATTTTGCGGCCTGGCGGCGTGGTCCTCGCCATGTTTCACAGCCGGACCCCGGAGCGCTATCACCGCTATCGCGTCCTCGATACGCAATCGTTTGAGATGGTTCCCACGCCGACGATCTCGGTGCACGCGCGCATTTTTCAGAACCGGGAAATCCTCGACCTCTTCGGAAAATTCCGCTCGTCGAAGACGTTTGTCGCGCGCGACCAACTGCGCGAAGCTCTGTTTCTCAAGTAGCTCTCGGGTGCTTCCGCCCGCGCTTGTCCGCGCACTTTCGCGGCGCATTTCCGGAAAAGTTTTGCTTGTTTTCTTTTTCTCTTGGGGGTACAAGGCAGCTTGAGGGACTCAGGCACGGAGGAGATGATGACTCCACCGGGCATAGAATCCTGTCACCGTTCAAAGCACCGCTTTTGCGGTGCGAGCCGCTTGTAACGCCGGACGGTGCTGCAGGCGGCATTTGGAACGCGCAAATCGGGGAGCTGCCAGGCTCCCCGTTTTGCATTTAAGGGCGTGGAAATGCGCGCGCTTGGCGGGAGGATCAATCCTCTTCCGCCGCCGGCCCGTTCAGAGACCCTGGTCCTTTTCGTCCTCGCACTCTCAAGTAGTGAATGAACGCAGGCAGGAACGAAGCAACGATCACTCCGGCAATCACGAAATGGATTCGCTTGTCGATATTCGGCATGGTCCGTCCGAGCCAATATCCCAGCAGCGTCATCCCCCAAACCCACGAAAATCCGCCCACGATATCAAAGGCGAAGTACTTGCCATAATTCATCCGCGCCGCTCCGGCCACGGGTGGGCAAAACGTCCGGATAATCGGGACAAACCGCGCCAGGATCACCGTCTTCCCGCCATAGTGCTCGTAGAATTCGTGAGCTCTTTCCAGGTGCTTTTTCTTGAAGAACTTCGAGTCTTCTCTCCTGTATAAAGCCTGCCCCGTCCGCCGGCCAATCCAGTATCCCAATTGGTCTCCGGCTATCGCGCAAAGCGTCGCGGCGACCAAAAGCCAGCTCAGCTTCAGGTTTCCGGCGCCCGCAAACACTCCCGCCGTAACCAGCAGGGAATCGCCGGGCAGAAAAAATCCCACGAACAATCCGGTCTCGACGAATACAATGATACAAACCAGCACCGTTCCGCCCCATTCGATCAATCCCCGGACGTTATAGAGAGTCAGGAGCAAGTGCTTCAGGAACTCGACCATTGGCTGCTTTCCCCCGAATCGCGTCCGGGCGTTCCATGAGGCTCTGGCCCGCGGAACCTCCCGCTGGAGCCATTTTCGAACCTGCTCCTGACGATACCAGAAGACATTGCTCTCGACCATCCGCGGTCCGACTGCCGGTAGTACTTTGCTCCTACCATTTCTAGCCCCCTGTACCATTGGCCAGTTTGGAGCCCTGTCCCAGAATGCAAGTGTTCGAGGCGGTCTATCTGAGGGAGGGGACAATGGACGGAGGTTATTCGGTGTGGATGGGGCAACCGGTCATTCTAAGAGTCGTTGCGGGCAATCTTCGCGTGCCGTTGCGCGGCCGTCTGGTATCCGAGACGAATGAAGTGGTTCGATTGCGCATTGCGGACAGCTGGGATGTGGATATCTTCAAGTCCATGGTTCTTGGCGTCGAGCATGACAACCCCGTGTACGTCGTCAACTAAGCGGAGGTGCACCCGTGAGTTACTTGGAGCAACGCGATTTCGAATCGGATTATTTGCATTCTACCGGCTCGATGTCGTCCGCGGGTGCGAGTCGTGCAGGGACTCTCAAGTCGTCCATCCAGTATTTTCAGGAGCTCGTTTTAATCCTTGGGATCCAACTGTTGTTTCGTGCGTCCCTGATGCTCCGGCGGCTCAATTACTAGCGCGCGCCCCAGGATTTCGAGTTTCGGCCCAGTAACCCCTCAACACCCCCCGGCCCCGGGTCTGCACCCCTCAGACCCGGGGTTTTTTTCACGCCCCGCCCTCTCAGCGGGCTGTTGAAATAAAAGGAAGATTCCAACCCCAAGGTATTACATTTTGAAGACCATTCTGAGACAATGCTTTAGCCTTTTCTCCGCCAGCCTCGTTCCGTATGAAAGGAACCGATTTAGGCAAAAATTCGCTTAGGCGAGGAGGCAGAGTCGCGGTAATATCCACGCCCGGAAATAACCCCCCGAGGCCAGGAGCCCTCTCGATGAGAATTGCTAGTGTTGCGAGCGCGTTTCCAGAACATTACTACCAGCAGGAACTGTTGACGGAGGCGCTAAAGAACGACTGGCGCCACCGCCTCCCGAATCCGGATATTCTGGACCGTCTCGACGAAAGTATGCAGGTAGATGGCCGCTATTTGGTTCGCCCCATTCCTTTCTATGAAGGTCTGACCACTTGGGGGCAGGCCAACAACGCCTGGATCGAGCATGCACTCGAGCTGGGCGAGCAGTCACTGTGCCGCGCACTGGACCGGGCGGGCATCGGTCCCAAAGACCTGGGCGCGATATTCGTCGTCTCGGTCACCGGCATTGCGGCTCCCTCGATCGACGCCCGGCTGGTGAATCGCATGGGCCTTTCCCGGAACATCAAACGCATCCCTATTTTCGGCCTGGGCTGCGTCGCCGGAGCGGCCGGAATTTCTCGCGCCGCCGACTACGTCCGTGGCTACCCGGATCAAGCCGCAGCTCTGCTTTCCATCGAGCTGTGTTCGCTCACTCTCCAGCGCGACGACCTCTCGATGGCTCACTTGATTTCCGCGTTGCTTTTTGGCGACGGCGCCGCCGCGACAATCGTCTTCGGGAAGAACCGCACCTGCAATGGCCCCGAAATTATCGCCACCAAGTCCGTTTTCTATCCCAACACCGAGCGAGTGATGGGATGGGACATCTCCGAAAAAGGCTTTCGCATCGTACTATCGCCGCAAGTACCGGAAACGGTCGAACTTCACCTCGGCGAGGACGTGGACGAATTTCTCGGCGAAAACGGCCTGAAGCGGAGCGACATCGGCAGTTGGGTGATGCACACGGGCGGACCCAAGGTTCTCGAGTCCACCGCGAAGGCTCTCGGGCTCACGGCCGACGATCTCAACGCTTCTTGGCAGTGTCTCCGGCGAGTCGGCAACCTGTCTTCTACGTCAGTTCTTTTGGTTCTGGAAGAAGTTTACGTCAACCGGCGCCCCAGCCCCGGCTCGTACAGCATCCTGGCCGCGATGGGTCCGGGATTCTGCTCGGAGCTGGTGCTGTTACGATGGTAATCCCGCAGCCGGGGAGGCGCTGCCGGCTTGGCCAATTCATCCGAGGTGTTGGTCATCGGAGCAGGGCCGGCGGGTATCGCTTCGGCAATCGCCGCGCGTCTGAAGGGTCTTGAAGTTACAATCGCGGACGCGCGACGTCCTCCCATCCATAAAGCTTGCGGCGAAGGATTGCTTCCGGAAGGCGTATCGGCCCTTCGCCGGCTCGGCATCGAGTTTACGTCTGACGTCGCGCATCCCTTCACTGGCCTGTGTTTTCGCGACCACGCGGCCTCTGCCTTCGCGCATTTCCCGAACGCTCCCGCGTTCGGCGTCCGCCGCACGACGCTGAATCAAATCTTGCTGGAACGCGCCGAAAATCTGGGGGTGAAATTCCTCTGGGGCGCGCGGCTCACTTCTCTGTCAATCGGATCTGCGCGGCTCAACGACGAATTGTTCCATTTTCGTTGGCTGGTGGGAGCGGACGGATACAATTCGCAGGTTCGCAAGCTGGCTGGCCTTGACTCGTTTCAGTGGTACAAGAGCTCAAGGTTTGGATTCCGCCGCCATTTTCGCATCGCGCCTTGGTCCGATTTTGTGGAAGTCTACTGGGGCGATGGATTCCAGGTTTTCGTCACACCCACAGGTCGCGAAGAAGTATGCGTCAGCCTTTTCACCTCCCATCCGCGATTCCGCCTCTCCCAGGGGATTGCATCGTTTCCCGCGCTCGCATCCATGCTTCGCCACGCTACCCCCGCTGACGCCGAACTGGGAAGCGTCACTTCGCTCCGAAATTCCCGCCGTGCGGCGCGCGGACGCATTGCGCTTGTCGGCGATGCGTCGTGCAGCGTGGATGGCATCGCCGGCCAAGGGCTGAGTCTTGCGTTCCAGCAAGCTCTTTCGCTCGCTGATGCACTCTCCGCCGCCGACCTCGCCAGTTACGCCGCGGCGCACCATCAAATCACGGAAAACGCCCGCCGGATGACGGGGTTGCTGCTCGTGATGAGCCGCAGCGGCTGGATTCGCCGGAAAATTCTGCGCTTGTTTTCCTCGAGACCCGAAGTGTTCTCCCGGATGATAGCGCTCCACACGGGCCCGCAGTCGGGACAGGCTTTGGGAGCCCGCGCGGTGATTCAACTCACTTTCCAAATGCTTGGTGGCTGAAATGGCACGATGCGTCAAATGCGGGCTCGGGTTATTTCGTCGCTGGCCGGCGTTCGCCGCCGTTATTTGCTTCGTCCTGCTAACGGTCGCGCAAATATCGCATGCGCAGGAAACGGTGGTCACCTTCGACACCGCGCGCACCCAAGTCAGCATGACTCTCGACGCGACCTTGCACACAGTTCACGGGACATTCAAGTTAAAGAGAGGCGTGATTGAGTTCGATCCGCGAACAGGGAAGGCACAAGGGACGATCGTCATCGACGCCACCAGCGGCAATACGGACAATGCCTCGCGGGACGCCAAAATGCATCAGCAAGTTCTCGATAGCGCCAAATTTCCCGAAATTTCGTTTTTGCCCGCCGACGTGAAGGGAAGCATGCCGCAACAAGGTTCAGCCCAATTCTCGGTCAATGGCACGTTTCGTATTCATGGGCAGGACCATCCGCTTTCCATCGTTGCGGAGGTCTCAGCTCCCTCCGGCGGAAGCATCCACTTGAAGACGAGTTTTCCCGTCCCGTACCAAAAATGGGGGATGAAAAACCCGAGCAATTTTTTCTTGCACGTCGGTGATTCCGTCGAAATTGAAATCGACGCGACCGCCGAACTCAGCTTCGTATCCGGCGCTACTCCGTAAATTGCAATTCTTTCGCGCGTTGCGACGCTTTCACCACGGCCTTGATCAGCGTCACGCGCAGCTTTCCTTCCTCCAGCTCCAAAATTCCGTCGATCGTGCACCCGGCCGGAGTCGTCACCATGTCCTTTAGCCGCGCGGGATGATCGCCGGTCTCGAGCACCACCTTTGAGGCTCCCAGTGCGGTTTGAGCGGCCAGCAGCGTCGCCATATCCCGCGGCAATCCCATCTTTACTCCGCCTTCCGCCAGCGCCTCGAGGATGATGTAAACGAACGCGGGTCCGCTCCCTGAGAGCCCGGTCACAGCGTCCATGTGCTTCTCTTCCGTCAAGACGGTCTTGCCGACGGCGTCAAACAGTTTTTGCGCCAGGGACAACTGTTCCTCCGTCGCATGCTTTCCCCGGCAAATTGCGGTCATTCCCGCGCCAACCATCGAAGGCGTGTTAGGCATCGCCCGCACGACGGGGGCCTTCTGGCCGAGGTGCCTTTCGATCGTCTCGGTCGGCACGGACGCGACGATCGATATCAGGACTTTTTTCTCGTTCATCTCCGGCTGAATGTCATCCAGCACCTGGCCGATGGTTTGTGGCTTTACGCACAGCAGGATCACATCCGCGCCTCGCGCCGCCGCGCGGTTGTCCGTCCCCGCACGGATGCCGTATCGCGCGAGCGTTTTTCTTTCCGGACCCTCGCGGTGTACTGTCGCCGAGATCTCTCCGGGCCGCAACAGCCCGTTCCTGACGAACGCCTCGATTAAGATCCCGCCCATTTTTCCCGCTCCGATCACCGCCAGCTTTTTTCCGATGCGGGAGGAAACGCTCCTCTTTGCCATGACTGGCTCCTTTGAATCCAATTTCTGCTGAATTTGAAGTTCGGGAGAACTGAAAGACGAAAGACGCAACTCTAGAGGGATTGGGGTCGCGGTCGCCGAAACGGAGAGAAATATGCCGAATTGCCTCGAAAAGCCACGCCCCATCATACCGAAGGACGTCACCGCCGGGAAGCGAAGTTTCCACGTTCGTTTCGGCCCCGGCGGGGTCTTGACACGGGCACATTTTCTTGGAACTTTCCGCCCCTCTCCCCGCAATTCCTGGTGAATGCATTGTTGGAGGCGGGAGTTTGGGCGTCTCCAGGAGGGATTCGGTCTCATGTTTGGTCCACATGAATTTTACGGGTCATTCGCATCCAGATTTATTCTGGCCGCCTGTGGCGTCGCTCTCTTTCTTTGCGCGCCCATTTCAGTTTCGGCTCAACAGGCTCCTTCCACCCCTCCCGCGACGGCTGCGGCGACTTCCGCAAAACCGAGCCTCTCCGGCACTTGGATATTGAACAAAAGCCAGAGCGACGACCCGCGCCAGAAAATGCAGGAAGCCATGGGAAATTCGGGCGGCGAAGGAGAAGGCGGTGGCGGCGGTTGGCAAGGCCGCCATGGCGGCCACGGGGGACACGGCGGCGGGATGATGGAAGAAATGAATCAGCTCACCGTGACCCAGTCGGGTTCCTCCGTGAAGATCATGGGCGCTTCGGGCCGCCTGCTGACGCAAACATCCGACAATGCCAGTGCGAATTCTCAGCCTTCCAACGGGTCCGATTCGAACAGCGAACCCCGCTTTGCTCCTCCTGTCGCGCAATGGGAGGGAAATCAGTTGGTTTCTGTGATGGAAGGCCGCCGCGGAAAAACCACTCGTACTTATGAGCTTTCTCCCGACGGCACGCAGCTCTTCGTCACCACCAAGATTGAAAACGAGCGCTTCAACGGCCCCGTCACTTTTCGCCAGGTCTACGATCCATCGAAGACCGGCTCGCAGCCGCCCAGCCAATAGCGACCGTTTTCTCACGAGGGTCAGGCCCGCTTCGCGAAGGTTGTAAAGGAGGACGCTCCAGACCGGTGCTCGTGAAGCGGGCCCGGACCACCAGCGTATTTTTTTCAAGCACGTGCAGCTCTATTCCTTGGATTCAGGAGTGGAAACGGCGAGGAAACATCTGTTTTGCGTTTCGTCGTCCAACGGATAATTGTTCTTGAGAATGCCTCTATACAATCCATACCTCAACTTTCTACGCCGCCGCTTTCCTCTCGCTATTCTTATCGGGGTATCTTTCCTCGCCGCTCCAAATCTGCATGGACAACAATCCTCCGCGCCAGCCGCTGCCGCCAAAACCGTCACGATTTCCGGCGCCGTGCGCACTGCGGAACAGTCTCCCGTGCCGGGCGCCACGATCCGATTGACCGATCTCGATTCCGGCAAAGCTTGGGTGAGCTGGACCGACGAGGCCGGCAAATTTGAACTCCCCTCATTGCCCGCGGGGCACTATCGAATCGAAGTCACGCAGCTCGGCTTCGCTCCCTCGACACTCGAAGCGCAATTTCCTTCCACGTCTCCCCTCAGCGTCACGCTCCATGTCGCCACGCTCGCCGAACTAAACGGCGCCACTTCCGGCGCTGCGCCCTCTCGCAGCGGCGCGAGTTCGCGCCAGTCTCGCAACTCGCCTCAGCAATCCGCCAATTCTTCGGGTCAAGCCGGATCCTGGCGTGGGCGTCGAGGGCAAGCTCCTCCTCCAGGCGTGGTCAACGCAATTCGAGAAGGTATGGGCGGATTCCAGCAAACGGACCTGACCGGGCAGTCCAATGAAAGCGAGATGTCCGGCTCCAACGAATCATCCGCCGCCTCCGCGCTTTCTGCTCCCGGATCTGCGGCCGCAAATTCTTCCGACGTATTCCTGTTGCAAGGTGCGGTGGGCCAGGGGACTTTGCTTAATGGCAACGGACCGATCTTCGTGGGCGCCCCCGGCGATTTCGGTCCCGCCGGCGGCTTCATTCCCGGAGAGCCCGGCGGCCCTGGCGGTGGCGGACCCGGGGGCCCCGGTGGGCCTGGAGGTCCGGGGGGGCCGGGAGGCGGCGGATTCGGTGGAAGAGGGGGGGCCGGCGGCGAGTTCGCTCCCGTCATCGTCCGCGGGGGTTTCGGCCGCGGTCCCGGCGGAGGTGTTCCCGGAACGCGCGGGCGGTTTGCGCGGCAGACGGTCAATCGCGTCCGCTTCACACTGTTTGATCGTTACGAAAATTCCGCTTTCGACGCTCGCCCATATTCCATCACCGGAGTCCAGTCTCCCAAGATCAGCCATTACACCGAACGCGCCGGCGGCTCGCTCGGTGGTCCCCTGAAAATTCCGCACATCTATAATGGCGCTGACCGCACATTCTTCTTTGTAAATTACCAGCACGAAATCAGTCAGACGCCAGTTGACGTTTTTTCCACCGTCCCGACATCCGACGAACGCTCCGGAAATTTTTGTACCGCAAGCACCCCCGTCGAACTTTTCGACCCCTATTCCAACATCTCCGGGCCGCGAACGCCCCTCGGCAATGGTTGTCAGGTCCCGGTCATCAACTCGGCGGCTTCGGGCCTGCTGGCTTTTGTCCCTCTGCCGAATGTTCCTTGCCCCTCGGGCGTCTGCCCGGCGGTTCAGAACTATCATCTGCAGGCGACCACGCCGCTGAACGCCGACATCGTCAGCTTTCACATCCTCCACACCATCAATTCCAAATGGAACGTCAACGGAGGTTACAATCTCGAGTCTCAGCGCTCGAACACTCTTGGAAATTTTCCGGACATCAAGGGCACCCAGTCCACACTCGGGCAGTCCGTCAGCCTCGGCCTCTCGCACAACTGGACTTCGCAGCTGGTCGACAATTACAGCCTGAATTGGAGCCGCAACCGCGTTGAAATCCTCAGTTCCAATTCCTACGTCAACAATGTGGCGGGCGACCTCGGGATCACCGGAGTTTCCACCGAGCCGATCAACTACGGCATCCCCGCCGTCAATTTCACCGACTTTTCCGGTTTCAACGATCCCGTTCCGTCGCTGGTCCGCAACCAGACACTCAGGTTTGGCGACTCGCTCATCTGGGTCCGCCAGAAACACACGCTGACTTTCGGGGGCGAATTCCGCCGCATCCAGCTGAATGACACGTCCGATCCGATTGCCCGCGGCCAGTTTACCTTCACCGGGTTGATGACTTCACAGCTCGATTCGAGCGGCAATCCCGTCGCCGGCACCGGGAATGACTTCGCCGATTTTCTCATCGGCCTGCCCTACAACACGCGCACCCAATTCGGCGACGCCAACACTTATTTCCGCAGTTGGGGCTTTGTCGGATTTGCGCAGGACGACTTCCGCGTCACCAAGCGCTTTACCTTTCTCTATGGAGTTCGCTACGAAGCGGTCACCCCGCCCGTCGAACTCTACAATCAAGCCGCCAATCTTGATTTGAGCACAGCCGTACCTCCCACAGGCGTTGATCTGGTCACTCCCGGACAATCCGGAGAATTTCTCGGCGCCTACCCTCGCGCTCTCCTCCACGGCGATTATGGCAACTGGGCGCCGCGAATTGGTTTTGCATGGCAGCCCTTCAATTTTCAACCCAAGACCGTCGTTCGCGGCGGCTACTCCATTTTCTACAATGAAGCCGCCTACAACACGCTCGCCCAGCAATATCTGGCCTATCAGCCGCCTTTCTCCGTCGCCCAGAATCTTTTCAGCAGCGCTTCGCAGCTTCTGACTCTGCAGGACGGATTTCCATCTTCCGGGCCTTCAAACCTTCCTTATTGTTCCCCTCAACTCACCACCAATTGCACTCCCATCTCGAACACGGCGGGTGTCGATCCTTATTATAAAGTCGGCTATGCGCAGATCTGGTCCCTGGGCACGGAAACCGAGCTGACTCGCACCTGGCTTCTCGATTTGACATACACGGGGACCAAAGGCACCAATCTCGATTTGCTGCGCGCTCCCAACCGCGCCCCGCTCGGCACAAATCCCCTCGACACCCAGACGGAGTTACAGATTCCCTACGCGACCAGCTTCTATTACGACCAATCGGGCGCCAACTCGATTTACAACGCTCTTCAGGTTCGCCTGATGCACCATTTCACTTCCGGATTGATGCTCCAGGCGATATACACGTTCAGCAAGTCGCTCGACAATGCGAGCACGATCGGCGGCACTTCTCCCGTCGTGGTTCAAGAAGATGGCAACTACGCGGATCAATATGGCCTATCCTCCTTTGACATGCGTCATCAATTCAGGCTTTTCAGCATGTACGAGCTTCCATTCGGCGAGCGCCACAGTCATGGCAATCACGGTTGGGCCGAGCACGTCCTGAGCAACTGGCGCATCCTGAATATCGTCAGCTGGCACACCGGCACGCCCTACACCGCGCTTCTCGGCGGCGCTGCCGCGAACAATTCCGGCACGGGCGCGAATTTTTCCGAACGCGCCGATCAGATCGCCAACCCCAACATCGGCCTGTGCGGTGGCGCTCCGCTCGCCTATTTCAATACGGCCGCTTTCGCCGCTCCTCCCGCGGGCGAATATGGCGACGCGCAGCGCGACTCGATCGAAGGCCCTTGTTCCTTTAACTGGAACTTTTCAATCGCGAAATCGTTTCGCTTCGGCCCCGAGCAGCGCCATCGTCTGGATGCGCGCTGGGAAGTGGATAATCTGACGAACACGCCCACTTTTTCGGGCTTGGCCACGACTTTGGGTTCCACCCTTTTTGGCCGGGTCACCAGCGCAGCTTCCATGCGCACCATGGACATCAATCTTCGGTTCAACTTTTGAAGGCTATGATGACTTTCATTCAAAGACCGTTCGCGCCAAAATTGCTGGCGCTGCTATTCGGCTCATGCTTGGTCATTTCGCCCGCTTTTGCCCAATCGCAACAGCAGCCCGCTCCCACGGCGGTTCCGGCTCCTTCCGCGCCCGCCCAGCGTCGCGCGGCGCCTCAGCCGCCTCCCGCTCCTCTGCGTTCGCAATCCAACCTTGTCCGAATTGACGTCGAAGTCACCGACAAATCCGGGAAGCCCATCAAGGGGCTGCGCCAGGACCAGTTCACCGTTTACGACGATGGCAAGGCTCAGCCCATCTCGATTTTTTCCTACTCGGACATTGAAAGCATGGAGACCGCCACAGACGGAAACTCCCGCCCCATCACCCTCCCGGTCGATAATTCCGGCCCCAATTCCATCCCCGCTGAGACAGTCAATGACCAGATTCGCGATCGCCGGCTGATCGTTCTTTTTTTTGATTTCACTTCGATGCAGACCGACGACCTGATTCGCGCTCACGACGCCGCCGAAAAATTCATCCAACACCAGCTCACTCCTGCCGACCTAGTGGCCATGGTCGGGTTCAGTTCCGACCTCTCCGTGATCGTCAATTTCACCAACGATCGCTCCGCTCTTGAAAAGGGAGTGGCGAAAATTCGCCCAGGAGTCAGTTCGGATTTGGGCACGCCGCTCTATGCCGCCGCCGAAGATGGTGAGTATGACGTGCAGCAATACACCGGCGACGCCTTTACGGCCGATGAGACGGAATTCAACGTCTTCAACACCGATCAGAAGCTGGCAGCCGTCGAAGGAATCGTGGAAATTCTGTCGGCGATCCCCGGACGCAAACTGCTGGTCGAATTCACGGGCGGTATCACGCAAACGGGCGAGGAAAATCGAACCGCGCTCCGCGCCGCCACGGACGCCGCGAATCGCGCCGACGTCTCCATCTATTCGATCGATGCCCGCGGCCTGTTCAGCACGCCTCCGGGCGGTGACGTCACGGCCAACGCCGCCACCGGCACTTCCATGTTTACCGGGGCTTCCGTGTTTCACCAGACCGATCAGCGCGAAGATTCCCGCGACACGCTTGCCACCCTTTCTTACGACACCGGCGGGCGGGCATTTTTCGACCTCGGCGACCTGAGCGACGCCTTCCCCGAAATTCAAAAGGAGAACAACGGCTACTATTTGATCGGCTATTCGCTCCCGAACGGCATCAAGCTCGATGGGAGCTGGCATGCGATCCGCGTGAAGGTCAATGCGCCCGGAGTGCACGTTCATTTCCGCAACGGATACTACGCGCCGCGCGATTTCAAGCACCTGGAAAAAGAAACCAAGGAAGAGCAGCTGGCCGACGCCATGAGCTCGGAAAATCCCATTCTCGATCTTCCGATTGCCGTCGAGGTCTCCCACTTTCGTCTCGACGATCGCGAGACATACGTTCCCATTGCCGCCAAGATTTCTTCCAGCGCCCTCGATTGGGCCAAGAAGCATAATCTTCGCGAAGCCTCGTTTGATTTCGCGGCGGAAGTCCGCGCTGATCCCTCCGGGGTCGCCGTGGCGGATCTGCGGGACACGATTTCGGTTCGTCTCGAGGAGCAGAAATATCAGCAGGTCAACCAGAGCAGCTTGCTCTATCAGGGGGGCGTGGTTCTTCCCCCCGGCCGCTATCGGCTCAAATTCATCGCCCGGGAAAACGAATCGGGCCGCATAGGCACGTTCGAGCAAGGGATCGTGATTCCTCCGGAACAGCCCGGCCGTCTGGCACTCAGCTCCGTCATGTTGTCGAGCCAACTGGTGCCCGTCGAAAAGTCGTCCGCCGTGCAAACCCGGACGCAGGGGCGGCGCGCCAATTTGGCGTCCTCGCCGCTCGAATTGGGCGGGCAGCGCATTGTTCCCAGCGTCACCCGCTTCTTCACCCAGAAGCAAAACCTATTTGTCTTTTTCCAGGCGTACTGGCCGGAAAAGCTGGAAGGGTTTGACCCGGCGGCTCTTCGCGCCGGCCTGATTTTCTTCCGCGGAGGCGTGCAAATCAATTCCACTCCGCTCTTGGCTCCCGAACAACTGGATGTGAAGACGCGCACCGCATCGTTCCGCATTACTCTTCCGCTGTCGAAGCTTCCCCCGGGCCGCTACACGGTGCAGGCTGTGGTCATCGCGCCCGGCACGCAGCATGCCGTGTTTGCGCGCTCCTATCTCGCTCTGGAAGCGGCCCCGCCGGCCGCGCTTTCTCCGGCTGGTCCCGGCGGTCCGGAAGCGTCTCCCTCGCAACTCAAACCGGCGGCGAGCCCGCCCTCGCGCTGAATCGGCTGGCGCCTTTCTCCGAATCATCGCGGGTGGAAAGGCCAGCGAACACGATTGGCAAATGAAAAAGGCCCCGAGCTTCCGGGGCCTTTCTCATTCAAATTGAAATTCCATTCTAGCCGTGCGGGTGGCTGCCGCCGGAAGGCTTGGAGCCGCCGCTGTGGGGCGGAGGATTGCTCCGAGCCGGCGCATTATTCCGGGGCTGATTCAGCGGAGGGTGAACGTCGTACATGGAATCTTTCGCCTTTACCGGAGGCGCATATCTCACCTGCGGCTGATTGTTACGAGTTTCGGTTTGCGGACGATTAAATTGCTCGTGATTTGATTGCGGAGACGAATTGTTGAACGTTCTCTGTTCCGGTTTCGGCTGGGGTTCGTTCCGCGGCTGAGCCGTTCCGGCATTTCTTTCGGAGGACGGCCGGTTGAACTCCTGCGAATCGTTTGTATAGACGGCCGGCCGGTTCGCGGGGGTCGCCGGAGCAAGCCTGGCCGTCACCGGGCGCGAAGAGAAGGGAACTTTGGGAGCCGCGCGAGACACTCTGGCGTCCGAGGAGATGTAACTGGAGCGGGTCGGCCGGAGCGGCGCCTGTTCGGTGACTCGCGCCGAATCGATTTGCTGCGCGTTCAGCCGCACGGCCGCGCGCCCAACGGGCCGCGCGCTGACGAAATCCTCGCGCGAAACAGCCGTCACGGCGACATTGTTGTGCGCGTAGGTGTAATTCAACCGGGAAACGTCGTAATTGTTCACCCGCGTAATGTTGTAGACGTTCGTCACCTGCGTGACGTTCACGATTCGCGTGTTCGTGATGTTCACGTTCTGAAAATACCGCGGGCTGCAACGATACGCCGGCACCCACACGTCACGCGGCCCCAGCGGGAACCATCCCACGCCGTTGAACCCGCCGCCAAACGAAACGGCGAGCCCGAACCCGCCGCCTCCAACGAAGGCCACCATGGCGGGGGAGTATACCGGCCGGACGACAACCGGGCCGGGAACCCAGCCCCAATATCCGCGGACGTAGGCCCATCTTCCGTAGTGGAAAGGAGCGAATCCCCAGGGCTCGGCATCCACCCAGGTCCATCCCCACGGAGCGACCCAAACCCAATGGCCGTTTCGATACGGCGCCCAGCCGACCGCAACGCCGCTGGGAACCCACATCGGTCCGTAGTCGGGATCGGTTTGCCACGAGCCGTAACCATCCAGGTCGTAGTAGCCGTCCACATCGCGCGATACGTATTGCGCCGAAGGAGAATCGTTCTCGCGCTGGTCGCGCTGCTGGCACCAGTCTTCAAAGGAATCAAAGCCCGGAGCGGGCTGCGCGTCATAAGTCAATTGGTCCGTGCCGTTGAACGTGTATTGCTGTCCGGCGGCCAAGTCGTAGGACTCGCCTCCGCCGGTCGCTTCGCCGGAGCCTTCGCGAACTACGACGACGGTGGAATTGCCGTCCGCGCTGGTCTCCAGACGGTATTCTCCGGACTGGGCAACAGTGAACGCGACGTTGGGCGTATCAATTTCAAAGGCCTCGCCCGGAGCGAGCCTGCGCACATGGACTTCGATCGTGCCTTGTGCCAATTGGAGCTGCACCGTGCGGTCGTCCAGAGTCAAAAAGGAAACACCGGTGTCGCTCGACATGCGCACCGCGTTGCTTCCCACGTGGAATTCGGCGAGCGAGTCTTGATCGGCCCACAGATTGTCGCCGGTGGTGAGCGGCCGGTTCATGTCGGCGTCCACCCAATTCTGGTCACCGGAAACCTGGAAGGAAACGGAGCCCTGCATGAAGCTGAGGCGGGCGACGCGCGTGGGAGGATCGGCGGGCTGACCTTCAGCTTGATCTTGAGCCTGATCCTGACCCTGGCCTTGACTCTGGTCCTGCGCCGCAGCGAATTTTGGAACGGAAAGGAACAAAACCGCAATCGCGAGCAAGGGAGCGAGCCACTGAATCTTCTTCATGTTCGTTCCTCCGTCGTGTTTCTCTCTCATCATCGGTGATCATGGTTCTGTCCGGCGCAAATCCGCGTCCCGCCGCGCGCGCAAACGGCGCCGGACAGACATGCGCGCTCGCGGCCGTTCAATGAATAAACACGTGGAAAGGAGAATCGTTTCTCATCATACATGTTTCCGGCCAAGCTCCGAGTGACGTTCATCACCGCGCTTTCGCAAAGTACACGCCCTGAAACCGAAGAGGCCGCGGCGAAGATTTTGGTTTCGCCGTGGCCTCTATTTCCGACCATTCCCAATTCAATCAGCGGTGCCCGCCGTGGGATCCGCCCCCGCCGTGAGATCCGCCTCCTCCGCCGCGATAGCCCCCTCCGCCGCCGCCCCGGAATTCGCCTCTCGCGCTCGGGCTCGGCGCGCGGTTGCCGCCTCGATAGGCCGGGGAAGAATAGCCGTAATTTCCGCGCGGCCGAACGACCGGCTGGCGAAGATTGAGAGGCGGACGGTAGCCGTTGGATGAACCGTACCCGCGCGAATTCGCGTAGGGATTTTGATAGGAGCGGTAATTCTGCCGCGGAGCCGCGTAATTCTCCGAACCCTGCATCCGTCCCGCGTTTGCCGGAGGTGTGAACGCGCGCCAATTGCTCCGCGTGGAAGGCGCGGAATAGGCCCGCGATTCTCCCGACGTGTAACCCCGGGAACCGTTCTCGGCAAACGATCGGCTTGATTGCGGCGGGGTGAAGGCTCGCGCTTGAGCGGCATTGTTGCCCGGGTTTCGGGACGACCCTCCGAAACTGCGCCAACCGTCGCGCCCCGAAGAATACGAATTGGAATTCGCCCGGCCGTAGGAGTTGCCGTACCTCGCGAGCGACGAATTGAACATGTGCGAAGGCGCCGGGTGGATTGTCGAAGACGCAGCGGCACGCCCGCTCGCGCTATAACTCGCCCGGGTCGGCTGAATCGGCATCCGGCCCGAGACAAAGCTGGCCTGCCGCAACGTCGCTTCATTGATCCCCGTCTGATGCCCGGGCACGGCGCTGCGGCCAAACCGGTCTCCATCCATCGAAGTGAATCCTTCGCGGAGACGCGCGTTGTTGTTCAGGCCGCCGATGTTCGAATACGGATGCGTTCCCCCTCGAGTGAGTGGCGCGAAGCCATTGCGAACAATCGTCGTGTTGTGAATGCTCGTGTAATTCGCTACGCGGTATCCGCCGCCCCAGCGGCCGTACCAGGGGTGATACCAGTCGCACGGACCAATGGGCAGCCAGCCGACATGCCCCCAGCCCCCGCCAAACCCAAAACCGATTCCAAATCCGAATCCTCCGCCTCCCCAACCGAAAAAGGAAACGTATGCGGGCGCCCAGACAGGATAGTAAGCCGGGGAATACGCCACGGGTCCGGGCCACCAGACCCAATTGCCGCCGTAGACGAACCACCGGCCGTAGTGGTAGGGAGCCCATCCCCAAGACTCGTAGGATACCCAAGTCCAGCCGTAATACGGTTCATACACCCATCGGCCGGTTCGATACGGCGCCCAACCGGACGGAACGGAAGGGACCCAAACAGGACCGTAGTCCGGAACGTTCTGCCAGTTCCCGTAGCCATCGAGATCTTCCGTGCCGGTGTAGTAGCGGTCGGTATGATTCCAGCTTTGGGCGTCGAGGATCACTTTATCGCGATCGTTATTCCAGTTGTCCCAATCATCGCGGGCGGGCGCATTGGAAACCTGGTATTGGGGATTGTCGGTGCCGGCGATCGTGATCATCTGCCCTTCACTGACCGTGGTGCTGCCCTGCTGTGTGGCGATGTCGGCGGTACCGCTGCGGACGACGATCTGGGTTTCCGCTTGGTTGTTCACCAGAATGCGAAATTGACCCTGGCCCTGGGGACGAATGGCGACGTTGGGCGTGTCAATTTCCACGGCCGCGTCGCCCCCGCGAAGAACGGAGTACGTGACCAATCCTTGATCGATCTGAAGCTGAATCTGATTGCGCTCGAGCGTGGCAATCTTCACGGAAGCGTCGCTCGAAAGGCGCGCCACATTCGAAGCGTCAAGCTGCAATTCGGCGCGCGAATTGTTTCCCGTCGAAAGGCGGTCGCCGGCTTCGAGCGGCGTGTTGACCGTCGCCGCGTTCCACTGCCCGTTGTCGCCGCGCTGCGTCGAGGCGTTGCCCTGGATCACGCTGACGCGCCCCACCCCCGGCTGCGAATTCGCCTGCTGCTGTTGCGCCTGTTGCTGCTGCTCGGGGGAGAGCTGTGGATCGGGTGGCGAAGTCGCGGGATCGACGTCGGGAGGAATTTCCTCGGGTTGCTGCGAATCGTAGGGAGGAGGAGGGGTCTGCGATTGCGCGCGGGCAATGAGCGGCGCGGAAGAGGCAAAAAGAAGAGAAGCGATAAGGACTAGGAATGCGTTTTTCATGGCCCACCTCCCGGATGGACGGCCGGGAATCTTCGCGTCCACACGAGGAAGGGCACGGAGAGGGCCAAAGAGGCACGCGGTAAAAAACTGTAAGTGATTTAGAAACATATAATTGCAACGAGCGAAGACGGTGGGGATGGAGAGAAAGCGCGCGGTGCCGGTGGTTTTCGCGCACGTGTGGTGGTTTTCAGCCAGCGGTCCGGAGTTTAGGGAGGTTGGCTAACCGCGTTTGAGTGGAAAGACGGCTCGAACGGTTGAGCCCGCCGAGGAGGAGGAAATCTCCAAGGCGCCGCCGAGCTCGCGGACGCGCTCCTGCATGCTCGGAACGCCGACGCCGTCGCCGCCGACAATGATGCCATCGGAATTGATCAGGCCATCAGGGAAACCTTTGCCTTCGTCGGAGACCGTGAGGATGAGCTTGGAAGAGGTGGCGCGGAGGCGGACCCGAGCGACTTCGCTTTCGGAATGCTGGTAGACGTTGTTGAGAGCTTCCTGGCAGATGCGAAAGACGGCGAGCTCGAGGTCCTTGGAAATGGCGGGAAGAGAGTCCGGAAGCTCGGCATGAGCGACGATATTGCCGCGCTTCGCGAAGCCTGCAACGAAAGAGCGGAGGGCAGGGACGAGGCCGCCTTGATCCAGCATGGGCGGATGGAGAAGGTAGGTGACGGTACGAAGCTCTTTGATGGAGGAATCGGCGAGCAGGCGGCTTTCCTCGAGAACCGTGACGAAATCGGGAGAGGTCCCGGAAGCCAGCTTCTCGATGCGATTCAGATTGAGCTTCAGAGCGGTAAGAGCCTGGGCGGTGGAGTCGTGGAGCTCGCGGGCGACTTTGCGGCGCTCGTCATCCTGGACGCGGAGGAGGCGCGCGGACATATTGAGGGCGGATTCGAGAAGGGTCTTATCGCGGATGGTGAGGAGGACGAGCGGGCCTTCGCCATTGGGGCGAAGAATGGGGCGTGCGGTTAAAAGCATTTTCTTGCGGCCAAGGGAGGGGAAGGCGTGATCGAGCTCGGTGTCAAGAGTTTCGGAACGGCGAGCGAGGACGTCGTTGAGGAAATGGCGGAACTCGGGAAAGTCCCACTGGTTGTTGCCGGCCTTGAAGATGCTGGCGCCGACGGCTTGGGCCGGAGAATGGCCGAAGGTCTGGAGGAAAAGAGCGTTGGCGCGAACGATAGTGAGAGAGGAATCGAGAATGAGGAGGGATTCGCCGATGGTCGCGATGACGGCTTCGGCAAATTCGCGCTGCTCATCGACGAGCTGGCCGGCGGCGACAACGTCGTGGACATCCACAAAGAGAAGGGTGGCACCCTGAATTTCGGCTTCGGCGGAGCGGTAGGGATGGATGCGGATGGAAGTCCAGCGGTTGTTGGGGCCGAGGACGCGGCGCTCGTGGGAGGAACCGGATTCAATGGCGGAATTAATCTCCTTGCGGACATCGGCATAGAGGGCGCCGAAGTGAAAATCGCCGAGGGGGCGGCCGAGGTCGGAGGG
This sequence comes from Verrucomicrobiia bacterium, assembly GCA_035503815.1. Classification (GTDB taxonomy): domain Bacteria; phylum Acidobacteriota; class Terriglobia; order Acidiferrales; family UBA7541; genus Palsa-295. Next base: position 133,947 of record DATJTF010000019.1, read on the forward strand.
GAGGAAACTGAAGAGGGAGGCGGCGGCCTGGGAGAAGCGGCGGATGCGATGGTCGCGGGCGAGGATGAGAACGGGAATATCGAGGCTGGAGAATAGATTGGTGAGGTCGGCGTGGAGAAGGGAGAGCTCGGCGTGGCGGTGCTCGAGCTCTTCGTTGAGAGTGGTGAGCTCCTCGTTGGAGGATTGCAGTTCTTCCTTGGCGGTTTCGAATTCCTCGTTGATGCTTTGCAATTCCTCGTTGCGGGAAAGGATCTCCTCGTTGGCCGCCTGCAGCTCTTCATTGGAGGCCTGGCCCTGCTGGATGATTTCCTGGAGGCCGGACTTGGTCTGAATGAGCTCGTGTTCGAGGCGGGCGATGACGCGGGACTGGGAAGCGTGGCGGGAGCGAAGCGAGAGAGCGCGCCTGGAGGAGAGCTTCGGGGATTCAGCCTCCGGCAGCGGGGAAACGGGATCAAAGACGATCCAGAAGAGCGATTCGCGAGGCACGGCGCCGAGGACCGGAATGACTTCGAAATTGATCTCGCCGATGCGCCCATCGGATTCGCGGCGAAGGCCCGAGGATATTACCGGGCGGCGCGACTTCTTGGCGCGAAGGATGGCGGAGCGAAGCTCCCAGACGAGGTCGGGGCGAGCCATTTTGAGAAGGTTGAGGCTGGCCTGACCGGAGGCGGGCTCGAGGAAGGGAGCGAGCTGGCCATTGAACTGGAGGATTTCGAGATCGGAATTGACGAGGACGGCGGCGGGGCCGCGATGGGTGAGGAGAACGGATTCAGGGCGGGGCAGGGGCAGGGCGAGGGGAGCGGGGAGAGGAATGCGGGGCGTGGCGACAAAGTCCTGAACGCTGGGGCGAGCGAACGGAACGGGAAGAGAAGCCGGATTGGAAGCAGCGCGAGGCCGAAAGACGCGGTGGCGGCGATCCACGACGGAGAAGAGGGAGGTCTGATTGGCGAGATTTTCGCTTTTGCCGAGGACGAGAAAGCCGGAGGGGAGAAGGGCGTAGTGAAGGATGGGGAGGGCTTTGTTCTGGAGGGCGGAGGAGAAGTAGATGAGGACGTTGCGGCAGGAGATGAGGTCCATGCGGGAGAAGGGAGTGTCGCTGACGAAATTGTGACGGACGAAGAGGCAATTTTCGCGGAGAGAGCGGCGGACCTGGTAGCCGCCGGCGACGGGGAGGAAGAAGCGCTTGAGGCGCTGAGCGGAAACGCCGCGAGTCTCCCGGCGGGTGTAGACGCCGGCGTGGGCTTTTTTGAGGGCTTCGTCGGAGAGATCGGTGCCAAACACAACGAAGGGAATGTGACCGGAGCTCAACTCAGTGAGCTCCAGGATGCAGATGACGAGGGAATAGACTTCCTCGCCGGAAGCGCAGCCGGGAACCCAGATGCGGAGGGGGCTTTCGGGAGTGCGGCCCTTGAGGAGCCTGGGAAGGACTTTGGCGCGGAGGAAGGAGAAGGTGGAAGGGTCACGGAAAAAGCTGGTGACGTTGATGAGGATTTCGCGGCGAAGGGTGAGGACCTCCTCTTCGTGGGAGGAGAGACGGGCGAGATATTCGCGGAAATTGGAGGAGCGGGTGGCGGCGAGGCGGCGGCGAACGCGGCGGGAGAGGGAGCTTTCGCGGTAGAGAGAGAAGTCCATGCCGGTGGCGGTGCGGAGGACCTCGAGGATTTTGAGAAAGGCATCGGATTCAGAAAGGGAAGTGGCGGGGACGGAGGGGCCAGAGGGGCGAGGAGCGGCGACGTCGCGGATGAGCTGAACGAGCTTGAGGGCAATGCGCGAAGGACTGAGGACGAAATCGGCGGCGCCGGCGGAGATGGCGGCGTGGGGCATGCCTTCGAATTTGGCGGAGCCTTCGCTTTGGACGAGGGTGACGCCGCCGGCCTGGCGGATTTTTTGGAGGCCGCGGGTGCCGTCGGAGCCGGTGCCGGAGAGAACGACTCCGATGGCCCGGGAGCGTTTCTGGCGGGCGAGGGATTCCATGAAGCGGTCAATGGGGGCGTGGAGATGCTCGGCGGGGTCGCGTGGCCGAAGGCGGAGAACGGGATGGAAGTAAAGAAGCTCCTTGCCGGGAGGGAGGACGTAGACGTGGTTGGGGCGGACGAGGATGCCGTCGGTGATTTCGAGGACTTTGAGCTTGGTGACGCGGGAGAGAAGAGAAACCAGAGAGCTGTTTTGGTTGGGAGAGAGGTGCTGAATGATGACGAAGGCGGGGGCGGAGGAAGGTCCGGGAGGGAAGGAAGAAAGAAGCTGAGAAACGGATTCGAGGCCGCCGGCGGAAGCGCCGACGGCGACGATGGAGAAGTCGCGGGGAGATCGTTTGAGGGAAGGAGCGTGCCTGGGCGGAATTTTTTTGCGGCGCTTGGGCATCGGCGCTCCCAAGAAGTAACGGCAGAAGCAAGTCGCGGCCATAGTAATGCAAGACCGCGAGGACAGGCAAAGAAAATCCGTGGGTGAAGGCGGAGCCAGGGGCTAGGAATCGGCGGAGGAGTCTGCAGGATCGGCGGCGTCGGCAAGGCCCATTTTGTCGAGCCGGTACCGAAGGGCATTGCGGGAGAGGCCAAGCGCGCGAGCGGCCTGGCTCTTGTTGCCGCCGGCGGCGCGAAGTGCTTCGCGGATGGCGGCTTCTTCCCATTGGTCGAGTGTCATGCCGGGAGGAAGCACGGCGGAGGATGCCGACGAACGCGCGGGAGGGGAATCGAGATGGATGTCGGAGACATCGAGAGAGGAGCCGGAAGCAAGAGTGACGCCGCGCTCGATGACGTTCTGCAGCTCGCGAACGTTGCCGGGCCAGCGGTGATTGACGAGAAGCTGGATGGCGGCTCCGGAGATGGCGGGCGCGGCCTTTTTGGATTCGCGAGCGAAGCGTTCGGCAAAAAGCCGGGCCAGCGCGGGAATATCCTCGGGGTGATCGCGGAGCGGCGGAATGTCAATGGGGACTACGTTGAGGCGGTAGTAAAGGTCCTCCCGAAAAGTGCCGTCTTCGAGTGCGGCGCGCAAATCGCGGTTGGTGGCGGCGATCAGGCGGACGTCGACTTTCAAAGTTTTGGTGCCGCCGAGGCGCTCGAATTCGCGCTCCTGGAGAACGCGGAGGAGCTTCACTTGAATGGCGGGCGGGACATCGCCGATTTCGTCGAGAAAGAGCGTGCCGCCGTCGGCAAGTTCGAATTTTCCGGGCTTGCTCGAGACGGCGCCGGAAAAGGCCCCCTTTTCGTAGCCGAAAAGCTCGCTCTCGAGAAGATTCTCGGGGATGGCGGTGCTGTTGATTTTGACGAACGGGCCGCGGAAACGGAGCGAATGCTCGTGAATGGCCCGGGCGATCAGGTCCTTGCCGACGCCGCTTTCGCCGCCGAGCAGAACGGTGGAGTTCGTCGGAGCGATGCGCTCGACGAGAGCGAGAACGGACTGCATTTTTTCGCTGCCGCTGACGATGTTGGCGTATTCGTACTTCACCCCGAGGGCTTCGCGTAAGGAGCGGTTCTCCTCGCGCAGAGCTCGCGTCGAGAGCTCCTTGCGGACAACCATCGCGAGTTCCGCGAGTGAAAACGGCTTGAGGACGTAATTGCTCGCGCCCGCCTTCATCGCTTCGACGGCCGATTCCACCGTCCCGTGCGCCGTCATGATCACCATCGGAATTTCGGGGTCCGCTTCCTTCGCCGCTTTCAGAAATTCCAGCCCGCTCATTCCCGGAAGCTTCAGGTCGGACAAAATCAGCCCAAAAGATTCCTGGCGGAGAAGCTTGAGGCCCGCTTCGGCGTCGGGCGCGGATTGTACGGAAAAACCTTCGTCGGCGAGGTGGAGTTCCACCAGGCGGCGGAGCTTCGGTTCGTCTTCGACAATCAGAATCGAGGGTTTTTCCGCGGGCATCGTTTTTCGGGCGGGCAAAGAGCGCGGAGGAATGCGCGCCGCGCTTTGCCGGAATGAGCGTACCACGAGCGGGAGGATGCAAGACAAGTGCGTGAAATGTGTTCTCTATGCGGCGGGAGAAGTAGGAAGAAAAACGTGGAAAGCGGCGCCGTCGAGCGACCCGGCATCGCCGGGAGACCCCGGGGAAGGACCCTCGAGCTTGATCCATCCGCGATGGTCGTCGAGGATTTTTGCGACGATCGCCAACCCCAGTCCCACGCCCTCTTTCTTCGTGGTGAAAAACGGATTGAAGATTTCCTCGCGGGCTTCGGGAGGGACGCCGGGCCCGCTGTCTTCTATCCGTACGCCGAGACCAGTCGCGCCGTTGATAGTTTCGAAAGCGATCGAGATGCGGAGTACTCCCGGCTTTTCGGGCGACGCCACCATGGCCTGAAATGCGTTGACGATCAAATTGACAAAAACCTGTTCGAGGAGCTGGGCGTCGAGAAGGGCGACCGGAACGGGAGAATAGCGCTTTTCGACCGTCACGTTGGCGGCGGGGAACTGTTGCAGGGAAATGTCGAGAGCGCGGTCAACAATGCCGGAAATCTGCTGCGGCTGGAGATCGAGGTGCGAAGGACGGGCGAAATCGAGAAAACGAGCGACGAGAGAATTCAACCGGTTGACTTCGCTCGATATGTTATCGGCGAGCTCGGCGGAAAGGGCGTTGGACGCGCCCACTTTTTTGGAGAGCATTTCCGCGGAGCCCTTGATGACGCCGAGAGGATTGCGAATTTCGTGGGCGAGGCCCGCGGAAAGCTGGCCTAGGGCGGCCAGGCGCTCGGAACGCCGGGCGTCGGCTTCGGCCCGGCGCAGCTGAAGATTGGTGGATTCCAGAGTCTCGGAAAGCTGCTGCAAGCGGCGGACCTGGCGGCGGTTTTGCACGACGAACCGATTGACGAGAATGGCGGCGAGAAAGAAAAAGAGAATGCGGATGGCAAGTTCGCCCGCGCCCTCCGCGGTCAGTTCGTATTCTTGGAGCGCCGGAATCAAATAGGAGAGGTAGGCAACCGAAGCGAGCGTGGTCCAGAGGAGAGTGGCGACCGGCCCGTAGTAAATCGCGGCTGTCACGACAGGGAGAAAATAGATCGGGTAATAGCTGCTGTTGATGCCGATGTCGCCCGTGTGCGCGAGCAGCAGAGTGGCCAGCAAAATTTTGACGATCACCGCGTAGGCGCGCCCGCGATCGGGAAGCCAGGCGACCAGGCGCCCTTCGAGGAGCTGGAAAACGGCAAAGCCGGCCAGGATCAGCCACTTATGAATTTCGTCGATGGGCGGAAGCAATGCGAGCCCGACGAGGAAGGCGAGCCAGATGACGTCAATCCAGGTGATGGCGGATTGTTTTCGGCCGAACATGCGGAAGGGTGAATGTAGCACGGAGGAGCGAAGGGGCGAAGCCGGTCAGTCAGCGAATTGTCGCTGATTTTGCCGCGCCTCCGTCCTCTTGAAACTTAGGCATAAAACCACAGACAGGGCCGAGCGTGAGGAAGGCGATAGCGAATTCACCCAAGGCGCCGGCTGGACGACGATACGCGATCGGCAATCGGCTCGAGCGGTAAAAGATCGAGGAAATCTTCCCAGTCAGAGGCAGAGGCAGCGGCAACGGGCTCTGAAGAAGACTCCACTCGTCCCGGGGCAACAGTGCGGCCGATGAGGAGAATCGAAGGCGCTTCCAGGACGGGAGCGGTGGCGAGCGCGGCAAGCGTTGTCGAGTGCTCGCTCTGCGCGGGCGTGGTGGCGCGGGAGACGACGACAGCCGGAGTATCATCCGCCAATCCAGCGTCGAGCAGTTCCTTTTGAAGCGCCGTAAGGTCGTGGCCGGGCATGTAGACCACAAGAGTGGTGTCTTCGCCCGCCAGACCTCGCCAATCGTTGGCCTGGCTTTCACCGGGGGTGCGCGCGTGATGCGCGGTGGCGAAAACGACGCGGGAACTGAGGCGCCGGTCGGTGAGAGAGATACCGAGCGAAGCGGCGGCAGCAAGCCCCGCCGAAACTCCGGGGACGATTTCAAACTGAATTCCGGCGGCGGAGAGTGCGTCGATCTCTTCGCCGAGGCGGCCGAAGATGGCGGGATCGCCGCTCTTGAGGCGGATCGGATCGAAGCCGCGGCGTGCGAACGAAACCATCAGTGCGTTGATCTCGGGTTGCGAGATGCGCTTGGCGCCGCAGCGCTTGCCGACGTTGAGAACCAGGGCATCGGATGGCGCGAGAGCTAAAATTTCGGGAGCGACGAGATCATCGTGAAGGAGGACGGAGGCGGAGCGAAGCAGCGCATCGGCTCGAACCGTGAGAAGCGATGGATCGCCCGGGCCCGCGCCCACAAAGCGAACCGTTCCCGGAGCGTGCGTGTTCATTGTCCCACCACGACGGGAGAGGAATCTTGCTCCGGATCGCCGGCGTGAATCTCGGCGCTTTCGGCGACGGATTGGCGCCGTTGCCAAGCCTCCCAGGATTCGCGCGAGGCGAGGCGGTGAAGCAACGATTTGCGAGCGTCCGATGCCGGCACGGCCGCGAGAATTTCACGGCGTAATTCGCCGATTTCGCGGAGCCACTCGCCCAGGCGCGCGTCGAGCGAAGCTTCGAGCTCGATGCGAAGCCGCTGGGCAAGCGAAGGGCTCTCTCCCGCCGTGGAAATGGCCACTTGCAGGTCTCCGCGCCGGACGACGGACGGGAAATAAAAGTCGCAATGGGGAGGATCGTCAACGGAATTGCAGAGAATGCCGCGGCGTTGCGATTCGAGAAACACCAGGCGGTTTACCTCGGCGTCCGAAGTGGCGGCGATAGCCAGAAAAACGTTTTCGAGGTCACCGGGCAAAAAAATGCGCGCTGCCCAGCGAATTTTTCCCACAGCGGCAAGCTGCTGAATTTCTTCGCCGGCGCGGGGCGCGACGACGGTGACGTGGGCTCCGGCGTCGAGGAGCGAGCGAATTTTGGACGCCGCGATTTCGCCGGCTCCCACCACGAGGCTGGAACGCCCCGCCAGCTTCAGGAATATGGGGAAAAGATTTTCGGCCATGGCTATTCTCCTATTCCGTGCGGCACGGGGCCGGGCGAAGGATCTCGGAACACAGGAGCGACAATTTCTCCCGCCAGCTGAGCGCGGAGCTCGTCGTCGGAAAAGCGGGCGAAATACGCGCGAAGGTTTTCGTCCGGATAGCGCTCCGCCAGAAATCCGCGCAAAAGGCGCTCAATCGCCTCCGGAACATCGGTGGCGGCGCAGCGATAGCCAATGGGACGCGCGAACCGCTGATATTGGCCGACGGCGCCGCCGACGCAAAAATAGTACGCATCAACGAGCCGGCCCTGATGCTTGATGCGCTTTCCTTCGAGGCCGATGTCGGCAATCCAGTGCTGGCCGCAGGAATTGGGGCAGCCGGTGACGTGAAGCTTGAGCTGCTGGTCGAACTCCGGGACGCGCTGCTCGAGCTCCTCCACCAGCCATCGGGTGAAGCTCTTGGTCTCGGTGATGGCGAGCTTGCAGAATTCGGTTCCAGTGCAGGAAATCGCGCCGCGCCAGAAGGGCGAGCCTTCGACGCGGAGGCCGATCGCCCCCAGCTCGCGCGCCAGGGCTTCTACATTGGCCCGCGGAACGTTGATGAGCAGAAGATTTTGCATCCCGGTGGCGCGAAGCTCGCCGGAGCCAAAACGGTCGGCCAGATCCGCGGCGGCGTGCAGCTGTTGAGCCGAAATGCGCCCGCGGAGAACGGCGGCGCCGACGTAGAACAGTCCCGGCTGCTTCTGCGGGTGAATGCCCACGTGGTCGCGGTAAACGTCAACCGGGATGCGTTCCTCGACTCCAGGATCCAGCTGATAGCCCAAGCGGCGATTCAATTCCGCGAGAAAATTTTCCGTGCTCCAGCCGAATTGAGAGAAAAGGTGCTTCATCCGGGCCCGTTTGCGGTTTTCACGGAGATTGACCTGGTCGCGGAAAATCTCCGTGATCGTTCGAACCACGTCCAGGACCTGCGACGGGTGAACGAAGGCGTCGAGGCGGACCGCGAGATGCGGGTCAGCCGAGAGCCCGCCACCCACTCGCACTGAAAAACCCACTTCGGGTGCGCCGGAAGTCCGGCGGACAGCGGCCGTGAGCCCGATATCGTTGATTTCCGGATAAGAGCACCAGACGGGGCAGCCGGTGATGGAAACCTTGAATTTGCGCGGCAGATTGTAGAAATCGGAATTGGCGCGCAGCAGTTCGGACGCTTGCTTCACGATGTCCGAAGCGTCAATCATTTCGTCGGCGGCCACGCCCGCAAGAGGGCAGCCCGTGATGTTGCGAACCACGTCGCCGCAAGCCCCTTTGGGACTCAGCCCCTGCCGGTCGAGAGTCTCGATGATTTCAGGAAGCGCCTCGATGGGAAGCCAGTGAAGCTGGATATTCTGCCGGACGGTGATGTCGGCCAGCGACCGGCCAAAGCGCTCGGAAATTCCGGCGATGGCGCGGAGTTGATTCGAACTCAAGAAGCCGTTCGGGAGAGGAACGCGCAGCATGAAATACAGCGAGGCTTTGCCTTCTCCGCCCTGGCCCCCGAGAGCGCCGGCGCCGTCTCCTTGCGTGTAGATGCCCCACCATTTGAAATAGGCGGAGGCCCACTCGGGAAGGACCGTGGAACGGCCGCCGCGGGCAAACTCCTTGATCTCCTCGAAGTACTCCCAAGGGTTCTTTTCGCGCTTGAGGCGTTCAATACGCTGCGCCTTGGTTTCCTTCTTCGAGCCGTTTTCCAGATTGGTTTCCACGTAAATCCTTTTCCGCCGCAAAAAGCCGCATAAAAACAAAAAACCCGCTGACCAGGTGATTGACTGGTGAGCGGGCTGTGAATTCCGGATTGGAGTAAGACTAAGTTCGCCGGTTTGCACACGCACGCCAGCCGCTGGAAGTACAACAACAAACGGCGCAACAGACGTGGTTTGTGCAAAACTCCATGAACAGCATTTTACGGATATTCAGCGGCAGCGTCAACAGGAAGGTTCGAAAGGTTGCAAAGATTTGCCGCGAACAGGAAAATGGATGCGCGCAGTAGCGGTCGGAGGATGGTCAGCCACTCTTCTCCCAGTGCGACCCGAAGAACATTCCGCGGGGGATGAAACCATGGCACGGCTGGCCCCGTCGAAGTGAAAGACATCTTTTTCGGATTTATCTTCGGACCAGCCGAGTCCAGCGAAAAGCGACGCGCATTGAAGTCAATTCTGGTAAGGGGTCTGAAGCGGCGGGGATAATCCGGTACACAAGTCCAGGAAAGGGCGAACGGAAGCGGCACGAGGCGAGGCGTTCACAAACATGAGCGAAAATTCCAATTTAGGCGGGACCGGCGAAGCCGGCCCCTCGGGTGGCCAGCGAATCATCAGCTCGGCGACTGCGGAGAAGAAAAGCCATTGGTGGATATGGGTTGTGGGCGCGCTTGTCGTCCTGGCGCTGGTAATTTATGTGAGGCAGCGCGCGGCCAGCAATCAAGAAAAAGTGAAGGCGGCGCCGCCGGCGAAAGGCGTCCCCATCCTGGCTGCCGAGGCCAAAAAGGGCGACATCGGCGTTTATGTCGAGGCTCTTGGAACCGTGACGCCGGTCTATACGGTGACCGTGACGAGCCGGGTGCAAGGCGAGATCGTCAAGATTTACTACAAGGAAGGGCAAATGGTCAGCAAGGGGGATCCGCTGATTGACATCGATCCCCGGCCGTATGAAGCCGCGCTGACGCAGGCGCAAGGGCAGCTGGCGCACGATCAGGCGGTGTTGAGCGAGGCCCAGATTGATTACGACCGGTACAAGGCCGCGTACGCGCGCAACGCTATCGCGCAGCAGCAGGTGGCCGACCAAGAACAGGCGGTGCTGCAGGATGAAGGCACTGTGAAGAACGACCAAGGAAACCTTGACAACGCCAAAGTAAATCTTGTCTACACGCACATCACTTCGCCGATCGACGGGCGGGTGGGACTCCGGCTCGTGGATCTGGGCAACATCGTGCAGGCCAATAGCACCACGCCTCTGCTGGTAATTACGCAGCTCCAGCCGATCACCGTGATTTTCAGCGTGGCCGAGGATTATTTGCCTGAAATCCAAAAGGAGATCCGGGCGGGCGAACGCATGCGCGTGGACGCTCTGGACCGCCAGCAGGAAACCGAGCTCGCCACAGGATACCTCCTGACGCTCGACAACGAGGTGGATCCGACGACGGGGACGGTGAAGTTGAAAGCTCAGTTCGAGAATAGGGACAATGTTCTCTTTCCCAATCAATTTGTCAACGCGCGCTTGCTGGTGAAAACAATCCAGAACGCGACTCTGGTCCCGACGCAGGCCGTTCAGCAGAGCGCCCAAGGGCCGTTCGTCTATGTCATCAAAGAAGGCGGAATTGCGTCCATGCAGACGATTAAGCAGGGAACCACGGACGGCGACGTCACCTCCGTCGAGGGAGTTGAGCCCGGAGCAACCGTGGCCACCAGCGGATTCGATAAATTACAAGATGGCGCGAAAGTGGCGATTCGCAGCGGGAAAGGAACGGGCCAGGGAGGGAATCAGGGGCAGGGCGCGACATCCGGCGAAGCGCCACACACCGCGCCGACCCCCAGCGCCAACACCAATAGCAGAAAGGCGACTCCGCCCGCCCAAGGCAATTCCGGAAAGAGTAGCTCCCGTTGAGTCCGTCCCGCCCATTTATCATCCGGCCGGTGGCAACCTCGCTGTTGATGGCCGCGATTTTGCTGGCCGGAACGGTCGCTTTTTTTCAGTTGCCGGTCTCCGCGCTTCCCGAAGTGGATTATCCGACCATCCAGATCGTCACATTCTATCCCGGTGCGAATCCCGACGTGATGGCGTCGGCGGTGACGGCGCCGCTCGAGAGGCAGTTCGGCGAAGTGCCGGGGCTCCAGCAGATGACCTCGACAAGCTCGGACGGATGTTCCGTCATCGTGCTGCAGTTCTCATTGGACTTGAATATTGATGTGGCGGAACAGGAAGTCCAGGAATCCATAAACGCCGCCCAGACGTACTTGCCTCCGGATTTGCCGACACCTCCTATCTACAGCAAGACAAACCCCGCCGATTTTCCCATTCTTACGCTGGCTCTGACGTCGAAGAGCATCCCCCTTCCGCAAGTGGAAGATCTGGCCGACACACGTTTCGCCGAAAAAATTTCGCAGCTGCCGGGGGTTGGCCTTGTAACCATCAGTGGCGGACAGAAACCGGCAGTACGCGTGGAAGTGAATCCGACGCAGCTGTCCGAATACGGTATCAATCTGGAGGATGTGCGGACAGCGCTGCAGCAAACCAGCCTGGACTTGGCAAAGGGAAATTTCGACGGCCCGCATCAGGATTACCAGATTGACGCGAACGATCAGCTGGTGTCGAGCCAGCAATACGACAAAGTCGTGGTCGCCTATCACAACGGCGCGCCGGTCTATCTATCGAATGTGGCGCAGATCGTCAACGGCGTCGAAAACACGCGGCAAGCCGCGTGGATGAACGAAACGCCCGCGGTGATCATGAACATCCAGCGGCAGCCGGGAGCGAACATCATCCAGGTGGTGGACCGCATCACCAAGCTGCTTCCCGTCCTCAAGGAAAATCTTCCCGCATCCGTGGACGTGACGGTGCTGGCGGACCGGACGACGACGATCCGCGCTTCGGTGCACGACGTGGAATTCGAGTTGATGCTGACCGTGGCCCTGGTCGTGATGGTCATCTTTTTGTTTCTGCGCAATGTTTCGGCAACGATCATCCCCAGCGTCGCTGTTCCTCTCTCGCTGGTCGGCACCTTCGGAGTGATGTATTTAGCGGGCTACAGCCTGAACAATTTGACATTAATGGCGTTGACGATCTCGACGGGATTCGTGGTGGACGACGCCATCGTGATGATTGAAAACATCGTCCGCTTCATCGAAGAAGGGGAGAAGCCGCTGCAGGCGGCTCTGATGGGCTCGGAACAGATCGGGTTCACCATCGTTTCGTTGACGATATCCCTCATCGCCGTGCTGATTCCTCTGCTGTTCATGGGCGACATTGTGGGCCGGCTCTTCCGGGAATTCGCGATTACTCTGAGCGTGACGATCCTGGTCTCGGCCGTCGTTTCTCTGACTTTGACGCCGATGATGTGCTCTCGACTGTTGAAGCGCGAGGATCGCTCGAAGCAGAGCAAGTTGTTTCAGGCGTCGGAGCGCGTCTTCGACCGCATCATCGATTTCTATGGGAGGACGCTGCAGGTGGTCCTCCGCCACCAGACGACGACGCTGCTGGTCGCGGTCGCCACGGTGGTGCTGACCGTGATCCTCTACATTTTGGTGCCGAAGGGCTTTTTTCCCGTCCAAGACACTGGAATCATTCAGGGAATTTCGCAGGCCTCGCCGTCCATCTCGTTTGAAGCCATGGCGGAAAAGCAGCAGCAGCTGGCGCACGTCATCCTCCAGGATCCATCCGTCGAGAGCCTTTCGTCCTTTATCGGAGTAGACGGCACAAACACCACGTTGAACTCGGGCCGGATCCAGATCACGTTGAAGCCGCTCGACCAGCGCGGCCTCAGCGCCAGCGACGTGATCCGCGAGTTGCAGCCAAAGTTGGCGCATGTGGAGGGAATCACGCTGTACATGCAACCGGTCCAGGATTTGACCGTGGAAGACCGTGTGAGCCGCACTCAATTCCAGTACACGCTCGAGGATCCCGACGCGGACGAACTGAACCATTGGACAGCGCGGCTGGTGGACAAAATGAAGACGCTGCCGCAGCTGCGGGACGTGGCCACGGATCAACAGCCGGGCGGACTCCAGGAAGATCTGGTCATTGACCGGCAGACGGCGTCGCGGCTGGGAATTTCGCCGCAAATGATCGACGAGACTCTCTACGACGCGTTCGGTCAGCGGCAGGTCTCCACGCTTTATACGCAGCTGAACCAATATCACGTAGTCCTGGAAACGCTGCCGGGCTTTCAGCAGACGCCCGGGATGCTCAACGACATTTACGTGCGATCCGCCACCGCGCCGAGCGCCACGACGACCTCGTCGAGCAATTCGAATTCGATTGTGACCGTCACGAGTTCGGCTGGATCGCCGCCGAACGGCCCCAGTGCGGGTTCGACTTCCGGCTCAGCCAGCCCGCAGGCGGTTTCGAGCGTAAACGGTGGAGCCGTTCCGCTGAGCGCGATCGCCCATTTCGAATTGCGCAGCGCTCCGCTCTCCGTAAATCATCAGGGGCAATTTCCGGTGGTGACCATTTCGTTCAACCTCGCGCCGGGCGCGTCTCTCGGCGATGCGACGACAGCAATCGCCCAGGCCCAAAAGGCCCTGGGAATGCCGTTGAGTATCCAAGCCTCCTTTCAAGGGACGGCGGCTTCGTTTCAGGCGTCGCTGGCGAACGAGCCGATTCTGATCCTCGCCGCGTTGGTCACTGTCTACATCGTTCTGGGCGTTTTGTACGAAAGCTACATCCACCCACTGACGATCCTTTCGACTCTGCCCTCGGCGGGAGTGGGAGCCTTCCTGGCGCTCATGCTGACCGGGCAGGAGTTCAACGTCGTCTCGCTTATAGGAATCATTCTGCTGATCGGAATCGTGAAGAAGAACGGAATCATGATGATTGATTTCGCGCTGGAGGCCGAGCGCAAAGAGCACAAGAGCTCAACGGATGCCATTTACCAGGCCTGCTTGCTGCGGTTTCGCCCGATCATGATGACTACAATGGCCGCCCTTCTGGGAGGACTTCCCCTGGCGCTCGGAACGGGAATGGGAAGCGAATTGCGCCGCCCGCTGGGAATCGCGATGGTCGGCGGCCTGCTGCTCAGCCAGGTGCTGACGCTGTACACGACCCCGGTCATTTACATCTTTTTTGACAATTTGGCGCGGCGCTTCTCTCGCGAAGGGGCGACGCAAGGCAACCCAGGAGCCGTGCCGGCGGATTAATCATGAGCATTTCCTCGCCATTCATCGAACGCCCGGTCGCCACAACTCTTCTGACGATCGCTATCGCGCTCGCAGGAGCGGCTGCGTTCGTGATGCTCCCCGTTTCGCCTCTTCCCCAGATTGATTTTCCTACCATCTCGGTTGGCGCGGGCTTGCCCGGAGCCAGCCCCGAAATCATGGCTTCTTCCGTAGCCACACCGCTCGAGCGGCAGTTTGGGCGAATTGCAGGCATAACCGAAATGACCTCGTCGAGCACCCTCGGGACGACAAGCATCACGATGCAGTTCGATCTGGATCGTAATATCGACGGAGCGGCTCGCGACGTGCAAGCCGCCATCAACGCCGCGCGCAGCTACCTGCCGGCCAACCTGCCGAGCAATCCCACCTACCGGAAAGTGAACCCCGCCGACGCGCCGATCATGATTCTGGCGCTGACTTCCAACATCTATGACCGCGGGAAGATGTACGACGCCGCCTCGACCATCATTCAGCAGCGCCTCTCGCAAGTCCAGGGAGTGGGGCAGGTCATCGTCGGGGGAAGCTCGCTGCCGGCCGTCCGCGTCGATTTGAATCCCACGCAGCTGAATAGTTACGGCCTGGGAGTGCTGGATGTCGCGAATGTTTTGAAAGCTCAAAACTCGAACTTGCCCAAGGGCCAGCTTGCCAATGACCAGCGAACGGCCGATATCAGCGACAACGACCAGTTGCTGCGCGCCGATTATTACAAGCCGCTCATCGTCGGCTATCACAACGGCGCCGCGATTCAGTTGTCGGACGTCGCCGATGTGACCGATTCGGTCGAGAACATCCGGGCGGCGGGCTTTGTCAACGGGAAGCCTTCCGTATTGCTCATCATCTTCCGGCAGCCGGGCGCAAACATCATTGACACAGTTGACCGGATTCGCGAGACGCTCCCGGCTCTGAAAGCCTCGATTCCCGCCGGAATTGACATGACGATCACTCTCGACCGGACGACGACGATCCGCGCTTCCGTGGAAGAAGTCGAGAAAACGCTGGCGATCTCCATCGCTCTGGTGATTCTTGTCGTCTTTCTGTTCTTGCGCGACGTTCGCGCGACCTTGATCCCCAGCGTGGCTGTGCCCGTCTCCCTGATTGGGACCTTTGGGGTGATGTATCTCCTGAATTACAGCATCGATAATTTATCGCTCATGGCGCTGACGATCTCCACGGGATTTGTGGTGGACGACGCCATCGTGGTGATTGAAAACATCACCCGCTATCACGAAATGGGGATGAACGCGATGCAGGCGGCGCTGAAAGGAGCGTCGGAGATCGGCTTCACAGTGTTGTCGATCAGCATGTCGCTCGTAGCCGTCTTCATTCCCATCCTGATGATGGGAGGGATTGTGGGGCGGCTATTCCGCGAGTTCGCTGTCACTCTGTCGGTGGCGATCTTGGTTTCCCTGGTCGTCTCGCTCACCACGACGCCCATGATGTGCTCGCGTCTGTTGAAGAGCTCCCGGGAAGTGAAGCACGGCCGGGCCTATCGCGCGAGCGAGAAGGCTTTCAGCGCCTTGCTCGGCTTTTACGAAAGAACTCTGCGCGTCGTCCTGCGCCACCCCGCCGTGACGCTCACGATCCTGATGATCACGATCGGTGTGAACGTCGTTCTGTTGAAGATCGTTCCCAAGGGCTTTTTCCCCTTGCAGGACAACGGGACGGTGTTCGGAGGCATTCAAGGCGCCCAGGACATTTCCTTTCAAGCGATGCAGCGGGTGACGCTGCAGTTCGTCAACTTGATCAAGAAGGATCCGGCGGTCGAGAATGTAATGGCGTTCACCGGCGGCAACGGCACCACGAACGGCGGATTCATCTACCTGGGTCTGAAGCCGCTCGCGGAGCGAAAAATCAGCTCCAGCGCGGTAATCAACCGTCTCCGCCCCAAGCTGGTTTCGATACCCGATGCGACCGTCTTCTTGCAGGCCGGACAGGATCTGCGCATCGGCGGCCACCAATCCAATGCGCAGTATCAATACACTATTCAGAGTGACAATCTCGACGACCTTGTGAAATGGGGACCGATTTTGCTTCGTGAAGTGCGAAAACTTCCCGGCTTCACCGACGTGAACAGCGATCAGCAAAACAACGGGCTGCGAATGATGCTGACCTACGATCGCGACACAGCTTCTCGCATGAAAATCACCCCGCAGACGATTGACCAGACTCTCTACGACGCCTTTGGGCAAGCTCAGGTCTCGACGATGTACACGTCGCTGAATCAATATCACGTCGTGATGGAAGTCGCTCCTCCCTTTTGGCAAACGCCGCAAGGGTTGAACGATGTGTACATTCATCCTTCTTCGAGCTCCTCGAGCTCTTCCAGCAGCCTGAATACACCCAGCGTCGTCCCGCTCGGCACGGTCACCGAGTCCGCGCCTTCAACCGCGCCGCTTTCCGTGAATCACCAGGGCCAGTTTCCCTCGGTCACCGTATCGTTCAATCTCGCCCCCGGAGTGGCGCTGAGTGACGCCGCACAACGAATTTCCGCCCTCGAGCTGCAGATGGGAATGCCGTCGACGATTCACGGGATGTTTTCCGGCACCCTGCAGGCATTCGAGAGTTCTCTCTCCACCGAACCCTTTCTCATCATTACCGCTCTCCTGGCCGTGTACATCGTTTTGGGAATCCTCTACGAAAATTACATTCACCCGATCACAATCCTTTCGACTTTGCCTTCGGCGGGGGTGGGGGCCGTTCTCGCGCTTCTCATCTTCCGCGTGGACCTGAACGTGATCGCCTTGATCGGGATCATTCTGCTGATCGGAATCGTGAAGAAAAACGCGATCATGATGATCGATTTTGCGCTGCTGGCGGAGCGCACCGAAGGGAAGAAGCCCGACGAAGCGATTTTCGAGGCTTGCCTCCTTCGCTTCCGCCCCATTCTCATGACCACGATGTGCGCCCTCTTCGGCGCTCTTCCCCTCGCTTTGGGAACCGGGACGGGATCGGAATTGCGCCGGCCCCTGGGAATCACGATTATCGGCGGGCTGATTTTCAGCCAGATGCTCACGTTGTATACGACACCGGTGGTCTATCTCTACTTGGACCGCGTCCGGCTGTGGTGGGCGCGCACGCGCCACGGCGCAACTCCGGCCTCGTCGCAGGAGACACTCGGATGAACACGATGATGAGGTCGCCCATGCGTGGTACTTCAGGGGCTCGAAACGACCGAACGAATAAGTGCGCCCTTGCCGGCTCGGCTTCGGCGCTCGCGGCGCTGGCTCTGCTGGCTGGATGCAACGTGGGTCCAAAGTATGTGCGCCCGCCCGTGGACACTCCGCCTGCTTACAAGGAAGTCAGCCATGCGAACACGACTTCAGCCGATGAGTGGAAAGTTGCGCAGCCGCAGGATGCCGCGCTCCACGGCAAGTGGTGGGAAGTTTTCAATGACCCGGAATTGAATTCTTTGGAAGATCAGGCCAGCGCGTCCAACCAAACGATTGTTGAAGCCATGAATAATCTGTTGCAGGCGCGGGCGCAGGTGAAAGAGGCGAGGGCGCAATATTTCCCGACTCTGACGACGGCGCCCAGCATCACCGGAAGCCAAACGTCGGGCCATCAGGTGAACGGAAACACCGGCACGGGGAGTTCTCACACCCTCGCGGATTTCGATTTGCCTTTTGACGCTTCCTGGGTGCCCGATCTATGGGGCCGGGTTCGCAATACCGTTCGCGGCAACGTGGCGGGCGCGCAGGTGAGCGCGGCGGACTTGGAAAATACCCGCCTGACGGTTCATGCCGAAGTCGCCGTGGACTATTTCAGTTTGCGCGGCCAGGACGCTTTGAAACAATTGCTCGACTCCACGGTTATCGCTTACCAGCAATCCCTGGATTTGACCAAAGCCCTCTATCAAACGGGAATCGATTCCGACGAATCCGTGGCTCAAGCCGAAACGCAGCTCGAGACCACGCAAGCTCAGGACACCAACCTCGGGATTCTTCGCGCCCAATACGAGCACGCTATCGCCACTCTCGTCGGCAAACCCGCCTCTTCATTTTCCATTGATGTCAAACCTCTTGAGTCCAACCCTCCTCTAATTCCGCCCGGCGTGCCCTCTCTGCTCCTCGAAAGGCGGCCGGACATCGCCGCCGCCGAACGCGGCATGGAGCAGGCGAATGCGCAGATCGGTGTGGCGCGCGCCGCTTATTTCCCGACCGTGACGCTGGCCGCATCCGCTGGCTTCGAGAGCAACGACATCTCCAACTGGCTCTCATGGCCTTCTCTGGTGTGGTCCGCGGGACCGTCGGCCGTCGAGACGATCTTCGACGCCGGTTTGCGCAAAGCGACCGTCCAGCAATATTGGGCCGCTTACAACTCCTCGGTAGCAAGTTACCGCCAGACCGTCCTCACTGCGTTCCAGCAGGTGGAAGACAATCTGGCCGCCCTCCGGATCCTGTCGCATGAGATCACACAACAGGACGCGGCCGTGAAATCGGCGGAGCGGAACCTGGGCCTTGCCACCGACCGGTACAAACTCGGGATTGATCCCTATCTCAACGTCATTACCGCGCAGACGACCCTCCTGACCAATCAGCAGACCGCCGTGAATTTGCGCATTCAGCAAATGACGGACAGCGTCCAGCTGATTGAAGCGCTGGGTGGCGGCTGGGACACTTCCAAGCTGCCGACGCCGCGCGATCTGGTCTCCGGGCCGGTTCAGCCCGCCGGCCCAGCCAAGCCGGACGAGTCTTCTCAGGCTTCATCCGCGCAGGTCCAAACGCCGTAATCCAGGCTTTCATTCAACCCTGGGAGGACGCTGGGAATGCCGCTTGTCTTTCGCCGCCGCCCGGAATCGGCGCCTGCGAAGAGCGGGCGAAAGGCAATGGCCCCCGGACAATGCGGCCGCGAAAAGGTCGCTTGCAATGAGCGGTTTGTAATATACTTGGGACCGAAATGATCAATCGTTGCCAGGCCTGCGCGTGTAGCTGTTGTATGTGTTGCGCGTGTGTGTGCGCTGGCGCGGGAGAAATGGGCCGCTAGAACGAAATCGAGATTGAGCCCTCTTGAACCCACCGCCAGAAAGCCTGGTCGGTGGGTTTTTTGCTTTCAGGGAAAAAACGGGAATTCGAGAATTCAAAACGCGACAAGGAGAAAATGAAATGGCTGATTATAAGCATCCGGAAGTGCTGGTTTCGACGGACTGGGCGGCGCAGCACCTGAACGATCCCAAGGTGCGTTTGGTGGAAGTGGATGTGGACACGGCCGCTTACGACCAGGGGCACATCCCCGGCGCGGTCGGCTGGAATTGGCAGACCCAACTGCAGGACAACGTGCGCCGCGACCTGATCTCCAAGCAAGACCTCGAGGCGCTTCTCGGAAAATCCGGCATCTCGAACGACACAACCGTGCTCCTTTACGGCGACAACAACAATTGGTTCGCCGCCTACGCCCTGTGGCAATTGAAGTACTACGGCCACAAGGACGTGCGCCTGATCAACGGCGGCCGCAAGAAGTGGGTCGAGGAAAAGCGCCCCTTGACCACGGACGCGGCGAAGGTCGCTCCAGCCGCCTATCGGGCCACCGGCCCTGATGAGTCTATTCGCGCGCACAAGGAAGAGGTATTCGCTCTCGTGGATCGCCGGAACAACGGCAAGCTCGTCGACGTTCGCTCCGTGGATGAGTTCACCGGCAAAATCATCGCCCCTCCGGGCATGACTGAGACTGCTCAGCGCGCCGGACACATTCCCGGAGCGGCGAATATTCCCTGGTCGCAAGCCGCAAATGAAGACGGCACGTTCAAGTCCGCCGACGCGCTCCAACAGCTCTATCAAGGCAAGGGGGTATCGGGAGAGGGAGAGACGATCGCCTATTGCCGCATCGGAGAGCGCAGCTCGCACACCTGGTTCGTGCTGAAGTACTTGCTCGGCTACGACAACGTCAAGAATTACGACGGCTCCTGGACCGAGTGGGGCAACTTGATTGGCGCCCCCATCGAGAAGGAAGCGGCCGCCGCCGCTCGGTAGGGCCTTTCGCGAACGTTAACCTGCGGAATCGAGGGCGGCCTGGCTGCTCGGGCCGCCCTCACCGCGTTGTGAGTCTTCCTCGCGCCGAATCATTTCCGCGCCCGCCGCGCCCCCATTGAAGCGGCTCGCAGGCTATCGTAAACTATCTGGACTGCGCTTCCTCTTCAGCGCGCCCGTAGCTCAGCTGGATAGAGCGTTTGGCTACGAACCAAA